>NZ_JBHJVF010000024.1:0-2500 GCF_042264145.1 Streptomyces sp. NPDC056144 | reverse complement strand
ACCCGTTAACGGGCTCTGACTACTTGTAGGCACACGGTTTCAGGATCTCTTTCACTCCCCTTCCGGGGTGCTTTTCACCTTTCCCTCACGGTACTGGTTCACTATCGGTCACTAGGGAGTATTTAGCCTTGGGAGATGGTCCTCCCGGATTCCGACGGAATTTCACGTGTTCCGCCGTACTCAGGATCCACTCAGGAGAGAACGAAGTTTTGACTACAGGGCTGTTACCTCCTATGGCGGGCCTTTCCAGACCTCTTCATCTACCTCGTTCCTTTGTAACTCCGTACAGAGTGTCCTACAACCCCAAGAGGCAAGCCTCTTGGTTTGGGCTAATCCCGTTTCGCTCGCCGCTACTCAGGGAATCGCATTTGCTTTCTCTTCCTCCGGGTACTTAGATGTTTCAGTTCCCCGGGTCTGCCTTCTCATATCCTATGTATTCAGATATGGATACCACTCCATTACGAGTGGTGGGTTTCCCCATTCGGAAATCTCCGGATCAAAGCTTGCTTACAGCTCCCCGAAGCATATCGGTGTTCGTCCCGTCCTTCATCGGCTCCTAGTGCCAAGGCATCCACCGTGCGCCCTTTCTAACTTAACCGTTAAAAAGAATCACTACGTGATATCTTGTATTACTAATTGAATGTGATGTCTACTGTTATCTAGTTTTCAAAGAACACGTTTCGAAGGAATGATCCTTCAAAACTAAACAAGACAGGGAACGTTCTGTTTATAAGACCCAAGGTCTTATATTCCGTTAATATCCTTAGAAAGGAGGTGATCCAGCCGCACCTTCCGATACGGCTACCTTGTTACGACTTCACCCCAATCATCTGTCCCACCTTCGGCGGCTGGCTCCTAAAAGGTTACCTCACCGACTTCGGGTGTTACAAACTCTCGTGGTGTGACGGGCGGTGTGTACAAGGCCCGGGAACGTATTCACCGCGGCATGCTGATCCGCGATTACTAGCGATTCCAGCTTCACGCAGTCGAGTTGCAGACTGCGATCCGAACTGAGAACAGATTTGTGGGATTGGCTTAACCTCGCGGTTTCGCTGCCCTTTGTTCTGTCCATTGTAGCACGTGTGTAGCCCAGGTCATAAGGGGCATGATGATTTGACGTCATCCCCACCTTCCTCCGGTTTGTCACCGGCAGTCACCTTAGAGTGCCCAACTGAATGCTGGCAACTAAGATCAAGGGTTGCGCTCGTTGCGGGACTTAACCCAACATCTCACGACACGAGCTGACGACAACCATGCACCACCTGTCACTCTGCCCCCGAAGGGGACGTCCTATCTCTAGGATTGTCAGAGGATGTCAAGACCTGGTAAGGTTCTTCGCGTTGCTTCGAATTAAACCACATGCTCCACCGCTTGTGCGGGCCCCCGTCAATTCCTTTGAGTTTCAGTCTTGCGACCGTACTCCCCAGGCGGAGTGCTTAATGCGTTAGCTGCAGCACTAAGGGGCGGAAACCCCCTAACACTTAGCACTCATCGTTTACGGCGTGGACTACCAGGGTATCTAATCCTGTTCGCTCCCCACGCTTTCGCTCCTCAGCGTCAGTTACAGACCAGAGAGTCGCCTTCGCCACTGGTGTTCCTCCACATCTCTACGCATTTCACCGCTACACGTGGAATTCCACTCTCCTCTTCTGCACTCAAGTTCCCCAGTTTCCAATGACCCTCCCCGGTTGAGCCGGGGGCTTTCACATCAGACTTAAGAAACCGCCTGCGAGCCCTTTACGCCCAATAATTCCGGACAACGCTTGCCACCTACGTATTACCGCGGCTGCTGGCACGTAGTTAGCCGTGGCTTTCTGGTTAGGTACCGTCAAGGTACCGCCCTATTTGAACGGCACTTGTTCTTCCCTAACAACAGAGCTTTACGATCCGAAAACCTTCATCACTCACGCGGCGTTGCTCCGTCAGACTTTCGTCCATTGCGGAAGATTCCCTACTGCTGCCTCCCGTAGGAGTCTGGGCCGTGTCTCAGTCCCAGTGTGGCCGATCACCCTCTCAGGTCGGCTACGCATCGTCGCCTTGGTGAGCCGTTACCTCACCAACTAGCTAATGCGCCGCGGGTCCATCTGTAAGTGGTAGCCGAAGCCACCTTTTATGTTTGAACCATGCGGTTCAAACAACCATCCGGTATTAGCCCCGGTTTCCCGGAGTTATCCCAGTCTTACAGGCAGGTTACCCACGTGTTACTCACCCGTCCGCCGCTAACATCAGGGAGCAAGCTCCCATCTGTCCGCTCGACTTGCATGTATTAGGCACGCCGCCAGCGTTCGTCCTGAGCCAGGATCAAACTCTCCGATAAAGTAGTTTGACTGACTACGCACATCGCTGTGCGATTTATTTAAAACTTTGAATTAACAGGTACGTTTTGTCTTGTTTAGTTTTCAAAGAACTTTGTTGCTTCTCTCGAAGCGACCTCTTAATCATAACATTTTCAGTTTGCTAGGTCAATACTTTTTTTAAAAATATTTTCGCTAGGCTTGCC
>NZ_JBHJVF010000023.1:2682-5192 GCF_042264145.1 Streptomyces sp. NPDC056144 | reverse complement strand
TTGCTTCAGAACTAACACAGTGGACGCGAGCAACTGAGGACAAGCCCTCGGCCTATTAGTACCGGTCAGCTCCACCCATTACTGGGCTTCCACATCCGGCCTATCAACCCAGTCGTCTACTGGGAGCCTTACCCTCTCAAGGAGGTGGGAATACTCATCTCGAAGCAGGCTTCCCGCTTAGATGCTTTCAGCGGTTATCCCTCCCGAACGTAGCCAACCAGCCATGCCCTTGGCAGGACAACTGGCACACCAGAGGTTCGTCCGTCCCGGTCCTCTCGTACTAGGGACAGCCCTTCTCAATATTCCTACGCGCGCAGCGGATAGGGACCGAACTGTCTCACGACGTTCTAAACCCAGCTCGCGTACCGCTTTAATGGGCGAACAGCCCAACCCTTGGGACCGACTCCAGCCCCAGGATGCGACGAGCCGACATCGAGGTGCCAAACCATCCCGTCGATATGGACTCTTGGGGAAGATCAGCCTGTTATCCCCGGGGTACCTTTTATCCGTTGAGCGACGGCGCTTCCACAAGCCACCGCCGGATCACTAGTCCCGACTTTCGTCCCTGCTCGACCCGTCGGTCTCACAGTCAAGCTCCCTTGTGCACTTACACTCAACACCTGATTGCCAACCAGGCTGAGGGAACCTTTGGGCGCCTCCGTTACCCTTTGGGAGGCAACCGCCCCAGTTAAACTACCCATCAGACACTGTCCCTGATCCGGATCACGGACCGAGGTTAGACATCCAGCACGACCAGAGTGGTATTTCAACGGCGACTCCACCATGACTGGCGTCACGGCTTCAAAGTCTCCCACCTATCCTACACAAGCCGAACCGAACACCAATATCAAACTGTAGTAAAGGTCCCGGGGTCTTTCCGTCCTGCTGCGCGAAACGAGCATCTTTACTCGTAGTGCAATTTCACCGGGCCTATGGTTGAGACAGTCGAGAAGTCGTTACGCCATTCGTGCAGGTCGGAACTTACCCGACAAGGAATTTCGCTACCTTAGGATGGTTATAGTTACCACCGCCGTTTACTGGCGCTTAAGTTCTCAGCTTCGCCCTGTCGAAACAGAGCTAACCGGTCCCCTTAACGTTCCAGCACCGGGCAGGCGTCAGTCCGTATACATCGCCTTACGGCTTCGCACGGACCTGTGTTTTTAGTAAACAGTCGCTTCTCGCTGGTCTCTGCGGCCACCCCCAGCTCACGGAGTAAATCCGATCACCAGTGATGGCCCCCCTTCTCCCGAAGTTACGGGGGCATTTTGCCGAGTTCCTTAACCATAGTTCACCCGAACGCCTCGGTATTCTCTACCTGACCACCTGAGTCGGTTTAGGGTACGGGCCGCCATGAAACTCGCTAGAGGCTTTTCTCGACAGCATAGGATCATCCACTTCACCACAATCGGCTCGGCATCAGGTCTCAGGCTATATGCGTGACGGATTTGCCTATCACACGCCCTACACCCTTACCCCGGGACTACCACCGCCCGGGCTGGACTACCTTCCTGCGTCACCCCATCGCTTACCTACTACCACCTTGGGTCGACGGCTCCACCACTTTCCTTTCCCCGAAGGGTCCGGAACGGCTTCACGGCCTTAGCATTAATGGATTCGATATTGGGCGTTTCAAAGCGGGTACCGGAATATCAACCGGTTGTCCATCGACTACGCCTGTCGGCCTCGCCTTAGGTCCCGACTTACCCTGGGCAGATCAGCTTGACCCAGGAACCCTTAGTCAATCGGCGCACACGTTTCTCACGTGTGTATCGCTACTCATGCCTGCATTCTCACTCGTGAACCGTCCACAACTCGCTTCCGCGGCTGCTTCACCCGGCACACGACGCTCCCCTACCCATCACAGCACCCGTTGGGGCTTATTGCTGCAATGACACGACTTCGGCGGTACGCTTGAGCCCCGCTACATTGTCGGCGCGGAATCACTTGACCAGTGAGCTATTACGCACTCTTTCAAGGGTGGCTGCTTCTAAGCCAACCTCCTGGTTGTCTCTGCGACTCCACATCCTTTCCCACTTAGCGTACGCTTAGGGGCCTTAGTCGATGCTCTGGGCTGTTTCCCTCTCGACCATGGAGCTTATCCCCCACAGTCTCACTGCCGTGCTCTCACTTACCGGCATTCGGAGTTTGGCTAAGGTCAGTAACCCGGTAGGGCCCATCGCCTATCCAGTGCTCTACCTCCGGCAAGAAACACACGACGCTGCACCTAAATGCATTTCGGGGAGAACCAGCTATCACGGAGTTTGATTGGCCTTTCACCCCTAACCACAGGTCATCCCCCAGGTTTTCAACCCTGGTGGGTTCGGTCCTCCACGAAGTCTTACCTCCGCTTCAACCTGCCCATGGCTAGATCACTCCGCTTCGGGTCTTGAGCGTGCTACTGAATCGCCCTATTCGGACTCGCTTTCGCTACGGCTTCCCCACACGGGTTAACCTCGCAACACACCGCAAACTCGCAGGCTCATTCTTCAAAAGGCACGCAGTCACGAGAC
>NZ_JBHJVF010000023.1:0-2587 GCF_042264145.1 Streptomyces sp. NPDC056144 | reverse complement strand
CGCGACGCTCCCACGGCTTGTAGGCACACGGTTTCAGGTACTATTTCACTCCGCTCCCGCGGTACTTTTCACCATTCCCTCACGGTACTATCCGCTATCGGTCACCAGGGAATATTTAGGCTTAGCGGGTGGTCCCGCCAGATTCACACGGGATTTCTCGGGCCCCGTGCTACTTGGGTGTCTCTCAAACGAGCCGTACAGATTTCAGCTACGGGGGTCTTACCCTCTACGCCGGACCTTTCGCATGTCCTTCGCCTATCCATACGGTTTCTGACTCGTCTCACAGCCGGCAGACTGTGAAAGAGAGATCCCACAACCCCGCATGCGCAACCCCTGCCGGGTATCACACGCATACGGTTTGGCCTCATCCGGTTTCGCTCGCCACTACTCCCGGAATCACGGTTGTTTTCTCTTCCTGAGGGTACTGAGATGTTTCACTTCCCCTCGTTCCCTCCACATGCCCTATGTGTTCAGGCATGGGTGACAGCCCATGACGACTGCCGGGTTTCCCCATTCGGAAACCCCCGGATCAAAGCCTGGTTGACGGCTCCCCGGGGACTATCGTGGCCTCCCACGTCCTTCATCGGTTCCTGGTGCCAAGGCATCCACCGTGCGCCCTTAAAAACTTGGCCACAGATGCTCGCGTCCACTGTGTAGTTCTCAAACAACGACCAGCCACCCATCACCCCACCAGACAAGCTAGTGAGTTCACTGGGGCCGGAGTCTTGAAGGACGACCAACCGGCCGTACCCTCAGACACCCAACAACGTGCCAAGCGTGAGCTACCGTCCGTCTCTTCTTTCCACGCCGAAGCAGTACTCGAAGACCATCAGGAACACTCACGCCAACTAATCAACGTTCCACCCATGAGCTGACCGTGCAGAACGTTTGCCTGCAATCGGTACTGTGCTCCTTAGAAAGGAGGTGATCCAGCCGCACCTTCCGGTACGGCTACCTTGTTACGACTTCGTCCCAATCGCCAGTCCCACCTTCGACAGCTCCCTCCCACAAGGGGTTGGGCCACCGGCTTCGGGTGTTACCGACTTTCGTGACGTGACGGGCGGTGTGTACAAGGCCCGGGAACGTATTCACCGCAGCAATGCTGATCTGCGATTACTAGCAACTCCGACTTCATGGGGTCGAGTTGCAGACCCCAATCCGAACTGAGACCGGCTTTTTGAGATTCGCTCCGCCTCGCGGCATCGCAGCTCTTTGTACCGGCCATTGTAGCACGTGTGCAGCCCAAGACATAAGGGGCATGATGACTTGACGTCGTCCCCACCTTCCTCCGAGTTGACCCCGGCGGTCTCCTGTGAGTCCCCATCACCCCGAAGGGCATGCTGGCAACACAGGACAAGGGTTGCGCTCGTTGCGGGACTTAACCCAACATCTCACGACACGAGCTGACGACAGCCATGCACCACCTGTATACCGACCACAAGGGGGGCACTATCTCTAATGCTTTCCGGTATATGTCAAGCCTTGGTAAGGTTCTTCGCGTTGCGTCGAATTAAGCCACATGCTCCGCTGCTTGTGCGGGCCCCCGTCAATTCCTTTGAGTTTTAGCCTTGCGGCCGTACTCCCCAGGCGGGGAACTTAATGCGTTAGCTGCGGCACCGACGACGTGGAATGTCGCCAACACCTAGTTCCCAACGTTTACGGCGTGGACTACCAGGGTATCTAATCCTGTTCGCTCCCCACGCTTTCGCTCCTCAGCGTCAGTAATGGCCCAGAGATCCGCCTTCGCCACCGGTGTTCCTCCTGATATCTGCGCATTTCACCGCTACACCAGGAATTCCGATCTCCCCTACCACACTCTAGCCTGCCCGTATCGGATGCAGACCCGGGGTTAAGCCCCGGGCTTTCACACCCGACGTGACAAGCCGCCTACGAGCTCTTTACGCCCAATAATTCCGGACAACGCTTGCGCCCTACGTATTACCGCGGCTGCTGGCACGTAGTTAGCCGGCGCTTCTTCTGCAGGTACCGTCACTTTCGCTTCTTCCCTGCTGAAAGAGGTTTACAACCCGAAGGCCGTCATCCCTCACGCGGCGTCGCTGCATCAGGCTTTCGCCCATTGTGCAATATTCCCCACTGCTGCCTCCCGTAGGAGTCTGGGCCGTGTCTCAGTCCCAGTGTGGCCGGTCGCCCTCTCAGGCCGGCTACCCGTCGTCGCCTTGGTAGGCCATTACCCCACCAACAAGCTGATAGGCCGCGGGCTCATCCTTCACCGCCGGAGCTTTTAACCAGCTTCCATGCAGAAGCCGGTGTTATCCGGTATTAGACCCCGTTTCCAGGGCTTGTCCCAGAGTGAAGGGCAGATTGCCCACGTGTTACTCACCCGTTCGCCACTAATCCACCCCGAAGGGCTTCATCGTTCGACTTGCATGTGTTAAGCACGCCGCCAGCGTTCGTCCTGAGCCAGGATCAAACTCTCCGTGAATGTTTACCGGATATCCGGTGACACTCGCGTTGAGCGGGACAGTCATGCCGGAATATGGCCGACTGTCCACAGCGTCCTCGCTGTGTTGTTGCCATCCCCGAAGGAATGGACTTTTTCAAAGGAACCTCGACCATCCGAAGATGG
>NZ_JBHJVF010000022.1:0-16593 GCF_042264145.1 Streptomyces sp. NPDC056144 | reverse complement strand
CGACCCTGGAACGCCTTGACGAGGTTCGTCGCGCCGGACGACGCCGAGCTGACGCCGCGGCTGAATCCGGTCGAGTACGAGACGGCGAGGTACAGCGCTATAAGGCCCGCGCCGAGCCCCAACGCCTTCTTCATGCTTCCGCCCATGACGGGCCTCCCTTAGATCTGGACGAGGTTGGAGCCGGTACCGGTCGGCAGGGGGACACCTGACAGACCGCCGGTCAGTGCTGACGGCGAGCTGACGCCGCTTGACGGGGGCGGGGCGACGTCCGGGATGCCGGGTACGGTCGGGTCGACAAAGGCCCGGAGCCACTTCCCCGGCAGCTCGAACACGCCGCTCATCAGGGCGCCGGTCGGGCCGCCCTGTTCGCTGCTGCTGAGCACGAGCTGCATCAGCGCGAGGCCGACGGCGCCGCCGAGGACGGTCCGCCACCCGCGCGTCATGTGACGACGCCGAGACGGACGAGGGCGCCCCCGGCGAGAACCTGAGACAGGACCCAGACCCCGGCGACGACGAGGAGGACTCCAGCGCTGTTCACGTCTTCCCTTCCGGTCGTTGGTGCTTGGGACCGCGCTGCGGCCGGGGCTTGCCCACACCCTTCTTCGCGCGGAGGTTGGCCGAGCGGTTCGTGAACTTCATGGCGACCCAGGTCTTGACCTGCGTCGGACCTCCGCGGAGGTAGTTCACGAGCAGCGCGTACGCGAAGATGCCGAGCAAGACCCCGGCCCCGGTGTCCATGGCGCCGCCGTTCCCGCGCTTGAGGGCGGCCGGGATCGGCAGCTCGGCCGGGGTCGGCTCCGGAGCCGGCGCCTGCTCCGGCTCGACGGCCGGAGCCGCCGCCGGGTCTACACCCGGGTCCGCCGGGGGTGGAGTCCCCCCGGCAGCAGCCTTCTTCGCAGGTGCCGCCTTCTTCGCCGCGGTCTTCTTCGCCGGGGCCGCCTTCTTGGCCGGGGCCGCCTTCTTTGCCGCCCCCGGGGCCGCCTTCTTCGCCGCCGCCGCTTGGCCGGCCTTCTTCGCGACGGCCTTCCGGGCGACGGCCGCGGCCACGGGGACGACCATCAGCGGACCCGCGTCAGGTGGCTGACGACGGGGGCGTCTCCGTCCTCGATCACGCCGTCAGGACCGAAGTGGGCCGCCTGCCGGATCTCTCCGAGCTGCAGCACCAGGGCGGCCCCCTCCGGGGTGTGCTCGATGACGACGCCGTACCGCACCTTCTTGGGGGCGACTTCGTCGTACGGGTCCTCCTCCGTCCAGCGGACGACGGCGCCGCGCTCCGGCGGCTCGACGGCGGGGACCGGGGTCGGCTCCGGCTCGACGGCGGCCGGGGCCGAACCGCCCTGCGCGGTCTTGGCGAAGCCCTCGCCGTCGAAGGAGAAACCGAAGGGGTTCGTGGTCATGGGGGTGACCTACTTTCCGAGCTTGGCGCCGGCCGATGCGGGCCCGGCGGAGACAGAGACGGAGGCGCCGACGATCCCGACCGCGGAGGCAATCGCGATCATGGCGACCCAGAAGATGGGGGAGTCGGGGTGCCACGGCTTCTCGCCGTGGTCGAAGGAGGACGACGAGGACGTGACCGGGAGGCCGGCCCCCGCCGCGGAGGGCCCCTGCGTCGTGGCCGTGTTGAGCCCGAACGCTGCAAGGGGGTTGAGCGAGGCGAAGAAGTCTTCCGCGGCCATGCCGTCCCCCTCAGGCGCTCGCGCCCGCGGAGACCGACTCCACGACGTACTCGACGTAGGGGTTGGTCAGCGTCAGCGCGTTGGGGAACTCCAGCATCAGCCGGAGCTCGGTCGCGGTGCCCTGGTCGACGCTGTCCCGGAACGCGTTCTCGCTGCAGAAGTCGAAGACGCCGACACCCGCGTATGAGCCGAAGTCGGAGTTGTGCAGCTTCTCCGAGCGGTAGGCCATCAGCTTCCCGTCGGGGTACACCTCAGGGGTGTCGTTGGCGCCGTACCGCCACCCGACCTGGCCGTACGAGGTCGCGTTGAGCGGGAGGGGGACGCCGTTGTTCACGGCCGACCACCACAGCCGCAGCATCTGCTTGCCCACGCCCTGGCCGCTGAGCCTGATCTCGTTCATCCCGTTGGTCGGGGTGCCGTATCGGGTCTGGATGATGCTGTGGAAGGCGGACAGGTCCGGGACGATGACCGACCCGTTCGGGCCCTGGGGGATGGTGTAGAGGGTCGCCTCGTACACGGTCGACAGGTTCAGGGCCACGGTCGCGTTGCCCGTGAGGGTGAACAGTTCGCTGGTGTTCGCCCAGTCCACGGCGATCACGAGGTCCGTCGCGGAGGTCTGCGCGAAGATCGCGCCGAGCAGGTTCAGGTCGTCGAAGGCCACCGGGAGGTACCACTCCAGCTCGACCGCGTACGTGCCGCCGGGGATGGCGCTCACGTTCTGGCCGACGCCCCACGACTCGCTCGCGAGGCTGAGCGTTCCCTGGTTGCGGGTCGTGCCCGGGTGGGCGCCGCCGATGGACTGCTGCACGCCGCGGTCGGTCAGGTCGCCGCGCTGCATGATCTCGCGCACCTTGAGGTGGGAGCCCGAGCAGTTGATCAGGTTGCTCTGACCGTTCGCGGAAAAACGGACATTTTTCGCCGTGCCATACGGCCACTTCGAGGTCGTCGCCACGGTGCCCGTGCCGGGGGTGACGACGAGGGAGCCGGACGCCTTGATCGTGACGCCGGAGACGATGCCGGTCTGCAGCAGCTGCGTGGTGTCGGTCTGGCCGAGACCCGCGTACGAGCCGGTCTTGAACGGGATGCTGAGTCGCCTGGTCAGGCGGAAGAAGTTCGCCGGGTCGATGCTCGACGTGGGCACTTCGATGCCCTGCATCACGGCGGTGGGAGTCTGTGCCATCAGGAGGCCCCTCGGTGGGTAAAGGCGGTGAATCGGGCGAGGCCGGGAACGCCGGCCTTGGAGGTGATGGCTTCGAGCGCGAAGTTGCTGAGGATCGAGACCCCGGCGACGGCGAGCCAGAAGCTGACGCGGCGCATGGGCGTCAGCCCTTTCCGGCCTGGTACTTCTGCAGGCCGACGACGGTCGCGGCCGACAGCACGACGATCCAGGCGGCGAGCTTCATGGAGATCACGGCGTGTCCTCTCGGAGGGCGGTCACCCCGTCCGGGCACGCAAAACGGCGCGGGACCGTGACGGGTCCCACGCCGCATGAGCATGGTCTTTCGCGAAACGCGATTCGAGCAACCGAATGGGCTGCTACGGTCGTTGACGAGGGATGCCGTAGGGAGACCTACGCATCAGACGAGGGGCCCCTGACGGCGATCTGGGGCCCCTCGTCGCGTCTGCCCGTAACCCAGTGCGGGGGCCGCTCGTTACCCGGCCGGAGGCCGGGCGCTAGTCCTCGTCCTCCAGGAGGTCGAGGTCACGGCGGCCGATGGGCAGGGGCGGCATGTGCAGCAGCTGTTCCTCCGGGTCGGTCGCGTCGAACCACAGGTACTCGTGACTGCCAAGCCCATGCACGGCGGCGTCGAACTTCGACGGAGGCCACCCGATGTTCTCCGCGATCCGCTGCCGGTCGCGGGGGTTCGGTGTGCGGAACGTGGCGACGACGTCGGCTTGCGAGATGCACAGCGGGTCGACGTCGACCGGCCGGGGGCCGCACAGCAACAGGAAGATCTCGCGGTGCCGGCCGTGGTGCAACGCCCTGCGCAGGTTCGGCGGCGTCTTGCCCGCGCGGGTGAGGGAGCCGACCTCGTCGCACCACACGAGCGTGCGGCGGTGGTCGAGCGCGAGTCCTAGGGCCCGGTCCATCTGGTCCATGGCGGTGCCCTCGTCGCCCATGTCCGGGGCGAGCACGGCCGTGATGGGCCGGCCCTCCCCGGAGTGGTCGCGGGGGAACGTCAGGGGGAGGGTGTCCGGGGTGAGCTTGACGAAGTCGAGGCCGTCGCGGACGAAGTCGGCCGTCAGGTCTCCGGTGACGTCGAGCACCAGGCGGTCGTGCGGGTACGTGTCGAAAAGACGGCGGGCCAGGACAGATTTGCCCTGGCCCTTCTTGCCGCTGATGAAGACGTGCCCGCCCTTGTCGGGGTCGAGCGGCATCGTTCACCCCGTCCGGTAGGCCGGATCGAACGGCGAGCGGGTCGAGCCGACCTGACCGAAGTCGGAGACGTCGGCCGGCTCCAGCTGCTCCAGGTTCTCGTACTGCGGGTTGGCGGGACGCTCGGCGGTGATCTGGTCGACCACGTACGCGACGAGAGCCATGACGGCTTCGACGCCGTCGGCCACGTCGGTTGCGTCGCCGTCCACCATGCCGGGCAGGGGCGTCCGCCGGGCGACGATCCGGCCGAGCGGGGCGGCGACGGAGTCGCGCTGCCGCTTCGTCATCAGCCACCGGTCGTCGTCCTCGCTGACGCGCGTCCGCTTGTTGATCATGGCGGTTGCGGCCTTGATGATCGTCTCGGCGAGCAGCTTCCCGGCCGCTATCTGGTGCGACGTGAGCATGGGCCGGACACGGACCGGGGCCGCCTCACCGGTAGATGCCGGGGACGGTCCAGCCGCCGTCGGCCGGTCCTCGCCCTTGACGTCGCTCGCGGAGTCGCTCGCGTACGGTGCGGCGTCGTCCACTCTCCGGTGCTGCGTCGGCGCGTCCGCCCCCGTCGGGACCTCCACGATGTTCGTCAGGTCCGGGTCCGCCGAGTCCTGGCGGCGGGGCGTCGGCGGGAGGAACTGGGGCAGGGCGACGGCGTCGTTCGCCGCCTGCTGCCGTCGGGCCCCGCGCGCCTGTGCGTCCGTCATCTGTGTAGCTCCTCACCCGTCGAACGGTGTAACGGTCGTCATCGCTGCCGGTAGCACTGCCATCACGCGCCGTCGGCCGATTATCGCGTCTGTGGTCTTCCTGTGAAGACGTTTTGTCGTCAATCTGTTCGCCTGGTGGGACCGGCGAAGACGGCGTGGGGTTGTGCTCCGCCGGTCCCTGAGCATCAGCGCCGGTGACCCGTCGGGCGACGACGTAGTGCGAGCAGCCGTCCTCCGGGCATGTGCCCCTCCAGGTGAGTCGCTGCCGGCCCTGAGCATCAAGGGGAGCAACCGTATCGAACACATGTCCGGACTTGCATGTTCCCCGCACACGGAGTTTCCCGGGGTCACCTGCGCTTTTGCCCATGACGGGAATCATGGACCCCGCTACACTTTTCGCACAAGCAAAAGAGAAGGGGGTGTTCCTGTGAGCGTGCTGATCAGGTTGGAGGCGAGCGCCGCGAGGATCGCGGACATGCGCAAGTCCCTGCGCGCGGAGATGGATCGGCGGGACGCGCTGATATGCGACGCCATCGAGGAGGGGACTACGTACAAGAAGGTCTCGAAGGCCGCTCGGCGGTCGATCGGCACGGTTGCGGCCATCGTCGGCCGCGGGGCACGGTGACGACCAGGAGCACGACGAGCAGGGGCCCCTCCGCATCGGCGCGGAGGGGCCCCTGCTCGTCGTCGCCCGGGTCCTACTCGACCAGCGGCGGGACGTAGCGGCGGAGGGTGAGCGAGATACCCGCGTCCGGCTGCGGGGCGCTCATCCGCTCCCAACACGGCATGTGGAAGTTCCGCATGTCCGCGGGGGTGTTGGCCGGCCCCCGCGCGGCGGCGGTCAGGAAGACGTCCATGCGCTCGACGTCGTTCGGGATGACGGCCGACGCCGAGTCGCAGACGGGGGAGTCGCAGAGCAGCTGCTGTGCCATGGGGTGAGTCCTCTCAGGAAGGGATGCGGAGCGTCGAGCCCGCGAAGATGATGTTCGGGTCCTTGATGCGGTTGGCCTTGACCAGGGCCGCCGTTGTGGTGCGGTACTTCGCCGCGATGCCGGACAGGGTGTCGCCCGGCTGCACACGGTACGAGCGCGCGGGCGCGGGGGCCGGCTTCGGTTTCGTCGGCAGCTTCGCGCCCGGGGTCGACGGCTTCGGCTTCGGCTTCGCCGGGGCGGCCGGGGGCGCCGTGATCTTCTGCCCGGGGTGGATGACGTCCGGGTCCTTGATCCCGTTGTACGTGGCGAGCGCGCCGACGCTGACGCCGAGCGAGGCGGCGATCATGCCGAGCGTCTGCCCGGCCCGGACGGTCCACACCCGGACGCCGCCCGGCTTCGGGGGCGGGGTCGGCTTCGGCGTCGCGGGCGCCCCCGGGCGGCCCTCCGCCCACGCCTGCAGTTCGATGGGCGAGCGGTACGCCACCGACCGGTCGAGCGGCGAGCCGGAGAACTGCCAGAAGTCGACCGCCCGTCCGCCCGCCGTCCGCGGTGTCCGGCGCTCCGCCTCGCCGTACGTCATGCCCATGCGCGGGTACGCGGGGAACCACAGCGGGAGGCCGGGCGGGACGTGCCCGGCGGAGTGCTCGGCGGCGCCCGCGTAGATGCCGACGCGCTGACCGGGGAACGCGCGCTGAACGGCGGCGACCCACTGCGCCGCCCACGTCCGGATCTGCGCGGCCGTCCGCCCGCGGTAGTTGCGGTGGTCGGAGTACGGCTCCAGGTCGAGCCAGTGCAGGAAACCGGGCACGTGCTCGGCGTCGGCCCGGACGGCGGCGACGTAGTTCGCCGCCTCCGCGGCGACGTCCTGGTTCGGCCACGCGAAGTGGTAGGCGCCGACCAGCATTCCGGCCCGGCGGGCGCCGTCCATGTGCAGCCGGTACCGGGGGTCATGCGACCGTCGGCCCTCCGACGCCTTGACGAAGACGAAGCGGACGTTGTCCTGGCGGTGCCGGTCCCAGTCCTGGGGGCCCTGGTAGCCGCTGACGTCGATTCCTCTGCACGTGCTCAACTGCTGCTCCTGGTGATGGAAGACGCGAAGCCCCGGAGGATGCCGGAGGCGGCGTCGAACGAACCGCGGACGTAGGCCCGTCGGAGGGCGCCGCGGTGATACCGGACGGCGCCGGCGGCGAGGAAAAGGCCAGTGGCGAGGCGCCAGCGCCCGGACGAGGTCGTCAGCACGTCGCACCTGCCAGCCACGCGGCGGACGCAGGTACGAACTCGCGCCCCGACTCCCAGCTGCGACGGAGAACGTCGCTATGCTCCGCCGAGCACGCGACGCCGACGATGGGGACGGCGTCGAATATGACCCTGACCTGTGACATGTCGCGCGGAAGTCCGCGGACACTGCAGTCAGGCACGTTGCACACGACATACTGGCTCACTGGCCCTCCCGGCCGGTTTGACTGACGTCAATAGTGAAGGGGTGTTCCGCCCGTGTCCAGCGCGTTCGCCATTGGATTACCGACAATGAGAGTGCGAGCAGGGGGAGGGATGGGCCAGACCGACACAACCAACTGGGGATGGAGAGATCACGATGCCCGACGTCGTGGCGATCACGCGTGAGAAGAGAGCGAAGGCCGATCTGCACGCCGTGCAGACGTGGGCCCGTCAACACGGGCAGACGGTCGTCAAGGTCGTCTCTCCGGCACCTGACGACCTGGGACGCGTGGTTGACGCCGTCCGTACGGAGGACGCCTCCGGGGCCGTTGTGGCGACGCTCGACGTCCTCGGAGACGTCACCGCACAGGAGTGCTTCCGGGCCGTCTTCGAGCAGGCCGGCGGGACGTTTCACGTGGTTGACGAGGACGACGCTGCCGAGCTTGACGCGGCGGCGGGTGTTCGTCAGCTGGTGCGCGACGCGCTCGACCGCCTGATGCACCTGCAGGGACAAGCGGCCGGGGCCCGGCTCAACCGCGGCGCTCAGCGGCGACGCGACGTCGCCGGCCGCAACGGCGGCCGAGCCCCGTTCGGCTTCCGCCTGGTCGCCGGAGAACTGCTCGAAGACGCACGCGAGCAGGCCGTACGACGCCGGATGCGTGAACTACGCGCGTCAGGGCTCGGTTTCTCCGCGATTGCCCGGCGGGTCGGGGAAGAGGGGTACCTCAAGCGGAACGGTGATCCCGACTGGCACCCGGACATGGTCCGGCGGATCTTGCTCCGAGACGAGGGCGAGCAGGCGGCATCTTGACCGGGTTGTTCCTGCTCGACAGGGTGTCCGGCGGCGAGTTGGCTGGACACCCGGCCGGATTTAGGCGTAGGGTCCCGAGACAAGAGTGAAGCCCCCTCCCGGAAACGGAAGGGGGCTCGAAGATCTCTGTTCGTCACCCCGTCTCTGCTTGCCGGCTCCGCCGGGGTGACGCACTAGTACTGCGTGACCCCAGGGTACCGCAGATGTAGGCGACCGCGCACGGCCTTGCCCGTGTCGGCGTAGCGGGCGGACAGCAGCGCAACCGCCCGGGTGACCCCCCTCTGAGTCCAAGTCCAGAGGGCGCCGGCCCCGAATCAACAGAGCGCCCGCGGCCCACCCACCGCGCGTACGAAGCCAAGTCCGGGGCAGAACGAGCGGCGACCGTCAGGTCTTGCTGCGTGATCCTCGGTACGGTCTGGACCCTTCCGAGCGCGGCCATGAAACCCCCTCCCAGAGATGCGGAGGTAGGTCTAGGCATCGTGAGAGCGCGGCGTATAAGGCGGGCCCGAGCCTGAACGTAATCGTGGGAGGTGGCACCTCCCCAAGAGTCGACCGCACATGCCCGGCCCCGGGTGGCAGAGATAATGCTCTGCTGCCGGCCTATGCGTCATTGACGCCGACGTACCGTCCGATGGGCGTACCGAGAGTACGAGATTGACCTAGGCCCCCTGTTCCGTCAGTTGGGAAGATGCCTCCGGCCACACCTGTGCCCGGAGGCATCTTCCTTAGACGGAACAGGGGGCCAGGCTCCCCCCGCACCTTCCGGGCACCCGAGGCGGCGTATCGCTTCGCGACAAAGAAAAACCACCCCGTGCGGGGGGAAAATGAGCACTGCCCGAGCAACGCGAGGCCCTTACCCCACCGGGGCGACTGTGTCGCCCTTGTTACTGCCGGGCGCTTGCGCCCGTCCTTTTCCCGGGCCTTTCACCCTCCCTCCGGGCAGAAATGGCCCACTAACCTCCCTCCTTAGCCACAGGACGGCCTATCTCCAATTCTCCGGGGTGATTTGATCTCCGAACCCCTGAAAACCCTTCTACGGCCGTCGACTTGTACCCCCGAACATGTGCCCCAGACCAGTACGGAAGATCAGTCGTTAACTCTCAAATCTGAGACAGTGACAACCCCTTCACGATGCCCTATGGTCGTCTCAGAAATGAGAGGAGGGGAGACCCTGATGCCTGATCATGTGGCAGAGCTGCAGGCCCTTGTCGGCCGTGCGCGGCGACAACGTGACCCGCTCGACCGAGCGCGGACGCTCGCGGAAGCCCAGCGCGTCACGGGGCCGGCCCTGCTCGAAGTCGTCGCGGAGGCCCGCGCGACCGAGCCGCCCCGGTCCTGGCAGTCGATCGCGGACGCGCTCGACATGCCCCTGTCGACGCTGCACAGGCACGTCGCGGCCGGCGCCATCACGGTTCCCCACCACGACACCGACACGGAGGCGCAGAGCGCATGACGATGAACGACGACTGCCGGACGGCCGCGGGTATGAGCGGGTCGTGGGAGGACTACGCGAAGGTGACGCGGAGCGCGCTCGCGCTGCTGCAGGTCGACCTCCCGCAGTGCCTGCCCGGGGAACCGCTGGACTGCGGGCACGACTTCGCGCAGCACGCGCTCGGCAACCTGGCCGCGCTCAAGGCGTGGGCCGAGGTCGAGCTGCAGCACTTCCACCACGACGACGAGCACGGGCAGAACACGGCCGAGCAGCTGCTGACGTACTGGCGGACCCAGTTCAGCGCCGACCACCCGTGCCAGCACGGAGAGGCCGGCCGATGAGCACGAAGACGAAGAGCCCGCAGGAACTGCTCCGCGACGTCGAGACGGCCCTGCGTCAGTTCAACCACCAGTCCTTCGACGCGGGAGAGGACTGGGAGAACCCCAGCGACACGTACAGCGCGCTCGCCACCCTGTCTCGCGTCGTGCACATGCTGCCTCAGGCCATCACGCAGGCGACGTTTCCCACGGAGGCCGTTCACCGCGCGGGACGCCTCCGGATCGATGGCGGCGGCGACCCGGAACAGGCCATCAACAACATGCGGACCGCGCTCGCGTACGCGGTGCAGGCGTGCGACGGGGTGCAGACCGCGCTCGACGTCACGTGGTCCACGACGACGAAGATCGGCGCGGAGTACGTGCCCGACGAGGACGGCGAGCGATGAGCGAGGTCCCGCCGGTCTACAAGGGCGCCATGCTGATGCTGCAGTGGGCTCAGGTGGTGCAGATGTTCCTCGGAGCGTCGGCCGCGCGCGAGGCCCTGGCCGAGCACCTGGCCGAGAAGATCGGCCAGTTCCGCGAAGAGGTCGGGGACGACTTCGAGGACGAAGACTTGGCTTGGACGGTCATCCGGGCCATCGAGGAGAGGATGAAGACCATGGGCGACATGTACGGGCCGGTCGAGACGATGGCCGAGCAGCTGCAGAAGCCGAAGTGCCGGACGTTCGAAGACCCGTCGGGGACGGTGCACACGTGCGCGGCGGCCGACCGGGCGCCGCACCCCGACGTCGCGTGCCACGACGGCGAGTGGGTGTGGAGCGAGTGAGCATCGACGGAACTGATCTGCACGAGGGGCCGCCGGCGGACGAGGACGCCTGTCAGGTTCCGTCAGAAGACGCAGGTCAGGACGTTTCTGTGACGGAATCTGATGATCGGAGGCCCGCTCGGCGGCCCCTGTCGACCGTCAGAATTGAGGCAGATTCGGCCGGACGAAAGGAATCGGAGGAATGAGACAGAAGAGAAGGACGGAGCACTGCAGCTGCAACGGTACGGGCCGCATCTTCGACATCGACCGCCGGCCGGTGCAGTGCGGGCCGTGCACCGATGAGCGGACAGCAGCGTTCCAGGACCGCGGGTTCAACGTGTTGATCCCGGAGTGCTACGGCTGTGAGGCGGTGCTGACCATCGAGCACTACGACACCTACGCCACGCTGCCGAGAGAGATCCGTGCGTACCCGGGGATGTTCTGCGCAGAGTGCGCCGAGTCACTGAGAAGGAAGATCGCGTGAGCAAGCACAGCACGAAGAAGGCGAACGGGGCCGTTGGTGGCGGCCCCGTTCGAGTCCAGCGTACCCGCGCGGACAAGACGGCCGACCGCGTGAGCCTGGTGATCCTCGCCGCGCTCGGCGTCTTCGCGGTGGCGGTCAGCTTCTCGCACACCATGGACTTCGTCCGTCAGCACGGACAGACCGAGCAGTGGATCGTCGTGGGCACGGCCTGCACGGTCGTCCTGCTCACGCTCCAGTCCGGGTTGGAGACGTACCGGGACAGCCGCGCGGGCCGCGGCCGGGGCGTCCCGGCCTACCTGCTCGCGCTCGGCGTCGGCGTCGAGCTGTACGCGAACGCGAGCACCGCGCCCGGTGACTGGCTTGCTCGCGGGGTCGCGGCGTGGCCGGTGCCCGTGGCGGCGGCGGCCCTGTACCTCTGGACCCGGCGCCTGCAGCACTCGGCGGAGGCCGCCGAGCAGACCCTGCTCCTGGTCGACGTCGAGCACCAGGACGTCGAGCCCGTGGCGCCCCCGGCCGTCGAGGACGACCAGGAGCACGAGGACGAGCAGCGGAAGTTCGAAGAGGACGAGCACGACCGGACCAACGACGAGGACCAGGAGGAGGGCACGGCCAAGGAACGAGTGCTGCGGCTGCTCGACGTCGTCCGGGACGTCGAGGACGCGCCCGGCCCGACGGAGCTCGCCCTGCAGGCCGGCTGCTCGAAGCAGTACGCCGCGGAGGTCGTCAAGGGATGGAAGAAGGAGCGCGAGGCCGCGGCCACGGCCGGGCAGACCGCGCTCGACTGGGAGCGGATTCCGGCAGGGGCGAGCGCATGACGGACCTGTACGGCGTGCTCCTGCGCTTGGACCCCGACAACCCTGACGAGCCGCGTTTCCTGTCGTCGTTCTTCGAGCTGACGACCGACCAGGACGCCGCCTATGAGGTAGCCGCCCGGGTTGACGGCGTCGTCGTCCGCTTGGGCGCCGTTGAGGAACGGCCGGCGGCGGCCGGAGGCTGACGAGCAGCTGCTGACGCACGACGGCCCCCCGGCACATGACCGGGGGGCCGTTCGCGTGTGGTCGAGCGCGGGCCGGAGATCAGCGGCCCCCCGCTCATCTGCCGGGCGCCCGCCGTGCGTCAGCAGCTGCTCATCAGCCTCCGGCCGCCGCCGGGGCCGGTGGTCAGTTCCGCGGGAACTCGACCTTCGAGAAGTCGTACAGGGCATCCACGGTCAGGGCCGCGCTTGAGTACACGGTGACGACGCCGTTCGACTCGACGCGGCACCCCAGCTGCGCGGGCGACCCCGACGTGACCAGGGGGACGTCGAAGTAATGCGACTTCAGCGGCCGGAAGCCGTCGGGCAGGGTCAGCAGCTGCTGTGCTCCGGTGTACGAGGTCGCGACCATGGCGCATCCGTCGAGCCGAGCGCGGCGGGCGCCGCGCGACCAGCGGAGCGTCTGGTACCCGACGTTCGTGCTCTGCTTCCAGTACGAGGTGAAGCCGGTCGCCGCGGTCCACGTGCCCTCGTCGTTGAACGTGCCGTACTGCCCCCGTACCTCCCCGCTCGCCTTGAGGTAGTCGGTGCCCGCGTCGGAGTAGTGGAAGAACCCTTTGCCGTGCACGTTGGTCCAGTCGAACGTGTCGCCCGTGATCGTGTGGTCCGCGTAGCCGCTGCCGATCCCCGGTTGAGGGAGGTCGAGGGTGTACTGCGCGAGCTCGACGCCGTTCGCCGCGCGGGCGAAGATCGCAACGGGGGTCTGCCAGCCGTTGCCGTCGCCCGTGTTGAGCTCCCAGTAGGCGCCGCCCGCGCTGGTGCCGGACCGGATGTGCAGGAACCCTGCGTACGCGCCCATGTCCGTGTTGGGGGCTCCGAGGAAGATCGACGGGAAGTCCTGGCCGTTCCACGTCTGCACCTGCGCGGACAGCTCTCCGGGGTCGAGCTCCCCCGGGTGGCCGGAGTACATCAGAACGGCGGTCTCTCCGTCCTGGTCGCCGGGGCCGATGACGACGCGCTGCCCGGTCGCCGCGGTCTGCAGCGTCGACCCCGTGATGGTGCCCGGGGTGATCTGGTCGGCGGAGAGGCTGTTGAGGAGGTTCCGGAACGCCACGTCAGACCCCCCGGCGGACGTAGTTGTACTGCCCGTCGAAGGTGTAGACGGCGCCCGGCTCCGCCCCGGTCCACACGACGCGCAGCGACTCGCCCGAGTTGACGAGGGCGGGCGCGTTGCGGTCGCTGATGTCGAAACTGCCGCGCTCGGACCCGTCCATCAGGCGGGGGCCGGCCCATACTTCGACGCGGCACGTCGTGGTCGAGGTCGACCTGACCGAGCAGGCCGTCAGGAGCCAGAGGTACCCGCCGTCGACCTGACCGAAGTCGAGTTCGACCGTACCGGCGGCGTCAGCTACGCCGGAGGCCGTCAGGGGGAGGATGTCGACGGTCGTCAGGTTGACGCCGTCGATGGTGGCTATGGCGGTGGGGAGCATCAGATCACGACTCCTGCTATCCGGGTCCAGAAGGGGCGGCGACTGCCTCGCCGTTCGTACGCGTCCCACCAGCAGAGGCCGGCCGCCGCCGTCAGGACGACGGCGGCGACGACGGCGTGCTGCTGGTTCCGGAACATCACGGGGTGTCCACGGCGCCCCCGGCCCGGCGGGGCACGGTGACGCCGAAGAGGGCGCCCGCGCCGGACGCCACGACGAGGTCGAGGACGTCAGGGACGACCTGACCGGCGAGCGTCAGCACGACGGTGCCGACGAGGGCCAGGACGACGAGGGTGAGCAGGCCGAGGAACTGCGGGTCACGCTTCATGAGGAGGTCTCCAGTACGGTCACGCGCTTGTCGAGCGCGGTCAGGGCGGTGGTGGTGGCGGTGGTGTGGTCGCGGAGGTCGTGCGCCAGCTGCTCGACGGCGCCCGTGTTGCGGGCGACGGCGTCGATGAACCGGTGGAGCCCGCGGGTTGCCCGCCATGCGGCGCCGAGCAGGGTCACGCCGCCCGTGGCGAAGCCGAGAATGGTGGTCCAGTCCACGGGTCACCCCCACGCCGGGGCGGTCGGGCGGGTGAAGATGCTGAGGGTCACGCGGTCGCCGGCGGTGCCGTAGACGGTGAGCGACCGCCCGGCGAGGTTGTGGGCCGCGCCGGAGTTCGCCGGGACGACGGCGACGCCGGTCCCGGTGACCGGGGCCGTCTCCGCCGGGGTCTGCGTTGTCACGGTCAGCGGCTGTGCGGACAGGTTCGTCACGGCCACGGAGGCGAACGGGACCGGGTACGAGAACTCCGCGAAGCCTGCCGGGGAGATCTGCAGCGTCTGCGTGGTCAGGCACTCGGCTACCACCATCTCCTTGATGGCTGCGGCGAGCGCGGACACCTTGTCGGAGACGGCGCCGAGCGCCGTCATCACGGGGTCAGGTCGGGTCATGGGGGTGTCCTTAGGTGGTCAGGTGGTTGACGAGGGGTTGACGCCGCGCCACAGGCCGAGCACGACCAGGGCGACGCCGCCGAGGACGACGACGCTGGTCACGAGCAGCAGCCGCATGTCCGTGCCGGACGGGACGATGCCGCTCAGGGGGTTGTCGATGGGGGTCACGAGCGAGCTGCCGGCGCCGGTGCCGCCGCCGCTCGCGCCGCCGGTGAAGGGGCGGACGATGGACGTCAGCTTGGACGTGTCGACCTTCACGTGCTGGACGTTCTTGCCCGGCCGCGGGGCGTCGATCTGCATTCCGTCGCCCGCGTACAGGGCGATGTGGGTGTTCGGGCCGGTGTAGTTGAAGAGCAGCAGGTCACCCGGCTGTGCCTCCGCGAGGCTGTTCACGCGGATGCCGATCTTGGCCTGTTCCTGGGAGGTCCGCGGGAGGGTGACGCCGAGGTTCTTGTACACGAACTGCACGAGTCCGCTGCAGTCGAACCCCTGCGGCGTCGTGCCGCCCCACACGTACGGGACGCCGAGGTACCGCGCGGCGAGGGCGACGGCCTGGGCGCCGAGCCCGTACCCGTCCGCGTTGGTGTACTGGCTCGGCATCAGACCACGGCCCCGGCGACGGCGTCCGCCTTCTCCTGCACGGCCTGACGAGCAGGGGAGGTTCCGCGCCACATGCCGAGCACGACCAGGACGACGCCGCCGAGCAGGACGGCCCCGGTGACGGCGAGGCCGGTCAGGTCGACCCCGCCGATGCTCGCGGTCTGGACGATGCCGCCGCCGGCGCCGCCCGTCCCGGGCACCTCCTTGGGGTTGTACGTCGACCCGCCGAGGCTGATGGACTTCGTCCCCCACGGCGACCGGGTCACCGCGGACACGACCGACTCGGCGGAGTCGCCGCGCTTGAGCGCGTCGAGGATTCCGCCGTACAGGCCGTTCGTCAGGGTCTTGACGGTCGCCGTTAGGCCCTGGTCCCAACTGACGTACGATTTGACGCCGTGCGAGTTGGTCGAGACGGCGCCCGGCGCGCTCTGCGTGGTGTTCAGAGGGTTGTAGCGGTCGGGGTTGTTCCAGTGCCCGCCCTCCGCTTTCTGCCACGCCACGAGGGCGTCGACGTTGGTCTGCGAGACCGGGACGCCGAGCAGTCCGAGCAGCTTCTGTGCCCACGTGGTCGGGGTGTAGGTGGTCACTTGACCCGCACCTTCCCGCCCGCCCAGATCAGGTTGCCCTTCTGGTACTTAGGGTTCGACCAGAAGCTGGGGTTCAGCTTCCGCAGCAGGTCCATGCTGATGCCGGACTTCTTCGCGATGCCGCCGAGCGTGTCGCCGCTCTTGATCGTCACGTACTGCGGCTGTGCAGGCTTCGGCACCCGGCCGGGTGTGGTCGGCTTCTTGATGACCGGCGGCTTCTTGATGACGGGCGGCTTCGGCTTCGTGATGACGGGCGGCTTCGGCTTCGTGATGACCGGCGGCTTCGGCGTCGGCGGCTTCGGCGTCGGCGTCTTGTTCTGCAGCTCCTGCATCATCTTCGCGAGCGCGTCGATCTGCGGTTGGATGCTGTTGTACAGGTCGTTCGCGGTCGAGTCGTACAGGCTGCCGCCGCCAGTCATCTGCAGCTGATCGGAGGGGACCCCGGCGGGCGCCTCGCCGCCCCCGCGCCGCATCATGGCGACGAGGACGACCAGGAGCACGCCGCCGATGCCCGCGGCGGCGGCCGGGTTCTTCTTGAGCATCGCGCCGAGCCCGCCGCCGCCAGGAGCCGGGTTCGGCCCCTTGCCGGGCGGCGGGCCGCCGGCCTTGTGCACGGCGATCGGGGTGCTCATCGCTTCGCCTTCCGGTAGAGGGGGTTCTGCGCTCGCGCGATGGCGTCGAGCAGGGGGGACTCTTCGCTGAACGGGGCCTGTGTGTTCGGGAGGCCCCCGTTCATCCCGGCCCGGATCGCGCCGGACGGCCGGACCGTGCCAGCGCCGCGGAAGGACTGCGGCGACTCGACGTAGCCGGAGATCTTCCGGCCGTTGACGGCCGACGTCTCACCGATCCGGGTCGTGCCCCTGCTGCCGTTCAGGTCGGAGCCGATGAGCCCTGACAGTCGGGCGGACAGTGCCTGTGCGAGGGGGTGCGCCTCGCGGACGGTGTCGATGACCCTGTGCACCCGGGCCGGAATCCAGGCCATCAGCGACCCTGGAACGCCTTGACGAGGTTCGTCGCGCCGGACGACGCCGAGCTGACGCCGCGGCTGAATCCGGTCGAGTACGAGACGGCGAGGTACAG
>NZ_JBHJVF010000021.1:0-19799 GCF_042264145.1 Streptomyces sp. NPDC056144 | reverse complement strand
ACGCCCGGTTACATTCCGAACCCGGAAGCTAAGCCTTTCAGCGCCGATGGTACTGCAGGGGGGACCCTGTGGGAGAGTAGGACGCCGCCGAACAACCCGCCCTTTTAGCTCAGTCGGTAGAGCGTCTCCATGGTAAGGAGAAGGTCAACGGTTCGATTCCGTTAAAGGGCTCCATCAAAAAAGCCCCCGCCATCTGGCGGGGGCTTTTTTGCGTTGGCCTGTGTGGGGCCGTGTGTGGGGCCGTCCCCTTTCGGGGGCGGCCCCTTTCGTCTACCTGAGGCGCATCGCCAGGATGGCCATGTCGTCGGAGGCGGGGGCCTGGGCGAAGCGTTCCACCGCGCGGAGTACGCGGGAGGTGATCGCGCCGGCCGTCAGGCCCGTACAGGTCCTGAGGACGTCGGCGAGGCCGTCGTCGCCCAGCATGCGGGTGCCCTCGCGGCGCTCGGTCACGCCGTCCGTGACGCAGAGGAGGACGTCACCCGGGTCGAGGGTGATCGTCTGCTCGTAGAGTTCGAGGTCCTCCATGACGCCGAGCAGCGGCTGCGGTTCGGCGGCCGGCTCGACCGTGCCGTCCGGGCGGAGCCGGAGCGGCAGGGGGTGGCCGGCGCAGACGACCTTGAGGATCGCCGAGCCGTCCTCCTGCGGGCGCATCTCTCCGTAGAGGAGGGTGAGGAAGCGGCTGCGGGCGCCTTCGTCGAGGATCGCCGCGTTGAGCCGCTCCAGGACGGCCGGGCCACCGAAGCCCTCGCGGGCCAGGAGACGGAGGGCGTGGCGGGCCAGACCGGTGACGGCCGCGGCCTCGGGACCCGTACCGCAGACGTCGCCGATGGCGAAGCCGTACGCGTTGTCCCGGATGGGGAAGAGGTCGTAGAAGTCGCCGCCCACCTCGTTGCCCTCGCCGGCCGCGCGGTAGATGACGTCGACCTCGACGCCGGGGATCGTCGGGAGGCCGGGCGGGAGCAGGCTGCGCTGGAGCGACTGGCTGATGGCCACGCGCTCGGAGTAGAGGCGGGCGTTGTCGAGGGCCAGGGCGGCCCGGCGCGAGAGGTCCTCGGCGAGCTCCAGGATCTCCTGGCGGAAGTGGTCCTCCGAGGGGCGGCCGAGGGTCAGCATGCCGATGACCCGGTTGCGCGCGACCAGGGGGAGGACGACCGTCTCGCCCGCCACCGCGGCGGCGGTGGCGAGGGTGGTGTCGATGCCGGAGGAGAGCGGGCTCGTCGGGTGGCCGAGGGTGCGGACGGAGGCGTTGAGCGCGGCCCGGTGGGCCGCGGCGCCGGGGGCCGCCCAGATCCGTGCGCCGGGTGTGGGCACCGGGTCGGGCGGGGCGATCGACGAGAGGAGTTCCTTGAGTCCGTCGATGCGGTCCTCGTCCTCGTGGAGCACGTACGAGAGGTACGGGTCGGAGGACTGGTCGGCGATCGTGTAGACCGCGCACCAGGTGGCGAGGGTCGGGACCGTCATCTGGGCCATGAGGGCGAGGGTCTGGTCGCGGTCGAGGGTGCCGGCGAGGAGGTCGGAGGCCTCGACGAGGAAGCTGAGGGAGCCGCGGCGCAGGCGTTCCAGTTCGCCGAGGCGGGCGGATTCCACGGCCAGGGCGATGCGGTCGGCGGCGAACTGGAGGCGCAGGGCCTCCTCGTTGGAGTAGCGGTGGGCTCCCTCGGCGGCGACGCCCAGGGAGCCGGTGAGGCGGCCCTCGACCTTGAGGGGGACGGTGACCACGGAGCGCATGCCGGTGCCGTCGAGGAGGGGGACGGCGCCGGGGACGGCGGCCAGGTCCTCGTGGACGGCGGGCATGCGGGCGGAGCCGTACCGGCTGGCGCCGGTCTCGACGGGGACGCGGGCGAAGCGCTGGCGGGCGGCCGGGAGGCCGGTGGTCGCGCGGACCTCGAGCTCGGTCTCGTCGTCGGTGGCGAGGAGGAGGAAGGCGGCGTCGCCGTCGAGCATGTCGCGGGCGCGTTCGACCGTGCGCTGGAGGAGGCCGTCGAGGTCGTCGGGGGCCGGGGAGCCGATGAAGACCTCGAAGGGGTCGGCGGCGGTGCGGCTCTCCGAGGCGGGGTCGGCGACGGGGCGCTGCGGGGTCTGGAGGACGGCGCGCTCGTGTTCCCGTACGAGGAGGCAGACCGTGGAGGGTTCGCCCTGGCTGTCGCGGACGCGCAGGTGGGAGGCGTAGACGGGGATGACGCGGCCGTCGGCGCAGCGGATGCCGTAGCTGCCCTCCCAGCGGGAGAGGCGGAGGGCCTCGGCGAGGCCGGTGCCGATGCCGGGGGTGTGGGGCCAGGCGGCGAGGTCGCCGAGGGGTTTGCCGGTGACCTGGTCGGGGGCGTACCCGAAGAGTTCGCCGGCGTCCTCGTTCCAGGAGGTGAGGGCTCCGCCGCCGTCGAGCTGGACGACGGCGACGCGGACGCGGGACTCGGTGGCGGGGAGGAGCGCGTCGGGGAGGACGGGGCCCGCGGAGCGGGTGCCGACGGGGCGCTGGGGGAGGTCGAGGTGGAACCAGACGTGCTTGCGGGTGGGGGAGTAGTCGACGCCCCAGCGGTGGGCGAGGGCGGCGCAGAGGAGGAGGCCTCGGCCGTTCTCGCGGTCGGGGTTGCCGAGGGTGCGGCCGCTCTGGACGGGGATCTCGCGCTCGGGGTAGCGGTCGGCGACCTCGACGCGGATGCCGGTGTCGGAGCGGAGGCAGAGGACCTCGGCGGCGGTGCCGGCATGGATGACGGCGTTGGTGACGAGCTCGCTGGTGAGGACGGTGGCGTCGTCGACGAGCTCGGGATGCCCCCAGCCCTGGAGGGTGTCCCTGACGAATGCGCGGGCGGCCGCGACGGACCGCCCGACGGGCTCGAAGCTGGCAGTCGCCCGCGCGGTGATCACAGCACTCCTCGTACGCGTCTCGACGCCCGGCTCTGCCATGCTCGGTCTGCCTCTCCCGCTGCCCGGTGGTGGTGCGCGCGCCTCACCGCCCCCGCCGGGCGGACCGGGGTGGTGGGACAGCCGCATGCCAGGTTACTTACCTTGGCTGTCCGCGCGGATGCCGGTCATTGCAGTTTCCGTCCTCCGGGGGAGGGGACGCTGTGCGAAGCTGCCGAACTGTTATCGCCTGGTTCGATCGCGGTGAAACACTGGGCAGGCTATCGGCGAGAGCCGGAAGCGTACGGTCGACCCCTTTCGGGAGGGACACGGTGGAGTCTGGCACGGCGGCGCGGCGCGGCGGAGGCAGCGGTACGCGCGCGAGGGGCGGGCGTTCCCGTGGGGGGACGGTGCAGGTGGACGCGGCGGCACTGGAGCGGTTGCTGGCCGCGCTGGTGTCGATGCGGGACGGGAACCTCCGCAAGCGGCTGACGCCGTCCGGCGACGGGATCATGGCGGAGATCTCCGCCGTGTTCAACGAGGTCGCGGACCGGCAGATGCACGTGACGGGTGAGCTGTCGCGGGTCCGCCGGGTGGTGGGGCGCGAGGGCAAGCTGTCCGAGCGCCTGGAGGCGGGAGCCAGCGAAGGGGCGTGGGCCGCGGCGATCGAGGCCGCGAACGCGCTGGTGGACGAGCTGGCGCGGCCGGTGTCCGAGGTGGGGCGGGTGCTGTCGGCGGTGGCCGAGGGCGATCTCGACCAGCGGATGGACCTGCGTTCGGAGGGTGCTGACGGGACCGTACGGCCGCTGCGCGGCGAGTTCCTGAAGGTCGCGCGTACCGCCAACAACCTCGTCGACCAGCTGTCGGTGTTCGCCTCCGAGGTGACGAGGGTCGCCGTCGAGGTGGGGACGGACGGCAAGCTGGGCGGGCAGGCGCAGGTGCGCGGGGTGTCCGGTTCGTGGAAGGACCTCACGGACTCGGTCAACACGATGGCGAACCGGCTGACGGCCCAGGTGCGGGACATCGCGCTGGTCACGACGGCGGTGGCGGACGGCGATCTGTCGCAGAAGGTCACGGCGAACGTGGCCGGCGAGATGCTGGAGCTGAAGAACACCGTCAACCGGATGGTGGACCAGCTGTCCTCGTTCTCCTCCGAGGTGACGCGTGTCGCGCGCGAGGTGGGTACGGAGGGCGAGCTCGGCGGCCAGGCGGAGGTGGCCGGGGTCGCGGGTGTGTGGAAGGACCTCACCGACTCCGTCAACACGATGGCGGGCAACCTCACCAATCAGGTGAGAGGGATCGCCGAGGTGACGACGGCGGTCGCGAACGGCGACCTGTCGCAGAAGGTGCGGGTCTCCGCGCGCGGTGAGATCGCGCAGCTCGCGGACACGATCAACCAGATGACGGAGACGCTGCGGACGTTCGCCGACGAGGTGACCCGGGTGTCGGGCGAGGTCGGCGCGCAGGGTCTGCTCGGCGGTCAGGCGCAGGTTCCGGGCGCGGCGGGGACGTGGAAGGACCTCACCGACTCGGTCAACACCGTCTTCCGGAACATCACCACGCAGGTGCGGGACATCGCGCAGGTGACGACGGCGGTGGCCAACGGCGACCTGTCGCAGAAGGTCACCGTGGACGTGGCCGGCGAGATGCTGGAGCTGAAGAACACCGTCAACACGATGGTCGACCAGCTGTCGGCCTTCGGCTCCGAGGTGACCCGGGTGGCCCGGGAGGTCGGCGTCGAGGGTCTGCTCGGCGGTCAGGCCGAGGTGCCGGGCGCGGCGGGGACCTGGAAGGACCTCACCGACTCGGTGAACACGGCCTTCCGGAACCTGACGGGCCAGGTGCGGGACATCGCGCAGGTGACGACGGCGGTGGCCAACGGCGACCTGTCGCAGAAGGTCACGGTCGACGTGGCCGGCGAGATGCTGGAGCTGAAGAACACCGTCAACACGATGGTGTCGCAGCTGTCCTCGTTCGCCGACCAGGTGACGCGGATGGCGCGGGACGTGGGCACCGAGGGACGGCTCGGCGGTCAGGCGCGGGTGGACGGCGTCTCGGGGCGCTGGCGGGAGCTCACGGACTCCGTGAACTTCATGGCCGGCAACCTGACCTCGCAGGTGCGGCAGATCGCGCAGGTGACGACCGCGGTGGCGCGGGGCGACCTGTCGCAGAAGATCGACGTGGACGCGCGCGGCGAGATCCTGGAGCTGAAGAACACCATCAACACGATGGTCGACCAGCTGTCCGCCTTCGCGGACCAGGTGACGCGGGTGGCCCGCGAGGTGGGTACGGACGGGCGGCTCGGCGGTCAGGCGCAGGTGCCGGGCGTGGCCGGCGTGTGGCGTGACCTGACCGACTCCGTGAACGGCATGGCCGGGAACCTGACGACCCAGGTGCGCAACATCGCGCAGGTCGCCACGGCGGTGGCGCGCGGTGACCTGTCGCAGAAGATCGACGTGGACGCGCGGGGCGAGATCCTGGAGCTGAAGAACACCCTCAACACGATGGTGGACCAGCTCTCGAACTTCGCCGAGCAGGTGACGCGGGTGGCCCGCGAGGTGGGCACCGAGGGCATCCTCGGCGGCCAGGCCGAGGTACAGGGGGTCTCCGGCACCTGGAAGGACCTCACCCAGTCGGTGAACTTCATGGCCAACAACCTCACCATCCAGGTGCGGAACATCGCCGAGGTCACCACCGCGGTCGCCATGGGCGACCTGTCGAAGAAGATCACGGTCGACGCCCGGGGCGAGATCCTGGAGCTGGTGACGACCGTGAACACGATGGTCGACCAGCTGTCGAACTTCGCGGACGAGGTCACGCGCGTGGCCCGCGAGGTGGGTACGGAGGGCATCCTCGGCGGCCAGGCGCGGGTGCGCGGGGTCACCGGTACGTGGAAGGACCTCAGCGACAACGTCAACCTGATGGCCAACAACCTGACCAACCAGGTGCGGAACATCTCCCGGGTGTCGGCGGCCGTCGCCAACGGCGACCTGACGAAGAAGGTGACGGTCGAGGCGCGCGGCGAGGTCGCCGAGCTCGCCGAGACCGTCAACACGATGGTGACGACGCTGTCGTCCTTCGCGGACGAGGTCACCCGGGTGGCCCGCGAGGTGGGCACGGACGGCGAACTGGGCGGGCAGGCCCGGGTTCCCGGGGTCTCCGGCACCTGGAAGGACCTCACCGAGTCGGTGAACTCGATGGCCGACAACCTCACCGGTCAGGTGCGGCAGATCGCGGCCGTCACCACCGCCATCGCCAAGGGCGACCTGACGAAGAAGATCGACATCGACGCGCGCGGTGAGATCCAGGAGCTGAAGAACACCATCAACACGATGGTCGACCAGCTGTCGAACTTCGCGGAGGAGGTCACGCGTGTGGCCCGCGAGGTGGGTACGGACGGGCAGCTCGGCGGCCAGGCGCGGGTCCGGGACGTCGAGGGCACCTGGAGCGACCTGACCGAGTCCGTGAACGAGATGGCCGGGAACCTCACCCGGCAGGTGCGCGCCATCGCGGCCGTCGCCACGGCGGTGACCCGCGGCGACCTCAACGTCAAGATCGACGGCGTCGACGCGGCCGGTGAGATCCAGGCGCTCCAGGACAACATCAACACGATGATCGCGAACCTGCGCGACACGACGCTCGCCAACGACGAGCAGGACTGGCTCAAGAGCAACCTGGCCCGCATCTCCGGTCTCATGCAGGGCCGTCGGGACCTCGACGACGTGGCCTCGCTCATCATGAGCGAGCTGACGCCGGTGGTGTCGGCCCAGCACGGCGCGTTCTTCGTGGCCATGCCCACGGGCTCCGCGCACGGCGACGCCGAGCTCGTGGGGGAGGGCGACGGCGCGTACGAGCTGCGGATGCGCGGGAGTTACGGGTACTCGCCCGGGTCCATGCCGACCTCGTTCCGCCCCGGGGAGACCCTCATCGGGACGGCCGCCGAGGAGAAGCGGACGATTCCGATGAGCGTGCCGCCGGGCTATCTCAAGATCTCCTCCGGGCTCGGCGAGGCCTCGCCCGCGCACGTGATCGTGCTGCCGGTGCTCTTCGAGGGCAAGGTCCTCGGCGTGATCGAGCTGGCGTCGTTCCAGCCGTTCACGCAGATCCAGCGGGACTTCCTCAACCAGATCGCCGAGCTGATCGCCACCACGGTCAACACCATCAGCGTCAACACCAAGACCGAGGTGCTGCTGCGGCAGTCGCAGGAGCTCACCGAGCAGCTCAAGGAGCGTTCGGCCGAGCTGGAGCACCGCCAGAAGGAGCTCCAGGGCTCCAACCTGGAGCTGGAGGAGAAGGCCGAGCTGCTCGCCCGGCAGAACCGTGACATCGAGGTGAAGAACACCGAGATCGAGGAGGCGCGGCAGGTCCTGGAGGAGCGCGCCGAACAGCTCGCCGTCTCCATGCGGTACAAGTCCGAGTTCCTGGCCAACATGTCGCACGAGCTGCGGACCCCGCTCAACTCCCTGCTGATCCTGGCCAAGTTGCTCGCGGACAACGCCGAGACGAACCTGACGCCGAAGCAGGTCGAGTTCGCGGAGACGATCCACGGCGCGGGCTCCGACCTGCTCCAGCTGATCAACGACATCCTCGACCTGTCCAAGGTCGAGGCGGGCAAGATGGACGTCTCGCCGACGCGGATCGCACTCGTCCAGCTCGTCGACTACGTGGAGGCGACCTTCCGGCCGCTCACGGCGGAGAAGGGGCTCGACTTCTCGGTGCGGGTCTCGCCCGAGCTGCCGGCCACGCTCCACACCGACGAGCAGCGGCTGCTCCAGGTGCTGCGCAACCTCCTGTCCAACGCGGTGAAGTTCACCGACTCCGGTGCCGTGGAGCTGGTGATCCGGCCGGCCGGCGGGGACGTACCGCAGTCGATCCGGGAGCAGCTCCTGGAGGCGGGTTCGCTGCGGGATCCGGACGCCGACCTGATCGCCTTCTCGGTGACGGACACCGGGATCGGGATCGCGGAGAGCAAGATGCTGGTCATCTTCGAGGCGTTCAAGCAGGCCGACGGGACGACCAGCCGGAAGTACGGCGGTACGGGTCTGGGCCTGTCGATCAGCCGGGAGATCGCGCGGCTGCTCGGCGGCGAGATCTTCGCGGCGAGCGAGCCGGGCCGCGGGTCGACCTTCACGCTGTACCTGCCGCTGAGCCCCAACGGGCTGCCGCCGCACCTGTACGGACCGGGGGCGGCCGACGGGGACGATCCGCAGCGGAGCGCGGAGGAGGGGGCGGCCGGGGCCGGCCACGCCTTCTCGCCCTTCCCGCACTTCCCGCCGCCGCCGGTGCGGACGGAGGCGCGGTCGGGGGCCGGGGCGCTGTTCAGGCACCGGCGGAAGGCGGCGGCGGAGGCGTCGGGGGCGCGGACCGCGCTGCCGGGTCAGGCCGGGCAGCCGGGCCAGGAGGGCGCGGCGGAGCGGGTGGCGCCGGAGCCGGAGGCCGAGCCGAGGCGTACGTACGGCTTCTCGGGCGAGCGGGTCCTCATCGTCGACGACGACATCCGCAACGTCTTCGCGCTCACGAGCGTCCTGGAGCAGCACGGGCTCGCGGTGCTGTACGCGGAGAACGGCCGTGAGGGCATCGAGGTCCTGGAGCAGAACGACGACGTCAAGGTCGTGCTGATGGACATCATGATGCCGGAGATGGACGGGTACGCGACGACGGAGGCGATCCGGCGGATGCCGCAGTTCGCCGGGCTGCCGATCATCGCGCTGACGGCGAAGGCGATGCAGGGCGACCGGGAGAAGGCGATCGAGTCGGGTGCCTCGGACTACGTGACGAAGCCGGTCGACCCCGATCACCTGCTGACCGTCATGGAGCAGTGGATGCGGGGGGTGTGAGTCGCTGACGGGCTGTCGCCGCACGGGTGTGAGCGGACCGGTTACGGGGAACCTTCTGGTCTCCCGCCGCGTTTCCGGTCTGTGCACAGTGACATCGCGGTGACAGGGTGTGGCGATGGGTGGGGTGCGGCTACGATGACCGGCACAAGGACGGACGGCGTCAAGGAGCCGTCCTCTGGGGCGGCGCCCGGTGCTTCCCCCGGTTCGGGGAGCCGGGGTGAGCCGTTGCCGGGGCGAGGAGGACGGGGCATGGTGCAGAAGGCCAAGATCCTCCTGGTCGATGACCGGCCGGAGAATCTGCTGGCGTTGGAGGCCATTCTCTCCGCGCTCGATCAGACGCTGGTGCGGGCATCGTCCGGGGAGGAAGCGCTCAAGGCGCTGCTGACGGACGACTTCGCGGTCATCCTGCTGGATGTCCAGATGCCCGGCATGGACGGTTTCGAGACCGCCGCGCACATCAAGCGGCGGGAGCGGACCCGGGACATCCCGATCATCTTCCTCACCGCCATCAACCACGGCCCCCACCACACCTTCCGGGGGTACGCGGCCGGCGCGGTCGACTACATCTCGAAGCCGTTCGACCCGTGGGTGCTCCGCGCCAAGGTCTCCGTCTTCGTCGAGCTGTACATGAAGAACTGCAAGCTGCGCGAGCAGGCGGCCCTGCTGCGGCTCCAGTTGGAGGGCGGCGGCGAGGGCGGTCACGGCAAGGAGTCCGCCGGGCTGCTCGCCGAACTGTCCGCGCGTCTGGCGGCCGTCGAGGAGCAGGCGGAGGCGCTGTCGAAGCAGCTCGACGACGACTCCGCCGACGCGGCGGCGGTCGCCACCGCCGCCCACCTGGAGCGCAAGCTGACCGGACTGCGGCGGGCCCTCGACGCCCTGGAGCCGGGCACGGGCGCCGCGCCCACGCTGCCCGCCCAGAGCTGACGCGCCGTCACAGGCATGGGCCCGGAATGAGCCGACGTCAGCTCGGCGCCTCGGCAAGGGTGACCGGATCGGGTGAGTTGGAGGCGGACAGCCCGTCTCCTCACCGGTAACCTCGACCCCATGGCTTCACGTACGTCCGGCAAGGGTTCACAGAGCACGGCGGGCGCCGCAAAGCCGCGCGCCGGCCGGACGACGGCCGCCGCGAAGAAAGCGGCACCCGCCAAGGCGCCCGCCAAACCGGCGGTCAAGGCGGCCGCGAAGGCTCCCGCGAAGAAGGCGGCGGCCAAGAAGGCCGCGCCCGCCAAACGCGCGCCCGCGCGCAAGACCGCCGCCAAGAAGGCCGCGCCGCGGCCCGCTCCCTCGCCCACCGGGGGCATCTACCGGCTGGCGCGCGGCGCCTGGCTGGGCGTCGCCCACGGCGTCGGCGCGATGTTCCGGGGGATAGGGCGGGGCGCCAAGGGGCTCGACCCGGCCCACCGCAAGGACGGGCTCGCGCTGCTCCTCCTCGGGCTCGCCCTGATCGTCGCCGCCGGGACCTGGTCCCATCTGCGCGGCCCGGTCGGCGACCTCGTCCAGATGCTGGTGACCGGCTCCTTCGGCCGGCTCGACCTGCTCGTCCCGCTGCTCCTCGGCGCGATCGGCGTGCGGCTGATCCTCTATCCGGAGCGGCCCGAGGCCAACGGCCGGATCAGCATCGGCCTCTCCGCCCTCGTCATCGGCATCCTCGGCCAGGTCCACATCGCGTGCGGTTCGCCCGGGCGTGACGACGGCAGCGCGGCCATGCAGGACGCCGGCGGCCTCATCGGCTGGGCCGCGTCCCAGCCGCTCGTCTTCATGATGGGCGAGGTCCTCGCCGTCCCCATGCTCGTCCTGCTCACGCTCTTCGGGCTGCTCGTCGTCACCGCCACCCCGGTCAACGCGATCCCGCAGCGGCTGCGCGCGCTCGGCGCCAGGCTCGGCCTCGTCGAGCCGGCCGAGGACGCGGCGGACGCCGACGGGTACGGGCGGTACGAGGAGTACGAGGGCCACGACCCGTACGACGAGGACTGGCGCGAGGCCGCGCCCCGCCCCGGGCGCCCCGCGCGGCGCCGCGCCTCCGGGCCCGCGGAGCCGTACGACGTGGACCGTGCCGAGGCCGAGGTCCTGGAGCGGCGGTCCGGCCGGGGTCCGCGCAGCACCGCGCCGAGCGCCTTCGACCACGGTCTCGACCCGGTCGACGTGGCCGCCGCGGCGGCCGCCGCCCTCGACGGAGCCGTGCTCAACGGGATGCCGCCGTCCCCGCTCGTCGCCGGCCTCACCAAGGACGTCACCGCCGAGCGCGACGCCGCCCTGGCCGCGAGCGGAGACGGGGTGCCGCCCATGCCGGCCGCGCCGCCGGTGCCGTCCGCGCGGCCCGGTGAGCGGCGCCCCGGCGGAGGCGTACCGGACCTGACCAAGCCGGCGCCCGAGCCGACCGACCTGCCGGCCAGGGCCGAGCAGCTCCAGCTGTCCGGTGACATCACCTACTCGCTGCCCTCGATGGACCTCCTGGAGCGCGGCGGTCCCGGCAAGACGCGCAGCGCCGCCAACGACGCGGTCGTCGAGTCGCTCTCCAACGTCTTCGTCGAGTTCAAGGTCGACGCGGCCGTCACCGGCTTCACGCGCGGCCCGACGGTCACGCGGTACGAGGTCGAGCTCGGCCCGGCCGTGAAGGTCGAGAAGATCACGGCCCTGACCAAGAACATCGCGTACGCCGTGGCCTCCCCGGACGTCCGGATCATCTCGCCGATCCCCGGCAAGTCGGCGGTCGGCATCGAGATCCCGAACAGCGACCGCGAGATGGTCAACCTCGGGGACGTGCTGCGGCTCGCGGACGCGGCGGGCGACGACCACCCGATGCTGGTCGCGCTCGGCAAGGACGTCGAGGGCGGCTACGTCATGGCCAACCTCGCGAAGATGCCGCACGTGCTCGTCGCGGGCGCCACCGGCTCCGGCAAGTCCTCCTGCATCAACTGCCTCATCACCTCGGTGATGATCAGGGCGACGCCCGAGGACGTCCGGATGGTCCTCGTCGACCCCAAGCGCGTCGAGCTCACCGCGTACGAGGGCATCCCGCACCTCATCACGCCGATCATCACCAACCCCAAGAAGGCCGCCGAGGCCCTCCAGTGGGTGGTGAAGGAGATGGACCTCCGCTACGACGACCTGGCGGCCTTCGGGTTCCGGCACATCGACGACTTCAACCAGGCGATCAGGGACGGCAAGATCCAGCTGCCCGAGGGCAGCCAGCGCGAGCTGAGCCCGTACCCGTACCTCCTGGTGATCGTCGACGAGCTCGCCGACCTGATGATGGTCGCGCCCCGGGACGTCGAGGACTCGATCGTCCGCATCACCCAGTTGGCCCGCGCCGCAGGCATCCACCTGGTCCTCGCGACCCAGCGTCCGTCCGTCGACGTCGTCACCGGTCTGATCAAGGCGAACGTGCCCTCGCGGCTCGCCTTCGCCACCTCCTCGCTCGCCGACAGCCGGGTCATCCTCGACCAGCCCGGCGCCGAGAAGCTGATCGGCAAGGGCGACGGGCTGTTCCTGCCGATGGGCGCCAACAAGCCCGTCCGCATGCAGGGCGCCTTCGTCACCGAGCACGAGGTCGCGGCCGTCGTGCAGCACTGCAAGGACCAGATGACGCCGGTCTTCCGGGAGGACGTCACCGTCGGTGCCAAGCAGAAGAAGGAGATCGACGAGGACATCGGCGACGACCTCGACCTGCTGTGCCAGGCCGCCGAACTGGTCGTCTCGACGCAGTTCGGCTCGACGTCGATGCTCCAGCGCAAGCTGCGCGTCGGCTTCGCCAAGGCCGGCCGGCTGATGGACCTGATGGAGTCGCGGAACATCGTCGGGCCGAGCGAGGGCTCGAAGGCGCGGGACGTGCTGGTGAAGCCCGACGAGATCGACGGGGTCATCGCCGTGATCCGGGGGGAGTCGGGCGCGTAGCGCATGGGCCGGGGGCGACGGGGTACGCGTTCGAGACCGGGCCGAGACTCACTCGTAAGGGAAAGGGGGGCAACCGTTTCCCCTGCCCGTACGTCAAGTTGGACGGTGGGACAGACACACGTCCCATCCTCATGCCGTACAACCAGCCTCATGGCGTACAAACGGCACCCGCCCGGTTGCCCCACCCTTTCGTACCACCCATAGACTGAACGTCCAGCAGGTGGCTACACGCTCGAAAGGCGCTCACGTGTCCATCGGCAACTCCCCCGAAGACGACCGGACGTTCCCGGCAGACGACCGGGACTCGATCGGTCGCGCTCTCCAGCAGGCCCGTATCGCCGCCGGTCTCACCGTCGAAGAGGTCAGTGCTTCCACCCGTGTCCGGATTCCGATCGTGCACGCGATCGAGGAGGACGACTTCTCGCGCTGCGGCGGCGACGTCTACGCCCGCGGCCACATCCGTACGCTCGCCCGCGCCGTCGGCCTCGATCCGGCCGGCCTGATCGAGACGTACGACGCCGATCACGGTGGCCGTCCCGCGCCCACCCCCGCCGCCCCGCTCTTCGAGGCGGAACGTATCCGCCCCGAACCGCGGCGGCCCAACTGGACCGCCGCGATGGTCGCGGCCATCGTCGCCGTCGTCGGTTTCGTCGGCTTCACGATGTTCGACGGGAACGAGACGCCGAAGGGCACCACCGCGGCCGACGCCGGACCGGCGCCCGCCCCGGAGAAGGCGACCTCGGCCGCCAAGCCGAAGCCGGTCAAGCCCGCCGCCCCGAAGCCGGCCGAGAGCGCGATCGCGGCCGTCCCGCAGGACAAGGTCACGGTCAAGCTCACCGCCGTCGACGGCAAGAGCTGGATCTCGGCCAAGGCCCACGACGGCCAGCTGCTCTTCGACGGCCTCCTCCTGGACGGCGAGTCGAAGACCTTCCAGGACGACGAGAAGGTCGACCTGGTCCTCGGCAACGCCGGTGCCGTCGAGCTGTACGTGAACGGAAAGAAGATCGAGGACCAGTTCGAATCCGGCCAGGTCGAGCGGCTCACCTACACCAAGGGCGACCCGCAGGCCGGATGACCGGCCCGGTCCGCAGGAGCGGCTCCGGGGCGGCTGATGTGACCTCCGTCGCGCAGGTGAACCCTGCGCGACGGGGGAACGGCCGGGACGAAGTAGTCTTGAGTCCATGCCCGAACGCCGTACCGTCGCCCTTGTCACTCTTGGCTGCGCCCGTAACGAGGTGGACTCGGAGGAGCTCGCAGGCCGCTTGGCAGCGGACGGCTGGGAGCTCGTCGAGAACGCCGAGGACGCGGACGTCGCCGTAGTCAACACCTGTGGATTCGTCGAAGCCGCCAAGAAGGACTCCGTCGACGCCCTCCTCGAAGCCAATGACCTGAAGGACCACGGCAAGACCCAGGCCGTGGTCGCCGTCGGCTGCATGGCCGAGCGGTACGGCAAGGAGCTCGCCGAGGCCCTCCCGGAGGCCGACGGCGTCCTGGGCTTCGACGACTACGCCGACATCTCCAACCGCCTCCAGACCATCCTCAGCGGTGGCAGTGTCGAGGCGCACACCCCGCGTGACCGGCGCAAGCTGCTGCCGCTCTCCCCGGTGGAGCGCCAGGAGGCCGCCGCGGCCGTGGCCCTGCCCGGCCACGGCGACACGGTGGCCGCCCCCGAGGAGCCGGCCCAGGCCCCCGAGAACGTGCCGTCCGACCTCCCCGAGGGTGTCGCCCCCGTCTCCGGTCCGCGCGCGCCGCTGCGCCGCCGGCTCGACACCAGCCCCGTCGCCTCCGTGAAGCTGGCCTCCGGCTGCGACCGCCGCTGCTCCTTCTGCGCCATCCCCTCCTTCCGCGGCTCCTTCGTCTCGCGCCGTCCCTCGGACGTGCTGAACGAGACGCGCTGGCTCGCCGAGCAGGGCGTGAAGGAGGTCATGCTGGTCTCCGAGAACAACACCTCGTACGGCAAGGACCTCGGCGACATCCGCCTCCTGGAGAGCCTGCTGCCCGAGCTCGCCGCCGTCGACGGCATCGAGCGCGTCCGCGTCAGCTACCTCCAGCCCGCCGAGATGCGCCCCGGCCTGATCGACGTGCTGACCTCGACCGAGAAGGTCGTGCCCTACTTCGACCTGTCGTTCCAGCACAGCGCCCCGGACGTGCTGCGCGCCATGCGCCGCTTCGGCGACACCGACCGCTTCCTGGAGCTCCTGGAGACCATCCGCTCCAAGGCCCCGACGGCCGGTGCCCGCTCGAACTTCATCGTCGGCTTCCCCGGCGAGACCGAGGCGGACTTCGCCGAGCTGGAACGCTTCATCACCCACGCGCGCCTCGACGCCATCGGCGTCTTCGGCTACTCCGACGAGGACGGCACCGAGGCCGCCACGTACGAGCACAAGCTCGACCAGGAGGTCGTCGACGCCCGACTGGCCCACCTGTCGCGGCTCGCCGAGGAGCTCACCGCGCAGCGCGCGGAGGAGCGGCTCGGAGAGACCCTGGACGTACTCGTCGAGACCCTGGACGAGGAGGACGGCTGGATCGGCCGCGCCGCCCACCAGGCGCCCGAGACGGACGGACAGGTGTACCTCACCACGGCCGACGGTACGAGCCCCGACCTGGCCCCTGGCCGTATGGTCAAGGCGAAGGTCGTCGGCACGGAAGGCGTCGACCTGGTGGCCGAGTGTCTTTTCGAGGAGGCGGGCAGATGACCGGAGTCCCGGCATCCGCGACGGGCGGGACCGGTAGGCCGACGCCCCGCGGCAAGCTGGGCACGGCGGCCGTCAATCAGGCCAGCCTGTGGAACATCGCGAACATCCTCACGATGATCAGGCTCGTGCTCGTGCCGGGCTTCGTGGTGCTGCTCCTCCAGGACGGCGGACACGACCCCGTCTGGCGCGCCTGGGCGTGGGCGGCGTTCGCGGTCGCCATGATCACGGACGTCTTCGACGGGCACCTGGCGAGGACGTACAACCTGGTCACGGACTTCGGGAAGATCGCCGACCCGATCGCCGACAAGGCGATCATGGCGGCCGGCCTGATCTGTCTCTCCTCGCTCGGCGACCTGCCCTGGTGGGTCACCGTGGTCATCCTGGCGCGCGAGCTGGGGATCACCCTGATGCGGTTCTGGGTGATCCGCCACGGGGTGATCCCGGCCAGCCGGGGCGGCAAGATGAAGACGCTCGCGCAGGGCACGGCGGTCGGCATGTACGTGCTGATGCTGACCGGGCCGCTGGCCACGCTGCGCTTCTGGGTGATGGGGGTGGCCGTCGTGCTGACCGTCGTCACCGGTCTGGACTATGTGCGACAGGCCGTCGTGCTGCGGCGGCGGGGACTCGCCGCCGAACGCGCGGCCGAGCGCCCGGAGGCGGCGACGCGATGACGCAGGCCGCCCGTGTCCTTGCGCTGCTCGCGGAGCGTGGTCACACGGTGGCCGCCGCGGAGTCGCTCACGGGTGGTCTGGTGGCCGCCGAGATCACCGGCACGCCGGGAGCCTCGAAATCCTTCCTCGGCTCGGTCACGGCCTACGCCACGGTCCTCAAGCACGAGCTCCTCGGCGTCGACAAGGCCCTCCTCGCGGAGCGCGGCGCGGTCGATCCGGAGGTCGCGCTGCAGATGGCGAGGGGTGTACGGGCCCGGCTCGGGGCCGACTGGGGCATCTCCACGACCGGCGTCGCGGGCCCCGACCCGCAGGACGGACAGCCCGTCGGAACCGTCTACGTGGCGGTCGCGGGACCGGCCGGAGGAGGCGCCGGAGCCGGGAAAGTGGTCTCGTTGAGGTTGAACGGCGGCCGCGCGGAAATCCGTAGAGAGAGTGTACGGAGCGTGTTGGCACTGCTCCTTGAGGAACTCTCGGGAAATGCGCGGGCACAGGATACGGAACACAACGGGGGGAATTGATGTTTGCAGCCCTGAGTGAACACGACATCGCTCCCCGCACGGCCGCAGCGCGAGGCGGTACGGTGGGGCGTGAAGGATGCGGCTACGCGGTCCGAGGAGGGAGCCACCGATGATTCTGCTCCGTCGCCTGTTGGGTGACGTGCTGCGTCGGCAGCGCCAGCGCCAGGGCCGTACTCTGCGCGAAGTCTCCTCGTCCGCCCGAGTCTCGCTCGGCTATCTCTCCGAGGTGGAGCGGGGGCAGAAGGAGGCTTCCTCCGAACTGCTCTCCGCGATCTGCGACGCGTTGGACGTACGGATGTCCGAGCTCATGCGCGAAGTGAGCGACGAGCTGTCACTGGCCGAACTGGCCGAGTCGGCAGCCGCGAGCGAACCGGTACCGACGCCGGTGCGCCCGATGCTCAATTCGGTGTCGGTGACATCGGTGACCGGTGTGCCGACCGAGCGGGTGACCATCAAGGCGCCCGCGGAAGCGGTGGACGTCGTCGCCGCTTGACCGAAGCGAACTGTGAAGTGTGCAGTGGGGTGAAGCCCCGGTCGGTGCCCTGCGGGGTGCCGGGCGGGGCTTTTCTCTTGCCCCGGCTCTCTTGCCTCGGTGCGCGTTTTGTGGCGTGATCTCCGAGATGCCGGGTTCCGGTGGTGCGTGCCATGGTGGGAGGACGTACGACTGGTTGGAGATCCCGTATGTCCGTCGTGAAGAGCCCGCTGTCCGACGCCGACCGCAAGACGGTCGGCGGCGCCCTCCAAGGGGCGCTGGTCGACCTGATCGACCTCTCCCTCGTCGCCAAGCAGGTGCACTGGAACGTGGTCGGACCGCGCTTCCGCTCCGTCCACCTCCAGCTCGACGAGGTCGTCGACACCGCGCGGCTGCACTCCGACACCGTCGCCGAGCGTGCCTCCGCGCTCGGCGTCAACCCGGACGGGCGGTCGGCGACCGTGGCCGCCTCCAGCGCGATCGGCACGGTCCCCGAGGGCTGGATCAAGGACGCGGAGGCGGTCGACATCCTCGTCGCCGCGCTGGGGGCGGTCATCACCCGGATGCGGGAACGGATCGACGTCACCGGGGACCCGGACCCGATCAGTCAGGACATCCTGATCGGGCTGACCGGCGATCTTGAAAAGCACGCGTGGATGTTCCAGGCGGAGAGCGCGTAGGCGGCCGGCCCGTGGTGATACGCGAGGAGTGCGCCGGGTTTGCCTCCGGTGCGCCCTCCCGCTGGGTGATCCTGCCGGTCTAGCGTCGACCGCAGGAGGCGGCCATGGTACGGCGACGTGTTCCGCCGGTGACGCTCGCGCTGGTCGCGGTCGGGCTGGTGGCCGGGGGGCTCTGGTGGTGGGCGGTGCTGCGGCTGCTGCTCGTGCCGGGGGAGTCCGGTCTCGTCGAGGGCGCGGTGGTCGCGGGCGGCTGGGGGCTGAGCTTGCTGCCGGTGCATGTGGCGGCGTCTGTGTCTGGGGCTGGGGCTGGGGCTGGGTCGGCGTCTGGGCCTGGGACTGGGTCTGGGTCGGCGTCTGGGCCTGGGTCTGGGGCGGCGTCTGCGTCGGCTCGGGGGGTGGGGCGGGGGAGCGTCACCAGGGCATGGCGACGCCGCCGTTGGGGCGGAGGATCTGGCCCGTCGTGAACGAGGAGGCGTCGCAGGCGAGGTGGAGGACCGCGTGCGCGATGTCCTCGGCCTCGCCGACCCGCCGCAGCGGCGAGTGACGGATCATCGCCGCCTCCGCCTGCTCCTGCGCCGCCGGTTCGTGGCGGTCCGTCATGGGCGTGCGGATCCAGCCGGGCGCGACCGCGTTGACGCGGATGCCGTACGCGCCCGCCTCCGTCGCGAGGGTCTTCGTCAGCTGGACCACGGCCGCCTTCGTGACGCTGTAGCAGAGCAGGCCCGGGCTCGCGGTGTCCATCGCGCCCGAGGCCATCGTGACGATCGAGCCGGGGATGCCGGAGTCGATCATCGAGCGGGCCGCCTCCTGGCACGCGTACAGCACGCCCTTGAAGTTGACCGCGAGGACGCGGTCGAGGTCCTCGTCACGGGTCTCCAGGACGCTGCTGGTGTGCATGATCCCGGCGACGGCCGCCATGACGTGCAGCGGGCCGGCCGCGCGTACGGCGGCGGCGAGCGCCGCCCGGTCCGTGACGTCCAGGGGGTGGAGGTGCGCGGTGCCGCCCTCGGACGCGACGAGGGCCGCCGTCTCCTTGAGGCCGTTCTCGTCGCGGTCCGCGCAGTGGACGGCCGCGCCCGCCTGGGCCAGGAGGCGGGCGGTGGCGCGCCCGATGCCGCTCGCCGCGCCGGTGACGAACGCGGTGCGGCCGGTGAGGTCGTACGCCGGGAGAGTCGTCATGCCCGGACCGTAAGGGTGAATCTGACGGTTCGTCAATTGTGTGGGTGGGGGCTTCTGGTGGGCTCCTCGACCGGGCCTCGCTGGCAGCCGGGGCACCAGTACGTGACGCGGTCGCCGAGCTCCGCCTTCCTGATCGGGGCGCCGCAGCGCAGGCACGGCCGGCCCTCGCGGCCGTAGACGTGCAGGGGGGTGCCGGGGCGGCGCGTCGTGGTGGTGCGGCGGTCGGGGCGGTCCTTGTTCGCCTCCAGGAGGCGGTGGGCGGTCGCGACCAGGCGGGCGGGGACGTCCGGGCCGAGGTCGCCGACGGGGAGCCACGGGGTGACGGCGGCGAGGAAGGCCAGCTCCGACTTGTACACGTTGCCGATGCCGGCCAGGTTGCGCTGGTCGAGCAGGGCCTCGCCGAGCGTGCGGTCCGGGGCGGCGAGCAGGCGGCGTACCGCCTCGTCGGGGTCCCAGTCGGGACCTAGCAGGTCGGGGCCGAGGTGGCCGACGACGCGAGGCTCGTCTGCGGTGCGGATCAGCTCCAGGACCGGGAGGCGGTAGCCGTACGCGGTGAACTCGGCGTTGCCGAGGACGGCGCGAATCTGGTGCTCGGGGCCGCCGTGCGGGCGCTCACCGGTGGCGTACACCCGCCAGGCGCCGTCCATGCGGAGGTGGGAGTGGAGGGTGAGCCCGCCCTCGATCCGGGCCAGGAGGTGCTTGCCGCGCGGGGTGACGTCGAGGAGGGTGCGGGCGGTGAGGTCGGCGGTCGCGAACCGGGGGACGCGGAGGTCCGAGCGGGTCAGGACGCGGCCGGCGAGGGCGGTGTGCAGGCGGTGGGCGGCCTGCCAGATGGTGTCTCCTTCGGGCACGGGTCCATTGTGGGGGGTGCTGCGGGGCGCTGCCCTGGGCTGGGCGGGGGTGGGCTGCGTTGGGCGGGTGCGGGTGGGTGGGGTGGGCGCCTGCGGCGGGCCTTCACCCCACCCCGCCCCTTCCCGAAACCGGGGGGGGGGCCCCGGCCCCCGGGGGGGG
>NZ_JBHJVF010000020.1:0-30288 GCF_042264145.1 Streptomyces sp. NPDC056144 | reverse complement strand
ACGGGCTGAAGCACTCGGGGCTCCGCCCCGGACCCCGCGCCTCAAACGCCGGCGGGGCTGGATTTCAGCCCGCCCGGCGTTTGAGGGCACGGCCGTCAGGCCGTACGGGGGTCCGGGGGCTTGCCCCCGGTTTCGGGAAGGGGCGGGGTGGGGTGAAGGCCCCGCGCAGCGGCCCGCACCCCGCACCCCACCCGCACCCCGCACCCCTCCCCCCGTCACCACAAGCGCGGGACGACGTCTTCCCGGACCGCCGTCCCGTACCGGCCCCGGCCGGAGGCCCCCGCGGCGGTCTCCGGGCCGGGGCGCACCCACGTCACGAGAAAAGGCCACGCGCAGCCACCCGCAGCCACACGCAGGCACGCGCGGCCACGCGCAGCCCCCGCCCCGCGAGAAGGGACCGTCATGCTCGACCACCTCATCACCGGCGCCACCGTCGTGGACGGCACCGGTGCCCCCGCCTTCGTCGCCGACGTCGGGATCCGGGACGGGCGGATCGCCGTCGTCGCCGAGCCCGGGACCGTGCGGGAGGGGGCCAGGTCGTCCGAGGACGCGACCGGGCTCGTCCTCACGCCGGGGTTCGTCGACCCGCACACCCATTACGACGCCCAGCTGTTCTGGGACCCGTACGCCACTCCCTCCATGAATCACGGCGTGACCACCGTCGCCGGCGGCAACTGCGGGTTCACGCTGGCTCCGCTGCACCCGGACCGTCCCGAGGACGCCGACTACACGCGCCGGATGATGTCGAAGGTCGAGGGCATGGCCCTGAAGGCCTTGGAGGAGGGCGTCGACTGGAGCTGGTCCTCGTTCGCCGAGTACCTCGACGCCCTTGAGGGCCGTATCGCCGTCAACGCCGGGTTCATGGTCGGGCACTGCGCCCTGCGGCGGTACGTCATGGGGGAGGCCGCCACGAGCGGCGAGGCTTCCGACGAGCAGCTCGCGCGGATGGTGGCGCTGCTCAAGGAGGCGATGGAGGCCGGCGCGTGGGGGCTGTCCACGACCCAGTCGTCCACGCATTCCGACGGCGACGGCGCCCCTGTCGCCTCCCGTCATGCGGGCCCCGCCGAGCTCGTCGCCCTCTCCCGGGCCGTCGGCGAGCACGAGGGCACCCAGATCGAGGCCATCCTCGCGGGCTGTCTCGACCAGTTCTCCGACGACGAGATCGAGCTGTTCGTCGAGATGACCGTCGCCGCCGGGCGGCCCCTCAACTGGAACGTGCTCACCATCGACGCCGCCGTTCCCGAGCGCGTCCCGCGCCAGCTCACGGCCTCCGAGCGCGCCCGCAAGGCCGGCGGCCGGATCGTGGCCCTCACGATGCCGATCCTGACGCCGATGAACATGTCCCTCGGGACGTTCTGCGCGCTCAATCTGATCCCCGGGTGGGGGGAGGTCCTCGCGCTGCCCGTTCCCGAGCGGATCGCGAAGCTCCGCGACCCGGACGTCCGCGCCGAGATGCTCCGCCGCGCGGACTCCAGGGAGGCCGGCGTCTTCCGGCGCCTCGCGCACTTCGGGCGGTACGTCATCGGGGACACGTACAGCAAGGAGAACGAGGGGCTCACCGGGCGGGTCGTCGGGGACATCGCCGCCGAGCGCGGGCAGGACCCCTTCCAGGCCCTCGTCGAGATCTGCGCCAACGACGATCTCCGTACCGTCCTGTGGCCGATGCCCAGCGACAACGACCCCGCCTCGTGGGCCCTCCGCAAGGAGACCTGGGAGCACGAGGACGTCATGCTCGGCGGGTCGGACGCGGGCGCGCACCTGGACCGGATGTGCGGGGCCCCGTACACGACCCGTTTCCTCGGCGACTGCCTGCGCGGCCGGAAGCTGGTGCCCCTTGAGCGCGCGGTGAAGATGCTGACCGACGACCCCGCCCGGCTCTTCGGGCTCCGCGAGCGCGGTCGGATCGAGGAGGGCTTCCACGCCGACCTCGTCCTCTTCGACCCCGAGCGGATCGAGGCGGGTCCGGCGACGCTCGTGCACGACCTGCCGGGCGACAGCCCGCGCCTCGACTCGCGCGCGATCGGGATCGTCTCGGTCCGGGTCAACGGGGTGGAGACGGTACGGGACGACGAGGTGACCGGCGCGATACCCGGGAAGGTGCTGCGTTCGGGCCGCGACACGAGGACGGTGGCGACACGATGAGTACCGAGAGCGTCAGGACCGAGAAGCTGTTCATCGGCGGGCGGTGGGTCGAGCCCGACGGCGGGCACTACGAGGTGGTCGACCCGGCGAGCGAGGAGGTCGTGGGGCTCGCGCCGGAGGCGTCGACGGCCCAGGTGTACGAGGCGGCCGCCGCGGCCCGCGAGGCCTTCGCCACCTGGTCCCGTACGAGGCCGGAGGAGCGTGCCGCGATCCTCGACCGGGCCGCCGACCTCATGGCCCGCGACGCCGAGGAGAACGTCCGCCTGGCCCAGGCCGAGACGGGCGCCACCACCGGCATCGCCCGCGGCATGCAGGTCGCGATCGGCTCCTCCCGGTTCCGGCGGTACGCGCGGGGGGCCATGGAGCCGGTGGAGGAGGCCCTGCCGCCGCAGATCAACGAGGCCGGGCCCATGGGCAGGGCGGGGGTGATGGGCGCGGTGGCGGTACGGCGTCCGGTCGGCGTCGTCACCTGCATCACCTCGTACAACAACCCCTGGGCCAACCCGGCCGGAAAGATCGCCCCGGCGCTCGCGATGGGCAACACGGTCCTCGTGAAGCCCGCCCCGCAGGACCCGCTGTCCGTGTACGCCATGACCAGGGCCCTTGAGGAGGCGGGCGTCCCGGCCGGGGTCGTCAACGTCGTGACCGGTTCCGCCCAGGCCGTGGGCGAGGCGGCCGTCGACTCCCCGGACGTCGACATGGTCTCCTTCACCGGCTCGACCGCCGTCGGCCAGGCGATCGGCGAGGTCTGCGGCCGCTCGCTCAAGCGGCAGCTGATGGAGCTGGGCGGGAAGGGCGCGGCGCTCGTCTTCGACGACGCCGACCTCGACTCCGCGACGATGGGGATCGGGACGACCTTCTCCTTCTACAGCGGCCAGATCTGTACGGCTCCGACGCGGGTCCTCGCGCAGCGCGGGATCTACGAGCAGCTGATCGAGAAGCTCACCGGCTACCTCGCGTTCATGAAGGTCGGCGACCCGGCCGCCAAGGGGACGGTGGTGGGCCCGGTGATCTCGGCGGCGCACCGCGACCGCGTGGAGGCGTACATCGAGCTGGGGAAGAAGGAGGGCGCGCGGGTCGTCGCGGGCGGCGAGCGCCCCGACCTCGCGAAGGGCTTCTACGTGGCTCCGACGCTCCTCGCCGACTGCACCAACGAGATGCGGGTGGTGCGGGAGGAGATCTTCGGTCCGGTCGTCGTGGTCGTGCCCTTCGACGACGAGGAGGAGGGGATCGCGCTCGCCAACGACAGCGACTACGGCCTCATCGACTACGTGTGGTCGGGCGACGTGGCCCGCGCCTTCCGTGTCGCGGCCCGGCTGCGGGCCGGCGGGGTGGGCGTGAACACGATCGGACGGAACATGGAGGCGCCGTTCGGCGGGTTCAAGAAGAGCGGTGTCGGGCGGGACGTCGGCTCGTACGCGCTCCACGCGTACAGCGAGCTCCAGGCGGTCGTCTGGCCGGGGTGACACGCCCGGCCGGATGACCGTCTTCTGAATCACACGGGAAATTTTCAAAGCGGACATTTGGGGTGTTGCTGCGGTTCCCGCATATCGGACACGGCCGACCGACCTACCAGTTGGTCGGTCCTGCCCGGTGGTCGATCTTTCAATCATTGGCCATAGGGTCTTTGGACCCTGTCAATGCAAGGCGATGATCGATCAAATGAGCGGAGCGGGATCTTCCGGATGTGGAAACCGCAGCATTTAACGTCCTGTTCATGACTCAGGTGGATGCCCGGCCGCAGGCCGGAGACACGGTAAGGGGCGTCACCGCCCCGGGCGACACGCAAGGCGTGCGCACGAAGGGGCTCGGCGGAAACTCCGTCGGCCTCCTCGGGAGTGCCGTCATCGGCATCTCGACCGTCGCCCCCGTCTACTGCCTGACCTCGACGCTCGGCTCCACGGCCGGCGAGGTCGGCCTCCAGATGCCCGCGATCTTCCTCGCCGGCTTCCTCCCGATGCTCCTTGTCGCCTTCGCGTACCGGGAGCTCAACAAGGTCATGCCCGACTGCGGCACCTCCTTCACGTGGACCGTGAAGGCCTTCGGCCCGAAGATCGGCTGGATGTGCGGCTGGGGCCTGGTGATCGCCACGATCATCGTGCTCTCCAACCTCGCCGGCGTCGCGACCTCGTACTTCTGGCTCCTCGCGGGCGAGATCACCGGCAGCGACTCCATCGCCGCCCTGGACGACAACAAGGCCGTCCACATCATCACCTGCCTCACGCTCATCGCCGCCGCGACCGCGATCAGCTACCGCGGCATGACCGCGACCAAGGGCGTCCAGTACACCCTGGTCGGCCTCCAGCTCCTCGTCCTCGGCATCTTCGTGGCGATGGCCCTGTCGAAGGCCGGCGACTTCGAGACCTCGGTCTCCTTCTCCTGGTCCTGGATGAACCCCTTCGCGGTCCAGTCCTTCGCGGCCTTCACCGCCGGCCTCTCCCTCTCGATCTTCATGTACTGGGGCTGGGACGCCTGCATGGCGACCAACGAGGAGACCACCGGCAGCGCCAAGACCCCCGGCCGCGCCGCGCTCATCGCGATGGTCGTGCTCGTCGGCTCGTACCTCGCCACCGGCATCGCCGCGCAGATGGCCGTCGGCTCGGGCGAGGAGGGCCTCGGCCTCGCGAACCCGGAGACCTCCGACAACGTCTTCGCCGCCCTCGCCGGCCCGGTCATGGGCCCGACGCTCGGCATCCTGCTCTTCGTCGCCGTCCTCGCCTCCGCCGCCGCGAGCCTCCAGACGACCTTCATCCCGGTCGCCCGCACGGTCCTCGCGATGTCCACGTACGAGGCGCTGCCGAAGTCCTTCACCAAGGTCCACCCGGTCTTCAAGACCCCCGGCAAGGCCACGATCGTCGCGGGCGTCGCCACCGGCTTCTTCTACACGGTCATGACCCTGGTCAGCGAGAACGTCCTGGTCGACACGATCTACGCGCTCGGCCTGATGATCTGCTTCTACTACGCGATCACGGCCTTCGCCTGCGTCTGGTACTTCCGCGGCGAGCTCTTCCGCACCGGCCGCGACTTCGCCTACAAGGGCCTCATGCCCCTCCTCGGCGGCCTGATGCTGACCGGCGTCTTCGGCAAGACCCTCTACGACATGTGGGACCCGGCCTACGGCTCCGGCTCCTCCGTCTTCGGCGTCGGCTCGGTCTTCGTGATCGGCGTCGGCCTGCTGCTCCTGGGCTTCGTGATCATGCTGGTCATGCAGCGCAAGAGCCCGGCGTTCTTCCGCGGCGAGATCCTCACGAAGGAGACCCCGTCCCTGGTGGTCGCCGACTGACGAGGTGGCGGCTGACACCAGCCGTACACCTGAGTCACCCAAGAACGCGACGGTGGCGGCCCGTGGGGGGTCCGCCGCCGTCGCTTTTTGCCATGAACTGCAAAGAGAAAAGCGCAAATGATCTCTTTCAATCCATTTCCCGCTTATCGGCTGATCTGACCCCGATGTCAGCTAGGTTCGCCATGCGTCAGCGACAGAGGAAGACCGGAGGTGGATGGGCGTGGTGGAGGCGAAGCGGCTTCGGCAGATCGCGCGTCCGTTCGTCGTCGACGGCCCCTCCGGTGTGAGCATCCGGGACCGGCTCAAGGGCATGACGGCCGAGGATGAGGGGGTCCTGCGTGCCGTGGGCGCACACATGGGGCGTCTGGCGTCGGGGGATTTGGCGAGGCGTGTACGGGACGGGCTCAGGCACTCCGCCGAGACGTGGGCGACCCGCAAGCGGGAGCTGACCTCCGTCTCCTCCTCGCGGTGGGCCGGGTCGGTCACCGCGAACACCCACGATCAGTGGGGCCTTTCCCGGCGGGCCCAGCACGCGCATCTGAAGAGTCTGGACGCCGGGATCCGGACGATCCGGCACCGGCTGTCACTGGCGCTGGGGGAGAAGGGGACCCGGGGCGGTCCAGGCGGTTACCGCTCCCGTCGCGAGTGGTTCCAGAAGTCCCGCCGACTGACGGTCCTCGAAGGCCGCTACGAGCGCGTGGAAGCCGCGTACGCCTCCGGACGGGTCTCGGTGGTGCGTGGTGGGAAGCGGCTGCTCAACCAGCGCCACCACCTGGCCGTCGCCGACAGGACGTCGGGGCAGTGGCGGGCTGCCTGGGAGGCCGCCCGCTGGTTCCTGACCGCAGACGGCGAATCCGGGAAGAAGTTCGGGAACCAGACGATCCGTGTCAGTCCTGACGGCGAGGTGAGCATCAAGCTCCCGGCACCGCTGGCAGGTCTGGCCAACGCGAAGCACGGCCGGTACGTGTTCACGGCTCGCGTGTCCTTTCCGTACCGCGGCGAGGAGTGGCGTGACCGCGTCACGACCCATCGGGCCATCGCGTACCGCATCCATCTCGACCCCGCTTCCGGCCGCTGGTACCTGGACGCTTCCTGGACACGCAAGGACCTGCCCCTCGTGCCCTTGGAGTCCTTGCGGGCACGAGGCGTGGTCGGCGTCGACATGAACGCCGACCACCTCGCCACTTGGCGACTGGACCCCCACGGCAACCCGGTCGGTGCGCCGCGCCGCTTCGAATACGACCTGACGGGCACAGCCGGTCATCGTGACGCCCAGCTCCGCCACGCCCTCACTTGCCTCCTGTTCTGGGTCAAGACCACAGGCGTGCAGGCGGTCGCCATCGAGGACCTGGACTTCACCACTTCGACGACCCGGGAGAAGCACGGCCGCCGCAAGAAGCTCCGGCAGCTGATCTCCGGCATGCCCACGGCAAAGCTCCGCGCCCGCCTGGTCAGCATGTGCGCGGAGGCCGGTATCGGTGTGATCGCCGTGGACCCCGCCTACACCTCGACGTGGGGAGCCGAGCACTGGCAGAAGCCGCTGACCGGCGCGAAACGACAGACTTCCCGACACGCCGCCGCCGCGGTGGCGATCGGAAGGCGCGCCCTCGGGCACCGGATCCGGCGACGGGCGGCACCGCCCCGCGACGACCAGAGCGATCGTCACGGGCATCGGACCACCCAGGCCGGATCGGGGACCTCTGGACGCGAGGGACACCGCCCCCGCATTCCCGGGCCACGGACGAGATCCGACGGCGCCGGGATCGGAAGGAACGCGGTCGACCAGGACACCCAAGACCGTTCGGGGTGTCCGGCCGAGCACGAGCTCAGCTCTCAGGAACGGTCCCGTCGCCTTCGCTTCACGTGACACGCGTGAGGTGGGTGAAGCCGAGGGAGGTCAGCCCTTCGGCCTGGCACAGCCTGTCGGATGGACCGCCGACCTCGGTCTGGAGGAGTTGGTAGGCGGCGCCGTGGCCTTGGCCCCAGTGCATCGCCGCCCGCCACAGCAGACGGCCGAGTCCCCGCCCTCGGACTTCGGGCAGGACGGCGAAGTACTGAGGCAGGAGCTGGGGGCGGCCGATCGCGTCCGCGCGTACGTCCATGGGCCCGATCGCGCCCGCGATGCGGTCCTCGGCGACGGCTGCGAGGACCGGGCCGCAGCGGCCGGCCTGCATCCGGGCGTGGAGGAAGGCGAGCCCCTCGCCTGCCATGGCCTGGGCGAACGGCGGGAAGGTTTCCTGGACGACGGTCGGCCAGCCAGTGACGGGGCGGACGAGGCCGTCGGGGGCGGGGCAGGCGGCGGCGGTGAAGTCCTTCAGCTGGATGCGGGTGCCGCGCGGGTGGACGGTTGTAGGGCCGAGAGGACGTACGACTCGGGCATCCGCCACGTTGTGAGTAGCGGCCAGTTCGGCGGCGAGCTCGGCTGCCTCCTCCACGACGCCGGTGCGGATTCCGTAGGCGAAGACCTTCACGGTGCCGCGTCCGCGTCGGGTCAGGGTGGGGATGAGGGTGTGCTCCCGTTGGTGGACCACGTCCTCGCCGAGGACTTGTTCGTCCTTCTCGTCCCCCCAACGCCGGTCCTTGTCGTAGGGCAGGAAGCCGCCCGTTACGGCCGCACGCAGGGTGTCCTCGAAGATCTCTACTGTCAGAGCGTCGGGGTGGACGGGGCCGAGAGTCGGCACGATCGGCGCGGTCAGTTGAGGCCGGAGCCAGTCCCAGCGGAAGAACATGAGCGGCACCCTAGCGGTGGGACGGGCAGGGCTCAGGCCCCGACGCGAGTGCGCCGGGGCCTGAGCGGAGTCGACCGGATCATGGCGGTCAGTGGGGGTTGTCGTCACCGGCGTCGCAGGAGCACTCCGCGCTCTCCACGATCACGTCGAGGTCCTGGACGGCGGTGATCGACGCGGTCGCGACGGGCGGGGCCGCGCGGCGGGCCGAGGACGGCGGGCCGGGAAGGATGGTCACCGCTACGGGCGGGGTCATGAGGCGTTCTCCTTGTCTCCGTGCTGGCAGTAGCTGTGCAGCGGCGCCTTCGCCTCCTGGTAGTGCTTGGCCAGGGGACGGCAGACCCGGCAGGTGCCGGACAGGGCGCAGCCCTCGCACCCACCGGTGCGAAGCATGAGGCGGTCGGCGATGGCGCCGAGCCGGGTGAGGCCGTCGATGCCTTCGACCATGAGGTCGATCTGGTCGTCGCGGCCGACCTTGCAGATCGAGACCCTGGCGTGCGGGTCGGCGTGGAAGAAGGTGTGTCCCGCGTTGCAGCCGGCGAACGGCTTGCGCTGGCGCAGGTGGGCGGCGGACTGGGCGAGCAGCGGCTCACCGCCGCCGTAGATCGTGGGCGTCATGTTCGTGTACGCGTGGTTCTCGACGTTCCACTCGTCGGCGAGGGCGGCCATCTCGTCGGCCTCGGAGGCGTTGTCCTCGGTCACCACGACGTTGATTCGCAGAGGAAGACCCGCCTCGCGCGCTGCGTCGATGCCGCGCCGGAACGCCTTCCACGCTCCGCGGCGCTGGGTGAGCGTGTCGAAGGATTTCTCGCTCGCCCCGTACATGCTGACCACCAGGCGGTACGGCGGGCAGTCCCGGAAGAGCTTGAGGAGATCGGGACGCCAGAGCAGCGAGCCGTTGGTGGAGATGGTGAGCATCATCCCGGCCAGCCAGGCGTACCGGTACGCGCCCTGGAAGTGAGGATCCATGGTGGGTTCGCCGCCGGTGATCTGGAGCCAGAGGACACCGGCCTCGCGCATGATGTCCAGCAGCCGCACCTTCTCCTCCCAGCCGAGGCCGGAGAACGGCCGCTCGCCGAGGTAGCAGTGCTTGCAGCCGAAGTTGCATCCAAGATTGATCTCCCAGGACGCCCGGCAGTAGCCGAACGGGGACGGCTCACGGACCAGCACCGTGCTCCGCACGGGCTGACCGTCCAGGTCCAGGCCCCACACGTCGGCGGCGGTCTGCGCCGCCCAGGCGGGAAGAGACTCTCCATCGGTGGTGGCCTGGCGCAGGCCCTCGAAGTGGTCGGCGGAGATCCGGGCGCCGGCCCTCGCTCCCGGCTTGAGGAGAAGATGTCCGTCGAGGAACGGGGAGGCGATCAGAGCGTGGGTCATCGGTGGCCTTCCTTTCGCGTCAGGGAGTGGGACGACGTACGGGACTCCTGGCGGCGGGTGCGGCAGTGGATCTCACCCAGGCCGTTGCAGGTGCCGCAGGTCTTGCCGGACGAGTTGGCGCCGCTGCCACCGCAGTCCCCGCACCGTTCGTTACGAGGCGATCGCGGGCGCCGGGTCTTGCGTGGGCTCGCGATCAGCTGGTGCACGAGACCTCCTCCAGCTCGTCTTCCCAGGTGTGCCGTGCGATGTGGTCGGCGAACAGGCAGCAGCCCTCACCGTCGGACCCCGGGGCGGCCACCGGACAGTCCGGCAGCGTCACGAGTTCCGCCACGTCCGGCCCGTGCCAGCGAAGCCACAGCGCGGTCCCGTAGGCACCGGAGTCGGTGAGGAGTCCGAAGTGGTCACTCTCGTCGTGCGTGGACAGCTGGCATTGCACCGCACTGTCGATGTACGTGACGGCTGACTTCTCCCGCGCTTCCCGTGCCAGATCGAGGGGCACCCGTCGCCAGTGCGCGCACCGCATCACGACACCATCCGGAAGGACGTGACGGTGTTCCGCTCCTGCGTCGCGCACCGGAGGCAGGCGCACGGCGGGTAGCGGCCCGGGTTCTCCGGGATCACCGGGTCCTCGCTCACGTGCACGTTCGTGAGAGGCCCCCACGTCTGGCCGGAGTCGCGGGAGACCCGCAACGTCATCCGTACGTCTTCCTGTCCGTTCGCCATGACCAGGAGCATCTCGATCAGCGGACCCGGCCGGAAAGGCCAAGCGGATTACCCAACTTGGGTAACATCGCCCTTGGTTGACCAAGTGCAGCGATCCGTAGTCCTCATGCCGGAGCGTGCCGATGCCCGAGCCATCCCGCCCGAAGGAACTCCCCGTCGGTCTGCTCACGGACCCGGCAATGATCGAGGCGTGCCAGGCCAGAGACTTCGGCCGCGTCTTTCAGCTGGTCAAGGTCCGAGCAGGCGTCTATCCGTCGATGATCGCGCGGCGCTGCGACCTCACCCCCAGCCGCGTGGGCGAAGTGATCGCCGGGCGGCGACAGTTGCTCCACATGGACGTGATCGAACGGATCTCGGACGGCCTCCATATCCCTGGGCACATGCTCGGCCTGGCCAGACGCCCGTGGGAGACGCCGCAGACCCTGACCGTCACGCCACGAGAACAACCCGAGGCACGGAGTCCCGCCGACGAGCAGGTTGGTGCGGGGCTCCCCGGAGCGGACGTGGACAGCATCCTCGCCCTGACATCCGAGCGAGACCTCAGTCCATCGACGCTGGACGCGCTCCACTCGTCGATCGCGGACTACTGGCGTCGGGACGACGAACACGGCGGGGAGACCTTACGGCCGGCGGTCGTCGGCCAGCTCCGCTACGTCGTCGACCTCCTCAAGGAGCAGCGTCCGGCTCCTTTACGGGACGGTCTGCACAGCATCGCGGCCGAGCTGGCCCGGCTCACCGGATGGACCTACTTCGACGCTCGCCAGTACCACCAGGCGCGCGCCTACTTCACCGAATCCCTCGGACTGGCCAAGGCCGTCGACGACCGCCAGTTTATGGCCAACGTCCTTGCCTGTATGAGCCTCCAGGCCACCTACCAGGACAAGCCCGGCGACGCCCTCGCCCTCGTCACGGCCGCCCAGGATCAGGCCCGAGCCGCCGAGGGGACGACACCGCGTGTACGGGCCATGCTCGCGATGCGCGAAGCCTTCGCCCACGCCACCCTCGGCAACCACGGTGCGACTCACACCGCGATCTTGGAAGCCCACGCCCAGTTCGGACGGATCAGCACCGACGATCCGGACCCAGCCTGGGTCGCCTACTTCGACGAGCCGAAGCTCATCGTCGACACCGGCATCGCACACGGCCGATTGGGCGAAGCCGCCCTCGCCGAGCCCCTGATCGCGGACGCCCTTCGGCGCGAGCACGCGTCCAACCACCGAGGCCGTGCCTTCCACGCTTTCTGGCTCGCCCGCACCCAGCTCCAGCGCGGCAAGCTCGACGAGGCGTGCCACACGGCCATGGACGCCCTGACTCCGGCGGCGGCCGTCGGCTCGCAACGAGTCGCCGGCCACCTCCGGGAGTTCTACGAGCAGTTGGAACCTTTCCGCCGCGAACCGGCTGTGGTGGCCTTCGAGGCTCGACTACGGGAAATACTTCCCCGCCAGGTCAGCGGATCGCCTCGTCCATGAGCACGTAGAGCAGGCCGACCAGAGACCCACTGCTGACGATCTCGCGGCGGTCGATCATGCCCCGCACGTCGGCCAGCGGGATCCACTCGATCCGGTCCGACTCGTTCTTCTCGCTCGGCGGACCCTCGTACGTAGCCCCGTCGGCGCGGAAGACATGGTGCTGGGAGTCGGTGATGCCGTTCGCCGGCTCGGCGTAGATCAGCGACTTGATCGGACCGGGACGCCAGCCGGTCTCCTCCAGCACCTCACGGGCCGCAGCATCGGCCGGCGTCTCGCCCTCCTCCACCAGGCCCATGGGCAGCTCCCACGCCCAGGCGTCTGTGATGAAGCGGTGTCGCCACATCATCAGGACCTCGCGGTGCTCGTTGACCACGGCGGCCACGGCCAGGTGCCGGAGCTTGACAACATGGTGCTCCCAGCGGTTCCCGTCCGGCGTCTCGACGTCGGTGAGCCACAGATTCACCCAGCTGTTCTCGTAGATCGGTCGTTCCCCGTGGATCTTCCACTGCATGGCTACGGCCCCTCTCGATCGGTCTCCAGCATTGCAGAGCAGGCCGGTTGTGAGAGGGGCCGGTAGACAGGGGGCGAGTCAGTGGTGGCCCGGGAGCAGGTTCTCCACCGCCGCGTTGGCCGGCGGGAGGTCGGGGGTGCCGGCGGGCTTGGGCTTGGGGGTCAGGACGCCGCTGAGGGGGACGACGGAGGGCAGGTTCATGCCGCCCGTGTCGGCGGCGGCGGTGCCGGCGGTGGCGCCCGCGGCGCCCGCTGCGGCGAAGACGGTCAGGGCGGCGGCGGTGAGGATCCTCTTCATGCCCGTCGTAACGCGGACCGCGCGGATCCGGTTACTTTCCCCGTCTTCCTATGATGCGGGCATGAACACGTGGTCGATGCGCCCGGCACGGGCGGAGGATGTCGAGGACCTCGCGGAGCTGCGGGTCGTGGCGATGCGGGACGACCTGGTCAGGCTGGGCATCTACGACGAGGAACGGGTGCGGCAGCGGATGCGGAACCGTTTCCTCCCCGCGCACACCTCGGTGATCGAGGCGGACGGGGCCTTCGTGGGCTGCGTGGCCCTGATACCCAACGCCGACGTGCCCCTCGCCGGTCACGGCCACGAGGTCGGCGAGGGCGAGGGTTTCTGGCTGGAGAGCTTCTACCTCGCCCCCGGGACCCAGGGCCGGGGCCTCGGTACGGCGGTGCTCCGCACGCTCATGGAGCGGGCGGACGCGGACGGGGTGCCCGTCCGCCTCCAGTGCCTGATCGGCAGCGCGGCCGTCCGTCTCTACGAGCGGGAGGGGTTCACCGTGATGTCGGAGACCCCGTACGACGTGTGGATGATCCGGCAGCCGCGCGTCCGCGCCTGAGCGCTCAGGCCTCCGCGATCAGGGCCGTCGCGACCGTACGGAATCCGAGGCGGGCATAGAGCGCGGCCACGCGCTCGTCCGTCGCCGTCAGGAACACCGTCTCCACGCCACCCGCCCGGGCGTCCGCGACGAGGGCGGCCGTGACGGCGAGACCGAGGCCCCGCCGCCGCGCCTCCGGGACCGTGCCGACGCCGACGACCTCGGAGACCGCGCCGACGGGCTGGTGCTGCCCGGCGGCGAGGGCCCGGCCGGCGGGGTCGTACGCCGCCGCGAGCCGGGTCAGCCCGGCCTGCAGGCGGTCGGCGACCCGCTCCGTGGTGCCCGGCTGCGGGTCCGCGCCGAAGGCGGCGTACGGGGCGGCGACGGCGCTCTCCAGGGCCGGGTCGTCCGCGCCGACCAGCCGCACGGTGAAGCCCTCCGGGGCCGGTACGGGCACGCCGTCGCCCTCCAGGACCATCAGCGGGTGCTCGTGGACGGTCAGCCCGGTCGCCTCGACGGCGGCGCGCAGCCCCGGCGTGGTCTCCGCGACCCACTCGAACGCCTCCGGCACCCCGAGCTCCCGCTGCCGGGCCCGTACGCGCTCCACGGCGTCCGCCGGCACCTCGCCGGTGTGCCCGAGCGCCGGGCGGGCGTAGTAGGGCCAGCCCTCGCCCTCCTGGACGAAGAGGGTGAGCGGGCCGTGGGACTCGGCGCGGGCGGAGGAGCGGGGGACGGCGTCGTAGTACGCCTCGATACGGGTCAGCACGCGGCACACGGTAGGCGGCCGGGCCCGCCGCCGCAGCCGGATAAGTCCCGTGAGGCACCGGCCGCGTCGCGCCCCTCGGAATTCCACCGCCGACCCCCTACCGTGCCCCCATGCGGATCTCGACCACGATCTTCCTGACCGACGAGACCATCACCCCCGTGCGGCTCGCGCGCGAGCTGGAGGAGCGCGGCTTCGCCGGGCTCTACCTCCCCGAGCACACCCACATCCCCGTCTCCCGCGAGACGCCCTACCCGGCGGGCGGCGAGCTGCCCCGCGAGTACGGGCGGACCCTCGACCCGTACGTGGCGCTCGGCCAGGCCGCCGCCGTCACCGAGCGGCTCGGGATCGGGACCGGCGTGTCCCTGCCGGCCGAGCACGACCCGATCGCCCTCGCCAAGCAGATCGCGACCCTCGACCACCTCTCCCGGGGCCGCTTCACCCTCGGCGTCGGCTACGGCTGGAACGTCGAGGAGGCCGCCGACCACGGCGTCGACTGGCGCGCCCGCCGGGCCGTCACCCACGAACGCCTGGCCCTCATGCGCGCCCTGTGGGCCCCGGAGCCCACCGCGTACGCCGACGGGGAGCACGGCCGCTCCGTCCGCGCCTCCCACGCCTGGCCCAAGCCCTGGACGGGCGGCGCGCCGCGCGTCCTCCTCGGCGGCGGGGCCGGGCCGAAGCTCTTCGCCCGCATCGCCGAGGACGCCGACGGCTGGATGCCGATCGGCGGCCGGGGCCTGTCGGAGTCCCTGCCGGTGCTGCGGGAGGCGTGGGAGGCGGCCGGGCGCGACCCGAAGAGCCTCCAGGTCGTCCCGTACGCCGTCCTCCCGAGCCCCGGCAAGCTCGCCCACTACGCGGAGCTCGGCTGCGAGGAGGTCGTCCTCCAGCTCCCGCCGGGCGGGGAGGACGAGGTCCTGCGCACCTTGGACACCTTCGCCGCCTACCTCGGAACGGCCGATGGAACGGCCGATGGAACGGCCGATGGAACGGCCGATGTCTGACCGTCTTCGGCCTTCCTCCGGGGACCCCGACCTGCCCCGCCCCACCCGCTCGTATCCTCCCTATATGACGGATCACCAGGCAGAACGTCCCACCGAGAACGCCATGCGCCGCGCCCTGAAGCGGGCCAGGGACGGGGTCGCGCTCGATGTCGCCGAGGCCGCCGTGCTGTTGCGGGCGCGGGGGGAGGACCTGGCGGATCTCGTCGCGTCGGCCGGGCGGGTGCGGGACGCCGGTCTTGAGGCGGCCGGGCGGGCCGGGGTCATCACGTACTCGAAGAGCGTCTTCATACCGCTCACGCGGCTCTGCCGGGACAAGTGCCACTACTGCACCTTCGTGACCGTCCCCGGGAAGCTCCGCCGGGACGGGCACGGGATGTTCATGTCGCCGGACGAGGTCCTCGACATCGCCCGGAAGGGGGCCGAGCTCGGGTGCAAGGAGGCCCTCATCACGCTGGGGGACAAGCCCGAGGACCGGTGGCCCGAGGCCCGGGAGTGGCTGGACGCGCACGGGTACGACGACACCCTCGCGTACGTACGGGCCATGGCGATCCGGATCCTGGAGGAGACCGGCCTCCTGCCGCACCTCAACCCGGGCGTCCTGTCCTGGACCGACTTCCAGCGGCTCAAGCCCGTCGCGCCCTCCATGGGCATGATGCTGGAGACCACCGCCACCCGGCTCTGGTCCGAGCCGGGCGGCCCCCACTACGGGTCCCCCGACAAGGAGCCGGCCGTGCGGCTCAGGGTCCTGGAGGACGCCGGGCGTTCGTCGGTGCCGTTCACGAGCGGTCTGCTGCTGGGGATCGGGGAGACGCTGGAGGAGCGGGCCGAGTCGCTGTTCGCGCTGCGGCGCGTGGCCCGCGCGTACCACTCGGTCCAGGAACTGATCATCCAGAACTTCCGCGCCAAGCCGGACACGGCGATGCGCGGCATGCCCGACGCCGAGCTCGACGACCTCGTCGCCACCGTCGCCGTCGCGCGGCTCATCATGGGGCCCTCCGCCTGCCTCCAGGCCCCGCCGAACCTCGTCGACGCCGAGTACGAGAGGCTGATCGCCGCCGGCATCGACGACTGGGGCGGGGTCTCCCCGCTCACCATCGACCACGTCAACCCCGAGCGCCCCTGGCCGGCGATCGAGGAGCTGGCCGCGCGGTCCGCCGCCGCCGGGTTCGAGCTGCGCGAACGGCTCTGCGTCTACCCCGAGTTCGTGACGCGCGGCGAGCCCTGGCTCGACCCCCGGCTCCTCCCGCACGTCCGCGCCCTCGCCGACCCCGAGACCGGCCTCGCGAACCCCGAGGCCGTCGTCCGGGGCCTGCCCTGGCAGGAGCCCGACGAGGCCTTCACCGCCGCCGGGCGGACCGACCTGCACCGCACGATCGACACCGAGGGCCGTACGTCCGACCGCCGGGACGACTTCGACGAGGTGTACGGGGACTGGGAGTCGCTCCGGGAGGCCGCCGCGCCCGGCATGGTGCCCGAGCGCATCGACACCGACGTCCGCGAGGCCCTCGCCGTCGCCGCCGACGACCCGACGCGGCTGACCGATGCCCACGCGCTCGCGCTGCTGCACGCCGACGGTCCGGCGCTCGACGCCCTGACCCGTATCGCCGACGACGTCCGCCGGGCGGCGGTCGGCGACGACGTGACGTACATCGTCACGCGGAACATCAACTTCACCAACGTCTGCTACACCGGCTGCCGTTTCTGCGCCTTCGCCCAGCGCCGTACCGACGCCGACGCCTACACCCTCTCCCTCGACCAGGTCGCCGACCGCGCCGCCCAGGCCTGGGACGTCGGCGCCGTCGAGGTCTGCATGCAGGGCGGCATCCACCCCGACCTGCCCGGCACGGCCTACTTCGACATCGCGCGGGCGGTGAAGGCCCGCGTCCCCGGCATGCACGTGCACGCCTTCTCCCCGATGGAGGTCGTCAACGGGGCCTCCCGCACCGGGCTTTCGATCCGGGAGTGGCTGACCGCGGCGAAGGAGGCCGGTCTCGACTCCATTCCCGGCACGGCCGCCGAGATCCTCGACGACGAGGTCCGCTGGGTCCTCACCAAGGGCAAACTGCCCACCGCCACCTGGATCGAGGTCGTCACGACCGCCCACGAGCTGGGCATCCGCTCGTCCTCGACGATGATGTACGGGCACGTGGACCAGCCCCGGCACTGGCTCGGCCACTTCCGGACCCTGTCCCGCATCCAGCAGGAGACGGGTGGCTTCACCGAGTTCGTGACGCTCCCCTTCATCCACACCAACGCACCCGTCTACCTCGCCGGCATCGCCCGCCCCGGCCCGTCGCTCCGCGACAACCGGGCCGTCATCGCCATGGCCCGGCTCCTCCTCCACCCGCACATCCCCAACATCCAGACCAGCTGGGTGAAGCTCGGCACCGAGGGCGCGGCGGAGATGCTGCGGTCCGGCGCCAACGACCTCGGCGGGACCCTGATGGAGGAGACCATCTCCCGCATGGCCGGGTCGAGTTACGGCTCGTACCGCTCGATCCGCGACCTGGAGGCGATCGCCGAGGCGGCCGGACGTCCGGCGAGGCCCCGGACGACGCTGTACGGGGAGGTGACGGAGGAGCGGCAGCGGGTGGCGCGGGCCTCCGACGGGCATCTGCCGGAGCTTCTCCCGGTCCTCGGGGACTGAGTGCATGATGCGTCCATGACGCAGATGATCAAAGGTGGGAACCTGCCGCTGAGCGGCGAGCCGATGCGGGTCGCCGTGGTCCGCCGGTCCGGCGGACCCGGAGACCCCCGGGTCGACGCGGCGGCGCTGCTCGTCGCCGCCGACGGCACGGTCAGGAGCGGGGAGGACCTGGTCTTCTACAACCAGCCGGAGCACGCGGGCAGCGGCGTCCGGCTGTCGGGCTCCGCCCACGGGGAGGGCGGGGTTCTCGCGGACTGGCTGGAGATCGACCCCGGCCGCGTCGAGCCGGACGTGGAGCGGATCGTGGTCGCGGCCTCCTGCGACGACGCCACGTTCGGGGAGGTCACCGGCCTGTACCTGCGGGCGGTGAGCGCGACGACCGGGGAGCAGTTCGCGCTGTACGAGGTCGAGGACGCGACGACGGAGACGGCGATCCTGCTGGGGGAGTTCTACCGCCGGGGCGGGGGGTGGAAGGTCCGCGCGGTGGGGCAGGGGTACGACTCCGGGCTGCCGGGGCTCGCGAAGGACTTCGGGTTCGCGGTGCCGGAGGTGACGGACTCGGCGGTGACGGACCCCGAGGTGCCGGGCGTGGCCGATGAGGTTCCCGAGACCGTGCCCGCGCCCGCGCCCGTCTTCGTACCGGCGCAGGCCCCCGGCTTCGCCTTCGCGCGCTGCAACGACCTTCCCGAGCAGATGGGTCCCGAGTTCGCTCCCGTCGAGTTCTCGGGCCGGGGCAAGGAGGTCGTCGACACCGGCCTCGACCTCGCCAAGGGGTTCGTGGCCGTCGACCTGGTGAAGGAGGGGGACGGGTTCGTCGAGGTCGTCACGCTGACGATCCGCGGGCGCCGGTGGCGCGAGGTTCTGAAGAGCCGCCCCGCGCACGCGTACGGGGTGGGCGTCTTCGCGCACGACGGCCAGGCGCCGCCGCGGCTGCGGGTCGACGCCGGCGACGGGACCGCGTGGACGCTCAGGCTCCGGCCGGTGTCGACGCTGCGCGCCTTCGAGGGGCCCGGCCCCGTGGAGGGGTTCGGGCCGGACGTCCTGGCGTACACCGGTGACGAGACCGACGTCCGGTACCGGTTCGAGGGCGACGAGGACAAGGAGGGGTACTTCGGCGTCGAAGTCCACCGGCGCGGCGGCCACTGGCAGCACCAGTTCAGCCGGCGCGACCGGGGGCGCGGCGGCGGTGCGCTTCCCCGGGGCCCCCGGCTGCTCGTGGTCGAGGCCGACGGCGGCTGGTCCATGGAGCCCCGGAAGCCGAGGATCGCGGGCTTCTGGACCCGTCGCTGACCCCCTCCCGCGTCCCCGGGTGTCTACCCGACCAGCAGGTCCTTCTTCAGCTCCTTCAGCGCGTGGTGGTCGATGCCGAGGCCGTCGCGCAGGTACGCGCGGAAGGAGCCGTACTCCTCCTCGACCTCGTCGAAGCTCGCGTTGAGGTACGCCGGGCGGACGTCGAGGAGCGGCTTGTAGACGGCGGCCTGCTGGGGCGGGAGGTGGGAGAGGAGCGCCTCGTTGGCGGCGGCCCGGTAGGTGTTGCTGGCGAGGTAGTCGGCCATGACCGTCTCCTCGGGGACGCCGAGCGCGGTGAGCAGGGCCGCGTTCGACCAGCCCGTGCGGTCCTTGCCGGCGGTGCAGTGGAAGAGGACACCCCGGTCGCCGTCTTCGGCGATGCCGTCGAGGACGGCCGTGTACGCGGTACGGGCGGTCGCGCCGCTCACCATGTAGCGGTTGCCCTCGACCATCATGGCCTCGGCCTCGGCGGGGCTCTTCGGCATCGTCGTGAAGGTGCCGGCGCCCGCGAGGACGTCGGCGACGACGTGTGTGGCACCGGCGGGCACGCGGTCGGGGGCGGAGGCCCGCTCGGACTCCGTGCGCAGGTCGAAGACGGTGCGGACGCCGAGCCGCGCCAGCTTGGCGAGGTCGGCGGGGGTCAGCTTCTCCAGGGCGTCGGAGCGGTAGACCTCGCCCATCCTCACCCAGTGGCCGTCGCGGGTGCGGTAGCCGCCCGCGTCACGGAAGTTGACCGTGCCCTGGAGGCGGATCAGCCGGTCGGCGAGGTGCAGGGAGCCGCCCCGGTCGGGGACCAGGTCGAACCAGCGGCGGTCGGCGGCGCCGAGGCCGGAGACGGTGACGGAGCCGGTGGCGCCGCCGCGGGCGACGGTCCGGCCGTCGGTGCGGATCGTGACGCCGTGGGAGCCGGGGGCGGACCACGTGACGGTGTAGCTGCCGCCGGGGTTCTCGGTGACGGTCGCGGCGGTGAAGGGGATGCGGCCGGTCTCGCGGGGGTGGGCCGAGGCGGCGGGGGCGGTCACGCCGAGGAGGAGGGCGGCGGCGACGGCGGCGGTGGAGAAGGTTTTGACTCGTGTCACGGGGTTCATGCGGCAGATGGTTGGAGCCGTGGCCGAACCTCGGGTGAACTGCGGTCAAAAGTGGACTGACGGGCGTCGGACCACATAACGATCTGCGCCCCGAACGGCCGCACCCGGTCGATTACAGTGCGGCGGAGGGACCTGAGCGAGGGCCCGGGAACCGAGGGAACTGCCAGCGAACCGCCGACCGGGGGAGGGCACGTCGTGGCGACGACAGCCGCAGCCGTGTGGGGCCGCGCAGAACAGCAGGACTTCCGCGCACGGGTACGGGGATGTCTCCTCGGGACGGCGGTCGGCGACGCCCTCGGGGCGGGCGACGAGGCCTTCGGCCGGCGCGGCGCCGTCACCGCCGCCACGCAGATGGGCCTGTTCACCGTGGACGGCCTCATCCGCGCCCAGGTCCGCCGGGACACCGGCGCCTGGCACCCGCCCACCGACATCCACCGCGCCCACCTCCGCTGGGCCGCCACCCAGCGCGACTGGGGCCCCGACGAGCGCCGCAAGGACAACGGCTGGCTCGCCCGCGAGGAGTGGCTGTACGCCCGCAGGAACCCGCCCCGCGCCTGCCTCACCGGCCTCGGCGACGAGCGCATCGGCACCCTCGCCGCGCCCAAGAACCCCGAGGCCGCCGACTCCGGCGCCCTCGTCCGCTCGGCCCCCTTCGGGCTCCTCGTCGGCTGGGAGCCGCAGCTCGTCTGCCAGCTCGCCGTGGAGTGCGCGGCGCAGACGCACGGCGCCCCGGCGGCCACCCTCGCGGCCGGCGCCCTCGCGGTCACCGTGCACGGGATCGCGCGCGGCGGCTCCGTCGAGGCGGCGGCGGCCCGCGCCCTGGAGCTGCTCGCGGAGCGCCCCGGCCACGAGCCGGTCACCGGGGCGCTGACGGCCGCCCTCGGAGCCGTACGGGAAGGGGCGCCGGACGCGGAGCGCGTCACGGCCCTCGGGGCGGGGGAGGACCGGGCCGAGGGGCAGCTCGCGGCGGCCGTCTACTGCGCGCTGGTCGCCGAGGACGTACGGGCCGGGCTGCGGCTCGCCGTGGGCCACGAGGGGCCCTCCTCGGTGACGGGCGCGGTCGCGGGCGCGCTGCTCGGCACCCTGCACGGCGAGACGGCCCTCCCGCCGGCCTGGCTGGCCGAACTGGAGGGCCGGGGCACGGTCCTGGAGCTCGCGGACGACTTCTCGATGGAGATGACGCAGGGCGCGGCCCTGCACACGGCCGCGGAGTCGTCCCCCGGGTGGCTGGCCCGCTACCCGAGGGCCTGAACCGGAGTGACGGGGCTCGGCGCATCAGGGCTCAGCGCATCAGCTCGCCCGCGTTGACCAGCAGCGACTGTCCCGTGATCGCCCGCGCGCGGTCGGAGGCGAGAAAGGCCGCCGCCTCCGCCACGTCCCCGTCCGTCGCGAGCTCCGGCAGCGCCATCCGCTCGGTGAGCCGGGCCAGGACCTCGGCCTCCGGCACGCCCTCGGTGTGCGCGGTGAACTGGACGAACGCCTGGACCGGCGGCCCCCACATCCAGCCCGGGAGCACGGTGTTGACCCGGATGCGGTGCGGGCCGAGCTCGTGCGCGAGCGAGTACATGGCCGAGGTCAGCGCCCCCTTCGAGGCCGCGTACGCCGCCTGCCGCACCTGCGTGGGCGCGGCGACGGCCGACTGCGTGCCGACGATGACGACGGACCCGCCCTGCTCCTTGAGCGCCGGGAGGCAGGCGCGGGTCATCCGCAGGGTGCCGAGGAGGTTGACGTCGAGGACGCCCTGCCAGGTCGGGAAGTCGGCGTCCTCCAGGCCGCCGAAGTAGGAGTCCCAGGCGGCGACGTGGACGACGGCGTCGATCCCGCCGAACCGCTCGACGGCGAGCGCGGCGAGCGCCTCGCACTGCCGCTCGTCGGTGATGTCCGTGACCCGGTGGGCGGTGTGCGACCCGTCCGGGTCGATCTCGGCGGCCGACTTGGCGAGGTTCGCCTCGGTCCGCGCGCCGAGCACCGCGTTGCCCCCGTCCCGTACGACCGTCTCCGCGATCCGGTGCCCGAGCCCGGCTCCGACCCCCGACACGACGACCGTCTTGCCCCGCAGCAGCATCCGGAACCTCCTCGTACCCGACCCTGGTCACTTACCTGACGGTCCGTCAGAGTAGGTCTCCGTCATCGACTTGGGAAGGGATCCGTAGATGAGCAGTGAGGACTACGCGCGGCTGGCGTCCACCGGGCCGTACGGCGTGCACCCCGGCCACGCGCTGATCACCATGGTCGAGCCGCATCCGGGCCACGAGTACGCGTACAACCGCTGGTACGAGGACGACCACTACTACGCGGGCGCCATGGCCATGCCCTGGATGTACGCGGGACGGCGCTGGGTCGCCACCCGTGAGCTCCAGGAGCTGCGCCGCCCCGAGAAGTCCGCCGTCGCGCAGCCCGTGACCGCCGGCTGCTACCTGTCGACGTACTGGATCACCGAGGGCCGCTACGACGAGCACATGAAGTGGACCGTCGGGATCAACAAGCGGCTCAACGCTGACGCCCGCGTCCACCAGGAGCGCACGCACGTCTTCACGGCCTTCCAGGACCACACGGCGACCGTCTACCGCGACGGGGCCGCCGGACCGCGCGACTTCCACGCCCTCGACCACCCCTACGCCGGGCTGATCCTCCAGGTCGTCGACGCCGAGGGGCCCGAGGCGCGGGACGCGCTGCTCGACCGGCTGCGCTCGCGCGAGCTGCCCCGGCTGCTCGCCGGTTCACCGGCGGCGATGGTGACGGTCTTCCGGCCGACGCCGCTGCCGGGGGACCGCATGACGTACGTGAAGCAGGTCGAGGGCGTCGACACCCGCCTGACGCTGCTCTGGTTCCTGGAGCGGGACCCCAGGGAGTGCTGGACGGAGCACTTCGCCGGGCTGGAGACCCTGGGGGGCGAGGCCGGGGGCCGGGTGGAGCTCGTGGCGCCGTTCATCCCCACCGTGCCGGGCACGGACCGGTACGTGGACCAGCTGCGCTGACCCCCGTACGGACGCCGACCCGCGTACGGACGCCGACCCGCGTACGGACGCTGAATCGCGTACGGAAAAGGCCGAACCCTCTCGGCCAGGACGGCGATCCGGTCGAGAGGGCTCTTCGGGTACTGCGGTGGTGCGTTGTCGTCGGCAACGGGGCTCAGAGCGCCCCGTTGCTCACCTCGCCGACGAAGGCGTTCCACGAGCCCGGTCCGAAAGACAGCGACGGGCCCTCGGGGGCCTTGGAGTCACGCACGGCGATGGCCGCCACGAGCGGGGACCTCACCTCGACGCAGGCGCCGTTCCCGCCGGAGTAGGAAGACTTCGTCCACGTGTCCGTACCGCCCTGAAAGATCGCCATGATGCTCAACTCCGGTTCTGACCAGTGAGTGTGTGTCGCGCCGACGCTTTCTCGCCGACGTGATCGACGCTACTCGCCGGTCCCGGCCGGCGGGACCGGCGTTCACACGACCGGGTGGCATATTCCAACTGGGCTTCCCTGGGAGCGATTGCGGGGTGTACGGTGCCTGCCCCCCCCGGCTCCTGCCCCCCGCCTCCTGACCCCGCGACGGGCCGTCAGCCCTTCGCGTACAGCCCGGCCCGCTCCGCGATCAGTTCGCGCGTCGCCTCGGGGCTCAGCGCCTGGGCCCTGAGGTGCTCGTACATGACGGAGTACTTGTGCACGTCCTGGGTCTTCTCCAGGTACAGGTCGCTCGTGACCCCCTCGATGTAGACGACGCTGGAGTCCGAGGTGTCGGGGAACTCCAGGATCGAGTACTGGCCACTGATCCCCGGGTGCGCGCCCATCTCGAACGGGATCACCTGCACCGTGACGTGCGGCAGGTGCGACTGCTCGATCAGGTACTCCAGCTGCTCGATCATCAGCGGCCTGCTGCCGACGATCCGGTGCAGCGCGCCCTCGTCGATGACCGCCCACAGCCGCAGCGGCCGGTCGTCGTCCCGGATGCGCTCCTGGCGCCGGGTGCGGACCGTGACGCGCTTCTCGATGTCGGCCTGCGTCGTCTCCGGCATCGCGCCGGAGATCACGGCCTCCGCGTACGCCGGGGTCTGGAGCAGGCCCGGGATGATCTGCGACTCGTACATCCGCAGGCTCTCGGCCTCGGTCTCCAGGCCGATGTAGACGCTGTACGGGATGTCGCCGAAGGCGTGCCACCAGCCCTGCTGGCGCGAGTCCTTGGCCATCTGCATGAGCGAGTCGACCATGCGCTCGTCCTCGACCTCGTACACGCCACACAGGTCGCGGACATCGCGCTGGCTGATGGACCGGCGGCCGTTCTCCAGGCGGCTGATCTTGGACTGGGAGACGAGGAGGCGCTCGGCGACCTGCTCGGCCGTCATGTTCTTCGCCTCCCGGAGCTTGCGCAGCTCCTGGCCCAATCGGCGCCGCCTGACGGTGGGATTGACGTTGGACGCCACGGAAACTGCACCTCCGGCTGTGTGCCTGCGTAGCTGTGTGTATCTACTGCTTGGCAGACTGCCACCAATGGCGAGGTGCGCGCTGGGAAACCGGAACAACGCAGCTGTGCGGGGCGGCCGTTCCGGCCCGCCCCGCACAGTCGTGCGGCTCCCGGTGGTACTGGTGGCCCGACGGCTCAGTGAGCCGCCGCGCGGGCCATGCTGCCGCGAGGCTGCGCCGGAACGCCCGCCGCGGCCGCGCGGCGCGGCTGTGCCGCCGCGCCGTTCTGGACGTCCATCACGGCGTGCGCCACGAGGCCGCCCATCGGGTCGTGCCGGATCAGGTCGCGCAGCCGGGACCGCGACGACCGTCCTTCGTTGCCGGGGTAGAGGTGCTTGCCGAGACCGACCGCGTGGGCCAGAGCGGCGAGCGCCGCGGTCCGCGGGTCCGGCGGTACGCCGGTGCGGATCGCACTGTCCAGCCGGGACCTGATCTCCCGGCTGATCGCCGTGTCCGTCGCCTGGTAGCGAGTCGTCGGCAACACCCCGCACATCTGGGTCTCCACGGCATGCACCATGCCGCATCGCTCCAGATGCGAGAGATACGTCTGACGGAGCCCCAGTCGGGGTCCGCCGATCCAGTGGACGGCCCGAACCGGGCTGCCGCGCCTGCGCAACAGCTCCAGTGCGGAGTCCAAGGTCGGATCTCCGGTCGGCCGTGGCATCACCACGGCGATACGATCCCCGTCTGGGGCTATCCGTCCTGCCAGCGCCAGCTCCACTAGCTGTGCTCCGGCCAGGCCGAGGTCGAGCGACTGCGGCTGCGCTGTGGTACCCGTGGTCGGGTCCAGAGCGAGCAGCAGAAGCTCTTCCGGAATGGTTCTGCGGCTCCTGCCCATCCATGCCTCCCCGCGTGGATGAGTGACAGGGTGACCCCTCTCACATTCATCTGTCGAGAGTGCCTGGGTGGTTCATCCGGGAACCAGTAGGTATGTCGTTCTCGTCTAGCACGGGAGCCAAGTGGTCCACACGGGACACTGGTAGACGGTTCGGACGTACGCATGACGCATGGAGGAGGCACGGTGGCGGGCGAGTCCCCCGACAAGGCGGAGCAGCAGGGGTCGTCGGAGGAGACGACGGCCTCGGGCGGCGGTACGCCATCTTCGTCGGTTCAGGTGGATCAGCCGACGGCCGTGTTCAAGACCCTGACGCCGCGCGCGTCGGACGACGCGCCGAAGCCCGGGGAGGCGGCGGAGGCGGCGGAGTCGTCCGACGAGGCTCCCGTGGCGGACCCCGAGCCCGAGGGGGAGCGCCTGAAGGCCGCCGTGGCGGCCTGGGTCGCGTCGGCGGCCGACGAGGAGCCCGCGCCGGCGGCCGAGGAGCCGGAGGAGGCTCCTGAGGACGCCGAGGACGCCGAGGACGCTCAGGACGCCGAGGACGCTCAGGACGCCGAGGACGTCGAGGACACGGACGAGGAGTCCGCCCACGACGAGGAGGAGGCGGACCGCGAGGCCGAGGGCGACGCGGACGAGGAGCCGGTCGAGGACGCGGTCGCGGTCGCGGCGGAGGCCGTTGCGGAGGAGGCCGAGGATGCTCCCGCCGCCGAGTCCGAGTCCGAGTCCTGGTTCGCGGCGCGGAAGCCGGCGGCGGCCGAGGAGAAGCCCGCCGCCGAGGACTCCGAGGCCGAAGACTCCGAGGCCGAGGACGCACCGGTTGTCGACGAGCCCGCCCCGGTCGTCGACGAGCCCGTCGACCAGCCGACGGCCATGTTCAAGATCGTGCGTCCGCCGGCCGAGCCCGCCGTGGACCAGCCGACGACCGCCCTGAAGCTTCCCGCCGACCTGCCCGGCCCGGAGTCCGACTCCGAGCGCACCAGCACCTTCGTCCCGCTGCGCCCGGACATCCCGGCGGAGCGGAAGGCCGAGCAGGCCGCCCCGCAGGCCCCGTCGGCGCCCCAGACGCCCCAGACGCCCCAGGCCCGCAAGGTGCCCGCGCCCGCCCCCGTACCCCCGGCGGCGGACAAGGCGGCGGCCCCGGCTGCTTCCACTGCCCCGGCCGCTCCCGCCGCCCCCGCGACTCCCGCGACTCCCGCGAACGCGGCCGAGGCCGAGCGGACCCGGCAGCAGCCGCTGCCGCCGCTCCCGCCCCTCGACCTCCTCGCGGAGCTCACGAACACCCCGCCGCCGAAGCCGAACGCGCTGCGGACGACCCTGCGCCGGGTCCGGATCTGGACCCCGCTGCTCGTCCTGCTCCTGATCATCTTTGCGATCGTGCAGATGGTCAGGCCGCTGCCGGAGCCCGTCCTGAGCCTCACCGCGTCGCCGACCTTCACCTTCGACGGCGGCGAGCTCGACATGCCGTGGCCGACCGAGGGCCAGGGCGCGGTCGAGGTCGAGGGCGTCGGTTCGATGGGTCTGTACGGCCCCCAGAAGCCGGCCCCGATCGCGAGTGTCACGAAGACGATGACGGCGTACGTCATCCTCCGCGACCACCCGATCAAGGGGAAGGAGCAGGGCCCCGAGATCACGATCGACAAGAAGGCCGCCGACCAGGCGAAGGCGACGCACGAGTCGACGGCACAGGTCAAGGAGGGCCAGACCTACTCGGAGAAGGAGCTCCTGGAGCTCCTGATGATTCCGTCCGCGAACAACGTGGCCCGGCTGCTCGCCCGCTGGGACGCCGGCTCCGAGGCCGCGTTCGTCGAGAAGATGAACGCCGCCGCGAAGGACCTGGGCATGACCCAGTCCACGTACACGGACCCGTCCGGTCTGCTCGACAGCACCACGTCGACCCCGCAGGACCAGCTGAAGCTGGCGAAGGCGGTCATGCAGTACGACGTGTTCCGCGAGATCGTGAACATGCCGAACGTGACGGTGGACGGCATCGACGGCCGGATCGAGAACAACAACAACATCCTGCTCGAACCGGGTGTGAGCGGCATCAAGACCGGCTCCTCCACGCCCGCCGGCGGCAACCTGCTCTGGTCGGCGAACACGATCGTCGACGGCCAGAACCGCCGCATCCTCGGCATCGTCATGGGAGCGAAGGACGCCAAGCTCCTCAACGACAAGCTCCAGCTGGCCATCGACAACAGCCTCAAGCTGATCCAGCAGGCCCAGAAGGACGTCACCTCGGCGGCCGTCGTGAAGAAGGGCCAGGTCCTCGGCTACGTGGACGACGGTCTCGGCGGCCGGACGCCGGTCGTGGCGACCAAGGAGCTCAAGGCGATCGGCTGGCCCGGCCTCCAGGTGAAGCTGGAGCTGACGGACGGCGGCAACGCCGTCCCGCACACCGGCAAGGCGGGCGACGTCGTCGGCACGGTGTCGATCGGCGAGGGCGCGGGCAAGGTCAGCGCGCCGGTGGCTCTCCAGACGGACCTGGTGGAGCCCGGATTCGAGAAGAAGCTCACGCGCGTGGGCTGAGCGCGGCCCGACGGCCGGGCGCCCGGGACCGACGTCCGGGGCGCCCGGCTGTTAGCGTTTCCGGGGCAGTAGGGGCAGGGACGTACGACCGGAGCAGTACGGGAAAGGGCCACAGTGACCACCGCTGAGCCGAAGCGAGCGGATCGCACCGACGGCGAGGACCATGATCATGACGTCGACCCCGCTCCCCGTCGCGTAGTGCTCCCGTCCCCGCGCCACGAGCAGGCGCCCCCCGAGGAGGGGAAGGCCCCCAGCACCCCGGCCACCCCGTCGACCCCGTCGACCCCGTTCTGGCGCCGCAAGCGCCGCTACACGGTCCTGGCGGCCACGGGCGTCGCCGCGCTCACCCACATCCTCTGGTTCTACCTCTTCGCGAACAGTGGCGGGGACCTGGCGGCCCAGGACGCGTGGGCGGAGTTCGTGGGCCGGCACCCGGACTCCGCGTACAACCTCGCCTGGTACGGCGGGATGCACCCGGTCTCGTACAGCGTCGTCTCGCCGTACCTCATGTCCCTGCTCGGCGTCCGCTCCACGATGATGGTCGCGGGGACGCTGTCGGCGATGCTGACCTCGCTGATCCTGGTGCGGGTGCCGGCGGTCAGAAACCCGATGGCCTGCTCGCTGGCCGGCGTCTTCGCCTTCCTCTGCAACGCGCTCTCCGGCCGGGTCACCTTCGGCCTCGGCATGATGTTCGCGCTGGGCGCCGTCGCCGCCGTCTTCTGCTGGCCGCACCGCTGGCGGCGCAAGCGCTGGGCGAAGGCGGTGGTCGCGGCCCCGCTGGCGGGCCTGGCGACGGCGTGCAGCCCGGTGGCGGGCCTGTTCCTGGGCGTCCTGGCGGCGGCGCTCTTCCTCAACAAGCGACGCCCCGGCGCGTACGCCCTGGGCCTGGCGCCGGTAGCGGTGGTCGCCCTCTCGTCCTGGCTCTTCCCCTTCTCGGGCACCCAGCCGATGGCCTTCGCCTCGACGGCCCTCCCCCTCCTCTTCGGGATCCTGGTCTTCGTCCTCGTCCCGAAGGACTGGCGCACGGTCCGCACCGCGGCGGCCGTCTACACCTTCGGCACGCTCCTGACCTGGCTGATCGACTCGCAGATCGGCTCGAACATCTCGCGTCTGCCGATGCTCTTCGCGGGAGTCGTGCTGCTCGCGGCGCTCCCGTACACGGCCCCGCGCTCGCGCCGCTGGTACGCGCTGCTGCTGGCCTTCGCGGGCCTGAACTTCTGGATCGGTTTCAAGGGCGTCGACGACGTCATCCGCACCGCCCCCGACGCCTCCTGGGCGCGCGAGCTGGCGCCGCTGGTCAACCAGCTCCAGGTACGGGACGCGGGCAAGGCGCGGGTCGAGGTCGTGCCGGCCTCCAGCCACCGCGAGTCCTCCGCCCTCAGCCCGTACATCAACCTGGCGCGCGGCTGGAACCGCCAGGCGGACATGGAGCGCAACCCGCTCTTCTACGACGACACGCTCAACGCGGTGAACTACAACCAGTGGCTCCACCGCTGGGCCGTCCACTACGTGGTCCTGCCGACCGGCGCCCCCGACTCGGGCGCGGCGCGGGAGGCGGAGCTGGTGGAGGACGGCCTCCCGTACCTGAAGCAGGTCTGGTCGGACGAGAACTGGCGCCTGTACGAGGTCCAGGCCCCCACGCCCCTCGCGGAACCGCCCGCCGAGGTCCTCAGCGCCGAGGAGAACGAGGTCGTCATCCGCGTCGACCGCCCCGGCCGCGTCCAGATCCGCGTCCCGTACTCGCCCTGGCTGGCCCTGATGGACGAGAACGGCGGCAAGATCGAGGCCCCCCAGGAGACGGAGGCCTCGAAACTGGCCCGCGAGAACTGGGAGCCGACAACGGACACGGACACCGAGCCGCCCAAGCTCTTCGCCAACGAGGAAGGCTGCCTCTTCAAGGCGGAAGCGGACGAGGAGGGCGACGAATGGACCGAACTGATCGCCCCGAAGCCCGGCGTCTACCGCCTGGCGGCCCCGTACAAACTCTCCCGAGGCACCCCGTGCCCGGAGGAACTCCGCTGACGGCCCGAGCCGACCCACCGCGCTGACCCACTGCGCTGACCCACTGCGCTGACACACGGAAGGGCGCCTACGGAGATCCGTAGGCGCCCTTCCGTTCGTGTGCCCCCGGCAGGATTCGAACCTGCGACACCCGCTTTAGGAGAGCGGTGCTCTATCCCCTGAGCTACGAAGGCGAACGCGATCGCAGACAGCCTAGCGGATGGGGGTTGCCGAGGTCGCCTCCGTTGCCGGTGGGCGGGGGCGGGGGCGTTCGGGGGTGGTGTCAGTTGTGGGTGTGGAGGATGTCGTTGAGGCCGCCCCAGACCGCGTTGTTCGGGCGGGCCTCGACGGTGCCGGTGACCGAGTTGCGGCGGAAGAGGATGTTCGAGGCCCCGGAGAGTTCGCGGGCCTTGGTGATCTGGCCGTCGGGGAGGGTGACGCGGGTGCCGGCGGTGACGTAGAGGCCGGCCTCGACGACGCACTCGTCGCCGAGCGCGATGCCGACGCCCGCCTCGGCGCCGATGAGGCAGCGTTCGCCGATGGAGATGACGACGTTGCCGCCGCCGGAGAGGGTGCCCATGGTGGAGGCGCCGCCGCCGATGTCGGAGCCGTTGCCGACGACGACGCC
>NZ_JBHJVF010000019.1:0-90859 GCF_042264145.1 Streptomyces sp. NPDC056144 | reverse complement strand
CAAACGCCGGGCGGGCTGGAAAATCCAGCCCCGCCGGCGTTTGAGGCGCGGGGTCCGGGGCGGAGCCCCGAACGCTTCAGCCCGTCGGGCGTCAGTGGACCGGGGGGCCCGGGGCGGAGCCCCGAGTGCTTCAGCCCGTCCGGCGTTTGAGGACCGGGGTCCGGGGCGCGGCCCCGGCACCCCAGCCCCGCCGGCGCTTGAGGCGCGGGGTCCGGGGCAGCGCCCCGGTTTCGGGAAGGGGCGGGGTGGGGTGAAGGCCCGCCGCAGGCGCCCCGCCCCGTGCCACCAGCGTCAGCGCCCCCGCCAGCCCCGTCGCCGCCAGCGCCGGCAGCAGGACGTGGACGTCCACCAGGCCCACCAGGCCCGCGCCGAGCGCGATCGCCAGGGCGTTCGGGGCCATCACCACGGTGTGGGCGGTCGCCGCCATCCGGCCGATCGCCTCCGGCGGGGCCTCCTTCTGGACGGCTGTCATCGTGGCGATGAGGACCCAGGGCATCCCCAGGCCGATGACCGCGCTCGCGGCCAGCGCCGTCGCCTCGTACGGCAGCGCCCGTACCCCGATCGCCGTCGCGAACAGGGCCAGACCGGCGACGGCGAGGGTCCGTTCCGGCATTCTGCGGAGCAGCGGGCCGGTGAGGAGGCCCGCGAGGACGGAGCCGACGCCCTGGACCGCGTACAGCACACCGGCGTACGCGGGCGCGTGTCCGAGCCCGTCGTCGACCACCGCGTAGATCGCCGCGCCGTTCACCCCGGCGAGCAGCATGGTGAACGCGCCCGTCGCCACCAGCGGCCGCAGTGCCCGCGAGGAGCGCAGGAGCCGTACGCCCTCGGCCGTCTCCGCCCACCAGTTCCGCCGCGCGGGCGGCGTGGGGCGGGCCTCTCGTACCGGCATCAGCGCGAAGACCAGCCCCGCCAGCGCGAAGCTCGCCGCGTCGAGGAGGGCGACGGGCCCTCCGCCGTACTGGGCGAAGAGCCCCGCCGCCACCAGCGGCGCGACGAGTTTCATCGACTCGTTCGCGGTCATCCGCCACCCGTTGAGGGTGCCGAGCCGCTCCTCGTCGACGACCGTCGCCACCAGTGCCTGCTCGGCCGCCTCGTGCACGGCGCCCTGCGTCCCGTACAGCACGAGCACCGCGAAGAGCAGCCACACCCGGTCCGCCGAGTCGACCCGGAGGAGGAGGGGGAGGAGCAGGGCCATCGCGGCGTTCAGGGCGACGAGGAGGGGGCGGCGCCGGACCCGGTCCGCGAGCGTGCCGAGGAGCGGTCCGGCGAGGACCGGCGCCCAGAGGGCGAAGGCGGCGAGCGCCGCCAGACTGTCCGAACCCGTGAGGGACTTGACCCAGATCCCGGAGACCAGCCACATCGCCGTCGTCCCGAAGCCGGACACGACGATGCCTGTCAGATACCAACGCGTGAGCATGGCCGCAGCCTGGTCTCTGAGGTGGGTCCCGGGGATCGGGCACCTGCCCTAGCTCCGGGCGGCCGTCCGCTGCTCGTACCTCAGGGCCAGCCCCGTCGCCAGGGCCCCGAGCCCCTCCCACAGGCCCACGCCGAGGAAGCCGGCCGGGGCGCGCCCGGTGACGACGGCGAGGGTGAAGACCGCGCAGGTCAGGAGCCGGAAGGGGACCGTCCACCGGAAGAACGGCTTCCAGTCGGCGAGCGCGGCGAGGACGTAGTACACGCCCATGTTCAGCGCGGCCATCGACGAGGCGGTGAGGAAGACGAGGGTGTGGTCGCCGTCCGCGCGCTCACCCGTCGGTATGGGCTCGAAGCCCATGACCGTAAGGAGGGCGTCGGGGACGACCAGCCCCACCACCCCGAGTGCGCCGGCGAGCACGCCGAAGACGGCCATCGTCCAGCCGGACAGGGAGCGGGGCAGGCGCACGACGGTCCTCCGAGGAGCGGAAGCAGAGTGGAACAGCAGGGGCACGGCCCGGGATTCGCGTACGCGTGCGAATCGCGGGCCGTGCCCCTGCATATCGTGCGCGAGGGCCTTACGGCCAATCGCCCGCCCTCACCGGTCACTTCACCGCAGCGCCGCCTCCATCATCTTCTGCGCCACCGGCGCCGCCAGACCGTTGCCGCTGACCTCCGAGCGCGCCGCGCCCGAGTCCTCGATCATCACCGCGACCGCGACCTGCTTCCCGGTCGACGGGTCCTTGGCGTAGGACGTGAACCAGGCGTACGGGGTCTTGCTGTTGTTCTCGCCGTGCTGCGCCGTGCCCGTCTTTCCGCCGACCTCGGCCCCGGACACCGCCGCGTTGGTGCCGGTGCCCTTCTCCACGACGGTCTGCATCGCGCTGCGCAGCTGCTCCGCCGTCGCGGAGGAGACGACCCGGTCGGTGTCCCCGTCCTTGTACGACTGGAGCGCGTCGCCGTCCGAGTCGACGACCTGCGAGACCATGTGCGGGGCCGCGAGCAGGCCGTCGTTGGCGATCGCCGCCGAGACCATGGCCATCTGGAGCGGGGTCGCGGTCACGTCGAACTGGCCGATGCCGGTGAGCGCGGTCTGCGCCTTGTCCATGCCCGACGGGTAGACGCTCGCGTACGCGCGGACCGGGACGTCGAGCTCGTCGTCGTTGAAGCCGAACTTCTCCGCCATCGCCTTCACCTTGTCCTGCCCCAGGTCGACCGCCATCTTGGCGAAGACGTTGTTGCAGGAGTACTGGAGCGCGGTGCGGATCGTCGCGTTCTCGCAGGGCGCCGAGGGGTTCTCGTTCTTGAGGACGGTCCGCGTGTTCGGCAGCGTGTACGGGTTCGGGCTGTCCGTCGCCGTGTCCACGTTCCCGTACAGGCCGTCCTCCAGGGCTGCCGCCGCGACGACCAGCTTGAAGGTGGAGCCGGGCGGCAGCGGCTGGCGCAGGGCCCGGTTGACCATCGGCTTGTCCTCGTCGGTGTTGAGCTCCTTCCACGCGGCGCCGTCGTTCGTCCCGGAGATCGTCGACGGGTCGTACGAGGGGGTCGACACCATCGCGAGGATCCGGCCGGTCGCCGGGTCGACGGCCACGGCCGCGCCCTTCGTGGAGCCGAGCGCCTCGTAGGCGGCCTTCTGCACGGCCGGGTCGATCGTCGTGACGACCGTCCCCGGCTTCTGCTGCTCCCGCGTGACGGCGTCCACCGGGCTCTTCAGCCGGGTGTCGGTGCCGTCGAGGACGTCGGCGTAGATGCCCTCCAGCTGCGTGGCGCCGTACGCCTGCGAGCTGTACCCGGTGACCGCCGAGTAGAGCGCGCCGTCCGTGTAGGTCCGCTTGTACGCGAGATCGGATCCCTCCGTCTTCTTCGAGCCGGTGACCGGAGAACCGGCCACGACGATGTCACCGAGCGGCTGCGCGTACTGCGCGATCGTCTTCCGCCGGTTCTTCGAGTCGTCCGCGAGCGCCTTGCCTTCGTAGGCCTGCACCCAGGTGGCCCGGCCCAGGAGGGCCAGCACGAGGATGAGGACGAAGACCGACGTGTGCCTGATCGTCTTGTTCATCGCACTAAGGGGGACGAACGGGCCGGTGGCGGACGTTCCGGTTGTGTTCGGATTCTCAGGGAACCTTCATGTCCGGGGACGGGCCGCCGCGATGCCGGAAGCCGGGAATCCGGGAAGTCAGAGTGTCGGACGCGTGTGCGATCATGCGGGCCCCTGAGGGGCGAGAGACGGACGAGGCGGGAGCGGGAGCGGGACGTGGGCGGGGAACGGGAACGGGACGGGTCGTCGGTGCCCGACGAGGTCTGGGAGGAGTTCCTCCGGAGCTCCGTCGAGGGCGGGAAGGACGCGCCGAAGGAGCCGTCCGCGCGGGCCCGTGAGGTGACCGCGCGGCTGCGGAACGAGCCGCCGACGACGACGGCCTGGCGCGCCTACGAGCCCCCGCGCGCCCGGTCGCGCCGCAAGGGCTGGTACGTGGCCGGGTTCCTGGCCGCCCTCGCGCTGCTCTTCGTGGCCGTCGACCCCGGCGGCCTCGTCGGCTGGTCCTCGGGGGACGGCGGCACGGACGGCAAGCCCCTCGCGCAGGAGTCGGAGCGGCCCACGCAGGCGCCTCCCGCCGAGCCGGGCGGCCGCGCCACCCTCGCCGAGCCCTTCCGCGGCTCCCCGGCCGCACGCTGGGCCGACGGCACCGCCGGCATCACCCTGCCCGCCGCCCGGGCGACGGGGTGGATGACGAAGGACGAGGTCGGGACGGCGCTCGCGCGCACCCGCGACTTCCTCGCCGGGGCCTCCCTCGACCCGGCGGTGCTGCGCGGCGCACGCCCGACGAAGGCGATCGCCCTGATGAACCCGCACCAGCGGGACATGACGGACTTCGTGTCGGTCTCGCTCGCCACCCCGGACGAGGAGCACGACCCGCTCGTGCTCTTCAGCCGCTTCGACCCGGCGCAGGCCCGCCTCGTCGGCGACGTGGTGAAGACCCGCGGCCGGATCTCCTACCGGGAGGGCAAGCGCGGGGCGGTCGAGGTGACGGCCGACGTCACGTACGTGTACCCGGTCGCCCCGGCCGGCGGCGGCGACGAGGTCGTCCGCGTGATCGTGCGGCGCGAGACCGTCGTGAGCTGGGACGACCCGGCGAAGGTGATCACCGAGAAGGGGACCTTCAGCCTCGTGTCGTACGCCACCGACACCACGAACGGCGGCTGCGAGGACTCCACCGGCTACTTCCGGCCGCGGTTCGGCGGGGGCGGACCGGCCGCGGGTACGGGCGGCGAGGCGTCCGACCCGTACGACCGCACGGCCCCGATCACCGACGGCGGCGGGCGCTGCGGGACCGCCACGAGGTCGTGACACGGCCGCGTCGTACAGTGCGGCCATGATCGAGGACGCGGTGCCGGAGGAGTACAGGACGTCGGGGGAGTCCGCCAGGTGGGCGGTGCTCGTCGAGGAGGAGTCCACCATGCTGGGGGACACCCGGTGGGTGCTCGCCCGGCGGGAGGACGTGACGGAGGGCGGCCGGGCCGCCGCCGAGGAGCTGGCGCGGAAGCTGGCGATGGAGCACGTGCCCCGTGAGGTCCGGCCGCTGGACGGCGCGACCGCCGGGCGCAGGGTCTTCCGGGTCTCCGACGGGTCGTGGCTCGTCGATGTGCGGGGCGCCGGTTCCGCCACCGCCCTGTGCCGGATCACGACCGCCGAGCAGGTGCACGTCCAGCCGTTCGTGGCCGCGCCGAGGGAGAAGGCGGCCCCGCCCGCCAAGCCCCGCCGCCTGTTCGGGCTCGGCTGAGTCGCTCCCCGGGACCCCCGGTCAGCCCGCCCTCACGAACCCCGATTCGTACGCCACGATGACCGCCTGCGTCCGGTCGCGGGCGCCCAGTTTCGCCAGGACCGCCGCCACGTGGGTCTTCACCGTCGCCGGGCCCACGCCCAGCCGGGACGCGATCTCGGCGTTCGTGAGGCCCGTCGCCATGTGCCGCAGGACCTCCGCCTCGCGCTCGGTCAGCCGGGCCGCCCAGGCGGGGGCGGCCGGGGTGCGGCGGGCGTGCTCGGCGGCCAGGGCGCGGACGGCCGCCGGGTAGAGGAGCGAGTCGCTGCGGGCGACCAGGCGCACCGCGCCGACCAGTTCCTCCGCCGCCGCCCGCTTCAGCAGGAACCCGGCCGCGCCCGCGCGCAGCGCGTCGTACACGTAGGAGTCGTTCTCGAAGGTCGTGACCACGACGATCCGGGGCGGCTCCGGCATCGAGGCGAGGATCCGCTCGGTGGCCCGGATGCCGTCGATCTCCGGCATCCGCACGTCCATCAGGACGACGTCCGGCCGCTCCGCCCGCACCACCGACACCGCCTCGGCGCCCGTCGCCGCCTCGCCGACGACCTCCAGGTCGGGTTCCGCGTCGAGGATGACCCGCAGGGCCGTCCTGACCATCCGCTCGTCGTCGGCCAGGACGACCCGTATGGCACCCGTCGCCGCGCTCACCGGGGGATCCGCACCGCGAGCCGCCACACGCCGTCCGCCGGGCCCGCCTCGGCCGTGCCGCCGAGCAGCCGGGCCCGTTCGGCGACGCCGAGCAGGCCGCGCCCGCCGTCCGGTCGCGCGACCGGGGGCCGCTCGGGCAGGGGGTTCTCCATCGTGATCTCCACCTTCTCGGTTCCCGCCGTCAGTCGTACGGTCACGGGCGCGCCGCCCGCGTGCCGGGCCGCGTTCGTCAGGCCCTCCTGGACGATCCGGTACGCCTCGCGGGACACCGTCTCCGGTACGGAGTCCAGGGCGCCGGTCACGGTGAGGGCGACGCGCGGCCCGGCACCCCGCACCAGGGCGTCCAGGGCGTCGAGCCCCGGGCCGACGCCCATCGCCTCGCCGGTCTCCACGCCTTCCCCGCCCACCCCTTCCGAGCCTCGCCGCAGCAGGCCGAGGGCCCGGTCGAGCTCCCCGACCGTGCGCCGGGTCGTCTCCTCGATGGCGGTCAGCGCCTCCTGGACGAACTCCAGGTCCGCCGGGTCCCCCGAGGCCAGGACCCGGCGTGCCGCGCCCGCCTGGAGGGTGACCGCGCTCAGCGCGTGCCCCACGGAGTCGTGCAGTTCGCGGGCGAGCCGGTTGCGGGCCTCCGCCTCCGCCGCCCGTCGCTCGGCCGCCGCGAGCCGGTCCGCCGGGCTCGGCCCGAGCAGCCGGGGCGCCTCCCGGGCGAGGAGTGCCCCGACGGCGGCGGCGCCCGCCGCGAGCGCGAGCAGCATCAGGAGCGCCGCCGGGACCGCCGCCCACACCCACCAGGGCCGGTCGAGACCCCAGAACCGGCCGAGCTCCGACTCCCGCAGCGCCGAGGAGAACGGCAGCGCGAGGACCGACAGGGCGAACGGCGGCAGGGCGAGCGTCGCCCCGCTGACCAGCGCGCCCGCGCCCAGGTGCAGCGTGAACCAGCCGGCCGTCCTGGCCTTCGCGTCCCGCCCCCGGGCCGGGCCGTCGGCGAACCGGTCCGCCGGTACCCCGCACAGCGCCCGCGCCGCCGCCACCGACATCGGCCGGGCCAGCGGGAAGAGGGCGGTGACGGCGGCGAGCGGCAGCCCGACCGCGTACGCCCCGAACTGCACGGCGAGGCTCCCGGAGAACATCCCGGAGGTGTCGAGGAACGCCCCCATGGCCAGCGAGCCGACCATCCAGTACGGCATGAACAGGGCGCCGCCCAGGATCAGATGCAGCCAGCGCCGTCTGGCCCGCTGCCCGAGGAGCGCCCCCGTCCACCGCCTCACGCCTCGGCGCTCCGCCGCCGCAGGAAGACGGCCAGGCAGGCGGCGAGCAGGAACCCCGTGATCATCTGCCCAGCGTAGGACAGCCGTGCGAGGTCCGTGATCTTGTCGGAGACATCGCCCGACGGCTGGAGCGAGACGAGCGTCAGGTACGCGCCCCAGCAGCCGACCGCCCCCGTGGACACCCAGGCCGCGGCGAGGACGGGCCGCACGCCGAACCGGGCGGGCCCGCGCAGGACGAGGAGGAGCGTGGAGACGGCCGCGGCGACGAGGAAGACGAGCCGGACGGCCTCCAGGACCGCCTGGTCGACCGAGTCCGCCTCCGCGAGCCACCGCACCTGGAGCACCGCCGGGACGACCGAGACCACCGCGCCGGCCAGCGCCGCCGCCCGCACTCCGGGCCCGGACACCCGCGCGGACACCGCGCCGAGCCGCCCGCGCCACACACGGCCCCAGCGGTCCCGCGCGTACAGGAGGAAGAGGGTGCCGAGGGCGAGGCCCTGGAGGATGAAGCCGCCGTAGACGACCCCGAAGACCCATGGATCGAGGAAGGGCTCGCTCGGCGCGGCCGCCGGGTCGTCGGTGAGGAGACCGGCGAGGAGCTGCGCCGGGAATCCGGCCGTGATGGGGGCGAGGAGGCCGGTCGCCGCCCAGGTCGGCAGGGTGAGCAGCGGGCCCGGCACCCACGGTCCCCGCTCCCGTGTGAGCAGCACGGCGAGGGCGATGACGGCGGCGTCGGCGAGGAGGGTGAGCGTGTTGGCGACGGCCATCATCACGGGGTGGTCGAGCAGCGGGCTCCCGGCCGGGATGCCGAGCTCGCCGCCCGCGATCCAGACGGCCTTGAGCACGATGTACGGGAGGCAGGCGAGGATCGCGAGGAGGCGCAGCGCCCGGCGGGCGGCGGGGAGGAGCGGTGTCGTGGTCATGGCTCCACGCTCCCGTCCGGGACGGGGGTGCCACGTCCTGCCGGACGCCGATCCGCCTCCGCCGCGCGGGGGAGGGGCCCCTCCCCCGGGGGACGGGACGGCGCCGAATTGACCCGGAAAACAGAAGATCAATTGACCCTTCGACCGGGGTCAATGGCTGCCTAGAGTAGTGCTCATGAACGAGAACGCGACCTTCGCCCCGCTCCTGACCCGCGCCGCCACCGCCGAGACCACCGCCGACCCCAGCAGCGTGATGACGCTCCTCGCCGACTCCGACGCCACCGGCGGGCAGCTCACGAGCTACCGCTCCTCGTTCGCGAAGGGCGCGGTCGGCGCCCCCGCGCACTTCCACACCAAGGCCTCCGAGATGTTCTTCGTCCTCGGCGGCTCCCTCCAGGTGCTCGTCGGCGAGGAGTTGACCGTCCTGGAGCAGGGCGACTTCCTCCTCGTCCCGCCGCACACCCCGCACGCCTTCGCGGCGGCGCCCGGCGCCGAGGCCGACGTCCTCTTCGTCTTCACGCCCGGCATGGCCCGCTTCGACTACCTGCGGCTGCTCGGCCGGGTCATGCGCGGCGAGGCGAGCTTCGAGGAGATCAAGGCGTCCTCGGAGCAGTACGACAACCACTACGTGGACAGCCCGGTCTGGCAGGCGGCCCTCGCCGAGCGCTGACGGGCCTCGCCACGGCTCGGAGACGGCGGGTCGTCTCAGAGCCGGCGGGTCGCCAGCGTCAGCCGGTCCCGCGCGTCGAACAGCGCGTCCTTGATGGTCTGCTCGTGGGCCGGGGTGAGCCGCGCCGCCGGCACCGAACAGCTGAGCGCGTCCCGCGCCGGAGTCCGGTACGGCAGGGCGACCGCGAAGCAGCGCAGCCCGAGGGTGTTCTCCTCGCGGTCCACCGCGTAGCCCCGCTCGCGGATCGCGCGCAGCTCCCCGATGAGCTCCTCGCGCTCCGTGACCGTGTGCTCGGTCATCGCCGGCAGCGCCTCCGGGAGCAGGGCCCGTACCTGCTCGTCGGTGTGGGTGGCGAGCAGCGCCTTGCCCAGGGCCGTCGAGTGCGCGGGCAGCCGCCGCCCGACCCGGGCGAACGGCCGCAGGTGGTGCGGGGACTGGCGGGTCGACAGGTAGACCACGTTGGTGCCGTCGAGCCGCGCGAGGTGGATCGTCTCGGCGGTGTCGTCGGAGAGCCGGTCGAGCGTCGGCCGCGCCGCCGCCACGACCTCGTCGCCGTCGATGTACGAGGTCCCCACGAGCAGCGCCCGCACCCCGATCCCGTACCGCGTGCCCGTCGCGTCCGTCTCCACCCAGCCGAGCTCGACCAGGGTGCGCAGCAGCATGTACAGGCTGGACTTGGGGTAGCCGACGGCCTCCTGGACGGCGGCGAGCGAGTGCATCCCGGGGCTCCCGGCGAAGTACTCCAGCAACTCCACGGTCCGCACCGCGGACTTGACCTGTGCCCCGCCCGCGTCGGTGTTCGCGATGGCCATGCGTCCCCCCAGCCCTTGTGGAGACCGTCCGGTCGTCCATAGAGTCGCCCGCAGATCGTTCACCTACGGGAACGGCGTTCAGAATAGCGAACAGGGGTGTGACGATGGCGTCGACGGCGGCAGAACCAGTGTGGAGTGTGGACCCCCGGACGGGGAAGCCGCGCGAGCAGGTCGCGGTGGAGGCCACGGCCGAGGAGGTCGACCTCGCCGTACGGGCCGCCCACGCCGTCCGCGGCAGCCTCGCCGACCGGACCGCGCGCGCCGCCTTCCTCCGCACCGCCGCCGACCTCCTCGACGAGGCCCGCGAGCACGTCATCGAGGCGGCCGACGCCGAGAGCGCCCTCGGGCCCGTCCGCCTCACCGGCGAACTCGCCCGCACCACCGCCCAGCTGCGGTCCTTCGCCGACGTCGTCGACGAGGGCTCCTTCCTCGACATCCGGATCGACCTCCCGGACCCGGCCGCCACCCCGCCCCGGTCCGACATGCGCCGCTGGAAGATCCCGCTCGGCGTCGTCGCCGTCTACACCGCCAGCAACTTCCCGCTCGCCTTCTCCGTCCCCGGCGGCGACACCGCGAGCGCCCTCGCGGCCGGCTGCCCCGTCGTGATCAAGGCCCACCCCGACCACCCGGCGACCTCCGAGCTCTGCGCCGCCCTGCTGCGCCGGGCCGCCGTCAAGGCCGGCCTGCCCGAGGACGTCGTCGTCCTCGTCCACGGCTTCGACGCGGGCGTCGAGCTCATCCGCCACCCGCTGGTCGCGGCCGCCGGCTTCACGGGCTCGGTACGCGGCGGGCGGGCGCTCCTCGACGCCGCCAACGCCCGGCCCGTACCCATCCCCTTCCACGGCGAACTCGGCTCCCTCAACCCGGTCGTGCTCACCCCCGCCGCCGTCGCCGAGCGCGCCGAGGAGATCGGCGCGGGCCTCGCCGGGTCCATGACCCTCGGCGCGGGGCAGTTCTGCACCAAGCCCGGCTTCGTCCTCGCGCCCGAGGGCGAGGCGGGCGACCGGTTCCTCGCGGCGCTCACCGCCGGGGTCAGCGAGACCGAGCCCGCCGTCATGCTCGACCACCGCATGCGGGACGCGTTCGTCGCCGGGGTCGCCGAGCGCGCCGCGCTCGACGGCGTCCACAGCCCCGTCACGCCCGGCGCGGGCGGCGCGCACACGGTCAGCGCCGGGGTCCTCGCCGTCGCCGCCGACCGGATCACCGCCGGTGACCACCACCACCTCCTCCTGGAGGAGTGCTTCGGTCCCGTCACCGTCGTCGCCCGCTACGGCTCCCGTGCGGAGATCGGCGAGGTCCTCTCCCGCCTGCCCGGCAACCTCACCGCCACCCTCCACATCGCCGAGCAGGGCCAGGACGAGGACGCGGCCGCGCTCCTCGCCGAGCTCACCCCGCTCGCCGGACGGGTCCTCGTCAACGGCTGGCCCACCGGCGTCGCCGTCGCGGCCGCCCAGCACCACGGCGGCCCCTACCCGGCCGCCACCTCCACCAGCACCTCGGTCGGCGCCACCGCCATCGAGCGCTGGCTGCGCCCCTTCACGTACCAGTCGACTCCGCAGCAGCTGCTCCCGCCGGAGCTGCGCGACGGGAACCCGCTGGGTCTTCCGAGGCGCTGAGACCCGCCGGGATCAGGATCAGAAGCAGGATCGGACTCGGGATCAGGTCATGATCAGATTCGCGACCCCCGCCGACCTCGACGCCGTCACCGCCGTCCACGCCGCGTCGGCGCCCACCGGTCCCGAGGGGCTCGCCCGCTCCCGGGCCGGCTGGGCGGCGGCCATCGAGCACGGGCTCGCGCTCTGCGCCGTGCTGGGCGACGAGGTCGTCGGCGCCGCCGCCTGGGCCGAGCGGGGCGACGCCGTCGTCCTCACCCGGTTCCACGTGAGCCCCGCCCACCGGCGCAAGGGCATGGGCCGGCAGCTCCACACCGGCTGTGTCGACGTCTGGAACGCGGACCGGTTCACCCACGCCACCGCCGCGGTCCTCGGCGAGGACGAGCGCGCCCTGGCCTTCGGCGCGGCCCAGGACTGGTTCCCCGACCCCCGCGCCCCCCGCTCCGGCGACCGGGTCGTGCTCCGGCTCACACTGGCCGCCGCACCGGAATGAACCGGCCACCCCGGCGTGTTTCCGCCGAGGAACACCCACCGGGCCCCGCCCGGCCACCGTCGACCCTCGGAGAGAAGTCACATGCGCGTCGAGATCTGGAGCGACATCGCCTGCCCCTGGTGCTACATCGGCAAGGCACGCTTCGAGAAGGGCCTCGAGGCCTTCGCCCACCGCGACGACGTCGAGGTCGTGCACCGCTCCTTCGAGCTCGACCCGAACCGCGCCAAGGGCGACACCGGCCCCGTCCTGGAGATGCTGGCCACGAAGTACGGCCGCACCCTCGACGAGGCCCGCGCCATGGAGGCGCACGTCGCCTCCAACGCCCACTCCGAGGGCCTCGGCTACCTCGCCGACGGCCGCGACCACGGCAACACCTTCGACATCCACCGCCTGCTCCACCTCGCCAAGGAGCGCGGCCGCCAGAACGAGCTGCTCGACCTGGCCTACCGCGCCAACTTCGCCGAGGAGCGCTCCGTCTTCGAGGACGAGACCCTGGTGACCCTCGGCGTCGAGGCCGGTCTCGACGAGGCCGAGGTCCGCGCCGTCCTCGCCGACCCGACCGCCTACGCCGACGCCGTCCGCGCGGACGAGCGCGAGGCCGCCGAGCTCGGCGCCAACGGCGTCCCGTTCTTCGTCCTGGACCGCCGCTACGGCATCTCCGGCGGCCAGCCCGCCGAGGTCTTCACCCAGGCCCTCGAACAGGCCTGGCAGGGCCGCGTCCTCCAGCCGGTCGGCGGCGCGGACGAGGCCGGGGTCTGCGGCCCGGACGGCGCCTGCGAGGTCCCGCAGTCCTGACCACGTACGCCTCCGAGTACGCCTCCGACGGCTCTGACCTGCGGAGATAAGCGGACCTTGGATCTCCCCACGCGCGATTCGCGATTGACGGGCGTGCGTGGGGAATCCAGGGTGGGCCCATGGATTCCCTGCACCAGCCGCTCGGCGGAGCCGAGTTCGCGCCCACGAAGACGTATCTGAACACCTCCGTCTGCGGTCTGATGCCCCGCAGGACCGTCGAGGCCGTCACGCTCCTCGCCGGGCAGACCGCCGACGGCCGCCCCGACGGCGCGGGCGACTTCGACATCGTCGACGAGGCGCGGGCGGCCTTCGCCCGGCTCGTCCACGTCCCGCACGAGCGGGTCGCCCTCGGCAGCTCCGTCGGCGTGCACACCGGGATGATCGCCCAGTCGATGCCCGCGGGCGCCGAGATCCTCTTCCCCGAGGGCGACTTCTCCTCCCTCATCACCCCCTTCACCGTCCGCGGCGACCTCAAGGTCCGCTTCGCGCCCCTGGAAAGCCTCGCCGAGTCCGTCCGCCCCGGGACCGCGCTCGTCGGGTTCTCCGCCGTGCAGTCCTCGGACGGCCGCACCGCCGACTTCGCCGCGATAAGGGCCGCCGCGGCCGCCCACGGCGCCCGCACGCTCCTCGACGCCACGCAGTCGGCCGGCTGGCTGCCGCTCCACGCGGGGGACTGGGACTTCACCGTCGCCGGGGCCTACAAGTACCTGCTCTGCCCGCGCGGCGCGTCCTTCCTCACCGTCACCGAGGAGGCGCAGGACGCGCTGCTCGCCATCCACGCCAACTGGGTGACGGGCGAGGAGCGGTACGCCAACAGCTACGGCCCCGTCCGTGAACTCGCCCGCTCCGCCCGCCGTTTCGACGAGCCCCCGGCCTTCCTCTCGTACCACGGGGCCGCCGCCTCGCTCGCGCTCCTGGAGGAGATCGGCATCGAGACCATCGAGGCCCACAACAAGGGTCTCGCGGCCCGCTTCCGCGCCGGGCTCGTCTCCCTCGGCCACGCCCCGGTCGCGGACGACTCGACGGTCGTCGGCGTCCCCGGCCTCGGCGACCGCGCCGACGCGCTGGGCGCCGCCGGCGTGCTGATCTCCTCCCGCGCGGGCAACCTGCGGGTCTCGTTCCACCTCTACAACACGGCGGCCGACGTCGACCGGGCCCTGGACGTCCTGGCGGGCTGACCCGCGGAGCTCGTACAAGAAGAAGGGGGACGGGGCCCGTCGACCGGCCCCCGCCCCCCTCTCTGTACGAGGTGTTACGCCCAGGCCTCCGCCGCCGCGCGGCGCGCGCCCTCCAGGTCCACCGGCCGCCCGGTCTCGCCGAGCGCCGCGCCCAGGGCGGCGAGCGAGGACTGCACGGCACCCGGGGTCGCGTCGACGCCGTAGTGGTTGACCCGGATCATCTCCTTGGCGAGGGCACCGCCGCCCGCGATCAGCGGCAGCGACGGGTCCGCCGCCAGGGCCTTCGCGACCAGTTCGGAGGCGTCCACGCCCTCCGGGGAGCGCAGCGTCGTCGCGACCGGGGCCGCGTCCCGCGCCTCGTGCACGTACGGCTCAAGGCCGCCGCCCAGGGCCAGCGCGCCCGCGCGGGTCGCCGCCGCGGCCTTCGCGTGCCGGGCCATCAGCGCGTCCAGACCCTCCGTCTCGATCCGCTCCACACACGCCTCCAGAGCGAGCATCTCCAGCTGCGCCGGAGCGTGCAGGAGCGCCTTGCGGCCGCCGTCGATCCAGCGCTCCTTCCAGTCGAGGAGGGAGAGGTACGAGCGGCGCGGCGCGGCCGGGTTGGCGGCGAACCGCTCCCACGCCCGTGCGCTCACCGACACCGCCGACACACCGGCCGGACCGCCCATCGCCTTCTGCGCGCCGATGATGCACATGTCGACGCCCCACGCGTCCGGCAGCACCGGCTCCGCGCCGATCGACGCGACCGCGTCCAGGTAGAAGAGCGCGCCGTGCGCCCGGACGACCTCGCCGATCTCCGCGACCGGGTTGGTGTTGCCGGTCGCCGCCTCGGCGTGGACCAGCGACACGAAGTCGATCTCGGGGTGCTCGGCGAGCGCCCGCTCGACCTGCTCCGCCGTCACCGCCGTGTGGAAGGGCACCTCCAGGTCGACGACGGTCGCGCCGCAGTCGCGCAGCCAGTTGCCGAAGGTCTGGCCGTACGGACCGGTGACGACGTTCAGCGCGGTCGAACCGGCCCGCGCCCCGCTGCGGATGCACCCCTCCAGGGGCAGCAGCGCCTCGCCCTGGGTGATCACCACGTCCTGCTCGGTGGAGAGCAGCGCGGCCACCCGGCGCTCGATCGACGCGAAGTGCGCGGCGGTCAGCGGGGCCAGGTCCAGGAGCGGGTGTGTCACGGTCACGGCGGTGCCTTCTTCGGGGTCGGAACAGGGTCGTCACGGGGGCGAACTCCTGATCAGAGTACCCAGTGGTACGCGTGGGGCCCCTGGGGCCATCCGCACAACACCCCCACAAAAGGGACCTTCGTTCCGGTGCAACCTTCTCCGGACAGGACGAGTCCCAGTGGACGACGGACCGGGCACGGGCCCCGTCCGGCAGACCCCCGCAGCCGCCCGGAACCCTCCGACTCGGGAGCCGCTCCATGCGCAAGCACCGTTCCGCCGCCGCCCTCGCCGCGGCCGCGCTCCTCCTCCTCACCGGCGCGGGCATCGCGACCGCACCCGCCGCCTGGGCCGGTGTGCCCGGCGGCACCCGCGCCGACGACCGCAACCACGACTTCGACGGCGACGGCTTCGACGACGTCCTGATCGGCGCCCCCGGCGCGACCGTCGGCGGCAAGCGCGGCGCCGGCCTCGTCACCGTCCAGTACGGCTCGCCGAACGGCATCGACACCCGCGCCGCCACCGTCGTCAGCCAGAACACGTACGGCGTGCCCGGCGGCGCCGAGGCCGGCGACTCCTTCGGCGCGGCCGTCGCCACCGGTGACCTCGACGGAGACGGCTACGACGACGCGGTGATCGGCGCCCCCGGCGAGGACATCGGCACCCGCGCCGACGTCGGCGGAGTGATCATCCTGTGGGGCTCCCCGCACGGCCTCGTCGGCACCGAGAGCCGCTGGCTCGACAGCCTGCTCGGCCCGGTCGCGGGCGCCCGCTTCGGCTCCGCCTTCGCCGCCGCCCGGTTCACCGCGGACACCCCGGGCGACCAGCTGATCGTCCTCGACCGGCGGGCCGTGGAATGGCACCAGTTCGGCTCGGCCGACCTCCGTGTCGTCGACGCCCGCGCCCACCACGCCAGGGCCCTCGACCGGGCGGCGTTCGCCCGGGAAGGGGCGCGCACCACCGCGGCACAGGTCCGCGACCTCGTCGCCAAGTCCGCCACCACCGGCGACTACGACCGGAACGGCTACGCGGACCTGGTGGTCAGCGGTGTCACCGCCGGCGCCGAGCCCGGCCACGGCTGGTCCTGGTACCTCGCGGGCGGCCCCGACGCCCTCGACTACCGGCGGGACCTGCGGGGCGGCCCGGTCGCCGCCTCCGGGGACATCGACGGCGACGGCTACGACGACCTCGTCACCGGCGAGCCGCACAGCCCCGACGACGGCGGCGACACCATGACCGGCGGCCTCGTCGGCGTCTACAAGGGCGGACCGGGCGGCCCCGCCGGAGCCACCGGCGTAGGCACCCCGCCGCAGTGGTGGACCCAGAACTCGCCGGGCGTCCCCGGCGCCAACGAGCGCGGCGACGGCTGGGGGAGCGACCTCTCCCTCGGCGACACGAACAAGGACGGGTACGCGGACCTCGCCATCGGCGCCCCCGGGGAGGACAACGGCACGATCGCCGACGCCGGCATGGTCACCGTCCTGCGCGGCAACTCCCGCGGCCTGACCGCCACCGGCGCCGCCTCCTGGACGCAGAACTCGCCCTCCGTCCCGGGCGCGGTCGAGAGCGGCGACCGCTTCGGGGCCCAGGTCCGCCTGGTCGACCCCAACGGCGACGGCCGCTTCGGACTCCTCACCGCCGCGCCCGGCGAGGACACCGGCGACGGCTGGGTCTGGGTCCTCCCGGCCCGTACGGGAGGAGTCACCGCGACCGGCTCGTGGAACTTCAACGCGGCGTCGTTCGGCGGCCCGTACCTGGACGCCCGCTACGGCTCCGCGATCGACGAGTGAGCCCGTGTCCGGGTCCCCCCGATCGGGGGTCCCGGGCGCGCACCCGCCCTCGTACAGTGCGGACATGACTGAACACGCGGTGCTGCACGTGAAGGGGCGGGTGCTCGTCGGCCCGGAGGACGTACGCGACGAACTGTGGTGCGTCGACGGGCGGATCACCTTCGAACGGCCCGCCGCCGCGGCCGTCGCCGAGGCCGTCACCGTCGAGGGCTGGGTGCTGCCCGGCCTCGTCGACGCCCACTGCCACGTCGGTCTCGACCGGCACGGCCCGGTCGACGAGGCCACCAGTGAGAAGCAGGCCCTCACCGACCGGGACGCCGGCACCCTGCTCATCCGGGACGCGGGCTCGCCCTCCGACACCCGCTGGATCGACGCGCGCGAGGACCTCCCGAAGGTCATCCGCGCCGGCCGGCACATCGCCCGCACCCGCCGCTACATCCGCAACTACGCCCACGAGATCGAGCCCGCCGACCTCGTCGCGTACGTCGGCCGCGAGGCCCGGCGCGGCGACGGCTGGGTCAAGCTCGTCGGCGACTGGATCGACCGCGAGGCCGGCGACCTCACGGCCTGCTGGCCCCGGCCCGAGGTCCAGGCGGCCATCGCCGAGGCGCACCGGCTCGGCGCCCGTGTCACCGCGCACTGCTTCGCCGAGGACTCGCTCCGCGACCTCGTCGAGGCCGGAATCGACTGTATCGAGCACGCGACCGGCCTCACCGAGGACACCATCCCGCTCTTCGCCGAGCGGGGGGTCGCCATCGTGCCGACCCTGGTGAACATCGCGACCTTCCCGCACCTCGCCGACGGAGGCGAGGCGAAGTTCCCGCGCTGGTCGGCCCACATGCGGCGGCTGCACGAGCGGCGGTACGACACCGTCCGCTCGGCCTTCGACGCGGGCGTGCCCGTCTTCGTCGGCACCGACGCGGGCGGCTCCCTCGCGCACGGCCTGGTCGCCGAGGAGGTCGAGGAGCTGACGAAGGCCGGCATCCCGGCGCTCGACGCCCTCGCCGCCACCACCTGGTCGGCCAGGTCCTGGCTCGGCCGCCCCGGCCTGGAGGAGGGCGCTCCGGCCGACCTCGTCGTCTACGCCGAGGACCCGCGCGCCGACGTCAGGGCCCTCGCGGCGCCCCTGCGGGTGGTGGTGAACGGGCGGGTGGCGGCGTGATCTTGGCCTGATATCGCTTGGCCGTTTCGCCGCTGACAGTGACGGAGAGTCCAGCTCTAGCCTGAGCCGCGCGCGCATCTCTCATCCGCTCACACCCAGAGGGGGTACCCATGTCCGCTGTGCGAAAGACCTTCGCCGTGCTGGCCACGACCGTGCTCATGTCCATGGCGTTCGCCGGCACGAGCGAGGCCGCGACGAGCGACTGCGAGTGGTGGTTCGACCCGAGCTCGTTCTACTGCCAGAAGTACTAGGCCTGAACGCGGAACGGCCCGCCGGCGGGGACCGGCGGGCCGTTCGCGTACGTCTTCGTCCGGTCAGGCGCGGCGCAGGAACGCCAGCCGGGCCCGCTTCTCCGGGATGAAGACCTCCGGCAGGTCGACCTCGGGCAGCACGACCTCGGGGCCCAGCTCGAAACCGGCCCGCGCCATGCGGGCGATCGCCTTCTCGTTGGCGGCGTCCGGCTCGACCACGATCCGGGTGCGCTCGCGCAGGCTGAAGGCGATGAGCGCGGTGAGCAGACCGGCGGTGAAGCCGGGGCGCGGGGCGGCGCCGGGCGCGACGAGGAGGTGCACGCCGATGTCGCCCTCCTCGACCTCGTAGCACTCGCTGACCCGGTCGGCCTCGGGGTCGTACGTCTGGAAGAGCGCGGCCGGCTCGCCGTCGAGCTCCACGAGGAAGCCGTGGTGGGTGGTGAGCGAGTCCAGGTGGGCGTAGATGTCGCGGACCTGCTCGACGGTGGTGCCGTTCATGCCCCAGAAGCGGGCCCGCTCCTCGTTGACCCAGCCGTGCAGGAGCACGGCGTCGCCGTCGGGGTCGACGGGCCGGACCGTGACGGTCCCGAACCCCTCGACGGTGTGCGCGTAGAAGGTGTTCGACGTGGGGGCGGTGGTCATCCCTGCTCCTTGGTGAGGTACTGCCAGTCGGTGGTGACGGGGGCGAGCTCGCCCCGCAGCCACAGGGGGAGCTGATCGCGGTGGTGCGGGTCGCCGGGCACGCCGGAGGCGCCGAACGGCACGATCCAGCGGCTGCGTTCGCGGTCGGCGAGGTCCCAGACGTACCGCGCGGCGGAGGCGCGGGCGCTGCGGTCGGTCCAGCCGGGCACGCTCGACGTCGACAGGACGCAGTCGTGGTCGCCGGCGAGCCCCGGCCACTGGTCGTCGTCGGCGTCGGGGAGCGCCTGCCAGGGTGCGAGCCGGTGCGTCACGCCCCAGGCGGCGGGCGGTTCGCCGGCGCCGACCTCCTCCAGGGCCTCGCGGACGGTCCGCTCGACGTCCCCGGCGGGCACGGGCCCGGCCGTCAGGAGGGTCTCCAGGGCGAAGGCGACGCGCGGGCCGAGGGCCAGCCAGGGGCGGAACAGCTCGGGGTACGGGGCGGGCTCGCGCAGCGGCACGAAGGCCTCGTGCGCGGCGAGCCGCCGCACGACGGCCCCGCGCACGGCGGCGTACAGCCCGGCGTCGGCGCTGTCGGCGTCCATCCGCCGGTCCCAGGCGAGCAGCCGCGCGCGGACGGCGGAGGCGGCGGGCGAGAGACCGTCCGCGTTCCGCCCGACGGCGGCGAGGAGCGGGGCGGCCGAGGGGTTGTCGGTGTCGCCGTGCACGGCGGCGGTGGTCTCGGGCGTCCACTCCGCCGAGGCGTCGAGGAGCGCGCCGATCCGGGCGGCCCGGTGCCGGGGCGCGAACTCGACACCGAGGGGCGCGGCGAGCCCCCGGGCGTTGGCCATGACGGCGTGGCCGTCGACCTCGGCGCGGGGCAGCGGCGCGGGCTCGGGGGCCCACGCGTGCGCCGGGTCCCAGGCGGGCACGATCCGCAGGGAGTTGGTCCGGTGGCGTACGGGGACGTGGCCGGCGACCCGGTGGAGGAGCCCGCCCTCGGTGTCGGCGGCCTGCACGACGTTCACCGGCTCGACCCAGCCGTCGAGGGCGGCGTCCACGTCGGCGACGGTCCGGGCGCGCAGCAGCGCGGGCAGCACGCCGAACCCGAGCTCGCCGGTGACGCGCGGCGGGTACCGGAGAGCGACGGCGACCCACTCGGGGGCGCCCTCCGCTCCGGCTCCGCCCTCTGCTCCGGGCTCGCCGTCCGGCCCGGCTGCGTTCTCCGCTCCGGGCTCGCCGTCCGGCCCGGCTCCGTCCTCCGCTCCGGGCTGGTCGTCCGGCCCGGATGCGTTCTCCGCTCCGGGCTCGTCGTCCACGCCGATGACCACCGGACCGCGTTCCGTCTCGACGACCTCGATCACGACCGGCTCCGCGCCCGCGACCTCGATCTTCTCCGTGTGCGCGGCGGCCGGGGCCCAGCCCCCGGGGCCGTACGCCTCCACGCTCCCGTCCGGGAGCCGCCGCAGCCGCTCGCGGTACAGGTCCTGGTAGTCGGCCATGGCGTTGGTGATGGCCCAGGCCACCGACCCGGTGTGGCCGAAGTGGGCGAGGCCGGGGACGCCGGGGACGGCGAGGCCGACGACGTCGAACTCGGGGCAGGAGAGCCGGATCTGCTGGTAGACGCCGGGCGCCTCGATGAACCGGTGCGGGTCGCCCGCGACCAGGGCGGCGCCGCTCGCGGTGCGCTCGCCGGCGACCACCCAGCCGTTGGATCCGGCCGTGCCGGGCCCGTCGGTCGCGAAGAGCTCGGTCCACTCCTCGCCGAGACGGCGGGCGACCTCCTCCCGCCACAGCTTGGTGGGGAACCCGGCGAAGAGGATGTGGGTCGACAGCCAGACGGCGAGCGGGGTCCACGGCTCCCACCGTCCGGGCGCGAGGCCGGTCGTGGCGAACTCGGGCGCGCGCGAGGCCCCGTCGGCGAGGCCGTCGTTGACCCCGTCCACGTACGCCCGGAGCCACGCGGCCGCCGGGGCGTCGGTCTCCTCCAGGCGTGCGAGGCACCGGCGGGCGGTGCCGGCGAGCCGGGCGCGCCGGACGAAGGTGTCCCAGCCGAGCTCGGCGGCGCCGAGGAACGCGGCCGTGGTGCCCTGTGCCCGGTGCCGCTCGACCTCCAGCTGCCAGGCGCGGTCGCGCGCGGTGACGCGGCCCTGGGCGAAGGCGAGTTCCGCGGGGTCCGCGGCGCGCAGATGAGGGACGCCCCAGGCGTCCCGGTAGACCTCGATGCTCACGCGAGACCCCGATCCCGTCCGTGTTCCTCAGAGCAGCCTTAGGTTAGGCTGACCTAAGTAATTTACAGGAGCGCGGGGGAGGAGAACACGGTGGGGCATGGCTGGCAGGGGGCGGTCCTCAGGCTGATGCGCGGCAAGGACTTCACGTTCACCGTGACGGGCGCCGAGCAGGTCACCGAGGACTACCGCAGGGTCCACTGCACGGACGGCGGCCTGCTCGCCGCCGCCGGGGTCCACCCCACGATGTGGGTACGGCTCTGGTTCGACGACCACGGCAAGCCGCACCAGCGCGCCTACACCCTGGTCGACCCCGACCCGGCCGCCGGCACCTTCAGCCTGGAATTCGCCCTCCACGACGGCGTGGCCAGTCACTGGGCGCGCGGCTGCGCCCCCGGCGACACCGTCGACGCCACCCTCCAGGGCACCGGCTTCGAGCCGCTCGACCCGCCCCCCGCCCGGCTGCTCGTCGTCGGCGACCCGGCCTCGCTCCCCGCCGTCAACTCCCTGCTCGACGCGCACCCCGAGACCCCCGCCACCGTCTGGTTCGAGACCCAGCACGCCTCCGACGAGGCGCTCCCCTTCCGCCTCGACCCGGCGCGCCACGAGCTGCGGCCGGTGCCGCGCGAGGGTGGCGGGCTCGTCGCCCGGGTGAAGGCCGAACTGCCCGCGCTCCTGGTCCCCGGCGCGTACGTCTGGATCGCCTGCGACACGGCGACCACCCGCGGCCTCGCCGCGTACGTCCGCAAGGAGCTCGCCGTCCCCAAGGAGCGCGTCCACGCGCTCGGCTACTGGCGGGCGGACTGAGCGCGGGGGTGAGCGCGGACTGAGCGCGGGGCGTCGGGTGCCGGGTTGACGATCCGTTACCAGGCGCCGCCGCCGATCGTTCTTCCCCTTGGCCTGTGCGTCGGCTCGTGCGAAAGACGCGGGGCGTGCGGGAACGGTTGTGTCGAGAAGATTCGAAAATGAGCACGGAAACCCCCCTTTGGAGTGAACTCACGTCAGGCGACTGCCGGTTCACTCTCCGTGCGTAAAGATTCCGGTGTCTCAAGTCGCCGAGGCCGCGCGGACCCACCGTCCCCGTGGTGAGCGGCCCGGCGACGCCGTGTTCTCTTGTGGGGGTTCCACCATCTTGAACAGCAACACCTTCCGCGTGCCCGTACGCCGCACCGCCGCGGCCGCGACCGTCGCCGCCCTGGCCGCCGGTCCCGTGCTCCTCATGGCCCCGGCGGCGCACGCCACGGGCGGCGAAGGGCGGGCCACCGCCGTCGTCCTGCGGGCGGGCCTGGACGTCAAGCTCCTCGGGGAGACGGTGAAGGTGCCGCTGCGCACCTCCTTGAACGAGGTCACGGCACCCCGGTCGGAGGACGCGACCGCGCTCTCCGTGAAGGTGCAGGGTGCCGAGGGCGGCGAGCCGATCGACATCCTCGCCGCCGATGTCGCCACCTCCACGGCCACCGTCGACGAGGAGAAGTCCGAGGGGCTCGTGAACCTCGTCAAGGCGAGGGTCCATGTTCCCGGCCTTCCACTGCTCTCCCTGATCGAGGTCGAGAAGGTCACCTCCAAGGCCCTGTGCGAGGTGGGGAAGGAGCCGGTCGCCGAGTCCAACGTCCTGGGACACGTGACCGTCCTCGGCAAGAAGACCACCCTGTCCACGTCCGGGCGCACCGAGATCGCCGTGCCGGAGGTCGGCACGGTGACCCTCGACCTCTCCCGTACGTCCACGACCTCCCGTACCGCCGCGGCGACCGCCCTCGAACTCGCCGTGAAGGTCGACCCGCTGAAGCTGGGGGTCGCGGCCGTGGACGGCACCGTGACGCTCGCCGAGGCCACCTGCGAGACGCCCGAGGGCCCGGCGCCGACCGAGAAGCCCACCGCGGAACCGACCGACGAGCCCACGGAGAAGCCCAGCGAGCGGCCCTCCGAGCAGCCCTCGCCCTCCGTCAAGCCCAGCGGCGACGGCGGCGTGAAGACCAACAACGGCGGCGCCAAGCCCGCCGAGCACCTCGCCGAGACCGGCGGCAGCTCCACCACCCCGTACGTCGCCGGGGGCGCGCTCGCCCTCCTCGTCGCGGGCGGCGGCGCGCTCGCGCTCACCCGCAACCGCGCCCGCTCGCGCGGCTGACGGCCCGAGGGGGACGCGCCGGGGGGCGCCGGAGGGGGAGCGGGGGGCGCGGGACGGGCGACGGTGACGACATCGCCCGCCCCGCGCCCCCTTTCCCGGGTACGGCTGTACGGCTCAGCCGGCGAGCAGCAGCGCCTGGTCCAGGGCCTGGAGGAAACGATTCGTCGTCACCCGGTCCCGGACCGCGAGCCGCAGCCAGTTCCGGTCGAGCCCCGGGAACGTGTCACCCCTGCGGGCCGCGAAGCCGAGCAGCCGCAGCTTGTCCCGTACCGCGTCCGCCCCGTCGATCCGTATCAGGACGAACGGACCCTCCGCACCCGGCACCGTCCGCACCTCGTCGAACTCCGCCAGACCGGCGAGCAGATGCGCCCGCTCCACCCCGATCAGATGCGCCGCGTACTCCGCCTCCGCGAGCGCCGCCCGCGTCATGCACGCCTCCGCCGCCACCAGCGCCGGCGTCGACACCGGCCACAGCGGCTGCGCCCGTTCGAGCAGCGCGATCGTCTCCGGCGCGGCCAGCGCGTACCCGATCCGCAGCCCGGCGAGCCCCCAGGTCTTGGTGAGGCTCCGGAGGACGATCAGCCCCGGCACGTCCGTCCGCGAGGCCAGCGACTCCCGCTCGCCCGGAACCGCGTCCATGAAGGCCTCGTCCACGACGAGGAACCGCCCCGGGCGGGCCAGCGCGGCGATCGCGGCGGCCGGGTGCAGCACGGAGGTCGGGTTCGTGGGGTTCCCGATCACCACCAGGTCCGCGTCCTCCGGCACCGCCGCCGGGTCGAGCCGGAAACCGTCCTCCTCGCGCAGCAGCACCCGCCCCACCTCGTGCCCGGCGTCGCGCAGCGCCGCCTCCGGCTCGGTGAACTGCGGGTGCACCACCACGGGCCGCCGCACCGGCAGCGCCCGCGCGAGCAGCACGAAGGCCTCCGCCGCGCCCGCCGTGAGCAGGACCCGGTTCGCCGTCAGGTCGTGCCGCTCGGCGACGGCCGCACGCGCGGCCCGGCCGTCCGGATAGGCCGCGAGGCCGGTCAGGGAGTCGGCGATTCTTCGGCGCAGCCAGTCCGGCGGGGTGTTCGTCCGGACGTTGACCGCGAGGTCGATCAGCTTCTCGTCGCGGACCTCGGCGTCGCCGTGGTGCCGCAGGTCGTGGTTGTCGGTCCCCGAGGGAGCGGGGGAGGGGGTGTGCGAGGAAGTGTGCGTGTCCATGGCCGCCGTCGTGTGGGGGGTGGGGATGGTGGGGGTGAACAGAGTGGGGGATGAGCCGGGCTCGTCTGCGATGTACCCGTGAGCCGAGGGCAACAACCGTGCGTCCGAAGCGAGTTCGTTCGGACAAACAGGGACGCACGTGACGAGGGCGCAGGTTACGCGCCGGGTCTTCCGCTTCGGCACCCGCAGCACGGCCCGCGGCGTGGACACCGTCCCCGCCGACAGCAGCGCCGCCGCCTCCGCGACCGAGGCCGTCCCCGCCGAGGCCAGCGGCACCGACGACGGATGCGGTACGGGGACGGCCGCGAGCTCCTCCACCGTGAACCCCCGCACCGGCACCCCCAGCTCCACGGCCGCGCCCGCGATGCCCGGGTGCGCGGCCCGCGCGTCGAGCGTGGCGAGCGAGCGGACCGCCGTCCGGCTCAGCCCCGCTTCCCCGAGCACCGCGTCGACCAGGCCGAGCACCTCGTCCGCCGAGGCCCCCGAGCGGGCCCCGACGCCGAGATGCGCGCACACCGCGCCATCCGATACCAAAGGCCCATGGCTGTAGTCGTCGCGCTCGGCGCGTTCCTCATGACGCTCTTCGGCGGCTGGGTCGCCGGGCGCGTCACCGACCGCCGGCACCTCGTCCTCGGCCTCGCCGGCGGACTCATGCTCGGCGTCGTCGGACTCGACCTCCTGCCGGAGGCCCTGGAGGCCGCCGGGCGCGAGGTCTTCGGCGTCCCCGAGGCCCTGCTCCTCTTCGTCGGCGGCTTCCTCCTCGCCCACATCGTCGAGCGACTCCTCGCCGTACGCCGGGCGGGGCACGGGGTCGGCGCCGACGAGAGGGTCCCGCAGGTCGGCCTCACCGCCGCCGGCGCGATGGTCGGCCACAGCCTCATGGACGGCATCGCGCTCGGCGCCGCCTTCCAGGTCGGCGGCGGCATGGGCGCGACCGTCGCCCTCGCCGTCATCACCCACGACTTCGCCGACGGGTTCAACACCTTCACCATCACGAGCCTGTACGGCAACGCCCGCCGCAAGGCCGTCGCCATGCTCGTCGCCGACGCCGTCGCCCCGGTCGTCGGCGCCGCCTCCACGCTCCTGTTCACCCTTCCGGAGGAACTCCTCGGCGGCTATCTCGGCTTCTTCGGCGGCGTCCTGCTCTACCTCGCCGCCGCCGAGATCCTGCCCGAGGCCCACCACGAACACCCCGCCCGTTCCACCCTGCTGTGCACGGTGGCGGGCGTGGGCTTCATCTGGCTCGTGGTCGGAGCCTCCGGAGGCTGAACTCACGCGAGCGGCCCGCCGCCCGCGGAACGCCCCGCGCAGTGCGCGACGAAACGGCTCGCGGCGCCCGGCGCCCCCGCCCAGTGGGTGTGCACGTAACTCGCGTGCACCCCGCCCTGCACGAAGCCCTCGACGCGCCGCTCGGGCTGCCGCAGCCCCCACGCGGGGAGCGCGCCGGCGCCCGGCTCGATCACGGTCCGGTGGAACTCGTGCCCGCGCATCCGCGCCCCGGCGGGCGCGAGCACGCTGTCGCTGACCGCGACGGCGTCCCGGTACCCGAGCGTGAGCCGCTCCGACATCCGGGCGTCCGCGTCGAGCACCCCGCACATCGGGTTGCCGTCGAGCGACCGCGCCAGATACAGCAGCCCGGCGCACTCGGCGGCGACCGGCGCGCCCGACGCGGCGAGCTCGGCGACGGCCTTGCGCAGCGGCAGGTTGGCCGACAGCTCGGCTCCGTACATCTCGGGGAACCCGCCCCCGACGACGAGCCCCGAGGTCCCCTCGGGCAGGCTCTCGTCCCGCAGCGGATCGAAGGTGACGACCTCGGCCCCGGCGGCGGACAGCAGCTCGGCGTGCTCGGCGTACGAGAACGTGAACGCGGCCCCACCGGCGACGGCGACGACGGGCGCCGGCCCGGCGGCCACGTGCTCCGATCCCTCCGGCGTCCACGGCTCGTCGTGCAGTTCCGGAGCACTGCGCGCCAGCGCGAGCAGTGCTTCCATGTCGCACCCGGCAAGCACCTGCTCCGCCTGCGCCGCCACCGCCTCCACCGCCGCCGCCTGCCGCTCGGCGACGGGCACAAGACCCAGGTGCCGCGACGGAGTGGCGACGGCCGCCGCCCGCCGCAGCACGCCCAGCACCGGCACGCCCGACTCCCCGAGCGCCTCCCGCAGCAGGTGCTCGTGCCGGTCGGTCGCGACCTTGTTGAGGATCACGCCCCCGAGCCGCACCTCCGGGTCCCAGGACGCGAAGCCGTGCACGAGCGCCGCCACGGACCGCGACTGCGAGGACGCGTCGACGACGAGCACCACCGGCGCCTTGAGAAGCTTCGAGACCTGCGCGGTGGACGCCAGCTCGCCCTGGTCGGCGGCGCCGTCGTACAGGCCCATGACCCCCTCGACCACGGCCAGGTCGCAGCCGCGCGCCCCGTGCAGGAAGAGCGGCGCGATCCGCTCCGTACCGCACATGTACGCGTCGAGGTTGCGGCCCGGGCGGCCGGTGGCGAGCGCGTGGTAGCCCGGGTCGATGTAGTCGGGCCCGACCTTGTGCGGGGAGACGGCCAGGCCACGGCCGGCGAACGCGGCCATGAGGCCGGTCGCGACCGTGGTCTTGCCCGCGCCGGAGGACGGCGCGGCGATGACGAGACGCGCTACCACTCGATGCCCCGCTGGCCCTTCTGACCGGCGTCCATCGGGTGCTTGACCTTGGACATGTCGGTGACGAGATCGGCGAAGTCGAGGAGCTCCTGCGGAGCGTTGCGCCCCGTGATGACGACGTGCTGGGAGCCCGGACGGTCGCGGAGGACCTCGACGACCTCCTTGACGTCGATCCAGCCCCAGTGCAGGAGGTAGGCGAACTCGTCGAGGACGTAGAACTTGTACGTCTCGGCGGCGAGGTCCCGCTTGACCTGCTCCCAGCCCTGCCGCGCCTTCTCCTCGTGCGGGATCTCGCCCTCGGCGACCTCGCGCTGGATCCAGGACCAGCCCTCGCCCATCTTGTTCCAGGTGACCGTGCCGCCCTTGCCGGTCTCGCCGAGCGCCTTGAGGGCGTTCTCCTCGCCGACCTTCCACTTGGCGGACTTCACGAACTGGAACACCCCGATGGGCCAGCCCTGGTTCCAGGCGCGCAGCGCCATGCCGAACGCGGCGGTCGACTTCCCCTTGCCGACGCCCGTGTGCACCATCACGAGCGCCCGGTTGCGGCGCTGGCGGGTGGTGAGGCCGTCGTCGGGCACGACGGTCGGCTGTCCCTGCGGCATTAAGCGGCCCTCCTCATAGTCCGTTCTCCTGCCTGTACGTCCCTGACGAGCCCGGCGATCGAGTCGGCGCGCAGTTCGTCCAGGGTGACGGCGGTGCCGCCGAGTTCGCGTGCGAGTTGCCCCGCGAGCCCGAGCCGTACGGGCCCGGTCTCGCAGTCCACGACGACGCTGGCCGTGCCGTCGGCGGCGTGCAGCCGCGCGGCGCGGGCGGCGAGCCCCACCGGGTCGGCGCCGCCGCCGGTGGCCCGGCCGTCGGTCACGACGACGAGCAGCGGACGGCGCGAGGGGTCCCGCAGCCGTTCGATCCGCAGGACGTCGTGGGCCTTGAGCAGCCCGGCGGAGAGCGGCGTACGCCCTCCGGTCGGGAGCTGTTCGAGCCGGGTGGCCGCCGCGTCGACGGACGAGGTCGGCGGCAGCGCGACCTCGGCGGTACGCCCCCGGAAGGTGACGAGGCCGACCTTGTCGCGCCGCTGGTAGGCGTCGAGCAGCAGCGACAGCACGGCGCCCTTCACGGCGCTCATGCGCTGCCGGGCGGCCATCGACCCGGAGGCGTCCACGGCGAAGAGCACGAGGTTCCCCTCGCGGCCCTCCCGGGTCGCCTGCCGCAGGTCGTCCCGCCGGACGACGAGCCCGGGCCCCGACCGGCCGCGCGCCCGCTGGTGCGGGGCGGCGGCCTGGACGGTCGCGGCCAGGTGCAGCTTGGTGAGCGCGCCCCTGGGCCGCGTGGACCCGGTGGTACGGCCGTGCTCGGTACGGGCCCGGGAGCGGCGCCCGGCGGCGCCCTCGCCGAGTCCGGGCACGCTCAGCATCCTCGTACGGAAGGGCTCGGCGGCCTTGACGGCGGCACGCTCGCCGGCGCCGGGGCCGGAGCTCTGGGGGGCGGGCGACTCCTGCGGAGCCGTGCCCGTGTCCGGTACGTCCTTGGCCGGGGGCCCGTCGCTCTGCGGCGGAACCCCGCCACCGTCGGGTCCGCCACCGCCGGGACCGCCACCGCCGGGACCGCCGTCACCGGGCCCGTCCGGATCGGTCTCCGGGTCGGGCTCGGGGTCCTCCTCCGGTTCGTCGTCCCCCTTGAACTGCTCCAGGGTCTCGTCGAGCTTGTCCTCGTCGAGACCGGGCGCGTCGAAGGGGTTGCGGCGACGGCGGTGGGGGAGCGCGAGCAGCGCGGCCTGCCGCACGTCCTCCGACGTGACCTCGGTCCGCCCGTCCCAGGCGGCGAGCGCGGTGGCGGTGCGGGCCATGACGATGTCGGCGCGCATGCCGTCGACCTCGAAGGCGGCGCAGGTGGCGGCGATCTGGAGCAGCACCGCGTCCCCGAGCGTCACCTGCGGCAGCAGGGCGCGGGCGGCGACGATCCGCGCGCGCAGCGCGCTCTCCTCGCCGGCCCAGCGCGCCGCGAAGCCCGCCGGGTCGTCCTCGAACGCGAGCCGCCGCCGGACGACTTCGACCCGCTGCTCGGGCACGCGGGAGGCGGCGACCTCGACGGTGAGCCCGAACCGGTCGAGCAACTGGGGCCGCAGCTCGCCCTCTTCGGGGTTCATGGTCCCGACGAGGAGGAACCGTGCGGCGTGCCGCACGGAGACGCCCTCGCGCTCGACGTGGGAGGACCCCATGGCGGCGGCGTCCAGCAGGTGGTCGATCAGGTGGTCGCTGAGCAGGTTGACCTCGTCGACGTACAGGATGCCGCGATGGGCGGCGGCGAGGAGCCCCGGCTCGAAGGCCTTGACGCCGTCGGCGAGCGCCTTCTCGATGTCGAGCGCGCCGACGAGCCGGTCCTCGGAGGCGCCGACGGGCAGTTCGACCATGCGGGCGGCCCGCTCGTCCCCGCCGGCGGTCTCGTGCGGCCCGTCGGGGCAGCCGGGGTCGGGCGATGCGGGGTCACAGCTGAACCGGCACCCGGCGACCACGGGCACGACGGGCAGCAGCTCGGCGAGCGCCCGCACGGCGGTCGACTTGGCGGTCCCCTTCTCCCCCCGGACGAGCACACCGCCGACGGCCGGGCTGATCGCGTTCAGCAGCAGCGCGAGCCGCAGATCGTCCATGCCGACGACGGCGGTGAACGGATAGCGGGTGCTCATCGGGAGGTCCTTTCCTCAAGTGTGATCGGCCGGCGCCCCAGGGGAGCCGACAGGGCAGCGCCGCACGAAGTGCGGCCGCTGCGCGTGGGGACGGGGCCGTGCGACCCCACGGCGCACGAAGTGCCGCCGTTCGCGCCGACCACGGCGCCGAAGGCCGCCGACGGCGAGCGGCCACCCACAGGGGCCACCCGCAGGTGAGTCTCCGAGCCGCACGGGTGGTGCGGGTGGGAACCCAAGCCCGTCCGGAGGGCGGGCGCAGCCCCCGCGCGGCGAAGCCGCGCCCGAACCGCCCCGCCCGCCCACCGGCTCACGGCGCACCCGGCGGCACGAACGGCAGCCCCTCCGGGGCCCCCTCCTCGATGAGCCGCAGCAGCGCCCCCGTGTCGGCGTGCTCCTCGATCAGGTCCCCGAGCCGGTCGAGCTGCTCCTCCCGCAGGGTGCCGAAGGCCGTGTCGGGCGCCGGCACGAACCGCCGCCCGGACGCCGCCGCGACCTCCCGCAGGAACGCCCGCCGGAAGCCGTCGCTCTCCAGGGAGCCGTGCCAGTGCGTCCCCCAGACCGCCCCCACCCGGCACCCGTCGAGGAACGGTTCCCCGCCTTCGACCGTCGCGACGCCGTGGTGGATCTCGTACCCCTCGACCCGCTCCCCGAGCGCCTCTCCGACGGGCCGGGCGAGCGTCTTCTCGGGCGCGAACCGGATCCGTACGGGCAGCAGCCCGAGCCCGTCGACGACGCCCGCCCTCGACTCGACCTCGTCCTCGATCCGCTCGCCGAGCGCCTGGAAGCCGCCGCAGATGCCGAGCACCGGCCGCCCCTCGGCGGCCCGCCGCACGAGCGCGTCGGCGAGTCCCCGTTCCCGCAGCCAGGCGAGCGCCTTGACGGTGCCCCGGGTGCCGGGGACGACGACGAGGTCCGCGTCGACGAGTTCCTCGGGCCGGTCGACGAAGCGGACGACGACGCCGGGTTCGGCGGCGAGCGCGTCGACGTCGGTGAAGTTGGACATGAGCGGTACGGCGCAGACGGCGACCCGCAGGACGTCCTCGCCGACGGGCGGCGCGACGACCGACTCGCGGACGGTGCCCCGCAGGGAGACCCGGAGGCCGTCCTCCTCGTCGATGCCGAGCCCGTGCGCGTACGGGAGGACGCCGAAGGTCCGGCGCCCGGTGAGGTCGTACAGCATGTCGAGCCCGGGTTCGAGGAGCGTCACGTCGCCCCGGAACTTGTTCACGAGGTAGCCCGCGACGAGGGCCTGGTCCTCGGGCGAGAGCAGCGCCGTCGTCCCGAAGAACTGGGCGAAGACCCCGCCCCGGTCGATGTCGCCGACCACGACGACGGGCAGCTTCGCGGCCCGCGCGATGCCCATGTTGACGATGTCGGTGCGCCGCAGGTTGATCTCGGCGGGGCTGCCGGCGCCCTCGCAGATGACGGCGTCGTACGTGCTCCGCAGCTCTTCCAGGCAGGCGAGGACCGGTTCGAACAGCTCCTTCTGCCGTCCGCCGTGGTAGCCGCGGGCCGACAGTTCGCCGACGGGCTTGCCCATGAGGACGACCTGGCTTGACCGGTCGCTGCCGGGCTTGAGCAGCACGGGGTTCATGAGCGCGGTCGGCTCGACGCGCGCGGCCTGTGCCTGCATGGCCTGCGCGCGCCCGATCTCGGCGCCCTCGCGGGTCACGAAGGAGTTGAGGGACATGTTCTGTCCCTTGAACGGGGCGACCTTGATCCCCTGCCGGACCAGCCAGCGGCAGATCCCGGCGGTCACGACGCTCTTGCCCGCGTCGGACGTGGTCCCGGCGACGAGCAGTCCGCCACCCCTCGTGCGGCCACCCATCAGACAACCCTCCGCTTCAGCGCGTTCACGATCAGCCGGCCGCCCACGCAGGCGGCCAGCGAGACGGCGGTGACCCGGCGGGAGAGCCGGACCGCCCGGTCGATGTCGGCGACCTCGACGGGCCGCCCCTCCCCGTTGAGGACGGGCCGGTGCTCGACCCGTCCGCCGTACGAGAGGGTCCCCCCGAGCCGTACGCCGAGGGCGCCCGCGAAGGAGGCCTCGACGGGGCCCGCGTTGGGGCTCGGGTGCTTCGCCGCGTCGGCCCGCCAGGCCCGTACGGCTCCGCGCGGGTCGTCCCCGGCGAGCGTTGCGGCGACGGCGGTCAGCCGGGCGCCGGGCCAGCCGGCCACGTCGTCGAGGCGGGCCGAGGCCCAGCCGAAGCGGCGGTAGCGCGGGGACTTGTGGCCGACCATCGCGTCCAGGGTGTTGACGGCCCGGAAGCCGAGCAGCCCGGGGACGCCCGCGACCGCGCCCCAGAAGAGGGCGCCGATCACGGCGTCGGAGGTGTTCTCGGCGACGGACTCGACGACGGCGCGGGCCATCGCGGGACCGTCGAGGGACTGCGGGTCGCGTCCGCAGAGGTGCGGCAGCCGCTCGCGGGCCACGTCCAGGTCCCCGACGGCGAGCGCCCCGCCGATCGCGTGGGCCTCGCGCCCCAGGGTCGTACCGCCGACGACGGCCCAGACGGACGCGGCGGTGAGGGCGACGGCGGCGGCGGGCCGGTTCCGTACGGCGCGGGCGGCGAGGGCGCCGGCGGCGACGGTCGTCCCGGCGCAGACGGCGGTGTGCAGGGCGCCCCAGGCGCGGTCGTCGCGGTGCAGGCGCTGTTCGACGGCGGCGGCGGTGCGGCCGAAGAAGGCGACGGGGTGGCCCCGGCGGGGATCGCCGACGAGACGGTCGACGGCCAGCCCGAGGGCGGCTCCGTACGCGAAGGCACGGGTGGCTCTGATGCGGCCGGTCATGGCGCATGTCCTCACTCAGGGTCCGCGCCCTGGATCGACGTGACCGGCGGCGAGAGTTCCTGACTTCCGGACCCTGGGGGCCCGGTCACAGTGGCGGGACCGCGCCGGATTCGCACCGGACTTCCTCTGACTGCCGCCGTATTGGCCTCGGCAGTCCACCACGCGCCGCGAACACCCGTCAACCCACGCTTGACCTGCGACGGGTCACTGTGCGAAGCACCACAAACACGGCACCGGGCACACGGCGGACGGCCCCCACCCGAAGGTGAGGGCCGCCCGCCGTGGAGAAGGGGTGGGACCGTCAGGCGACGATCAGGTAGATGCCGTAGGCCACGGCCGCCGCGCAGAGGGCGAAGCAGGCGTAGGCGCCGGTGCGGGCGAGGGCGGCGGAGCCGCCGTTCGCCTCGGCCTCCTCCTGCTTGCCGAGGCCGACGATCCCGAGGGTGAAGAGGCCCACGAGGGCGACGGTCGCCACGAGGCTGACTCCGAAGACGGAGCCGAGAGCTGCCCAGTCGATCTTCATGTCGTTCGTTCCTTACACCGCAGCGGCGGAGGCCGGGGGGGCGGCCGGGTCCGTGGGGACCGGCGCCGGGATGGTGGTCTTGAGGTCCTCGTCCGCGACGGCGGCGACGGAACCGGCGGCCGGCGGCGGGGTGACGGCCGCGATGGCGGTGGTCACGACGCCCGCGGGCTCCTCGTCGAGGTCGTCGGCGGTGACGTTGTGGTGGTCGACCGGCTTGCGACGGGAGAGCGTCCAGATGACGCCCGAGCCGGCGACGAGAAGGACGGCGACGGCGGCGATGCCCCAGGGGCCCTGCTTGGTGAGGAACTCGGCGCCCGCGCCGACGATCGCGGCGGCCGGGAGGGTGAGGCCCCAGGCGACGAACATCCGGGTGGCGGTCGACCAGCGGACGACACCGCCCTTGCGGCCGAGGCCGGCGCCCATCACGGCACCCGAGCAGGACTGGGTGGTGGAGAGGGAGAAGCCGAGGTGAGAGGAGGCCAGGATGACCGTCGCGGCGCTGGTCTGGGCGGCGAAGCCCTGCTGCGGCTGGAGGTCGGTGAGGCCCTTGCCCATGGTGCGGATGATGCGCCAGCCGCCGAGGTAGGTGCCGAGCGCGATGGCGACACCGGCGGAGACGACGACCCACAGGGGCGGGTTCGAGCCGGGGGCCACGACACCCTGGGTGACCAGGGCGAGGGTGATGATGCCCATCGTCTTCTGGGCGTCGTTGGTGCCGTGCGCGAGGGAGACGAGACCGGCGGAGGCGATCTGGCCGGCCCGGAAGCCCTTGGCCGTGGCCTTGGCGTCGGGGTTGGCCTTGATCTTGTACGTCAGCTTCGTGGCGGCCATCGCGGCGAGGCCGGCGACGATCGGCGCGGCGACGGCCGGGATGAGGACCTTGGTGACGATCGTCGGGCCGTTGACCGCGGACCAGCCGGCGGACATGACGGCGGCGCCGATGAGGCCGCCGAAGAGGGCGTGGGAGGAGCTGGACGGCAGGCCCAGGAGCCAGGTCAGCAGGTTCCACAGGATGGCGCCCACGAGCGCCGCGAAGATCACTTCTGTGCGAATGCCCTCTTCGTTGATGATCCCGCCGGAGATCGTCTTGGCGACCTCCACGGACAGGAAGGCTCCGACGAGGTTCAGCACGGCGGACATGGCCACCGCCGTCTTGGGCTTGAGCGCACCGGTCGAGATGGTCGTGGCCATCGCGTTGGCGGTGTCGTGGAAACCGTTCGTGAAATCGAACACGAGAGCTGTCACGACCACAATGGCGAGCAGCAGCGTGATGTGTTCCATTTACCCAGGCAATCGTTTGACGTCAGTGGCTCGTCGAACGTAGGCAACCTGAGTGAACGGAAGGTGAACTGGGGCGGGCGACGTGGTGTCCCCATCCGGTGTCAAGAGATTCCGCTTCGCTCTCCGGCGGGCAAGGTGTCCACGATGCGGTCACCCTGCGACCGCCGGTAATCCTGGCCCCCAACGGTCCCGTGCGCCCCGGCCCGGCCGACCCTCCCGGCCGCCGTTCCGTTCCCTGGACGAGACCATCCGACCGGGGGACGCCGGTGAGGAGACCCTTGTCACTCGCGAGAGGCACACCGGCGGTCTCCCGGTGGCAGGCGGCCCGCACTCTGCGGACACTGGGAGCGTGCGCACGGTGACAGCGACGGCAGCGGCCGTCACGACTCTGATAGGTATCGGCGCGGCCGCGGTGGCGGCCGGTCGGTACGCCAGCGACGTCGCCCTCAAGGCGCCGTCCGGACGACCACTCCCGGGCGATCCCAAGCTGACCGTGCACGCCACGGGCCCGGACCGGATCACCCTCACCCGGAGCCTCGCCTCCCTCCGCCCCGGTACGTACGGGATGGCGGGCCACGGCCTGCACGCGGTCCTCGGCCCCGTCCTCGACCGGGCCCCGCACTCCGCGGACACCGTCGTCCGGCGGCTCGAACGCGTCGAGCTCGGCGCGATCGCCCCCGGCGTCCGGGTCAGGCTGACCCCGGCGCTCCACCGGGGCACGCCGCAGTCCGCCCTCGGGATCGCCCACGAGGACGTCGAGATCCCCGGCGAGCTCGGGCAGCTGCCGGGCTGGCTCGTGCCGGCGGCCCGCTCGACATGGGTGATCGCCCTGCACGGCCTCGGCACGACCCGCGAGCACCCGCTCAACGTCGTCCCCTTCTTCCACCGCCGCAAGATCCCCGTCCTCGTCCCCGCCTACCGAGGCGACGAGGGGGCCCCGGAGTCGCCGGACGGTCTCGCGCACCTCGGCGACTCCGAGTGGCGGGACGTCGACGCGGCGATCCGGTACGCGGTCCGGCGCGGCGCGGAGAAGGTCGTCCTGCACGGCTGGGGGACCGGCGCGTCGATGGCGCTGCGGGCCGCCGCCGAATCGGGGGTACGGGACCGGATCGCCGGCCTCGTCCTCGACTCCCCGGTCCTCGACTGGGAGGCCACGATCCGCAACCTCGCCGCGGCCCACCGCGTCCCGTCCCCCCTGCTCCCGCTCGCGGTCCGCTCGGCGGAAGGCCGGACGGGCCTCCACGGCGACCGCCTCCAGGCGGCCTCCGAACCCGGCGCCCTGAAGGTCCCGGCCCTCCTCTTCCACGGCCCGGACGACACGATCGCCCCCTGGGACCCCTCCGTCGAACTGGCCGTGCGCCGACCCGAGCTCATCACCCTCCACACCGTCCGCCAGGCGCCCCACGCCGCCATGTGGAACGCCGACCCCTCCCGCTACGAGGAAGCCCTCCGCCGCTTCCTGACCCCTCTCCTCTGATTCCGCCGGGGCGCCCGGACGGGCGTTCGCGCGCCCCTTCCCGCGGTCGATCCGACGAGACCGTGCATTCCGATTGGGCTTTCGGGCCGTCAGCGGGAAGACTGCCCCCGTGACGTCTCGAAAGCCCGATGAACCATTGGCGCGCAACTCCAGACTCCGACTCGTCCGTCCGCGGGCGCTGGCCACTGCCCGGCGGGCCGTGACGAACCGGCGGACCCGCCCGGCGCCGCGCCCGCCCGAGGGCACTCCGCCCCGCGCGGAACTCGCCCGCCAGGCCCGGCACGTCCTCGCCGACGCCGTCCGGATCGCCCGCTGGGCCGCAGCCCCCCGCGGGCCGCGCTCCCTCTCCCGCACCGGCCTGCCCCCGCGGGAACGGGCCGCGATCGAACTCGACCTGACCCCCGGCCAGGTCAAGACCGGCTGGGACCGGGCCCGGCTCGCCGGCCTCGTCGAGCTGCACGGCGACACCGCCCGCCCCGGCTGGCGACTGCACGCCTGGGACCGGGACGACTCCGCCGTCCTGCGCGGCTGGGTCGCCCTCTTCGACGCCTGGTCGCTGGTCCACCCGGCCCCCGAGGACGTCGCGCCCAGCGCCGTCGCCGAGGTCGTCGAGGCCGTCCCGCAGGTGCTCTCCCTCCTCCAGCTCTCCCAGGGCCCGGTCCCCGTTCCGGCCCTCCTCGACCTGCTCGGCCAGCGCGTCGAGGAGCTCCGCGAGGAGCGCTGCGAGGTTCCCGCGCCCGGCCAGACGCCCGGCCGGGCCCCCGAGCCGCCCACCGAACCCCCGGCCGGCCTCCCCGGCCTCCTCGACTGGGCCCTCGACGGCCTCGCCGCCGTCGGCGCGCTCACCCTCGACCCCGGCGCGGACGGCCGTCAGGCCACCCTCACCCCCCTCGGCAACTGGGCGGTCTGGGTCAAGCTGGAGCAGATCTGCGTCGCCGCGCAGAGCCCCGCCGGCAACATCGAGCAGTCCGCCGAGGACATGCTCCGCGGCTGCGCCCGGCTCACCCCGGGACCGGCCCGCGCCGAGTACCGCGCCTGGCTCGCCGCCCGCACCCTCTCCAGCGCCGTGGGCGAGCTCCTCGCCGTCGCCCGCGGCGAGGACGCCCTCCTGCGCGGCCTCGCCTTCGAGGCGCTCCGCGTCGTCGGCGCCCCCGCCGAGGCCGAGGTCCGGGCCACCGTCACCGAGCCCTCCCTCCGCCCGTACGCCCTGCTGTGGATCGCGGAGTACGAGGGAGCGGACCCCGACGACGCCCCGGAGGTCCTCACCCGCGAGGAGGCCACCTGGCTCTGGGTCGACACGGCCGCCGCCGTCGCCGACCACGGCGAGAGCGAGCTCCTCGTCCGGCACCTCGAATCCGCCGTCCAGGGCACGGTCCCGGCGCTCCTCGACGAGGTCAGGGCCGTCGGCCACCCCCGTACGGTGCAGGTTCTCGTCGCCCTGGCCGCCGCCCACCCGGACCCGGCCCTCTCGAAGGCCGTCCGCCGGGCCGCCTTCCAGGTCCACACCGGCAGCGCCTGACCGCCCGGAGCCGGGGCGCCGGACGCGCCCCGGCCGCCCCGGCGTCGCCCCGCTACTCCGCGGCGGCGCCGGGCACGTACGTCCCGAAGCTCCAGATGTTGCCCTCGGCGTCTCTCGCCAGGTAGTCCCTGGCCCCGTACTCCTGGTCCGTCGGCGGCATCAGGATCTCCACGCCGTGCGCCACCGCCCGCGCGTGGTGCCCGTCCACGTCGTCCACGTGCACGAAGACGCCCGTCGGCCCCGCGTCGGCCATCAGCTTGTCGAACTCGCTGCCGGTGCCCTTGCTGCCGAGCATCACCATGCCGTTCCCGTACGCCAGCTCGGCGTGTGCGATCCGGCCGTCCTCCGCCTCGTACACCGCGCTCGCCGTGAAGCCGAAGCCCTCCGTGAGCAGGGTGATCGCGCCCTTCGCGTCCTCGTACGACAGCGTCGGGCAGATGTGGGGTGCCTCGGCCATGACGACCACGTCCTCTCGCTCGCGTGTGACCCTGAATGTGACCTGGATCTCATCCTCGCAGCCGCCACTGACAACGGGTCCGCGACTCAGCGGAAGGTGTTGCACTGGGCCATGTCGCCGGTCTTGTACCCCTGGTAGAACCACTGCTGCCGCTGCGCCGCCGAGCCGTGCGTCCAGCTCTCCGGCGTCACCCGGCCCTGGAACTTCTCCTGGATCCGGTCGTCGCCCACCGCGGCCGCCGCGTCGAGCCCGTCGCGGATGTCCTCGTCCGTGAGCCGCGTCAGCAGCAGCCGCCCGGTCTTGTCGTCGGGGGTGGTCGTCGCGTGCCGGGCCCACACCCCGGCGTAGCAGTCCGCCTGGAGCTCGACCCGCACCGCGTTGGAGTTCGCGCCGGTCCGTCCGTCCTGGGCGCGGCTCAGCGTCCCCATCAGGTTCTGGATGTGGTGGCCGTACTCGTGCGCCACCACGTACGCCTGGGCGAAGGGCCCGCCGCTCGACCCGAACTTGGTCCGCAGCTCCTCGAAGAAGCCCAGGTCCAGGTAGACCTGCCGGTCGCCGGGGCAGTAGAAGGGGCCGACGGCCGAGCTCGCCGTGCCGCACGCGGTCCCGACCCGGTCGGTGAACATCACGGTCTGCGCGTTCGCGTACGTCCCGCCCCGGCGCGCGTACTCGCTCCGCCAGAAGTCCTGGACGCTGTTGACCACGGCGACGATCCGGCAGTCCTGGCGGGCGTTCGCGTCCGAGCCCTTCTTGCAGGTCTGGCTGACCTGCGCCGCCGAGGACGAGGTCGCCACCGGCTGGTCCTCGCCGCCCGAGGAGAGCCCGAGCTGATCGGGTCCGACCCCGAAGAGCACGCCCAGGATCAGCGCGATGAAGCCGATGATCCCGCCGCCGACGGTCGCCCGGCCGCCCGGGATGCGGCTGCTCCGGACGTCCCGTACCTCCGAGGTGTCCAGATCGGCGTCGTCGTCGAACTGCACGGTCCACCACCCTCCGCGTCACCGCTGCTCAGTGCCGCGGCAGTGGCCGCCGCCCTGCGCCGAGTATCGGATGATCCGGCACGTGCCGCCCCTTTTGAGGAGTACGGGGGGATTCGCGAGGACCGGGTCTGGCGGTGTTCCGTGCCCCACATGGCCGAAAACCAGTTGCAGGTGCCCGTTAGACTGGCCGTATGGACATTCTTCCCTGGGACCTGATCCCCTGGGACATTCTTCCCTGGGTGCATTAGCGGCGTCGAAGCCTGCCACCAGTCGTTCTTCCGCCGTTTCCCACCGCCTGGAGTCTGTCCGTGATCACCGCCACCGGCATCGAGCTGCGCGCCGGCGCCCGCGTCCTCATCGAATCCGCTTCCTTCCGCATCGCCAAGGGCGACCGCATCGGCCTCGTCGGCCGCAACGGCGCGGGGAAGACCACCCTCACCAAGTGCCTCGCGGGCGAGGGGCAGCCGGCCGCCGGCTCCATCACCCGCTCCGGCGAGGTCGGCTACCTCCCGCAGGACCCGCGCACCGGCGACCTCGACGTCCTGGCCCGCGACCGCATCCTCTCCGCCCGGGGCCTCGACACCCTCCTCAAGAAGATGCGGATGAATGAGGAGCGCATCGCCAGCGGCTCCGGCGCCACCCGCGACAAGGCCATGCGCCAGTACGAGCGCCAGGAGACCGAGTTCCTGACCAAGGGCGGGTACGCGGCCGAGGCCGAGGCCTCCACCATCGCCGCCGCCCTCGGTCTGCCCGACCGCGTCATGGGCCAGCCGCTGCACACCCTCTCCGGTGGTCAGCGCCGCCGCGTCGAGCTCGCCCGGATCCTCTTCTCGGACGCCGACACGCTCCTCCTCGACGAGCCCACCAACCACCTCGACGCCGACTCGATCGTCTGGCTGCGCGACTACCTGAAGACCTACCGCGGTGGCTTCATCGTCATCTCCCACGACGTCGACCTCGTCGAGACCGTCGTCAACAAGGTCTTCTACCTGGACGCCAACCGCTCCACGATCGACGTCTACAACATGGGCTGGAAGCTCTACCAGCAGCAGCGCGAGGCCGACGAGAAGCGCCGCAAGCGCGAGCGCCAGAACGCCGAGAAGAAGGCCGCGGCCCTCAACTCGCAGGCCGACAAGATGCGGGCCAAGGCGACCAAGACCGTCGCCGCGCAGAACATGGCCAAGCGCGCCGAGCGCCTGCTCTCCGGCCTGGAGGCCGTCCGCGTCTCCGACAAGGTCGCGAAGCTCCGCTTCCCGGAGCCCGCGCCCTGCGGCAAGACCCCGCTGACCGCCGAGGGGCTCTCCAAGTCCTACGGCTCGCTGGAGATCTTCACCGACGTCGACCTCGCGATCGACAAGGGCTCCCGCGTCGTCATCCTCGGCCTCAACGGCGCCGGCAAGACGACCCTGCTCCGCCTCCTCGGCGGCGTCGAGACGCCCGACACCGGCGAGGTCACCCCCGGCCACGGCCTGAAGCTCGGCTACTACGCCCAGGAGCACGAGACGCTCGACCCCGAGCGGACCGTCCTGGAGAACATGCGCTCGGCCGCGCCCGACCTCGATCTCGTCGAGGTCCGCAAGACGCTCGGCACCTTCCTCTTCTCCGGCGACGACGTCGACAAGCCGGCCGGGGTGCTCTCCGGTGGCGAGAAGACCCGTCTCGCCCTCGCGACCCTGGTCGTCTCCTCGGCGAACGTGCTCCTCCTCGACGAGCCGACGAACAACCTCGACCCGGCCAGCCGCGAGGAGATCCTCGGCGCCCTGCGGACGTACAAGGGCGCGGTCGTCCTCGTCACCCACGACGAGGGCGCGGTCGAGGCGCTCGACCCGGAGCGGATCATCCTGCTCCCGGACGGTGTCGAGGACCTGTGGGGCCCGGACTACGCGGACCTGGTGGCCCTCGCCTGACCCTCGCCGGGCCCTCCGAGGGCCCGGTGATCATGTGGAGCTGGATCATTCGGCTCATGGGTGATCCTTCATCTGAGTGAGGATGTCTCGTACATCCCGGCGCGGTGCTCTGCCGAATCCTTCCGGCAGACCCGCGCCGCACGTGTGTTCCCCCGACGTCGCTGACCTGGCACTTCCCGGGCCCCCTCGTCCGGAAGCGATGTCCCGCGCGCCCGGAATCGGGGACTCCGATCGTGATGAGCGCGTACGCCTCCGCAAACCGGGCGGGACGGACCTTGTCGAATGGGTGGCCAGGACGCCGGGGAGGGGTGATCATGAGAAGTCCAGAGCGCACTTCCCATGAGGAGGCACGGGTGGCCGAGACTCTGAAGAAGGGCAGCCGGGTGACCGGCGCCGCGCGCGACAAGCTCGCGGCAGACCTGAAGAAGAAGTACGACTCCGGTGCGAGCATCCGGGCGCTGGCCGAGGAAACCGGCCGCTCCTACGGATTCGTCCACCGGATGCTCAGCGAATCCGGAGTCACGCTGCGTGGACGCGGCGGAGCGACCCGGGGCAAGAAGGCGGCCTCGGTCTGACATCGGGGCGGCTCGTTCGGGCCACCGGGTCTCTCGGTGGCCACCCGGTCGACCCCCGGGTCGGCCAGGTGGTTACTGTGCAGTCACTTAGCATCCCGTTATGCAGTGCTGCACCGGAACCGGAGGCGCCCCATGACTACGCTCGACGATTCCGAGTTCGATACCGAGCTCGTGTTCGACAAGGACGGTGTACGGCTCACCGTCGAGGACGCCGTTGCCACGGTGACCCTGACCAACCCGGCGAAGCGCAACGCCCAGTCTCCCGCTCTGTGGCGGGCGTTGACGGAAGCCGGCCGGTCGTTGCCCGGCAGCGTGCGGGTCGTCGTCCTGCGCGGTGAGGGAAAATCCTTCTCCGCGGGACTCGACCGGCAGGCGTTCACGCCCGAGGGCTTCGACGGAGAGCCGTCCTTCCTCGATCTCGCACGCGGTTCCGACGAGGACCTCGACGCCGAGATCGCCGAGTACCAGGAGGCTTTCACCTGGTGGCGCCGGAGCGACCTCGTCTCCATCGCGGTCGTCCAGGGCCACGCCATCGGCGCGGGCTTCCAGCTCGCCCTCGCCTGTGATCTGCGGATCGTCGCCGAGGACGTGCAGTTCGCCATGCGCGAGACCAGCCTGGGGCTCGTCCCGGACCTGACCGGGACGCATCCGCTCGTCTCGCTCGTCGGCTACGCCCGCGCGCTGGAGATCTGCGCCACCGGCCGCTTCGTCCACGCGGAGGAGGCCGAGCGCATCGGTCTCGCCAACATCGCCGTGCCCGTCGGGGAACTCGACGCGACGGTACGGGACCTGAGCGCCGCCCTGCTCGCGGCGCCGCGCGCCGCGGTCAACGAGACCAAGGCGCTCCTCCAGGGCGTCTCCGGTCGCTCGTACGAGGAGCAGCGCGTCGCCGAGCGCGCCGCCCAGGCCCGTCGCCTGCGCGACCTCGCGGGCATCGGCGACTGACCCGCTCGCCGGAGCGGCCTTACCGCAGCTCCGAGACCAGCACCGTGACCGCCGTCGCCCCCTGGGTGGCGGCGGTCACGGCCGTCCGGACGGCCCGCGCGACCTCCAGGGGGCGGCGGCCGGCGGTCACGGCGACCTCGACCCGTACGTGACCGGGGGTGCGGCGGACCGGCGGGCCGAGCGTGTCCGTCACGCCCGCCACCCCCTCGACCCGCAGCGCCGCGAGGGCGGCCGGGTCGTCGGTGGCGGGGGAGGGTCGCCCGGACGGCGCAGCGGGGGCCCCGGCGTTCTCCGGTGCCGCGTCCAGCAGCTCCGTCACCCGCAGGTCCACCGATCCGACGACGAGCCCGAGCCCGTCCTCCGCCGCCCTCAGCAGGGCCGCGCGCAGCTCGGCGGCGAGCTCGGGCAGTGGCCGGGACCCCGCGACGGCGGCGAACCCGCCGGAGATCCGCACGGCCCCCGGCGCCGCCCCGTCCGCGTACTCCACGCCGACCCTGAGCTCACCCGGCACCGCGCCCACCACGGCCCCGGCGGCCGCCTCCAGCACGCCCCGCACCGCGCGCTCCGCGATCCACGCGTCCTCCGCCTCCGCCCCGAGCGGCAGCAGCCTGCCCGGCGCGAGGCGGTCCCGTACCGCCGCTGTCCAACCCTCAGCCGTCGTCATGACACCAGACTGCCGTATCCCCCGGGGCGGGATCGGGAAGCCGCCCTTAGTGTGGGCGAAGTACCCCGAAATATCCTGAAAGGGGCGAAACGCCATGACGGACACCGCACACTCGGACACCGGAGCGAGCGAGGAACAGCGCGAGGGGCGCCGTACCTCCGTGACCAAACGGGGCGGCGGCGACCCGGCCTCGCGGGGCCGCACCACGATCGCCGACGGCGTCGTGGAGAAGATCGCCGGTCTCGCCGCACGCGACGTCGTCGGCGTCCACGCGATGGGCAGCGGCCTCTCGCGCACCTTCGGGGCCGTACGGGACAAGGTGCCCGGCGGCGGGAAGTCGAACGTCACCAGGGGCGTGAAGGCCGAGGTCGGCGAGGTGCAGACCGCGCTCGACCTGGAGATCGTCGTCGAGTACGGCGTCTCCATCAGCGACGTCGCCGGAGCCGTACGGGAGAACGTCATCACCGCGGTGGAACGGATGACCGGCCTCGAGGTCGTCGAGGTCAACATCGCGGTGAGCGACGTGAAACTCCCGGACGAGGAGGAGGACGAACCGGAGTCGAGACTCCAGTAGGCCCGAGACTCCAGTAAGGGGACGCAATGAACATGGCGGTGGTCGGCCTGGTGGCCGGCATGGCCCTCGGTTTCGCCGGGTACTTCGGCGGCTTCGGGGCGTTTCTCCTGGTCGCGGCCCTGGGCGCGATCGGCTTCGTGGTCGGCCGCTTCCTCGACGGCGACCTCGAGTTCGGCGACCTGTTCCGGGGTCGCGAGCGCGGCGACCGGCGGCGGTGACGCGGGTGGCAGGAGACGCGGTCCGCGACCGGGGGGCGACGACGATCGCCGACCGGGTCGTCGCGAAGATCGCCGCCCAGGCGGCGCGGGAAGCCCTGGGCACCGTCCCGGCGGGCGCCTCCGCGCCGCACGCCTCGGTGGTCGTCCATCGGGACGCCGCCCGGGTCGCGGTGAGCCTCGAACTCCCCTACCCCTCCGACATCGGCCGCCAGTGCGGGGCCGTACGGGGCCGGGTCCGCACCCGGGTGGAGGACCTCGTCGGCATGGAGGTCCACGAGGTGTCCGTCCACGTGGAGCACCTGCACTCCCCGCACACCCGCAGCACCGACCCGAGGGGCCGCCTCTCATGACGACCACCCCGGACCCGGCCCCGGCACCCCCCCTCGGGACCGCGTCCCCCGACACCGTTCCCGTGCTCGCCGGTGAACCCGGCCCCGGCGGGCCCGTCCGGCGGTTCTGGGCGGTCCGGCGCGTGCCCGCGGCGATCGTCGCCGCCGTCGTGCTCGGGGCCGCCGGGCTGCTGCTCTACGACGTCGCGGCGGTGCGGGCCGAGCGGGACGCCATGGCGTGGCGGCGCGAGCTCGCCGACGCGCTGGCGACGAAACCGCTCGACAGCACCACCGTGGTCGCCGGCGCCGCCCTCGCGGTCCTGCTCGGCCTCTGGCTGCTGGTCCTCGCGGCGACCCCGGGGCTGCGCGCCGTCCTCCCCATGCGCCGCGGACACGCCGACGTGCGGGCCGGTCTCGACCGGGACGCCGCCGCGCTCGTCCTGCGCGACCGCGTCATGGAGGTCTCCGGTGTGCGGTCCGTCCGCGTGAACGTCGGCCGGTCCAAGGTCGCCGTCCGCGCGGTCTCGCACTTCCGGGACCTCGACGAGGTCCGCACCGACGTCGAGAACGTCCTCGCCACCGGGGTCGACGAACTCGGCCTCGCCCACCCGCCCGCGCTGACCGTCCGGGTCACCCGACCGCCCGAGAAGGGGTGACCCCGGTGACCGTCGTCCTCCGCCGCGTCAACCGCTTCCTGCTCGGCCTCGCCGGGCTGCTCCTCGTCCTCGGCGGCGGTGCCGTCCTCGCCGCCGCGCTCGACCTCTCGGTGCCGTCCTGGTGGCCCTGGTCGGGCCCGGACGACGTCCTGCTCTCCGCCGCCGACCGGCAGCGCTGGCGGGAGGAGGGCTGGTGGTGGCCGGTGGTCATCGCGGCCCTCGCGATCGTCGTCCTGCTCGCCCTCTGGTGGCTGCTCGTCCAGTTCCGCCGGGCCCGTCTCCGCGAGGTCGTCGTCGACACCGGCGACGGCGAGGAGGCCCTGGTCCGCGCCCGGACGCTGGAAGCGGCCCTGGAGGCCGACGCCATCGCCCAGGAGGGCGTGGCCCGGGCGAAGATCTCCCTCACGGGCCGCCGCACCGCGCCCCGGACGCGCGTCGCGCTCCTCCTGGAGCCGCACGCGGCCCCCGGAGACGCCCTGTCCGCCCTCGGCGACGAGGCCCTCGCCCACGCCCGTGCGTCCACGGGCCTCGCCACGCTTCCCACCGAGGCCCGCCTGCGGGCGGTGCGGCACCGCGCCCGCAGGGTGACCTGACAGAGCCCGTCAGAAACCGGAGCGCGCCCCGCCGTCCACCGGCAGCATCACGCCCGTCAGGTACGAGGCGGCGGGAGAGAGGAGGAAGGCGGCCGTGCGGCCGAACTCCTCCGGCGTGCCGTAGCGGCGCAGCGGGATCGTGGCCTCGTTCGCCGCGCGGGCCGCGTCCGCGTCCCCCGACAGCGCGTCGAGCGAGCGCACCCGGTCCGTGTCGATGCGGCTCGGCAGCAGCCCGACGACCCGCACCCCGCGCGGCCCCAGGTCGTTCGAGAGCGACTTGGCGAAGCCCGCGAGACCCGGCCGCAGGCCGTTCGAGATGGTCAGGCCGGGGATCGGCTCGTGCACGGAGCCGGAGAGCACGAAGCCGATGACCCCGCCCTCGGTGAGCGTCTCGGCGGCCGCGCGGGCCAGCCGTACGGCCCCGAGGAAGACGGTGCCGAAGGCCGCCGCCCACTGCTCGTCGGTGTTGTCGGCGGCGAAGCCCGGCGCCGGGCCGCCGACGCTGATCAGGATGCCGTCGAAGCCGCCGAACCGGGCCCGCGCCTCGGCGATCAGCCGGGCCGGGGTCCCCGGGTCGTCGTTGTCGGCGGCGACGCCCGCCGCACCCGCCCCGAGCTCGGCGACGGCCTCGGCGACCGTCTTCTCCTCGCGCCCGGTGACCAGCACCTTCGCGCCCTCGGCGAGCAGCGCCTCCGCCGAGGCGCGCCCGAGTCCCCGGGTGGCGCCGGTCACGACGTACACGCGGTCCTTCAGTCCAAGATCCATGGATCTATCCTGCCGGGTCCGGCTCCCCGGGAGCCAGCGCCAGCGCCGTGCCCACCAGGCCGATGTGGCTGAACGCCTGCGGGAAGTTCCCCAGCTGACGGCGGGCCACCGGGTCGTACTCCTCCGCGAGGAGACCCACGTCGTTGGTGAGGGCGACGAGCCGTTCGAACAGCTCGCGCGCCTCCGCCTCGCGCCCGGTCAGCCGCAGCGCGTCCGCCAGCCAGAACGAGCAGACGAGGAAGGTCCCCTCCTGCCCGGGCAGCCCGTCGACCGCCCCCGAGTCGACGGTGTAGCGCCGCAGGAAACCGCCGTGCGAGAGCTCCGCCCGCACCGCGTCGACCGTTCCGACCACCCGCGGGTCGTCCGGCGGAAGGAAGCCGACCCGGGGGATGAGCAGCGTGGCGGCGTCCAGCTCCCGGGAGCCGTACGACTGCGTGAACGTGTTCCGGTCGGGGTCGTACGCCTTCGCGCACACCTCCGCGTGGATCTCGTCCCGCATCGCCCGCCACCGCGCCGGGTCCCCGGGCAGGGTGGGGTCCGCCTCCAGGGTCCGTACGGCACGGTCGGCGGCGACCCAGGCCATCACCTTCGAGTGGGTGAAGTGGCGGCGCGGCCCGCGCACCTCCCACAGGCCCTCGTCGGGGTTCCGCCAGCTCGACTCCAGGAAGCCGAGCAGGCTCAGCTGGAGGTTCCAGGCGTGCCGCACGGGCGGGATGCCGGCCTCCCGCGCGAGGTGCAGGGAGTCCATGACCTCGCCGTACACGTCGAGCTGGAACTGGTCCACGGCCGCGTTCCCGGTCCGCACCGGAGCCGAGTCGGCGTACCCCCGCAGCCACGGCAGGGTCGTCTCGGGCAGCCGGCGCTCCCCGGCGGGGCCGTACATGATCTGGAGGTCCGCCGGGTCGCCGGCGACGGAGCGGAGCAGCCAGTCGCGCCAGGCGGCGGCCTCCTCGACGTATCCGGCGGCGAGCAGCACGCCGAGGGTGAGGGAGGAGTCGCGAAGCCAGCAGGCGCGGTAGTCCCAGTTCCGTACGCCGCCGAGCTCCTCCGGCAGGGAGGTGGTGGGGGCGGCGACGATCCCGCCGGTCGGGGCGTAGGTGAGCGCCTTGAGGGTGATGAGGGAGCGGAGCACGGTCTCCCGGTGGGGACCCCGGTAGGTGCAGCGGGCCGCCCAGGCCCGCCAGTCCGCGACGGAGAGCTCCAGGGCCTCGAAGGGGTCGACGAGGTCGGGGCGCGGCTCGTGGGAGGGGTGCCAGGTGAGGACGAAGGCGACCTTCTCGCCGGCGGCGACGGTGAAGGAGGAGCAGGTGGCGAACTGCTGGCCCCAGGTCTTCACGGGCGGCTCGCTGCGCAGCCAGACCGCGTCGGGTCCGGCGACGGCGACGCGGTGGCCGGCGGAGCGGCGCACCCAGGGCACGATCGAGCCGTAGTCGAAGCGGAGCCGGAGGACGGAGCTCATCTCGACGGTGCCGCTGACGCCCTCGACGATCCGCATGACGTCGGGGGCCCTGTCCCGCTGCGGCATGAAGTCGACGACCTTGACCGTGCCCGTACGGGTCTCCCAGAAGGTCTCCAGGACGAGGGTGTCCTCGACGTACCGGCGGTCGGTGCAGCTCGTGGCGCCCTTGGGGGCGATCCGCCAGTGGCCGTTGTCCTCGTCGCCGAGGAGGGCGGCGAAGCAGGCGGCCGAGTCGAAGCGGGGGAGACACAGCCAGTCGACCGATCCGTCGCGGCCGACGAGCGCGGCGGTCTGGAGGTCGCCGATGAGGGCGTAGTCGTCGATACGTTGCGTCACGCTTTGGGCTGTTCCCGGAAGCGGCCGCCGTCAATCAGGGAGCGGGGGCCACCCGGGCCTCCGCGTCCTCCTCCGCCTCCGCCGAAGCGCCCTGACCTGCCGCCGCCTCGGCGCGGTCGCGCTTCTCGCGGCGGACCAGGATCACCCAGCCGACGGGCACCCCGAGGGTGAAGAGCCACCACTGCACGGCGTACGCCATGTGCGCGCCGATCGAGTCGTGGTCGGGCTCGGCGATCTGCTCCGGCGTGCCGCCGGCCGCCCGGGGCGCGGTCTGCTCGACGTACCCGCCGAGGACCTCGCGCCCGATGAGCGCGGACTGCTGCTCGCTGCTGATGAGCATGACCTGCCGGTCCGGCAGGCCCTTGAGGTCCTTGATGCCGCTGGCGCCGGTCGTCTCGTCGGCCTTGAGGCGGCCGGTGACGGTGACCTCGCCCTTCGGGGCGGGCGGCACCTCGGGATAGGCGCGCTGGTCGGACGCGGCCGGCACCCAGCCGCGGTTCACGAGGAGGATCTTGCCGTCCTTCAGGACCAGCGGGGTCAGGACGTGCACGCCGACCCGGTCGTCGGAGGAGGTGCGGCGGCGGACGACCACCTCGTGGGCGGTGTCGAAGGTGCCGGTGGCCGTGACCTGGCGCCAGTAGTCGGCGCGCGGGACGGTGTGGCCGGGGGAGGTGAGCTCCTCGACCGGGACCGGCTTCGCCTGGAGGTTGTCCGCGATCAGGGCGTTCTGGGCGACCCGGCGTTCGTGCCGGTGGAACTGCCAGAAGCCCAGCTCGATCATCGTGGGGATGAGGACGAGGGCGACGAGGGTGAGGATCACCCACTGCCGGGACAACAGGAAGCGGTACACGCCGTCGACGGTACCTTGCGCCGAAAGGCCCCCTTGCGGCGGGTTGCCGGAGGGGGCCCGGTCTGGTCCGCATCCTGTCCAGGATCGTTTCCTCACACGCGGTCGACGATGCCCACCTTCCCTTCGGCGCGGGCGCAGTGGGCGCCGCAGTACCAACTGCCCTCGACCTCGACACCCTGGCCGATGATCTGGACCCGGCAGTGCTCACAGATGGGCGCCATGCGGTGAATGGCGCAGGAGAAGCAGTCGAAGACGTGGATCGCGCCCTGGGCGTGAACCTCGAAGGACATGCCGTAATCGTTTCCGCAGACCTCGCAACGTGCCATGCGCCACAGGGTGAGGCTCCGGCCGGGCGCGCGCCGCGTGCCACGCCCGCCCGGGCCCCGCGCGTCACCCGTCTGCCGGGGCCACGTCCCGCAGGAGCTGCGTGTAGGCCGCCTCGTCGACGACCGGCGTACCGAAGGACTTCGCCTTGAGGGTCTTGGAGGTGGGCGCGTCGGGGTCGTTCGTGACGAGGAGGCTCGTCAGCCGCGAGACGCTCGTGGCGACGTGCAGCCCGGCCTCGACCGTGCGGTCCTCCAGGAGCTCCCGGTCGACCGAGGTGTCCCCGGAGAACGCGACCCGCATGCCCTGCTTGAGCGGCCGGTCCGCCTCGTAACGCCCGGGGTTCGGATAGGGGCAGGCCGGGCGCTTGCGCGAGGGCCGCCAGCTGTTCATGCGGTACGCGGACGGGGCCCCGCCCCCGTACGAGGACTGGTGACCGACGCGCGGCCGCTCCGGTGCCGCCGAGGAGGCCCACTCCGTCAGTGGCCGGCACTCCAGCAGCGGGAGCCGGACGTTCCGCTCGGCCGCCGCGTGCAGGCTCGGCCGGAAGGCCTCGGCGAGGACGCGGGCGTCGTCGAGCGCGTTGTGCGCGCGCTGCTGGACGACGCCGAAGTGCGCGGCGAGCGTCGCGAGCTTGTGGTTGGGCAGCGGCAGCGCCAGCTCCTTGGCGAGCGCGATCGTGCACAGGCGCTGGCGGACGGGCGCGGTGGACTCGGCCCGCGCGTACTCCCTGGCGATCATCTGCCAGTCGAACATCGCGTTGTGCGCGACGAGGACCCGGCCGTCGAGGCGGGCCGCGAACTCGGCGGCGATCTCCGGGAAGAGCGGCGCGTCCCCCAGGACGTCGCTGGTCAGGCCGTGGATCCAGACCGGGCCCGGGTCGCGCTCGGGGTTGACGAGCGTGTACCAGTGGTCCTCGACGTTCCCCTGGGCGTCGAGCCGGTAGACGGCAGCGGACACTATCCGGTCGTCGCGGGCGAGGCCGGTGGTCTCCACGTCGACGACCGCGTACCCCTGTGGGTAGGCGGTCGGCCACGTCACTGCTGTCGTACGGTCGTCGGGCATAGCCCATGAGAATACGGCCCGCCACGGACACTCCCGTCCCCGGCGTCCGCTCAGGCGCCGTCCAAGGCCGCCCCGGCGCCCGCGAGCAGCCCCTCCACCAGGGCCCGTACGGACTCCGTGAAGAGCGCCTCGGTGTCGACGGGGACGGCCAGGGCCTCGGCCAGGACCGGGTCCGAACCGGTGGACGGCTCCTCGCGCCACAGCTCCTCCTCGCCCGGCGACTGGGCGGGGGACCGCTCGCGGGCGCGCTCCACGAGGACGTACCCGACGACCTGGAACTGGACCGCGCGCACCGCCCGCGCCGCGTCCGCCCCGCGCAGTCCCGCCGCGTGGGCCTCGTGGACGAGGGCCCGCTGCGCCGGCAGGAACATCCGCTCGGTCAGGCCCCGCTCGTGGACCATCGCCACCAGGTGCGGCCGCTCGCGCAGGGAGCGGCGCATCGCGCGGGCGACCGAGACCATCCGCTCGGCGGGGGTCGCGCCGTGCGGGCGGATCGTGCCGAGGTCGGTGACCGTGCGGTCGACGAGGGCGTCGAGGAGGGACTCGCGGTTGCCGACGTGCCAGTAGATCGAGGTGACCGCCGTGCCCAGCTCGGCGGCGAGCCTGCGCATGGTCAGGGCCGCCGGTCCGTGTTCCTTCACCAGTGCGGCGGCGGTGTCCAGGACCTCGTCGCGGCTGAGCGCCGAACGTGCCATCGCTTCCCCCTCAACTCCTCTGCGTGCACGGGTCTTTACCCGTCATCGGTGAGCGTGTAACTGTGTTACAGAGCCACCTGACGCCACGTCAGGTCGACTGTTGTCCAGAAGGGCGGTACGTCATGGCACGAGTACGGTACGGGGCGCGCAGCGACGCCGAGGCGGCGGCGGCCCGCGAACGGTCCGCGAAGCTCCCCGACATCTGGTCCACCGGAGTGGTCGCCGTCTGGGAGACCGACCCCGACGTCGTCGCGGCGGTCCTGCCGCCCCCGCTGAAGCCCACGGCCCGCCCGCTCGTCCGGGCCAACATCAGCCAGGTCGACCTCCCCGGCTACCCCCTCGGGGCCGGCTCCGTCGCCGTCGCCGCCGCCCACGGCGACCGCGAGGGCTGGTACCCGCTCGTCATGCCGATGACCCACGAGCGCGCCCTGATCGGCGGCCGCGAGGTCTTCGGCGAGCCGAAGAAGCTCGGCGACGTGAAGGTCGAGCGCGACGGACTCGTCGTCAACGCCTCCCTCGCCCGCCACGGCATCGCCTTCGTCGAGGTGCGCGGCGCCGTCTCCGGCGAACTGACCGCCCCCGCACCGGCCGAGAAGACCGACTTCTACTTCAAGTTCCTGCCCGCCGTCGACGGCACCGGCTTCGACGGCGACCCCGTCCTCGTCCACGTCGTCCGCAACGAGAAGGTGCGGAAGCTGGAGGCCGTCACCGGCGACGTGATCCTCCGCGAGTCCATGTACGACCCCGTCGCCGACCTCCCCGTCCGCCGGATCGTCGAGATCACCATCGGCGAGAAGACCACCGACCAGAAGGGCACGGTCGCCGAACGCGTCTCCGCCCAGGCCCTCCTCCCGTACATCCACCAGCGGTACGACGACCCGCTCCAGATCCTCGACGGACCGCCGGAGGGGAGCGCCTGATGGAACTGCGCGCAGGACAGGTAGCCGTCGTCACCGGCGCGGCGAGCGGCATCGGGCTCGCCATGGCCCGCCGCTTCGCCGCCGAAGGCCTCGCCGTCGTCCTCGGGGACGTCGAGCAGGACGCCCTCGCGGCCGCCGCCGAGGAACTGACCGAGAGCGGGGCCCAGGTCCTCGCCCGTACCGTCGACGTCTCCGACCAGGACGACGTCCGGGCCTTCGCGGACGCGGCCTACGACACCTTCGGGGCCGTCCACGTCCTCTGCAACAACGCGGGCGTCGGCTCCGGCGCCGAGGGCCGCATGTGGGAGCACGAGCCGAACGACTGGAAGTGGGCCTTCTCGGTCAACATCTGGGGCGTCTTCCACGGCATCCAGGCCTTCGTCCCCCGCATGATCGCGAGCGGCGAACCCGGCCACGTCGTCAACACCTCCAGCGGCGACGGCGGCATCGCCCCGCTCCCCACCGCCTCCGTGTACGCGGTCACCAAGGCGGCCGTCGTCACCATGACCGAGTCGCTCTACGCCCACCTCAAGGCCGAGGGCGCGAACGTCGGCGCCTCCGTCCTCTTCCCCGGCCCGCACATGCTCCGCACCGGGCTCTGGGAGTCGCACCGCAACCGCCCCGAGCGGTACGCGAAGCAGCGCCCCCGCAAGACCCCGTACCGCAGCCTCGACCAGTTCGAGGCGGCCATGAAGGAGGCCGGCAAGGAGGTCGCCTTCACCCCGGTCGAGGACGTCGCCGAGCACGTCGTCGACGGCATCCGCGCCGACCGCTTCTGGATGCTGCCGGCGAGCGAGCACAGCGACCGCCAGATCCAGGCGCGCTCCCGCTCGATGCTCGACCGCGCCAACCCGTCGTACCTGGAGAGCTTCATCCTCGACTGAGGACAGGACCGAGCTGTGAGGACACCGTGACATGACGTACGAGGACCCGTACCTGATCATCTCCTCCGACTGCCACGCCGGCCTGCCCACCGAGCAGTACCGGCCCTACCTGGACTCCCGCCACCACCGCGCCTTCGACGAGTTCCTCGCCGGGCGCGACGCCCGCCGGGAGGCGATGACCCGCCTCGGGGTGCGCAACGAGGCCTTCGCCGACAAGTGGTTCAGCGACAACGAGGAAGGCCTGCGCGGCGGCTGGGACGCGGCCCAGCGGCTCAAGGAGCTCGACGGCGACGGCGTCGCGGCCGAGGTCGTCTTCCCCGACGCGGACGCCGTCGACAGCCAGACCGCCGCCCCCTTCGGCGTCGGCCTCGGCCTCTCCGGCGACCAGGACCCCGAGCTCGGCATGGCGGGCGCGCAGGCGCACAACCGCTGGCTCGCCGAGTTCGTCGGACAGAACCCGCAGCGGCACTGCGGGGTCGCCCTGCTCCCCGTCACCGCCGAGCCCGACAAGGTCGTCGCCGAGATCCACCAGGCCAAGGAGTCCGGCCTCGGCGCGCTGATGATCCCCTCGATGTGGGTGGACAAGGCCCCGTACCACGACCGGCGTTACGACCCCGTGTGGGCCGCCGCCGCCGAGACCGGCATGCCCGTCGTCACGCACTCGGGCGCCGCACCCCGCGAGGAGTACGGCGACCACCTCGGCATCTACGTCTCCGAGGTCACCTTCTGGCCGGCCCGGCCGCTCTGGTTCCTGCTCTGGTCCGGGGTGTTCGAACGCCACCCCGGCCTGAAGTTCGGCGTCGCCGAGTCCGGCTGCTGGTGGCTGCCGAACCTCCTGTGGTTCATGGACCGGCTCTACCTGGGCGCGCACGGCGGCAAGAAGCTGTCGCCGTTCGCGGAGCTGAAGCGCCCGCCGAGCGAGTACCTCGACCGGCAGGTCTTCGTCTGCGCGACCAACACCAAGCGGCGCGAGCTGGCCCAACGGTACGAGATCGGCGTCGACAACATCCTCTGGGGCTCGGACTTCCCGCACCCCGAGGGCACCTGGCCGGCCACGCGCGCCTGGCTGCGGAACACCTTCCACGACATCCCGGTGGAGGAGACCCGGCGGATCCTCGGCCTCGCGGCGGCGGAGGTCTTCGGCTTCGACACGGCCGCGCTCGAACCGATCGCCCGCCGGATCGGCCCCACCCCGGCCGAACTGGGCCAGTCGCCCGACCAGGCGGCGGTGGAGGCGTCCTGGGCGAGGTCGAGGGAGGTGGGCCGGCACTGGCTGACGGACCACGACTTCCCGGTCCTCGGAACGAACTGAGAGGACCGTCGGGACCATGGACAGATACACCGTCATATCGGCGGACTGCCACGCGGGCGCCGACCTCCTGGACTACAGGCCGTACCTGGAGAAGAGGCACCACGACGACTTCGACGCGTGGGCGGCGACGTACGTCAACCCGTACGAGGACCTCCTCGCGGACACCGCCGACCGCAACTGGAACTCGGGGCGCAGGCTGCGCGAGCTGGAAGAGGACGGAGTCGTCGCGGAAGTCGTCTTCCCCAACACGATTCCGCCCTTCTTCCCCAAGGCGTCCCTCATGGCGCAGCCGCCGACCCGCGCCGAGTACGAGAAGCGCTGGGCCGGACTCCAGGCGCACAACCGCTGGCTGGCCGAGTTCTGCGCGGACGCCCCCGGGCGGCGGGCGGGCGTGGCGCAGATCCTCCTCAACGACGTGGACGCGGCGGTCGCGGAGATCCGCCGCACCCGCGAGGCGGGCCTGACCGGCGGCATCCTGCTCCCCGGCGTGCCCCCGGGTTCGCCGGTCCCCGAGCTCCACTCGGACACCTACGACCCGATCTGGGCGGTCTGCGCGGAGCTGGACGTCCCCGTCAACCACCACGGCGGCTCCGCGTCCCCGCCCCTGGGCGACGAGCCGGCGGCACGGGCGGTCTTCATGGTGGAGACGACGTGGTTCTCCCACCGGGCCCTGTGGCACCTGATCTTCGGCGGCGCGTTCCGCCGCCACCCGAACCTCAAACTGGTCCTCACGGAACAGGGATCGGGCTGGATCCCCGGCGTCCTGGACATGCTGGACTACTACCACGGCCGTCTGGTCTCGGCCGCGACGAAGGCGAGCACGGCCGAGTCCAAGTTCGGCGCCGGACTGGCCGCATCCATGGGCAAGGGCCCCAGCGAGGTCTGGCGGGACAACTGCTTCGTCGGCGCGAGCTTCATGCGCCCCCACGAGGTGCCGCTGCGCGAACGGATCGGCCTCGACAAGATCATGTGGGGTACGGACTACCCGCACGACGAGGGCACGACCCCGTACTCCCGCGAGGGCCTGCGCATCGCCTACGCGGGGCTGCCGAAGGAGGAGGTCGCGGCCATGGTCGGCGGCAACGCCGCCCGCGTCTACGGCTTCGACCTCGCGTTCCTCGACGGACTCGCGGCCGTCCACGGTCCGACGGTCGAGGAGATCGCCGAACCCCTCAAGGAGGTCCCGGCCGGCGCCACCAGCCCGGCCTTCGCCCTGGGCGGGTCGGTCCGCGTCTGGTGACCCGGCGGGTGCGACCCTCCTGAGGTGACCGACGCCCCTGATCCCCCCGTCCACGACGAGGCCCACGGCGGAGGCCTCGGCTCCCGTCTCAACTGGCTCCGGGCCGCCGTGCTCGGAGCCAACGACGGAGTCGTCTCCACCGCGGGCCTCGTCGTCGGAGTCGCGGGCGCCACCGAGTCCCAGGCGGCCCTCCTCACCGCCGGCCTCTCGGGCCTCCTCGCCGGCTCGATGTCGATGGCGGCGGGGGAGTACGTCTCCGTCTCCACCCAGCGCGACTCGGAGGAGGCGGCCCTGGCGCAGGAGAAACGCGAACTCCGCGAGAGCCCGGAAGCGGAACTCGCCGAACTCACCACCCTCCTCACGGCCCGCGGCCTCTCCCCGGACGTGGCCCGGGAAGCCGCCGAACAACTCACCGAACGCGACGCCCTCCGCGCCCACGCGCGCGTGGAACTCGGCATCGACCCCGACGACCTGACCAACCCCTGGCACGCGGCCTGGGCGAGCTTCCTCGCCTTCACGGTCGGCGCCCTGCTCCCCCTCCTCGCGATCGTCCTGCCGCCCGCCTCGTCCCGCCTCTGGATCACGGTCGCCTCGGTCCTGGCCGCCCTCACCCTCACCGGCTGGTGGAGCGCCCGCCTGGGCAACGCCCCGGCGGCCCGCGCGATCCTCCGCAACGTGGGAGGCGGGGCACTGGCGATGGCGGTGACGTACGCGGCGGGCTCGCTGCTGGGGGCGGCGGGCGTCTGAGGTGCGGGCCCTTGTGGGAAGGGGCTAAAAGCGGCTGACCACGGGTCTCGCATACTTGTCGGTAACCGTCCTGGCGAGCCCCGGCACCCACGCCTACCGTCGACGCCACGAGAACAACGGCACCGGAGGTCGTCGCCGCATGAGCACCACCACTGCCCCGCCCCTCGCGGCGACGGCGTCGACCGCCTCGCGCGTGCTGCTCGCGGCGTTCGCCGCCGCGGCGGCGGTGGACCTGGGGTCCCTCCTCGTCGGAGCGGACCTGGGCCACCTGCTGGCCAAGCCCCTCCTGATGCCGCTGCTCGCCGCGTACGCCGCCGTGCGAGGCGCCCCGAAGCTCCTCATATCGGCGCTGCTCCTCGGCTGGGGAGGCGACGTCTTCCTGCTCTCGGACGCGGACTGGGCCTTCCTCGTGGGGATGGGCTCGTTCGCGGCGGGCCACGTCTGCTACCTGGTCCTCTTCGGACGACGGCGTACGTCGAAGGCGCTCGGCGCGGCCTACGCGGCGGCCCTGGGAGCGACCCTCGCCCTCCTGATCCCGGACCTCCCGTCCGACCTGCGGGTCCCGGTGGCCGGCTACTCGCTCCTCCTGGCGGCGATGGCCTACCGGTCGAGCTCCCTCGGCCTCGTGGCGGGCCTGGGCGGAGCGCTCTTCCTGCTCTCCGACACCCTCATCGCGACGGGCATCGCGGGATGGCCCCAGCTGCCGGTGCCGGACTTCTGGGTCATGCTGACGTACATCGCGGCGCAGTACCTGCTGACGAGGGGAGCGCTGCGAGCAATGTACGGTGAACGTCGTACAACCGTCTGACAGCGAGGACCGTCCACCATGCGCGCCACCACCATCCACGCCCCGTTCGACATGCGGGTGGAAGACGTGCCCGACCCGGTGATCCAGGACCCCACGGACGTCGTCCTGCGCGTCCTGCGCGCCTGCATCTGCGGCAGCGACCTCTGGGCCTACCGCGGCGAGGCGGCCCGGCAGCCGGGCCAGCGAATCGGCCACGAGTTCCTCGGCGTGGTCGAGGCGGCCGGCTCCGAGGTCACCGGCTTCTCCGCCGGCGACCTCGTCGTCGCCCCCTTCGTCTGGTCCGACGGCACCTGCGACTACTGCGCCGAAGGCCTCCAGACCTCCTGCCCGCGCGGCGGCTTCTGGGGCTCGGTCGGCTCCGACGGCGGCCAGGGCGAGGCCGTACGCGTCCCCTTCGCCGACGGCACCCTCGTGAAGCTGCCCGCCGAGGCGGCCACCGACGACCACATGCTCACCGCTCTCCTCGCCCTCTCCGACGTCATGGGCACCGGCCACCACGCGGCGCTCGGCGCGGGCGTCAAGCCCGGCTCGACGGTCGCGGTCGTCGGCGACGGCGCCGTCGGCCTCTGCGGCGTCCTCGCGGCGAAGCGCCTCGGCGCGGAGCGGATCATCGCGCTGGGCCGCCACACGGCCCGCACGGACATAGCCCGCCTCTTCGGCGCGACGGACGTCGTCGCCGAGCGCGGCGAGGCGGCCGAGGCGGCCGTCCGCGAACTGACGGGCGGCCAGGGCGCGCACGGCGTCATCGAGGCCGTCGGCACCGAGCAGTCCATGCGCACGGCGGTCGCGATCACCCGCGACGGCGGCTCGATCGGCTACGTCGGCGTCCCCCACGGCAGCGGCACCGGCCTCGACCTCTCGGTCATGTTCGACCGCAACATCGCCCTGCGCGGCGGCGTCGCCCCCGTCCGCGCCTACCTCGCCGACCTCCTCCCCGACGTCCTCGAAGGCCGCCTGGACCCGTCCCCGGTCTTCGACGCCACGGTCACCCTGGAAGACGTCCCCGCCGGCTACAAGTCGATGGACGACCGCACCGCCCTGAAGGTCCTGATCAAGCCGTAACGGCCACCGACCCCGAGACCGCCACCGTCGGCCACACCCAGGCCGACGGGGACGCGGGCAAGACCGACGCCAAGGCCGTCAAGCCGCCGCCGCGCGGCCGAGGCCGCAGGCCCGGCGGGCGGAGCAGGGCCTCCGGGCGCCGGGCCGTGTGCGTTGCCGGCCTCTGAGCCTCCGGCGCCCGTGCCTCCGCCTCCGGCTCCCGCGCCCGTGCCTCCGGCCCGCGCCTCCGCCTCCCGTGCCCGTGCCCCCGCCTCCCGTGCCCGTGCCCCCGGCTCCCGCGCCCCGGCTCCCGCCTCCCGCGCCCCGGCTCCCGCCTCCCGCGCCCCGGCTCCCGCCTCCCGCGCCCCGGCTCCCGCGCCGGGGTCCCGGCGCGAAGCCGCCGGAGGCGGGCTGCTCGGCGCGGAGCGCCCGAGCTTCGGCGGGGGTCCCGGGGGCGCAGCCCCCGGGAGACACCACCTCACCCCCCTCCCGCCCCCGGCAGGGTTTCGGGAAGGGGCGGGGAGGGGGAAATCCAGCTCCGCCCCCGCAGGGCCCACCGCCCACCCGGCACCCCCCGTCACCGCGACGCCCCGCCCCTCACGCGGTCGCCCTCACACCTCCCACCCCGCCACGTCACCCCCGGCGACCCCCACCGCCCGCGCCCACCCCTCAGGCCCGCCCTCGTACGAGACCGGTGACACCGCGTGCCGCACCAGCCCGAGCGGGCTCGCCGTGTCCGTGAGGTAGCGGGCCGGCTCGTACCGGGGGAGCGCGTGGGTCAGCCAGTGGCCCGTCTGCGCGAGCGCGAGCCGTACGAGCCGCGTCCCGCCCTCCCGCTCCTGCTCCGTCAGCGCCCGCAGCACCGCCGCCGCCAGCAGGTACCCCGTCCCGTGGTCGAGCGCCTGCGCCGGCAGCGCCCCCGGCTCCTCCGCCGATCCCTCCGTGACCGCGATCCCCGTCGCCACCTGCACCAGCGAGTCGAAGCCCCGCCGCTCCGCCCACGGCCCGTAGTCGCCCCAGGCGGAGAGCCGCGCGGTGACGAGCCCCGGCCGGTCGAGGCCGAAGCGGTCGAGCGCGCCGGGCCGGTAGCCGGTGACCAGGACGTCGGCCGAGTCGAGGAGTTCGTCGAAGGTACGGCGGTCCGACGGCCGGTCCAGGTCGAGCGCCGCCGTCCGCTTGCCGACGTCCGTGTCCGCGTGCTGGTCGGGCAGTTCGGGGTTGTCCGGCGGATCGATCCGCAGCACGTCCGCCCCGAGCAGCGCGAGCGTCCGTGTCGCCACCGGCCCGGCGATCACCCGGGTCAGGTCCAGGACCCGCAGCCGTCCGGTGCGCCGCCGGGGCGCCGCGTCGTCGAGCCGTTCCCGCGTCAGCAGGGGCCGCCCAGCCACCTCTCGTCCCTGCGCGCTCGCCGCCCACTCCTCGGGCGTCCGCAGGGCCACGGCCAGGCCCCCGGCCGCGTACACCGCGGTCTCGACCTCGACGGCCTTCCGTTCGGCAATGGCCGCGGCGACCGCCTCGACCGCCTCGACCGCCTCGACCGATTCGTGGACGCCGAGCGCCGACAGCAGCGCCGCCCGGTGGTGCGGATAGTTCGCGTGCGTCCGTACCCACCCGTCCGCCGCCCGCCAGAACCGCGACAGCGGCGCGAAGTTCACGGGGACCCGCCCGTCCACCCGCAGGTGACGTTCGCTCACGAACGCGGTGGCGACGGCCCCGTCGTCGACCCGCACACGCGGCACCCCCGGTACCCCCGCCACCCCCGCGACCCGTTCCGCCGCCGCCAGCGAGCACACCGCCACGGCCGCCCGCGCGAGGTCCATCACCGGCAGCCGCGCCGGCAGCAGCCCGGAGACCCCGCCGTACTCCACGCGGTCGACGAGGGCGGGGTCTCCGCCGAGGGCCGACCACAGCGCTTCCGTGCCTGTACGCACTCCGTTGTCCATGACCGCACTATGCACAAAGGGTGGCACTGAGTGCCACCCTTTGCCTAGCTCATGCGGCCGCAGCCGCACGTACCGCTTACTTCACGGCGTCCAGCGCGTCGACGATGCCGGCGCCGTAGAAGCCGTTCTTCCACTTGCCGCCCTCGCAGACGGCGTCGATGGTGCCGTTCCCGTCGATGTCGTACGGGTTCGTGCACTCACGCTTGTCGGCCTGCACCGCGAGGAGCGCCTTGAGGGCCGCCGGGCTCGCGTACGGGTGCGTCGACTTGAGCAGCGCGAGGACGCCCGCCGCGTGCGGCGAGGCCATCGACGTGCCGGCCTTGTAGTTGTAGCCGCCGTTGACCGTGGTCGACAGGATGCGGCCGTTCACCGCCGGGGCGTCCGGCGTCTGGTACTCGGTACGGTCGCCACCGGGGGCGGCGACGTCGATGACGCCGAGACCGTAGTTGGAGTACGACGCCTTCAGGTCCTTCGCACCGGTCGCGGAGACCGTCACGACGCCCGGCAGCTGCGCCGGGTAGTCGAAGCACTCGCGCGGGTTGATGATCCGGTCACCAGGGGTGGTGTCGTTCGGGCTGCTGTTGTCGAGGATCTCGTCGGCAGCCAGGTCGAACTTGGAGTTGCCGGCCGCGGCCACATTGACCGTGCCCTTCTTCTCCGCGTACCGGGTCGCGCGGGTGACCGCCTCGATGAGGGCCTTCTGGTCCTCGTCGGTCTTGCAGGCGAACATCCACGGGTCGGTGTAGTAGCTGTTGTTCGTGATGTCGACGCCGTGCTCGGCCGCCCACACGAAGCCACAGACCACGGCCTCGGTGTAGAAGAAGCCGTCCGGGGTCGACACCTTGATGCCGGAGACCTTGACGCCCGGGGCGACACCGGTGATGCCGATGCCGTTCTTGGCGGCGGCGATGGTGCCGGCGACGTGCGTGCCGTGGTCGCTCTCGCCCGGGTTCGGGCGCCACGAGCCGGCGGTGGTGTCCGGCTTGCCGGACACGCAGTTGGCGGACGCGGCGGCGTCGAAGTTCGGCGCCAGGTCCGGGTGGGTGTCGTCGACACCCGTGTCGATGACGCCGACGGTGACGCGCTTGCTGCCGAGCGTCTTCTCGTGCGCCTTGTCGGCCTTGATGGCCGGCAGGTCCCACTGGAGGGGCTCGAGCGGGTCCTGGCCGTCCGCGGCGGTGGCCGCGGCGGCCTGGGCCTCGGCGGCGGACAGCGCCTGGGCGCCTTCGCCGACCGAGTCGTCCGACTGGACGGAGAGCGGGGCGGTGCGGGTCGCACCGGCCGACAGCACGCCGCGCGCCTGCCGGATCGTCTTCGCGAACTCGGGGTTCTGCGAGTGGACGACGATGACGCCTATCTGGTCGTACGAGATGACCACTTCGCCGCCCGCGGCGGCTATCGCCTTCCGCACCGAGTTGGCGGTCCAGCGACCACCCTCGACGTTGACGACGTACGAGAGCTGCGGCCCGTTCGTCGCCGCCACGGCGGCGGCGGGAGCGTCACTCAGTTCCGCGGCGGAGGCGGCGCCGGAGGGAAGGAAGCCGAGCGAGGCCGTGAGCGCGAGACCAGCAGGCAGAGCAAGAGCTCGGCCGCGCCTCGATCCCAGATGAGCCATGGGTTCTCCACATCATCCGATGTACTGCCCATGCGCGGGTTTGCGCGCGGGCAGGTGCATGACGAGTGAAGTTATCGCTGATCAACCCATCCCTTCAATGAGTTGAGAAGACTTCATGAAGATCTGTTCGAAGATGTCACCCGTCTGAACCATTACTCCGTGGCGTCCGTGCCGTTGGACAGGGGAGGTGCTCCGAACCGGAGCCCTGGTTTCCACACCCCCGGTGAGGCCCCCTTGACCCAGTCCTCCGTCCCCGCGTCACGAGGAGATTCCGTGGCTACCGAAGCCCCGCCGCCGCCCAGAAACGGAGCGGAGGCCGACCGCGTCCCCGGCCGGCCCACGACGGAACAGTTCGTCGAGGTCCAGCAGGGTGAGGAGTTCGGCGAACTGCGCCGCACGTACCGCTCCTTCGCCTTCCCCCTCACGATCGCGTTCATCGCCTGGTACCTGCTCTACGTGCTGCTTTCCAACTACGCGGGCGGCTTCATGGGCACCAAGCTCTTCGGCAACATCAACGTCGCACTGGTCCTGGGCCTCGGCCAGTTCGTGACGACCTTCCTCATCGCCTGGCTGTACTCGCGCCACGCGGCGAACCGTCTCGACCCCCGAGCCGAGGCGATCCGGAACCGTATGGAGGGCGACGCATGAGCACCCCCGTGACCCTCATCGCCGCGAGCGGCGCCGCCGGCAACGCCACCAGCGAGCACCGCACGCTGATCATCGCCCTCTTCGGCGCCTTCGTCATCGCCACCCTGTGCATCACCGTCTGGGCCGGCCGCCAGACCCGCAGCGCCGCCGACTTCTACGCGGGCGGCGGCCAGTTCACCGGCTTCCAGAACGGCCTGGCGATCTCCGGCGACTACATGTCCGCCGCGTCCTTCCTCGGCATCAGCGGCGCCATCGCCCTCTACGGCTACGACGGTTTCCTCTACTCGATCGGCTTCCTCGTCGCCTGGCTCGTCGCCCTCCTCCTGGTCGCCGAACCCCTGCGCAACTCCGGCCGCTTCACGATGGGCGACGTCCTCGCGTACCGCATGCGCCAGCGGCCCGTCCGCACCGCCGCCGGTACGTCCACGATCGTCGTCTCGATCTTCTACCTGCTCGCGCAGATGGCGGGCGCCGGCGTCCTCGTCTCGCTGCTCCTCGGCATCACCAGCGACGGCGGCAAGGTCGCGATCGTCGCCCTCGTCGGCGTCCTGATGATCGTCTACGTGACGATCGGGGGGATGAAGGGCACCACCTGGGTGCAGATGGTGAAGGCCGTCCTGCTCATCGCGGGCACCCTCCTCATCACCTTCCTCATCCTCCTGAAGTTCGACTTCAACCTGTCGGACCTGCTCGGCGCCGCCGCCACCAACAGCGGCAAGGGAGACGCCTTCCTGGAGCCCGGCCTCAAGTACGGCGCCACCGCCCTCTCGAAGCTGGACTTCATCTCCCTCGGCATCGCCCTCGTCCTCGGCACCGCCGGCCTGCCCCACATCCTGATCCGCTTCTACACGGTGCCGACCGCCAAGGCCGCCCGGAAGTCGGTCAACTGGGCCATCGGCATCATCGGCGCGTTCTACCTGATGACGATCGTCCTCGGCTTCGGCGCCGCCGCCCTGCTCAGCGGCGACACCATCAAGGCCTCCAACAAGGCGGGCAACACGGCCGCCCCGCTCACCGCCCTCGAAGTCGGCGGCGGCGCCGACTCCACCGGCGGCGCGATCCTCCTCGCGGTCATCTCCGCCGTCGCCTTCGCCACCATCCTCGCCGTGGTCGCCGGACTCACCCTGGCCTCCTCCTCGTCCTTCGCGCACGACATCTACGCGAACGTGATCAAGCGAGGAAAGGCCACCGAGCAGGAGGAGATGCGGGCCGCCCGCTGGTCGACCGTCCTCATCGGCATCGTGTCGATCGCGCTCGGCGCCCTCGCCCGCGACCTCAACGTCGCCGGTCTCGTCGCCCTCGCCTTCGCGGTCGCCGCCTCCGCCAACCTGCCGACGATCCTCTACTCGCTCTTCTGGAAGCGGTTCACCACCCAGGGCGCGCTCTGGTCGATCTACGGCGGACTGATCTCCTCCGTGGTCCTCGTCCTCTTCTCCCCGGTCGTCTCCGGCGGACCGGCCTCCATGTTCAAGGGTGTGGACTTCCACTGGTTCCCGCTGGAGAACCCCGGCCTCGTCTCGATCCCGCTCGGCTTCCTCCTCGGCTGGGTCGGCTCGCTCCTCTCCAAGGAGGAGCCGGACGCGGGCAAGTACGCCGAACTGGAGGTCAAGTCCCTCACCGGCGTCGGCGTGGCCGCCGCCGTCAAGCACTGACCGGGAACGGACCGTATACGTTCCGCGACCGAACGGAGGCCGCGTCGTAGAGTTCTACGACGCGGCCTCCCCGCTCCTCGTGACAATCTGGCCTGCTGCTTGTCCGAGAGCTCACGTAGGCTCGAACCAACAGCAACGACGACACCGGTTTCTCGGGGGAGGGGGCCCACAGTGCTCATCGACACCTACGGCAGGGTCGCCACCGACCTGCGCGTCTCACTCACCGACCGGTGCAATCTGCGGTGCACGTACTGCATGCCGGAAGAGGGCCTCCAGTGGCTCGCCAAGCCGGACCTGCTCACCGACGACGAGATCGTCCGGCTCATCCGCATCGCGGTCACCGACCTCGGCGTCACCGAGGTCCGCTTCACCGGCGGCGAGCCGCTGCTCCGCCCCGGCCTCGTCGGGATCGTCGAGCGCGTCGCCGCCCTTGAGCCCCGCCCCCGGATGTCCCTGACGACGAACGGCATCGGGCTCAAGCGCACCGCGACCGCCCTCAAGGCCGCGGGTCTCGACCGGGTCAACGTCTCCCTGGACACCCTGCGCCCGGACGTCTTCAAGACCCTCACCCGCCGCGACCGCCACCAGGACGTCCTCGACGGCATGGCCGCCGCGCGGGACGCCGGCCTCACCCCGGTGAAGGTCAACGCGGTCCTGATGCCCGGGCTCAACGCCGACGAGGCACCCGACCTGCTGGCCTGGGCGATCGAGGAGGGGTACGAGCTCCGCTTCATCGAGCAGATGCCGCTCGACGCCCAGCACGGCTGGAAGCGCGACGGCATGATCACCGCGGGGGACATCCTGGAATCCCTGCGCACCCGCTTCACCCTGACCGCCGAAGGCGCCGACGAGCGCGGCTCGGCCCCCGCCGAGCGCTGGGTGGTCGACGGCGGACCGCACACGGTCGGCGTGATCGCCTCCGTCACCCGCCCGTTCTGCCGGGCCTGCGACCGGACCCGCCTCACGGCCGACGGACAGGTGCGCACCTGCCTCTTCGCCACCGAGGAGACGGACCTCCGGGCCGCGCTCCGCTCGGAGGGCTCGTCCGCATCGGACGCAGCGGTCGCGGAGATCTGGAAGAAGGCCATGTGGGGCAAGAAGGCCGGCTCGGGCCTCGACGACCCGAGCTTCCTCCAGCCCGACCGCCCGATGTCAGCGATCGGCGGCTGACCCGCCGCCTTCCGCCGCGGAGGGTTCCTCCCAGGCGCTGAGCTCCACGACGTCCTTGAGGAATCCCCGTACGCCCAGGAACTGGGAGAGGTGCTCGCGGTGCTCCTCGCACGCGAGCCATGTCTTGCGCCGCTCGGGCGTGTGCAGCTTGGGGTTGTTCCACGCGAGGACCCAGACGGCGTCGGCGCGGCAGCCCTTGGCGGAACAGATCGGCTTCTCTTCGCTCACCCGATCATTGTCTAGCAACAGCGATGCCGAGCAGCCACGGGGGGAGCTGCCCGGCATCGGTCCGTCGCTCCGACGGGGGATGCGGAGCGCGTAGGCAGTATGTCACGGCACATGGGGTGCGGTGCACTGGAACTTCATGATTGATCTGAGCTTTATCTGAGGTTTCCGGCCACGGTGCGTGATCAGTTCCGGCCGTAGGAGTCGTCGCTCCCTGAGCCCTCAGCGGGCTCCGCCGCGCCGAGCGCCGGGCGGATCGGAGCCGGTACGAAGGTGGAGGGAAGGCCCGGAGCCGACTCGCGGCCCGCGTTGGCGATGACCACGGCGATGTACGGCAGCAGGACGCCGAGGGCCAGCGCCACGATCGCCACGTGCCGTTCCACGTTCCACAGCACCGCGGCGGCGATCACGGACAGTGTCCGGACCGTCATCGAGATGACGTACCGCCGCTGCCGTCCACGGACGTCGTCCGCGAGCCCCTGACGAGCCCCCGTGATCCGGAAGACCTCGGTTCCGCCGCGCTTCGGCATCGCCGTCCACCACCCACTGGTCGTGCCGGACTCTCCCCGGTCCGGACCTCGCTCCACCGTACGCCCGCCCCCACCCGCCGACGAGACCGGGGCACGGATGGCGCCGCCCGACATGCGCCGTATGGCCCAGGGGCCGAGACTGGGCCCACATGCGTACAAGGAGGCGACGATGAGTTGGTTGTGGGCGATCATCGTGGGATTCGTCCTCGGTCTGATCGCGAAGGCGATCCTGCCGGGGAAGCAGCAGATCCCGCTCTGGCTGACGACCGTGTTCGGCATTCTCGGCAGCGTGCTCGGCAACGCGGTCGCGACCTGGATCGGTGTCAACGACACCAAGGGCATCGACTGGACCCGGCACCTGCTCCAGCTGCTCGGCGCCGTCGCCGTCGTCGGTGTGGGCGACATGCTGTGGGTGTCCCTCAAGGGCAAGCAGCGAGCCTGACGAACAACGAAGGGCCCGGTACGGCGCACAGCGCGCGTACCGGGCCCTTCGCCCGTCCTGTACGGGGACTACCGGAGGACTAACCGGCGACGAACTCGATCGCCGCCAGGTTCTTCTTGCCGCGCCGCAGCACCAGCCAGCGGCCGTGCAGCAGCTCCTCGGCCGCCACCTCGGCGTCCTCGGCGGTGACCTTCACGTTGTTCACGTACGCACCGCCCTCCTTCACCGTGCGGCGCGCGCCCGACTTGCTCGGCGCGAGGCCGACCTCGGTGAACAGGTCCACGACCTGGCCGAGCTCGGTCACGCGCGCGTGCGGCAGCTCGGACAGGGCGGCGGCCAGCGTCGCCTCGTCCAGCTCCGCCAGGTCGCCCTGACCGAACAGCGCCTTGGAGGCGTTGATGACGGCCGCGCACTGCTCCGCGCCGTGCACCAGCGTCGTGAGCTCCTCGGCGAGCGCACGCTGCGCGGCGCGCGCCTGCGGCCGCTCGGCGGTCTGCGCCTCCAGCTCCTCCAGCTCCGCACGGGACTTGAAGGAGAGGATCCGCATGTACGTCGAGATGTCGCGGTCGTCCACGTTCAGCCAGAACTGGTAGAACGCGTACGGCGTCGTCATCTCCGGGTCCAGCCAGACGGCGCCGCTCTCGGTCTTGCCGAACTTGGTGCCGTCCGCCTTGACCATCAGCGGGGTGGCGAGCGCGTGCACCTCGGCGCCCGGCTCCACGCGGTGGATCAGGTCGAGCCCGGCCACCAGGTTGCCCCACTGGTCCGAGCCGCCCTGCTGGAGCGTGCAGCCGTAGCGGCGGTACAGCTCCAGGAAGTCCATGCCCTGGAGCAGCTGGTAGCTGAACTCGGTGTAGCTGATGCCCTGCTCGGACTCCAGGCGGCGGGCCACGGAGTCCTTGGTCAGCATCTTGTTGACCCGGAAGTGCTTGCCGATGTCCCGCAGGAACTCGATCGCCGACATGCCGGCGGTCCAGTCCAGGTTGTTCACCATGATCGCCGCGTTCTCCCCCTCGAAGGAGAGGTAGGGCTCGATCTGCGTGCGCAGCCGGTTCACCCAGTTCGCGATCGTCTCGGGATCGTTCAGGGTGCGCTCGGCGGTCGGCCGCGGGTCACCGATCTGCCCGGTGGCCCCGCCGACCAGCGCCAGCGGCCGGTGACCGGCCTGCTGGAGCCGGCGCACGGTGAGCACCTGGACCAGGTGACCGACGTGGAGACTGGCCGCGGTCGGGTCGAAACCGCAATAGAACGTGACGGGACCGTCCGCGAGAGCCTTGCGCAGTGCGTCCTCATCGGTGGACTGGGCGAAGAGCCCACGCCACTTCAGCTCGTCGACGATGTCCGTCACGTCGTCCGTCTCCTCATGATGTACAGGTGGAATGGTCGTCTCAGTCTAGGTGGGTCAGACCCCCTTGCTGACCGAGCTCATGTTGAAGTCCGGCACCCGCAGGGCGGGCATGGCGGTACGGGTGAACCAGTCGCTCCACTCGCGCGGCAGCGTCTTCTCGGTCCGGCCGGCCTCCGAGGCCCGCGACAGCAGGTCCACCGGCGACTCGTTGAACCGGAAGTTGTTCACCTCGCCGACGACCTCGCCGTTCTCGACGAGGTAGACGCCGTCCCGGGTCAGCCCGGTCAGCAGCAGCGTCGCCGGATCGACCTCGCGGATGTACCAGAGGCAGGTCAGCAGCAGTCCGCGCTCCGTGGAGGCCACCATCTCCTCCAGCGAGCGCTCGCCGCCGCCGTCCAGGATCAGGTTCCCCGCCTCGGGGGCCACGGGCAACCGAGTAAGTCCCGCGGTGTGCCGGGTGGTGACCAGGTGGGCCAGGCTGCCCGCCTTCACCCAGTCCACGGGACCGATCGGCAGACCGTTGTCGAAGACGGAGGAGCCGTCGCCCGAGGCGTGCGAGATCACGAACGGCGCGGACTCCAGGCCCGGCTCGTTCGGGTCGCTGCGCAGGGTCAGCGGCAGCGGCGAGAGCGTCTCGCCGAGCCGGGTGCCGCCGCCGGGCTTGGAGAAGACCGTCCGGCCCTCGACCGCGTCCCGGGCCATGGACGACCACAGCTGGTAGATCAGCAGGTCCGCGACGGCGGTCGGCGGCAGCAGCGTCTCGTACCGCCCGGCCGGCAGCTCGATACGGCGCTCCGCCCAGCCGAGCCGGACCGCGAGCTCGGCGTCGAGCTCGCCGGGGTCGACGTCCTTGAAGTCCCGCGTCGAACGACCGGCCCAGGCGGAGCGCGAGCGGTCCGGGGACTTCGCGTTCAGGTCGAGGGTGCCGTTGGGCTGGTCGTGGCGGAGCCGCAGGCCCGTGGACGTCCCCAGGTAGGTGGAGGTCATCTCGTGGTTCGCGAAGCCGTACAGCTCGCGGCCGCCGGCCCTGGCGCGGGCGAAGGCCTCGCCGAGCGCCGGAGCGAAGTCGGTGAAGACGGCGGAGGAGGTCTCGGCCGGCGCCTCGGTGAAGTCGGCGGAGACCGGCAGGCCCTCGACGAGCGGCTGCGCGTCCTCGGCGGGCCCGGCCGCCCGCGCGGCGGCCTCGGCGGCCCGGACCAGCGGCTCCAGGTCGTCGAGGGTCACGGCGGAACGCGAGACGACGCCGGACGCGGTGCCCTGCCCGCCGTCGACGGTCGCGACGACCGTGACCGTACGGCCCCGGGTGACGCCGTTCGTCGTCAGCGCGTTCCCCGCCCAGCGCAGGTTGGCGGACGACTCCTCGTCGGCGATGACGACACACCCGTCGGCACGGGACAGCTCAAGGGCCCGCTCGACGATCTCGTACGGCTTGCTGACGCGGCTCATCGACCGGCCTCCTGCGTCGTGTTCAGGCTGTGCTTGCCCGGGGGGCGACCCCCGGACCCCCGGCAAATCTGGTGGCGAACGCTCATCGACCGGCCTCCTGCGTCGTGTTCAGAATGTTGACGCCCCGGAAGAGGGCGGAGGGGCAGCCGTGCGAGACCGCGGCGACCTGGCCCGGCTGGGCCTTGCCGCAGTTGAAGGCGCCGCCGAGCACGTACGTCTGCGGGCCGCCGACCTGCTCCATCGAGCCCCAGAAGTCGGTGGTCGTCGCCTGGTACGCGACATCCCGCAGCTGCCCGGCGAGCCGGCCGTTCTCGATGCGGAAGAAGCGCTGCCCGGTGAACTGGAAGTTGTACCGCTGCATGTCGATCGACCACGAGCGGTCGCCGACCACGTAGATGCCCCGCTCGACGCCGCCGATCAGGTCCTCCGTCGAAAGACCGCCCGGATCGGGCTGGAGCGAGACGTTCGCCATCCGCTGCACCGGCACGTGCCTGGGGGAGTCGGCGTAGGCGCAGCCGTTCGACCGGCCCAGGCCGGTGAGCCGCGCGATCCGCCGGTCCGTCTGGTAGCCGACGAGCGTGCCGTCCTTCACCAGGTCCCAGCTCTGCGCCTCGACGCCCTCGTCGTCGTACCCGATCGTCGCCAGGCCGTGCTCGGCGGTCCTGTCGCCCGTCACGTTCATGACGGAGGAGCCGTACGCCAGCTTGCCCAGCTGGTCGAAGGTGGCGAAGGAGGTGCCGGCGTAGGCCGCCTCGTACCCGAGGGCCCGGTCCAGCTCGGTCGCGTGACCGATGGACTCGTGGATCGTCAGCCACAGGTTCGACGGGTCCACGACCAGGTCGTACCGCCCGGCCTCGACGCTCGGCGCCCGCATCTTCTCGGCGAGGAGCGCCGGGATCTCGTCCAGCTCCTTGTCCCAGTCCCAGCCGGTGCCGGTCAGGTACTCCCAGCCCCGTCCCGCCGGCGGCGCGATCGTCCGCATCGAGTCGAACTCACCGGTCGTCTCGTCGACGGCGACCGCCGTGAGCTGCGGGTGCAGCCGCACACGCTGCTGGGTCGTGACCGTGCCCGCCGTGTCCGCGTAGAACTTGTTCTCGTGGACGGTGAGCAGTGACGCGTCCACGTGCGCCACGCCCTCCGCCCGCAGCAGCCGCCCGCTCCAGTCGGCGAGCAGCGCGCTCTTCTCCTCGGCCGGTACGGAGAAGGGGTCGATCTCGTACGAGGAGACCCAGGTCCGCTCGGCGTGCACCGGCTCGGCGGCCAGCTCCACGCGCTCGTCCGAACCCGCCGCGGCGATCACCTTCGCCGACAGCTTGGCCATGGCCACCGCCTGCGAGGCGACCCGCGCGGCCGCGTCCATCGTCAGGTCCACCCCGGACGCGAACCCCCAGGCCCCACCGTGCACGACGCGGACCGCGTACCCGAGGTCGGTGGTGTCCGAGGAACCGGACGGTTTGGCGTCGCGCAGCCGCCAGGAGGCGCTGCGCACCCGCTCCAGGCGGAAGTCGGCGTGCTCGGCGCCGAGCGCCCGCGCCCGGGCGAGCGCCGCGTCGGCGAGCGCCCGCAGCGGCAGCGCGACGAACGAAGGGTCGATCTGGTGGACCACGAGCGGCCTCGCTCTCGGTGATCGGAAGAGGGTCGGAAGATCAAGGTGGGGCTGTTCCGGAAGTCAACCACGGGACGGCCGACCGAGTGGGCGCATCCGGCCGGACCTGTGGATAACTCGCCCCGAGACCGCTCCTGGACCGCTCCGAGGCCGCTCCCGGCCCGCTCCCGGACCCCTCCCGCACCCGCTGCGCACCGCTCCCCGAGCTGTAGGGACCCGACAGCGAGGCCCGGGCGCCACTGTCGGAGGTCGATTCCTCATGCAGCAACTACAACCGATAGGTTTTCGGGTATCAGACCGCTATCGAAAGGGTGATCCGTTGAGCCGCTCGGTTCTCGTCACCGGAGGAAACCGGGGCATCGGCCTCGCCATCGCCCGCGCGTTCGCCGAGGCCGGCGACAAGGTCGCGATCACGTACCGCTCCGGCGAGCCCCCGGCCGAGCTGGCCGATCTCGGCTGCCTGGCCGTCCGGTGCGACATCACCGACGCGGAGCAGGTGGAGCAGGCGTACAAGGAGATCGAGGAGAAGCACGGCGCGGTCGAGGTCCTCGTGGCCAACGCCGGCGTGACGAAGGACCAGCTCCTCATGCGCATGTCCGAGGAGGACTTCACGTCCGTCCTCGACACCAACCTCACCGGCACCTTCCGGGTCGTCAAGCGCGCCAACCGGGGGATGCTGCGTGCCCGGAAGGGCCGCGTCGTCCTGATCTCCTCGGTCGTCGGTCTGCTGGGCTCCGCGGGCCAGGCCAACTACGCCGCCTCCAAGGCCGGCCTGGTCGGTTTCGCCCGTTCCCTCGCGCGTGAGCTCGGCTCGCGCAACATCACGTTCAACGTCGTCGCCCCCGGCTTCGTCGACACCGCGATGACCGCGGTCCTCACCGACGAGCAGCGCGCGGGCATCGTGTCCCAGGTGCCGCTCGGCCGCTACGCGCAGCCGGAGGAGATCGCCGCGGCGGTGAAGTTCCTCGCCTCCGACGACGCCTCGTACATCACTGGAGCCGTCATCCCGGTTGACGGCGGATTGGGCATGGGTCACTGATCACATGAGCGGAATTCTCGAAGGCAAGCGCATCCTGATCACCGGTGTGCTGATGGAGTCCTCCATCGCTTTCCACGCCGCGAAGCTGGCCCAGGAGCAGGGCGCGGAGATCATCCTCACCGCCTGGCCCCGGCCCTCGCTGACCGAGCGCATCGCCAAGAAGCTCCCCAAGCCCGAGAACGTGAAGGTCCTGGAGCTCGACGTCACCAACGACGAGCACCTCGCCCGCCTCGAAGGCCTGGTCCGCGAGAACCTGGGCGACCGCCTCGACGGCGTCGTGCACTCCATCGGCTTCGCGCCGCAGGACGCCCTCGGCGGCAACTTCCTGAACACGCCGTTCGAGTCCGTCGCCACGGCCATGCACGTGTCCGCGTACTCCCTGAAGTCGCTGACCATGGCGGTCCTGCCGCTCATGTCGGAGGGCGGCTCGGTCGTCGGCCTCACCTTCGACGCGCAGTACGCCTGGCCGCAGTACGACTGGATGGGCCCGGCCAAGGCCGCTCTCGAGGCCACCAGCCGCTACATGGCGCGCGACCTCGGCAAGCAGGACATCCGCTGCAACCTGATCTCGGCGGGCCCGCTCGGCTCCATGGCCGCCAAGTCCATCCCGGGCTTCAGCGATCTGGCCGCCGTGTGGGACAGCCGTTCCCCGCTGGAGTGGGACCTCAAGGACCCGGAGCCGGCCGGCCGCGGCATCGTCGCGCTGCTCTCGGACTGGTTCCCGAAGACGACCGGCGAGATCATCCACGTCGACGGTGGTCTGCACGCGATCGGCGCCTGAGCCGACCGGCGCCCCCGCGCACACCAGGGCCCGTGCGTTCACCCATTCGGGTGGGCGTGCGGGCCCTCGGCGTTCCCCGACCCGTTCGACTCGAAAAGTCGCGCGAATCGCCCCAGACTGGTGCGGAGCGTGAGGTTCTGCTGCTGACGGGGAGGAGGTACGGGCATGCGCGCGATACGTGACGGATTCGGGGCCTTCGCCCTGGTCGCCGCTCTGCTCGCAGGAACCGCCGTCGCCGCCGAGGTGCGCGACGTGCCCGCCCCGGCCGAGGAACTCCCGGCCGGAAGCCGCTCCACCGCCCACGAGCCGGAGAGCGGCGAGCCGGAGAACTTCGGGGCCTCCTGCCGCACCGTCGTCCAGGGCTCCCGTGTCACCGCCTACTGCCAGAACCCGTATCCCGGCACCGACCGCGTCCGCCTCCACGTCGAGTGCGACCGCTGGTGGGACGTCGACACCGACAGCGCCCCCGTCGAGGTCGGCGCCGCGGACTACGCCCGGATCAGCGGCCGCTGCTGGAAGGAGGTCGGCTCCGCCTGGGTCACCCACGAGCAGGTGGAACCGGTCAGTCCGTAGCCGTAGCCGTGGCCGTAGCCGTAGCCGTAGACGTGGCCTCCGGCGGGTTCCCGCCCCCGAGACACGTGAAGGGGTACGCGGCCGCCTCCGTGCCCGCCCGCTCCGCGTCGCCCGCGCGGATCGCGTCCACCAGGCGTGCGTGGTCCATGTGGTTCTCCGGCCGCAGCTCCTGGCCCACGTCCCCGCGCAGCCACTCCCGCAGGAGATCGCCCAGGTCCGCGTACAGCTCGGTCAGGACGTCGTTGCCGGAGGCGGCGACGACCGCGTGGTGGAAGGCGGCGTCGGCCGTCACGAACCGCTCCGCCTCTCCCGACTCCCAGGCCTCCTCGCGCCGCGCGAGCAGCGCGTCGAGCTGCTTCAGGTCCCGCTCCGAGCGCCGCTCCGCCGCGAAGCGCGCGGCGGCGGACTCCAGGGTCGAGCGCAGCTCGGCGACGTGCCGGGGATCGGCGCCGGCGAACCGCCGGTGCATGACGCCCGCGAGCTCGCTGGTGGCGACGACGTACGTCCCCGAGCCCTGGCGGATGTCGAGGAGCCCGTTGTGCGCGAGCGCGCGGACCGCCTCGCGCACGGTGTTGCGGGCGACGCCCAACTGCTCGACCAGTTCGGGTTCGGTGGGGATGCGCGACCCCACCGGCCATTCGCCCGAGGTGATCTGGTTCCGCAGTTCGGCGATCACCTGATCGGAGAGACCTGCGCGCCGTGGGTGGCCGAGAGCCATGGAACACCTTCCCTTGAAGGGCGACGGAAGAGCGACTGGTTCGAGATTGGACAACCAATCATCCCATGATTCTATGATGGGGTCATGCCTGCCGAGCCGAAGACCCTCCCCACCGATACCAAGGCCCCCACCGGGTCCTCCTCCGCCCACACCCCCGTGCCCGGCGGCCCCGCCCGCTGGACCCTCGTTCTCGTCCCCCTCGGCCTGGTCCTCGCCGCCCTCAACCTGCGCCCCGCGATCACCAGCCTCGGCGCGCTCCTCGAAGAGGTCAGCGCAGGCCTGCACATGAGCGGCAGCGTCGCCGGTGTGCTCACCTCGGTCCCACCGCTCTGCTTCGCGGTCTTCGGCATCACCGCACCGCGCCTCGCCCGCCGCTTCGGCCCCGCCGCCGTCGTCTGCGCGGGCATGGCCGCGATCTTCCTCGGCCTCGTGCTCCGCCCCTTCGCCTCCGGCACGGCCGCCTTCCTCGCCGCCAGCGCCCTCGCCCTCATGGGCATCGCCGTCAGCAACGTCCTGATGCCGGTGATCGTCAAGCGGTACTTCCCCGACCGCGTCGGCACCATGACCGGCCTCTACTCGATGGCGCTCGCCCTCGGCACCTCGCTCGCGGCCGCCGCGACCGTCCCCCTGACCGAGGCCCTCGGCGGCGACTGGCGTCTCGGCCTCGGCGTCTGGGCAGCCCTTGCCGCGCTCGCCGTCCTCGCCTGGATCCCGCTCGTCGTAAGGGACAGGGGCCGGGGCCGTACGGAGCAGGTGACCGTGACGGCCCCGTCCGGCTCCTCCGCACAGGTCGCGACCGACGCCCCGCGCGTCACCCGCAGCCGCACCGCCTGGGCCCTCGGCTGCTTCTTCGGCCTCCAGGCCACGGGCGCGTACATCACCATGGGCTGGATGCCGCAGATCTTCCGCGACGCCGGCGTCCCCGCCTCCACCGCGGGCGTGCTCCTCGCCGTCACCATGGTCATGGGCGTCCCGCTCGCCTTCGTCATCCCGCGGCTCGCGACCCGCATGCGGACCCAGGGACCGATCGTCGTCGCCCTCGCCCTCTGCGGCCTCACCGGCTACACCGGCCTCTTCTTCGCCCCGGCCGCCGGAGCCTGGGCCTGGGCCGTGCTGCTCGGCATCTCCAACTGCGCCTTCCCGCTCGCCCTCACGATGATCGGGATGCGTTCGCGGACCGGCGCCGGCGTCGTCCGGCTGTCCGCCTTCGCCCAGAGCGTCGGCTACCTCATCTCGATCCCCGGCCCCCTCCTCGTCGGCGTGCTCTACCAGCACAGCGGCGGCTGGGGACTGCCCATCGCCCTCATGGGCGGCCTGATGATCCCGCAGATGATCGTGGGAACCCTCGCCGGGCGGGACCGGACGATCGAGGACGAATGCTGAGATGCGAGACTGGCTCCATGCCAGTCCTCGAACCCAATCCCCAGAACGGCCAGAAGAAGCTGCTCGTCGTGCTCGGCGCGATGCTCGGCATCACCGTGGTCATCGCCCTCATCGCCTCCTTCGCCTCCCCCTGACGGGTAGGCGAAGGTGGGGGAAACCCCCCATCCCCTAGGGGGAGAGTCTCAGGGTGAAGTGGGTGGATCACCTGATGGGCCCGGGGCCGCCCGATCCGTACGGTGAAACCAGCGTCGGAGACGGCGCGGATCTCGGTTCCCCATCCCACGGAGGCGGCCATGTCGGCCCGTTCGCACCTCAGCACCCGGCCCCTGCCGGCCGCGGTCGGCACCCGACTGCCCTGGTGGGCCCTCGCCCTCCCCGTCGCCGCCTTCCTCGTCCTCCTCTTCCTGCTCATATCGGGGCCTGGTGGGGCGCAGGCGACCGCTGGTGACCTGGGAGTCACGGGGGTCCTCGACCAACTCCGGCAAACGCTCTCTCTCTGAGTCACCGTGGGCCTTTTCGTGCAAAGCTGTTGACCATGAGCGTCGATACACCCCGCAGGATCGTGCTGCTGCGTCACGCCAAGGCCGACTGGGGCCAGGAGTCCGACCACGAGAGGCCCCTCGCCGACCGGGGCCGCAAGGACGCCCCCGTCGCCGGCCGCTGGCTCGCAGGGACCGGCATCCCGATCGACCTGGCCCTCTGCTCGACCGCCGCCCGCACACGCGAGACGTGGAAGCTGGCCGTCCCCGAACTGCCCCAGCGACCCAGGACCGTGTACGAGGACCGGATCTACGAGGCCTCGCTCGGCGAGCTCATCGCCGTGCTCAACGAGACCTCCGACGAGGTGGCGAACGTCCTCCTCATCGGCCACAACCCCGGGGTGCACGCCCTCGCCGACGCCCTCGCCGGCGACTCCGAGGACGACCTGCTGCCCCGGATGAACCGCAGCGGCTTCCCGACCTCCGCCATCGCCGTCCTCACCTTCACCGGCAGCTGGAAGTCGGTGGAGCACGGCGTCGGCCGGCTCGTGGACTTCTGGACGCCGCACGCCTGACGTTCCCGGGGTACGGGAAGGGCCCGGCCGTCCACGGACGACCGGGCCCTTCCTCGTACGGACGACGTGCCGACGACGTGCCGACGACTCAGTGCAGCAGGTCCTCGCCGCCGTCGGCGACCTCGACCTCTTCGCGCGTGATCCCCAGCAGGTACAGCACGGTGTCCAGGAACGGCACGTTCACCGCCGTGTGGGCGGCCTCGCGCACCACGGGCTTGGCGTTGAAGGCGACACCGAGCCCGGCCGCGTTCAGCATGTCCAGGTCGTTCGCCCCGTCGCCGATGGCCACCGTCTGCGCCAGCGGCACCCCCGCCTCCTGGGCGAAGCGACGCAGCAACCGCGCCTTGCCCGCGCGGTCGACGATCTCGCCGGTCACCCGCCCGGTGAGCTTCCCGTCCACGATCTCCAGGGTGTTGGCGGAGGCGAAGTCGAGCCCGAGCCGCTCCTTCAGGTCATCGGTGACCTGGGTGAACCCGCCGGAGACGACACCCACCTGGTAGCCGAGCCGCTTGAGCGTACGGATCAGGGTCCGGGCTCCCGGCGTCAGCCGTACCTCCGCGCGGACCTTGTCGACCACCGAGGCGTCGAGGCCCGCGAGCAGCTCCACGCGCGCGTGGAGGGACTGCTCGAAGTCCAGCTCGCCGCGCATCGCCGCCGCCGTCACCTCGGCGACCTTGTCCTCGCACCCCGCGTGCGCCGCGAAGAGCTCGATGACCTCGTCCTGGATCAGCGTCGAGTCGACGTCCATGACGACGAGCCGCTGCGCCCGCCGGTGCAGCCCGGCCGAGACCACGGCCACGTCCACCCCGATGGTGTGGGCCTCGGTCGCGAGCGAGGTCCGCAGCGGCTCGGTCTCGCACCCGGAGACGGCGAACTCCACGGCGGTCACCGGGTACTTCGCGAGACGGAAGATACGGTCGATGTTGCCGCCGGCCTCCGCGATCCTGGCCGCTATGGCCGCCGTCTGCTCGGCCGTCAGCGGGTTGCCGAGCACGGTGACGTGCGAGCGGCCCTCACCGCGCGGGCGGTTGTCACCCGTACCGGAGATGATCTCGGCCTGGAGCTTCAGGGACTCGGCCCAGCTGTGGATGGTCGCCCGCAGTTCGCCCTGCGAGGCGACGGTCGGCTCGGTGACGAGCGCGCACAGGACGAGGCGGCCGCGGGAGACCACCTGCTCGATGTCCACGACGTCGACGGAGTAGGCGGCGAGGGTGTCGAAGAGCCCGGCGGTGATCCCGGGCCGGTCCTTCCCGAAGATCTTGACGAGAAGGGTGGGAAGGTCTGAGGTCTGCGATGCGCTCATGGTGGTTCCACCGTATCGGGCACCGCGTGCCACCCGGCCCCCCGTCCCGCCCAGCGGACACCCGACTGGCCGGTGAACTCGCCGTACACCTCTTCCAGCAGCCCGACTTCCGGAGACGGGACCGGGCCTGAAATAGTTCCCCAGGATGATTCGCCATCCCTGGACTCCCGAAGACGGGGGGACATCGGGGGACAAGTAGTGGGGCATGGAGTGCCAGAACTCGTACTGGAATTGAACGGCAGGACCTGGACGCTCGATCCGTCCCGGTCGTACACCCTGGGCAGGGACCCGCAGGGTGACCTGGTCATCGACGACGCCAGGGTCTCGTGGCGGCACGCCACCATCAGCTGGGGCGGCCGGAGCTGGGTCATCGAGGACCACGGCTCCACCAACGGCACCTTCGTCCAGGGGCAGCGGATCCACCAGCTGGAGATCGGCCCCGGCTCGGCCGTCCACCTGGGCAACGCGACCGACGGCCCGCGGCTGAATCTCGCCGCCGCCGGCGCCCCTGCCCCGCAGCGGGCCCAGCAGCCGGCCCCGCACCAGGCCCCCGCCCACCAGGGCGCCCCGGCCCAGGCCGGCGCCCAGGCCGAATGGGCCGCGCACCAGCCGCAGCAGCACCAGCCGCCGCAGCCGCACCAGCAGCAGGGCTGGCAGCAGAACCCGCAGCAGGCGCAGCCGCACCTCCCGCAGCAGCAGGGCGGCCCCCAGGCCCCCCACGCGCCGCAGGGTTCCCCGGCTCCCCAGGGCTCCCCGGTTCCTCAGGGGCAGGGCGGCGCCTCGGGGGCGTCGTCGGCCTACGCGGACCGCAGCCCCACCACGTTCCACCAGCTGGCCCTCGGTCACGTCATGCGCATCGGCCGTGCCCTGGAGAACGAACTGGTCGTCTCCGACCTCCAGGTCTCCCGGAACCACGCCGAGTTCCACGCCACGCCCGACGGCCGCTTCGAGATCCGCGACCTCGGCTCGCACAACGGCACGTACGTCAACGGCCAGCCGATCCCCAAGGGCGGCACCGCCCTCCTCGGCCCGCAGGACATCGTCGGCGTCGGCCACTCGACGTTCCGGATCGTCGGGGGTCAGCTGGAAGAGTTCGTCGACACCGGTTCCGTCTCCTTCTCGGCCCGCCACCTCACGGTCACCGTCGACGGCGGCAAGCAGATCCTCAAGGACGTCACCTTCGGCGTCCCCGAGAAGTCGCTGATCGGCGTCATCGGCCCGTCCGGCTCCGGCAAGTCCACCCTCCTCAAGGCGCTGACCGGCTACCGCCCGGCCAACGAGGGCGACGTCCTCTACGACAACCGCAGCCTCTACAAGCAGTTCGCCGAGCTGCGCCAGCGCATCGGTCTGGTCCCGCAGGACGACATCCTGCACAAGGAGCTGACCGTCGTGAAGGCGCTCCGCTACGCGGCCAAGCTACGCTTCCCCGGCGACACCGCCGAGGCCGAGCGCGAGGCCCGCATCGACGAGGTCCTGCGCGAGCTCAAGCTCGACATCCACAAGGAGAAGAAGGTCACCTCCCTCTCCGGTGGCCAGCGCAAGCGCGTCTCCGTCGCCCTGGAGCTCCTCACCAAGCCCTCGCTGATCTTCCTGGACGAGCCGACCTCCGGCCTCGACCCGGGCATGGACCGCGACGTCATGCAGCTGCTCCGCGGCCTCGCGGACGACGGCCGCACGGTCCTCGTCGTCACCCACTCGGTCGCCGAGCTGGGCCTGTGCGACAAGCTCCTCGTCATGGCCCCCGGCGGCTCGGTGGCGTACTTCGGTCCGCCGGAGGAGGCGCTGAACTTCTTCGGCTACTCCACCTGGGCCGACGTCTTCTCCGCCTTCGAGAACTACCGCGACTACGACTGGGCGGGCCGCTGGAAGGGCTCGCAGCACTACCAGATGTACGCCGCCGAGATCGACGCCGTCGCCGCGCAGCCCGTCCAGATGCCGCAGCAGGCGATGGCCAGGCCGCCGAAGCCGCAGGGCTGGGGCTCCCAGCTGTGGACCCTGATCCGCCGCTACGTCTCCGTCATCGCCTCCGACAAGGGCTTCATGGCCCTGATGGTGATCCTGCCGGCCGTCCTCGGCGCCGTCTCCGTCGTCATCCCCGCCGACTTCGGCCTCGGCAGACCCACGCCGCCGTCCCGCTTCAACGGCGACGCCGGCACGATCATGCTGATCCTCGCGGTCGGCATGTGCTTCTCCGGCGCGGCCAACTCGGTCCGTGAGCTGATCAAGGAGCGGGTCATCTACGAGCGGGAACGCGCCGTCGGCCTCTCCCGCTCCGCGTACCTGATGTCCAAGGTCATCGTCCTCGGCCTGATCACGGCCTTCCAGGGCGTGATCATCTGCGGCATCGGCTTCTCCACGCGCGCGCTGCCCGAAGAGGGCCTGTTCATGCCGCCGGCCGTCGAGCTCTGCGTCCAGGTCATCGCCCTCGGCCTGACCTCGATGATGGTCGGCCTGGTCATCTCCGCCCTGGTGAAGACCGCCGAGAAGACCATGCCGCTGCTGGTCATGTTCGCGATCATCCAGGTCGTCTTCACCGGCATCCTCTTCCAGGTGTACGGCTCGCCGGGCCTGGAGCAGTTCGCCTGGCTCATGCCCTCCCGCTGGGGCATCGCCGGCGCCGGCACCACCCTGGACCTGGCCGTCCTCATGCCGCCGTGGGACCACAAGGACCCCACGAACACCGACCCGCTGTGGGAGCACACGGTCGGCCAGTGGAGCCTGGACCTCGGCATCCAGCTGCTGATGGCCACGGTCTGCTGCGTCCTCGTGGCCCGGCTGCTGCGCCGCCACGAGCCCGAGGTCATGCGCAAGTAACGACCGAGGCCGTACGTACGCCGAAGGGCGGCGCCCCGCGCGGGGGTGCCGCCCTTCGGCGTACAGCGGACCAGGTGTGATCAGTACGCGCTGTTGACGTTGTCGATCGAGCCGTAGCGGTCGGCCGCGTAGTTGGCGGCGGCGACGATGTTGGCGACCGGGTCGTACTGGTCGAACTTGGTGCCGGGCACGTGGTACGCCTTGAAGGTCGGGTAGATGACCTGGAGCAGACCCTTGGACGGGATGCCGTTCATGGCGTTCACGTCCCAGTTGTTGATGGCGTACGGGTTGCCGCTGGACTCGCGCATGATGTTCTTGTGCAGGCCGTTGTAGCTGCCCGGGATGTTGTGCTTGTCCATGATGAACAGCGCCTCGCGGATCCAGCCGTCGAGGTTGTTCGCGAACACCGGGGTGCGGGCGACGGAGCGGCTCGCGGCGGTCTTCTCGGCGGCGCGCTTCTTCGCGTCGGCCTTCGCCTTCGCGGCGGCCTTGGCCCGCGCGTCCGCCTTGGCCTTGGCCGCGGCCTTCGCCTTGGCGGCGGCCTTGGCCTGCGCGTCGGCCTTCGCCTTGGCGTCCGCCTTGGCCTTGGCGGCGGCCTTGGCCTTCGCCGCGGCCTCCTGCTGGGCCTTCAGGCCCACGGCGGTGTGCTGCTCGGTGAGGCTGGTGGCCAGCGCCTTCGCCTGCGGGCTGGCGGCGTCGTACGACCAGGCGACCTGCTGCGTACCGGCGGCGAGGGCCACCGGCTCGGTCTCGGTGGAACCGTTGCCCTGGACGAGGGAGAACGTGAGGGCCGCGGCGCTCAGGGCGGCGACACCGGCGATCGAGGCCTTCTGGGTCTTCTTCAGACCACGACTGTGGCCAGGGGTCTTCGCAGTCATGCTCGGCTACCTCTTCGAATCGCTGGGGGTCGCTCCGCCGGGGCGGCGCTGCGCCTGCTGGGCGGCGACGGGGGCAATTCTTAGCGGCAGCAAAAAGCCGTGGCAAAGGTGTGACGTACGATCCGGGATAGTGGATCAGGGACTCGTGCACGACCCACCGAACGGCCGCTACGACCCCGCCACCCCATGGATTCCGCCCTCCGGGGTTCCACTAGGCGCCTTCGTAAGTGATGTGCGTCCTATGCGCGGGCTCACATCGGCCACGTAACGAACTCACCGACCGTTGCGGCAGCAACGCACACGGTGAGAGTCCGTACTCCTCCGGTAGGAGAGGGACCGGCGGGCCCTACGACCTAGGTCCCGCGACCCCCACCCGGCGGTCCCCGGACGGATACGGACGGTCACACCCCGCCGGTACGGTGACCACATGAGCCACCGACCCGGCTCCGGCCTCGCCGCCGTGAGCACCGCACTCCTCGCGATGAGCCGCCGCCTGGAGGTCCGCGACGTCCTCAAGACGATCGTCGCCTCCGCCCGCGAGCTCCTCGACGCCGAGTACGCGGCCCTGGGCGTCCCCGACGACCACGGCGGCTTCGCCCAGTTCGTCGTCGACGGCGTCAGCGACGCCCAGTGGAAGGCGATCGGCCCCCTGCCCCGCCAGCACGGCATCCTCGACGCGATGCTCCACCAGGCCCGCCCCGAGCGTCTCGCCGACGTCCGCGAGGACCCCCGCTTCGGGGGCTGGCCGGCCGCCCACCCCGAGATGTCCGACTTCCTCGGCCTCCCCGTCAGGGACGGCGACGAGATCCTCGCCGCCCTCTTCCTCGCCAACAAGAGAGGACCCAAGAGCGACGGGGAGGGCGGCTTCACCGCCGAGGACGAGGAACTGCTCGGCATCCTCGCCCAGCACGCGGCCATCGCCCTCACCAACGCCCGTCTGTACGAGCGCAGCCGCGAGCTCACCATCGCCGAGGAGCGCTCCCGCCTCGCCCACGAGCTGCACGACGCCGTCAGCCAGAAGCTCTTCTCGCTCCGCCTGACCGCCCAGGCCGCCGCCGCCCTCGTCGACCGCGACCCGGCCCGCGCCAAGGGCGAGCTCCAGCAGGTCGCCGCCCTCGCCGCCGAGGCCGCCGACGAGCTGCGCGCCGCCGTCGTCGAGCTGCGCCCCGCCGCGCTCGACGAGGACGGCCTCGTCCACACCCTGCGCACCCAGATCCAGGTCATGGACCGCGCCCACACCGCCCGGGTCACCTTCGAGAGCGCGGGCGTGCGCGCCCTGCCCGCCGCCCAGGAGGAGGCCGTCCTCCGCGTCGCCCAGGAAGCCCTGCACAACGCCCTGCGCCACGCCGACGCGGAGCGCGTCACCGTCGCCCTCACCCGCAGCGGCCAGGGCGCCCGGCTCACCGTCACCGACGACGGCAAGGGCTTCGACCCACGTACGGTCCGCAGCGCCGGACGCCACCTCGGCCTGGTCTCCATGCGCGACCGGGCGAGCGGCGTCGGCGGCGCCCTCACCGTGACCTCGGCCCCGGGCGAGGGCACCACGATCGAGATGGAGGTTCCCGGTGGCTGACAAGCCGATCCGTGTCCTGCTGGTCGACGACCACCAGGTCGTCCGCCGAGGTCTGCGCACCTTCCTGGAGGTGCAGGACGACATAGAGGTGGTGGGGGAGGCCGCCGACGGAGCCGAGGGCGTGGCCCTGGTGGAGGAGCTCCGCCCGGACGTGGTCCTCATGGACGTGAAGATGCCCGGCATGGACGGCGTCGAGGCGCTCAAGCGGCTCCGTGAGCTCGCCAACCCGGCCAGGGTCCTGATCGTCACCAGCTTCACCGAGCAGCGCACGGTCGTCCCCGCGCTTCGCGCCGGCGCCTCCGGATACGTCTACAAGGACATCGACCCCGACGCCCTGGCCGGCGCCATCCGCTCCGTCCACGCGGGGCACGTCCTGCTCCAGCCCGAGGTCGCCGACGCCCTCCTCAGCCAGGACGACACCCCCAGCGGTACGGGACGGGGCTCGGTCCTCACGGAGCGCGAGCGCGAGGTCCTCGGCCTCATCGCGGACGGCCGCTCCAACCGCGAGATCGCCCGCGCGCTCGTCCTCTCCGAGAAGACGGTCAAGACGCACGTCTCGAACATCCTCATGAAGCTCGACCTGTCCGACCGCACCCAGGCCGCCCTCTGGGCCGTCCGGCACGGCCTCACCGACTGACGCGCCCCCTGTGCGCCGGGGCGCACGACCGTTCAGTACTTCATACGGTCGTGTGTACATCCCCCGTTCGGCGCAACCGGACGGGGGCGGCGGCGTTCTCCATGGCGTGCTGCGGCGGACCTGCCGCAGCGATGACCAGGAGGATGTACCAAGTGAAGAACCTCAAGAAGGCCGCTGCCCTCACCATGGTCGCCGGTGGCATCGTCGCCGCCGGTGCGGGTGTCGCCTCCGCCCACGGCGCCGAGGCCACGGGCAAGGCCCTCAACTCGCCGGGCGTCGGCTCCGGCAACCTGGTGCAGGTCCCGGTCCACGTCCCCGTGAACGTCTCCGGCAACACGGTCAACGTGATCGGCCTGCTCAACCCGGCCTTCGGCAACGGCGCCGTCAACGCCTGACCCCCCAAGCAAACCGGCCCCCGGGCGATCCCCGGGGGCCGGTCCTTTTGTGGGTGGGCCGGCCGGTTGTGGGCAGTCGTTCCGCAGGGCGGAACGGGTGGGCACAACCCCTTAGGGCGTCGCCCGTCCCCGCACCCCCACCCGACGCGCGTCCCTGGCCCCCGAGCCCCGACCCCCAAGGGACCAGCAACCCATACAGGACCAGGCGGGCCTAGGGCCCAAGGCTCAGGCGAGGTCAGGCAGGGCCAGGAACGCGGGACCAGGGGGCAGGCCCCGAGGCCTCCCGACCCGCAAGGGTCAGACCCCCCGCCCCCGCTCCCTCTCCTCCACGTACGCGTTGTACGCGGCGACCTGCGCCCGTCGAGCCACCCGCTCCACCGGCCGCAGCGCCTCCCCCCGCGCCGCCATTTCGGACGCGCTCACCGCGCCCCCGTGCCCGTTCCCGTACGCCAGGTCCACCATCAGACCCACCCGCTGGGCCAGCTCGAGGACCCGCACCGCCCGCGGCGGATACCCGGGGGCCAGGACCTCGCGCCCCACCTCCGCCCGCGCCCGGTACGCCTCGCGCGCCGCCTCCGCCGCCGGCCCCGACGCCGCCACGTCCAGCCGCGTCAGTACCGCCGTCGCGTCCCGCAGCGCCTCCGCGAGCTCCCGCTCCGCCTCGCTGAGCGACGGTACGTCCGCGGGGGGCGCCTCCCGCACCGCGAGGCAGCGCCAGACGACCTCGACGTGCACGTCACCCGCGGGACCCGCCTCCGAGACCTCCGGCACGAGCCCGTACGGCGCGCCGAAGCCCACCACCGCCTCCTCCGCCTCCAACGCGCGCGCGTTGAAGTCCGGCGGCCCGCTCAACCCGAGCGGATGCCCCGGCGCCGGTAGCGCGACACGCCACCCGGTCACCCCGAGCCGCCGCAGCCGCCCGAGGGCCAGCGTCAGCCCCACCGGCCCCGCCTCACCCGGCAGCCCCTCGACGCGGTGCACCGCGTCATCCCCGACAATCGCCAGCGCCGCGTCGTCCGGCGACACCGCCCCGGCCAGCAGGGCATTGCCCCAGGCGGCCAGGCGTCCTGAACGTGGTTCGACAAGCATTCCCCAAGACTAGGGCGCGTGCGGCGGGCCCAAACGAAGCCCTACGGACCGGCCCGCCCGCTCGATAACGTAGGTTTTCCCCTGGACGCCGCGCCCATCGGCGCAAGGCGACGACACGACTCGACCGCAAGGGGAGACAACGCGCTCATGAGCGATGTACTGGAGCTGGTGGACGTATCCGTGGTCCGCGACGGACGGGCTCTGGTGGACGAGGTCTCCTGGTCGGTCAAGGAAGGCGAGCGCTGGGTCATCCTCGGACCCAACGGCGCCGGCAAGACGACCCTTCTGAACATCGCCTCCAGCTACCTCTTCCCCACCAAGGGCACCGCCCACATCCTGGGCGAGCAGCTGGGCGGCGTCGGCACCGACGTCTTCGAGCTCCGCCCCCGGATCGGCGTGGCCGGCATCGCGATGGCGGAGAAGCTGCCCAAGCGGCAGACCGTCCTCCAGACCGTCCTCACCGCCGCGTACGGCATGACGGCGACCTGGCAGGAGGACTACGACCCGGTCGACGAGCAGCGCGCCAAGGCCTTCCTCGACCGCCTCGGCATGAGCGACTACCTGGACCGCAAGTTCGGGACCCTCTCCGAGGGCGAGCGCAAGCGCACCCTGATCGCCCGCGCGATGATGACCGACCCCGAGCTCCTCCTCCTCGACGAGCCCGCCGCCGGCCTCGACCTCGGTGGCCGCGAGGACCTCGTCCGCCGTCTCGGCCGCCTCGCCCGGGACCCGTACGCCCCCTCCATGATCATGGTCACGCACCACGTCGAGGAGATCGCGCCCGGCTTCACCCACGTCCTGATGATCCGCCAGGGCAAGGTCCTCGCCGCCGGCCCCGTGGAGATGGAACTCACCTCCCGCAACCTCTCGCACTGCTTCGGCCTCCCGCTCGTCGTCGAGCGCGTCGGCGACCGCTGGACCGCGCACGGCCTGCCGCTGAAGTGACCCGCCCGGGGGACCGGCGACCCGCACAGCCGCCAGAACCCCCACAGCCGCCGCCATAACAGCGGCGCGCGCCAACTTCCGCGCCCTGTCACGGAACAGCCCCACCGCCCTACCATTGACCACGTGGACATCGACGCGTGGGTCTGGTGGTTGATCGGCGCGGTGGGGCTCGGCATTCCGCTGGTCCTGACCGCGATGCCGGAGTTCGGCATGCTGTCCGTAGGCGCCGTCGCGGGCGCGGTCACCGCCGCACTCGGCTTCGGTGCCGTCGCCCAGGTCGTCGTCTTCGCCGTCGTCTCGACGGCCCTCGTCGCCGTCGTCCGCCCGATCGCCGCACGCCACCGCCACGACCGGCCCCGACTCGCCACCGGCGTCGAGGCCTTGAAGGGCCGTCAGGCCGTCGTCCTGGAAAGGGTCGACAGCGACGGCGGCCGCGTGAAGCTCGCCGGCGAGGTCTGGTCCGCCCGGACCTTCGACACCGGTCAGACCTTCGAACCGGGCGAGCGGGTCGACGTGGTGGAGATCGACGGCGCCACGGCCGTGGTCATGTGACGGAACCGCACCCATTGGCCGAACCTCACCCATGACGTTCCGCCGTCTGGGAAACTGGATCATCGAAAGCAACCCGGCAGTCAACCGGCAGCGAAGGGTACGGGGAACACGATGTCAGCAGTCATCATCGTCCTGATCATTCTGGTGGTGCTCGTCTTCATCGCCCTGATCAAGACGATCCAGGTCATCCCGCAGGCCAGCGCGGCGATCGTGGAGCGCTTCGGCCGCTACACTCGCACGCTGAACGCCGGTCTGAACATCGTCGTCCCGTTCATCGACACGATCCGCAACCGCATCGACCTCCGCGAGCAGGTCGTCCCCTTCCCGCCCCAGCCGGTCATCACCCAGGACAACCTCGTCGTCAACATCGACACGGTCATCTACTACCAGGTGACCGACGCCAGGGCCGCGACCTACGAGATCGCCAGCTACATCCAGGCGATCGAGCAGCTCACCGTCACCACCCTGCGCAACATCATCGGCGGCATGGACCTGGAGCGGACCCTCACCTCCCGCGAGGACATCAACGTCGCCCTGCGCGGCGTCCTGGACGAGGCCACCGGCAAGTGGGGCATCCGCGTCAACCGCGTCGAGCTCAAGGCGATCGAGCCGCCGACCTCCATCCAGGACTCGATGGAGAAGCAGATGCGCGCCGAGCGCGACAAGCGCGCCGCGATCCTCACCGCCGAGGGCACCCGCCAGTCCCAGATCCTCACGGCCGAGGGCGAGAAGCAGTCCGCGATCCTCCGCGCCGAGGGCGAGGCCAAGGCCGCCGCGCTCCGAGCCGAGGGCGAGGCCCAGGCCGTCCGTACGGTCTTCGAGGCCATCCACGCCGGTGACCCGGACCAGAAGCTCCTCTCGTACCAGTACCTCCAGATGCTCCCGAAGATCGCCGAGGGCGACGCCAACAAGCTCTGGATCGTGCCCAGCGAGATCGGCGACGCCCTCAAGGGCCTCTCCGGCGCCTTCGGCAACCTCGGCGGCGGCGTGCCCGGTTTCAACACCAAGGACGGCGTCCCGTCCGCCAGGCGAGAAGAACCCCAGGTCGACTGACGCGTACACGCACATCTCCTGCATGATCAGTGCGAGCCCCTCGACTCCGACGACCTCGGGGCGGGGAGGCGAACCACTGACCCTGTAAGGAGATGGCGTTGTCCATCTGGGAAGCCCTGGCAGTCTTCGCCGCCGGCATCGGAGCCGGCACCATCAACACGATCGTCGGATCGGGAACGCTGATCACGTTCCCGGTCCTCCTCGCGACCGGACTCCCTCCGATCACCGCGAACGTCTCCAACGCCCTCGGCCTCGTCCCCGGCTCCATCAGCGGAGCCATCGGCTACCGCCGCGAACTCGCGGGCCAGAAGAGCCGCATCCTGCGCCTCGGCGGCGTGGCCCTCGTCGGCGGCCTCATCGGCGCGATCCTCCTCCTCGCCCTGCCGTCCGACGCCTTCGACGCGATCGTCCCCGTCCTCATCGGCCTCGCGCTGGTCCTCGTCCTCCTCCAGCCCCGCATCGCCGCCGCCGTCCAGCGCCGCCGCGAACAGACCGGCACCGAGGCCCACCCCGACGGCGGCCCCGTCCTCCTCGTCGGCCTCCTCCTCGCCAGCATGTACGGCGGCTACTTCGGTGCCGCCCAGGGAGTCCTCTACCTCTCCCTCATGGGCCTGCTGCTCCACGACACCCTGCAGCGGATCAACGCCGTCAAGAACATCCTCGGCGCCCTGGTCAACGGCGTCGCCGCCGTGTTCTTCCTCTTCGTCGCCGAGTTCGACTGGACGGCCGTCCTCCTCATCGCCGTCGGCTCCACCATCGGCGGACAGATCGGCGCCAAGGTCGGCCGCAAGCTTCCGCCGACGGTCCTGCGCGGAGTGATCATCGCCGTCGGCATCGTCGCGATCCTCCAACTGACCCTCAAGTAGCGGGCGTACGCGAAAGGGCCCGCCCCCTGACACAGGAGGCGGGCCCCTTTCCGTACCCGTTACGCCGCCGAGTCGCCGGCCAGCCACTGCGGCAGCGCCGACCGCTCACTCGACCTCATCGCGAGCAGCATCGCGTCCGCCGGCGTCGGCACGAACGGCTCGTGCAGCAACGGCATCCCCGCCTGCTCCGGCGTCCGGTCGGCCTTGCGGTGGTTGTCCTCGGCGCAGGAGGCGACCGTGTTCAGCCAGCTGTCCCCACCACCCTGCGCCCGCGGCACGACATGGTCCACGGTCGTCGCCCGCTGCCCGCAGTACGCGCACCGGTGTTGGTCCCGTATCAACACCCCGCGCCTCGACCACGGCGCGTGTCTTCGGAACGGCACCCGCACGTACCGGCAGAGCCTGATCACCCGCGGCACCGGAAGATCGACGGCGGCACCCCGCATCCGCAGATCGGGATGGGCCTGCTCGACGACGGCCTTGTCCGTCAGGACAAGCACCACCGCACGGTTGAGAGTGACCGTCGACAGCGGCTCGAAGCTCGCGTTCAGTACCAGCGTGTCCCGCATTGTGCCCACCTCCCGTGTGCCGGCCCCGCCCCGGAGCAGGGCGTGGAGCCTGGATCAACGATGGCCGGGCCGGCCGGGGTCGGACAACGCAATTTCCCGCGCAACAAAAGATGCCCGCTTCTGATCTCTCCAAGACCAGAAGCGGGCAAACAACAAACGAACGATCAGACCGCCGCGGGAGCCGCGTACTCGCCGATCAGCTGGGCACGCCCCAGCGTGTGGAACCGCAGGTTGAAACCGATCGCCGCCGGCGACGTGTCCGCGTCGGGGCCGAGCTTCTCGCTGTCCACCGCGTACACCGTGAAGACGTACCGGTGCGCCGGGTCCCCGGGCGGGGGAGCGGCGCCACCGAAGTCCCGCGACCCGTAGTCGTTCCGCACGTGCACGGCACCGGCCGGCAGGCCGGGGAACGATCCGGACCCGGCACCCACGGGCAGCTCCGTGACCTCCACGGGGATGTCGATCAGCGACCAGTGCCAGAACCCGCTGCCCGTAGGGGCGTCCGGGTCGAAACAGGTGACGGCGAAACTCCGGGTCCCCTCGGGGAACCCCTCCCACCGCAGGTGCGGAGAGGTGTTCCCCTCCGCGTACACCTGGGCGTCCTTCAGCACCCCGCCCGGCGCGATGTCGTCGCTCACCACGGTGAACGCGGCCACCGGCGGGTGGAAGTCATGAGGAAGCGGGGCCCGCTTAGCCTCGGTCACGTCGAGTACCTCCCGAATCGTCCGTCAACGCTGGCGCTGTCGAGCCTAGAGCCAGTTGCGACGGCCGCCGACCTCGGCGAGCCACTGGTTGAGGTACGCCGACCAGTCGGTGGCGTGGAAGTCGTTCAGCCCCACCTTGAAGGCACGGAAGGAGTCGCTGCCCTCACCGAAGAGACCCGGCTTCTTGTCCATCTCCAGGACGACGTCCATCTCGTGCTCGTCGGCGATGAAGCTGACCTCGACCTGGTTCAGCCCGCGGTACTGCTGCGGCGCGAAGAACTCGATCTCCTGGTAGAAGGGCAGCTTCTGCCGGGTGCCCCGGATGTGCCCGCGCTCCATGTCCGCGCTCTTGAAGCGGAAGCCCAGGTTGATGAAGGCGTCCAGGATCGCCTGCTGCGCCGGCAGCGGGTGCACGTTGATCGGGTCCAGGTCACCGGAGTCCACCGCACGGGCGATCTCCAGCTCGGTCGTCACACCGATGTCCATGCCGCGCAGCTGCTGACCGGCGACCGTCGTCACCGGCGTCTCCCACGGGATCTCCAGACCGAACGGCACCACGTGCACGGCCCCGGCCTTCACCTCGAAGGCACCGCCCAGACGCACCTTGACGAACTCGATGTCCTGCTTGTGCTCCTGGTCACCGCCCTCGACCTCGACCCGGGCCTGGAGCCCGACCGAGAGCCCCTCGATCTGCTGGTCGACGCTGCCGCCCTGAATACGGACCTCGCCCTGGACGACACCGCCCGGAACGACGTTCGCCTCGGTGAGCACGGTCTCCACGGTGGCCCCACCGGAGCCCAGGCTCGCGAGCAGCTTCTTGAATCCCATGACTTCCACTCCTTCTCGGTACTGCCCCTACATACGCGCGACGACGGTAGCCGGTTCCCCGCCGCCCGCCACTACCCTCGGACGCCATGAGCGAGAGCCCCGGCCGTACGCCCCTCCCGCGGTCCTTCTTCGACCGCCCCGTCCTGGAAGTGGCCCCCGATCTCCTGGGCCGCACCCTCGTCCGCAATACACCCGAAGGCCGTATAGAGGTGCGCCTCACCGAGGTGGAGGCGTACGCCGGCGCGATCGACCCCGGCTCGCACGCCTTCCGCGGCCGCACCGCGCGCAACCACGTCATGTTCGGCCCACCCGGACACGCGTACGTCTACTTCACGTACGGCATGTGGCACTGCCTGAACCTGGTCTGCGGCCCCGAGGGCGAGGCGAGCGGGGTCCTCCTGCGCGCCGGCGAGATCCTGACGGGCGCCGAGCAGGCCCGCCCCCGCCGTCGCTCGGCCCGCAACGACAAGGAGCTGGCCAAGGGCCCCGCCCGCCTGGCCACCGCCCTGGACGTCACCCTCTCCCTCAACGGCACCGACACCTGCGCCGACGAGAACGCCCCCCTCGCCCTCCTCACGGGCACCCCACCCACCCGCGACCTCGTCGAGAACGGCCCCCGAACGGGTGTGGGCGGCGACGGCGCTCCCCACCCCTGGCGCTACTGGATCACCGGCGACCCCACCGTCAGCCCCTACCGCCCCCACACTCCCAGGAAGCGCCCCCTTGACTCGGGGAAGCGACTCGTCTAACGTAGCCCGAGCAACTGGTCACGGGCCTGCTTATCGAGCACCCCGCAGCCGCCACCCACTACACACGATGATTCCCCAAACGGGGCTTATTTCGGCATGCCGGAATTCGAATCGAAACCCTCGATTATGAGGCGCCGAGAAAATCAGCTAACGTAGTGGACACGCCGAAAGGCCCCCGGAGTGAAAACAAAAGGGACCGGAAAGCGCCGAGGAAATCGGATCGGAAAGATCTGATAGAGTCGGAAACGAAGGAAGCGCCCGGAGGGCCTGGAAACAGGAACAAAGGAAGCGTCCGCACCTT
>NZ_JBHJVF010000018.1:0-92315 GCF_042264145.1 Streptomyces sp. NPDC056144 | reverse complement strand
GGCCGTGCCCTCAAACGCCGGGCGGGCTGAAATCCAGCCCCGCCGGCGTTTGAGGCGCGGGGTCCGGGGCGGAGCCCCGAGTGCTTCAGCCCGTCCGGCGTTTGAGGACCGGGGGCCTGGGGCGGAGCCCCGGCACCCCAGCCCCGCCGGCGTTTGAGGCGCGGGGTCCGGGGCAGCGCCCCGGTTTCGGGAAGGGGCGGGGTGGGGGAGACGCCCGCCGCAGGCGTCCCCTGCCCACGGCGCGCGCACCCCGCCCCGGTCCCAGGCCCAGGCCCAGGCCCAGGCCCAGGCCCGGGCCGGGTCCGGGTCCGGGTCCGGGCCCAGAGCAGGCCCAGGTCCGGGTCCGGGTCCGGGCTCGGGCTCGGGCTCGGGCCCAAACCCCTGCCCGCCCCCCCCCCCCCCGGCTCAGGACCCCGCGCCCTGCCGGAACCGCGTAGTCCGGTGGACCGGATCCGTGTCGATCTTCGGGATCACGTGCTCACCGATCAGCTTGATCGAGTTCATCGTGTCCTCGTACGAGATCCCGATCGGGATGCCGAAGGACAGCTGGTCCGCCCCCGCCTGCTCCCAGCGCTTGCACTGTGCGAGCACCTCCGACGGGTCGCCGCAGATCATCAGTTCCTCCTGGATGAGGAGTTCGATGATCTCGGCCGAGTACTCGGGGAGCAGCTCGGGCCACTCGGGGATGCCCTCGGGCCGCGGGAAGGTGTCGTGGTAGCGGAAGAGCAGCGACTGGAGGTAGTTGAGCCCGCCGCCGACCGCGATCTCGACGGCTTTCTCGTGCGTCTCCGCGCAGATCGCCGTCGACGTCACCATGACGTTGTCGTTGACGAAGTCGCCGACCGCCTTGGCTTCCTTGATCGCCGACTTGTAGGACTCGAGGACCCACTCCATGTCGGAGACCTTCTGCACGCTGAAGCCGAGGACGCCGAGGCCCTTCTTGCCGGCCATGGCGTACGAGGACGGGGAGCCGGCCGCGTACCACATGGCGGGGTGGGACTTCCCGTACGGCTTGGGGAGGATCTTGCGGGGCGGCAGCGACCAGTGCTTGCCCTGGAAGCCGACGTATTCCTCCTGGAGCCACATCTTGGGGAACTCGGCGATGGTCTCTTCCCAGATCTCCTTCGTGTGGTTCATGTCGGTGATGCCCGGCATGAATCCGAGGATTTCGTGGGAGCCGGCGCCGCGTCCGGAGCCGAACTCGAAGCGCCCGCCGGAGAGGTGGTCGAGCATGGCGACCTTCTCGGCCACCTTCACGGGGTGGTTGACGGGGGCGAGGGGGTTGAAGATGCCCGAGCCGAGGTGGATGCGCTCGGTGGCGTGGGCGAGGTAGCCGAGGTACACGTCGTTGGCCGAGATGTGCGAGTACTCGTCCAGGAAGTGGTGCTCGGAGGCCCAGGCGTACTTGAACCCGGACTTGTCCGCCTGGATGACGTACTCGGTCTCCTCCATGAGGGCCTTGTGCTCGGCTTCGGGATCGGTCTCGGCGCGCTTGCCGACGTATCCCTGTACGAAGATCCCGAATTCCAAGGGGGTTCACCGTCCTCGTCGTATCTGACGTTCCGTCAGATTTCTGATGGCTCGACTGTTGCACCGCGAAGCGATCGCGGTCAATACCCGGGGGTTCGATACCTGACGCAGCGTCAGAAAGCTCAGAAGAGCTTCACGCCCGCCAGCCACCCGCCGTCGATCACGAACGGCTGGCCCGTGATGTACGCCGAGTCGTCCCCCGTCAGGAACAGCGCGAGCGCCGCCACCTCCTCCGGCCGCCCGATCCGGCCCAGCGGCACGAGGCTCCGGTAGAGCTCGGCCGTGGCCGCCGGGTCGACGCCGTCCGGGTTGCTCATGGGGGTGTCGATCGCGCCGGGGCAGACCGCGTTCACCCGGATCCCCTTCGCCGCCAGCTCCAGCGCGGCCACCCGGGTCAGGCCGAGCACCGCGTGCTTGCTGGCCGCGTACGCGCCGACCCCGGCCATGCCGGTGACGCCCGTGTACGAGGCGGTGTTGACGATCGTCCCGCCGCCGGCCGCCGCGATCTCGGGCGCCACCGTGCGGATGCCGAGGAAGCAGCCGGTCTGGTTGACCGAGACGATCGCCTGGAACTCCTCCAGCGGCGTGGAGAGCAGCTCGTTGAAGCGGAGGATGCCCGCGTTGTTGACGAGCCCGTCGATCTTCCCGAACCGTTCCTTGGCGGCGCCCACGGCCGCCGTCCACTCCTCCTCGCTCGTCACGTCGAGGTGGACGTAGAGGGCCCGCCCCTCCCCCAGCTCCTTCGCGAGCGCCTCGCCCGCGTCGTCGAGGACGTCCGCGAGGACGACCTTCGCGCCCTCGGCGGCGAAGAGCCGCGCCTCCTGCTCGCCCTGCCCGCGCGCCGCGCCGGTGACGAGGACGACCCGCCCGTCGAGCTTGCCCATGTCGGTACCCCTGTTCACGAAAGGTGGGGGGCGACCTCCGTACCGAAGGCCGCCATCTGGTCGATGAGTTCGGTACGGCTCCGGGAGCGGAACCGCACCTGGATCTGGTGGACGCCCATCTCCCCGTACGCGCGCAGCGAGGCGGCGAGCTCCTCGGGGGCACCGCTCAGCGTGCGGCGGCCGACCTCCCAGCCGGGGGTGCCGACGTACAGGGCCTCGGTGATGGCGCCGACGGTGATCGGCGCGGCGATCCCGGCCTCGGCGCGGAGCCGCAGCAGCTTCCGGATCTGCGCGGCGAGCTTGTCGCGCGGGTCGCCCTGCGGCAGCCAGCCGTCGCCCTTGAGCGCGGCCCGGCGCACGGCGGCCGGCGAGGAGCCGCCGACCCAGACGGGGACCCGCTCCTGCGCGGGCCGGGGCAGCTGCCCGAGGTCCTTGAAGGCGAACCGCTCCCCCAGGTGCTCGGGGAACTCCTCGGGGCCGAGCGCGGCCCGGAGCGCGTCGACGGTCTCGTCGAGGACGGCGCCCCGGCGCGCGAAGTCCACGCCGAGCACCTCGAACTCCTCCTGGACGTGCCCGGCGCCGACCCCGAGGACCAGGCGGCCGCCGGAGAGGTGGTCGAGGGTCGCGTACGCCTTGGCGGTGACGAGCGGGTGCCGGAGCCCGACGACGGCGACGTGCGAGAGGAGCCGGACGCGTTCGGTGGCGGCGGCGAGGAAGGAGAGCGTGGCGACCGGGTCGTACCAGACGGTGCTCATCGCGGCGGCGAGCCGGCGCGGGATGGCGACGTGGTCGCAGCTGGCGAGGTAGTCGAACCCGTGCCGCTCGGCGGCCCGCGCGACGGCGAGCAGGTCGGCGGGGCCGGCGTCCGCCTCCCAGGGTTCGGCGTAGAGGGCGGACTGCGACTGGACCGGCAGCTGCATGCCGTAGACGACCACGGGAACCCCTTAACTGACGATCCGTCAGACTCGGACGAAGGGCCCATCGTCACCGGCGGGGCACCAACAGGCAAGGGGTGCGACGGTGGCGCCTGCCCGCTCGCGCGAGGGGTCGCGGAGGTTTTGTGGATGCCATACAATTTTCTGTACATCACCCACATCGCAGGCGAGGAGGGCGAACGGCATGGCCGTGACCCAGATCGACATAGACGATGACGCCCTGCAGCGCGCCATGGCCCTGTCCAACGCCAGGACCAAGAAGGAGGTCGTCAACCTCGCCCTCCGCTTCTACGCGGACCGGCAGGAGCGCGCCGCGCGCATCGGCCGCCACTTCGAGCGCGCCCGCCACTGGGGTGCGGTCGAGGACGCCGCGAAGCGGCACGAGGCCGAGAAGGACGGCCGGTGACGGGTCGGTGATCTACCTTCTCGACACCTCCGGGCTCGTCCGGCTGCTCGCCGAGCCCGGCCTCCAGTCGGCCTGGTACGACGCCATCGACGCCGAGGCCATCGCCTCCTGCTACCCGCAGCGCGCCGAGTTCCTGTACAGCGCGCGGGACGGCCGCGAGTACGACGAGATCGCCGAGATGTTCGCCGACCTGTACCCCGACGTGGCGGTACCGAAGAACGCGGGGCGCTGGATCGGCTCCGTACAGCACCGGATGGCGAAGGCCGGGGAGCACAGGAGCGCCTCGGCCGTCGACCTGATGATCGCGGCCACCGCCGCCCACCACGGCCTGACCGTCCTCCACGACGATGCCGACTACCGCACCATCGCGCGGCACGCGGCCGACCTGAGGGAACACAGCGTGCGCGACGTCCGGTAGGACCGCGGGGGCCCTACCGGCGTCGACTCCTGCCGGACCGGCTCCTCACGGCCTCCAGAGGCCCTCCGGGCTCAGCCCCAGCAGGTCGATCGCGTTGCCCCGCACGATCCGGTCGACGACGTCCGGCGCCAGGTGGCCCATCTGCGCCGCACCGACCTCGCGCGACTTGGGCCAGGTGGAGTCGGAGTGCGGGTAGTCCGTCTCGTAGAGGACGTTCCCGACGCCGATCGCGTCGAGGTTCCGCAGCCCGAAGGCGTCGTCGAAGAAGCAGCCGAAGACGTGCTCGGCGAAGAGCTCGGACGGCGGGCGGGTGACCTTGTCGGCGACGCCGCCCCAGGCCCTGTTCTCCTCCCAGACGACGTTCGCGCGCTCCAGGATGTACGGGATCCAGCCGATCTGGCCCTCCGCGTACATGATCCGCAGGTTGGGGAAGCGCTCGAACTTGCCGCTCATCAGCCAGTCGACCATCGAGAAGCAGCAGTTCGCGAAGGTGATGGTGGAGCCGACCGCCGGCGGGGCGTCCGCCGAGGTCGAGGGCATGCGGCTGGACGAGCCGATGTGCATGGCGATGACCGTGCCGGTCTCGTCGCAGGCGCGGAAGAAGGGGTCCCAGTGGTCGGTGTGGACGGAGGGGAGCCCGAGGTGCGGCGGTATCTCCGAGAACGCCACCGCCCGCACCCCGCGCGCCGCGTTCCTGCGGACCTCGGCGGCGGCCAGTTCCGGGTCCCAGAGCGGGATGAGGGTGAGCGGGATGAGCCGCCCGTGCGCCTCGGGGCCGCACCACTCCTCGACCATCCAGTCGTTGTAGGCGCGGACGCAGAGCAGGCCGAGCTCACGGTCGCTCGCCTCGGTGAAGGTCTGCCCGCAGAAGCGCGGGAAGGTGGGGAAGCAGAGGGCCGACTGGACGTGGTTGACGTCCATGTCGGCGAGCCGGTCGGGGACGGAGTGCGAGCCGGGGCGCATCTGCTCGTAGGTGATGACCTCGAGCCTGATCTCGTCGCGGTCGTAGCCGACGGCGGTGTCGAGGCGGGTGAGGGGGCGGTGCAGGTCCTCGTACACCCACCAGTCGCCGATGGGCCCGTCGTCGCCCTTCGCGCCCATGACCGGGGCGAACTTGCCGCCGAGGAAGGTCATCTCCTTGAGGGGGGCGCGGACGACCCGGGGGCCGGTGTCGTGGAAGCGGGACGGGAGCCTGTCCCGCCAGACGTGCGGGGGCTCCACGGTGTGGTCGTCCACCGAGATGATCTTCGGGAAGGTCTCCATGGTCTCCATGGCCCTCACGGTAGCGCTGATCTGACGGTCCGTCAGCTGTAGTGGCGCACAAGGAACACTCGGAGTACGGTTCCGGGTCCGCGCGGGGCCGACCCCATGCTGACGGCGCCCCTCCGGACAAGGCAGACTGTGGAGGGCGAAACCAGCGGTACGGGCAGGGGGAGCTATGGACCGTGAGGACGGGCCGCGAGTTCCGGCGCAACGGACTCCGGAGGCGGGGAAGAGCGCCGACGCGAGCGCGGATCCGGGTACGGAGACGGGTGCAGGTACGGGTACGGCCACGGGCGCGCATGCCGGTACGCCCACCGGCGCACCCGCCGAGGGTACGGACCCGGGCGCCGGGCTCCGTTTCGGCGTGCTCGGCCCCGTCCGCGCCTGGCGCGGCGACGAGGCCCTGCCCACCGGCTCGCCCCAGCAGCGCGCCCTCCTCGCCGCCCTGCTCCTGCGCGGCGGACGCACCGCCACCGCCTCCGAGCTGATCGACGCCCTCTGGGGCGAGGAACCCCCCTCGCAGGCCCTCGCGGCCGTACGGACGTACGCGTCCCGGCTCCGCAAGGCGCTCGACCCGAAGGTCCTCGTCAGCGAGTCCGGCGGCTACGCCCTGCGCACCAAGGCCCTCGACCTCCTCACCGCCCAGCACCTCGCCGCCGAGGCCGAGAAGCTGCGGGCCGCAGGCGACCGGGCGGGTGCCAGGAACCGGCTCGCCGAGGCCCTCGCCCTGTGGGACGGCGAGGTGCTCGCCTCCGTACCCGGGCCGTACGCCGAGACGCAGCGGGTCCGCCTGGAGGAGTGGCGGCTCACGCTCCTCGAAACCCGCCTGGACATCGACCTGGAGGTCGGCGCGCACGCCGAGGCCGTCTCCGAGCTGACCGCCTTCACCGCCGCGCACCCGCTGCGCGAGCGGCTCCGCGAGCTGCTCATGCTCGCCCTCTACCGGGGCGGACGGCAGGCCGAGGCCCTCGCCGTGTACGCGGACACCCGCCGGCTCCTCGCCGACGAGCTCGGCGTCGACCCGAACCCCGAGCTCTCCAGGCTCCAGCAGCGCATCCTCCAGGGCGACACCGAACTGGCCCGCCCCGTCGAGGAACCCGAGGCCCCGGCCGCCGCGCCCGTCGCCCGCCCGGCGCAACTCCCGGCGACCGTCCCCGACTTCACCGGCCGCGCCTCCTTCGTACGGGAACTGGGCGCGCGCCTCGCGACCGCCGAGGGCCACGTCATGGCCGTGTCGGCGCTCGCCGGCATCGGCGGCGTCGGCAAGACGACGCTCGCCGTGCACGTGGCGCACGAGGCCCGGCCGCACTTCCCGGACGGCCAGCTGTACGTGGACCTCCAGGGCGCGGGCAACCGCGCCGCCTCGCCCGAGACCGTCCTCGGCTCCTTCCTCCGCGCCCTCGGCACGCCCGACTCGGCGATCCCGGACGCCCTGGAGGACCGGGCCGCGCTCTACCGCTCGACGCTCGACGGCCGCCGGGTCCTGGTCCTCCTCGACAACGCGCGGGACGCGGCCCAGATCCGCCCGCTGCTCCCCGGCACGGCGGGCTGCGCGGCGCTGGTGACCAGCCGGATCCGGATGGTGGACCTGGCGGGCGCGCACCTGGTCGACCTGGACGTGATGTCACCGGAGGAGGCGCTCCAGCTCTTCACCCGGATCGTCGGCGAGGAGCGGGTGCAGGCCGAGCGGGAAGCGGCCCTCGACGTGGTCGCGGCCTGCGGTTTCCTGCCCCTGGCGATCCGCATCGCGGCCTCGCGGCTCGCCGCGCGCCGCACCTGGACGGTCTCCGTCCTCGCCGCCAAGCTCGCCGACGAGCGGCGCCGCCTCGACGAGCTCCAGGCCGGCGACCTCGCCGTCAAGGCGACCTTCGAACTCGGCTACGGCCAGCTGGAACCGGCGCAGGCCCGCGCCTTCCGCCTCCTCGGCCTCGCGGACGGCCCGGACATCTCGCTCGCGGCCGCGGCCGCCATGCTCGACCTGCCGCTCTGGGACACCGAGGACCTCCTGGAGGCGCTGGTCGACACGTCCCTCGTCGAGTCGGCGGCGCCCGGCCGCTACCGGTACCACGACCTGGTCCGGCTGTACGCGCGCGCGTGCGCGGACCGCGACGAGCAGCCCCCGTCGGAGAAGGAGGCGGCGCTCTCCCGGCTCCTGGACTTCTACCTGTCGACGGCGGCCCGGGTGTACGCGATCGAGCGCCCCGGCGACCGCCTCGTGGACCACCTGGAGCCGACGGCGCACGAAGGCCTGTCCTTCACCGACCGCCACGAGGCCCAGGACTGGCTGTACGCCGAGGCGAACTGCCTGCTGGCGACCGTCCGCCAGTCGGCGGCCTCCCCCGCGACCCTGCGGCGGGGCGTGGACCTGCTGTGGGCCTCGCTCGACCTCGCGGAGTCGGGGGCGAACTCGCGGGAGTACGAGGCGGTCGCCAGCGTCCTGCGGAAGGCGGCGAGCGCCGCCGGCGACGTCCGCGCGGAGGCCCGCGCCGCCAACACGCTGGCCTACGTCCACCACTACCAGGGCCGCTTCGACCAGGCCGACCAGGAGGCCGACGAGGTCGTCCGCATGGCCCGCTCCGTCGACGACCCGCTGCCCGTCTGCTGGGCGTCCAACGCGCGCGGCGCCATCGCCCTCTACCAGGCGCGCCACGAGGACGGGGACGAGCACCTCAGCCTCGCCATCGCCGGATTCCGCGCCGCCGCCGACCGGGCCGGCGAGGCCGCCGCGCTCTGCAACCTCTCGCGCATCCACCTCGCGACGGGCCGCAAGGAGGACGCCGTCCGCATGGCCCAGCAGGGCACCGACATGTACGACGAGATGGGCCACGCCCTCAAGGGCGCGAACGGCCGGTACGCGCTGGGGCTCGCCCTCACCGAGAGCGGCCGCCTCGCCGCGGCCGGCGAACGGCTCCGCGAGGCGCTCGCCGTCTTCGTAGACAGCCGGCAGCGGCTGTGGGAGGGCATGACCCTGTTCCGTATCGCGGAGGTCGACATCGCCGCCGGACGGTACGGGGCAGCCGCCGCGGGCGCGGAGAAGGCACTGATCGTGCTGCGGGGCATCGGCGGCGACTGGCGCCGCGGAAACGTCCTGACGGTGCTCGGCCGCGCCCTGCACGGCATAGGGCAGTCGGGGCGCGCCCAGGTCTGCTGGCGCGAAGCACTGGACATCTACGAGGAGTTGGGGTCGCCGGAGGCGGCGGAGGTCAAGGCACTGCTGACCCCGATGGCCGCCGCCTGACGACCGCCTCGGCCTGACGCCCCGTCACGCACCCCTCGCAACACCCCTGGAACACCCCGGAAAGACCCCACCCTGGGCGTTCATCAATCGTTTATCGCCACCCGGCAGAGTCTTCCTCACGACGATCCGCCGCGTCGGGGGGCAGACGGGTCGCCTGCGAGGCCGTCAGCCCGACGCACTAGGGTGAGCGGCCCTGAGGAGCCCGTCCGGCAGTCCACGGGGGAACAGCCGGACGGGCCCCTCCCAGCACCACACGAAGACATCCACCAGGAGGGGACCGCCATGGGCGACATCACCGCGAACGACCCGATCGCCACGCCGACGAACCTGCACGCCACGGGCGTCGAGGGCGAGGAGATCGGCACCAAGAACCTGCACGCCACGTCCGAGCAGGCCGACGCCATCGCCGACAAGATCCTGACGCAGGCCCCGGACGCCACGGCCGCGACGGAGAACCTCCACGCGACGTCGGAGCCGGCCAACTAGTCCATTCCCGACGGGGAAAGGCCGCGGCGACGCCATCGGGGGAGCCGCCGGGGCCGGACGGGGGGAGGCGGTTCGGTCGACGGGGGAGCACACGGGGTCGGGGGACGCCGACGGGGACCGGGGGGAATCCGTCAGGGCACGACCCGTGCGCAACGCGACACGGACCACCACGAAGGGGGCCGGGCAGCAGCCCGGCCCCCTTCGGCACACCCGCTTCTCAGCTCTCGGGGCTGAGGAACTCCAGCCGGTTGCCGTGACAGTCGGCGACGTAGAAACGCCGGTACCCGGGGAAGTTGGAGTCCCAGGTGACCCCGACCCCGCGCCCGGTCAGCCGCTCGGCGAGCCCGTCGAGGTCGGCGACGAGTATCCCGGGGTGCCCCTTGAGCACCGGCCTGAAGTCCTCCTCCACCCCCAGATGGATCTCCAGCGCGTCGGACCGCACCCACAGCCCGCCACGCGCGGCGAGCACCGGCGGCTTCCGGATCTCCGTCATGCCGAGCACGTCCACGTAGAACCGCCGGCACACCTCCTCCTCCCCCACCGGCAGACTCAGCTGCACATGATGCAGCCCGAGCCCGAAGGGCGAGGTCGCCTCGGTCGTGTCGTACTCCGCAACATCCTGACGTGCGCTCATGCGCACCCCTCCCCGTGATCGATTCCGGCCAGGATGCCACGCGCCTACGCGCCCCCGGCAACCGCCGGGAACCGGGCCACCAGGCGCGCCCCGCGCGCCGAGTCCTCGACCGCGAGCGTGCCGCCGTGGTGCGTGGCGATGTCCCGGGCGATCGGCAGCCCGAGCCCCGCACCGCCCGAGGCGCGGGTACGGGAGGCGTCGAGACGGGTGAAGCGGTCGAAGACCCGGTCGCGGTCGGCGGCCGGGATGCCGGGCCCGTCGTCCGCGACGGTCAGCACCGCGACGGAGCCGTCCGTCGTCACGGTGACCGCCACCGACGTCTCCGCGTACCGGCACGCGTTCCCAAGGAGGTTGCGGACCAGCCGCTCCAGGCGGGGTGCGTTGCCCTGGACGAGAGCCGGGGCGGCCGGGGTCTCGCAGGCGAGGAGGAGGCCGGTCGCGCCGGGGAGGTGCTGGTGCTCGCGCACCAGGTCCTCCGCGAGCGCCGCCAGGTCGACGGGCCCGCCTGCGGTCGCGGTCGACCGGTGGCTCGCGAGGAGCAGCAGGTCGTCGGCGAGCGCCTGGAGCCGTACGACGTCGGCGGCGGCCCCCGCCACGACCTCCGGCCAGTCGGTCACCGAGTCCGGGTGGCGCAGCGCCGTCTCCAGCTGCGCGCGGATCCCCGCGAGGGGGCTGCGCAGCTCGTGGGCGGCGTCGGCGACGAACTCCTGCTGGCGCGTCGAGGCCTGCTCCAGACGGTCGAGGGTGTCGTTGGTGGTCTCGGCGAGGCGGGCGATGACGTCACCGGTGGGCGGGACGGGAACGCGGCGGTCGAGCGACTGCCCGGTGATGTCGGCGAGTTCGCACCGGATGGCCTCGACGGGGCGGAGGGCGCGGGCGGCGGTGAGGTGGACGAGGAGGCCGGTGAGGAGCGCGATGAGGGGTGCGCCGGTGGTGAGCGCGATCCAGAACGCGTCCAGCGACGGTTCCTGCCACTCCGGCTGCGCCCGCCGCAGGACCTCGACGGCCAGCGCGAAGAGCCCGCCGGTGGTGGCCGCGGCCGCCAGAGCCGTACGGTTGCGGTACGGCAGGCGGCCCGCGTCGTCGCCGAGCGCCACCCAGGCGGCGGTGGCCGTGAGGAGCCCCATCGAGGGGCCGACGAACATCAGGCCCCAGCGGAACGCCTCCTCCGCGACGAGCCACGGCTTGACCGGGTTCTCCCGGGCCAGCCAGGCGCAGTACGTCGCGAGCAGCGCGCCCGAGGTCACGGCGGCGGCTGCCGTCGTGCGGAGCCGTACTGCCCGGGCGCGACCCGTTCCGGCCGCCCAGCAGGCCAGGGCCACGCCCAACGCCCCCGCCCAGGGGCCGAAGCGCGTGAGGAGGTCGACCTGCGGGCCGACGCGGTCGTCGCGGATGAGGACGGCGACGACCTCCGAGCGCGGGCCGGCCCGCCCGTCGGCGTACTGCAGCCAGCACACGCCGGCCGCCACGACGAGCCACGCGGTGAGCCCGGCCGCCACCACGGGCCGGTACCGCCGCCACCACTCACCCACGGCCCACCACCCGGTACCCCGCGCCCCGGACCGTCTCGACCGTCGTCCGCCCGAAGGGCTCGTCGATCTTCTTCCGTACGGCCCTGATGTAGACGTGCACGATGTTCGGGTCGCCCGTGAAGTCCGCCGACCAGACCTCGTCGAGGACGTCGAGCGTCGGGACCACCTCGTCCTGGCGGAGCAGCAGGCAGTGCAGGACCGCGAACTCCTTCGGGGTGAGGGCGATCTCCGTCTCGCCGCGCCCGCACGTCCTGCGTGCCGGGTCGAGCCACAGGTCGCCGCATTCCAGGAGCGCGCGGGTGCGGGCCCCGCCCCGGCGGAGGAGGGCGCGGAGGCGGGCTTCGAGGACGACGTACGAGAAGGGCTTCGCGAGGTAGTCGTCGGCGCCGGTGTCGAGGCCCTCGGCCTCGTCGTACTCGCCGTTCTTCGCCGTCAGCATCAGGATGGGCACGTCGTTGGCCTCGGCGCGCAGCCGCGAGCAGACCTGGTAGCCGTTGAGGCCGGGCAGCATGATGTCGAGGATGACCGCCGCGTAGCGGTTCTCCCGCGCCAGGCAGAGGCCGGTGACGCCGTCTTGGGCGAGGTCGACGGTGTAGCCGACGGCGGAGAGGCCGCGCCGTAGGGAGGCCGCGATCCGCTCCTCGTCCTCGATCACCAGTACACGCATGGCGTCGAGTATCGCCGGGCCGCCGGACGCGGAGCTGAGTAAATCCTCAGGTCTCCTCAGCGTCACCTCAGGAGGGGTGACGGAGGGTCGCCCGCATGGCCCTGACGACGACCGCTCCGCCCCGCGTCCCCCCGCTCCCCCGGCACGGCACCCGCACCGCCCCCGCCCTCCTCTCCGCCGCGTTCTTCGCCGTCCACGCCGTCTACGCGCTCCGCGAGCACGCCCGTTTCCGGACCACCGGCTACGACCTCGGGATCTTCGGCCAGGCCGTACGGGCGTACGCCGAGGGCCGGGCGCCCACGTCCGAGATCCGGGCCGCCACCGCGCCGCCCGGCTTCGCCGCCGACGCGTATCCGCTGCTCGGCGACCACTTCCACCCGGTCCTGGCCCTCCTCGCCCCGCTCTACCGGCTCGTCCCGCGCGTGGAGACGCTGCTCGTCGCGCAGGCCGCGCTCGTCGCCCTCGCGGTGTACGTGGTCGCGCGCACCGCGCAGCGGCACCTGCCGGAGCGGCGTCGGGCCCCGGTCGCGATCGGGGCGGTCTGCGGGCTCGGCTGGGGCGTCCAGCAGCTGACCGGCTTCGACTTCCACGAGGTCGCCTTCGCCGTACCGCTGCTCGCGCTCGCCTGCCGCGCGTACCTCGACGGGCGGACCCGGGCCGCGGCCTGCTGGGCCGCCGCACTGCTCCTGGTGAAGGAGGACCTGGGGGCGACGGCCGCCGTCTTCGGGCTGCTGCTCGCGCGACGCGACCGGCGCACGGGACTCGTCCTCACCGTCGGCTCGCTGCTCGCGACGGTGCTGGTCGTGTACGGGGTGATCCCGGCGTTCGCGCCGGACGGACGGTACCTGTACGCGGAGCAGGTCACCGGCGGGTACGGGATCCTCGACGGCTGGGGCGTGAAGTCGCTGACCCTGCTGCTGCTCCTGGCGGTGACGGGCGGGCTGGTGGTGCGCAGTCCCCTCGCCTGGCTGCTGGTGCCCACGCTGGCCTGGCGGTTCACCTCCGCCAACCCGGCGCACTGGGAGCCGGGCCTGCACTACTCGGCGGTGCTCGTGCCGATCGCGTGCGCGGCGCTGATCGACGCGCTGCGGAAGGGAGTACGGCTCCCGCTCCCCGTACCGACGCTCGCCGTCCCCGTCCTCGCCACGCTCCTCGTCCTGCCCGCCCAGCCGCTCGCCGGGCTCGTCACGCCCGGCTTCTGGCAGGCGAGCGCCCGGGAGGCGGCGGCCCGCGAGGCGGTGGCGCTGGTGCCGGACGGGGCCCGGGTCGCGGCGAGCAACAGCCTGGCCCCGCACCTGACGGACCGGGCGACGGTGCATCTGGTCGCGGACGGGGTCCTCGACCGGCGTCCGGCGGTGGAGTGGCTGGTGGCGGACCGGGCGGAGGCGTGGCCGGCGGGCGCGGTCGGACGCGTGCTGCGGCAGGCGTCCGACCGGGCCGGGTGGCGGGTGGTGCGGGAGGAGGCGGGGATCGTGGTGCTGGCGCGACGGGCGGGTCAGACGGGCTGAATCCGCACGTGGGGCGGGCAGAGCTTGGTCATGTCGTCCACGTCGGAGGTGAACACGGTCACGTGTCCCCTCTCGCGCCCCGCGATCACCGCGAGCGCCGCGTCGATGGCGTACTTGTGGCCGTGGAGGCCGGTGCTGCCCAGCAGTTCGATGGCGCCCTTCGCGACATCCTCCGTGACGGGAAGGACCACGACACGGGAGAGCATCCATTTCCATGAAGCCAGAGGGATCTTGTCGTGGTACGCCTCGATCAGCGTCATGGAGCTCGTCACGACGCGGGCACCACCTTGGCGTGCCCTGTCGAGGCGGGCCTGGATCAGGCGGTCGCGCGCCGCCGCCCTGGACAGGCCCTCGCTGTCCAGGACGTAGCAGATCTCGGTCACGCGGCTTCGGCCTGTCGCTCGGCAGGGGTGGGGGCGTCCAGGAGGGCGGCCTCAGCGCGGTCCTGGATCTCGCGGGCCTCCCGCTCCCGGTGCCACCGCTCGTTCTCGCGGAACTCCGCGTCTGCGGCGGCCCGCTCCTCGTCCGTGAGCGGCCCGTTCTCCTCCGCCATCCACTCCACCAGCTCCCCCAGCCGGTCCTGCTCCCGCTGCCGCTGTATGGCGTGCGTGACGTACGCGCTGAAACCGCCCTGGCCCACCTCGCGGCGGATCTCCTCGGCCAGTTCCTCGGGAAGCGTCACGGTGTACTTCTTCGTTGCCATACCGCTTACCATACCACCAGTGGAGTGACCCACATCACAAGGCTACCGGCCCCGCAACTCCCCCTTCACCACCTTCCCGCTCGCGTTCCGCGGCAGCTCGTCCACGAACTCGACCTGCCTCGGGACCTTGTAGTTCGCCATCTCCCGCCGCGACCAGGCGATCAGGTCGTCCGCCGTGACCCGCGCCCCGGGACGCCGTACCGCGAACGCCTTGCCGACCTCGCCGAGCCGCGGGTCGGGGATGCCGATGACGGCGACGTCGGCGATGTCCGGGTGGAGGCCCAGGAGCTGTTCGATCTCTGCGGGGTACGCGTTGAAGCCGCCGACGATGAACATGTCCTTCAGGCGGTCGGTGATCCGGAGGTTGCCGGCGGCGTCGAGGACGCCGATGTCGCCGGTGTGGAGCCAGCCGTCCGCGTCGATCGCGCCGGCCGTCGCCGTCTCGTCCTCGAAGTAGCCGCGCATGACGTGGTGGCCCCGGACCAGGACCTCGCCCGTCTCCGAGAGGCGGACCTCCGTGTCGGGGATGGGGCGGCCGGAGGTGAGGGAGACGGTCTCGTCGCCGTCGTCGCGGCGGCACATGGTGACGATGCCGCTCGCCTCGGAGAGGCCGTACGCCGTGAGGACCGTGCCGACGCCGAGTTCGGTGCGGAGGCGTTCGACGAGCCGGAGGGGGACGACGGCCGCGCCGGTCACGACGAGGCGGAGGGTGGAGAGGTCGTGGGCTCCCCGGGAGGGGTGGTCCAGGAGGGACTGGTGGAGGGTGGGCGGGCCGGGGAGGACGGTGATGCGTTCGGCGGCGATGTTGGCGAGGACGGTGTCCACGGTGAAGACGGGCTGCGGCACGATCACCGCCCCGCGCATGAGGGAGGCGAGGATGCCGGCCTTGTAGCCGAAGGTGTGGAAGAAGGGGTTCACGACGAGGTAGCGGTCGCCCTCGCGCAGGCCCGCGAGGTCGGACCAGATCTCGTAGCAGCGCAGGCTCTGCGCGTGGCCGATGACGGCACCCTTCGGGTGTCCGGTGGTGCCCGAGGTGTAGATGATGTCGGAGGGGTCGCCGGGGTCGATGGCGTCGGCGCGGGCGCGGACCCGGACGGCCGGGACCCGGTCGCCGGAGGCGAGGAAGGCCTTCCAGGTCGTCCATCCGGTCTCGTCGGGCGCGGTGTCGCCGAGGACCACCACCTGTTCCAGGTCCGGGAGTTCGACTCCGGAGCGGCGCAGGGAGGCCACGTACGAGGTGCCGAGGAAGGTGCCGGTGACGAAGAGCAGGCGGGCGCGGGAGCGCTGGAGCACGTACGCGGCCTCGGTGCCCTTGAAGCGGGTGTTCAGGGGGACGAGGACGGCCCCGGCGGTGACCGCGCCGAGCGCCGAGACGATCCAGTCGAGGGTGTTGGGGGCCCAGATCGCGACCCGGTCCCCCGCCCGTATGCCGGTGGCGATGCAGGCGGCGGCGGCCCGCTCGACGCGTTCGCCGAGCTCGGCGTACGAGACGCGGGTGCGGCCGTCGACGACGGCCTCGCGCTCCCCGTACCGTTCGGCCGCCGCCCGTACGAGTCCGGGGATCGTGCCCCATTCCAGGTCACCGCGCATGGCCATACCCATCCTCCCCTGTAGCTGACTATCCGTCAGATTAGTTGTAACCTGACGCGCTGTCAGCAGTGATGTAGTGACGACCAGTGCTCCAGAGGGAGGCTCGGTGCTCAAGGACGCCACGGCCATCGTCGGCATAGGACAGACCGACTTCGCGAAACAGCTCCCCGAGACCGAGAAGACCCTCGCCTGCCGGGCGATCCTCGCCGCCCTCGACGACGCCGGGATCGACCCCTCCGAGGTCGACGGCTTCGCCTCCTACACGATGGAGGAGACCGACGAGGTCGAGGTCGCCAAGTCCATCGGCGCCGGCGACGTCACCTTCTTCTCCAAGGTCGGCTACGGCGGCGGCGGCTCCTGCGCCACCGTCGGCCACCTCGCCGCCGCGATCGCCACCGGACAGGCGAGCGTGGGCGTCGCCTGGCGCTCGCGCAAGCGCGGCTCGGGGCCCCGCCCCTGGACCAACACCACCGCCCAGCTCGCCACCCCCGGCCAGTGGACCCGCCCCTTCGGTCTGCTCCGCCCCTCCGACGAGATCGGCATGCTCGCCCGCCGCTACATGCACGAGTACGGCGCCACCCGCGACCACCTCTTCAACGTGGCCCTGGCCTGCCGCAACCGCGCCAACCAGAACCCCGCCGCGATGATGTACGAACGCCCGCTGACCCGCGAGATGTACATGACCGCCCGCTGGATCAGCGACCCGCTCTGCCTCTTCGACAACTGCCTGGAGACCGACGGCGCCCTCGCCTGCGTCATCGTCAGCGCCGAGCGCGCCCGCGACTGCCGACAGAAGCCGGTGTACGTCCACTCCGCCGCCCAGGGCCTGCCCTCCCAGCACCACGGGATGGTCAACTACTGGAACGACGACCCGCTCTCCGGCCCCGCCTGGACCGCCGCCCGGCACCTGTGGAAGCAGGCCGACTTCGGGCCCGACGACGTCGACGTCGCCCAGATCTACGACGCCTTCACCCCGCTCATCCCGCTCTCCCTGGAGGGCTACGGCTTCTGCAAGCGCGGCGAGGGCGCCTCCTTCACCGAGGGCGGCGCCCTGGAGATCGGCGGCCGGCTGCCGATCAACACCGGCGGCGGCGGGCTCTCCGAGGCGTACGTCCACGGCTTCAACCTCATCAACGAGGGCGTGAAACAGCTGCGCGGCACCTCCACCGCCCAGGTCCCCGACGCCGCCACCTGCCTCGTCACGGCGGGCGAGGGCGTCCCCACCTCGGCCATCCTCCTCAGGAGCTGATCGACCATGCTGACACCCGTCGCCGACACCGACGGCGCCCCCTTCTGGGAGTACGCCGCACAGGGCGAGCTCCGCGTCCAGGCCTGCGCGGCCCCCGACTGCGGCGAGCTCCGCTTCCCGCCCCGCCCCTGCTGCCCGCACTGCCGCTCCTTCGACAGCGAGTGGCGGCTCATGTCCGGGCGCGGCCGGATCTGGTCGTACGTCCTGCCCCACCCGCCCCTGCTGCCCGACTACGCCGCCCAGCCCGGCTACAACGCGGTCCTCGTCGAACTCGCCGAGTCCCCCCTCATCCGGCTCGTCGGCAACGTCGTCGCCGCCCCCGACGCACCCCTGAACTCGGTCGACGCGAGCCGGCTGCGCATCGGGGCCCCCGTACGGGTCGCCTTCACCGAGGTCGACGGGGTGACCGTCCCCCGCTGGCTCCTGGAGCGCGGATGAGCGCCCCGCTGATCCGTACCGACCGCGACAAGGAGACCGGCGTCGCCGTCGTCACCCTCGACCGGGCCGAGAAGCACAACGCCATCACCCTCGACATGGCCCGCGAACTCGCGGCCGTGTGGCGGGGGTTCCGGTACGAGGACGACATCCGCGCGATCGTCGTCACCGGCGCGGGCGGGCGGGCCTTCTGCACGGGGATCGACCGGGACTCCGTAGGGGACATCCCGCAGCCCTCGTCCCCGTACACGATCGACGACCCGCTCCTCACGATCGGCCCCAAGGCGAACGACCTGTGGAAACCGGTCGTCGCCGCCGTCGAGGGCATGGCCTGCGGCGGCGCGTTCTACCTGATCGGCGAGGCCGAGTTCGTCGTCGCCGGCGAGGGCGCGACCTTCTTCGACCCGCACACCACCTACGGGATGGTCAGCGCCTTCGAGACCATCCACATGGCGCAGCGCATGCCCTACGGGGAGATCGCCAGGATGGCCCTCATGGGCAGCGCGGAACGGATCTCGGCCCGGCGGGCGTACGAGACGGGGCTCGTCAGCGAGGTCACGGAGACCGGCGGCGCCCTGGAGGCCGCCGTCCGGGCCGCGACCGTCGTCGCGGGCCACCCGACCGAGGCCGTCCAGGGCACGGTCCGCGCCCTCTGGTCCGTCACCGAGGCGTCCCGCACCCCGGCCCTGTCCCACGCGCCGCACCTGGTGACGCTGGGGAACCTGCCGCCGGAACGTCAGGCGGGGCTGTTCACGGGGCGGGGGAAGGGCTACCGGACGCGGTAGCCGACGGGGTGACGGGGGTCTGCTTGCGCACGTCGTAGATCCAGCAGTCCTTCACCCGGTCGACGGCCTTCGGGGTCTTCATCGCGACCTCGAAGGTCTTCGTCTCGTAGCTCCCGACGGTGACGACGGTCTCGACGGAGTCCACCGCCGAGCCCGAGGCGCCCTTGAACTCCAGCGTGATCGTGTACGTGCCGGCGAGCGCGTCGTGCGAACTGATCCGCAGGGTCGCCGTGGTGTCCGCCTTGCGGGCGGGCTTGCCCTTGCGCTTCTTCTGCGCGGGCTTCACACAGTCGACCACCACCACGTCGACCTGCGAGGTCGCGGAGCTGGGAGCGGGCGAGGCCGTGGCCGTGGAGCCGCCCGAGCCGCCCGAGCTGTCGTAGCCGTTCGAGCTGTCGTAGCCGTTCGAGCCGTCGTAGTCGTCGTTGCTCTTCTTCGAGCTGGAGCAGCCGCCGCCCTTGCTCTTCCCCTTGCTCTTGCCGCTCGCGCTCGTCTGGAACCCGGTCAGCGCGAGCACCACCACCGTGAGCGTCGCCGCCAGCTTGAGGCGCGTCCGCACCATGTCCCCTCCCCCTGTCGTGTGCGCGACACCCTAGCCGGGCCCTGAGGGCCGCATGGCGGGGCCCTCGCACCCGGCGTAGCGTCGGAGGCGAGAGCCGGACCCTCGGGACGCCGACCAAGGAGGCCGACGGATGATCCGCAACGTCGTCGGCTCGGTCCTGGCCCTCGCCGGAGCGACGGCCGCCGTATGGAGCCCCTTCCGTGCCTGGTACGACGGCCGTCTCGGCCGCGCCTACGCGATCGACGAGCTGTTCACCGGCATCACGCCCACGAAGGCCGAGGTCATCGGCTCGATCCTGCTGCCGTTCGCCTTCGCCGCCCTCGTCGTCGTCCTCGGAGTCGTCCTGCGCTCGCGGCTGCTCGTGGCCCTCGCCGGGCTCGTCACCCTCGGCTTCACGGTCTTCTGGATGGTCCGGGTCGGGCAGGCCGAGGGCAGCCTCGTGGTCTCCGGCGACGGCCGGGGGCTCGGCGACGGGGTCGCCTTCGCCTTCGGCGGCGGGGTCCTGATGCTGCTCGGCGCGCTCGTCATGTCGGGCCGGCCCCGCCGGACGCACCGGGTGGACCCGCCGGAGCCCCGGCCGACCCACCCGACGCTCGACGGGCCGTCGTACGACGGCGGCGGGGAGACGCAGACCTTCCCCGTACCGCCCTGGAACAGCCCCGACGACAACACCAGGCCTTAGCGCCCCGCCGCGCCCCGTCCCGTCGCCGTGCCCTTCACCGCGTCGAGCGCGTACACGCAGCGGTCCTTGCTGCACGCGTACACGACCCCGCCCTTCGCCACCGGCGAGCCGGTGATCTCGCCGCCGGTCGCGAGTTTCCAGCGGAGCTGGCCGCCGGTCGCGTCGAGGGTGTAGAGGACGTGGTCGGCGGAGCCGAAGTGGATCCGGCCGTCGGCGACGACCGGGAAGCCGACGAGCTCGCCGCCCGCCGCGAACCGCCACCGGGGGGTGCCGGTGACGGCGTCGAGCGTGTAGAGCGCGCTGCCGCTGCCGACGTGGACGTTCCCGTCGGCGACGAGCACCGGCTCGGAGGACTGGCGGGGCTCGGTGGCGATCCGCCAGCGGTCCTGGCCGGTGGTGGCGTCGAGCGCGTACACCGTGCCGAGGTGGTCGGAGAGGTACACGCCGCCGCCGGTGACGGCCGGGCCGGGGGCGAAGGCCGGCGGGGAGAGGAAGACGGCGGGCGCCTCGAAGTGCCAGCGGACGTGCCCGCCGGCGATGTCGATCGACAGGACGCGGGTGCCGGCGGAGACGTACACGCAGCCGTCCTCGGCCGGGGCGACCCGGACGGGGACGTTGGCGCAGGAGGCGGCGTCGCCGATCGGGTACGACCAGCGCTCCACGCCCGTGCGGGCGTCGAGGGCCTGGAGCCGGGCGTCGCGCCAGACGTAGACGGTGTCGCCGTGGACGGCGGGGCCCGCCTCCGGGGTCTCGAAGTCGGTCTGGGCGCCGGTGATCTCCCACAGCTTGGCGCCGTTGGAGGCCTCCCAGCCCTGGACGCCGCCGCCGCGCGTGCCGGTGACGACGGTGCCGCGGTCGACCTGGAGGGAGTACACCCAGGCGTCGGTGTGCAGCCGCCAGCGCTCGGCGCCGTCGGTCGCGTCGAGCGCGTAGAGGGTGGGGCCGTCGGAGGCGTGGATACGGCCCGAGGCGACCGCCATCGACCAGGCGACGTCCCGGGTCTTGAACTGGCGGCGGCCGCTGCCCGTGTCGAGGGCGTGGACCTCGAAGGAGGTCACGTAGAGCAGGTCGCCGTCGACGACCGGGGTGCCCCACACGTCGTTGGACATGCGGAAGCGCCACGGGCGCCAGTGGCCGGGCTCCGGCGCGGGCTGCGGCAGCGGCTGCGCGTCCCCCTGCGGCGGTACGGAGACGGGGCGGGCGCCCGGCATCGGGCCGGGTTCGGCCCCGTGCGGGCCGCCGCCGGGCGGGCGGACCCAGCCGGTCGCGTGGCCCGCGTCGGCGCCGCGGCCGACGGCGACGGCGGCGCGGGTGTCGGAGACGCGGGGGCCCGGGCCGATCGGCACGGTGCCGCCGCCGAGGCGGACGGGGCCGCCGGCCCCGTGCTGCTCGGCGGGAAGGGCGTGCCGCCCGCCGGGGTGGCCCTGCCCGGCTCCCGCGTGCGCGGGCTCCGGGGAGCGCGGGTCGCCGCCCCACTCGGGTTCGCGGGGCGGGCGGGGCGGCATCGGCGGCGCGGTCGGGGCCGGGGTGGGACGGCCGCCGCGGCGGGCCTCGATCATGGCGGTCGCGCGGGGCGGCAGCCAGGCGGAGGCCGTACCGCTGTCGTCGCTGCCGGGGCCGAAGAGGTGCGGGGCCAGCTGCGCCTGGAGGTCGGCGGGGGTGGGGCGGCGGCTGACGTCCATCTGCATGCAGGACTCGATGAGGGGCCGGAGCTCCTCGGGCAGGCCCTCCAGGTCGGGGCCTTCGCGGAGCAGCATGAAGACGGTCTCGACGGGGTTGGCGCCGTGGAAGGGAGCGTGGCCCGTGGCGGCGAAGACCAGCATCGAGCCCAGCGAGAAGACGTCGCTCGCGCCGGTGACGCTGCGCGAGTCGCGGGCCTGTTCGGGGGACATGTAGGCCGGGGTGCCGACGGCGACGTTGGTCATGGTCAGGCGCGTGTTGGAGACGCCCGACGCGATGCCGAAGTCGATCACCCGGGGGCCGTCCTCGACGACGAGGACGTTGGAGGGCTTGAGGTCGCGGTGGACGAGGCCGGCTCCGTGGATGGACTGGAGGGCCTCGGCGACGCCGGCGGCGAGCCAGCGGACGGCCTGGGCCGGGAGCGGCCCGCACTCGTTCACTATCTCTTCGAGGGAGGGCGCCGGGACGTAGGCGGTGGCGAGCCACGGCACGGCGGCGCGCGGGTCGGCGTCGACGACGGCCGCCGTGTAGAAGCCCGAGACGGCCCGTGCGGCCTCCACCTCGCGGGTGAAGCGGACCCGGAACAGCTGGTCCTCGGCGAGCTCCGTGCGCACGGTCTTGATCGCCACGCGCCGGCCCGAGGCCGAGCGCGCGAGATAGACCAGGCCCATTCCGCCCGCGCCGAGCCGGCCCAGCACCTCGAAGGGCCCGATACGTCTCGGGTCGTGCTGCGTCAGCTGTTCCACTTGCCTGCCACCTCCCCGTACGGGCCATGAGGGTACGGCCCCGTGGCCCTGATTCTTCCTGTCCGAGGGCCTGGTTGCGAACCCGGGGGCGGATCGGGGTGTCACAGGTCATATCGGCGGCGGGGGTCAGCTCTCCCGAGGGGACTCCGCCGCCGGTTCCGCGAGGACGGCGAAGCGGGCGCCCTGGTTGTCGTGGAGGACGGCGATGCGGCCGTGGGGGGTGTCGAAGGGCGGGGTGGCGACCCGGCCGCCGAGGCGGACGGTGGTCCCGCAGGCCGCGTCGCAGTCGCGGACGGCGAAGTAGACGAGGACGTGGCCGGGCATCTCGGCGGGGAAGTCGTCGCTGATCACCGCGCGACCGCCGAAGGCTTTGCCGTCGCCGGGGCGGGAGCCGGGGGGTGACCAGACGCGGTAGTCGAAGCCGGGCTCGCGGCCCTCCTCGGCGGGGTCGATCTGACGGCCGAGGTAGCCGAAGACGGTGGCGTAGAAGGTGTCGACGGCCTCGGGGCGGCGCGTGTAGACCTCCATCCAGCAGAAGGAGCCGGGTTCGTTCGTGGTCTCGAAGCCGTCGTCGTCGCCGGCCTGGCGGAGGCCGAAGACGGCGCCGCCGGGGTCGGCGGCGAGCGCGAGGACGCCGAACGGGCCGACGGGGTACGGCTCCATGACCATCTGTCCGCCCGCGAGCTTCACCCGCTGGGCGAGGGTGCCGGCGTCCCGGGTGGCGAGGTAGAGGGTCCAGGTGGTGGGCATGCGGCCGTCGCCCTTGGGGAGGAGGCCCGCGACCCGGCGTCCGTCGAGGAGGGCCTCGTCGCGGTCGGGGTCGAAGGTCCAGCCGAAGAGCTCGCCGTAGAAGCGCTTGCCCGCTTCGAGGTCGGGAAGCTGCGCGTCCACCCAGCAGGGGGTGCCCTCTGTACGTACGGCCATGGCTTCACGGTAAAGCGGAATTAAGTGTTCCATCTGCCCGAGAATGCGAACTGGTGAGCGATTTACGGGGGCGGAACCCTTCCCGCGCCTGCGTTGTCCACCGCACTTGTCCACAGGCTGTTCATAAGCCTGTTCGGGTGAGGGCGGTCACCCGACGGTCGCCACTGGCCGGAAGCCACCCCCCGCCGCCACGCCACCGCACCCGCCCCGACCTCGGGGAAAGCCCGCCGAACAGGGTCGCACCCCATTTGCACTCGGCCGAATCGCGCGCAGATCACCCCTCGGTAAGCTGACGGCATGACAGGACAAGTACGCACCGTCGACGGCCGCGTGGCCGGGCGACGCGGCCAGGCGACGCGGCAGAAGCTGCTCGACTGCCTCGGTGAGATGCTCAGCTCCTCGCCCTACCGGGACGTCAAGGTCATCGATGTGGCCCGGAAGGCGGGTACTTCACCCGCGACGTTCTATCAGTACTTCCCGGACGTCGAGGGCGCGGTCCTCGAGATCGCGGAGGAAATGGCCAAGGAGGGAGCCGGGTTGACCGAGCTCGTCTCGGGCCGTTCCTGGGTCGGCAAGGCGGGCTGGCAGACCTCCGAGGAACTCGTCGAGGGTTTCCTCGACTTCTGGCGCAAGCACGACGCGATCCTGCGGGTCGTGGACCTCGGCGCGGCCGAGGGGGACAAGCGGTTCTACAAGATCCGCATGAAGATCCTGAACTCGGTCACCAACTCTCTGACGGACGCGGTGAAGGAGCTCCAGGCCAAGAACAAGGTCGACAAGGAGGTCAACCCGGCCGCCATGGCGGGCTCCCTGGTGGCGATGCTGGCCTCGGTCGCCGGCCACCAGAAGGGCTTCCAGACCTGGGGCGTCAAGCAGGCCGAACTCAAGCCGAACCTGGCCCTCTTGGTCCACCTGGGCATCACCGGCAAGAAGCCGACCAGATAGCCCCCACACCCCTCCCTGCTCCTCCACCCGTCCTGTCGTCGACGCCGACGCCGGTGCGCCCCCCGCCCCCACGGGAAGCGCGACCGCCGTCGGCGTCGCCGTATCAGGACCTACGATCTGCGGGTCAGCCGGAAGAGCCGGATCTCCCGGTCGATCCGCGCCTGGTACGTGGCGTACGGCGGCCAGAACTCCAGGGCCGCCTTCCAGGCCGCCGCCCGCGCCTCCCCCGTCAGCAGCTCCGCCCGTACGGGGACGTCCGCGCCCTTCCAGTTGACCTCGACGTCCGGATGGGCGAGCAGGTTCGCGGTCCAGGCGGGGTGCCCGGGACGGCCGAAGTTCGAGCCGACGAGCAGCCACTGCCCGTCGCCCTCCGGCATGCAGGCGAGCGGCGTCACGCGCGGCTGCCCGCTCTTCGCGCCCCGGGCGGTGAGGATGACACCCGGCAGCATCCGGGCGCTCATCAGCACCTTTCCCCTGGTCAGGCGGTGGATGGTCTTGTCCATCGCGGGGATCACGTGCGGGGCGACCCGGGCGAACGTCCGGGTCGAGGAGACCTTCTGTATCAGTTTCAGCCCGACGGGCATCTATGCCGCCACCTCTCCGAAGAGTCCGGTCCGTTCGGCCGCCCGGGCGCGCAGCCGGCGGGCGGGTCCGAAGAGCAGTTCGTCCGACGCGGCCCTCTTGAAGTAGAGGTGCGCCTCGTGTTCCCAGGTGAAACCGATGCCGCCGTGGAGCTGGATCGACTCGCCGGCGGTGGCGCGGAGCGCCTCCAGGGCGTGGGCGAGCGCGAGCGGCCCGCCGTCGGGTCCGGGTCCGGCCTCGCGGGCGGCGACGTACGTGAGTGAGCGGGCGGCCTCGACCTGGACGTAGAGGTCGGCGAGGCGGTGTTTGACGGCCTGGAAGGAGCCGACGGGCCTGCCGAACTGCTCGCGGGAGCCGACGTGCTCGATGGTCCGGTCGAGGACGGCCCCGGCGGCGCCGACGGCCTCGGCGGCGAGCATGACGGCGGCGGCGCGGCCGGTGGCGGCGAGCGCGCCGAGGACGTCGGCGGGTTCCTCGCCGAGGAGTTCGGCCTCGGCGTCGCGGAGTTCGACGGTGGCCTGGGTGCGGGTGAGGTCGAGGGTGGTCCGCCGGGTGCGCACGAGGCCGTCCGCCTCCCCCCTGACGAGGAAGAGGAGCGTACGGCTCCGGGCGAAGCCGCCGGTGTGGGCGGCGACGATCAGCAGCCCGGCGCTGTGCCCGTCGATGACCTGCGGGGCCTCCCCGTAGAGCCGCCAGCCGCCGCCGGTGCCGCCGGTGCCGCCGGTGCCGCCGGTGCCGCCGGTGCCGCCGGTGCCGCCGGTGCCGCCGGTGCCGCCGGTGCCGTCCGCGCCTCCGGACGGCCGGGCCTGGACCCCGCCCGCCCGGCCGCCGCCGGACCAGGCGTCGGCCGCGTTGTCGCCGGTGAGGCCGAGGGCGAGCGCGAGGGCGCCGCCCGGGACGGCGAGCGCGCAGGTCAGGCTGCCGTCGGCGATGCGCGGCAGGAGTTCGGCGCGCTGGGCGGGGGTGCCGAGGGCGGCGACCAGCGGGGCGGCGAGCACGGTGGTGGCGAGCAGCGGGGTGGGCGCGAGGGCGCGGCCGGTCTCCTCGCAGGCGAGGGCGAGTTCGGGGGGCCCGCAGCCCACGCCTCCGTACTCCTCCGGGAGCGCGAGCCCGGCGAGGCCGAGGGTGCCGGACATCCGGGCCCAGAGCCCGGTGTCGTATCCCTCGGGGGTCTCGGTGGCGGCACGGTTCTCCTGCGGTCCGGCCCGTTCGGCGAGCAGGTCCCGCAGGGTGCGGCGGATCTCCTGCTGCTCCTCGGTGAGCGCGAGGGCGAGCGAGGTGCTGTCGGGCGCGTCCATGGGACTCCCTCCGTATCTGACGGTGCGTCATGCTAGGGCGGTACGGGTGCCGTTGCCCAGAGAAGCGCCGGTCCCGATTCCATGAATCTGATGTACCGTCAGATTCATGGATGACGCCTCCCGCACCTCCCACGCCTCCGTGCGCAGCCCCCGCCGCGTCGCCGTCGTCGGCGTCTCCCTCGCCGACTGCGGCCGCGTCGACGAGGCCACCCCGTACGCGCTCCACGCCCAGGCCGCCCGGCGGGCCCTCGCGGACAGCGGCCTGGACCGCTCGCTGATCGACGGCATCGCCTCGGCGGGCCTCGGCACGCTCGCCCCGGTCGAGGTCGCCGAGTACCTGGGCCTGCAGCCCCGCTGGGTGGACTCGACCGCCGTCGGCGGCGCCACCTGGGAGGTCATGGCCGCGCACGCCGCCGACGCCATCGCGGCGGGCCACGCCAACGCGGTCCTGCTCGTGTACGGCTCCACAGCGCGCGCCGACATCCGGGCCCGGCGCCGCACCGCGAACCTCTCCTTCGGCTCGCGCGGCCCGCTCCAGTTCGAGGTCCCCTACGGGCACACCCTGATCGCCAAGTACGCGATGGCCGCCCGCCGCCACATGCACGAGTACGGCACGACCCTGGAACAGCTCGCCGAGGTCGCCGTCCAGGCGCGCGCGAACGCATCCCTCAACCCGGAGGCGATGTTCCGCGAGCCGGTCACCGTCGACGAGGTCCTCGACGGCCCGATGATCGCGGACCCCTTCACCAAGCTGCACTGCTGCATCCGCAGCGACGGCGGCTGCGCGGTGCTGCTCGTCGCGGAGGAGTACGTCCAGGACTGCCGGAAGGCGCCGGTCTGGATCCTCGGCACGGGCGAGCACGTCTCGCACACCACGATGTCGGAGTGGGAGGACTTCACCGTCTCCCCGGCGGCGGTCAGCGGCCGGCTCGCCTTCGAACGGGCCGGGGTCACCCCCGCCGACATCGACCTCGCCGAGGTCTACGACGCCTTCACCTACATGACCCTGGTGACCCTGGAGGACCTGGGGTTCTGCGCGAAGGGCGAGGGCGGGGCGTACTTCGCGGAGAAGGACCGGCTGCCGGTGAACACCGACGGCGGCGGCCTCTCGGCCTGCCACCCGGGGATGCGGGGCCTGTTCCTGCTGGTGGAGGCGGTGCGGCAGCTGCGCGGGGAGGCGCCGGGGCTCCAGGTCAGGCGCGCGGACGGCTCGCTGCCGGAGCTGGCGGTGGCCTCGGGGACGGGCGGGTGGTTCTGCTCGTCGGGGACGGTGGTCCTCGGTCGCGACTGAATCTATACAGTTGTCATAGACAGACGTGTAGGACATCCGTATAGTCATGTCTGCGGGCAGGAAGCACCCAGGCCCGCAGACACTCGACAAGGAGTCCTGCCATGACGCGCACCACGAGCTCCGCGAGCAAGACCGTCCTCATCTCCGGCGCCTCCGTCGCCGGCCCCGCGCTCGCCCTCTGGCTCCACCGCTACGGCTTCGCCCCCACCGTCGTCGAGAAGGCCCCCGCGCTCCGCACCGGCGGCTACAAGGTGGACGTGCGCGGCACCGCGATCGAGGTCTGCCGCCGGATGGGGATCCTCGACGAGATCCGCGCCCACTCCACCGACATGCGCGGCGGTTCGTACGTGGACGACGCCGGCCGCACGATCGGCGAGCTGCCCGCCGACATCTTCGGCGGACGCGTCGAGGGCGACGACGAGATCATGCGCGGCGAGCTCGCCCGCATCCTGTACGACCGGACCCGCGAGGACGTCGAGTACGCCTTCGGCGACTCGATCGCGGCCCTCGCGGAAGACGGCGAGGGCGTCACCGTCACCTTCGAGAGCGGCACCGTCCGCCGCTTCGACCTCGTCGTCGGCGCCGACGGCCTCCACTCGAACACCCGGCGGCTCGCCTTCGGCCCCGAGGAGCGGTTCAAGCGCCACCTCGGCGCATACATCTCCATCTTCTCGGCCCCCAACCACCTGGGCCTCGACCGCTGGGAGACGTACCACGCCCTCCCGAAGAAGCTCCTCTGCGTCTACAGCTCCGCCGGCGAGACCGAGGCGAAGAACCTGTTCATCTTCTCGGCGCCGCAGGACGTCCCGTACGACCTCCGGAACGTCGCCGACCAGAAGCGGCTGCTCGCCGACACCTTCGCGGGCGACGGCTGGGAGGTCCCGCGCCTGCTCGGGCACGCGGCCGGGGCCGACGACTTCTACCTCGACTCCATGTCCCTGGTGGAGATGGACCGCTGGTCGAAGGGGAGGGTCGTCCTCCTCGGCGACGCCGCCCACTGCGCCTCCCCCGCCTCCGGGCAGGGCACCGGCCTCGCCCTCATCGGCGCGTACGTCCTCGCCGGCGAACTGGCCCGGGCCCACGGCGACCACACCGTGGCCTTCGCCCGCTACGAGGAGCGGATGCGGCCCGGCGTCGAGCAGAACCAGCGGCTCGCCGAGGGCTTCGTGAAGGAGATGACGGTCGGCTCGAAGTGGAAGATCTCGCTGCGGATGCTCATGGTGCGGACCCTGCCGAAGACCCCGTGGAAGAACCTCGTCGCGAAGAAGATCCGCGACGGCATCCAGTCGGCGGCGAACGCGGTCGCGATCGAGCGGTACGAGGAGTACGAGGTGCCCACGACCCCCACCACGGTCCGGCGTCCTACCGTGGCCGCATGACCGACTTCCACCACGCCCTCCGCTCCCTCCGGGTCTGGGACACCGAGCTCCCCTCCTTCGACCCGGCGGACACCCCGGCCGAGCCCCTCGCCCTCTTCCACGACTGGTTCACCGCGGCGGTCGCGGCCGGCCAGACCGAGCCGCACACCCCCTCCCTGGCCACCGTGGACGAGACCGGCCGCCCCGACGTCCGCACGGTGATGCTCCACGACGCCGACGAGCGCGGCTGGCACTTCGCCTCGCACGCCACCAGTGCCAAGGGCCGCCAGCTCGCCGCCCGCCCCGAGGCCGCCCTCGGCTTCTACTGGCCGGTCCAGGGCCGCCAGGTCCGGGTCCGCGGCCACGTCGTCACCGGCACCCCCGAGGAGGCGTACGAGGACCTCCACGCCCGCACCACCGGCGCCCTCGCCTCGGCGCTCGTGGGCCGCCAGAGCGAGGTCCTCGACTCCCCCGAGACCCTCGCCGAGGCGAGCGCGGCGGCCTGGGCCCGGGCCGAGGCCGAGCCGGACGCCCCCTCCCCCACCTGGACGCTGTACGTGGTCGAGCCGGCCGAGGTCGAGTTCTTCCAGGGCGACGCCCGGCGCCGCCACCTGCGTCTCCGCTACCGCCGCGAGGCCGGCGGGGAGTGGACCCGCGAACTCCTCTGGCCCTGAGCCCTATTCGGCGGAGGAACCGTACATCTCGTCGATGTCCCGCTCGAAGTCCCTCAGCACCGCCCGCCGTTTGAGCTTGAGGGACGGGGTGAGATGGCCGGAGCGCTCGGAGAACTCGGTCGCCAGGAGCCGGAAGGCGCGGATCGACTCGGCGCGCGAGACCAGCCGGTTGGCCTCGTCGACGGCCCGCTGGACCGCCTCGATCAGCTCCGGGTCGCGGGTCAGCTCCCAGAGCGCGAGGTGGTCCTTGTGCCGCATCCGCCGCCAGTGCGTCAGACCGTCGTGGTCGAGGGCGACGAGGGCCGTGACGTACGGGCGGTTGTCGCCGATCACCATGCACTGGCCGACCAGCGGGTGGGCGCGCAGCCAGTCCTCCAGGGGCGCCGGGGCCACGTTCTTCCCGGCGGAGGTGATGAGGATGTCCTTCTTGCGGCCGGTGATCCGCAGGTAGCCGTCCTCGTCGAGGGTGCCGATGTCGCCGGTGGGGAACCAGCCCTCCTCGTCGGTGTAAGGCAGGGCCTGGCCGCGCTGGGCGTCCCAGTACCCGGCGAAGACGTGGCCGCCCTTGAGCCAGACCTCGCCGTCGTCGGCGATCCGGACGGAGGTGCCGGGCAGCGGCCAGCCGACGGTGCCGGTGCGGGGCCGCCGGGGCGGGGTGACCGTGGAGGCGGCGGTGGTCTCCGTCAGGCCGTACCCCTCGAAGACGTCGACCCCGGCCCCGGCGAAGAACTCGGCGAGCCGGGCGCCGAGCGGGGAGCCGCCGCAGATCACGTACTTCACGCGGCCGCCGAGCGCGGCCCTGATCCGCCGGTAGACCAGCGGGTCGTACAGCGCGCGGGCGGCGCGCAGGGAGAGCGGGGGCTCGGGCGTGCTCCCGTACCGGCGGGCGATCCGGGCGGCCCGGTCGAAGGCGGCGGCCTTCCCGCCGCGTTCGGCGGTGGCGCGGGCGGTGTTGAAGACCTTCTCCATGACGTACGGGATGGCGAGGAGGAAGGTCGGCCGGAAGGCGGCGAGGTCGGCGAGGAGTTCGTCGCCCTCGACGGAGGGCGCGTGGCCGACCCGGACCTTGGCGCGCACACAGCCGACGGAGACCATCCGGCCGAAGACGTGCGAGAGCGGCAGGAAGAGCAGGGTGGCGGGCGGCGCCTTGGCCGCCGAGGGCTCCGCGGCGAAGACGGGGTGGAGGAGCCGGATGGCGTTGTCGACCTCGGCGAAGAAGTTGGCGTGGGTGAGGGCGCAGCCCTTGGGGCGGCCGGTGGTGCCGGAGGTGTAGACGAGGGTGGCGAGGGTCTCGGGGGTGAGGAGGCCGCGCCGGGCGGTGACGGCCTCGTCGGCGATCCGCGATCCGGCCGTACGGAGCTGCTCGACGGCCCCGCTGCCGATGACCCACAGGTGGGAGAGGCCGGGCAGCCGGCGCCGTTCAGCGGAGACCATCCGGCCCTGCTCGGCGTCCTCGACGACGCAGCCGGCGGCGCCGGAGTCCTGGAGGATCCAGCGGGTCTGGAAGGCGGAGGAGGTCGGGTAGACGGGGACGGTGACGAGCCCGGCGGCCCAGGCGGCGAAGTCGAGGAGCGTCCACTCGTAGGTGGTGCGGGCCATGAGCGCGAGCCGGTCGCCGGGGCGCAGTCCGTGGGCGATGAGGCCCTTGGCGACGGCGTGGACGTCGGCGGCGAAGCGGGCGGCGGTGACGTCGTACCACTTCCCCTCCGCGTCCTTCCGCGAGAAGAGCGGGGTGTCGGGGTCGGTGCGGGCGTTGTCGTACGGCAGGTCGGCGAGGGAGCCGCGGCGGACCCGCGGCACGAGCGGGGGCAGCGAGACCTCGCGTACCCGCCCGTCGACGATCGTCTTGTGCGGCTCGACGGGCTCGGCGCCGGGCGCGGCGGTGAGGACGGACACGTGCGGCTCCTCGGTTATCGCGATGAACTGAGGTCGTGCAGGCCCTACTGCCGGTAACCCTACTGTGCGGTAGGGGTCTTGGGGCAGCCCCCGGAAACACCAAGTGCCCCCCTGCCCGGACGGGGGCAGGGGGGCACATGAGGTGTGTATCAGGCGGCGGCGGTGACCGCGCCCTTCTTCACGTCCTCGCCGTCACCGATCTCGACGAGCTCGTCGATCGGCGACGCCGACGCGTTCTCGTACTTGGTGAGGTCGAGGATCTTCTCGCGGGCGGAGACGATCACCGGGACGAGGGACTGACCGGCGACGTTGGTCGCGGTGCGGACCATGTCGAGGATCGGGTCGATCGCCATGAGGAGACCGACGCCCTCCAGCGGGAGACCGAGGGTGGAGAGGGTCAGCGTCAGCATGACCGTCGCGCCGGTCAGACCGGCGGTGGCCGCCGAGCCGATGACCGAGACGAAGGCGATCAGCAGGTAGTCGCCGATGCCGAGCTGCACGTCGAAGATCTGCGCGATGAAGATCGCGGCGAGCGCCGGGTAGATCGCGGCGCAGCCGTCCATCTTCGTGGTGGCGCCGAACGGGACGGCGAAGGAGGCGTACTCCTTCGGGACGCCGAGGCGCTCGGTGACCCGCTGCGTGACCGGCATGGTGCCGACGGAGGAGCGGGAGATGAAGGCCAGCTGGATCGCGGGCCAGGCGCCCTTGAAGAAGTACAGCGGGTTGACCTTGGCGACGGTCGCGAGCAGCAGCGGGTAGACGCCGAAGAGGACCAGGGCGCAGCCGATGTAGATGTCGGCGGTGAAGGTCGCGTACTTGCTGACGAGGTCCCAGCCGTAGTCGGCGATGGAGAAGCCGATGAGGCCGACGGTGCCGAGCGGGGCGAGGCGGATGACCCACCACAGCGCCTTCTGGAGGAGCTCCAGGATCGACTCGGAGAGGGTGAGGATCGGCTTGGCGCGGTCGCCGAGCTGGAGGGCGGCGATGCCGGCGACGGCGGCCATGAAGACGATCTGGAGGACGTTCAGCTCGGTGAACGGCGTGATGACGTCCGTCGGGATGATCCCGGTCAGGAAGTCGATCCAGGAGCCCTCGCGCTTCGGCAGCTTGCCGTCCGCCGGGGTGAGGCCGGTGCCGGCGCCCGGGTTGGTGATCAGGCCGATCGCGAGGCCGATGGCGACCGCGATGAGCGAGGTGATCATGAACCAGAGCAGCGTGCGGGAGGCGAGCCGCGCGGCGTTGTTCACCTTCCGCAGGTTCGTGATCGACACCAGGATGGCGAAGAAGACGAGCGGGGCGACGGCCAGCTTGAGCAGCTGGACGAAGATGTCGCCGATGTAGCCGAGGGTGTCCTTCAGCCAGACGACGTCCTGGCTGCGGGCGATCCAGCCGAGCAGACCGCCGAGGACGAGACCGGCGATGATCTGGGCCCAGAACGGGACCTTGGGTATCCGGAAGCCGGACGAGGGCGCGGTTGAAGACTGCGCGGACACAGACACACTCCACGGGTGCGTATCGGAAAGAAATACGGAACGGGCGTGCGGCACCGGGCGCTCAACGCGCGGGCCGCTGCATGATGCCGGGTCAGAGCTCGCGGCAACAGACCGCGGACATACAGCGGCACAGATCGACATGCAGGCGCGCCACGAGCGGGGTGCTCGCGGCAAGAGAGAGGCGCACTGATGTCTTCATGCCGAACAAGCTAGCACTCATGCTTTGAGAACCTCAAAGCCATTCTTTGGGATACGGGAATCGGCCGTTCCCCTCCGAAACGCAGAAACCCCCAGGTCGGAGCCGTGGAAGGCTCGACCCAGGGGTGAGGGACCCACACCCGTGTGTCCCTTTATGTGAGGAACCTTACGGTCCGCTTATGCGTCAGGTGAGCGCGGCGCGGACGGCGGCCTCCACCTGCTGCGCCGCGTTCGCGTGCCCGGCGGCGTTCGGGTGGACGAGGGTGCCGCGGTTGCCGTCGGAGCACTTCAGGGTGGCGACACCGAGGTTCACGTCGGTCGGCCAGTACGAGGCGGCCTCACCGCAGACACCCTCGACCCACTTCTCGGCGCGGGAGCCGCAGGCGTCGTGACCCTTGCTGGAGGTGGCGACGTCGACGTACGTGTCACCGCTCAGCTCGGTGACCGCCTGGATGATGGCGTTGAGGTGGGTGTTCACCTCGCCGAGCCAGCCGATGTCCCCGTGGGTGACGGAGATCTTCCCGAGACCCTCCACGTCCGCGGCGAGCTCGGTGGTGTCCGCGCGGTCGCAGGTGGTCGGGTCCTCGGGGAGGATCGTCGGGTAGCCGACGGTGACGACCTTGGCGTTCGGCGCCTTCTCGTGCACGGCCCGGATCATGCCCGCGTACTCCCGGGTGACCCGGTCGTACTTGTCGTAGATCGACTCGGGGTCGAGGAACGGGCCCCCGGCCTCGTACGCGTCCCGGCACGGGGTCGCCTCGTCGGGCTGGCCGATCCCGGAGACCAGGCAGGAGGTGAGCATCTTGCCGAAGGGAAGGCTGTTGCCTCCGACGCCGACCGTCACCACGTCGGTGCCCGCGCCGAGCTTCGCCCGCTCGACCTGGACGTCGACGGAGGGCCAGCCGTCCTCGGGGGCCTCGACGGGGCTGATCGGGGTCTGCCGGTTCTGGGCGATGTCCCCGATGACGGCGGCGCCGCAGCTGACGTCGGCGAGCGTCACCGTGCGCCCGCCCGGCTTGTCCGCCGCGAGGGCCGCGTTGACGAGGTTCGGGTACGAGCCGGTGGTCCGGTCGCAGCCGTCGCGGTCGGCGCTGCCGAGCGCCGGGCTCGGGTCGCCGACGAAGACGCCGGCGGTGTACGAGTCGCCGAGCGCGGCCCACTCGACCGGCTCGGGCGCGGCCGAGGCGGACGGGGGGACGGCGGTCGCGAGTGCGAGCGCGGCGAGCGCGCCCAGCGCGACGCGGCGGACGCGGGACGAGGAAAACATGCGGCTTCTCCTGGGGAGCGAGCTAAACGATCACTACGCTCCCCACTCAAGCGGTCACGTTCCGTGACACGCCAGCGGGAGCATGATCATTCACTCCACCGGGTCGACTACCGCACCGGGAGGGTTAAAGCGCGTCTTCCTGGGACCGGTTGGCCGCGAGGCGGGCCTTGTTGCGCTCCACCTTGGCCACGACCTCGGCGCTCGCCTGGTCCCGGACCTTGCGGAGGAGGACGAAGCTCAGCGGCGCGGAGATGACGATGGCGAGGACGAGGACCCAGAGCAGGTTCGAGTCGCCGAGACCGCGCGGCAGGACGCCGGCGTAGACGAGGCCCCACAGGGCGAGGAAGCATCCGGCGAAGATGCCGAACCGCATCAGCGTGTAGCGGAGCATGTCAGTCAGTCCCGTCTTCCGTTCCGAAAAGGCCCCCTACGGGACGAACGCCCCGCCCCAGTGAAGCACGGGGCGGGGCGTTCTCCGGGAGCGGGGTGCGGACCCGCCTTCCGGAGGATCCGCAGGGGCCTCAGATCAGCCAGCGGTTGTTGCGGACGATCGGCAGCTGGGCCCACTTGGCGCCCAGGCCGTAGTAGCTTCCGGCGCCGGTCGCGGCCGTGATCAGGAGGACCAGGGCGATCATCCAGTGGCTGTCCATGAAGGGATTGGTGCCCGGCCACAGGGTGGTGAGCCACATGAAGGCCATCATGAGCGTTCCGCTGACGGCGGCGACGCGCATGCCGATCCCGAGGATCATCGCGAGGCCGACGCCGAGGAGGCCGGCCATGAAGAGGGTGTCGAGCCACCAGGTCCCGGCGACCGAGTCGAAGACGTGCGCGAAGGGTCCCTGGGTGCCGTGGAGGAGGAAGCCCTCGGTGGGGCTGCCGCCGTTGACCCAGGCTCCGGCCGACGGGGTCGACTTGCCGAGGCCGAAGAGCTTGTCGAGGAACGGCCAGAGGAAGAAGAAGCCGACGAGGACCCGCGAGGCGGCGAGCAGTCGGCGGGTGCCGGCCGAGCGGACGAGGACGTCGTCCTGGCTTCCGGGGTGGCCACCGAGGGCGGCACGGCGGGTGGTGCGTTCCGGGGTGTGGACGGCCATGACAGACCTTCTTCCGTGCTCCTCGGGATCCCTCCCGAGGGGGCCTTGTGAATACATTCACAAGCTACGCCCCTTCTTTATGCCTCAACTACCGCCGAAGGTCCCGAACCGGACGGCCCAAGGTCGCCACCTCTTGAGCGATTCGCCAAGTAATAGATAAACTTCCCACATGACCCTTACTTTCGAGGTGGATCCGGCGGTCGACCCCGCCCTGCGCGACGGCCTGCTCTCCCTCTGGGCCGACGTCTCGAACGCGGGCGGCGCCGTCGGCTTCGTACCCCCCGTCACCCCCGAGGAGATCCGCCCGGCCCTGCGCAAGCACCTCGTCGGCATGGCCGAGGGCGGCACGCGCCTGCTCGTCGGCCGCGACGAGGACGGCGAGGTGGCCGCCACCGCGTTCTTCACCTTCAACACCCACCCGCTGATGGGCCACTGGGTCTGGCTCTACACGGTGATGGTCCACCCCCGCCACCAGGGCAGGGGGTACGGCCTCGACCTCATGGCGGCGGCCGAGCGGACCGCCCGTACCGCCGAGGGCTTCGAGGCGATCGAGGCGATCCGCCTCACCTGCCGGGGCGGCACCAGCGTGGACGCCTTCTACGCCCGCGCGGGCTACAAGGAGGTCGGCCGGGTGCCGGGCGCGATCCGGGTGGCGCCGGGCGACGACCGCGACGACATCGTCATGCTCCTCCCCCTGAACTGAAAGAGGGGCCGGTGGGAAAACCCACCGGCCCCTCTCACGCCACGCGGACGTCAGAACCGCATCGGCTGCGGCGCCTCGCGGCGCTCCGCGTCCGGACCCGGGTACTCGCGGATGATCTCGTACCGCGTGTTCCGCTCGACCGGCCGGAAGCCGGCGTCACGGATCAGTTCGAGCAGGTCCTCGCGGCCCAGCTTGTTCGGCGTGCCGTAGTTGTCGGCGTCGTGCGTGATCTTGTACTCGACGACCGAGCCGTCCATGTCGTCCGCGCCGTGCTGGAGCGCGAGCTGCGCGGTCTGGACGCCGTGCATGACCCAGAAGACCTTGACGTGCGGCACGTTGTCGAAGAGCAGCCGGGAGACCGCGAAGGTCTTCAGCGCCTCGGCACCGGTCGCCATCGTCGTGCGCGCCTGGAGCTTGTTGCGGACCTTGCCGTCCTGCATGTCGACGAAGTCGTGCTGGTAGCGCAGCGGGATGAAGACCTGGAAGCCGTTCGTCTCGTCCTGGAGCTCACGCAGCCGGAGCACGTGGTCCACGCGGTGGCGCGGCTCCTCGATGTGCCCGTACAGCATGGTCGCCGGGGTCTTGAGCCCCTTCTCGTGGGCGAGCCGGTGGATCCGGGACCAGTCCTCCCAGTGGGTCTTGTGGTCCACGATGTGCTGGCGGACCTCCCAGTCGAAGATCTCCGCGCCGCCGCCGGTGAGGGACTCCAGACCGGCCTCGATCAGCTCGTCGAGGATGTCGCTCGCGCTCAGCCCCGAGATCGTCTCGAAGTGGTGGATCTCCGTGGCGGTGAAGGCCTTGAGAGAGACGTTCGGCAGGGCCTTCTTGAGCTCGGAGAGCGAGCGCGGGTAGTACCGCCAGGGCAGGTTGGGGTGCAGCCCGTTGACGATGTGGAGCTCGGTGAGGTTCTCGTTCTCCATCGCCTTCGCGAGGCGCACGGCCTCCTCGATGCGCATGGTGTACGCGTCCTTCTCGCCCGGCTTGCGCTGGAAGGAGCAGTAGGCGCAGGAGGCGGTGCAGACGTTGGTCATGTTCAGATGCCGGTTGACATTGAAGTGGACCACGTCGCCGTTCTTGCGGGTCCTGACCTCGTGGGCCAGACCGCCGAGCCAGGCGAGGTCGTCGGACTCGTACAGGGCGATGCCGTCCTCGCGGCTCAGCCGCTCACCGTCCCGGACCTTCTGCTCAAGTTCGCGCTTGAGTCCAGCGTCCACTACGGCCGCCTCCCTCTGTTCTCTCCATGACCGTCCCCGTTTTCAGGCTTCCCCACCGTACTCTCAGGCCTCTTCGGGGAGGTCTCCGACCCGGTTTTCCCACTTGGTCGAGAGCACGATCGTCGTACGGGTCCGCGACACGCCCTTCGTGCCGGAGAGGCGGCGGATCGTCTTCTCCAGGCCGTCGACGTCGCTGGCGCGCACCTTGAGCATGAACGAGTCGTCGCCGGCGATGAACCAGCAGTCCTCGATCTCGGCCAGGTCCTTCAGCCGGCGGGCCACGTCCTCGTGGTCGGCGGCGTCGGAGAGGGAGATGCCGATGAGCGCCGTGACGCCCAGGCCGAGCGAGGCGGCGTCGACGGTGGCCCGGTAACCGGTGATGACCCCGGCCGCCTCCAGGCGGTTGATCCGGTCGGTGACGGACGGGCCGGAGAGCCCGACGAGCCGTCCGAGCTCGGCGTACGAGGCACGCCCGTTCTCCCGAAGGGCCTGGATGAGCTGCCTGTCCACGGCGTCCATAGGTATAGGCCTTCCATTATCCAGCGATACCGCGAGTTTAGGTGTAGAATCTAAGGCATACAGAGCAGACGCCCTGCGAATCAGTCCAACATGTGCATCAGGTGTCTGCAGATCAAAGACGATCTAATGGAGTGGTGATCACCGTGTACACGATCGAGATGGCCTACGCCCGCATGCGTGAGCTGCAGGAGATGGCCAACCGCTCGCGTGCCCACCAGTCGACCTCCGCCTCGAAGCGCGCCGCGAAGAAGCGCGCCAAGAAGCGCTAATCGGTAGGGAGAGCCGCACCGAGCTCTCCTTCCCACCGGCGGTACAGCTGGTGCGGCACACCTGCCGCGTCCAGCACCCGCCCGGCGACGAAGTCCACCAGATCCTGGATGTGCGTCGCCCCCGCGTAGAACGCCGGAGAGGCGGGCAGCACCACAGCGCCCGCCTCGTCCAGCGTCACCATGTGTTTCAGCGTCTGACCGTTCAGCGGGGTCTCCCGCACGGCGACCACCAGCGGCCTCCGCTCCTTGAGCGTCACGCTCGCGACCCGCTGCAGCAGATCCTTCGAGAGCCCGAGCGCCATTCCCGCGACCGCCGCGGTCGAGGCCGGGACCACCAGCATGCCCTTCGAGGGGTACGACCCCGACGACGGCCCGGCGGCCAGATCCCCGGCCACCCAGTACCGCACGTCCCCCAGCTTGTCGGAGACGTCGAACGTGTCCGGCTTCCCGTCGGCCCCCCGGGCCAGCCAGGTCGCGAGGTCCTCGCGCCAGTGGGCGTCCCGGAAGGAGAGGCCGGTCTCGTCGAGGAGGGTGAGCCGCGAGGCCCGCGACACGACGAGGTCCACGCTCTCCCCCGCGGCGAGCAGACCCCGCAGGACGGAGGCGGCGTACGGGGTCCCCGAAGCACCGGAGACCCCCACGATCCATGGCGTGCGGGCGCTGCCGCCGTCGTTCCTGAGGCCGTCGTTCATGCGGTCGAGCCTATCGGTCATCCGATGTCACGGCTCAGGGCGTGAGCCCGCGCACGAGCAGGTCGAGCAGGGCGCACACGAAGAGCGTGATCCCGATGAAGCCGTTCACGGTGAAGAAGGCCCGGTTCAGGCGGGACAGGTCGTGCGGCTTCACGATCGTGTGCTCGTAGCAGAAGGCGGCGACGACGATCACGAGACCGAGCCAGAAGAAGAACCCGACGTCCGTGGCGAGCGCGTACCAGACCAGGAGCGCCGTGGTGACGACCGCGGAGGCGCGGGCGCCCCAGAGGGCGGCCGGGATGCCGAAGCGCGCGGGCACGGACATGACGCCGCCGGCCCGGTCCGCCTGCACGTCCTGGCAGGCGAAGATCAGGTCGAAGCCGCCGATCCACACGCCGACCGCGAGGCCGAGGATGACCGCGTCCCAGGACCACTCGCCGGTCACGGCGAGCCAGGCGCCGATCGGGCCCATGGCCTGGGCGAGGCCGAGGATCGCGTGCGGGAAGTTCGTGAACCGCTTCCCGTACGGGTAGACGACCATCGGGATGACGGCCAGCGGCGCGAGCGCGAGGCACAGCGGGTTGAGCAGCGCGGCGGCGCCGAGGAAGACGACCACCGCGATCCCGGCCCCGGTCCACGCCGACCGCACGGACACGGCCCCCGTCACGAGCTCGCGGTTCGCCGTGCGCGGATTACGCGCGTCGATCTCGCGGTCGATGATCCGGTTGCAGGCCATGGCGAAGGTCCGCAGACCCACCATGCAGACGGTGACGAGGAAGAGCGTCCACCAGTGGATGTTCTTGTCGACCTGGAACATCGCGGTGAGGGCGGCGATGTACGCGAAGGGCAGCGCGAAGACCGAGTGCTCGATCATCACGAGCCGCAGGAAGGCCTTCGTACGGCCCGGCTGAGGCTGCTGCGGCTGGGCGCCGGGCACGGCGGCCGTGGCCATCACAGCCCGTACTCCTTCCAGCGACGGTCGACGAGCGCGGCCGTCGCCGGGTCCGACTCGACCATGTCCGGCCAGCCGCCGTCCCGGGTGTAGCCCTCCTCGGGCAGCTTCTTCGTGGCGTCGATGCCGGCCTTGCCGCCCCAGAACTGCTGGTAGGAGGCGTGGTCGAGATGGTCGACGGGCCCCTCGACGACGGTCAGGTCACGGGAGTAGTCGGTGTTCCCGAGCGCCCGCCACGAGACCTCGTGCAGGTCGTGCACGTCGCAGTCCTTGTCGACCACGATGATCAGCTTGGTCAGCGACATCATGTGGGCACCCCAGATGGCGTGCATGACCTTCTGCGCGTGCTTCGGGTACTTCTTGTCGATCGAGACGATCGCGCAGTTGTGGAAGCCGCCCGACTCCGGCAGGTGGTAGTCCACGATGTCCGGAACGATGATCTTGAGCAGCGGCAGGAAGAACCGCTCCGTGGCGCGCCCGAGCGGCCCGTCCTCGGTCGGCGGACGGCCGACGACGATCGACTGGAGCAGCGGACGCTTCCGCATGGTGATGCAGTCGATCTTCAGCGCGGGGAACGGCTCCTGCGGCGTGTAGAAGCCCGTGTGGTCGCCGAAGGGACCCTCGGGCAGCATCTCGCCGGGCTCCAGCCAGCCCTCGACGACGACCTCGGCGTGCGCCGGGACCTGGAGCGGGACGGTCTTGCAGTCGACCATCTCGATCCGCTTGCCCTGCACGAAACCGGCGAAGAGGTACTCGTCGATGTCGCCGGGCAGCGGGGCCGTGGAGGCGTACGTGACGGCCGGCGGGCAGCCGAAGGCGATGGCGACCGGCAGGCGCTCGCCCTTCGCGGCGGCGACCGCGTAGTGGTTCCGGCTGTCCTTGTGGATCTGCCAGTGCATGCCGATGGTGCGCTTGTCGTGGCGCTGGAGGCGGTAGAGACCGAGGTTGCGGACGCCGGTCTCGGGGTGCTTGGTGTGCGTGAGCCCGAGGTTGAAGAAGGAGCCGCCGTCCTTGGGCCAGGTGAAGAGCGCGGGAAGGAGGTCGAGGTCGACGTCGTCCCCGGTGAGGACGACCTCCTGGACGGGAGCGTCCTTCACCTTCTTCGGCGGCACGTGGACCATCGAGCCGAGCTTGCCGAAGGCCTCGCGGACGCCCACGAAACCGTGCGGCAGCTCCGGCTTGAGGAGCCCGCCGATCTTCTCGCTGATCTCCCCGTACGACTTCAGGCCGAGGGCCTTGAGGAGGCGGCGGTCGGTCCCGAAGACGTTCATCGCGAGCGGCATGGCGGAGCCCTTGACGTTCTCGAAGAGAAGCGCCGGACCCCCCGCCTTGTTCACCCGGTCGACGATCTCCCCTACCTCCAGGTACGGGTCGACTTCGGCCTTGATGCGCTTGAGGTCGCCTTCGCGCTCAAGCGCCCTGAGCAGCGAGCGCAGATCGTCGTAAGCCATAAGGGCCAGTATCGGTCACCGGCTACCCTGGAACTGTCACCGGGGCCGCCGAATCGCGCGCCCGCCACCGCTTCCAGGGGGCTGCACCACATGCTCAGGGCGCTGATGTACATCCTGCCGCTGGCGCTGACGATCTACGCGTTCATCGACTGCCTGAACACCCCGGAGGAAGACACCAAGCACCTGCCCAAGGTGGTCTGGGTCATCATCATCCTGCTCTTCTGGTTCGTCGGCCCGATCGTCTGGCTCTTCGCGGGCAAGCGGCGCCGAGCGGCCCCGGCGGGCGGATTCAGGGGCGGGTCCAAGGGCGGCGGCTGGGTCGCGCCCGACGACAACCCCGAGTTCCTGAAGTCGCTGAAGAAGGACCAGCCGGCGGACGAGCCCGTGGACCGGCCGACGGACGGGTCGACGGACGGGCCGACGCTCAGCGAGCGGGAGGCGGAGCTGAACCGCCGCGAGGAAGAGCTGCGCAAGCGCGAGCGCGACCTCGACGAAGGCACGGACAAGTCCTGATGGAGCTGCGCCTCCTGGCGGCCTTCGAGAAGGTGGCGGAGGTCCTCTCCTTCACGCGGGCGGCGGCGGAGCTGGGCTACGCCCAGTCCAGCGTGACGGCCCAGATCCGCTCCCTGGAGTCCTCGCTCGGCGTGGAACTCTTCGAGCGCCTCGGCTCCCGCATCCGGCTGACGGAGGCGGGCGAGCGCCTGCTGCCGTACGCGGTCCGTCTGCGGACCCTCGGGGAGGAGGCGCGGGAGGCCGTGGCGGGCACGGCCGCCCCCTCCGGCACGATCGCGATCGGCACGATGGAGTCCTTCACCTCCTACCGGCTGCCGCCGCTCCTGGAGTACTTCCACCACCGCTACCCGGACGTGCGGCTGATGCTGCGGCCCACGCTCGGCGACGAGACCCGGCGGGCGCTGCGGCAGGGCGTGTACGACGTGGGCTTCCTGATGGAGGCGGAGACGGAGCACGAGGGCCTGGAGTCGGAGATCGTGACCCCCGAGCCGCTGACCCTGGTCGCGTCCCCGTCCCACGCCCTCGCGGGGCGCCCGGCCCTCTCGGCGGCGGACGTCGCCTCGGCGACGCTGCTCGGCCTGGAGCCCGGCTGCCCGTACCGGGACCTCTTCGAGGAGGCGCTACGGGAGTGGTCGCCGCAGTTCACGGAGTTCGGCACGGTCGAGGCGACGAAGCGGGGCGTGGCCGTGGGCCTCGGGATCGCGCTGCTCCCCCGGGTGGCGGTGGCGGAGGAACTGGCCTCCGGGACCCTCGTCGCCCTTCCTTGGGAAGCCCCCTTCACCCTCTTCACCCAACTCGCGTGGCGGCGGGGGAAGCGGCTGCCGGCGCACGTCCGCCTGTTCGTGGAGCAGACGCGACGACTCGTGTCCGAGCAGTCCCGGCAGTCCGAGCAGTCCGAGCAGTCCCCGCAAGCGTGACCTTGAGGCTCGCGAGGACGATCAGCGGGACGCCGAGCGCCTGGACGAGCCCGATGTGGTGCCCGTACACCGCCCAGTCGACGCCCATGGCGACGGCGGGATAGGTGAAGGCCAGGACGGCGATCTTCGCGGTCGGCAGCTTGGCGTAGGCGGCGTACATGAGCACGTACATCACCCCGGTGTGGATGACGCCGAGCCCGACGAGCCAGCCCCACCCGCCGCTCACCCCGCTCGCCCCGCCGAGGTCGACGAAGGGCAGGAGCAGCGGCAGGCCCGCGGTGACCTGCACGAGGGCGATCAGGTGGGGCCTGACGCCGGTGATCCGCTTGGTGACGAAGGTGGCGAGGGCGTAGAGCACGGCGGCGGCGAGGGCGAAGCCGAGGCCGGCGAGGGAGCCGGTGTCCCCCGGCCCCACCCCGGAGACGAGGACGAGCCCGGCGAACGCGACCCCGAGCCAGCCGAGCTTCGCCTTCGCGATCCGCTCCCGCATGAGGACGGACCCGAGCAGCACGAGGAAGAACGGCTGCGTGTGGTAGACGACGGTGGCGAGGGAGATCGAGGTGGCGGCGTAGGCCTCGAAGAGGAAGACCCAGTTGAAGACGATGAACACCCCGCCGAGCAGCGCGAGCCCGAACGACCTCGGCGTGAACCCGTGCCCGGTGAAGAACCCCCGGGCGAGGCTGTACGCCCCGAGCGCCAGCGCCCCGAACAGGCACCGGTAGAACACCACCTCGAACGGCGACGCCCCCGACTCGACGACGAAGACCCCGAGGGTCCCGGACAGCACCATGGCCAGGCTGAGTTCGACGGCTCCCCGCGTTTCGCTTCTCATGCCGACGACGCTACGAGCGGACCGGCGGAGGGGTCCACGGGCCATTGGGGCGTCCTGCCGATGGGGGCGATCGGCGGAGCCGATGCCGGGGAAGGCTTCCCGCATGGACGCTTCCCGTATGAACGCTCCCCGCACAGACGTTCCCCCCATGGACAAGGAACTCGCGCGGCTCTGGCTCGGCACCGCCCTCCACGAGGCCCGGGACGGCCTGGCCGAAGGGGGCATCCCGATCGGGGCCGCGCTGTACGGGGCCGACGGGCGGGTCCTCGGACGCGGGCACAACCGGCGGGTCCAGGACGGGGACCCCTCCCTCCACGCGGAGACCGCGGCCTTCCGCGACGCCGGGCGGCAGCGGTCGTACCGGGGGACGACCATGGTGACGACGCTGTCGCCGTGCTGGTACTGCTCCGGGCTCGTCCGGCAGTTCGGGATCTCGCGGGTGGTCGTCGGGGAGGCGCGGACCTTCTTCGGGGGCCACGAGTGGCTGGCCGGGCACGGGGTCGAGGTCGTCGTCCTCGACGACGAGGACTGCGTCGCGCTCATGCGGGACTTCGTGCTCGACCGGCCGGAGCTCTGGTACGAGGACATCGGCGAGGACGTGCCCGCCGGACCCCCGTCCGTCGAGAGCTCGTGAGAAAAGCTTGACTAAGCCCCAACATGCTTTCTATACCCTGGATTTGATGATGTGACGGGTTGGGTGGGGCGCATCTCGTGGGGACACAGGGGGGCTGTGGCGCGTGGAGAGACAGCTGTACGGCCGCGGTGCGGCGCTGGACGACGACGGGCTCGTCGCACGGCTCATCGGACTGACCGAGGGGGGCGCCGCGCGGGTCGCGTACGAGCACGGGGACGACCCGCCCGTGACCGTCTTCACCGGCGGGCGCGGCATGGGGAAGACCGCCCTCCTGAAGGAGGTCCGCAACCGGTACAAGGGGGTCACCCCGCTCGCGCTGCTCGACTGCGCGCGCATCGACGAGCCCGCCGACCACGGTCCCGGCTGGACGCCGGTCACCGGCGCGCTCGCCGATCTCGCCGTGAAGCTGTCGCCGAGGGGGCCGCTGGTGCGGCCCGTGCGGTTCCCGAGGCTCTCGCTCGGGCTCGTCGCCGTCGCCTCGCTGGGCTGGCGGCCCGGGGACGAGGAGCAGACCGCCGGTGATCTCCGGCGGCTCCGGCCGCTGCTCACGACGGTCGACGCGACCAGGGGCGCCACCGCCGAATGGGTCGGGCGGGTGCTGACCAACCTCGCCACCACCTTCGCCGAGGCCACCGCGCCGCTGGCGGGCCCGATCGCCGGGGCGACCGTGGAGACCGTCCTCGAAGAGGTCTTCAGCCGCCGCCAGCGCACCTACACGAACTGGTACGGCACCTACCGGAACGCGGGCGGCGTCGGCAGGACCGGGCTCCAGCTGCTCGCCGCCGACTTCGAGCACGGCGGCGAACGGCGGCGCGAGGCGGAGGCCTTCCTCGTCCAGACGCTCACCGAGGACCTGTTACGCGCCTACACCGGCCTCACCCAGCTCGGCGCCCGCGTCGGCCGCCCCGTCCTCCTCCTCGACAACGCCCACGAACCCCTCGGCCGCCAACTGGTCGAACCGATTCTGCGGGCCCGCGCCGGCGGCCGCCGCGACCGGACCGTGGTCCTCGCCACCTCCCGCGTCCGCGAGCACGAGGCCATGCGGCACGCGACCAGGGCCCAGCTGCCCGAGACCGCTCACCGGGCGCCCTGCCCGCGCGGCGCGAGCGTCAGCTCCGGGATCCTCGCCGTCGCGCTGACCCCGCTCTCCCCGACCCAGACCCGGAACGCCTTCGACGACCACGACCCCGAGGGCACGATCCCCGCCGAGCTCGCCCGCGCCGTCCACCGGCTGACCGGCGGGCGGCCCGGCGGCGTCGACCGCCTCGGCCGGGCCGCCGGCCAGGCCCCGCCCGGGCAGCGCGCCGGCCTCACCCCCGGCGGCCTCCTCGACCTGCCCGTGGAGCTCCGCGAGGACGCCCCGCCGGTCCAGGTCGCCCCCACGCTCCTCGCCGAACTGCTGCCCGTCCGAAGACCGGAGCCGTACGCCGTCCTCGCCGCGACCCACGACGAGGAGTCCGCCCGGCTCCTCGCCCACGCCCGCCTCCAGAACGAGTCCCTCGACGGGGACGTGGCCCTGCGCGTGCGCGACCACCTGCGCTCCGAGGACTGGCGCGAGGGCCCCGGCCACTTCGTCGCCGACCCGCTGCTGCGCGCCCTGCTCCTGCACCGGCTGCGCTTCGAGGACGCCGATCACCCGCGGTACGCGCAGTGGCGCGCGGTCCACGAGACCCTGCGCCGCCACTACGGGCCCACGCCCGGCCCGTACCGCCTCCACCACGACCTCGCGCTCGGCGACACCGAGGAGGCCGTCACCCACTTCCGGGCCACCTTCCCCGAGCAGGACGTCCTCGGCTGGCTCGGGCGGCTGCGGTTCGTCGCCGCCGCCCCGTACCCCCGCGACCGGGACCGGCCGCGCACCGACCCGCGCCGGGCCGTCGCCCTCGGCCAGGCGCCCGCCGGGACCCTCCCGCCGGGCCTCGACGTCGACACGATCGAACTCCACCTGTCCATACGGCGGCTGCTGCACGCCGTATGGCTGCTCACCGATCCGCTCGCGCTCCCCGACGAGGAGGTCGCCCGGCGGCTCGCGCACGAGCTGCGCGGGCTCTCCGGCCGCCATCTGACGGGCAGCGGTTTCCTCTGGGACGCGGCCACGCACTGGCCGCGCGACATCCGCGCCTGGCGGGGGCTCTCCCTGCCGCCGGGGCGCGAGGACGGAGTCTGACGCCATGCCCGACCGCATACCGCGCCCGTTCGGCGGACCGCGTCGCCGCGTCCGCACCCCCCGCCAGAAGCTGGTCATCACGGTGGTCGGCGCCGCCCTCGTCTTCGGCGCGGGCGGCTACGGCATCAACAGGATCGTCCAGCCGGAGGACCTCTCCTGCGACGTCGGCGTCGAGCGCCTCGTCGAGGGAGGCGAGTGCGTCGGCGTCAACGGCACCGGCCACGCCTTCGAGGTGCCCGAGCTCGCCGAGATCGCCGACGCCATCGGCCGCGAGAACGCCACCCTCAAGCCCGAGGAGTACGCGACCGTCGCCGTCCTCCTCCCGCTCAGCTCCCCCGACCCCGGCATGCGGACGAAGGTCCTCCACGAGGTGCAGGGCGCGTACGCCTACCAGTACCGCGCCAACCACGAGTCCAACAGCCAGACCCCGAAGATCCGGCTCGTCCTCGCCAACACCGGCAAGGGCAACGCCCAGTGGGAGCGGATCACCCACCAGCTCGCGACGATGACCGGCGCACCCGACCGGCTGCGGGCCGTCACCGGCGTCGCCACCTCCTCCACCGAGATGCGGCAGGCGGTCGGCGCGCTCACCGGCGCCGGGATCGCCGTCGTCGGCACCACCATCACCGCCGACGACATCGCCAACGGCCCCGGCGCGGCGAACCGCTATCCCGGTCTCGCCCGCGTCTCCCCCACCAACACCGACGAGGCCAAGGCCCTCGCCCACTTCGGCCGCGTCGACGCCGCCAAGGCGATCCTCGTCCAGGACACCCGCAGCGGCGACCACTACACGGACACCCTCAAGTCCGCCTTCTCCACCACCCTCAAGGGCGCCCCGTACGAGCCCCAGCTCTTCACCTCGCCCGCCGATCAGACCGAGGAGGGCACCACCGCGAACACGTTCCGGCAGATCACCCACCTCATCTGCGACACCCGCGCCGAGACGGTCTTCTTCGCCGGCCGCCACACACAGCTCCGCCAGTTCATCAACGCGCTGGGCGCCCGGGGCTGCCTCGACCGCTCCTTCACGATCCTGACCGGCGACGAGGGCTCGTACCTCGGGGCCGACAAGAAGCTCGACCGCGCCGCCCTCAAGGCGAAGCTGACCGTGCGGTACGCGTCCCTCGCCCACCCGGACGCCTGGAAGCCCGGCAAGGGGCGGCCCGTCCCGGCGACGGGCGGCTCCGTCGTCGCGTACAAGACCTTCGAGACGGACATCGCGCGCGCCTCGAAGAAGCCGGTGGCACTCGCGGACGGGCAGGCGATCATCGCGTACGACGCGATGGCGACGGCCGTCCACGCGATCCGCCAGGCCACCCCGCAGGGCGCGCAGTACCCGGAGCCGGCGGACGTGGTGACGCAGTGGCCGCAGGTGAAGGGCTCGCTGCGGGTGCAGGGCGCGAGCGGCTGGATCTGCCTGGACAACTACGGCAACCCGTACAACAAGGCGGTCCCGATCGTGGAGCTCGCCCAGGACGGCTCCCAGCGCTTCGTCCAGATCGCCTGGCCGGAGGGCCGCCCGCCGACGACCTCCTGCCTCCCGCCGAAGCGAGGGTGAGCCCTGGCGCGCCCACCGGTTGTGGGCATGCGTTCCCCGGGGCGGACTACGGCTCCCACCTGGGCCAGGGGCCTTCGTCGCGCTCGTACAGGCCGCGCAGGTGACGCCACCGCTCGGGCGTCCAGGCCGCCCACTCCGTACGGTGACCGCCCAGCGCCGCCGCGAGCCGTTCGAAGTGGTCGTGCCATCCCGCCAGGCAGTCGAGGCGGTACGCGCGGTCGCCCCGGATCTCGTTGGTGAAACGCAGCACGGCCGACCCCCCGGCCCCGCCAGGACCATGTTCCACGTGAAACCGGATCCTGCCGTGGGTCGTGGGATCGACCGTGTACTCGGCGACGTGGCCGGGGTCCCAGGCGGTCACCCGTCCCTCGGCCACGGTGTCACTGTTGAGCCAGCGGAGGGTGACCCGACCGTCGAGCCGGGGCTCGAAGGGGTCCGCCGCGCAGAGCCAGCCGACCAGCCCTCCGGGCGTGGCGACGGCCTCCCACACATCGGCGGGCGGGTGCGGAAGCTCCATGACGTACCGCAGCAGGTGCGTGTCGCCGTCGTGGGTCTCGCACCTGCCCCGAGGTATCTCGCTCATACCTCCAGCGTGGCCCCGGGGCCTCTCACTCGCGAGCTCAGACGCCCGCGTACGAGTGCTTGCTGCTCACGAAGATGTTCACGCCGTAGTAGTTGAACAGGAAGCAGGCGAAGGCGATGAGCGCGATGTACGCGGCCTTCCGCCCCTTCCAGCCCGCCGTGGCCCGCGCGTGCAGGTACGCCGCGTAACCGACCCACGTGATGAAGGACCAGACCTCCTTGGCGTCCCAGCCCCAGTAGCGGCCCCAGGCGTCGCCGGCCCAGATCGCGCCCGCGATGATCGTGAAGGTCCAGAGCGGGAAGACCGCCGCGTTGACCCGGTACGAGAACTTGTCGAGCGAGGCCGCGGACGGCAGCCGCTCCATGACCGAGCGGGCGAAGGTGCCCGGGTTGCCGCCGGTCGCGAGCTTGTTCTCGTACGAGTCGCGGAAGAGGTACAGCAGGGTGCCGACCGCGCCGAGGTAGAAGACCGCGCCGCAGAAGATCGCGGTGGAGACGTGGATCCACAGCCAGTACGAGTCGAGCGCCGGGACCAGCTGGTCGCTGGGGGTCTTCAGCCAGGTCGTGGCCATGCCCAGGTCCAGCAGGACGGTCGTCACGAGCGGCAGACCGATCCAGCGGACGTTCTTCTTCGCGAGGAGGAAGCCGAGGTACGCGCCGACCGCCACCGTGGAGAAGGTGGTGGAGAACTCGTACATGTTGCCCCAGGGGGCCCGCTGCACGGACAGCGCGCGCGTGATCACGCCCGAGGCCTCGACCAGGAAGGCGAGGACGGTGAGCGAGACGGCGATCCGGCCGTACAGGTCGCCCTTGACCGTGCCGCCGGCCGCGCCGGGGCCGTCCGGGACGTTCCGGGCACCGGCCGCGGCCCGCGTGACGACCTGCGGCTTGTCGAGGACGGCGGTGGCGCCGGCGGCCCCCTTGACCTGGACGGTCACGGCGGGGGCCGCGGCCGCGTCGGCCGTCTTCTTCTGCGTGAGCGCGGCGGCGGTACGGCCGACCTTGCTGCGGCTGCCGAAGACCCACTCGGCGATGTGGGCGAAGAAGGCCAGGGTGTAGACGGCCATCGAGGAGTAGATGAGCAGGTCGCTCAGCTGCGCCAGGCTCTCGTTGGTCGTGGCGGCGAGGGTCACTTGTCGGCCTCTCCAGAAGGGGCAGGGTCTTCTGCGGGTGCTTCGGCTGCTGCTTCGGCGGGGTCATCCGCTGCTGTGGGTGCGGGAGGTGCGGGTGGCGCCTGCGCCGCGAGCGCGGCGGCGAGGTCGCCCAGCTCCTCCGGCAGCTTGGCGGACTCGCTCCGGCCGAGGCCGGCCATCTCGACGACGGTCACGCCGTCCTCACCGCGTACGGCCCGGACCCAGACCCGGCGCCGCTGGATGAAGAGCGAACCCGTCAGACCGGCGATCGCGGCGATCGCGCCCGCGAGGGCGAGGCCGTTGCCCGGCTGCTGCGAGATCTGGAAGCTCGCCCACTCCTTGATGTCCTTCTCGAAGGTGATCGAGCCGGCGCCGCCGGGCAGCGTCATCGCCTCGCCGGGGAGCAGCCGCTCGGCCTTCCCGGTGCCCTTGTCGAGCTGGAACTGCTTCATCTTGCTCGTGTCCAGCTGGTACACGTTCTGCGGCAGACCGGAGTCCACGCCGAGGCTGCCGTGGTAGCCGGTGAGCGCGATGACGGGGAAGTCCAGGGCGGGGAACTGGGAGAACATCGTCCCCTTGCCCTCGCCCGCGAAGGTCGGCACGAACAGCGCGGTGAAGCCGAGCTGGTCCTTCTTGCCGTTCTTGTCGCGGTAGCCGTCCATGACCTTGATCGCACCGGTCGACGTGATGTTGTTGTCGACGGGCAGCATGGGCACGGCGCCGTGGAAGACGACCTTGCCCTTGCCGTCCCTGACGGTGAAGACGGGCGCGTAGCCGTGGGCGATCAGATAGACCTTGGAGCCGCCGACCTCAAGGGGCTCGTTGACCCGGATGACGGCCTTCTGCTCCTTGCCGCCGTCCTCGGAGTACGTGACGTCCGCCTCGAAGGTGCGCGGGGTGCCGCGCTGCGGGCCGGTCTTCTCGTACGTACCGGTGAACGAGTTCAGGGTGAAGCTGAACGGCTCCAGCTCGTCCGTGCCGAACTGGGAGCCGGACTTGAAGTCGTCGTACTGGGTGAGCGTGTTGGAGAAGCCGTCGCCCTCGACGATCAGCTTGCCGCCCTCGGACTTGAAGAGCTGGCCCCAGGCGAAGGCGACGAGCATGACGATCAGGGCGACGTGGAAGGCCAGGTTCCCGGCCTCGCGCAGATAGCCCTTCTCGGCGGCGACGGCGTCACCCGCGGTGTGGGCGCGGAAGCGGCGGCCCTTGAGGACCGTCAGCGCGGCCTCGCGGACCTGCTCGGGCTCGGCCTCGGTGCGCCAGGTCGCGTACGCGGGGAGCCGGGTGAGGCGCTTGGGCGCGCCCGGCGGGCGGCTGCGGAGCTGGCCGACGAACTGCCAGGTGCGGGGCAGGATGCAGCCGATGAGGGAGACGAACAGCAGGATGTAGATCGCGGAGAACCACACCGAGCTGTAGACGTCGAAGAACTGGAGCTTCTCGTAGAGCGGCGTCAGCGTCGGGTGGGCGTCCTTGAACGCCTGCACCTTGAACTCGTCCGCGCTGCTCTGCGGGACCAGGGAGCCGGGGACGGCGCCGAGGGAGAGCATGAAGAGGAGGATCAGCGCGACCCGCATGGAGGTCAGCTGCCGCCAGAACCAGCGGATCCAGCCGATGACCCCGAGGGTGGGCCCGCCGAGGGGGGCGTCGCCGCGGTCCTCGGTGGGGGCGGTGGAGAGCTGGGCCCCGGCCGCGGCCTCGGTCTCGGCCTCGCCGGGGTTCTCCCGCTGCTCCGTCGTGTCGGTCTTGCTCATGGAACTCAGATCCCCACCGTGAAACCGCTGGACCAGCCCTGCATCGTGGCGACCATGCTGTCCCACGCGCCTGTGAGGAGCAGGACGCCGGTGACGATCATCATCCCGCCGCCGATCCGCATGACCCATACGTAGTGCTTCTTGACCCAGCTGAACGCGCCCAGCGCCTTGCGGAAGGCGACGGCCGCGAGGACGAACGGTACGCCGAGCCCGAGGCAGTACGCGAAGGCGAGCACCGCGCCGCGGCCGGCGCTCGCCTGGTCGATGGCGAGGGCGTTGACGGAGGCGAGGGTCGGGCCGATGCACGGGGTCCAGCCGATGCCGAAGAGCGCGCCGAGCAGCGGGGCCCCGGCGAGTCCGGCGGCGGGCTTCTTGTGGAAGCGGAACTCGCGCTGCGTGAACCAGGGCATGAGGCCCATGAAGAAGACGCCCATGGCGATCATGAGCACGCCGAGGATCGTCGTGAGCGTGTCGCGGTACTCCTGGAGGTTCGTCCCGAAGTAGCCGAAGAGGGCGCCGCCGGAGACGAAGACGGCGGTGAAGCCGAGCACGAAGAGGACGGCCCCGGTGGTCATCCGGCCGCGGCGGCTCTCGGCGAGGTCGGTGCCGGTGACCCCGGTCACGTACGAGAGGTAGCCCGGGACGAGCGGGAGGACGCACGGCGAGAAGAAGGAGACCAGGCCGCCGAGGACCGCGATGGGCAGGGCGAGCAGCAGGGCTCCGCTGGTGACCGTCTCGTTCACCGGCTCACTTCTCCTTGAGGAGCGGCTCGATCATCGAACGGAGCTTCTCGTCGTCGAGGGCCATGAGCGAACGGGCGGCGATCTTGCCCTCCTTGTCGAGGACGACGGTGGAGGGGATCGCCTGCGGGTTGAGGGTGCCCTTGGGGAAGCCGAAGAGGATGAGCTTGCCCTGCGGGTCGTAGAGGCTGGGGTACGGGACCCCGTAGTCCTCCTCGAAGGCGATCGCGGGCTGCTTGTTGGGGTCCCGGGTGTTGAGTCCGACGAACTCGACGTCCTGGCCCTTGAGCTCCTTGGCGACCTTGGCGAAGTGCGGGGCCTCGGCGCGGCAGGGGCCGCACCACGAGCCCCAGACGTTCAGGACGACGACCTTGCCCTTGAGGTCGGCGACGTCGAGCGGCTTGCCTTCGAGGGTCTCGCCGGCGATCTCCTTGGGCGTTGTGCGCTCGCCCTTGGCGACGGTGTCGATACCACCCGTGTTGCTCACGAAGTTGGTGCCGCCACCGCCGCCGGACTTGCCGTTGTTGTCGCCGGAGCACGCCGAGAGCGCGACGGCGGCGGTCAGCACTCCGGCGACGGCCAGCAGGGTGCGTCGTGGGGCACGACGGGCGAGGCTAAGGCTCATGTGAAAAGTTTCGCATGGGCGTTTGGGGGATCTTGGGCACCCCCCTACGTGCCCGTAAAGCCCCTTGTCAAGACGGCTTAAGACGACGGCTTACGGCGACGACTACGGCGCGGTCGTGGCGCTCGCGGTCGCGGCGGGCCTCAGGTACGCGTTCCAGCCGCCGGCCGGCTTCTGTCCGACCTCAAGGCCGCGCAGCTTGGCGAGGATCTTCGGGTCCTGGACGTCGAGCCAGTCCACGAACTGACGGAACGAGACAAGTCGGACATCCTTCTTGCCGGCCATGCCCTTGAGCGCGTCCTCGACGGCGTCCATGTAGATGCCGCCGTTCCACTGCTCGAAGTGGTTGCCGACGAAGAAGGGCGCACGGTTGGACTCGTACGCGCGGTTGAAGCCGCCGAGGAGCGCGTCGGTGGCCTGCTTGCGCCAGCCCGGGTAGCGCGAGGGCATGCCCTTGGTGGTGTTCTTCGACTGGTTGGCGAGCATGTTGTAGTCCATCGAGAGGACCTCGAAGGAGTGCCCGGGGAAGGGCACGGCCTGGAGCGGCAGGTCCCAGATGCCCTGGCGCTTGACGGGCCAGGTCTGCCGGCCGCCCGGCGAGCTGGCGTCGTAACGCCAGTTCAGGCGCTTGGCGGTGGGCAGCAGGTTGTCCTGGCCGAGGAGGCAGGGCGTACGGCCGCCGACGAGCTCCTTCGAGTAGTCGAAGGGCAGCGGGTCGAGGTCGGTCCAGCCGCTGTTCGTCTTCCACTCGGTGACGAACTTCATCGCCTGGTCGATCTCGCTCTGCCACTGCGCCGGGGTCCAGTTGCCGACGGAGCCGGAGCCGCCGCAGAAGTGGCCGTTGAAGTGGGTGCCGATCTCGTGGCCTTCGAGCCAGGCCTGCCGGACGTACTTGAGCGTGTCCTTGATGTGGCCGTCGGTGAGGTAGCCGATGTCGGAGGCACCGACGCGGTTGTTCGGCGGGCGGTAGAGGTTCTTCTTCGACTCGGGGAGGAGGTAGATCCCGGAGAGGAAGAAGGTCATCGCCGCGTCGTGGTTCTTCGCGAGTTCGAGGAAGCGCGGGAAGAGGCCGTTGCCGACCTCGCCGGCGCCGTCCCAGGAGAAGACCACGAACTGCGGCGGGGTCTGGCCGGGTTCGAGCGGGACGGGGGCGTCGGGCTGGTGCGGCTGCTTGCCGGTGTCGGCGGTGGAACCGTCGCCGATGAGCCGGGCGTCGTCCTTGGTGGGGGCGGGAGTCGTCGCGTCGGTCGCGGTGTCACCGCCCTTGCCGGGACCGGAACGCCCTGGCTTCTTGTCGTCACCGGTGCCGCACCCGGCGATCCCGATGGCCGCCGCGGCCCCGACACCCGCCCCGAGAAGTCCCCTTCGACTGATTCCGCTGATCCCGCGCATGAACATCCCCATTCGCGCTGACGTACTACCGAAACGTCATCCAAACCGACAATGAGTGAGATGCAGGGCGGAACACGGAGGTTCCGGGAATTAGCACAAAAATTTCAGGGCGGCCGGTTGGTGTCGCTTGGCATGGACACCTCTTGACCGCCCTGACAATAGCGCTTCGCCGGGCGTGCGCCGCTCGTTCGGCTCGGCTCTGCTCGGCTACGCGCCGAACGCCTTCGACTTCCCCTTCACCGGCTTCGCGCCGGCGAGCAGGTGCGCGGGGACGAGATCCCGGGCCGGCTCGCTGTACCCGACCGAGACGATCTTGTCGCCGCGGTACGTGAACGAGGTCAGCGAGGCGAGGGTGCACTGCCGCCGCCGCGGGTCGTGCCACAGACGCCGCTTCTCCACGAAGCTGCGGACGATCCAGATCGGCAGCTGGTGGCTGACGGCGACGGCCTCGTGCCCGCGGGCCGCGTCCTTCGCCGCGTCCAGCGCGCCCATCATCCGGACGACCTGCTCGACGTACGGCTCGCCCCACGAGGGCTGGAACGGGTTGGTGAGGTGCTTCCAGTTGCCCGGCTTGCGCAGGGCCCCGTCACCGACACCGAAGGTCTTGCCCTCGAAGACGTTCGCCGCCTCGATCAGCCGCTCGTCGATGGCCAGGTCGAGACCGTGCGACTTGGCGACGGGCGTGGCCGTCTCCTGCGCCCGCTCCAGAGGAGAGGAGACGACGTGCGTGATGTCCCGGCCGGCCAGGTGCTCGGCGACCCGGTCCGCCATCTGACGGCCCAGGTCGGACAGGTGGTAGCCGGCGCGGCGCCCGTACAGGACACCGTCGGGGTTGTGGACCTCGCCGTGCCGCATGAGGTGGACGACGGTGATGTCCTCGTCGCTCTTCGGGGGGTTCACGGCCTCGCTCATGCGGTCGCCTCCGCGGCGGCGCGCGCGGCGGCCGGCAGGGCGGCGGCGATCCGCTCGATCGCCCGCTCGTCGTGCGAGGCCGAGACGAACCAGGACTCGAAGGCGGACGGCGGCAGGTAGACGCCGTCGGCGAGCATCGAGTGGAAGAAGGCGTTGAAGCGGAACGCCTCCTGCGCCTTCGCCTCGTCGTAGTTCCGCACCTCGTCGGCGGTGAAGAAGACCGAGAACATGTTGGAGGCGGTCTGCAGCCGGTGCGCGACACCCTCCTTCGCCAGGGCGTCGGTGACGAGGCCCTGGATCTCCCGGGAGACCGCGTTGACCTTCTCGTACGCGGCGTCGTCGAGCAGCCGCAGCTGCGCGAGACCGGCGGCGGTCGCGATCGGGTTACCGGAGAGCGTGCCGGCCTGGTAGACCGGGCCGGCCGGGGCGAGGTGGCCCATGACGTCGGCGCGGCCGCCGAACGCGGCGGCCGGGAAGCCGCCGCCCATGACCTTGCCGAAGGTCAGCAGGTCGGCCTTGACGCCGTCGACGCCGTACCAGCCGGCCTTCGACGTACGGAAGCCGGTCATGACCTCGTCGGAGATGTACAGCGCGCCGGCCTCCCGGCACAGGTCCGCGAGGCCCTGGTTGAAGCCCGGCAGCGGCGGGACGACGCCCATGTTGCCCGGGGAGGCCTCGGTGATGACGCAGGCGATCTCGCCCGGGTGCGCGGCGAACGCGGCCCGCACGGCCTCCAGGTCGTTGTAGGGGAGCACGATCGTGTCCCCGGCCTGGGCGCCGGTCACGCCGGGGGTGTCCGGCAGACCGAGGGTCGCGACACCGGAACCGGCCGCGGCGAGCAGCGCGTCCACATGACCGTGGTAGCAGCCGGCGAACTTCACGACCTTGGCGCGACCGGTGAACCCGCGGGCGAGCCGGATCGCGGACATCGTGGCCTCGGTGCCCGAGGAGACGAGCCGGACCTGCTCGACGGGCTCGACGCGCGCGACGATCTCCTCCGCCAGCGCGACCTCGCCCTCGCCCGGCGTGCCGAAGGACGTGCCGCGGGCCACGGCCTCCTGCACGGCGGCGGTGACCTCGGGGTGTGCGTGGCCGAGAATCATCGGTCCCCACGAGCAGACCAGGTCGACGTACTCACGACCGTCGGCGTCGGTGAGGTACGGACCGGTACCGGAGACCATGAACCGGGGCGTACCGCCCACGGCTCGGAAGGCACGCACCGGCGAGTTCACGCCGCCGGGCGTCACGAGGGACGCGCGGTCGAAAAGCGTCTGTGAGACTGGGGCTTCGTATGAATACGGCACTGTGATCCTGACCTGCGAATACGGCTGCGAGTACGGACGAGACGGTGAGGACACCCCCTGATTACGCCGGGGCGGTTGTCCGTCGCGTCTGCGAAACTGGGGCGTCATAGGGATGGCTCACGGAATCCATGGTGTCAGAGGCCACGACGTTCTTGCGGACAGGTGTTTCACCGTACGAGTGCGGGGGAGGTCACTGACACGATGATCGGGTTGCGCGGCGGGGTCGTGTTGCCGAGAAAAAGCAGTCGGGTGGAGATATGCATCGCGGTGGCGGACCGGGCGAGGGGACGGGCGACCTGGGTCCGGAGTCTGCCCGGCGGGGCAGGCACCGGCGCCGGCGGTCCGAAGACCCGGCCTCCGGGAACCCGACCGTTCCGGGAGCGTCGGGCCCCGCGGACGAGTCGGCCGGCGGAAGCGGGAGCGGCCGCTTGGGGGTGACGTACAAGTACTTCGGCGCGCCCGACGGCGCCACGGCCGCGCGCGTCCCGATCTCGATGCGCCCGGAGGAGCTCGGCGGGGACGAGCTCGGCATGGGCGGCATGTTCACCAAGATCAAGCCCGAGACCATAGCGGCGATGGTCCTCACGGGCATCCAGGGCATGCCCCTGCACAGGGTGCCCCCGCTGGAACTGGTCGTGCTCCACCCCGACTACGCCGTCGTGAAGCTCCCGATGACCGTCGTCGACCCGCTGCGCGGGATCGGCGAGGAGTCGGTGGGCGCCGCCGCCTTCATCTGGTCCACGGTCCCGGACCGCGGCGGCCCGCGCGACGCCTTCGACGTCTACCAGCTGCTCCACGAGTGGCAGGACTTCTCCGTCCGCCTGCACGAGGCGGGACATCAGCCGTACTGCCTGGTGTGGCCGTAAGAGGTGTCTTGGGGGGCCACTCGGGCCCGTCGCCGGGCGTTTCGCGACACTCCCGGCATTCATAAGTGCTGAAGTTAGGACGAATCGGACGAGTCAGATGTAATGCGCAGGGTGGAACGTCCGTCATCGGACGCTCGGGAGAGGACGTGACGCGTGTGAGCGGAGTACGGACGACCGGCGGGCCCATGCAGCTCCGGGAGGTCGCCGCACGGACGGAACTGTCCCTGCGCACCATCCGCCAGTACGAGGACATCGGCCTGGTGGTGCCCTCGGCGGCCTCGCCGGGCGGCTTCCCCCTCTACACGGACGCCGACGTGTCCCGCCTGATGGTGATCCGCCGCATGCAGCCGCTCGGCTTCACGCTCGACGAGACCCGCGACCTGCTCACGGCCGTGGACCTGCTGACCGCCGACCGCCCGGGCACGGAGACCGAACTGACCCCGGAGGACCGCGCGGCGCTCGTCGACCGCGTCCGCCGCTACGAGCAGGCGGCGGCGGAACGCGTCGACGAGCTGCGCACCCAGCTGGCCCGCGCGGAGGAGTTCGCGACCTCGCTCCGCACCCGCCTGACGCCCGCTTAGCTCAGGAGTCCAGGGACTCCGTCAGGTCGCGGAAGAAGCGCGCGTAGGCGTCCGGACTCGGCGGCGTCTCGGGGTTCCAGGGCACGAGCCGGACGGCGCCCGGTATCCCGTACGAGCTCGGCGGAGCCGCGTGCGCCCGGTTGTCGAAGAGCACCACGTCCGGCCGGAGCTCACCGGCACGCTCCCAGTCCGTGGTCAGCCAGTTGACGCCGGCGCCGGGCCCCGGATCGAGAAGCCGGACACCGAGCGCGGCGAGCCGCCCCAGCTCCGGCCAGGCCCCGGGCCGGGCGAGATGGACCTGCTCGGGCCCGCCGCCGGAGAGCGCGAGGACGGAGAGCCGGCTCCGCCCGGCCGCCTCCCGAAGGGCGTCCTCCGCCTCCGGGAGACCGCCCCGGGGCCCGGCGGGCGACGGGTCTCCCCCGAGGGAGCGGGCCAGCGCGCCGAAGCGCCCGAGGATCCCGGGAAGGCCGAGCTCGTTGCCGACGGAGAGCACGACGAGCGGTATCCCCAGCCGCTCGACGACCGCCTCGTCGAGGGCGTACGGACTCTTGCCGTCGTAGGTGACGTCGACCACCAGCTCGGGCCGCGGCCCCCCGAGCACCCCCTCGTCGAGCCCGCGCCCTCCGCCGAGATACGCCACACCGGCCTCACCGAGGCGACCGGCCTTGGCGGGATCGAGGACGGCCCCGTCGTGCCCCGACCCGTAGACGGCGACCGGCGGCACCCCCGCATCGAGCAGCGCGGCCCCGGCCCGTACGTACGCCACGATCCGCTCCGGCACTCGGGCCGCGCCCGACTCCACACCCCTGTCGTCCGTGAAAGCCCACGGCTGCGCTCCGGACATGCGGGCACTCCCTCCCCGACGCGTTCTGTCTCCTCCCGCCACAGTGGAGCGACGGCGAAGCCCGCACAAGAGGGCCCCCGGGAACCTGTGGACAACCCCTTTTCGGGACTTTGGTCCCGAACCCCCCTGCCGAAAGACCCCCAGGGTGGTGTTAACTGACCGGGTCGGGAGGAAGCAGCAGGAATCACCACCGCCTGCCGTACCCGCGCGCCTCTGCCAGGGCGCTCGCGTACGGAGGGCTTCTCACGTCCTGGAGTGCGCCATGTCCTTCCCCGGCCAGTTCTCTGACCCCCGCGTGATCACGCTCTTCGCCCTGCTCGCCGCGTCGACGGTGATCTGGCTGACGATGAGCCTGCGCAGCCGTGCCCGCGACCGCCGGGAGCGTGCGGCGGCGACGCCCCTGGAGCGCGTCTGGCACCCGCAGGAGTCGGTGACCCTGACCGAGGAGGAAGAGGCCGCCTTCGGCCGGCTCGTCTCCCGTCTCTCCCTGACCGCCCCGGGCCGTCTGCGCTGAGACACCGCCGTCGGCGGGGGCCGGCCCCCGCCGACGGCGCGGGTCAGGCCGCCCAGGCGTGCGGGTCGCGGCCGGTGGTCGCGAGCAGGCGCTCGAAGACGGAGGCGCTCCCGGGCAGCTCGACGGCGTCGCCGAAGACGCTCATCTCCCGGGCCATGGGCGCCATCTTCTCCACTTCCCCGACGAGCCCGTCCACCACGGCCGGGTCGGGTTCGAAGGCCTGCCCCGTGGCGCGGGCCAGGTCCCAGGCGTGGACGGTCAGGTCGAGCAGCACCATGGAGCCGACGGTCCGCGCGGGCAGCCCCATCGCGCCGGAGGTGCCCTCGTCGGCGCCCGGCTCCGCCCAGGCCGCGACCAGCTTCCCGGCCTCCGCCGCGAAACGGTCCCGCCAGTCGGCCTCGGCAACCCGGTCGGGGATCTCGGAGAAGTCGGCCGGCTGCTTGGCGGCGAGGGCCTGGAAGTTCACGACGACCGCGAAGAGGTGGTTGAGCAGCGCCCGCACGTCGTACTCGGAGCAGGGCGTGGGCGCGTCGAGCGAGGCGTCGTCGATGCCGCCGACCAGGGGCGCGGCCTGCGCGGCGGCGGTGTGCAGCAGATCGGCGATGCGGGGAAGGTCCTGGTTCGTCATGGAATCGACGCTAGGCGATCATGGCGGCAGCCGTCTTGAAGAAACACGTCAGGAGTACGCGCGCCATGGCCACCCCGACTCCGCGCAGGGACACCGGGACGCCGTGCACGGACACCGGGACTCCGCGCACGGACACCCGGGGCATCGTCGACCCCGCCGAACTGCTCGCCCGGGTCCGCTTCCGCCGCCACACGCCCGCGCCCGAGCTGCGGCCCTTCCTTGAGCACTACTGGCTGATCGACTGGGCGCTGCCGGAGCCGTACGCGACCCAGGTCGTCCCGCACCCGTCGGTGAACGTGGTCTTCCAGCGCTACGGCAGGCTCGGCGGCCCGCCGGAGGAGGCCGCGGCGTCCGCCGAGGTCTCGGGGATCGGCCTCGGCCTCTTCACGCAGCGGCTGTCCGGCACGGGCCGGGTCTGCGGGATCCAGTTCCGGCCGGGCGGTTTCCGTCCGTTCGCGCCCGCGTGGCCGGTGTCGGCGTGGACGAGCCGCCGGGTGCCGCTCGGCGAGGTGTTCCCGGAGGTTCCGGAGGGCGCGGTCGCGAGCGTCCTGTCCCCGGACGAGGACCGGGAGCGCGTGGCGGCGCTCGACGCCTTCCTCCTGGCTCTCGGCCCGGCGCCCGATCCGGTGGCCGCGCAGGCGATGGAGCTGGTGGACCTGGCCCGCGCGGACCGCGCGATCCGCAGGGCCTCGCAGCTGGCCGCCGCGTCGGGCCTGTCGGCCCGCTCGCTGCAGCGGCTGTTCGCCTCCCACGTCGGGGTGGGCCCGAAGTGGGTGATCCTGCGCTACCGCATCCACGAGGCCCTGGAGCGCGCCGAGTCGGCGGGGACGGTGGAGGCCGCCGTGGACTGGCCGGCGCTCGCGGCCGAGCTGGGCTACAGCGACCAGGCGCATCTCGTACGGGACTTCACGGCGACGATCGGGGTGCCCCCGACGGCGTACGCCCGGGGCCTGTCAGTGCCCTGACCTACCGTTCGATCATGACGAACACGAACGGGAACGCGAACACGGACACGGACACCGATGCCGATGCCGGGGGCGTGCGCCTGGAGCCCTGGTCCGAGGAGGACGCGGGCTTGCTGCGCGCCCTGAACGCGCCGGAGCTGATGGAGCACCTCGGCGGCCCGGAGACCGAGGAGCAGCTGGAGCGGCGCCATCAGCGGTACGTGAAGCTGAGCGCGGACCGCACGGGAGCGGGGCGGATGTTCCGGATCGTGCTGCTGCCGGAGGAGACGGTGGCGGGCAGCATCGGCTTCTGGGCCCGCGAGCACGAGGGACGGCAGGTGTACGAGACGGGCTGGACGGTCCTTCCGGGCTTCCAGGGCCGCGGGGTGGCGACCTCCGCCACGCGCGCGGTGGCGGCGGAGGCCCGGGCCGCGGGCCTGCACCGCCATCTGCACGCGTTCCCGTCCGCGGAGAACACCGCGTCGAACGCGGTGTGCCGCAAGGCCGGTTTCGAGCTGCTCGGCGAGCTGTCCTTCGAGTACCCGCCGGGGCACATGATGACCTGCCGGGACTGGCGGCTCGACCTGGCCCAGGGGGCGTACAGGCCCTAGCCGGCGTCCGGCGCGGTGAGCGGCCGGGTGAAGTGGAAGGCCGCGATGTCGAAGCGCTCGCGCAGATAGAAGCGGTGCGCTCCGGTGCGATGGGTGCCGGAGTCGAGGTTGAGCTCATGGCAGCCGGCCTCGCGCGCGTGGCCCTCCAGGTGCTCGACGAGCGCGTGGCCGACGCCGGTGGAGCGCTCGGCGGACGCGGTCACGAGGTCGTCGACATAGAGCTTGCGCAGGGAGCTCGTGTTGATGACGATCCGCCACCCGGCCGCGCCGACGCAGCGGCCCCCGTCGGCGTAGGCGGCGCTGAACCGCAGGCCCTGGGGGTGTCCGGCCTCGTAGACCTCGCGGAAGAGCGCGGGGGTGAGGTGCGGGCGGAGTTCGAGCAGGACCGGCAGCAGGTCGCTCTCCAGCCTGGGGTCGCCGGGCTCAAGGTCGATGATCTTCATGCCGGGACGGTACCCCAGGTTTTTTCAGGGTTGACGGAGACGGCGGCCTCGCGGATATTTATCTGCGTAACGCAGACTCTTCTTCATGCAAGTGATCCGACACGAGAGACCAAGGATTCCGCCATGACCTCCCAGACCCCCGCGAACGTCCTCGTCACCGGCGGCCGCGGCCGCGTCGCCACCGCCCTCCTCGACCTCCTCGCGGCCGCGGGCATCAAGGCCACAGCCGGCTCCAAGAACCCCGCCGACCTCTCACCACCCGCCGGAACCGACACCGTCCACTGCGACCTCGCCGACCCGGCCACCTTCGACACGGCCCTCGCCGGCGTCGACTCCGTCTTCCTCTACGCCGAGGCGACCCACGCCCGCGCCTTCGCCGAACGGGCCCGCGCCGCCGGCGTCGAGCACATCGCGCTCCTCTCCTCCAGCTCCGTGCTCGCCCCGGACGCCGAGGAGAACGCCATCGCCACCTCCCACCTCGCCGCCGAACGCGCCCTCGCCGCCGTCGCGGACACCGGAGCCTTCGAGGCCACCCACCTCCAGCCGGGCGCCTTCGCCGCCAACGCCCTCCAGTGGGCCCGAGCCCTCCGGGCCGGACACGCGCCCGCCCTCCCCTACCCCCACTCCCACGGCGACCCCCTCCACGAGCGCGACATCGCGGAGGCGGCCTTCGCCGTCCTCACCCAGCCCCGCCTGCGCGGCTCCTCCTACCTGCTCACAGGCCCCGAATCGCTGGACTTCACCGAACAGCTCGCGATCGTGGAGCGGGTGACGGGCCGCCCCGCGCCCCACACCGTCATCACCCCGGAGGAGTGGAAGGCCTCGGTCACCGGCCACCTGCCGGCCCCATTCGCCGACGCCCTGCTCTCCTACTGGGCGTCCACCGACGGCCGCCCGGTCCCCCTGACCGACACGGTCGAGCACCTGACGGGCCGGCCGCCCCGCACGTTCGCCGAGTGGACGACGGACCACGCGAGAGCCTTCCGCCCCTGACCGGGCGCCCGGAGCCGCCTCGGGCACCCCGGAATTCCCTGGCCCCTCCCCCACCCCGGTGCCATCCTGTCCCCGTGAACGGACCGGAGATCCACATCAGCTTCGCCCCCGGCCTGCACCTCTTCGTCTCGGCGGAGCGGCGCAAGGGACGCACCCCCGTGACGACCGACGGCTCCTCCTCGCTCGGCCACGTCGTGGAATCGCTCGGCGTCCCCCTCACCGAGGCCGGACGCCTGCTCGTCGACGGCGAGCCGGTGGCCGCCTCGCACGTCCCGGCCGTGGGAGAGACGGTCGAGGTGGAGGGGGTCGCGCGCCCGCAGACGGTCCCCGGCGCACCGCTCCGGTTCCTGCTCGACGTCCACCTCGGCACGCTCGCACGGCGCCTGCGCCTGCTCGGCGTGGACGCGGCGTACGAGAGCGAGGACATCGGCGACCCGGCGCTCGCCGCGCTCTCCGCGCGGGAGCGGCGTATGATGCTCTCGCGCGACCGCGGGCTGCTGCGCCGCAGAGAGCTCTGGGCGGGCGCGTACGTCTACAGCGACCGCCCCGAGGAGCAGCTCCGCGACGTCCTGGAGCGCTTCGCACCCCCGCTGGCGCCCTGGACCCGCTGCACGGCGTGCAACGGACAGCTCTCGACCGCCGACAAGGACGCCGTGCGCGAGCGCCTGGAGCAGGGCACGGAGAAGACGTACGACGTGTTCGCGGAGTGCGAGGAGTGCGGCCGGGTCTACTGGCGCGGCGCCCACCACGCCCGCCTGGAGGCCATCGTCGCGGACGCGCTCACGGAGTTCGGCGGCGCGACGACGGCCGGCTAGAAGGACCGGCCAGCAGAAGCCGCCCTCGTCACCCGAGCTCGCCGCTATCCGAGCTCGCCACTCCGCAACCGCTCGACCTGCGCGGCACTGACCTCGACGGTCCGCCGCATGTGGGCGATGAGGAGCGCGACCTCGGCGTCGCTGTAGACGTCGAACATGGTGCCCCAGGTGCCGTTGAGCTTCCGCCACAGCGCGGCGAGCTCGGCCATCCGTCCGGGCACGAGCGCCACCAGGACCCGCCGCCGGTCCTCCGTGTCCCGCTCGCGCGTCACGTACCCGGCCTTCTCCAGCCGGTCCACGAGCCGCGTGGCGGAGCCCGTGGTGAGCCCGGTTAGCTCGGCCACCCGCCCGGTGGTCACCGGCCCGTCCTCCAGGCTGAGCAGGTTCAGGCACTGCACGTCGGTCGGGTGGAGCCGCAGATGGTCGGCGACGGCCTGGTTGAACAGGGCGTAGGAGGCCATGTAGCGCCGGGCCTCGCCGTACAGCTCGGTCATGAGCGCCTCACGCCGGGCGGAACTCTTCTGCGTCATGCAGGGATTGTACGAACCGGCCGTCAGAACACGTAGGGATCGCCGGTGGCGAGCACCAGCACACGATGGCGGTCGTTCCTGGGGTTCAGGTCGATCCTGCCGTCCCGCCAGGCCGTGCTGACCTCCACCGTGATCTCGTCCGGAAGACCGGCGGTCCGCAGGTCGAGTGCGAGCTCACCGGCGGCCCCGGCGGCCCGCAGCGCACCGGTCCGGCAGGACACCACCCGGTCGCTGCTCCACAGGCAGTCCGGGGGCAGCGCCTGCTCACCCGCCATCGGCACGGAGAAGGCGAGCCGGACGGTCGCCTGTCCGAGATCGGAGGGACCGTGGTTCTCGCTCACCACCCACACCCCGACCCGCCCGTCCCAGAGGGAGACGTGCCCGTGATGGGCGAGGTCCGCCTCGGGCAGACCCCGGTCACCGACCCCGGGCCCCACGGCCCCGGCGCCCACCGCGGCACCGACAGCCAGCGCCCCCGCGCACGCAACCCCCAGCACAGATGTGACGACTCTTCGCATAAGCACAAAATACCCACCATCACCCCCAATTCCTGACACCCAGTCAGAGACGCGTGTCCGTCCCCCCGTGCAAGGCTCTCCCCATGCTCATCGCACGCTCCGCCGCCCTCTTCCTCCTCGCCGCCCTCTTCGAGATCGGCGGCGCCTGGCTCGTCTGGCAAGGCGTACGGGAGCACCGCGGCTGGATCTGGATCGGCGGCGGCGTCATCGCGCTCGGCGTCTACGGCTTCGTCGCCACCCTCCAGCCCGACGCCGAGTTCGGCCGCGTCCTCGCCGCCTACGGCGGCGTCTTCGTCGCCGGATCGATCGCCTGGGGGATGGCCGCCGACGGCTACCGCCCCGACCGCTGGGACATCACCGGCGCACTGGTCTGCCTCGCCGGAATGGCCCTGATCATGTACGCCCCCCGAGGCCGCTGAGGGGCGTCCCGACCTATCCTGACCGGGCGATCCACGGAATCGACCACCTGCGCGAGGAGCACGCCACCATGACCGCCGCCGGCACCCCCATCGCCGTCATCACCGGAGCGAGCAGCGGAATCGGCGCCGCCACCGCCCGGCAGCTCGCCGCCGCCGGCTACCGCGTCGTCCTCACCGCCCGCCGCAAGGACCGCATCGAGGCCCTCGCCGCCGAGATCAACGCGGCCGGCCACCAGGCCACCGCCTACGCCCTCGACGTCACCGACCGCGCCGCCGTCGACGAGTTCGCCACCGCCTTCCGCGCCCTCGCCGTCCTCGTCAACAACGCCGGCGGCGCCCTCGGCGCCGACCCCGTCGCCACCGGCGACCCGGCCGACTGGCGCCAGATGTACGAGGTCAACGTCATCGGCACCCTCAACCTCACCCAGGCCCTGCTCCCCGCCCTCACAGCGAGCGGCGACGGCACGGTCGTCGTCCTCTCCTCCACCGCGGGCCACGGCACCTACGAGGGCGGCGCGGGCTACGTCGCCGCCAAGAACGGCGCCCGCGTCCTCGCCGAGACCCTCCGCCTGGAGATCGTCGGCACCCCGGTCCGCGTCATCGAGATCGCCCCCGGCATGGTCAAGACCGACGAGTTCGCCACGACCCGCTTCCGCGGCGACACCGACAAGGCCGCCAAGGTCTACGCGGGCGTCGCCGACCCCCTGACGGCCGACGACGTGGCCGACACCATCACCTGGGCCTGCACCCGCCCCCCGCACGTCAACATCGACCTCCTGGTCGTCCGCCCCCGAGCCCAGGCCTCCAACACCAAGGTCCACCGCGAGCTCTGACCGCCCGCGCACCTCTGACGCACAGGCGAAAGGGCCCCGGTACGGCGATCCGTACCGGGGCCCTTCCCGTGCGCGACGACCGGCGACGGCCCGCGACGACCCACGACGACCCGCGTCAGCCCTTCACGCAGATGACCTGCTTCAGCTTCGCGACGACCTCCACGAGGTCCCGCTGCTGGTCGATGACCTTCTCGATCGGCTTGTACGCACCCGGGATCTCGTCCACGACGCCGGAGTCCTTGCGGCACTCCACCCCCCGCGTCTGCTCCTCCAGGTCCTTCGTCGTGAAGTGCCGTTTCGCCGCGCTCCGGCTCATCCGCCGACCCGCCCCGTGCGAGGCGGAGTTGAACGAGGCGGCGTTCCCCAGGCCCTTCACGATGTACGAACCCGTGCCCATCGAGCCCGGGATGATCCCGAACTCCCCGGAGCCGGCCCGGATCGCGCCCTTCCGCGTGACCAGCATGTCCATGCCCTCGTACCGCTCCTCCGCCACGTAGTTGTGGTGGCAGGAGATCACCGGCTCGAAGGTCACCCGCGCCTTGCGGAACTCCCGGCGGACGACCTCCTGGAAGAGCGCCATCATGATCGCGCGGTTGTACTTCGCGTACTCCTGCGCCCAGAAGAGGTCGTGCCGGTACGCCGCCATCTGCGGGGTGTCCGCGACGAACACCGCGAGATCGCGGTCGACGAGGCCCTGGTTGTGCGGCAGCTTCTGCGCCTCGCCGATGTGATGCTCGGCGAGCTCCTTGCCGATGTTCCTCGAACCCGAGTGCAGCATGAGCCACACCGAACCGGACGTATCGATACAGAATTCCACGAAATGGTTGCCCGACCCGAGCGTCCCCATCTGCTGAGCCGCCCGTTCCCGCCGGAACTTCACCGCGTCCGCGACCCCGTCGAACCGCGACCAGAAGTCGTCCCACCCCGCCGTCGGGAACTGGAACAGCCGCTTCGGGTCCACCGCCTCGCGGTGCAGGCCGCGGCCCACCGGGATGGCCTGCTCGATCTTGGAGCGCAGGCGCGACAGGTCGCCCGGGAGGTCGTTCGCCGTCAGGGACGTCTTCACCGCGGACATGCCGCAGCCGATGTCCACGCCGACCGCCGCCGGACAGACGGCTCCCTGCATCGCGATCACCGAACCGACCGTCGCGCCCTTGCCGTAGTGCACGTCCGGCATCACGGCCAGGCCCTTGATCCACGGAAGCGTCGCCGTATTCCGGAGCTGCTGCATCGCTCCGTCGTCGACCGTGGAAGGATCGGTCCACATCCGGATGGGTACCTTCGCCCCCGGCACCTCGACGTACGACATATTTCCTCGATTCCCCCGAAAAGTCTGATAACGCAAAAACCGGCGCCAAAGCCCGTACAGGTGACAACGGACCGGCATCAACAGCTGCGTGTGCGATAGACATTGTGTCCATCGGCCGGGTTCGCGCCGCAAACAGTTTTCGGGAAGAGACCTCGGGAGAAGGGAGCCTGGGACCGTGCAGCGAGAGAGGTACGCCCCCGGCCGCGCCGGATCCGCGGCACGTGCCGCCGCCGTCCTCACCAGCGCCCTCGGGCTGGGCCTCGGGCTCGCCCTCACCGGCTGCTCCGCCGGTTCCCCGGCCGACAAGGCCTCGATCGACGCCAAGGCCGGCGGCGCCACCGTCCCCCTCGCGCCCCCCGGCCGCTACACCACCCTCTTCGAGGCCTGCGGCGCCGTCCCGCAGGCCATGCTCAAGGACCTGCTCCCGGGTGCGGAGGCGCTGCCCGATCCGGAGCGCGCGAAGGCGTACCGCGGTTCACCGGCCGTCACGTACGACACGGACCGGCGGGTCGGCTGCACGTGGAAGGCGGACAGCCCGGAGCTCTCCCACCGGCTCGTGCTCGACATCGAACGGGTGGTCTCGTACGACCCCGCCGTGAGCGACGACGCCCGGGCGCAGGAGGTGTACCTCCGCAAGCAGCTCGCGGCGGGCATCCCCGTACCGCCGACGACCCCGCCGAGCCCCACGGGCGGCACCGGCTCCCCGTCCCCCACGGGCAAGACCCCGGGGACCACCTCCCCGACCACTCCCGCGGCCCCCGCCTCGACGTCCGCCTCCGCCATCACCGCCGCGGCGACGAGCCCGACGAACACGCCGGGCGGACCCGGCCCGACGGACACGGCGGACACGACAAGCCCGTCCGCCGACGCGACACCCGACCCGGACACCACCGGTCTCGAACCCCGCGTCCTCGACGGCCTCGGCGACATCGCGTACGTCGACGACCGCCTGACCACCGTCGGCGCGAACAGCCTCCAGCGGGCCGTCAGCGTGGTGTTCCGCACATCCAACGTGATCGTGACCATCGCTTACCGGGAGCAGACAGCGGGTTCCCCGGAGGGCCCCGACAGCGAAGAACTGCAGGCGAAGGCCCAGAAGCTGGCCCGCCGGCTCGCCGAGCGCCTGGAGGAGTAGCCGTCCGCTTCCGCTCCGTGAGTGGACGGCGACCACGTAACGTGTCGGCGTACCCGTGGCCGCCCGCCGGCCGTGGCAGCCGGCCCGACCGGCCGCCGGACCGCACGACAAGCGACTGAAGGAACCATGCAGCGATCAGCCTCGCGCCTCCCCCGCATACTCGCCTGCGCCGCCGTCCCGGTGATGCTCGTCGCCGCCGGCTGCTCCTCCGGCTCCGACGGCTCCGGCTCGGGTTCCGGCAAGGCGGGCTCGGGCGACAAGGCGGCCGCGTCGGCCTCCGCGACGCCCACCCCCTCGCCGACGCCGACGGTCGCCCCGGCGAAGTTCGCGAAGCTGCCCGAGGTCTGCAAGGCGATCTCCGCGAAGACGACGGCCTCGCTGGTGCCGGACGCGAAGAACAAGAAGGGCACGCAGGCCGCGTCGAGCGACGTGAACAGCCGCACCGGCTGCTCGTGGAACGGTCTCGACGACAAGGGCGTGGACGGTTCCCAGTACCGCTGGCTCGACGTCTCCTTCTACCGGTACGACTCCGACGTGTCGCTCGGCAGCGGCCAGGACCGCGCGGAGGAGAACTTCGCGAAGGAGGTCGGCAAGGTCCAGCAGACGCCGGGCGCGAAGAAGCTGAGCACGACCGCCGCGACCGGCGTCGGCGAGGAGGCGAAGACGGTCTCGTACCAGGTGCGCAAGACGGGCGAGGACTTCGTCTACACGTCGGTGGTCGCCCGCACGGGCAACGTCCTGGTCCTGCTGTCGTACAACGGCGCCGGTTACGCGGGCGCCGACGCCCCGTCGCAGAAGTCGATCACGGCCGGCGCGGTGAAGGCCGCGAAGGAGGCCGTCGCGGCGGTCGCGGCAGCCAACAAGTAGTCACAAACCTGCCCAGACAGGCACATGCGCGCGGAGCCCGTCCCTCCCCCGAGGGCCGGGCTTCGCGCACATGTGCCACTCTGTGCGCGCGAGATGTCGTTTGACGGGAGGGGTCGCGGGTGGCCGCGATGCAGCTGACACGCACACACCGAATACTCATCGGCCTCGTCATCGCCGGTGCGCTGATCATCGCGGGAATCGGTTTCGCCGGTTCGTACGCGGCCGTCCGCGAGCTGGCCGTGAACAAGGGCTTCGGCACCTTCTCGTACTTCTTCCCGATCGGCATCGACGCGGGCATCTGCGTCCTGCTCGCCCTCGACCTGCTGCTGACCTGGCTGCGGATCCCGTTCCCGCTGCTGCGGCAGACGGCGTGGGTGCTGACGGCGGCGACGATCGCGTTCAACGGCGCGGCGGCCTGGCCCGACCCGCTGGGCGTCGGCATGCACGCGGTGATCCCGGTCCTGTTCGTCGTCTCGGTCGAGGCCGCGCGGCACGCCGTGGGCCGGATCGCGGACATCACGGCGGACAAGCACATGGAGGGCGTGCGGCTCACCCGCTGGCTGCTGTCCCCGGTCCCCACCTTCCGCCTGTGGCGCCGGATGAAGCTGTGGGAGCTGCGCTCGTACGAGCAGGTCATCAAGCTGGAGCAGGAGCGGATGATCTACCAGGCCCGGCTCCAGGCCCGCTACGGCCGTGGCTGGCGCCGCAAGGCGCCGGTGGAGGCGCTGATGCCGCTGCGCCTGGCGCGGTACGGCGTGCCGCTGGCGGAGACGGCGGCGGAGGGCCTGGCGGCGGCGGGCATCGAGCCGGCGGTGCTGCCGGCGGAGCAGCCGCAGCCCCCCGTGATGATCCCGCAGCAGACCGTCCCGGCGATCCCGCAGCAGCTCCCGCACCCGGAGCCGGTCGCGGTGGGGCCGGGCGCGGTGCAGCCGGGCGCCGCGGAGGCGGGCGCGGTGGACGCGGCCGGCAACCCTTGGTTCAAGGACAACCAGGTCTCCCCGGAGTCCTACGAGGGCGACTACAACCCCCAGATCGTGGAGGGCCTCGAACCCACCCCGGTCCCGGTCCCCCAGGGCCCGGAGGACGTCCCGCCGCCGGGCCCGGAGCAGTTCGTCGAGTACCCGGAGTACGTCGAGCAGCAGCCGCAGCGGCCTCAGGACGACGACTTCGAGGAAGTCGTCTTCAAGGCCATGGACACGTACGTGTACGAGCACGACCAGATGCCGTCCGAGTCCGCGCTGGCTCAGCTGGTGGCCGAGTGGTACGGCCTGGCGGAGTTCCCGGAGGGCGAGCTGGCCCTGCTGCGGCAGGCGGTCCCGAAGGCCGAGGAGCGCGTGCAGCAGGCGAGGGCCGAGGTCGACACTCCCTGACCTCAGGTACGGCGAAGGGCCACCACCTCCGGAAATCCGGAAGTGGTGGCCCTTTCCGTTCGCTTACGCGCCGAGCAGCTTCCGCACCCGGTCCGCGCCCACGGCGAGGAGCAGGGTGGGCAGGCGCGGCCCGGTCTCGCGGCTCACGAGGAGCTTGTAGAGCAGGGCGAAGAAGGCACGCTGGGCGAGCTTCAGCTCGGGCGTCGGCTTGGCCTCGGGGTCGAGACCGGCCATGACCTTCGGGACGCCGTAGACGAGCGTGGTGAGCCCGTCGAGCGACCAGTGGGTGTCGAGGCCTTCGAGGAGCAGCCGCAGCGACTCGCGTCCTTCGTCGTCGAGCGAGCCGAGGATCTCGGTGTCGGGCTCGTCGCGGACGATGGTGCGCTGGTCGGCCGGGACCTGGTTGGTGATCCAGCTCTCGGCGCGGTCCAGACGCGGGCGGACCTCGTCGAGCGAGGTGACCGGGTTCTCCGGGTCGAGCTCGGTGAGGATGCGCAGGGTCTGCTCGTCGTGGCCGGCGGTGATGTCCATGACGGAGGCGAGCGTCCGGTACGGCAGCGGGCGCGGCGTCCGGGGGAGCTCGCCGGCGGCCGTGCGGGCGGCGCGGGAGTGGGCGGCGGCGTCGGCGGGCAGGACGGTGCCGTCGGCGACCTTGGCCTCCAGCTTGTCCCACTCGTCGTAGAGCCGCTGGATCTCCTGGTCGAAGGCGATCTTGAAGGACTGGTTGGGCTTGCGGCGGGCGTACAGCCAGCGCAGGAGCTGGGGCTCCATGATCTTGAGCGCGTCGGCCGCGGTGGGCACGCCGCCCTTCGAGGAGGACATCTTGGCCATGCCGCTGATGCCGACGAAGGCGTACATGGGGCCGATGGGCTGGACGCCGTCGAAGATGCGGACGATCTGGCCGCCGACGACGAAGGAGGAGCCGGGCGAGGTGTGGTCGACGCCGGAGGGCTCGAAGATGACGCCCTCGTAGGCCCAGCGCATGGGCCAGTCGACCTTCCAGACCAGCTTGCCGCGGTTGAACTCGCTGAGCTTCACGGTCTCGCCGAAGCCGCAGTTCGTGCAGGTGTAGGCGAGCTCGGTCGTGTCGTCGTCGTACGAGGTGACCGTGGTGAGGTCCTTCTCGCACTGGCCGCAGAACGGCTTGTACGGGAAGTAGCCGGAGGTGCCGCCGGAGCCGTCGTCCTCGGCGGCGGCGCCGGAGCCCTCCTCGGCCTCCAGCTCGGCCTCGTCGACCGGCTTCTGCGACTGCTTCTTCGGCGCCTTCTTCGTCCGGTACTGGTCGAGGATGGCGTCGATGTCACCGCGGTGCTTCATCGCGTGCAGGATCTGCTCGCGGTAGGTGCCGGCGGTGTACTGCTCGGTCTGGCTGATGGGGTCGTACTCGACGCCCAGCTCGGCGAGCGCCTCGACCATGGCGGCCTTGAAGTGCTCGGCCCAGTTGGGGTACGCCGAGCCGGCGGGGGCCGGGACGGAGGTCAGCGGCTTGCCGATGTGCTCGGCCCAGGACTCGTCGACGCCCTCGATGCCGTTGGGCACCTTGCGGTAGCGGTCGTAGTCGTCCCAGGAGATGAGGTGCCTGACCTCGTACCCGCGGCGGCGGATCTCGTCGGCGACCAGGTGCGGGGTCATGACCTCGCGGAGGTTGCCGAGGTGGATCGGGCCGGACGGGGAGAGGCCGGAGGCGACGACGACCGGTTTGCCAGGCGCACGTCGCTCCGATTCGGCGATGACATCGTCCGCGAAACGGGAGACCCAGTCGGTCTCGGTGCTGCTCTGAGCCACGGTCGGTACGTCCTTCTTCCTTGACGGTTCTGCGGGACAGCCCTGCGTCGTCCATTCTCCCAGACGGATGGGAAGTCGCGGCGGTTGTCCACAGGTGCGGATTTGTCCACAGGCGGAGAAAACACGTTGCTCCCCCGTGGGACACTTGACAAGCGAAATCAGACCTGACGATCTCACCCTCAACAGGAACGGAAGCTCATGGCCTCGGTCCCTTCCCTCGCTTCGACCGTGCAGCAGCGCCTCGCGGACGGACTCTCGGCAGCCCTGCCGGAGGCCGCGTCCGCCGACCCGCTGCTGCGACGAAGCGACCGGGCCGACTTCCAGGCCAACGGCATCCTGGCGCTGGCCAAGCAGCTCAAGGGCAATCCGCGTGAGCTGGCGACGAAGGTCGTCGAGGCGATCCCGGCGAACGACGTGCTGAAGGAGATCGAGGTCTCGGGCCCCGGCTTCCTGAACATCACGGTCACGGACGCGGCGATCATCGAGACCCTCGCGGCCCGTGCCGCGGACGCGCGTCTCGGTGTGCCGTTCAACGAGGCCGCGGGCACGACGGTGATCGACTACGCCCAGCCGAACGTGGCGAAGGAGATGCACGTCGGCCACCTGCGGTCCGCCGTGATCGGTGCCGCCATGGTGGAGATCCTGGAGTTCACGGGCGAGACGGTGGTCCGTCGTCACCACATCGGCGACTGGGGCACCCAGTTCGGCATGCTCATCCAGTTCCTGATCGAGCACCCGCACGAGCTGGACCACTCCTCGGAGGCCGAGGTCTCCGGCGAGGAGGCCATGTCGAACCTCAACCGGCTGTACAAGGCCTCGCGCGCCCTCTTCGACTCGGACGAGGAGTTCAAGACGCGGGCGCGTGCCCGGGTGGTGGACCTCCAGGCCGGCGACGAGGAGACGCTCGCCCTGTGGCAGCGGTTCGTCGACGAGTCGAAGATCTACTTCTACTCGGTCTTCGACAAGCTGGACATGGACATCCGGGACGGCGACGTGGTCGGCGAGTCCGGCTACAACGACATGCTGCACGAGACGTGCCGCCTCCTCGAGGAGTCGGGCGTGGCCGTCCGCTCCGAGGGTGCGCTCTGCGTGTTCTTCGACGACGTCAAGGGCCCGGACGGCAACCCGACGCCGCTGATCGTCCAGAAGTCCGACGGCGGCTTCGGCTACGCGGCGACGGACCTGTCGGCGATCCGCGACCGCGTGGGCAACCTGAAGGCGACCTCGCTGCTCTACGTGGTGGACGCCCGTCAGTCGCTGCACTTCAAGATGGTCTTCGAGACGGCCCGCCGGGCGGGCTGGCTGAACGAGGACGTGAAGGCCGTCCAGCTGGCGTTCGGCACGGTCCTCGGCAAGGACGGCAAGCCGTTCAAGACCCGTGAGGGCGAGACGGTCCGGCTGGTGGACCTCCTCGACGAGGCGATCGACCGCGCGTCGGCCGTCGTCCGCGAGAAGGCCCAGGACCTGACCGAGGAGGAGATCGCCGAGCGTGGTGCCCAGGTCGGCATCGGCGCGGTGAAGTACGCGGACCTGTCGACGTCGGCGGCCCGAGACTACAAGTTCGACCTGGACCAGATGGTCTCGCTGAACGGCGACACCTCGGTGTACCTCCAGTACGCGTACGCGCGTATCCAGTCGATCCTGCGCAAGGCGGGCGACGCGAAGCCGGTGGCGCACGCCGAGCTGGCCCTCGCGCCGTCGGAGCGGGCCCTCGGCCTGCACCTGGACACGTTCGGCGAGCTGATCGCGGAGACCGCCGCGGAGTACGCGCCGCACAAGCTGGCCGCGTACCTGTACCAGCTGGCTTCGCAGTACACGACGTTCTACTCGGAGTGCCCGGTGCTCAAGGCGGACACCCCGGAGCAGGTCGAGAACCGTCTGTTCCTGTGCGAGCTGACGGCCCGGACGCTGCACCAGGGCATGGCGCTCCTGGGCATCAGGACGCCCGAGCGTCTCTGAGTCGTACACCGCCGGAGCCCCCGCCACGGAAGCCCGTGGCGGGGGCTTCGTCGTGCGTGGACATCAGCGGATGCTGCGGGAGGTCCGCCCCGAGACCTGGTCGATCTCGGTGTGGGCCTTCTGGAGCAGCTGGGAGGCGAGGTCCATCAGGGCGCGCGCGCCCGCGATCTCCTCGCCGACGCGGAGCTGGTCGGGATCGGAGGGGTGGCGATTGGCCCGGCCGTGGGCCCGGAACTCGGTGCCGTCGCTGAGCCGGACCATGGCCGCGGCCCGCGTGCGGTCGCCTTCCTCCTGGAACTCCATCTCCACATGCCATCCGACGAGCGTGTTCATCATGAGGATCACCTCCGGCGAGGTACCTGTCGGCTACCCCTCCAGAGTGCGCTGCGGCGTGCCGCACCACCACTCGCCCCGGCGTTGTCAGTGGTGCCCCGTACGTTCTCCGCATGGCGATGATCCCGAACCAGCTGCCCCGGCTCGCAGCCGATCCGACCGGCCGTTCCCTCGGCCTCGACCTGCCGCCCGGCGCCGTCACCGGCCCGGCGGACGCCCCGTACCTCTGGTCGGGGCACGGTGCTGCGGGGCCCGCCGCGTGGAGCGCGCTGCGCCCGGCGGCCCGTACGGCCGGGCTGCTGCCGGTGCTGCTGGGCGGTGACTGGGGGCTGGACCGGTGGGAGCTGATGCCGGAGCGGATGAGCGATCCGGCCGACCACGAGGCGGACGAGGTCCTCGCCGGCTTCTGGGAGGCGTACGCGTCGGACGAGATACCTGACGCGGCGGGCTGGCCGGGCCTGGCCCCGGCGCAGCCGTACGACACGGACCCCGACAAGGCGGCGGCCGCCGTCGCCGAGATGCTGACGGAGCCGGGCTTCTGGCTGGAGGACGCGCGTCCGGCGCTGGTTCCGGCGCGGCGCAGCGCGGACATCCCGGCGGTGATCGGCTGGACCGGGCCGCTGAACCACGAGAACGACGTGGCCAGGCTGTGCGCGGTGCTGCGGTCCTGGGAGGACCGCTTCGGGGCCCGGGTCGTGGCGCTGACCTTCGACCAGCTGGTGGTCTCGGTCGCCGCCCCGCCGCAGACGCAGGAGGAGGCCGAGGCGCTGGCGGCGGAGCACTACGCGTTCTGCCCGGACAACATCGACCAGGGCAGCCACACGAACCTGCGGGACTACGCCCGGGCGGGGCTGCTGGACAGCCCCGTCTGGACGTTCTGGTGGGACTAGGAGGCGCCTAGGCGCGCGCGGCGGACAGCTTCTGGGCGACCTCGGTGGCCCAGTAGGTGAGGATCATCTGCGCGCCGGCCCGGCGGATGCCGGTGAGGGTCTCGAAGATCGCCCGGTCGCGCTCGATCCAGCCCTTCTCGGCGGCGGCCTCGACCATCGCGTACTCGCCGCTGATCTGGTACGCGGCGACGGGGACGTCCACGGACTCGGCGACCTTGGCGAGGACGTCGAGGTACGGTCCCGCGGGCTTGACCATGACCATGTCGGCCCCCTCCTCCAGGTCGAGGGCGAGCTCGCGCATCGACTCACGGAGGTTGGCGGGGTCCTGCTGGTAGGTCTTGCGGTCGCCGGTGAGCGAGGAGCCGACGGCCTCGCGGAAGGGCCCGTAGAAGGCGGAGGAGTACTTCGCGGTGTACGCGAGGATCGACACGTCCTCCTTGCCGATGGTGTCGAGGGCGTCCCGGACCACTCCGACCTGCCCGTCCATCATTCCGGAGGGTCCGACGACGTGGACGCCGGCGTCGGCCTGGACCTGGGCCATCTCGGCGTACCGCTCCAGGGTGGCGTCGTTGTCGACGCGCCCGTCGGCGTCGAGAACCCCGCAGTGCCCGTGGTCGGTGTACTCGTCGAGGCAGAGGTCGGACATGATCACGAGGTCGTCGCCGACCTCGGCGCGGACGTCGCGGATGGCGACCTGGAGGATCCCGTCCGGGTCGGTGCCGGCGGTCCCCGCGCCGTCCTTCTTGGCGTCCTCGGGCACGCCGAAGAGCATGATCCCGGAGACCCCGGCCTCCACCGCCTCGACGGCGGCCTTCCGCAGGGTGTCCCGGGTGTGCTGGACGACGCCGGGCATGGCGGCGATCGGCGCGGGCTCGGAGATCCCCTCGCGCACGAACGCGGGAAGGATCAGATCGGCCGGATGCAGCCGAGTCTCGGCCACCATCCGTCGCATGGCAGGGTTCACCCGCAGACGCCGCGGCCGCGCTCCGGGAAAAGATCCGTACGAGTTCATGACCCCGAGGCTACGCCCGCACACACAGTGCACTTACCGACACAGTGTTGCCGCACCACGTTGTGGGCATGCGTTCCGCCGGGCTGCGTCCGCACCCGCAGGGCCCGGAAACGCACCGGGTGCGGGCCCCAAAAGGAACCCGCACCCGAACCGAACTACGTCGTGCGACGCCGCCGCGCACCCGGCCGCCGCTCACTCGGCCGCGTCACCGGATCCCCCGCCTCCAGCGCGACCTCCCGCCGCCGCAGCCCGAAGTCCGCGAGCGCCTCGGCGAGCTTGTGCACGGACGGCTCGGGCGAGAGCACGTCCACCCGCAGCCCGTGCTCCTCCGCCGTCTTGGCGGTGGCGGGCCCGATGCAGGCGATGACGGTGACGTTGTGCGGCTTGCCGGCGATGCCGACGAGGTTCCGCACGGTCGACGACGAGGTGAAGAGCACCGCGTCGAAGCCGCCGCCCTTGATCGCCTCTCGCGTGTCCGCCGGCGGCGGCGAGGCCCGTACGGTCCGGTACGCGGTGACGTCGTCGACCTCCCAGCCCAGTTCGATGAGCCCGGCGACGAGCGTCTCGGTCGCGATGTCGGCCCGCGGCAGGAAGACGCGGTCGATCGGGTCGAAGACGGGGTCGTACGGAGGCCAGTCCTCGAGGAGACCGGCCGCCGACTGCTCACCGCTCGGCACGAGGTCCGGCTTCACACCGAAGTCGACCAGCGCGGCGGCCGTCTGCTCGCCCACCGCGGCGACCTTGATCCCGGCGAAGGCGCGGGCGTCGAGCCCGTACTCCTCGAACTTCTCCCGCACGGCCTTGACGGCGTTGACGGAGGTGAAGGCGATCCACTCGTACCGTCCGGTGACGAGTCCCTTGACCGCCCGCTCCATCTGCTGCGGCGTGCGCGGCGGCTCGACGGCGATGGTCGGGACCTCGTGCGGCACGGCGCCGTACGAGCGCAGCTGGTCGGAGAGCGAGGCCGCCTGCTCCTTGGTGCGCGGGACGAGGACCCGCCAGCCGAAGAGCGGCTTGGACTCGAACCAGGACAGCTGGTCGCGGTGCGCGGCGGCGCTGGGCTCGCCGACCACGGCTATCACCGGGCGGTGGCCCTCGGGCGAGGGGAGGATCTTCCCCTGCTTGAAGACCTGCGCGATGGTGCCGAGCGTCGCGTTCCACGTGCGCTGGCGGGTGGTCGTGCCGGCGATGGTCACGGTGAGCGGGGTGTCGGGCTTACGGCCCGCCGACACCAGCTCGGCCGCGGCCGCGGCCACCGAGTCGAGAGAGGTGGAGACGACGACGGTGCCGTCGGAGGCGCCGACCTCGGCCCAGCACCGCTCGTCGGCGGTACGGGCGTCCACGAACCGCACGTCGGTGCCCTGCGCGTCACGGAGCGGCACTCCGGCGTACGCGGGCACGCCGACGGCGGTCGCGACGCCGGGGACGACCTCGAAGGGGATGCCCTCGGCGGCGCAGGCGAGCATCTCGGCACCCGCGTTCCCGTCGAGTCCGGGGTCGCCGGTCACCGCACGGACGACCCGCCTGCCGCCCCTCGCGGCCTCCATGACAAGATTGGCGGCATCCCTCAACACGGGGACTCCGGCGGCTGTTGACGCCTCGTCAACAACCGTCAGCTCAGGCGTGCTCACCCCCGCGCGCGCATGGCCGCGAACGACCTCGAGCACCTCCGGCTCGGCGATCAGGACGTCCGCGCCCCCGAGGGCCTCGACGGCCCTGAGGGTCAGCAGTCCGGGGTCTCCCGGTCCTGCGCCGAGGAACGTGACGTGCCCGTGGCCGGTGAAGGCCGAGGACACAGGGCTGGTGGTCGGGCGGGTGGGGTTCAAAGTGCTCGCTCCCCCATAAGACCGGCCGCACCCTTGGCGAGCATCTCGTCCGCGAGTTCGCGTCCGAGCGCCATGGCCTCGTCGTGCGAGGTGGGTACGGGACCGGTGGTGGACAGCTGCACCAGCGTCGAGCCGTCGGTGGTGCCGACGACGCCACGCAGGCGCATTTCGGTGACAACCTGCCCGTGACCGGGGCCGTCGGCCAGCAGGTCGGCGAGCGCACCCACGGGTGCGGAACAGCCGGCCTCCAGGGCGGCGAGCAGGGAACGCTCCGCGGTGACGGCGGCCCGGGTGAGCGGGTCGTCGAGACCGGCGAGCGCGGCGACGAGGTCGGCGTTGGCGGCCGGGCACTCGATCGCCAGGGCCCCCTGGCCGGGGGCGGGCAGGACGGAGTCGACCGACAGGTGGTCGACGGACAGGGAGCCGGTGAGCTCCGAGGTCCCGCCGATGCGGTTGAGGCCGGCCGCGGCCAGGACCACCGCGTCGAGTTCGCCGCTGTGGACATAACCGACACGGGTGTCGATGTTGCCGCGGATCGGGACGCAGGTGAACTCCAGGCCGTGGCTGCGCGCGTACGCGTGGAGCTGGGCCATGCGCCGGGGGGAGCCGGTGCCGACGCGGGCGCCCTTGGGCAGCCGGTCGAGCGTGACGCCTTCGCGGGCGATCAGGACGTCGCGCGGGTCCTCGCGCTTCGGGATCGCGGCCAGCACCAGGTCCGGGTGCTGCGCGGTCGGCAGGTCCTTCAGGGAGTGGACGGCGAAGTCCACCTCGCCGGCGAGCAGCGCGTCGCGCAGGGCGGCGACGAAGACGCCGGTGCCGCCGATCCGCGCGAGGTGCTCCCGGGAGGTGTCCCCGTACGTGGTGATCTCCACGAGCTCGACGGCCCGGCCGGTCAGCTGCCGGACGGCGTCGGCCACGTGCCCGGACTGGGCCATGGCGAGCTTGCTGCGCCTGGTCCCGAGCCTCAGTGCCCTCTCGGTCATACTCGCCCTCGGTTCTTGACGTCGGCGTCATTCAGGTCGGCCCGGCTGACGGATGCGACCGTCTCCGGGTCGAGGTCGAAGAGTGTCCGCAGCGCGTCCGCGTACCCGGCACCGCCGGGCTCGCTGGCCAGCTGCTTGACCCGCACGGTCGGCGCGTGCAGGAGCTTGTCGACCACGCGTCGCACGGTCTGGGTGATCTCGGCGCGCTGCTTCTCGTCGAGGTCGGGGAGCCGGCCTTCGAGCCGCGCGACCTCGGTGGCCACGACATCGGCGGCCATCGTGCGCAGGGCGACGACGGTCGGGGTGATGTGCGCGGCGCGCTGGGCGGCGCCGAAGGCGGCGACCTCGTCGGAGACGATGCCGCGGACCTGGTCGACGTCGGCGGCCATGGGCGCGTCGGCGGAGGCCTCGGCGAGCGACTCGATGTCGACGAGCCGGACACCGGGGATCCGGTGGGCGGCGGCGTCGATGTCGCGGGGCATCGCGAGGTCGAGCAGGGCGAGCGGGGTGCGTCGGCCCTGCACGGCGGTCGTGATGTCCTCGCCGGTGAGGACGAGTCCGGTGGCGCCGGTGCAGGAGACGACGACGTCGGCCCGGGTGAGTTCGTCGCCGACGGCAACCATGTCGACCGCGCGCGCGGTCACGCCGGTGCCGCCGGGCTCGCTCAGGATCTGGGCGAGGCGCTCGGCGCGGGCGAAGGTGCGGTTGGCGATGACGATCTCGGAGACGCCGGAGCGCGCGAGGGTGGCGGCGGCGAGCGAGGACATCGAGCCCGCGCCGATGACGAGCGCCTTCTTGCCCTTGGCCCAGGTGTCGACGTCCGCGCCGGCCGCGCCGTCGACGAGTTGCTCGAGCCCGAAGGTGACGAGCGACTGCCCGGCCCGGTCGATCCCGGTCTCGCTGTGGGCGCGCTTGCCGACCCTCAGGGCCTGCTGGAACAGGTCGTTGAGGAGGCGGCCGGCGGTGTGGAGGTCCTGGCCGAGGGCGAGGGCGTCCTTGATCTGGCCGAGGATCTGGCCCTCGCCGACGACCATGGAGTCGAGGCCGCAGGCCACCGAGAAGAGGTGGTGGACGGCCCGGTCCTCGTAGTGCACATAGAGATAGGGGGTGAGCTCGTCGAGGCCGACGCCGCTGTGCTGCGCGAGCAGCGTGGACAGCTCGGCGACACCGGCGTGGAACTTGTCCACGTCGGCGTAGAGCTCGATGCGGTTGCAGGTGGCGAGGACGGTGCCCTCGGTGGCCGGTTCGGCGGCGAGGGTGTCCTGGAGGAGCTTGGCCGGGGTGTCACCGGTGAGCGCGGCCCGTTCGAGGATGGAGACGGGGGCGCTGCGGTGGCTGAGACCGACGACGAGAAGACTCATGCCGGCATCACCGCGGGGACGTCCCCGTCGGGTCCCTTGCGGCCGCTGTCGGCGGTGCGCTCGGCGGACGGCACGGCGGGCGCGCCCGCCTGCGTACGGGTCGCACCGGCCGCACCGGTCGCACCGGTCTCCGGGGTGCCCTCCGGAGCGGTCCCCTGGCCGCCCTCGTTGCCCGAGTCCTCCCCCGCCTTGCGCTGCTCGTGGAAGGCGAGGATCTGGAGCTCGATGGAGAGGTCGACCTTGCGGACGTCCACGCCGTCGGGCACGGAGAGCACGGTCGGGGCGAAGTTCAGGATGGAGGTGACTCCGGCGGCGACGAGCCGGTCGCAGACCTGCTGGGCGACGCCGGCCGGGGTCGCGATGACGCCGATGGAGACGCCGTCCTCGCTGATGATCTTCTCGAGGTCGTCGCTGTGCTGTACGGGGATGCCGGCGACGGGCTTGCCGGTCATCGCCGGGTCGGCGTCGATCAGCGCGGCGACCCGGAAGCCGCGGGAGGCGAAGCCGCCGTAGCCGGCGAGGGCGGCACCGAGGTTACCGATGCCGACGATGACGACCGGCCAGTCCTGGGTGAGCCCGAGCTCGCGCGAGATCTGGTAGACGAGGTACTCGACGTCGTATCCGACACCGCGGGTGCCGTACGAGCCGAGGTAGCTGAAGTCCTTGCGCAGCTTCGCGGAGTTGACGCCCGCGGCGGCCGCGAGCTCCTCGGAGGAGACCGTGGGAACGGAGCGCTCCGAGAGCGCGGTCAGGGCGCGCAGATACAGCGGAAGCCGGGCGACGGTGGCCTCGGGAATTCCTCGGCTACGGGTCGCCGGTCGGTGAGTTCGGCCAGTTGCCACGGTGCTCCTGCGGGATGAGCGGGGCTGCAGGCGGCCATATGTCCCAAGACCGCCCCGTCGAATGCAGGCTATGTCTTTGTGAACGCGTGCACAAAGATGGTGTCCGTTTTGTCCGGCCAAAGTGACCGGGGTCACGCGACCGGTTCGGATCTTCCCGGAACCACGAAGTGCTTCAGGGCGTTGAGATCCCGAAGGGGGCAAAGCCGTACACACTCCTCACGACGCCACCCCCGAAAGCCAACAAAACGTCCACGATGGTAACCGCCTTTCGGTCACGCACCCAGTTCGCGCCGAAGACGCCCGGCGTCCACGCGCCAGAACGTGTGCTGCTCACCGTCGATGAGGACGACCGGGATCTGCTCCCAGTACGCCCGGTGGACCTCCTCGTCGCGAGTGATGTCCTTCTCCTCCCAGAGTGCCCCCGTTTCCGCGCAGACCTGCTCGATCACCGCCCGGGCGTCGTCACAGAGATGACATCCCGGCTTGCCGATCAGCGTCACGGTGCGCGATCCGGCGTCCTTCTTCTTCGCTCGTCCGAACATGACGTCCATTCTGTCCAATTAACAGGAGGGCCCCGCAGTGTTCACGCCCCGGCATCGTCACAAGTCGGGAAGTACCGAACAGACTGGCTATGCTCGCCACATGGCCGCTCTGGGATGGCTCACCCCCCGTAGGCGCTCCGCCACCGCGCGCAGCGTCCTCGCAGGCGAGGCCGCTGCCGAGGCAGCGCGCAAGTCCTCGCTCCAGCTGGAGAGGGAGCGGGAGGAGGCCGCCGCCGAGGCCGAGGCCCCCGAGAGCACCGAGACCGCCCCACCGGCCGAGCCCGAGTTCCCGGTCGTCGGCGACGTGGAGGCCGCGGCCTTCTTCGACCTCGACAACACGGTGATGCAGGGCGCCGCCCTCTTCCACTTCGGCCGCGGCCTGTACAAGCGGAAGTTCTTCCAGCGCCGCGAACTGGCGCGCTTCGCCTGGCAGCAGGCCTGGTTCCGGCTGGCGGGCGTCGAGGACCCCGAGCACATGCAGGACGCCCGCGACAGCGCGCTCTCCATCGTCAAGGGCCACCGCGTCTCCGAGCTGATGTCGATCGGCGAGGAGATCTACGACGAGTACATGGCCGACCGCATCTGGCCCGGCACCCGCGGCCTCGCCCAGGCCCACCTCGACGCGGGCCAGAAGGTGTGGCTGGTCACGGCCGCCCCCGTGGAGACGGCCACGATCATCGCCCGCAGGCTCGGCCTGACCGGCGCGCTCGGCACGGTCGCCGAGTCCGTCGACGGCGTCTACACGGGCAGGCTGGTCGGCGAACCGCTGCACGGCCCGGCGAAGGCCGAGGCGGTACGGGCTCTCGCCGCCGCCGAGGGCCTCGACCTGAGCCGCTGCGCCGCGTACAGCGACTCGCACAACGACATCCCGATGCTCTCCCTCGTCGGGCACCCGTACGCGATCAACCCCGACACGAAGCTCCGCAAGTACGCCAAGGCCCGCGAGTGGCGCCTGCGCGACTACCGGACCGGGCGCAAGGCCGCGAAGGTCGGCATCCCGGCCGCCGCCGGCCTGGGCGCGATCGCGGGCGGCACCGCCGCCGCGGTCGCCCTCCACCGCCGCCGCCACTGACGCGGGGCCGCCTGCCGATACGTTTCGGCTGCGATCGTCTACGACAACCCCGGACCACGCCCACTCACCCGTCCGTGGTCGAACAGCCCCGCACACGTCGACTCCCGAGCATTCCGGGCCCCTTACCCAGCAGCGGCCCCGATCACTCTTCCGCTCCGGACTTGAGCACAACACAACGCGCACGCAGTCACACCCGAAAGCAATTCGATCAACACTCGGTCACCAAGTGACCCTAGATACGACTGCAAGCAGTAACGAAAACGTCGTAATCGATGATTTGAGCAACTGGGTGTAGTGCTGCCTGTACGAAGCGTTATTCTCCTCAGACGCACAAAGGACCCCTCCCGTCGCCACGACGAGTGAACGGTCCCGCACTGCACGTGATGGAAGCTCTGCCTCTGGGAGTCCCGTGTACCCACACGTCGGGGTTGACACCTCGGGCCTGGCTACGCTGCGCGCAACGGTCCTCGACCACTTGCGCGGCTTCGTCCCCACCGCGTACGCCGGCCCTGTCCCCGCCTTCGCCTTCGCCTCACCGGCACCCGCCGGCCCTTGCTATGCCCTGGCCGACGGCAGCGCCGCCGTGGGCAGACGAGGAGCGCGCGGCGGCGCCGGAACCTCGACACCCGCCCGCCGCCCCACCGCCGACAGCGACAGCGCGCGCATGATGGACCTGGTCGAGCGCGCCCAGGCCGGCGAGGCCGAGGCCTTCGGCCGCCTGTACGACCAGTACAGCGACACCGTCTACCGCTACATCTACTACCGCGTCGGCGGGAAGGCCACGGCGGAGGACCTCACCAGCGAGACGTTCCTGCGCGCCCTGCGCCGGATCTCCACCTTCACCTGGCAGGGCCGCGACTTCGGCGCCTGGCTCGTCACCATCGCCCGCAACCTGGTCGCCGACCACTTCAAGTCCAGCCGCTTCCGCCTCGAAGTCACCACCGGCGAGATGCTCGACGCCAACGAGGTCGAGCGCAGCCCCGAGGACTCCGTCCTGGAGTCCCTCTCCAACGCGGCGCTGCTCGACGCGGTCCGCCGCCTCAACCCCCAGCAGCAGGAGTGCGTGACCCTGCGCTTCCTCCAGGGCCTCTCGGTCGCCGAGACCGCCCGCGTCATGGGCAAGAACGAGGGCGCGATCAAGACCCTCCAGTACCGGGCCGTCCGCACCCTGGCCCGCCTCCTCCCGGACGACGCGCGCTGACCGGTCCGCGCCCCCCACACGCGACCATCGGCACCCCCCACACCCCACCCTGCCCCCACACCACCCCCACAACCCCCGCATTCCTCACGGTCGGTGACGTTCCGGTAACTCGCTGGTCCGATCATCTTTCGCGCGTAACCCAAGTGCCGCGCCGCTCGTTGTGCGGAATGCAGGCTCCCTGTGGTCACGCCATGTCCGCAGCCACTCACTCGTTCGTGTGGATGTGCTCAAGGCGTGCAACCTTCCGGACACCCCGGGGAGTCGACCGTCATGACGAGAGGAGGTGCCGCCAGTGATCGCGAACGTATCGGCGCACCGGCGGGCGAACGCCTTCGCCCAGGCCCTGGAGGACCGGGCGGCCGAGGGCGCGGCGGCCGAACAGCCCGAAGCTCCGGCCGAACCGGCGGAGCAGGGGCGGCTGTTGGCCTTGGCGAACGGTCTCGGCGAGCTGCCGAAGCCGCATCTTGACCCCGAGGTCAAGGTGGTGCAGCGAGCGCAGCTCGTCGCCGCCATGGAAGCGATGCTCATGGAGGGAAGCGCGGCCGCGGGCCCCACGGTCCCCGAGCAACGGACGTCGACCGGCCGGGGAGCCCACCGGGCCTCCCCGCTCCGCAAGCTCCGTCCCCGCTCCCGCTGGACCAAGGGCCTCGCCGCGGGCGGGCTCACGGTCGGCGTGGCCGCGGGCGCCTTCGGCGGCGTCGCAGCCGCCAGCTCCGACGCCCTCCCCGGCGACTCGCTCTACGGGCTGAAGCGGGGCATGGAGGACATCAAGCTCGGCATGGCGGACGACGACCTGGACCGCGGGGGCATCTACCTCGACCAGGCGTCCACCCGGCTCAGCGAGGCCCGCCGTCTCATGGAGCGAGGCCGCTCCGGCGACCTCGACCACGAGTCCCTCACCGAGATCCGCCGCGTCCTCGGCGGCATGAAGCACGACGTCTCGGAAGGCCACCGCCTGCTCCGCCAGGCGTACGAGCGGGACGGCGAGATCGCCCCCATGGCCCGGCTCAACTCCTTCGCCCAGGCCCACCGCGACACCTGGAAGGGCCTGCGCGACCGGCTCCCGCTCCAGCTGGCGGACGTCGGCAGCGAGGTCACCGGCGTCTTCGACGCCATGGACGACGAGGTCGAACCGCTCCAGTCGGTGCTTCCCCGCACCCCGGAGAGGGGCGCGGCCGGCACCGAGAGCCCCACCACCGGCAGCGGCGCCCCGCAGGACACCCGGGACACGGGCACCCCCAGCCCGCCGTCCACCCAGGAAGCCTCCCCCACGGGAAGCCACTCCGCCCCGCCCCGCCCGTCCGGCCCCCCGAGCACCGGTACGAGCACGAGCGCCGGCCCCGAGGCCAGCGGCAGCGACGCCCCGCCGGAGGACGACGGCCTCCTCGGCGGCAACACCGGCGGACTGCTCCCGCCGCCGCCGACCAGTCCGACGACGACACCCTCGACCACGGCCCCGGCCGCGACCCCCGAGGTGCCGGACGTGACCCTTCCTCCACTCCTGCCGGGCCTGCTACCGGGCCTCGGCATCGACAGCGAGGACGCTCGCTAGCAAGAAGAGGAGGGCGCCCCACGGACGGGGGCGCCCTCCTCTTCCTTCAAGCGTCTTCTCTTCAAGCGTCCTCTAGAAGAACACCGACCGCCGCTGCACCAGCAGCTTGTACAGCGTGTGCTGTATCCGCTCCCGCACCTGATCCGTCAGGTTGAACATCAGCATCGGGTCCTCCGCCGCCTCCGGCGCGTACCCGTCCGTCGGGATCGGCTCCCCGAACTGGATGGTCCACTTCGTCGGCAGCGGCAGCGCCCCGAGCGGCCCGAGCCACGGGAAGGTCGGCGTGATCGGGACGTACGGAAGGCCGAGCACCCGCGCCAGCGTCTTCGCGTTCCCGATCATCGGGTAGATCTCCTCCGCCCCCACGATCGAGCAGGGCACGATCGGCACCCCGGCCCGCAGCGCCGTCGAGACGAAGCCGCCCCGCCCGAACCGCTGGAGCTTGTACCGCTCCGAGAACGGCTTCCCGATCCCCTTGAAGCCCTCCGGCATCACGCCGACGAGCTCCCCGCCCCGCAGCAGCCGCTCCGCGTCCTCCGCGCAGGCCAGGGTGTGCCCCGCCTTCCGCGCCAGCTCGTTGACGACCGGCAGCATGAAGACCAGGTCGGCTGCGAGCAGCCGCAGGTGCCGCCCCTCCGGGTGCTTGTCGTGGACGGCCGCCTGGAGCATCAGCCCGTCCAGCGGCAGCGTCCCCGAGTGGTTGGCGACGATCAGCGCCCCGCCCTTGTCGGGGATGTTCTCGATCCCCTTCACCTCGACCCGGAAGTACTTCTCGTACAGGGGCCGCAGCAGCGCCATCAGGACCTGGTCGGTGAGTTCCTCGTCGTAGCCGAACTCGTCGACCTCGTACTCGCCGGTGATCCGCCGCCGCAGGAACGCGAGGCCGCCCGCGAGCCGCCGCTCCCAGCCCGCCGCCGCCCCTTCCGCCCTGGGCGGTTCGGGAGGAGCGGGCGGGGGCGCCGGCAGGGCCCGTACGGCCGCCTCCTCCCCGTCGGCGCGGGCGGGCCGGCGACGGGCCCGCGAGCGGTCGTCGTCGAACGGAATGACCTTGGCGTCCGCCATGGCTGTCGGGCCTCCTCAGGCGCCGTCGTGACGGGTGGGGGCGGGAGACGGGGCGAGGCGGCCGGCGAGCCGGTCCACCGCCCCGGCGAGCGTCTCGGGCGGCAGCAGCCCGGGACCGCGGCTCTCCGCGAAGTCGGCGAAGGCCTCGGCCGTCGTGTAGCGCGGCGAGAAGCCGAGGACCTCGCGCATCTGCACCGTGGAGACGACCCGGCCGTGGGTGAGCAGACGGATCTGCTCGGGCGCGAAGTCGGTGACCCCGACCGTCCGCAGCGCCGTCCCCACCCAGGTGACGGCGGGCAGGAGGACGGGCACGGTCGGCCGGCCGAGCCTCCGGGCGCACTGCGAGAGCAGCAGGACCCCGTCACCGGCGATGTTGAACGTCCCGCTGTTCAGGCTCGCCCTGCGGGGCTCGTGGGCCGCCAGGCGCAGGACGTCGACGACGTCGTCCTCGTGGACGAACTGGAGTCTGGGGTCGTAGCCGAACACGGTCGGCATGACGGGCAGCGCCAGGTACTCGGAGAGCGGCGAGTCGATCCGCGGCCCGAGGATGTTCGCGAACCGCAGCACGCAGACGGCCACGTCCGGGCGGCGCCGGGCGAAGCCGCGCACGTACCCCTCGACCTCGACGACGTCCTTCGCGAAGCCGCCGCTGGGCAGTGACTTCGCGGGCGTGTTCTCGGTGAAGACGGCCGGGTCGCGGGGAGCGGAGCCGTAGACGCTCGTACTGGACTTGATCACGAGCCGGTTGAGCCGGGGCGACTTCTGGCAGGCCCCGAGCAGCTGCATGGTGCCGATGACGTTGGTCTCCTTGACCGACGTACGGCCTCCGGCGCCGAGCGCCGTCCCGGTGACGTCCATGTGGACGACCGTGTCGACCTCGTGCTCGGCGAGGACCTTCGCTATGGCGGGCCTGCGGATGTCCGCGCCGACGAACGTGGCGGCACCGAGCTCGTGCTCCGGCTCGACCGCGTCGACCGCGATCACCCGCTCCACTTCCGGGTCCCGCTGGATCCGCCGGATGAAGCGGCCCCCGAGATGCCGGGCGGCACCGGTGACGAGCACGACCCTGCCCAAGATCAGCGCCTTCCGTCCGTCTTCCGTTGGTCGCCACCGTAGCGCGTCGAGATTTCCGCGCGATAAAAAACGTGGCCCCCCACCGCGAACGGTGAAGGGCCACGCCTGCGCACGAAACACTGCGAAGCAGCGGTCGCTTACTTCTTGTTGCGACGCTGAACGCGCGTGCGCTTAAGCAGCTTGCGGTGCTTCTTCTTCGCCATCCGCTTACGGCGCTTCTTGATAACAGAGCCCACGACTACCCTCGCTCACTACTCGGAACATCCCCGACTGAGCGGGGATCGGTGCGGGGCGTCTGGGCCCACACGACCTACGTCGGCCTAGCCTACCGTCCCGAGCTCCACGCTTGTAATCCGAGGGCCGTACGGGACTTTCCGGACTCTGCGGAAAGCGCCCCGCTACGCGGTGCCCACCCCCACGAAGGACTCCCTCAGGTACTCGTGAACCGCCTGTTCCGGCACCCGGAAGGACCTGCCCACCCGGATCGCCGGCAGATGACCGCTGTGCACCAAGCGGTACACGGTCATCTTCGACACGCGCATCACCGAGGCTACTTCCGCCACGGTCAGAAACTTGACCTCGTTGAGAGGTCGCTCGCCAGCAGCCATGACCCACCTGTACCTTCCGCCGCGACGGCCACCGGCTTCCCCTCCGGTGACTCAACGTCGTCGAGCGCTCACGCTCCAGACTAGGGGCGGGTGGTACGAGTGGGGAAGAGGAGCTGCGATCGGCCGTTTACCGTGACAGACACGCTCGATTGAGTACATAGCGCGTGAGGGGACGGTAGTAGTCGGAGCGCACGCCGTCATCAAGCGGAACGGCCACCGACACCTGCCCCTCGGCCTCCCCCACGAAGAGCGCCGGATCATCCGTATCGGCCAGCCCGATGGCCTCGATACCCAGCTGACCTGCACCGCAGACCCATCCGTGGTCCCCGATCACCAGCTCCGGCAGCGGCCCGCCGGAGTCCGCCGCGCTCTCCAGAGCCGCCCGAACCGGCAGCGCGGAGTGCGTGTGCGCCCCCTGTTCCCCGCCTCCCCCGGGTGCCCCGGCCTCCCGCAGCAACGCGACCCCCCGTACGTAGTCGAGGAGGTGTGTACGTACGCCGAACCGGGTCGTTATGTCGACAGATCGCCCCTGCGCCGGGGTGAGGACAAGACATCCCGCCGCCGACAAAGCGTCTGCGAGCGCGACGTAGAAACCGAGCAAGCGGTGCGGATGCCCGGTCCCGAACAGCACCGGGACCCGACGCGCGGCCGCCGCCGCGAGCCGCGCGGCGAAGGCGTCGAGCCCCCTCACCGTACGCTCGGGATCGATGACGTCGGGCCCCGAACGGTGCGCCGGATCCCCCGACACCCCGCACTTCTCGGCCATCAGCCGCAACAGGTCGGCCTCACCCCACCGCCAGGCCGGGTCGAGACCCAACAGCACCCGCGGGTCCCGGGCGGCGAAGAGCCGGTAGCTCCGCAGGCTCTCCTCCCGCGACGTCGCCACCGTCCCCGCCAACCCCGCCGCCAACAGATGCGCCCGCAGCGCCCCGGTACTCAACACCCTCCGATGCTGCCGGAACCCGACGCGCCCGGAGCCGAAACCCCGGGGACAGCGCACAGTCGGCCTAACGCGCGCCCACCCTGGCCCGAAAGGCCCCTACGGCAGCAGCCCCCGCAGCGGGAACGCCGCCTTCCGGGTCGCGAGCACCGCCTGGTCGAGCCGGTCCGCCGGGTCGTACCCCGCGGACCAGTCGCGGAACTCCACCGGCCACCGCCCGTCCGTCATCCGCGCCGGCCCGAGCTGCCGCGTCCGCGCGTACACCTCGTCCCGCCAGGACGACGGGATCACCGAGGCCGGATCGACCGGCGCGTGCGCCGCGATCCCCACCAGATGCGTCCACGACCGCGGTACGACGTCCACGACCGCGTATCCCCCGCCGCCGAGCGCCAGCCAGCGCCCGTCGGCGTGCGCGTGCGCCAGCTCGTGACAGGCCTCCTGGACCGCCCGCTGCGCGTCCAGGGACACCGCCAGGTGCGCGAGCGGATCCTCGAAGTGCGTGTCCGCCCCGTGCTGCGTCACCAGCACCTGCGGCCGGAACTCCTCGATCAGCTCCGGCACCACCGCGTGGAAGGCCCGCAGCCACCCCGCGTCCCCGGTCCCGGCCGGCAGCGCCACGTTCACGGCCCCGCCCTCACCGGCCCCGGCCGCCCCCGTCTCCTCCGGCCACCCGGTGTTCGGGAACAGCGTCCGCGGGTGCTCGTGCAGCGAGATCGTCAGAACCCGCGGGTCGTCCCAGAACGCCGCCTGCACCCCGTCCCCGTGGTGCACGTCCACGTCCACGTACGCGACCCGCTCCGCGCCCAGCTCCAGGAGCCGGGCGATGGCGAGCGAGGCGTCGTTGTAGATGCAGAACCCCGAGGCGGCCCCCGGCATCGCGTGGTGCAGCCCGCCGGCGAAGTTCACGGCGTGCGCGGCCTCCCCGCGCCAGATCGCCTCCGCCGCCCCCACCGACTGCCCGGCGATCAGCGCCGACGCCTCGTGCATCCCGGCGAACGCCGGGTCGTCGACCGTCCCGATCCCGTACGTCTGGTCGGCGCGGCGCGGATCCGCCGACGCGGCCCGCACCGCCGCCACGTAGTCCTCACGGTGGACGAGCCGCAGCGTCGAGTCCCCGGCGGGCCGCGCCGCGACCACGTCCACGGCCCGGTCGAGCCCGAAGGCCCGCACGAGCCCCATGGTCAGCGCGAGCCGTACCGGGTCCATCGGATGCTCGGACCCGAAGTCGTACTGGGTGACAGCTTCATCCCACATCAACAGTGCGCGGCCGCTCATGGACGCCACCGTATCGGGCGTCCCGAGAGCCGAACGACGTGGCGTACACCACCGTCACCAGGACCAGCGCCATCGGCACCAGCATCGCCCCCCGATAGCTCCACGCGTCCCCCAGCGCGCCCACCAGCGGGGAGCCGACGAGGAAGCCGACGTAGTTGAAGACGTTGAGCCGCGCGACCGCCGCGTCACTGGCCTCCGGGAACAGCCGGCCTGCGGCGGCGAAGGTCTGCGGCACGATCACGCTCAGCCCGAGCCCGAGCACCGTGAACCCGAAGATCCCCACCCACGCCCCCGGCGCGACCGCGACCACCCCGAACCCCAGCGCCCCGAGCACCGCCCCGGCCCGCACGACCGTCGCCGCCCCGAACCTGCGCACCCCGAGGTCCCCGACGGCCCGCCCGAGCAGCGTCGTCACCATGTACGCGTTGTACGGCACCGTCGCCAGCTCCTCCGAGCTGCCCAGCACGTCCTGGAGGTACTTGGCGCTCCAGTTGGAGACCGTCGAGTCCCCGATGTACGCGAAGGTCATGACGAGGCAGAGCGGCAGCAGCAGCGCGAACGCGATCCGGCCCCCCGCACGGGCCCCGTCCTCACCGGCCGTCCCGCCCTCGCCGGCCACGTACCAGCGGCTGCCGACGAGCGCCACGGGCAGCAGCACCGCCACGACCGGCAGGTACGACACGAACAGCGACAGGTGCCAGTGCGCCCCCACCCAGGCCAGCGAGGCACCGGCGATCCCGCCGAGACTGTACGAGGCGTGGAAACCGAGCATGATGCTGCGCCCGTACGCCCGCTGGAGGCTGACCCCCAGCATGTTCATGGAGGCGTCCAGGGCGCCCACGGCGAGCCCGAAGAGCCCGAGGGCGACCGCCGCCTGCCAGAGCTCCGATCCGGCACCCACGGCGAGCAGGGCGAGCAGGACGAAGGGCTGGGAGCACCGCAGCACCGCCACGGGCCCCACCCGGGCGACGAGCTTCTCCGTCGCCACGCTCGCGACCCCCGCGAGGATCGGCACCGCGGCCAGGAAGGCCGGCAACAGGGCGTCCGAGATCCCGTACCGGGTCTGGATCCCCGGTATTCGGGTCACGAGCAGGGCGAAGGTGACCCCTTGCACGAAGAAACTGACCGCCAGGGCTCCCCGCCCGCGCCGCAAGCGCGCATCTGTCATGGCGGCTCAGCGTAGGGCCGAAAGCTACCCCTGGGTAGATGGATCACCGCCCCAAAATCGCGGGAAGCTCCTCCATCCTCCCGAAGAACCCCGCCGCCCCCGCCAGCTTCTCCTCGGGAGTCATCGCCGTGAACCCGTAGACGTCCATCCCCGCCGCCACGGCGGCCTGCACCCCGAGCCGGCTGTCCTCGACCACCACACACCGCTCCGGAGGGACCCCCATCGTCGCGGCGGCGTGCAGGAACAGGTCCGGCGCGGGCTTCCCCCGGCCGACGTCCTCGGCACTGAACACGATCTCCTCGGGAAACCACACGTCGAGCCCGGTCTTCCGGTGCCCCACCCTGATCCGCTCATGGCTCCCCGAAGAGGCCACACAGTACGGAACCCCGGCCCCGGCAAGCCCCTCCAGCACCTCCGGGGCCCCGTCCACAGCCTCCAACTCCCGCTGGAACGCGGCGAAGACCCGCCCGTGGAACGTCTCGTCGAAGTCCGCCGGCAACCGCTCCCCGGTCCGCGCCTCGATCAGCTCGTGAATCCGGTGCATGGCCGATCCCATGTAGTCCCGGACCGACTCCTCGTACGAGGTGGGGTGCCCGAGCTCCGTCAGATAGTCGGCGAGAATCGTGTTGGAGATCGGCTCGCTGTCCACGAGCACACCGTCATTGTCGAAGATCACCAGGTCGTAGCGCATGCCCCCAGCGTAGAACTCGCCTAGAACGCAAAAATGCCTCAACCCCCGGACAGAGTCCGGGGGTTGAGGCTAAAAATTGTTCGGCGGCGTCCTACTCTCCCACAGGGTCCCC
>NZ_JBHJVF010000017.1:67157-119516 GCF_042264145.1 Streptomyces sp. NPDC056144 | reverse complement strand
GCCGCCGGGTCAAGGGTGGCCGCAGGCCATCGGCTCCGCCGACTCGCCCTTGACGCGGCGGCGGAGGCCGCCACACTCGGAAAGAGGGCGGCCGCACCAGGAACCCTCAAGAAACCCCCACCCTCAGGACCTCGGAGACGTGACCCTCAGCCGGCCGCCCCGGTTCGAGCCCGGGGGCGGGGGCACCCCGTACATCCACAGGCGCCCGCCGGGGCGGCACCGCGCCGAGGCGTTGTCAGAAAGCGGCGAGTCGGTCCACCAGTAGTTCCACCCGGTGCTCGCCCTCCCCCATCGGCAGCCGCCCCTCGCGGGTCAGCGTGGCCAGGCCGTGGAGGCAGGCCCAGAAGAGTTCGGTGAAGAGGCCGCGGTGGACGCCCTCCCCCGCGACCTCGCCGAGGGTCTCCAAGAGTGCGGCGAAGGCGTCCTTCAGGGGGGCCGGGGTGTCCTCCTGCGCGAAGGTGAGGCCGCCGTCGAGCTGGAACATGGCGTCGTAGACCGCCGGGTTGTCCTCGGCGTAGGCGAGGTACGCGCGGGCCAGGGCCAGCACCCGGGCGCGGGGGCCGTCCGGTGAGGCGGCGGTCGTGGCGGCTCGCAGGGACGCGGCCAGCTCGGCGGCGCCTTCGAGGGCGACGGCGCCGATGATCTCCCGCTTGCCGCGGAAGTGGCTGTAGAGGACGGGCTGGCTGTACTCGATGCGCTCGGCGAGCCGGCGGGTGGTGACCGCCTCCCAGCCCTGCTGTTCGGCGAGCTCGCGGGCCGTCGTCACGATGAGCCGCTCGCGGTCCGCCCGCTCGCGCTGCTTGCGCTCCTGTACTGACATGCTCGAAATTCTAGCACCGCTAGACAATCGAGCGATAGCAGGTCTAGCATTGCTTCATCAGCTAGCAGCGCTAGATCTGGATCGGATCTTCGCCGCTGGGTCCCCGCACCGGGAGGGTCGCACCATGTTCCACGCACTTGAGGTCTTCACCATCGTGGTCGTCGGCGTGATGGTGGGGGTGGAGTTCTCCGTCTCCTTCGTCATGAACCGGATCTTCAAGGCGCTCCCCGGGGACGCCGGGCAGCTCGGCCGGGCCCACGGCGGCCGGATGCTCGGGGCCGTCATGCCGTTCTGGTACATCGGCTCGCTCGTCCTGTCGGCGGTCTGGGCGATCGTCGCGTGGGGCGAGGCCGGGACCGGTCTCGTCGTCACGGCGGGAGCACTGCTCATCGTGAGCGTGCTCATGTCCGTCCTGCTGCTCGTCCCGATCAACAACCGCAGCAAGACCTGGACGCCCGAGAACCGGCCGGCGGACTGGCAGGAGCAGTCGGACCGCTGGGACCGTTACCACTACGTCCGCGTGGCCGTCATCATCGCCGCGTTCGCGCTCCTGGCCACGGCCGCCGCCGTGTAGCAGCATCCTCGTTCTTCCCTGATCGTTGGGCATGGGATCGATCCACGCCCTATCCCCCAGGAAGGCCCCTCCTCATGGCCACCACCGTGACCTCCCCGCTCCCCGGCCGCGCCGTCGGACTCGCCAACGTGCCCGACCCCGTCTTCGCCGGGGCGATGGTGGGTCCCGGCACCGCCGTCGACCCCGACCGCGGGATCATCGAGGCCGTGTCCCCCGTCGACGGCCAGGTCGTCTCGATGCACCCGCACGCCTTCGTCGTCGTGGACGAGGAAGGGCACGGCATCCTGACCCACCTCGGCATCGACACCGTCAAGCTGAACGGCGAGGGCTTCGAACTCCTCGTGAACAAGGGCGACCGGGTCAAGCGCGGCCAGCCCGTCATCCGGTGGAACCCGGCGACCGTCGAGGGCGCCGGGTACTCCCCCATCTCCCCGGTCGTCGCCCTGGAGGCGGCGCCGGACCAGCTCAGCGGCGTGGCCGAATCCGGTCAGGTCGCGGCGGGGGACCCGCTCTTCGACTGGAGCTGAGGGGGCCGGGCGCGTCTAGGTGGTACGCGGCCCGGCAGCCGCCCGCCGGGGTGGCCCCGGGCGTCCGCTGGGCCCGCGCCGGCGGAGCCGCGTACCTCACCGGCCACGTGGAGCGGATCCTCGGGCGGCCGGCGGGCACGTTCGAACAGTGGGTGCGCGACCACCGGGAGGCGTTCGCACCCGACAGGCCTTAGTCGCCCGTCACTCCGTCGAGGAGCTCGCGGAGGATGTCGAGGTGGCCGTTGTGGCGGGCGGTCTCCTCGGTGAGGTGGAGGAGGATCCAGCGCAGGTCGACGTGGGTCCCGTTGCGGACCGGGCGCTTCGCCTTGGTGTCGAGGTCGTGCGCGGCCACCAGCTCGCGGTAGCGGGCGCTCTGCTCGGCGTACTCCGCGAGGAGCTGCTCGATCGGGATGTCGAGCGCGATCCGCATCTCGCGGTCGGGGTCCTCCTCGGTCCACGGGAGGTTCTCGCCTTCCTCGCCGAGGAAGACCATGGTGAACCACCAGTACTCGACCCAGCGGAGGTGGTTGACCAGTCCGCTGAGGGTCATGAGGGGCGAGCCGGGGAGCAGCGCCTTGCGGGCGTTCTCCTCGGAGACGCCCTCGCACTTCACGCGAACGGTGTCGCGGGTGTAGTCGAGGAAAGTGGTGAGCTGGGTGCGCTCGTCCCAGGAGGACGGCGTGTCACTGAATCTGGTCATCGGGCGAAGAGTTCCCCATGACCCCGTCCGGTGTCGACCGATTTACCGGGACATCCCCCGGGGTGTCCGCGGGGTGTCCGCGGGACGCCGTGCGAGAAGCATCAACTACGGTACGGGCACGATCACTTGGGCTCCATACAGATGTGAAACATGCTCAGCTACTGTGTGGCCCATGCAGGGGGAACTGAACAGCGGCGCCGGATTCGGCGGACCCGGCGGGCTCGACGGCAGTGGGGCCATGCCCCTCGAAGCGGGGGATCCACGGCAGATCGGGGCGTTCCGGCTGCTCGGCGTCCTCGGGTCCGGGGGCATGGGGCGGGTCTACCTCGGGGCCGTACCGGGGACGTTCGCGGCGGTGAAGCGGGTCCTGCCCGTCCTCGCCGAGGACGCCGACTTCCTCAGTCACTTCGGGCACGAGCTCGACAACCTCGCCCGGCTGCCCGCCGGGGCGAACACCAAGCTCCTCGCCAGCGACCGGACCGCCAAGCCGCCGTGGTTCGCGACCGAGTTCATCCCCGGCATCACCCTCAACGAGGCGATACGGCTGCACGGCGGGCCACTGCCCGCCGAGGCGCTGTGGCGGCTGCTGCGGGGCGCCGCCGCCGGGCTCGCGGTCGTGCACGGGGCCGACATGGTGCACCGCGACCTCAAACCGTCCAACGTCATGCTCACCGAGGGCGGGCTCTCCCTCATCGACTTCGGCGTCGCCCGCGCCGCCGACCAGAGCCGGCTGACCAAGACCGGCATGGTCATCGGGACACCCGCGTACATGGCGCCCGAGCAGGCCGTCGCCGACCGGGAGCTCAGCGGCGCGGCCGACGTGTTCGCGCTCGGCAGCCTGGTCCTGTACGCCGCCAACGGGCGGCCTCCGTTCGGCGACGGCTCCGGGCCCGACCTCCTCTACCGCGTCGTCCACGGAGAGCCCGACTTCGGGCGGCTTCCCGAGGCCGACGAGGAGCTCGCCTCCGTTCTCCGGCGGTGCTTCGCCAAGGACCCCGGCGACCGGCCGACGGCGGCGGAGCTCGTCGCCCTCGCCGACGAGAAGGCGGCGGACGCCGTGGGGGCGGCCTGGCCCGCCGCCGTCGCCGAACGGATCGGCGAACGGGCCGCGTTCGCGGCCGTGGCGCCCAGCGCGGAGCACCTCGCGGAGCTGGAACGGGACGAGCCCGCGCAGGGCGCTCAGGGCGCTCGGGATGTCGCCACTGCCTCGCTCACGCCGCAGGCGGGGGCGCAGACGGGGGCGCAGGAGCCCTCTACCTATCCGCCCGGCGTCCTCTCCGTGACCAGCGGGACCGAAGGCGTACGGAAACGGCGCAAGCGGCGGCTCGTCATGCTCGCGCTGCCCGTCGTCGTCACCACCGGCGCGACCCTCACCGTCGCCCTGGGCCCGTACCAGATCGGGCGCAGCAGCGCCGCCGACGGCGGGACGCCCTCGCCGTCCGTCGTCGTCTCGCAGCCGGGGGGCCCGGGGGGCACCTCGGCGCCCGGGGCGGCCTCTCCGTCCGCCGGAACGTCCTCGGCCAAGCCGTCCACGTCGGGTTCCGCGTCGGGCTCCGCGTCCGCGCCCGCTCCCGGCTCCTCGGGGCCGGTGGTTCCGCCGCCGGGGGCGGCCGGAGGCGCGGGCGGGGGCGGTTCCGTCGCCGGGGCCGCCGTGGCCGGGGGCACGGGCGGAGGCGGGGCCTCCACCAGCACGTCCGGGGGCGGCGGGTCGGGCGGTACGAGCACCACGAGCGGCGGAGGGGGTACCGGAAGCAGCAGCAGCAGTTCTGGCGGCGGTACGAGCTCCACGGGCGGATCGACCTCCAACGGCGGGTCCAGCTCCACCGGCGGGTCGAGCACGACCGGCGGATCGAGCACGACCACCACCCCGCCGCCCGCTCCCCAGCCCTCCCGGACCACCACCAAGCCCGCTCCCCCGCCGCCCACCAGCGGCGGCGGATCGGCGCCCTCGGGGACGTACTCCCTGGAGAACGGGACGAGCGGCAAGTGCCTGGTCGAGTACGACGGCGGCTTCGGCCCCCTCGTCGGCACCCTGGAGTGCGGCGACCCGGGCAGCAACCCCGCGACCACCTACAGCTGGGCCTGGACCTACGTGTCCGGGCCGAACGGAACCTTCCGGCTGGTCAACAAGAAGTCCCAGCGCTGCCTCCAGCCCGGCGGCAACACGGCCGTCACCACGGCCGCCTGCAACGGCTCCGGCGCCCAGTCCTGGAAGGTCCTCAGCTCCTCCTCCGGTGGCCGGACCCTCAAGAACGTGAGCGACGGGATGTGCCTGTCGGCCGGCGGCTTCGCCGCCACCACGTTCACCTGCGGCTCCGACCCCGCCCAGCTCTGGCGGAACATCGCGCCTCTGTAGGCACGGCCGGGCAGACGGGCTGACGGGCAGACGGGCTGACGGGCAGACGGACTGACGGACTGACGGGCGGCACGAGGTCACCCGTACGCCACGGAGGGTCGGCCGGGGGCACGGGCGGCCCCGCTGGCAGGCTCCGGGCATGGCAGCCGACGACGACGGAAACAGGGCGACGACAGGGTGGAAGGCCCTTGTTCCCTGGGTGCTGACGGCGGCCGTCCTCCTGGCGACCGCCGTCGAGCTGGCGCTCTTCGGCGGGCGGGACGTGACCGGCGCCCTGACCTACGCGGGCAGGGTCAGCGGGGTCGTGTTCCTGATCGCCGCGGTCCTGGAGACCGCCGCGGTCGGCGCCTTGTTCGACCTCGCGAAGCCCCGCCCCGCGCCGTACTCGGGCGCGGCCGTGATCGTCGCCCTGCTCGTCTCGCTGCTGGCCAACATCATCCTGCTCGTCCTCCTCCTGGACGGCGACTTCACCCCGTACGCCGCCTTCCTCGCCCTGATCCCGTGCGCCTGCTGGTCCCTCGTCCGGCTCTACAAGGCCGGGGTGTGGGGCCGCGTCCCCCACCCGCGCGGTATCGCGCTCGGCGTGGTGCTGACCGGGGCCCTCGCGGTCGCCAACTTCACGCACGCGCAGGTCTACCAGCCGTACGCGGCGACGGCGACGCTCACGACGACGGTGGAGTTCGGGAAGGCGACGGTCAACGAGAAGAACGGGTCGGTCAGCGTCCCGGTCCGCCTGCGGACGCACAACACCGGAGAGGTCTCGCTCTACCTGCTCGGCTCGCTGTACCAGGTGAGCGCACTGCGGGACTCGTACGTGGCGCGGGCGCGCCCGGACCAGCGCTGGCTCCAGGACATCAACAGCGGCCAGCGGGACCTCGCACGCCACACGGACGTGACACCCGGCGCGTACGACCTCCTGGCCCAGGGGGCGTTCGCCGGGAGGGCGGGGCTGGTGCAGGTACTGGAACCGGGCGCGGAGATCGTGACGCAGAATCTCGTCGAGTTCCCCCGGGTCCCGAAGGGGAAGCCCTTCGTGTCGCTCGCCGCCGCCGCGAACGTCGTCTACCTGCGGAAGGACCGGGCGAGGCTGGTCGACGACTACGCCCGGTCGGGCCGCAGCTCCTGGACCCAGCAGTACGAGTACGGCTCGGCGAACAAGGCCCCGGCCTGGGTGACCGGCGGGGGCCGCGTCAACACCTTCCGCTACCAGTCGCGGATCCGGCACAGCACGGCGGTCCTGGAGTACACGCGCGCCCCTCACTACGTCACGCTCTGGTGGGTGCTGAGCGAGCTGCGGAAGGAGGGCCCGTTCGGGCCGGACCTGGTCGCCGTCGTGGGACCGGGAGATGCGGTCTCCCGGCCCCCCACGCCGTCGGAACGCCACCGCATGCGGGAGCGGTACGGGCTCGGCTACGGGCCCAGCGGCGCTCTCCACGTCTCCCTGGACGAGCTCCTGAAGGACCCCTAGGGAGGCTCCCTAGGAGGCAGCGGCAGGAGCAGGAGGAGCCGCCGTGAAGACGGGGACGGTCGTCTCCCCCTCCGGGCGGAAGCCGACCACCAGCTCCATGCCGATGCGGAGGTCCTCCTCCGGTACGTCCACGACCTCCGTCATCATCCGGGGGCCCTCCGCCAGGTCGACGACGGCGGCGACGTACGGCACGCGTTCGCCGAAGGGCGGGAGGTCGTTCCGGTGGACGACGGACCAGGTGTAGAGGGTGGCCCGGCCGCTCGCCTGCCGCCAGTCGACGTCCTCGCTCCAGCAGTGCGGGCAGAACTCGCGGGGGTAGTGGTGGGGGCGGTCGCAGGCGGCGCAGTGGCGCAGGAGGAGGCGGCCCTCGGCGGCGGCGTCCCAGTAGGGGCGGGTGAACGCGTCGATGTCGGGGGTGGCGGCGGTGGCGGGCCGCGCTGCTTTCGGCGTCGTCATCAGAAGAGTCCGATCGCGGAGTCGAGGGACCAGGTCTGCCAGGACATGGCGAAGAGCGCGACGGCGGAGATCAGCGCCATCATCGCGTTCTGCCCCTGCTCGGCCCAGTCGTGGATCATCAGGACGAGGTAGAGCAGGTTGAGGAGCAGGCCGCCGGCCAGGGCGACCGGGGTGAGGAACCCGGCGATCAGGCCGAGCCCGAGTGCCAGTTCCGCGTACACGACGACGTACGCCATGAGCTTCGGGCGCGGGGCGACGACCGTCTCGAAACCCTTCTTGACCTGCGGCCACTTGTGCTTGCCCGCGACGTCGGCGGCCCAGGCGATGCCGGTGCCGCGCTCGAACCAGCCCTTCTTGTCCTTGTGGCGCCAGCTCTCCAGCCACCACAGGCCGAGGCCGATGCGGAGGACGGCCACCCATTCGGCGCCGGTGAGCCAGATGGTCTGCATGCGCGTGTCCTCTCGGGCATCCCACTGAATCTGACGGTACGTCAGTTCAGCGCAGGGGTGGCCACCGGCGCAAGAGGTGTACGCGATCGCGCTTGCGGGAACCATTCATCGGCAGGTACCTTGCGACACATGGTACTACCGAGTGGATCACGATCAGGAGTCAGCCAACTCCGCCGTGGAATCCTTCAGTTCTGCGTTCTGGCGCTCCTCCGTGACGGCGAGCGGTACGCCTTCGACCTCGTACGCGAGCTCTGCGACGCCCACGGGATGGAGACCAGCGAGGGCACCATCTACCCGCTGCTCTCCCGGCTCCGGAAGGAGGGCTGGGTCGACACCGTCTGGCGCGAGTCCGACGCCGGCCCGCCCCGCCGCTACTACACGCTGACCGCCACCGGGCGGGCGGCACTCGACGAGTTCTCCACCGAGTGGGGGACCTTCAAGACCACCGTCGACAACCTCCTGATCAACAGCAACAGCAGCAGTGAAGGGAGCCAGGGATGACCACCCCGCCGAGGCGAGACCAGCTCGTGGACGAATACCTGCGCCGCTTGGACAACGCGGCCGTCTTCCTCCCCGCCGAACGGCGGGCGGAACTGCGACAGGAGATCGTCGAGCACATCGACGCGGGCCTCGAAGAGGCCGACGCGAAGCACGCGGCGGCGGTACGCGCCGTGCTCGACCGGCTCGGACCGCCGGCGGACATCGTCGCGGCGGAGGTGGGCGGGCCCCGGTCGACGGGGTCGACGCCGGTGGTGGGGACGGCCGTTCCCGCGGCTGCCGCCTCGGGTCCGGAGTCGGCCGCCGCGCCGGAGCCGCCGACCGCGCCCCTGCCGCCGACACCGCCCACACCTCCGACGCCTCCCACCCCGCCTACGCCTCCGACGCCGCCCACCCCGCCCGCACCGCCCGTGCCCCCGGCGGCCCCGCCGGGCCCCCGGCTCGGCCGGATCATCGCCTTCGCCGGGGCGGGGGTGGCCGTCCTCACCGTCGGCGCGCTGTTCCTCGGCCTCGCCGTCGCCACGGAGTCGGGGTCGACACCCGCGTACGAGGGCCCCGTCGCCACCGCGACGCCGACGGCCGAAGCGTCCGCGGAGACCACGGAGCCCACGGAGCCCACCGCCCCGCCCACCCCGACCGCCGACGCCCCCACGGAGCCCACCGCGCCCACTCCCCCGTCCCCATAGGGACATCCCGGGGTGCGTGACCGATTCGCAACCGAACCCCCTCCCGGTCGAGACCCACGGCGTGTACGCGTCATTACGCTCAGCATTCATGGTCATCACCCCCCATGAGCCGCCCGCGTACCCCGTGCACCCCGTGTACGTCATCGGCGCCGGGCCCGGCGGGCTCGCGGTCGCGGCCGCGTTGCAGGAGCGCGGTGTCCGGGCCGTCGTCCTGGAGAAGTCCGAGGCCGTCGGCGCCTCCTGGCGCTCCCACTACGACCGGCTGCGGCTGCACACCACCCGCCGCCTCTCCGGGCTCCCCGGCCTGCGGATCCCCCGCGCCTTCGGGCGCTGGGTGGCCCGCGCGGACGTGGTGCGGTACCTGGAGGTGTACGCGGAGAAGCACGAGCTCGACGTGGTGACGGGCGTCGAGGTGTTCCGTATCGAGGCATCCCCCGAAGGCTGGGTCCTGCACGCCACCGGCGGCCGCCGCCTCACCGGGCGCGCGGTCGTCGTCGCGACCGGCTTCAACCACACGCCCCGCGTGCCCGAGTGGCCGGGCCTGGACGCGTACACCGACCCCGCGCTCGACGGCCGGGACCTCGTCCACGCGAGCGCGTACCGCAACCCGGGGCCGTACGAGGGCAAGGACGTGCTCGTCGTCGGCGTCGGGAACACCGGGGCCGAGATCGCCGCCGACCTCGCCGAGGGCGGGGCGGCGCGGGTACGGCTCGCGGTGCGGACCGTGCCGCACATCGTGCGGCGGACGACGGCGGGCTGGCCCGCCCAGCGGACGGGCATCCTCGTGCGGCGGCTTCCCGCGTGGCTCGTGGACCGGATGAGCGCGGGGCTGGCGCGGTTCGCGATGCCGGACCTGTCGGCGTACGGGCTGCCCCGGCCGGAGAAGGGGCTCGCGACCCGCATGCGGGAGGGCGCGGTGCCGGTGCAGGACGTGGGCCTGATCGACGCCGTGCGGGCCGGGAAGGTCGAGGTCGTGGCGGCCGTCGACGGTTTCGAGGACGGGGAGGTCCTCCTCGCGGACGGCTCCCGGATCGCCCCCGACGCGGTCGTCGCCGCGACCGGCTACCGGCGCGCGCTGGAGCCGCTGCTCGGCCACCTCGACGGGGTGCTCGACGGGCGGGGGCGGCCGGTGGTCCACGGGGCGCGGTGTCCGCGTTCGGCGCCGGGGCTGTACTTCACGGGCTTCACGAACCCGATCAGCGGGATGTTCCGGGAGCTGGCGATGGACGCGGAGAAGATCGCGCGCCGGATAGCCCGGTCGAAGCCGAAGGGGAAGTAGCACCGGCCACCGTCTCGTCGATGCACAGCATCCAACAACTCTCCCCAACATCTCCCCCGACATCCCCGCTGCACGACCATTCCTGACTGGCCGTCAGTTCTGTAACCTGACAGAGCGTCAGGTTCATAGTCATGGGTGGAAGGTGGAGCGGAACGATGCTTGGATCGACTCACGGCACCTTCACCACCGATCTCCGCGCCCGCGTGGTCGCCTGCGGCGAGGCGCCCCCGGTCGTGGTGCACGGTGTCACCGCCGCCCCCGGCGACCAGGACGTCAGCGGCAGGCCACTGCACGCCCCCGTTCCCGACCTCGACCGCTTCTTCCGGCCCCAGTCCGTCGCCGTCGTCGGCGCCTCCGACGCCGAGGGCCGGCCGAACACCGGGATCACCCGGCAGCTGCTCGCCTGGGCCGAGCGGGTCGGCGCGCGGCTCGTGCCGGTGCACCCGACCCGTAAGACGGTCTTCGGGATCGACTGCGTACCGAGCGTCGGCGCGCTCGCCGAGCCCGTCGACCTGGCCGTCCTCCTCGTCGGGGACCCGCTGCCCGTCATCGAGGAACTCGCCGACACGAAGGTGAAGTTCGCCGTCGCCTTCGCCTCCGGCTTCGCCGAGACCGGAGAGGCCGGCGCCGCCGCGCAGGAACGTCTCGCCGCCGCCGTCCGCCGCTCCGGGCTCCGGCTCCTCGGCCCCAACACCAACCTCAACGCCTTCGAGCGCTTCCGCGAGGACCTCGAAGGGCCGGCGATCGCGCTCATCACCCAGTCCGGGCACCAGGGCAGACCCGTCTTCGCGCTCCAGGAGCTCGGCGTCCGGATCTCGCACTGGGCGCCCGTCGGCAACGAGGCCGACCTGGAGACCTCCGACTTCCTCTCGTACTTCTCCGGACTTCCCGAGGTCGGGGCCATCGCCTGTTACGTGGAGGGGCTCAAGGACGGCCGTTCCTTCCTCCTCGCCGCCGACCGGGCGGCCCGGCAGGGCGTGCCGGTGGTGGCGGTGAAGGTCGGCAGGACCGAGACCGGGGCCCGTACCGCCGCCTCGCACACCGGCAAGCTGACCGGCGCGGACCAGGTCGTGGACGCGGCGATGCGGCAGTTCGGGGTCATCCGGGTCGACGGGCTCGACCAGCTCCAGGACACGGCCACACTCCTCGCCCGCGCGCGGCGGCCCGTCGCCGACGGGGTCGTCGTCTACTCGATCTCCGGCGGTACGGGAGCCCACTTCGCCGACCTGGCGACGGCGGCGGGCCTCACCCTGCCGTCCCTGTCCCAGGCCAAGCAGGACGAACTGCACCAGTGGATCCCCGAGTACCTCGGGGTCTCCAACCCCGTCGACAACGGCGGGCACCCGGTCGGCGACTGGCGCGGCCGGAAGATCATCGACGCGATCCTCGCGGACCCGGAGGTGGGGGTCCTCATCTGTCCCATCACCGGCCCCTTCCCCCCGATGAGCGACAAGCTCGCGCAGGACCTCGTGGACGCGGCCGAGGCGACGGACAAGCTGGTGTGCGTGGTGTGGGGGTCGCCGGTCGGGACGGAGGAGGCGTACCGGACGACGCTGCTCGGCTCGTCGCGCGTCGCCACGTTCCGTACGTTCGGCAACTGCATCGGGGCGGTCAAGGCCTACCTCGACCACCACCGCTTCACCGTCTCCTACAGCTCGCCGTTCGACGAGGCCCCCCGCACCCCCTCCCCCTCCTTCCGCAAGGCCCAGGCGCTCATGCGGCCCGGGCGGCGGCTCAGCGAACACGCGGCGAAGCAGCTGCTCCGGGCGTACGGGATCAGGGTGCCGCGCGAACAGCTCGTGACGAGCGCGGCGGCGGCGGTCCGGGCGGCGGGGCTCGTCGGATACCCGGTCGTGATGAAGGCGTCCGGCGCGCAGCTCGCGCACAAGACGGAGCTGGGGCTGGTCAAGGTCGGGCTGACCTCGGCGAGCCAGGTGCGGGACGCGTACCGGGAGCTGACCGACATCGCGCGGTTCGAGTCCATCGACCTGGACGGAATCCTCGTCTGCCAGATGGTCGGAAAGGGCGTGGAGATGGTCGTCGGGGTCACCCGCGACGAACTCTTCGGACCGACGGTCACGGTCGGCCTCGGCGGCGTCCTGGTCGAGGTCATGGGCGACACCGCCGTCCGCGTCCCGCCCTTCGGGGAACGGGAAGCCCGGTCGATGCTCGGCGAACTCCGGGGCCGGGCGCTGCTCGACGGAGTACGGGGAGCACCGGCGGCGGACATCGACGCGCTGGTGGAAGTCATCCTGCGGGTGCAGCGCATGGCCCTCGAACTCGACGGCGATCTCGCCGAGTTGGACATCAACCCGTTGATGGTGCTGCCGCGCGGGCAGGGGGCGGTGGCCCTGGACGCGCTGGCGGTCTGTCGTTAAGGAGCTGTGAGCTGTGTCGGACGTACTCCACTCGGTCGAGAACGGCGTCTCCTGGATCACCCTGAACCGCCCCGAGGCGATGAACGCCGTCACCTGGGACCAGCGGGAACGGATCATCGGCCTGCTCGCCGACGCCTCCGCCGACCCGGACGTCCGGGCGGTCGTCGTCACGGCGACGGGCCGGGGGTTCTGCGCGGGGGCGGACCTGCGGGGCGCGCCTTCGTCCTCGGGTACGGACCGGGTGGTGGGGGACGTCTCCCGGATGATCCGGCTCGGCGCGCAGCGGTTCATCACCGCCGTCATGGACTGCGAGAAGCCCGTCATCGCGGCGGTGAACGGCACGGCAGCCGGCATCGGGGCGCACCTGGCGTTCGCGTGCGACCTGGTGCTCGCGGCGGAGTCGGCGCGGTTCGTGGAGGTGTTCGTCCGGCGGGGACTCGTCCCGGACGGGGCCGGGGCGTACCTCCTGCCCCGGCTGATCGGCCCGCAGCGGGCGAAGGAGTTGATGTTCTTCGGCGACGCGGTGTCGGCGACGGACGCGGAACGGCTGGGGCTCGTGAACCGGGTCGTCGCGGCGGAGGAACTCCCGAAGCTGGCGAGGGAATGGGCGGAACGGCTCGCCCAAGGCCCGACCCGATCGATCGCCCTGACGAAACAGCTGGTCAACGCCTCCCTGGACGTGGACCGCACGACCGCCCTCGCGGCGGAGGCGGCGGCCCAGGAGCTGAACATGGGGACACGGGACGCGCAGGAGGGGGTGGCGAGTTTCGTGGAGCGGAGGGAGGCGGGGTACGTGGGGCGGTAGGGGGTCGGGGGTGTAGCGGAGGCTGTCGTACCGGGGCTCTATGGTGTGTCGCGCATATGCCACACACTGCTGCTCCGGGGGGAACCGGAATGTCCAACTCCGCGCGTTCGCGCGAAAGATCCCGCAGGTCCAGAAGATCCCTTCTCCTGGTTCCCGCGCTGCTCACGGCCCTGCTGAGCCCGGTGATACCGACGGGGGCGGCGGTGGCGGCTGCGCCGACGCCGGTCACGTCGGAAGCTCAGGCGCCGGCCCCGGAACCGGAGCCCACCGACGAACCGACGCCGGATCCGACGCCGACACCGCCGACGGTCGACCCCACGCCGGAGCCGACCCCGACGGTCGACCCCACGCCCACGCCGGAGCCGACCCCGACCCCGACCCCAACCCCAACCCCAACCCAGACAGCCACCCCGACGCCGGAGCCCACCGTCGACGGCTGCCCCGCCCTGCCGCTCGCCCCCTTCGGCGACCCAGGCGACGCGGTCAGGACGGTGTCCGTACCCGCCCCGGGCTCGGTCTGTTTCACCGTGACGGTGAAGCGGCCGGGACTGCACCGGGTACTGGGATACGGCGGTCACAACGCCACGTTCTCCTCAGGCGGAACGCCTGTGTGCCCCAAGGCCTCGATCGGTTTCAACCCTTGTGACCTGCCCGTCGGCACATACCGGCTCGACATCGGGAACTACGAGGGCGGCTATACGGGCGAGACGCGTATCGCGGTCCTGCCGCTGATGTCGGACACAGGTTGCACCGGCCCGGTCAGCACTGACATCGGTGCACAGCCGACGACCGGCGCCCTCCCTGACCTGCTCGGCATCCTCTGCCACTCGTTCACGGCCGAGCAGGGCGACCTGGTCAAGGCCCAGCTCAAGCGGGTCGGCGGATACGCCACGTTCAACGGGTGGATCACCGACGGCGCGGGCAAGTACCTGTGCAGCGTCGGCTACCCGTGCGTGCTGCCCGCCGGGACCGGCGGCTACCGCATCCTGTCGGACATCAGCGCCGGCGGCTCCCCCGGCCCCATCACGTACACCGTGCAGGTCCCGCGCTTCTCCGACCCCGTCGGGTGCGCTGTGGCGTCCGTGACGCCGTACGGCTCCGGTCCCGCCGACGCCGTGTCCCCGGTCCCGTGCAGGACGTTCACCCCGACCTCCTCCGGCCCGTACGACATCCAGAGCTTCGACGCGACCGGCAGCCACAGCCCCATCGAGATCTACGGGCCGACCGGACCGGCCTGCGCCGACTACATGTGCCGGCTCACCGCAGGTGTCACCTACACCCTTGTCAGCAGCGACCGGCTGCGCATCATCGACCACCGTTCCTCGGAGGGCTGCACGGACGTGGTGTTCACCCAGCCGCAGCAGTACTCCATCGCGGAGCGCGGCGAGGTCGACTGCCTGTACCTGGCGGCGCCGCAGGGCTCTCGCGTGGCGCTCATGTCGAGTTCGTCCAAATACGTCGGCGCGGAGATGGACGTCACGGTGCGGGACGCGACCGGCGCCCTGATCTGCTGGGACTTTTCCGGCGCGAAATCCTGCGTCCTGGACGGCACCGCCCCTTACCGCGCACTGGTGGCAGGCAAGTCCACCTCGTTCGCCGGTTCGTACCGGCTCGTCGTCCACCGTACGGACGAGCCGAGCACCTGCCGGACCTTCCCCGCCGGTGACTTCGGCTCGAACTCGACCTCGGTCAAGGCGACCGTCGAGGCCGACGCCTTCTTCGACTGCCTGACGATCCCGGCGAACGCCCACGCGAGCCGTGAACTCCTGGACATCGCCGACACGGACGGCTATCGCTCCGTCGATTTCGCCGTGATCGACGAGAAGGGCCATCAGCGCTGCAGCGCCTATGACATCGACGATGCCGACGACAACCGGGCGATCTGCTCACTGACACCCGGCCTCTCGCACATGGTTCTCCTCCGGAGCTCCGGCACCCCCATCGAGCACACGCTCATCCGCCGGGACGTCACCGCCACCGCGCGGGGCTGCATCACGACTCCCGCCACGGCCGCCGGCCGGCCGTCCACTGCCGGAGTCCCTCTCGCGTCGGGTGGCTACGTCTGCCACCGGGTGACCACCGCCGACGCCCGGGACACGCTGCACCTGGAGGCCCGCCAGACGTCGGCCGTCTCCGCCTCGACCGTCGGGGTGTACCTGTCGGACGGCGCGGACACCTGCGACGACCCGGTCTTCGGCTGCGCCGTCACCGGATCCACCGGCTACCAGGTGATCGTCGACGTCGAACCGTCCACGACTTCCTCCGCCGCCTACCGCGTCGACGCACTCCGGATCGCCACCGCTTCTGGGCCCGCGCCCGAGTGCGTCAAGATCCCCAACGTGAGTTACGGGTTCGGGCCGCTCGTCGCCACCCTGTCCGAGCAGAAGTCCGCGATCTGCGCCACGCTTCCGACGGCGGCGGGCGACAGCTTCTCCATGCCGCGGGCTTCCGGCGTCACCCTCTCGGGCACTCCGACCCCTCGTCTGTACACGCTGGACGACCTCCAGGACGGCTGCTTGGCACGGTACAACTACAACCGCTTCGAGTGCGACGTCCCGGAGGCCGAGGAGGTGTGGCGCGGGGACCCCCGGTCGACCGTCCTTGTGATCGGCATGCCGTACGCCCCTGCCACGCCCTCCGTGCCGCTGTCGGCGACCTTCACCTGCGTGTACGGGCACTGCGGCACCATCTGGCCCACCATCGGCACCGTCACCCCCGGCACCGTGGGCGCCGGAAAGATCACCATGAAGGTCACCGGCACCGCTCTGCACGAGAAGGACGTCGTCGAGCTCTCCTACGGCTCCTACCGCGCCCGGTCGACGACGGTCTCCGTCGCCGCCGACCGCAAGAGCATGGTGGTCGCCCTCGATCTGACGAGCGCGCCGCGCAGGAAGCTGAACACGACCGTGGTCACCCACAGCGGCGACCGGGAGTCACGCGGCCAGATCACCGTCATCGACCCCCTCCACGTCACCGCCGCCCCCAAGATCACCGGCACGGTGGTCACCGGCGGCAAGGTGACCGCGACGACCGGCACGTGGTCGCCGACCGCCGAGGGGTACACGTACCAGTGGCGGGCCAACGGGGTCGTGATCGCGGGGGCCACCGCCTCCACGTACACGATTCCGGCGACGCTCCAGGGCAAGTCCCTCTCCGTGTCCGTGACCGCCCGGAAGGCCGGGCACCCGTCCCGTACCGCCGGCAGCGCGTACGCCGTCGTCAAGGGCATCGCCCCCAAGCCCACCAAGCTCCCGTACTTCACCGGTGCCACCCGCGTCGGCAGCAAGCTGACGGCCGTCGTCGGGACCTGGTCGCCCGCGCCGACCTCGTACGCCTACCAGTGGCGCGCCAACGGGGTCGCGATCTCCGGGGCGACCTGGTCGACGTACACGCCCGTCGCCTCGGTCCTCGGCAAGAAGCTGACCGTGACCGTGACCGCCCACCGGACCGGGCACCTCAGCGGGGCCTACACGACCGCCGGGTACACGGTCGCCACCGGCGTCGCGCCGAAGGCGACGGCCGCGCCGTACGTCTCCGGGACCGTGAAGGTCGGGCGGACGCTCACCGTGAACCGGGGTACGTGGACGCCGGCGCCGACCTCGTACGCGTACCAGTGGTACGCCAACGGGGTCGCCGTCAGCGGCGCGACGAAGAGCACCTTCGTGCCCGCCACCGCCCAGCGTGGCAAGAAGCTCACGGTGAAGGTGACCGCCCGCAGGACCGGGCACTACTCCGGTGTCGCGTGGACGCGGGCGACGGTGGCGGTCGTCGGCTGAGTCCATAAGAAGCCGCGCGCCACCGTGGCCGTCATCCCCCGGGCCCAAGCCCTTCCTATCTGACGAACCGTCAGCTTCAATGACGGTGTGATGGGACACGCGGGGATGGCGGCCACCGCCGTCCGACACCTGAGAGCGGCCGGTTCGCCCACGGCCGTCGAACCACTGCCACGGCCGGTACTGCGCGCGGTAGGGGAGGACGAGCGGATGCCCGTCGACCCCGCCGAATTCCGCCGCGTCCTCGGTCACTTCGCGAGCGGGGTCACGATCATCACGGCCCTCGACGCCGAAGGCCCGGCGGGCTTCGCCTGCCAGTCCTTCGCCTCGCTCTCCCTCGACCCGCCGCTGGTCGCCTTCATGGTGGCCCGTACGTCGACGAGCTGGCCCCGCATCGCCGCGACCGGCACGTTCTGCGTCAACGTGCTCGGCGCCGACCAGGGCCCGCTCTGCCGGTCCTTCGCCGTCAGCGGCGGCGACAAGTTCGCCGGCGTGGAGTGGGGCCCGGCCCCGGGCACCGGCGCGCCGCGGCTCGCCGGAGTGCCCGCCTGGATCGACTGCACGATCTCCACCGTCCACACGGGCGGGGATCACCTGATCGTGGTGGGGCGCGTGGAGGCCCTGGGGGCGGTCGAGGCGGAGGGGGATCCTCTGCTGTTCCACCGGGGGAAGTTCGGGCGGTTCAGTTCCTGACACGCAGGCGCGGGCGGGTCAGTCCTGTACGTACAGGATCGCCCCGCCCGCAGTGAACGCGCCCACGACGGCAAGCGTGCCCCACAGCAGCAGGTCGACGAAGTAGCCCTGCTTGGCTCGGGCGGTCAGCAGCGCCGCCACGAAGAGCGTCGCCGTGCCAGCGAGCCAGCCCCACAGGCCCGTCAGCGGTGCCAGGAGGAGGCCGGTGACGGCCGAAAGGCCCAGCTGCCAGAGGGCCGGGCCGCCCGAGCGGCGGCGGCGTGCGATGTCCTCGCCGAGGAGTGTGATCGGCATGACGAGAACGGCGGAGATCGCGAAGGCCACGAGGACTCCGAGGACCGCGACGACCGGCAGGGCCATCAGGAACAGCCCCGATCCCCCGGACTCGCCCTGCGGCTCCTGGCTCAGTCCCACCGTCATCAGCGCCGCCAGGCCCACCCCGGCCTCCAGGCACACCGCCAGCGTCGAGACCCTCAGCATCCGGGCGTGCGTACGCCCCATGGCATCACCATCCGGATCGCTCATCGCGATCACCCCCTGAGGCCCATCATTCCTCAGGCGTCGATCATCTCCAGGCCGGGGTACACGTCCTGCCAGCGGTACCGCCGGCAGTGCAGGTGCCAGTACGCGAACGCCGTCATGTAGCGGTCCAGGTGCGGGCGCTGTTCGGCCGTGGCCAGGCGGAGGACGCGGTCGTAGGCCTTCCGGCCGTCGGCCAGGCTGCGGCGGTACGCGGTGAGGTACGGGATGCCCTCCTGGACCGCCCGCCGGTGGATGCGGCTGATCGCGAAGTCCTCGCCGTCGACGGCCTCCTTGTAGAAGGACAGCACGTCGTTCACGTCGTTGAGGTAGCCGACGCAGGAGCTCATCGCCGCCGTCCAGAAGGCGCGGTGGCGGTGGGCGGACAGGCTGGGGTCCGTGAACTGGAGGCTGAGGAACCAGAACTGGGAGAAGCCGTTGAAGAGCCGTACGTAGTCGCCGTCGGCCTCGTCCGACACCTCCGGGTCGAACTCCGCCTCCATCAGGACGCCGTTGAGGGCCGAGTAGAACAGCGTCTTGAAGGCGGCCAGGAAGGTCGGGTCGCCGTGCGGGGCGAGCTCGCGGAACATGTGCGCGACGTAGCGGGCGTACGGGGAGGCCGCCAGGTCCCGGGCGTCGGGGAGCATCCCCGCGCGGAGGAGCGCCTCCGCCTCGGCGACGTTCTTGGAACAGACGTCGTCGACGTTCGTGACGAAGACCCAGACGCGGTCGACGGCGTACGCGACCACCGGGTCCTCGATCGGCACCATCAGGGCGCGCATGAGGGTGATGTTCCGGGTCGTGGCGGCCGGGACCACCACCCCGAAGGCCTCGAACTCGGCCGTCAGGCGGGCCATGTGCGCGGTGCGCCGCGGCTGGTCCACCGTCGTCGCGTCGAAGTCCGCGGTGTCGGCGATCGCCTCCTCGACCAGGCCCGCGTCCAGGACGGACGCCACCATCGCGCGGTGTCGGGGGTCGGGGATCGCCGCGAGGCCCTTCCCCGTCGTACGGCTCAAGGTGTCGATGCCGGGCGGTGCCGGGTGCCGGATCAGGCGGGCAGTGGTGGGGCGCATGCGCCGGATGCTGGCAGAGCGCGGCTCCGACCCGCCCGTCTTCCTCCCTCCGTTACTTCGATCGGGGACGCCTGATCACCAGCGCCATCAGCGCCGCCGCCGCGCACAGCGCCCCGGAGGCGTACCAGACCAGGTCGTAGCTGCCGAAGACGTCGCGGGCGAGGCCGCCGCCGAAGGCGACGAGGGCGGCGCCGACCTGGTGGGAGGCGAGGACCCAGCCGAAGACGATCGCCGAGTCCTCGCCGTAGTGCTCGCGGCAGAGGGCGATCGTCGGCGGGACGGTGGCGACCCAGTCGAGGCCGTAGAAGACGATGAAGAACAGCATCGGCGGGTGGACGCTGGGCGCGAGGAGCATGGGCAGGAAGAGGAGCGAGATCCCGCGCAGGGCGTAGTAGACGGCGAGGAGGCGGCGGGCCTCGAAGCGGTCGGTGAACCAGCCGGAGGCGATCGTGCCGACGACGTCGAAGACGCCGATGACGGCGAGGAGTCCGGCGGCGGCCGTGACCGGCATGCCGTGGTCGTGGGCGGCGGGCACGAAGTGGGTCTTGACCAGGCCGTTCGTGGAGGCGCCGCAGATCGCGAAGGTGCCCGCGAGCAGCCAGAAGGGGCCGGTGCGGGCCGCCTTGAAGAGGACCGTGACGGCGCGGCGGGCGGCGCCGGTGACGGGGGCGGGCTTGTCGGCGTACTCCCCGCCGTACGGGGCGAGGCCCACGTCGGCCGGGTGGTCGCGCAGGAGGAGCCAGACGAAGGGGACGACCGCGAGGGCGGCGAGGGCGACGGTGACGGCGGCGGGCCGCCAGCCGTGGTGCTCGACCAGCCAGGAGAGGAGCGGGAGGAAGACGAGCTGGCCGGAGGCGCCGGCGGCGGTGAGGATGCCGGTGACGAGGCCGCGGCGGGCGGTGAACCAGCGGTTGGTGACGGTCGCGGCGAAGGCGAGGGCCATGGAGCCGCTGCCGAGGCCGACGAGAACGCCCCAGTAGAGGACGAGCTGCCAGGCCGCCGTCATCCAGACGGTGAGGAGCGAGCCGGCGGCGATGATCGTCAGCGCGACGGCGACGACCCGCCGGATGCCGAAGCGGTCCATGAGCGCGGCGGCGAAGGGGGCGGTGAGCCCGTAGAGCGCGAGGTTCACGGACACGGCGAAGCCGATCGTGCCCCGCGACCAGTCGAACTCCGCGTGGAGCGGCTCGATCAGCAGCCCCGGGAGGGAGGCGAAGGCGGCGGCCCCGATGATCGTGACGAAGGTGACGGCCGCGACGAACCAGGCGCGGTGCACCCGGAAGCGTGCGGGAGACGGAGGTGAGGTCCGGAGCGCCGGGGCACTGCTCTCTGTTGTCTGAGCCATGCCACCCAGAATCCCGGCCGCACCCCCGCCCCCACCATTGGCCCGGCTGACATGTTTCCAATGGATCGGGCCACCGGGGCGGGCCACCGGTTCCGGCCGCTTCCCCCTATTCGGTTGCGGGCCACCCCGCGCGCTTGGCACCGTTCCCGTATCGCCCGCACACCCGCACGGAGGTGCCCGTGACCCCCGCACCCCTCCCCCGCCTCGCCCTCCTCGGCGGCGGTTTCTCCACCGACACCGACGGGCTCCTCGACGACTGGGTGCTCGGCCACTCCCGCGCCGCCCCCGGCCGTCCCAAGGTCTGTTTCGTCCCGACCGCCAGCGGCGACGCCCCCGGTTACGTCGAGCAGTTCCTCGGCGCCTTCGGCTCCCGCTCCTGCGAGCCCTCCGTCCTCCCTCTCTTCCGGCGCGAGCTCGACGACCACGACCTGCGGGCCTTCCTCCTGAGCCAGGACGTCGTGTACGTCGGCGGGGGCAACACCGCCAACCTCCTCGCCGTCTGGCGGGCACACGGCGTCGACCGGATCCTCGGCGAAGCGTACGCGCGCGGGACCCTGCTCTGCGGCATCAGCGCGGGCGCCAACTGCTGGGCCGAGGGCTCGCACACCGACTCCTTCGGGCCGCTGACCCACCTCGCCGACGGGCTCGGGCTCCTTCCCGGGTCCGTCTGTCCCCACTACGACAGCGAACCCGGGCGCCGGGACTCCTACCGGCGCGCCGTCGCATGCGGCGCGCTGCCCGGCGGGTGGGCCGTGGAGGACGGGGTCGGGGCGCTCTTCGCCGACGGGCGGCTCGTCGAGGCCGTGACGCGCGAGCCCCGCGCCCGGCTGTACCGGGTGGAGCCCGACGCGGACGGTTCCGCGTCGGAGCGGGCCGTTCCGGGCCGGGTGCTCACCCCGCCGCCGCCCTCGGGAGTCTCCTGATCGGGCGGACCGAGAGGAGGGACGTGACGACGAGGATGGCGATCGCCGCGCCTGTCAGCAGGACCGTTTCCGTGCCGACCGCTGCCGCTACCGGGCCCGAGAGGGTGCGGCCCACGCCCATCATCAGGAGGGAGCCGGCCACGTCGTACGCGTGCATGCGGTTGAGGGCCTCCTGGGGGACGTGGGTCTGGACCGCCGTCGACCACATGACCAGCCAGAACGCGAAGGCCGCCCCGCCGATGAACTGGCCCGCCACCAGGGCCCCCACGGGGGCGTCCGTGCCCAGCAGGAAGAGGTTCACCGGGAGGCCGAGGAGGGCGATCGCGCCCGCCGCCAGGGGGCGGGTGGGGCGGAGGCGGAGGGCCAGGAGGCCGCCGGTCGCGCTGCCCGCGCCGTTGACGGCCATCAGCACGCCGTACGTCGCCGAGCCGTGCTCCGCCGTGACCAGGCTCGCGGTCAGCGGGACCATCGGGCCCGCCACCGTCAGGCCGTACACCGTCCAGATGCCGATCACTCCCCAGAGCCAGGAGCGGGACGTGAATTCGCGCCAGCCCAGGGCCAGTTCGGAGGTCAAACTGCCCCTTCGGGCCTTGTCGGACGGGATGGGGGGCAGGCGCATCAGTGTCAGGCACAGCGCGCTCACCGCGAACGTCAGGCCGTTCAGCGCGAACGCCGCCCCCGCGTTCCAGACCGCCACCAGCACGCCCGCCGCCGCCGGGCCCGCCATCGTCATCAGGGCCTCCGCCACCCGCAGGACGGCGTTCGCCCGCTGCACGTCGGGGGCGATGCGGGGGATGGTCGAGGCCACTCCGGGCTGGAAGAGGGCCGCGCCCATGCCGCTCAGGACCGAGAGGGCGTAGACCGCCCACAGGGGCGGGCTGCCGAGGGTGAAGGTGACCGCCAGGACGCCCGAGGCGGGGAGGCGGAGCAGGTCCGCCAGGATCATCATGCGGCGGGCGGTGAAACGGTCCGCCAGGACGCCGCCGAAGAGGACGAAGAGCGCGAACGCCGCCGTCCAGCCGCCGAGCGCGTACCCGACCGTCGAACCGGGGTGCCCGGCGCCGAGCAGGCCCGCCGCGAAGGCCACCGGGACCATGCCCTCGCCGAAGACCGCCACCGCCCTCGCCGTGAAGAAGAGGCGGAAGTTACGGTTCCAGAGCTTCGGGGAGGGACGCGAAGGGATGGGCTGCCCGGTCGGAATGCGTGCGGGCGTCTCGTGCTTGTACGTGTTGTCCGTCACGGACATGTAGTCGTAGCAGTTCTATGGTCTGGACCACCATTCATTTTCGGAGGGAGCACCGCCCGTGCGCCACCGCCCGCACCGCGTCGTCGTCCTCGCCCTCCCCGGGCTCCTCCCCTTCGAACTCGGCATCCCCCACCGGATCTTCGGGCGCGCCAAGGGCCCGGACGGCCGGGCGCTGTACGAGATCCTCACCTGCGCGCCCGCCGCCGGAGCCGTACGCACCGACGCCGACTTCGCCATCCACGTCGAGCACGGGCCCGAGGCCCTCGCCACCGCCGACACCGTCGTCGTCCCCGCCTCCTACGAGCTCGGGCCCGTCTACGAGGAGGGCCGCCTCACCGACGAGCTCGCCGCCGCCCTCGCCCACATCAGGCCCGGCACCCGGCTGGTCTCCATCTGCACCGGCGGGTACGTGCTCGCCGCCGCCGGGTACCTCGACGGGCGGCCCGCCACCACGCACTGGTCCTCCGCCGAGCACTTCCAGCGGCTCTTCCCGAGCGTCCGCGTCGACGCCGACGTCCTCTTCGTCGACGACGGGGACGTCCTCACCTCCGCCGGCGTCGCCGCCGGCATCGACCTGTGCCTGCACATCGTCCGCCGCGACCACGGCACCGCCGTCGCCAACGACGTGGCCCGCAGGACCGTCGTCCCGCCGCACCGCGACGGCGGCCAGGCCCAGTACATCGCCCGGCCGATGCCCGAGGCCGGCACCCACACCACCACCGCCGCCCGCGCCTGGGCGCTCGCCCACCTCCACGAGCCGATCCAGCTGCGCGACCTGGCCGAGCGGGAGGCGATGAGCGTACGGACGTTCACGCGCCGCTTCCGCGAGGAGGTCGGCGTCAGCCCGGGGCAGTGGCTCACCCAGCAGCGCGTGGAGCGCGCCCGGCACCTCCTGGAGTCCACGGGCCTGCCCGTGGACCGGGTCGCGCAGGACGCGGGCTTCGGGACCGCGCAGTCGCTGCGGGCCCATCTCATGAGTGCGATCGGGGTGACGCCGACCGCCTACCGGAGGACCTTCCGGACGTCCTCCTCCGCTTCCGCCACCTCGGGCTGAGCCGCCCGCGCCGTCAGCCGCCGCTCCCCCGCCGCCCCCACCGCCACGAGCAGGACCGTCAGCCCGACCCCGTACAGGATCGCCGTCGACGGCGCGACGACGGTCAGCAGCCAGCCCGCGAGCGCGCCCGCGCCCGCGTATCCCGCGCCGACGGCCGCGTACATCACCGAGTACCCGGCGGCGAGCGCGGACGGCGGCAGGAGGCGGCGCAGCGCGAGGTTGCGGCTGAGGGAGGACGGGGCCATGAGCAGGCCGGACAGGGCCAGGACGATGCCGATGCCCGCCGTCCACGGGACGACGGCGACGACCGCGATCCCGGCGCAGACGGCGAGGACGAGGGCCGCGGACTGGGCCGCGAGCGAGCCGGGCCAGGTGTTCCGCAGGCCGTAGACGAAGCCGCCGACGGCCGAGGCGACCGAGAACCCGGCGAGCAGCGGCCCCGCCCAGCCGAGGGCGATCCCGCGCTGTTCGAGGAGGGCGGGGAGGACGAGTTCGGCGAGGGCGAGCAGGCAGAGTCCGGCGGCCCCGAGGACGTACACCGGCCAGACCCGCAGCAGGGCCCGCCGCGCGGAGGCGCCGCTCGCGGGCGGTTCGGTCGTCCAGCCGGCGGGCAGCGTCCAGAGCCCGGCGATCGACACGGCCATGAGGCCGCCCATGAGGAGCAGGGGTACAGCGGGGCCGACGCCGAGCGCGAGGCCGGTGGCGAGCGCGGGGGCCGCGGCCCAGATCCCGTACGTGAGGATCGACTCCATGCTCATGGCCTGGGTGACGGACCGCTCGGGGACGAGGCTGGTCAGCAGCGCGCGCAGGCCGCCGGGGACGGCGGCGGGGCCGATGCCGGCGAGGACGCAGAGGGTGCCGAGGACGAGCGGGTGGGCGTCGGGGAGCAGGCCGAGGCCGGTGAAGGCGGCGGCGCCGACGGCGAGTCCGGCGACGAGCTGCGGTCGGGCCCGTTCGGCGTTCAGGCGCAGGCCGAGGAGGGGGGCGCCGACGATCTCGCCGATGACGTACGCGGCGGCGAGGACCGCGCCGAGGGTGTAGCCGCCGGGCCGCTCCCGTACGAGGAAGACGAGCGCGAGCGGCGCCATGGCGACGGGCGTCCGGCCCGCGACGGTGACGGCGGACCAGGCGAGGACGGGGCGGGTGGCGAGCTCGCGATAGGACATGACAGGGACCGTACGGGGTGGACGGTGCTGTCTCCCAGGGGTATTCGTCGGGTGAGACGGACGCCGTCCCCGGACTCCTTCCCTGCGTATGCTGCGGCCGTCATCGCACCAGGGGGGCACGCCATGAGCACCGAGAACCGACACCTACGCAGCAGACGGCCCAGCCGGTCCGTCTGGACCCGGCTCACCGGCTGGGCCGGGCTCACCCTCGCCTGGGTCCTCGGGCTCCGGGGGCTCGTCCACGACCCGGGCCCGGCGCGCCCCCGCTGGGTGGACCTCGGGCTGCTCCTCGCCGTCCTCGCCTGCGCCGGGCTGTGGGTGCTCGCGCACCACAAGGCCCGCCCGTACGTGGATGATCCCGAGGGGAGGCCGTCCCGCCCCGGCCGGACCTCGTACCTGCTCCCGCTCTCCCTCGCCTGGTGCACGGCGGTCCTCGGGGCGGCCGGCATGACCCAGGCGACGCTGCCCGACCGGGCGACGGCGGAGTGGCGGCAGGCGGTGGAGGACGCGGGCGGCGGGGTGCGCGAGGCGACGGTGGTACGGGTGGTGGGGGAGCCCGTCGACACGGACATGAGCGTCAACGACGTGCCGGTCTACCGCTCCACGCTCGTCTTCTCCGTGCCGTTCGCGGCGGGCGCCCGGGAGGTCTCGCTCGACGGGTTCGAGACGACGGGCCTGCCGAAGCCCGGTGAGAAGGAGCTCGTGGCGTTCGCGCCGGACCGGCCCGATCTGGGGGTGCGGACGGGCGAGGCTCTGGACGTGTCGCCGGGGGCGCTGTTCGCCTCGTTCTGGATCCTGGCGCTCGGTTTCTTCGGCGGGGCGTTCCTCACCATCGGCATGTACATGGGTATCGAGGAGGTGGACGACGCCCGCCGCTACCAGCCCCGCGCCCACCTTCCCGCGCTCGGCGCCTTCGGCCTCGGGGCGGCGGCGATGGTGCCGTTCCTCCTCGGCTTCCCCTCGGGGGTGACGGCGTTCCTGCTCGGTCTCGTCGGCATGCTGGCGCCGTACGCGGGGGTCTGCTGGGCCTGGTACCAGAGCAACGAGGCCCCGCCCTGGCAGATCAAGGACGAGGCCCCGAAGCCCACTGACGGCGTGAGTCTCAGAAAGTGAGCCTCAGAAAGTGAGCACGCCCCGCGCCACCCTGCCCTTCTCGGCGTCCTCCACGGCCCGCCCGAACTCCTCCACCGGGTAGGTGGCGGTGACGAGTTCGTCGAGGAGCAGGTTCCCCGTGCGGTACAGCTCCGCGTAGAGCGCGAGGTCCTTCTGCGGGCGCGAGGAGCCGTAGCGGCAGCCGAGGATCGACTTGTCCAGGAACATCGCGGCGGGCAGGAAGGTCGCCTCGGCCTTCGGCGCGGTCATGCCGAGGAGGATCGCCTGGCCGTGCCGGTCGAGGAGGTCGATCGCGGTCCTGACGAGCCCGGTGTGGCCGACGCACTCGAAGACGTGGTCGGCGCCGGTCGGCAGGACGTCCCGTACGCCGTCGGTGGAGGCGAGGAAGTGCGTGGCGCCGAACTGCCGGGCCACGGCCTCCTTGTCGGGGTTGGTGTCGACGGCGACGATCGTCAGCGCGCCCGCGATCCGGGCGCCCTGGATGACGTTGAGGCCGATGCCGCCGGTGCCGATGACGACGACGGTCTCCCCGCGGCCGACCTTCGCGCGGTTGAGCACGGCTCCGACGCCGGTGAGGACGCCGCAGCCCATGAGGGCGGCGGAGGTGAGCGGGATGTCCTTGGGGATCTTCACGGCCTGGACGGCCTTGACGACGGTCCGCTCGGCGAAGGAGGAGTTCGAGGCGAACTGGAAGATCGGCTGCCCGTTCCGCGAGAACGGCTGCCCGGGCATCCCGATGGCCTTCCGGCACATCGTGGGCCGTCCCCGGTCGCAGTCGGCGCAGGCGCCGCAGTTCGCGAGCGTGGAGAGGGCCACGTGATCGCCCGGTACGACGTGGGTGACGCCGGGCCCGACGGCCTCGACGACGCCGGCGCCCTCGTGGCCGAGGACCACGGGCGGCGGGAAGGGAATGGTCCCGTCGACCACGGACAGGTCGCTGTGGCAGAGCCCGGCGGCGGCGATCCCGACGAGGACCTCGCCGGGTCCGGGGTCGCGGACCTCCAGGTCGTCGACGACCCGGACGGACTTGCCGTCGAACACGACACCCCTCATGAGCCGTTCTCCTTCTTGCTCTCGGGGGCCGCGTTCGGCCGGTCGCCGGCCGCCGCCGCCCGGGCCATCTCCTCCAGCCGTTCCAGCATCGGCATCGGGTCCTTGCCCACCGTGCCCGGCAGGAAGTCGGCGATCCGCTCGGGGGTCCAGCCGCCCTCCGCGTACCCGGCGCGCAGTTCGCGCGGCTGTGCCCAGACGGCGATCTTCGGGCCCGCGATCGTGTAGACCTGGCCGGTGATCTTCTCGTCCCTGGCCCGCTCGGAGAGCAGGTAGACGACGAGCGCTGCCACGTCCTCCGGTTCGCCGATCTCCTTGAGCTCCATGGGCACGTTGGCGGACATCCGGGTGCGGGCGACGGGCGCGACCGCGTTGGCGGTGACCCCGTACTTGTGGAGGCCGAGGGCGGCGCTCCGGACGAGCGAGATGATCCCGCCCTTGGCCGCCGAGTAGTTGGCCTGGGCCACGGAGCCCTGGTGGTTGCCGCTGGTGAAGCCGATGAGCGTGCCCGTGCCCTGCTTGCGCATGACCGCCGAGGCCGCGCGGAAGACGGTGAAGGTGCCCTTGAGGTGGGTGGCGACGACCGGGTCCCATTCCTCCTCGGACATGTTGAAGAGCATCCGTTCGCGCAGGATGCCGGCGACGCAGACGACGCCGTCGACGCGTCCGTACTCGGCGAGGGCGACGTCCACGATCCGCTGTCCGCCGGCCATCGTCGAGATGTCGTCGGCGACGGCGATCGCGGTGCCTCCGGCGGCCTCGATCTCCTTCACCACCTCGGCGGCGATCTCCGAGGTCGGCTCGCCGCCCTCGATCGACACCCCGTAGTCGTTGACGACGACCTTCGCGCCTTCCGCCGCGCACGCGAGGGCGACCGCGCGGCCGATGCCGCGCCCCGCGCCCGTCACGGCGACGACCTTGCCAGCCAAGAAGTTCCCCACGTCCGGCCCCTTCCCGCATTTTCTGACGGTCCGTTAGATTCGTACGTCGTCAGGATTCTACGGTCCGTCAGATACCGGAAAACAAGCCCCCGGAGGCCCCGATGTCTCTCCCCGCCGCTTTTCACGAGATCGCCAAGCGCGTCAACAACTGGGGCCGCTGGGGCCAGGACGACGAGATCGGCACGCTGAACCTCATCACCGACGAGGTGGTCAGGGAGGCCGCCGCGACGGTCCGCACCGGCCGGCGGATCCCGCTCGCCCTCGACCTCAAGCAGGACGGCGTGCAGACCGGCATGATCCCGGGCCGGGTCAACCCGCTCCACGTCATGGTCCAGGTCAACCAGGAGATCTTCGGCCCCGGCACCGTCGCCACCAGCGACGACGCCGTGACCCTCGGGCTCCAGGCCGGCACCCACTGGGACGCCCTCACCCATGCCTCGCACTCCGGCCGCATCTACAACGGCCGGCCCGCCGACACCATCACCGCCCACGGCCGCTCGGAGTTCAGCGGCATCCACACCGCCCGGCACGTCGTGAGCCGGGGCGTCCTCCTCGACGTCGCCGCCGCGAAGGGCGTCGACCGGCTGCCCGGCGACCACGCCGTGACGCCCGAGGACCTCGACGAGGCGGCCGAGTTCGGCGGGGTCACGGTCCGGGCCGGTGACATCGTGCTCGTACGGACGGGCCAGATCCAGGCGTACCTGGCCGGGGACAAGCACGGGTACGCGTTCCCGTCACCCGGCCTGTCGATCCGTACGCCCGAGTGGTTCCACGCCCACGACGTCGCGGCCGTCGCCAACGACACGCTCACCTTCGAGATCTTCCCGCCGGAGATCGAGGACCTGTGGATGCCCGTCCACGCGCTCGACCTCGTCGAGATGGGGATGCTCCAGGGCCAGAACTGGAATCTGGAAGAACTGTCCACAGCCTGTGCACAAGAACGGCGCTACGCCTTCCTGCTCTCCGCGATGCCCGAGCCCTTCGTCGGCGGCACGGGCACGCCGGTGGCACCGGTGGCACTCCTCTGAACAGCACTTCAGGCGCTTGTACGTTCACGGGCGGCGGCGCGCTCGCGCGCACCCCGAGCACGGCACGAACACCCGCCGCCACCCGGCCACGACCCGCACACGCCGAGGGCCGTCGCGGCCCTCGGCTCCCCTCGCAACGAATCGCTCAGACCAGAGTGGTCAAAGCGACACGAACCGTCAACAGTGCACCCGTCCGGGCGACAGGGGGGCGGCGGCGGAAACCGGAGCCGACGCCGGGGCGGGCACGGCCCGGTCCACCTCGCACCAGATGCTCTTCCCCGCGCCCTCGGGCTGCCAGCCCCAGCGGTCCGCGAGGCCGTCGACCAGTTCGAGGCCGCGCCCGTTGGTGTCGTCCCCCTGCGCGTGCCGGGGCCGCGGCGGGCGGTCGCTCGCGTCCGCGACCTCGACCCGGACCCCGCCCTCGGCGGCGAAGAGCATCCGCAGCACGGCCGGGCAGCCGGTGTGCACCACGGCGTTGGTCACGAGCTCGGACACGATCAGCACGAGCGTCTCGGTGAGCGGCTCGTCGTCCCCTATGCCCGACCCGACGAGACGCGACCGCGCCCACTTCCGGGCTCGCCCTACTTCAGCCGGGTCGGGCCCGACCTCCAACTGCACCTGAAGCACCTGCACCGCTCACACCATCCGAACCGGCGGACACACCTTTACGGAACGTGATTCCCTTATGGGACAGCATGGTTGACGTACAGTCACCGCAACAAGCGCTTCGGGCATATTCCAGCGCGAAGGAGTACGCATGGTCCATACTGTGCGACGCGCGCTGCGGGTAGTCGAACGCATCCCACGGAGAGTACCGGAGCGGAAGGCCGCCTCCCGGTCGCGACGGCCCCTCCGAAGGACACAACCCGATATCAACATTCCGTGACGCATCAGTCACATCAGGTTACAAGAATGCCGCCACCGTCTCCTCCGCCCGTGCCGCCGGGAGCCGCGACTCCGCCCGGACCCAGGCCCGCTTGAGGTGCAGGTGCACGTCCGCCTCCCACGTGAAGCCCATGCCGCCGAAGACCTGGAGGCAGTCACGGGCGTTCCCGGTCGCCGCCTCGTCGGCGAGCAGCTTCGCGCCCGCGACCTCGGCGGGCGCGCCGGTGACGGACGCGGCCCGTACGGCCGCGCGGGCGAGCTCGGTCCGCACGAGCATCCCGGCGCAGAGGTGCTTGACCGCCTGGAAGGCGCCGATGGCCTGCCCGAACTGCTCCCGCTCACGGGCGTAGGCCACGGCCATCTCGGTCGTCCGCCCGGCGCTGCCGACCTGCTCGGCGGCGGTGAGGAGGACGGCGGCGAGCGTGGACTCCAGGTCCGCCGGGCCGCCGTCCGCGACCCGGTGCAGCGGCGTCAGCGGATCCACCGACCGCACCGGTACGGCCCCGTCGGCGTCGCCCAGGACGACGTCGGCCGCGTCCAGCCACGGAACCAGCCCCTCGGCCGCCTCCGTGACCACCACCGCGCCCTCCGCCGCGCCCGGCACGACCCCCGCCGCCACGTGCGTGGCGACGAGGGGTCCCGGCAGGAGCGCCCGCCCGGCCTCCTCGAAGAGGAGCACGGCCTCGGGCAGCCCGAGCCCGACCCCGCCCTCCTCCTCGGGGAGCCGCAGCGCGAAGAACCCGGCCGCGCCGAGCTCCCGCCACAGCTCCCGGTCGAGGCCCCCGGCGTCGACGGCGGCCCGCAGCGCGTCCCGGTCGAAGCGGCGGTCGAGGAGCTCCCGTACACCCCGCCGCAGGGCGTGCTGGTCCTCGGTGAGTCGGAAGTCCATGGCGTCGGGTCACCGGCCCTTCGGGAGGCCGAGGATGCGCTCGGCGACGATGTTGCGCTGGATCTGGGAGGTGCCGGCGGCGATCGTGTACGAGAGCGAGGACAGCCGGTCGAGGTTCCATACGCGGTCGAGGTCGAGCGCGTCGGGGCCCAGGACGGCGCCGGCCGCCTCGTACAGCTCCTGGCGGGCGTGCGAGTAGTGCAGCTTGAAGACGGAGCCGCCCGCGCCCGGGACCCCGCCGGTGGCCTGGGCCTCGCTGACGTTCGCCTGGGTGAGCCGCCACAGCGCCTGGAACTCGGCGGACAGCCTGCCGAGCCGGCGGCGGAGCACCGGGTCGTCCCAGGTGCCGTTCTTGCGGGCCGTACGGGCCAGCTCGCCGAGGAGGCGGCGGCAGGCGACGACCTCGCCGACGAAGGCCGTGCCCCGCTCGAAGGAGAGGGTGACCATGGTGACGCGCCAGCCGTCGTTCTCCTCGCCGACGCGGTTCGCGACCGGGACCCGTACCTCGTCGAGGAACATCTCCGCGAACTCGGTCGACCCGGCCAGCGTCCGCAGCGGCCGGACGGTCACGCCGGGCGCGTCCATCGGCATGGCGAGCCAGCTGATGCCCTTGTGCTTGGAGGTCGCCGGGTCCGGGTCGGTGCGGACGAGGAGCTCGCACCAGTCGGCGACCTCGGCGTGCGAGGTCCAGATCTTCTGGCCGGTGATCACGTACTCGTCGCCGTCCCGCACGGCCTTCGTGCGGAGCGAGGCGAGGTCGGACCCGGCACCGGGCTCGCTGAAGCCCTGGCACCACACCTCGTCGCCGCGCAGGATCGGCGGCAGCCAGCGCTCGCGCTGCGCGGCCGTGCCCTCGGCGGCGATCGTCGGGCCCGCGTGGAGCAGGCCGACGAAGTTCGCGCCGACGTAGGGCGCGCCCGCGAGCTCGGTCTCCTCCAGGAAGATCAGCCGCTGGGTGGGCGACGCGTCCCAGTGGGTGTCGGCGTACCCGGCGTCGTACAGGCGGCGCTGCCAGCCGCAGTCGTAGGCGCGGCGGGCGGGCCAGTCGAGCGGGTCGGGCTTCGGCGGGAGGGTGGGGAGGGTGGCGGTGAGCCACTCGCGGAGCCGCGCCCGGAACTCCTCCTCTTCCTCCGAGCAGGTCAGATCCATCAGCCGCGACCTTTCCGGTCCTTGTCGAAGTCCAGGCCGAGCATGCGGATCGCGTTCCCGCGCATGAGCTTGTAGATCGTCTCGTCGTCGAGGCCCTGGACGTGGTCGAGGGCGACGTCCTTGGTGTGCGGGAAGGTCGAGTCGACGTGCGGGTAGTCGGTCTCGAAGGTGGCGTTGTCCCGGCCGACGACGTCGAGGGACGCGATGCCGTGCTTGTCGCGGAAGAAGCAGCAGAAGATCTGCCGGTAGTAGTACGTGGACGGCTTCTCGGGGATCAGGTCGCGGACCCCGCCCCAGGCGCGGTGCTCCTCCCACACGTCGTCGGCGCGCTCCAGGGCGTACGGGATCCAGCCCATCTGGCCCTCGCTGTAGGCGAGCTTGAGCCGGGGGAACTTCACGAGGACGCCGGAGAAGAGGAAGTCCATCATCGAGGCCATCGCGTTGTTGAAGCTCAGGCTGGCCTGGACGGCGGGCGGCGCGTCGGGCGAGGCGGCCGGCATCTGGCTCGACGACCCGATGTGCATGTTGACGACGGTCCCGGTCTCCTGGCAGACGGCGAAGAACGGGTCCCAGTAGCCGGAGTGGATCGAGGGCAGTCCGAGGTGGGTGGGGATCTCGGAGAACGTGACGGCCCGGACGCCCCGGGCGGCGTTGCGCCGGATCTCGGCGACGGCGAGGTCGATGTCCCAGAGCGGGATGATGCAGAGCGGGATGAGCCGGCCGCCGCTGTCCCCGCACCACTCCTCGACCATCCAGTCGTTGTACGCGCGCACGCAGGCGAGGGCCACCTCCTTGTCGTGGGCCTCGGCGAAGGTCTGCCCGCAGAAGCGCGGGAAGGTGGGGAAGCAGAGCGAGGCCTCGACGTGGTTGAGGTCCATGTCGGCGAGGCGCGCCTTGGGGTCCCAGCAGCCTCGCCGCATCTCGGCGCGGGTGATGCCCTCCAGGGTCATGTCGTCGCGGTCGAAGCCGACGGCGGCGATGTTCCGCTTGTACGGGAACTTGAGGTCCTCGTAGATCCACCAGTCGGTGGGCGGGCCCTCGGGGTCCATCGTGATCTGGTACTTCCCGGCGACGTAGGCGAGCTCGCCGATCCCGGCGGTGAGGGCCTTGGGCCCCCGGTCCCGGTACTTCTTCGGGAGCCAGGTGTCGAAGAGGTGGGCCGGCTCGATCACGTGGTCGTCGACGCTGATGATGCGGGGCAGTTCCGCGCTGGAGCTCATGGGACCCTCTCCCGTTTCTGATGACCCGTCAGATCTGACGGCATCAGGCTAGCCCCGCACCTCTGGACCGACAAGCGCCGGGCCCTTACGCTCGCCGCACAATCTGACGGAACGTCAGCCATGAGGAGTACGGGATGAACGACACCGACACCGCGTACGCCCTCGGCGAGTCCCGCACGCTCTGGGAGCTCGTCGAACGCCGCGCCGCCCTCACCCCCGACCGGCCCGTCCTGCTCCAGGGCGACCGCGTCCTCACCTTCGGCGGCCTGCGCGACCGCGCCGAGCGGTGCGCCGCCGGGCTGTACGGCATGGGCGTGCGGCCCGGCACGGTCGTCGCCTGGCAGCTGCCGACCCGGATCGAGACGGCCGTGCTCTCCTTCGCGCTCGCGCGCATCGGAGCCGTACAGACGCCGGTGATCCCCTTCTACCGGGACAAGGAGGTCGGCTTCGCGCTGCGCGCGTCACGGGCCGAGTTCTTCGCCGTGCCCGGGGTCTGGCGCGGCTTCGACCACACGGCGATGGCCCGGCGGCTCGGCGCGCGCGGGATCTTCGAGGCCTACGGGGAGCTGCCGGACGGCGACCCGGCCGTCCTCCCGCCGCCGCCCTCCTCCGGCACCGACGTCCGCTGGATCTACTGGACCTCCGGCACGACCTCCGACCCCAAGGGCGTCCTGCACACCGACCGCTCGCTCCTCGCCGGCGGCTCCTGCCTCGCGCACGCGCTGCGACTGACCGCCGAGGACGTCGGCTCGATGGCCTTCCCGTACGCGCACATCGCCGGGCCCGACTACACGGTGATGCTCCTCCTGTACGGGTTCCCCGCCGTGATGTTCGAACAGTTCGCGCTGCCCGACGCGCTCGACGAGTACAACGCGCACGGCGTGACCGTCGCCGGCGGCTCCACCGCGTTCTACGCGATGTTCCTCGCCGAGCAGCGCAAGACGCCCGACCGCCCGGTCATCCCCACCCTCCGCCTCCTCGCGGGCGGCGGGGCGCCGAAGCCGCCGGAGGTCTACCACGCCGTGCGCAAGGAGCTCGGCTGCCAGCTCACCCACGGGTACGGGATGACCGAGGTCCCGATGATCACCATGGGCGACCCGGAGGACACCGTCGAGAACCTCGCGACGACCGAGGGCCGCCCGCCCGCCGGAATGGAGATACGGATCACCCCCGATGGGGAGGTCAGGCTCCGCGGCGAGGCCGTCTGCCGGGGCTACCTGGACCCGGCGCAGACCGCCGCCGCCTTCGACGAGGACGGCTTCCTCATCACCGGGGACGTCGGGCACCTGACCCCGACCGGGCACCTCGTCCTCACCGGCCGCATCAAGGACATCATCATCCGCAAGGGCGAGAACATCTCGGCCAAGGAGATCGAGGACCTCCTCGCCGGACACCCGGACGTCGGCGACACGGCCGTCATCGGCCTCCCGGACGCCGAGCGCGGCGAGCGGGTCTGCGCCGTCGTCGAACAGCCGCCGGGCGCCGCCCCGCTGACGCTCGGCGCCGTCACCGCGTACCTCCGCGAGGCGGGGCTCTCCGTCCACAAGCTGCCGGAACAGCTGGAGGTCGTGGACGCCCTGCCCCGCAACGACACCCTGCGGAAGGTGCTCAAGTACAAGCTCAGGGAGCGGTTCGGCCCGGCGTCCCGCTGAGGCCCTGCTCCCCGCCGACGGCCGCCCCGACGTCCCCGTAGACGTCGAAGAGGCGGCGGACGCCGAGGGCGGAGAGGACGCGGTCCACGTGACCTCCCTCTCCCTCCTCGGCTCCCAAGGGGAGGATCAGCCGCAGCCGTCCGCCGCAGGAGCGCAGCAGACGGCGGGCGCCGATGAGGACGCCGACGCCGCTGGAGTCGCAGAAGCGGACGGCGGACAGGTCGACCACGAGGTCGCGGTGGCCGTCCGCCACGGCGTCGTGCACGCGCCGGCGTATCTGCGGGGAGGTGACCAGGTCGAGTTCGCCCCGGATGCTCAGCACCGTCCAGGGCCCGCGTTCGTTCTCGTCCACCTCGAACGTCGTCGTCGTCACGGTCGCCGCCTGCCCCGCGGGACCGGACCGAAACCCGTCCGGGCACGGATGGCGCTTTCCTTACCATCCACATCGGCGTCAAGGGCGCACTTCCGGCAAACAGACGTGCGGTGTCCGTGCGGGCCGTTACGTTGGTGAAGACGGTGAGGGACCGAGGAGCGGGGCCGACGAGCGGGGCGGAGGACGCGCATGGCGAGGGAGACACCACCGCGCTGGGACCGCAGGATGCAGCAGCGGCTCGCGCGCGGGGAGGCCGCCGCGCTGGGCGAGTTCTACGACCGGTTCGCCTCGCTCGTGCACAGCCTGGCCAACCGCGTCCTCGACGACGTCCCCGCCGCCGACCAGATCACCAGCGAGGTCTTCGCCCACGTCTGGGAGCACCCCGACGAGTACGACCCCCGGCACGGCAGCATGCGCGCCTGGGTCGCCACCCTCGCGCAGAACCAGGCCGTGCGGCGGCTGCGGGAGACCGAGGCGACGGCGTACGCGGAGACCGGCGAGGGCTCGGCGGAGGAGCTGGAGCAGAAGGTGCTCCGCGCCAAGGCCGCCGCCCGCGCCGACTACATCGTCACGTCCATGCCGGCCCCGCTGCGGGCCGCGCTCGAATCGGCGTACGTCCAGCGGCGCGACTACCGGCAGACCGCGGCCGACCTCGGCGTCACCGAGGACGAGGCCCGGCGGCGGCTCCGGCTCGGCCTCCAGCTGCTCTCCTCGGCGAACACCCGCCCCTTGGAGGGGACTTCGCCACCGGGCTACGGGCGGGCATGGTGACGCCCCGGGACGGCGACGCGGACGACGTCGCCCGCGCCCCGCGGATACCGGGCCCCCGCCTCGCGGCCGACGACCACACCCGCCTGGACCGGCCCCCGGAGCCGGAGCCGGAGCCGTACGACCTGGAGGACGCACCCCACACCCCGGATGGTCCCGGCGGCCCCGGCAGCCTCTCGGAAGTGTCCGCAGGCGCCCCCGGCCCGCCGCCGGACGGCGGCGAGGCCGACGTCCCGCAGCTCAGTCACCAAGTGCTCACGTCCCTCCTCGGGGCCTGGGCACTTTCGGCGTGCTCCGCCGGGGAGACCCGGGCCGTCGAGGACCACCTCACCGACTGCGCGCCCTGCGCCGACGAGGCCCTCCGGCTGCGGGACGCCGTCACGCTGCTCCACGAGGACCGGGACCTCGACCTCGACCCGCTGCTCCGCGCCCGGGTCCTGGAGAGCTGCCTCGGCCGGCGCCCCGCACGCGTACCGGTGCCGGACTGGGTCACTCCGTACGACGCCGAGACCGCCCGGCTCGACGCGCTGCTCCGGGACATCGGGGACGCGGAGTGGCACGCGCCGGTACGGCTCAAGTGGTTCGAGGACGAGCGGATCGTGCGGCGCAAGACGAGCGTCGCCGGGGTCATCGGCCACCTCCTGGCGGTGGACGGCCTGGTCTCCTCCGCGCTGGGCCTCCCCGACCCGCTGGGCGCGGACGTGCCCGAGCTCTCGCCGGCCGAGCGGACGGAGGCGCTGTGGTCGGGGTGCGACCGGCCGCCGAACCGGGAGATGCGCAGGCCCTGGCGCGAGCAGTCGCACGCCCTGATCCGTACGGTCTCGTTCAAGGCGGACGGGGTCGCCGACCTCACCGTCGACTACCGGGACTTCGCGCTGCCGCTGCGGGACTCGCTCCTGGAGCGGGCCTTCGAGTGCTGGCTGCACGCGGACGACATCGCGCAGGCCGTGGCGTACCCGTACGACCCGCCGAGCGGGCCGCATCTGCACGACATGATCGACCTGGCGGCCCGGCAGCTGCCCGGGGCGCTCGCGAACCGGCGGCGTACGGGGCTGGCGTCCCCGCCCCGGCGGCTCGTCGCGGCGGGCGCCCGCGGCCGGTCGCTCCACCTGGAGGTGGAGGGGTCGGGCGGCGGCCACTGGTACATCCCGCTGGACTCGCCCGCGGCGGTCGGCGCGCCGGAGCTCGCGGTGGCGCAGGTGGCGATGGACGGCGTCGAGTTCTGCCGGCTCCTCGCGGGGCACGTCTCGCCGGCCGAGGCGGCGGCGGGCCAGGAGGGCGACCGGGAGGCCATCCACGACGTCCTCGCCGCGGCGGCCTCCCTGAGCCGTATCTGATCCCCCGCCGGGGGGATCAGGTGAAGACGACGGTGCGGCGGCCGTTGAGCAGGATCCGGCGCTCCGCGTGCCACTTCACCGCGCGGGCGAGGGCCTGGCACTCGACGTCCCGGCCGACGGCGACGAGCTGGTCGGGGGTGACCTCGTGGCCGACGCGCTCGACCTCCTGCTCGATGATCGGGCCCTCGTCGAGGTCCGCCGTCACGTAGTGGGCGGTCGCGCCGATCAGCTTCACCCCGCGCGTGTGCGCCTGGTGGTAGGGCTTGGCGCCCTTGAAGCTCGGGAGGAAGGAGTGGTGGATGTTGATGATGCGGCCGGAGAGCTGCTTGCACAGGTCGTCGGAGAGCACCTGCATGTAGCGGGCGAGGACGACGAGCTCGACCTCCTCCTCGCGGACCAGGTCGAGGAGCTCGGCCTCGGCCTCCGCCTTGGTGTCCTTAGTGACCGGGATGTGCCGGAAGGGGATCCCGTACGAGCCGACGAGCTCCTGGAAGTCGGTGTGGTTGGAGACGACCGCGACGATCTCGACGGGGAGCGCGCCGATCCGCGAGCGGAAGAGCAGGTCGTTCAGGCAGTGACCGAACTTGGAGACCATCAGGACGACCCGCATCCGCTCGTCGGCGCGGTTGATCTGCCAGTCCATCGCGAAGGAGTCGCCGACCGCGGTGAAGCTCGCGCGGAGCTTCTCCACGTTCACGGGGGCCTCGGCCGAGAAGTGGACCCGCATGAAGAAGAGACCCGTGTCACGGTCTCCGAACTGCTGGCTGTCCTCGATATTGCATCCCGTGATGAACAGGTAGCTCGACACGGCGTGCACGATGCCCTGCTTGTCGGGGCACGAGAGGGTGAGGACGTACTGGTCGGTCATCCCGACACCTTGCCACAACCGGGAGAACGTCAAGAGCCACTGTCCGTCAGACGGACCGGGTCATGATCTCCAGGACCTCAAGGGAGCGCGGGGGCATGTCGGGGTCCTCGCCGTCCGCGACCGCCATCCGTACGTGTGCCTCGCGTGCGGCCCGTACGGCCTCCGGCCAGCCCTGGTGCTCCAGGTAGGCGGAGACGGGGGCGTCGGCGCCGACCTGGTGCATGATCCGCAGCACGCGGAGGACGGCGGCGTCGACGAGGGCGGCCTCGGCGGAGTCGCGGAAGACGGCGCCGACGTACTTCTCGGCGGACCAGTTGTCGAGCCAGGTGTCCTCGACGAGGCGGTAGACGGCGTCGGTGACGTCGCCGTACCCCTCCTGGCCGGCGAGCCAGGTCGTCTCGTGGAAGGCGGGGTCGGAGAGCATGTGCAGCGCGGAACGCACGTTGATGCGCCAGCGCCACCACGGCATGTCGTTGAGCGGCATGCCGCCCATGGTGGAGGAGCGACGGCCGCGACGGGAAGGGTTCACCGGACGTGATGCCTGACTCGGGGCCGGGCTCGGGACGGGACTCGGGACGGGACGGGACACGTTTCGATCGTACGTTCCCCTACTCCACAACCGGACTCACCCCCTCCCCTTTCACTGCACCACCCCCGTAATTCACCTTCACGTCACCCTTCGTTGAACCGCGCTCACTCCCGCGTTACCCCGGAACCGGAAGCGTGCGTGTCCATGACCGGTAGGCGAACGACCCCACTCCTCGCATACGTCACGACCATCGCGGCGGGTGCGTCGCTCCTCACCGGGTGTGGCATGCTCCCTGGGGCCACGGGGGGCTCCAGGGAGCAGGTCACGGTGATGACCTGGGCACCCGACCAGACCCGCGCGACGAACATGCCCGGCATGCCCGCCATGGCGCAGACCTACGCCCGGTGGATCAACGCGCAGGGCGGCATCGACGGCCACGAGCTCCGCGTCCTCACCTGCAACGAAGAGAACACCCCCGCCGGCGCCGCCGCCTGCGCCCGCCGCGCGGTCCACGAGGGCGCGGTCGCCGTCGTCGGCTCGTACAGCCAGAACGGCGAGGCCTTCATGGCGCCGCTGGAGGCCGCCGGCATCCCGTACATCGGCGGCTACGGCATCTCGGAGGACGAGTTCACGAGCCCGCTCTCCTACCCCGTCAACGGCGGACAGGCCTCCCTCATCGCCGGGCACGGCATGCAGCTCGCCGAGTCCTGCCGCACGGTCTCGCTCGTCCGGCCCGACACCGTCGACGGCGACCGGCTCTCCGGACTCCTCAACTCCGGCCTGAGCAGGGCCAGTCACCGCAACGCCGTCGACATCCCGGCCGTCGAGGACGCCGGCGAGTACACCCGGCAGGCCGGCAAGGCCCGCGACCAGGCCGGGAACGAGAAGGGCTGCGTCACCGCCGTCCTCGGCGAACGCACCCAGACCTTCTTCGACTCCTTCCGGCGCCTGCCCGAGCAGGCGGAGGGCAAGGGGAAGACGCGGACCGGCGACGACAAGCCCGGCGACTCCGTCCGCATCTCCTCCGTGCTCGGCAGCGTCGGCCAGCCCGTCATCGACCGCACCGGCGGCGCCCACAGCCCCTTCGAGGGCGCGTACGTCACCGGCTGGTACCCGGAGTCCGACGACAAGAGCTGGCAGCCGATGCGCGAGGCCATCCGGCAGCACGCCTTCGCGGACAACCGGGTCGACCCGTCCGACGCGGGCGTCCAGACCACCTGGATCGCCTACACCGTCCTCAAGGCCGTCATCGAGTCCCTCGACCAGGACGAGATCACCGGCGAGAAGATCGCCACCGCCCTCGACCGGGGCGCGCGCATCGACACCGGCGGGCTCACCCCGAGCCTGCGGTGGAAGTACGAGGACCTCCTCGGCGCCGCCGGATACCCCCGGATCGTCAACCACAAGGTGACGTTCCAGGTGGTGAGGAACGGGCGGCTCGTGGCGCAGAAGCCCGGCTTCGTCGACGTCGGCGAAACGGTCCTCAGCGCCCCGTAGGCAGCCCTCCCGGCCTCACAGCCGGGTGGGCGTCACAGCCGGGTGGGCGTCACAGCCGGGTGGGCGTCACAGCTGGGTGGGCGACCGCTTCTCCAGTCCGTACTTGTCGGCGGTCGGGTTCCACAGCCCGGCCGCCTGCTTCTTGGCCGCGCTCGCCTCGCCGCTCTTCTCGTTCGCCTGCGCCAGGCGCTCGGTCCGCTTGGCCTCGCCGCCCTTGCAGTTCTTCTTGTTCTTCATCTCGTCGGCCCAGGCCGCGTAGTGGTCGTCGGCCGAGGCCGAGGCCCGCCAGGCCTTGGTGAGCGCCGAGGTCAGGGCCGCGTTCTTCGGGAGCTTGTCGACCTTCAGCGTCTGGAGCCTGGTCACCAGGCCCCGGCGCTGCTCGGCGGCGGCCCGCAGGTCCTTCGCCGCGTTGTCGAGGTTCTTGCACTTGTTGATCGCCGCGACCGCGCTGATCACCGAGTCGCGGCTGCTGTTGCTGTCGCCGAGCAGCTTGTCCAGCTCCTTGGCCTGCGGCTCCGCCGGGTCCGGCTTCTTCTCGGCGGGCTCGGTGGTGGCCTCGCCGGGCTTGGCGTCGGGGGCGGCGGGCGTCACGGAGCCGGTGGCCACGGTCTGGCCGCCCTTCTCGGGCTCGTCGTCACCGCTGAGCATCATCCCGGCGCCGAGGCCGACGACCGCGCAGCCGACGACGACGGCGGCGATCAGCGCGACCGGCGACTTGCGGCGCGGACGCTCGGGCTCGTCGTCGTAGTAGGCGTCCTGGTAGGCGCCCTGCTGCCCGTACTGCTGCTGCGGGGGCTGCTGGTACGCCTGCTGCTGGTACGAGGCCGTGGGCGGCTGCTGCTGGTACGGGGCGGGCTGCTGGTATCCCTGCGGGGCCTGGGGCGACTCCGTACGGAAGAGACTGTCGAACTCGGCGAGCGGCTGCCGCTCACCGGGAACCTGGCCGGGCATCTGCTGCTGCGGTACGGGAGCGATGTACTGGGTCGCGTCCGAGGCGCCGTGCGGCTGGCCCTGGCCCTGCCCGTGGCCCGGCAGCGGCAGCGGTCCGGTGCCGAGGAACTGGGTGTCGGACCCGGCGGCGGGCTGCGCCGGCGGGTAGCCGTACCCGGGCTGGGGCTGCTGCGGCTGCTGGGGCGGCATCGCGCCGGGGACCGGAGCGATGTACTGGGTCGCGTCCGAGGCCCCGGCCGGCGGGTAGCCGTACCCCGGCTGCGGCGGCACCGACGGCGGCCCCGCCGGGATCGGCGGCAGGTACTGCGTGGACTGCATGTCGGCGGCGCCCGGCACGGCCTCCGGGGGCAGCGGCTGCGCGGGAGGCAGCGGCTGCCCGCCCGCCGCCGGGTACTGCTGCTCCGGACCCTGTCCGTACTGCGTCACCGGGACTCCTACTGATGGACCTACGGAATCGTCGGCTCACGCTACCGGGTACGTCCAGGCCTCCGCACACACGTGTGAGCCCGCTAACACCGCGGGCCCCTCCCGCCCCCTAGGGCCTGTCCGGCGCACCAGGCCCCGCGACCCCGGCCATGATCCGCCGGACAGGCCCTAGGCCACCGCCAGGTCCATCCGCGCCCCGAACTCCCGCACCACCGCCTCCCCCGCGTACGGCTCCAGACGGTCCCGCAGGTCCTCCAGGTACTCGGCGCCCCTCGACGACCGCATCGCCCCCAGGAGTTCGAGGGCCCGCGTGCCCGTCCGGCAGGCGAGCTCCACCTCGCGCTGCTGCACCTGCGCCGTCGCGAGCAGCGCGAGGCCGATCGCCCGCCGCCGCGCCCGCGCCTCGGGGTGCCCGGCGATCGCCTCGCGCGCGGCCCGCGCCGCCGCCTCCGGCTGCCCCAGGTCCCGGTGGCAGTGGGCCAGTTCGTCGGCGAGGTAGGCGTGGTCGAAGTGCGCGATCCACGCCGGTTCGTCGGCGGCGTCCGGAGCGGCCCGGTCGAGCGCCCGTACGGCCTGGGCGACGGCCGCCTCGAAGGCGCGGACGTCCCCGAGCAGCGCGTGCCCGCGCGCCTCCGCCGCGAGGAACATCGCCTCCGCGCGCGGCGGCACCTTCCCCCGCGCCCCCTCCTGCGCCGCCCGCGCCAGCTGCGCGATCTCCCGGGGGTTGCCGAGCTGCGCGGCGAGGTGGCTCATCGAGGCGGCGAGCACGTACCCGCCGTACCCCCGGTCGCCCGCCGCCTGCGCGAGCCGCAGCGCCTGGATGTAGTACCGCTGCGCGAGCCCCGGTTCACCGGTGTCCACCGCCATGTACCCGGCGAGCTCGGTCAGCCGCGCCGCCGCCCCGAAGAGCTGCCGTCCGACGCCCTCCCGGTACGAGCCGGACAGCATCTGCGACACGACGCTGTTCAGGTAGTGCACGACCACGGGACGCACGTGCCCGCTGCCGAAGCGCCGGTCGAGGTCGACGAGCGCGGTCGTCATCTCCCGTACGGCCGTCACGTCCGCGACCCCCACGCGCGTGCCCGCGTGCCGGGCCACGTGCGCGTCGGCGCCCGTGATCAGCCAGTCCCGGCTGGGTTCGACGAGCGCCGAGGCCGCGACCGTCGATCCCGTGAGGAAGTCCCGGCGGCCCACGTCGCTGCGCCACAGCTCGCAGACCTGCTCGATCGCCGCGAGGACGGTCGGCGCGAACTGGAGCCCGACCCCGGCCGCGAGGTTCCGGCCGTTGGCCATCCCCACCTCGTCGATCGTGACCGTACGTCCCAGCTTGCGGCCGAGGGCCTCCGCGATGACGCCCGGCGCCCGGCCGCGCGGCTGCTGCCCGCGCAGCCACCGCGCCACGGACGTCTTGTCGTAGCGGAGATCGAGTCCGCGCTCGGCGCCGACCATGTTGACCCTGCGGGCCAGGCCCGCGTGCGAGCAGGCCGCCTCCTGGATGAGTGACTGGAGCCGTTCGTTCGGCTGACGTGGGACGAGTGGACGGGCTGCTGTCATGAGGAACCCCCTATGACCGTGCGGTGATCACGAGAAGTGATCACTGCCCGGCGGATATCCGGTCAATGCCGATGTGAACACGCGAAACCGGACAGGGGTCACCGGCTCCCCCACTCCCCTCTACCCACCCCCGCTCCCCGTCCCTCCGCGCGCCCCCACCAGTGCAACCGTGCGCCCCGCATGCAGGATCGATGCGTCACACGACTGCACCCCGCGCCCGTAACCCCAGGTGACGGGGGCAGTTGTGCTCACCGTGGAAGAGACCATCGGAGTCACGGAGACCGCACAGATCCCCCAGCAGCGCGGCGAACAGCTGCTGGACAGTGCCGTGCGGTACGCGGAAGAGCGGCACTGGGACGTGTTCCCCGGGACCTGGCTTGAGGCCGTCGAGGGCAGGGAGCGCTGTTCCTGCGGCGCGGAGGCGTGCGCCGTCCCCGGCGCGCACGCCGTCAAGCCCGACTGGTCGACCCAGGCCACCGGGAGCGGGGTCGGCGCCCGGCGGATGTGGTCGAAGACGCCGAAGGCGTCGATCCTGCTGCCGACGGGCCGGACGTTCGACGCGATCGAGGTTCCGGAGTCGGCCGGTTTCCTCGCGCTCGCGCGCATGGAGCGCATGGAGCTGACGCTCGGCCCCGTGACCTGCACTCCGGACCGCCGGATGTTCTTCTTCGTGCTGCCGGGCGCCGCGACGAAGGTGCCCGACCTCGTACGGAAGCTGGGCTGGGTCCCGGCGGCGATCGACCTCACCACGCGCGGCGAGGGCCACTACGTGGCGGCCCCGCCGACCCGCATCGGCGGCGTCGGCGCGGTGCAGTGGGCGCGCCGCCCCACCCCGGCGAACCGGTGGCTGCCGGACGCGGAGGAGCTCATCAGCGCCCTCGCGTACGCGTGCGGCCGGGAGGCGGCGGAGTCCAGGGCGCGTACGCAGTGAATCTGGCGTGATCGCACGTCACCCGTATGGTGGGCCCTGTATACACGGGGACAACCGAAGGGTTGACGGACCATGCCTGACCAGGCATTTGACGGAGCATTGAACACGGGCGCCGCGACGGGCACCGCACCGGAATCCGGTGCGGTGCCCGCGGTGCGTGTCGAGGGGCTGTGGAAGCGCTTCGGGCAGCAGATCGCCGTGCACGGCGTCGATCTCGTCCTGCCCGCGGGGAAGTTCATCGGGCTCGTCGGGCCCAACGGGGCCGGAAAGACCACCACGCTCTCCATGATCACGGGCCTGCTGCGGCCCGACCAGGGGCGCATTCTCGTCGCGGGGCACGACGTGTGGGCCGACCCGGAGTCGGTCGCCGAGGTGAAGGCGCGGATCGGCATCCTGCCCGAGGGCCTGCGGATGTTCGAGCGGCTCTCGGGACGCGAACTCCTCGCCTACAGCGGCCGGCTGCGGGGGCTGCCGGGCGCCGAGGTCGACAAGCGGGCGGCGCAGCTGCTCGACGTGCTCGACCTGGCCGGTTCGCAGAACAAGCTGGTCGTCGACTACTCGACGGGCATGCGGAAGAAGATCGGGCTCGCCGCCGCCCTCCTCCACAACCCCGAAGTGCTCTTCCTCGACGAGCCGTTCGAGGGCGTCGACCCGGTCTCCGCGCAGACCATCCGGGGCGTCCTTGAGCGGTACACCGCGTCGGGCGCGACCGTCGTCTTCTCCAGCCACGTCATGGAGCTGGTCGAGTCGCTGTGCGACTGGGTCGCCGTCATGGCGGCGGGCCGGATCCGCGCGCAGGGCCCGCTCGCGGAGGTCAGGGGCGAGGCCGGCTCCCTCCAGGAGGCGTTCCTCGAACTGGTGGGGGCGAACGGGCGGGCGGCGTCCGGCGAGTCGCTGGACTGGCTGGGCGGCGGGGCGAAGTGACCACCACGACCACAGCCCCCGTCCCCTCCCCCGTACCGTCGCTCACCTCCGTCTTCGTACGGCTCAAGCTGTCGCTGCTCAAGAACGGGCTGCGGCAGTCGGGCGGACGGACGGCCGCGTACATCACGACGGTCGTCGTCGGCCTCCTCTTCTCCGCCGTGATGGTGCTGGCCTTCGCGCTCCTGCGGGGCAACGCGGACGCCGACACGATCGCGGTCCTGCTCACCGGGGTCCTCGCCCTGTGGTGGACGTTCATGCCGCTGTTCATCCCGAGCGGCGACGAGACCCTCGACCCCTCGCGGCTCGTCATGCTGCCGCTGCGGCCCCGACCGCTGATCCGGGCGCTGCTCGTGGCCTCCCTCGTGGGCATCGGCCCGGTGCTCACCCTCGTCCTGGCCTTCGGCGCGGCCCTGTCGGTCGCGCACGGCGCGGCCGGGACGGTCGCCGCCGTCCTCGCGGTGCCGCTCGTGACCGTCGGCTGCGTGGCGCTCTCGCGCGCGGTGGCGGCGGCGAACATCCGGCTCCTCACCTCCCGCAAGGGCCGTGACCTGGCCCTTCTGTCGGGTCTGGTGATCGCGGTCGGCATCCAGGTCGTGAACTTCGGCGCACAGCGCCTGAGCCAGGCCGGGGGCCTCGAAGTCCTCGAACCGGTGGCGGAGGTCGTCGGCTGGCTGCCGCCGGCCGCCGCGATCGGCGCCGTCGACGCGGCGAGCGAGGGCGCGTACGGGGTGGCCGTCGGCCGGCTGCTGCTGACGGCGGCGGCGCTCGTCGCGGTCGTGTACTGGTGGCAGCGGAGCCTCGTCCGCCTGATGGTCGAGCCGGACGGTTCGACGATCGGCGCGGCGGCGGACGCGGGCGTCAGCGAGAAGTCGGGTACGGGGACGCTCGCGCGGCTCCTGCCGGGCGGGCGTACGGGCGCGGTCATGGAGCGCACCCTGCGGTACATCTGGCGCGACCCGAAGACGAAGGCCGCGTGGGTGACCTCGCTCGCGATCGGTCTGATCGTGCCGCTGTTCAACGCCTTCCAGGGCACGGGCTCGATCTACTTCGCGTGCTTCGCCTCGGGCATGCTCGGCGTGCAGATGTACAACCAGTTCGGCCAGGACACCTCGGCGTTCTGGATGGTCGCGCAGACCATTTCGACGACCGCCGACGCGTACGCCGAACTGCGGGCGCGGGCCCTGGTGATGCTCCTGGTCACCGTCCCGTACACCGTCCTCGTGACCGGCGTGACCGCCGCCGTCCTCGGCGACTGGTCGGCCTTCCCCGAGGCCCTCGGCCTGGCGCTCGCGCTGCTCGGCGCGGCGGTCGGCACGGGCGCGGTGGCCTCGGCGGCCTTCCCGTACTCGATCCCGCAGGACAGCGGCTACAAGAACGTGGTGCCGGGACAGGGCGGGCTCGCCTGGATGTCGATCCTCGGCGGCATGTTCGGCTCGGCGCTGCTGTGCGCGCCGATGATCGCGGCGGCGATCACCCTCCACGTGACGGACACGCAGTCGCTGCTGTGGGTGCTGCTCCCGGCGGGCGCGGTGTACGCGGCGCTGCTCGTCTGGGCGGGCCTGAAGGTGGCGGCTCCGCGCACGGCGCGGCGGCTGCCGGAGATCCTGGCGGCGGTCAGCAAGGGCTGAGACCGTCCGGGGAATGTGCTGACGGATGCGGTCGGCGGACGTGTTAACGTCCGCCGACCATTCGTTCGTTTTCTTTTCCCTGGGGTGGGAATGCTGCGCAGGTTTATGGGGGCGGGTGTCGCCGCGGCGATGCTCGTGACCGGTGGGGTCGTGGGGGCGGGGTCCGCCTTCGCGGCCGGGGATCCGACGTTCGGATTCGACGAGCTCGACGACCAGATCATCATGCCGGGTACCGGCTACGCGGAGCTGTGGCCCAACGGGACCTTCGGCTCGACCACGGGCCGGCCCGACGGCACGTACGTCTACGCGATCAGCAAGAAGCCGCTGACCAACGCCGCCTGGACCACCGGCGGCCTGCCGAGCGGCCTGAAGATCGTGCGCAACGACGGCTGCGCGCCGAAGGCCGGCAAGGCCGGCGTGTACACGTGCGACGTCCGGAGCAGCGGCTTCCTCGGCCCCGAGGTCGAGGCGACGAGCACCGCCGCCGACGGCACGACGGCCTACTACGGCCTCGTGTACGTGCCGCGCGGTTCGAGCGTCGACGCGGGCATCAAGGAAGCACAGATCGCCGCCACCAAGACCGAGACGAGCCGCCGCGCGCACGCGACGGTCACCGTCAGGTCCAAGGCCCACGTCGCGCAGAACAAGATGACGCTGACGACCCCGACGCTGCCCGCGGGCGGCACGGTGAAGCACACGCTCAAGCTGCACGCCGTGGACAAGGGCAAGCTCTGGCTGGACCTGAACGCGGCGCCCGGATACCGCCGCTGGGACGAGGGCGAGCTCAAGGTCACCGTCACCGGCGTCTCCAGGGGCACCGCGACCGGCATCAGCTGCGACCACTCGACGGGCTACATCCCCGACGGCGGCGTGTACTGCACGGTGACGAAGCCCGGTGACTACACGGTCACCTACGGCCTGAAGGCCGCGGCGGGCGCACCGGCGTGGCGGGTGCGCGCGTTCGCCGCGTACGAGGTCTACAACTTCGGCATCGGCAACCCGGAGAAGAGCTCCGACTTCTCCATCGGCAGCACGAAGCCGGTGATCCAGCGCCACCAGCTCGTGGGCCGCGCGTCGGACGGCGACCTGTACGCGTACGAGGGCACGGGCAAGGTCTCCCCCTTGTTCCAGGAGGTCTCCCCGGTCGGCTACAGCGGCGACTGGAACCGGTACTCGGCGATCACCCGCCTCGGTCCCCTCACCGTCCAGAGCACCGGCCCCGGCGCCGTCGCCCGGGACAGGAGCGGTGTGCTGTGGTTCTACCGGACGTCCGGTGACGGCGGCCTGTTCACGGGCCGGTCGCGCGTGGGCGGCGGCTGGAACACGTACAACCTGCTCGCCGGCGCCTCGGACCTGACCGGCGACAAGAAGGCGGACCTGCTCGCGCGGGGCACGGACGGCGTCCTGCGGCTGTACCAGGGCACGGGCGTCACGGCGACGCCGTTCAAGACGCCGCTGCGGATCGGCGGCGGCTGGAACGTCTACAACGCGCTCGTCGGCGGCACGGACCTGACCCGCGACGGCAAGCCCGACCTGCTGGCTCGCGCCAAGGACGGCAAGACGTACCTGTACGTGGGCACGGGCTCGGCGACGCGCCCGTTCGCCCCCGCGAAGCAGGTCGGCACCGGCTACCAGGGGTACAACGCGCTGGTCTCCCCCGGCGACCTGAACTCCGACGGCAAGGCGGACCTGGTGGGCCGGGACGCCACGGGCGCGCTGTACTTCCACGCGGGCACGGGCTCGGCGACGACGCCGTTCGCGACGCGCGTGCGGGTCGGCAGCGGGTGGCAGAAGTACAACCTGCTGTTCTGACCTCATATGCAGCTCAAGTCCCTTGCCGGGCAGGGAATCGACTGGTGATGATCGGCCCCACCACCACCTGACCAGTGGTGACCACGGCATTCACAGGGGGAGCGGAAGCGGATGAGGATCAGAAGGACGGCCTTGGCGGCCTGCGCGGCGGCCGCGCTGGTGGCGGGTACGGCGGGATGCACGTCGGACGGCGAGGGCAAGGGGACGGACAAGGCGTCGGGCAAGCCCGCGCCCTCCGTCTCGGCGTCCGCCGCCAAGGCCAAGCCCTGCAAGGGCGGCACGTACACCTGGTCCAACGTGACCCAGAAGGACGTCCTGACGGGCGTCGCCGACGAGCAGGAGGTCGGGAAGGGCGGCGGGGAGCTCACCGCCCCGCTGAAGCCGCTCTACACCCCGCACGTCTCGGTCACCTTCGCTGAGTGGGTCCCGGCGGGGGCCGGGGACGCGAAGGCCGCGCTGACGGCGCTCGGCGTGAAGACCGGCGAGATCGACCCCGGCGACAGCGGTTCGGAGTACGCCTTCACCGACGTGGGCCGACCGGCGCCGGACCACAAGGGCCGTACGACGATGCTCGGTCCGGGGAAGTTCGTCGACTACTCCTTCGTGAAGGAGGTCACCGGCGAGTTCTGGTACAAGTGCGGCACCGAGGCGCCCATCCAGGGCAAGGCGACCAGCTGGACGCTCGACGGCTCGGGCATCCTGTCGTGCTCGGAGCCGGTGAAGAAGGCGGAGAAGCGCGAGAAGCACGCGCTGGAGGCGGCGCGGATCGCCTGCGGCCCGGACGCTCCGGCGTCGAAGGGCTGAGCCGCGACACCTGTGCACGGACGAAGCGCCCCGGGTCATGACGACCGGGGCGCTTCTGCGTGTGCGTACGCGTGTGCACCCCCGTCACGACAGTCCCTCGCCCCACAGTATTGCCAAGCAATGTGACGTGTGCCATTTTACTGCGAGTCCGTCATGGACGGTTCATCCGCGCCACACCCTCCTCCTCCTCAGGAGTCCCCCTTGCGTGCCATAGCCACCGCCCTGCTGGTCACGGCCTTCGCCGCCGCCCCGCTCCAGTCCGCCCAGGCCGCCGAACCCACGCCCCAGCTGACCCTGGAGCAGGCCCTTGACGCCCCGGGCGCCCGCGTGGCCCACGGCCTGGCCAAGCCCGACGTCACCACCCCGGCGGCCGGCGGCGGCGGCCGCCTGGAGAGCCGCGTCCTGCCGATCGTCCACGACTGCAGCCCCTCGCTGCGCATCCGCGCCCAGGAGATCACCGCCGAGCAGCTCGCCGCGACCTGCGCGAGCCTCGCCAACCAGGACGCGTTCTTCCACAGCGTGGTCAAGGACTCCGGCGCGGTCGCGGACGACTCCAACACCACCCTCGAAGTCGACGTCTTCAACACCCGCGCCGACTACCAGGCGTGGGCGGGCAAGATCTACGACATCGACACCAACAACGGCGGCATGTACCTGGAGGGCGACCCCTCCAAGAACAGCGCCCAGCCCCGCTTCATCTGCTACGAGCGCACCGACGTGGCCCCCGGCTGGCAGATCTGGAACCTGAACCACGAGTACACGCACTACCTCGACGGCCGCTACGACATGTACGGCGACTTCGGCGCCGGATACAGCACGCCGACCGTGTGGTGGGTCGAGGGCCTCGCCGAGTACGTCTCGTACTCGTACCGCAACCTCACCAACACCAAGGCCGTGGCGCAGGCCGGTCTCCACACGTACTCGCTGCGCACGCTCTTCGACACGACGTACGAGAACGCCGACTCGACCCGCGTCTACCAGTGGGGCTACCTCGCCACCCGCTACATGCTGGAGCGCCACCCGGCCGACGTGCAGAAGGTCCTCGGCTACTACCGCACGGGCAACTGGGCCGCGGCCCGCACGTTCCTGACGGCGCTGGACTACGAGGCGGACTGGAACGCGTGGCTGACGCAGGTCAACGCGGCCGGCGTCTGAACCGGCAGTCCGTAGACGGTGGTTGAGCCCGGCGGGATTTCCCGCCGGGCTCGGTCCGTAGAGCCCCGCTGGTCCACTATGAAGACATGGTGACGTGGCAGCGGGTGTGCTGGTGGGGGCTGGCCCTGTTGGGGGCCGGTGCGGGGATCGGACTCCTGGTGTGGGTGACGGTGTCGCATCCGGAGGGGTCCGCGCAGGGGTGGGGCGTCGCGGGCGGGGTGGCGGGGCTGGTCGCGGCGGGGGTGGGCCTGTGGCAGCTACGGGCGGCGGCAGCCGGGGCTGCGGCGCCCGCGCCCGCCCCGGCCGGGCCGGTCGTCGCGGAGCGGGGCGGGATCGCGGCGAGGGGCAACGTGACGCGTTCCTCGACGACGTACGTGGGCACGCCCCCACCCTCCTCCACTCCCCCCGCACCGGGGCAGGACGGCCTTGCCGCCCGGGACGGTGGGATCGCGGCGGGCGGTGACGTCGAGGACTCGACGACGGAGTTCCGGCAGTGATCCGGAAGCGCCCCCCGGAGCCCCCTGAACCCGCCCTGCACGGGACGAACGGGTCGATCGTCGCCGGTGGCGACGTCAACAACTCCGTGACGCAGCACGTGGAGACCCAGCAGGCGTTCTTCCTGCCTCCCGAGGCGCAGGGGCCGATCCCGGCCGACGCGGCCAAGACAGGTATGTCCAACATCCAGGCCGTCGCGGCCGGTGGCTTCGTCGGCCGGACGTCCGAGCTCGCCTCCCTGGAGGCGGCGTTCACCGGTCCTGGCGAAGTGCTCGTGCAAGCGGTACACGGTCTCGGCGGGGTGGGGAAGTCCGCGCTCGCCGCCGAGTGGGCCGGTGGGCGGCGCGACACGGTCCGGTGGTGGATCACGGCGGACACCGCGCCCGCCGTGGACGCGGGCGTGGCGGCCCTGGCCCGAGCCCTCCAACCGGGCCTGACCGGACTCCCCGCCGAGGTGCAGACGGAACGCGCGATCCGGTGGCTGGCCGACCACCCGGACCGATGGCTCCTGATCCTCGACAACGTCGAGGACCCGGCCCACATCCGCCCGCTCCTGGACCGGATCCCTGGAGGACGGGTCCTGGTGACAACCCGCCTGGCCAGCGGCTGGCACCGCCACGCCGCCGTCGTCCGCCTTGGCGTGCTCGCCCCGGCCGACGCGGTCGAACTCTTCACCCGCATCCTCACGCAGCACGGCCCCCGCGACGAGACCGGCGCGGAAGCGGTCTGCGCCGAGCTGGGGTACCTCGCCCTGGCGGTCGAACAGGCCGCCGCGTACTGCGCCGAGACCGGCGTCAGCCCGTACGCGTACCTGGACCAGCTGGCCTCCTGGCCCGCCACGATGTACGCGGCCACCGCCGAAGGCGGCGACTCGGCCCGCACGGCCGCCCGCATCTGGCGCCTCACCCTGGACCGCGTCGCGGCCACCCCACTGGCGGGCGACCTGCTGCGCGTCCTCGCCTGGTACGCCCCCGACCGGATCCCGCGCGACCTGCTCGCCCCTCTCGGCACGCCGCCCGAGGTCAACGCGGCGATCGGCAAGCTCGCGGCGTACAACATGATCACCGCGAACGACGACGGCACGCTGAGCGTCCACCGGCTGGTCCAGGCCCTGGCCCGCACGCCGGACCCCGAGGATCCGCACCGACGGGCCGAGGACATCGCTACGGCGCGGGACGAGGCCGCCGCACTTCTGGCGAGCGCATATCCCGACGACGAGGACGAACCCGCCAACTGGCCCCGCTTCCAAGCGCTCCTTCCCCACACGGACTCCCTCGTCGACCACCACTCCAGCGACCACGACACCCTCTACACCGCAGTCGCCCTCGACCGTGCCTCCCGTTACAGGAAGGGGCAGGGCGCCCTGGACCTCGCCCTGTCAGGTCTTCAGCGCGCACTCGCCGTACAACTGCGGCTGCGGGGCCACGACCACCCGAGCACGCTCACCGCACGCAACAACCTCGCCGCCTCGTACGTGGCGGCCGGGGACTACGACCGGGCCATCCCCCTCCACCAAGCGACCGTCGGCATCCGCGAACGCATCCTGGGCCACGACCACCCGAACACGCTCAACTCACGCAACAACCTCGCCG
>NZ_JBHJVF010000017.1:0-67059 GCF_042264145.1 Streptomyces sp. NPDC056144 | reverse complement strand
CGACACGTACCGAGCGGCCGGGGACCACGACCAGGCCATCCCCCTCCACCAAGCAACCCTCGCCACCCGCGAACGCATCCTGGGCCACGACCACCCGGACACCCTCATCTCACGCAACAACCTCGCCACCGCGTATGCGGAGGCCGGGGACCACGACCGGGCCATTACCCTCCACCAAGCAACCCTCGCCACCTGCGAACGCATCCTGGGCCACGACCACCCGAACACCCTCACCTCACGCAACAACCTCGCCGACACGTACCGAGCGGCCGGGGACCACGACCAGGCCATCCCCCTCCACCAAGCAACCCTCGCCACCCGCGAACGCATCCTGGGCCACGACCACCCGGACACCCTCATCTCACGCAACAACCTCGCCACCGCGTACAGCGCGGTGGGGGATCTCGACCAGGCCATCCGCGTGTACGAGGAAACCCTCGCCATCTGCGAACGGGTCCTGCACCGGGAGCATCCGATCATCGTGCAGGTGATCGAGAACCTGGAGTATGCACGGGGAGTCGCCGAGCAGCGGCGTTCGTGCTAGCCGAAGGCGAAGCCCTCGGAGGGTTCGGGGTCCTGGGCACACTGGGCCACCCGGTCGCGCCAGGGGATCCAGGCGGGGGCGGGGCCTCGGGTTTGGGCGGGGTAGCGCTGTTCGTGGGCCTGCCAGGCTGCCTCCCTGCGGCATGGGCCGCAGACGGATTCGTCGGCCACCGGGCGGAAGACGTGATCGTCTCCCGGGCCCTCGCAGGCGATCAGCGCCCGGGGTGCGGGGCGAGGCGGCGGCTCGGGGGCGTACTCCGTACGCGCGGTCGTAACCGGCTCCGGCATCTTCGCCGTCAGGCGGTGGCGGAGGAAGCCAACCGCCGAGCGGACGCCGTCCGCCGGGAGGTACGCCGTCAGAGCGCGGACCAGTTCGCCGGCCGGGACGCCCCGCCGTAGCCATTCCGCCGCCGTCCCGGCCAGGCCACGGGCCTCCCGGACACCGAGGAACAGGTCCCGGTGGGAGTGGCGGAGGGAGAGCAGCAGCCGTTCCGCCTCGGCGAGTTCGGGGTCAGGGGCGGGGCGTTCTGGGGCGGGTTCGGGTTCGGGGGCGGGAGGGGGTTCCTCCTCCCCCGCCCCCTCTTCCTCGTTGCTCGGCTGCGGCTCCGGCCGGGGGGTAGGGGGGTGGGGGTCATCTTCCCCCCAGTCTTCGTCCAAGGGTTTTGAGTCGCCAGGTTCCCGGGGGTCCCCGTCACCGACTTTCCGGAACCGGTCACTCGGCGAGGCGGCACTCCGCACCCCGTTCGCCCCGTCACGCGTGAGGGTGACATTCGAGAGGACCTGGTCGGTGACCCAATGCCAGGTCTCGTCCTGGTACTTCCACTCGTGGAGGTAGCCCTGCTCGATCAGGTACTTCCGGGCGTTCCTGTACTGCCGGGGCTTCAGTTCCAGCTCCTCGGCGTACCTGCCGAGGGCCTCGAAGCGCTCGCTCTCGGGGAGCCCCTGGACCAGGAGGATGAGGATCTTCGCGTCGCTGTTCATCCGACGCGAGCGGATGATCTCGTTGGAAGCCATCGTGAAGTCGCCCGTCGGGGCGATAACATGCCGAAGCATTTCTGGTGGACCTATCTTCCACTGGGCGTGAAGGTCCTCGGATGGTGTTGGCGCACCGCCGGGGACCGCTCCATTTACGGAGTGTGATTGCAGGATTACGGTAGCGCACAACTCACCGTCATATGCAACAACTTGGCTTCCACGAACGGATCTTCGAGCGTCGGTCGAGACCTCCAGTCCAGCGGCCAGGTGTGCCCGTGGAACGCCGGGATCCCGACGTACGCCTCGCTCCTCCCGCCCCCGTTCCCGAGCGCTCGCACGGGCGCCGGCCACTCGAAGTCACCGACGGTGCCGGGCGGCAGCAGGAAGTAGAGGTTCTTGTCGCCGGTGGCCTCGCGGACGATCGGCCCGGCCTGGAAGTCGGTGAACGACATCAGCCGGTACGCCACGTCCTCACCGAGGAATCCGCCGATCCGTACGGCGTCGAAGTAGACCCCCGCGAGACGGAGGGCGTGACCGGTGGCGGGGACCCAAGAGGGCTCACTGTCAAGCGACTTGCGCAGATTCATGACGCCAGCTTCCTGGCCGTGCTTCCCTGTGACCACGTGCACACGTGGGTTGTGCCGAACTGTGCACTCGGGAGGTCGGGTGTGAACAACGAGAGGAAAGACCTGGGCGCCGCAAAGGCGTTCGGTTCGCTGCTGCGCTTCTACCGGGAGCGGGCGAGGATGTCGCAGGAGGTCCTAGGCCGGAAAACCGGGTACTCCAAGTCGAACATCGCGATGATCGAGCGTGGGCTCCGGCGGCCGAAGCAGGTGTTCGTCGAGTTCGTCGACGAGTTGTTCGGTGCACAAGGTGCACTTTTGAAGCTGGCCGAGGACATCGCCCCGCCCAGCGCGGAGCCCGCCTGGTTCGAGGACTACCTGAGGGAGGAGGAGAAGGCCGCCGGGATCTACGCGTACGAGAACCAAGTGATCCCCGGGCTCCTCCAGACGCCGGAGTACGCGCGAGCGGTCTTCAACTGTGCCAACCCGCCCTGGGAGGACCAGGAACGGGAGGCCCTGATCGAGCAGCGCATGGCGCGACACGCGGTGTTCCATCGCAGGCCGATCACGCTGATCAGGTTCGTCCTGGAGAAGATCGTGCTCACCCGGCCCATCGGCGGCACGCGGGTCCTCAAGGCGAACTTGCTCCACATCCTCGAAGTCGCCCAGCTGCGCAACGTCGAGATCCAGGTCATGCCGGATGACGTGGAGACCCATGCCGGAATCAGCGGGTCGTACATCCTGCTGGAGACCGAGGGCCGCCATCGCCAATTGGTATACGTCGAGGGGCTGAGCGGACGGTACTTTCTCACCGAGCAGCCCGAGTTGGGCGATGCCTTCGTCATGTTCGGTTCGCTCCGAGGCCAAGCACTCTCCCCGGCTGCGTCGATCAGGTTCATCGAACAGGTGGTACAGAAGCTATGAGCAGCGACATCAAGTGGGTCAAGTCGTCCTACAGCGGTCCGTCCGGAGGGGACTGCGTCGAGGTCGCCTCCACCCCCGACACCATCCACGTCCGCGATTCCAAGGACATCACCGTCCCCTCCCTCACCCTCTCCCCCACCGCCTGGGACGCCTTCGTCTCCGCCGTGTGAGACCAAGACCGGTACGTACGACGGAGGGCCTCCACCCGTCCCAGGTGGAGGCCCTCAGGCTTGGAGTTCCGTATGTCCTTGCGCCGTCCGACGCTCGCCGTCGTCAGTGGTCCGCCCGCGACCGGCAAGAGCACTCTCGCCCGGATGCTCGCCCAGGAGCTGGGCTGCCCTGCCGTCCTGCGGGACGAGATCAAGCAGGGCATGGTCATGAACCAGACCGGTCACGGCGACGCGGGCGGGTTCGACGCGCTCAACGGGCCCGCCATGGAGGCGTTCTTCGCGACGCTCGCCGTACTGATCCGGTCCGGGACGAGCGTCATCGCCGAGGCCGCCTTCCAGGACCGACTGTGGCGGCCCGGGCTCGAACCGCTCGCCGACGTCGCCGACCTGCGGGTCGTCCGGTGTACCGCCCCCGCACCGACCCTCGCCAGGCGCGTCGCCGAGCGGGCCCGGCTTGACCGTCATCGGGCCGCGCACGGGGATCACGCCCTGCTCGCCGACATGGAGGCCGGGGTCTACGACCCCGGTCGGTTCGTGCCCATCAGCCTGACCGCTCCGGTCCTGCTGGTGGACACGTCCGACGGGTACGCGCCCGGCATCGAGGAGATCGGCCGGTTCCTGGTGCCGGGTCGGTGATCAGAACGCGCCGTTCAGGCCCCACCAGTTGCCGTCTTCCGGGGAGCCGGGGTTCAGGGCGCCGGTGCCCTTGCCGGTGTAGTAGACGAGGCAGCCGACGCCCTGGCACTCCGGCTTGGAGTACGTGGAGGCGCTGATCGCCACGATGTCGTTGCGGCCGTCGGCGTTGATGTCGGCGACGGGGAGGAGCGTCGCCAGGATGTTCCAGCCGCTGGTGCCGATGGTCACGCGGGCGCCGAGGGTGCCGGTGGCGGTGGCCGGGTAGAAGTACAGCTTGCCGGTGGCCGCCTCGCGGGCGATGAGGTCGGCTCGGCCGTCGCCGTTCATGTCGCCGGGGGCGACGAAGGCGTTCATGGCGTTCCAGCCGCCGGAGCCGAGGAGCTTGCGGACGGCCAGCGTGCCCGTGGACGTACCGGGGTAGATCCACAGCTTGCCCGTGGACTTCTCGACGGCGACGACGTCCGGGCGCTTGTCGCCGGTGATGTCGCCGTACGCGGTGATCTTGTCCATGGAGTTCCAGCCACCGCTGCCGATGAGCTTGCGGGTGCCGAAAGAGCCGGTGCCGTTGCCCGGGTAGAGCCAGAGCTTGCCGGTGGCCTTCTCGCGGGCGACGAGGTCCTCGCGGGTGTCACCGGTGAAGTCGCCGTGGCGGGTGAGCCGGTCCATGCCGTTCCAGCCGGTGCCGACCTGGCGGCCGGTGCCGTTTCCGGGCAGGAACCACAGGCGGCCGGCGGTGTCGCGGACGAGGACGTCCGACTGCTTGTCGTTGTTCAGGTCGGCGAAGCCCGCGGCCTTGGGGGCGAGGGCGGAGTACCAGTCGGGGTACGCCGGGAGGACGCACTCGCGCTCGGTGACGGTGAACTTCACGGAGCTGACGGAGTTGCTGCCGGGACCGCCCCACTCGCTGCCGGAGGGGCTGGAGGGGATGACCATCGCGCCGTTGGCGTCGGCGTCGGAGTAGTTCGCCGCGTCGTAGAGGCAGGCGACCTTGCTCGTGCGGTTGACCACCGAGCGGAAGGTGTTGTCCCAGGTCCCGAGGGTCGCCACGTTCGCGTTGGTCTTGTACATCGTGCCGGTGGCGTTGTCGGTCTTCCAGGCGCAGAAGTAGCCCGACGGGCAGTCGGAGGCGGCGGCCTGGGCGGGGGCGGCGGTCGTGCCGACGAGGGCGGCCGAGGCGAGGCCGATCGCGGTGGCCACGCCGGTGAGGCGGGTCAGCAGGGACGTGCGCAAAATCGTTCCTCCTTGGGGTGGCGCGGAGGGGGCTTCGACGCGCCGGGGGGTGACGGTACCGCGCCGGAGGGGTGGCTTCCGCAGGGGGGCCTCAGAACAGCCCGCCCTGGAAGCCGTCCACCGCGAAGAAGACGTCCAGCGATACGAGGACAAGGCCGACCACCCTGACCACGGGACCGAGGTCGTCCGGGGCGTACGCGACCATGATCGTCGGCGCAGTGCCGCCGACGGCCGCGCCCCGGACCTGGCCGTGCAGGTCGGTGTAGTCGTAGCTCCTGCGGCCATTGCGGCGGGCCTCCACGGTGATTCCGTACCGAGGCAGGCGCCACTCGTCGTACGGCATCCGCATCAGCCAGAGACCGCACACGAGAACCCCCCAGCTGAAGGGGGTCCACAGCAGGAAGAGCAGCGCGGAGATCACCGAACCCGTGATCCCCATCGTCACGGGCGTCCCGACGAGCGCGAGGCCCACGACCCAGGCCGCGAACTTGAGCCTGCGAACGGTCGTCTCCCTCTCGGACTCCGTCGTCACGCCCTCGGTGACGAGGGACGTCCCGTCGGGCACCCGGTCCCCCTCCTCCGGCAGGCGCGCGGTGATCGCGTCGGCGAACGCCGTCGCCGCCACCGCGCTCACGCCCCGGACCCGGTACACCACCGGAGTCGTACCGGCCGGGGCCGTCAACTCCACCGCCAGGGCCCGGCCTTCCGCGCGGACCTCGCGGACGGGTATCGGCGAGGTGGTGGTGGACATGGGCGTTGAGCGTAGGGCGGGGGCCGCTCTCAGGCCAGGGCGTTGGCCCGGCGGGGCATCCGCTTCCGGAACGCCCGGTACGCGAGGCCGAGGAGGAAGGAGTGGAGCAGCGCGGCGGCGGCCAGGGCCAGGAGGAAGTACGTGGGCCCGAGGGCCGAGTCGACGTTCACGAAGAGGGCGAGCAGGCCCATGCTCGTGGGGGCCGTGGCCAGGAGCAGCCAGACGGCCGCGAAGCCGGGGTCGCCGCCCGCCGCGCCGTACGCCAGGGGCGACGCCGCCACGAGCACCAGGGCCAGGTAGGCCAGCGAGGCGGGGTTGGCGAAGGTCAGCTGGACGAAGGTGCGGAAGCGGCTGTCACGCATGGTCGGTCGGTCTCTCCTGGGCGGTGGGTGAACGTGAACGGCGGGCGGCTGTCAGACGAGGGCGTTCGCCGGGCGGTGCGTGCGGTGGGCGCGTACGGCCCGGTACGCGAGGCCGAGGACGAAGGAGTGGAGCAGCGCGGCGAAGGCCACCGCCCCGAAGAAGAACGCGGGCGCGTCCCCCGGGCCGGTCGTGGACTCGAAGGCGAGCAGGAGCGGGCTGGTGGGGGCGGTGGCCAGGACGAGCCAGATGCCCATGGGGCCGGGCTGGCCGGTCACCTCGGCGATCGCCATGGGCAGCGCCGACACGAGCACCATGCCGAGGTAGACCAGCGAGGCGGGGTTGGCGAACGCGAGCCGGGCGAAGGTGCGGAGGCGGCTGGCAGGCATGATCGGTCTCTCCTCGGATGGTGAAGTGGCGCCGTTTCGGCGGTGGTTCCATCCTGCGGCGGAGGGGGTGCCGGGCACGTGAGTAGTGCTACTCATGTGGTCCTGGGGGCTTCGCTCATCTTCTGGTGCCGTCGCACCCACGGACGCCCTACCCTCACGCCATGTCGACTCCGATCTCCTCCCTCCCGGTGCTCCGCGGCCGGGACGGGGCCACCCTCGTCGCCGAGGACCTCGGGCTGGTCCTCGACCTCCCTCGCGAACAGATCACCTTCACCCCCGACGGACTCGGCCGGATACGCGCCGAGGGCCGCTCGGTCCTCATCGAACTGCGGGCGAAGGCCAGGACGACGCCCCGCATCCACCGCATCGACGACGTGGACCCGGCGGATGCCGTGGCCTTCGCCGACGGGGTCAACGCGATCCTGGCGAACCGGACGGACAGCGACGACGTCGACGGCACCCCGTTCGCCGTCGTCCGCTCGCTCGCCCCCACGTGGCGGTCGAGGTTCCACCGCCGGATGCTGCGGGGCACGCTGGGGCACCTGCTGGCGCTCGTCGTCCTCTGCGTGGTGACCGGGGCGCTGGGCTGGTGGGAGCAGGTGCTCCTCGCGGTGGTGATCGGCGGCCTCGCCTGGGCGGGCCTGTGGCTCGGCCTGTACGGGGTGATCCGCTCGCGGCGGGAGCGCTGGCTGTACCGGAACGGGGTCGTGGTGACCGCCACCCGGGCCACGATGTCCCGGGGGGCGTACATCTACCCGGACCCGAGGGGGGATTACCGCTGCATCGAGCACGGCGAGGCCGGCCCCTCGATCACCGTGGCCTATCCCCCGGACGACCCGGCGAACGTCCTGGCGCCGTCGACGCCGGTCAACCACCTGATGAACACCTACCTGGGCGGCTTCCTGGTCGTCTGCTCCGGCGCCCTGATCGTCCTCCACCCCGTGATGGCGGTCATCTTCCGCGACGCCGCCTGACGGGCACCCCGGGCTGTTACGGCGTCAGGACGCCGTTCAGGAACGGCTCCACCGTCTCCGCCCACGCCTCCGGGTGTTCGTAGTGGAGGAGGTGGCCCGCGTCCGGGATCTCCGCGTACGCCCCGTGGGGCAGGACGCGGACCATCTCCTGGGCCTCCGCGCGGCCCAGCTCGCCGTCCAGGCCCCGGACGACGAGGGTCGGGCAGCGGACCTGGGCGAGGGAGTCCCAGTGGGCGTCGTGGACCCAGGTCGCGCGGGAGGTCAGCATCTGGGCGGGGTCGAAGACCGGGTGCCAGCCGTCGGGGCGCTCGGTCATCACCTCCGCGAAGAACGCTCCCCGGGCCGGGTTGGGGCGCTCCACCCACGGGTCCTCGTCGCCGAACCAGCGGTGGACCGCGTCGAGCGACGGGAAGGGGGCGGGCCAGCCCCGGAACCAGTCCTGCCAGGCGCGCTGCGAGGCCGCGCCGAGGGCGGAGGCGCGCATGTCGCAGACGACGAGGGCGCGGACCAGGTCGGGGCGCTCGGCGGCGAGCTGCCAGGCCGTCAGGGCGCCCATGGAGTGGCCGACGAGGGTGACGGGGCCGAGGCCGAGCTGCTCGACGGCGGCGGCCGCGTCGGAGACGTACGCCTCGCGGGTGAAGGCGCCCCCGGGCGGCTTCTCGCTGTGGCCGTGGCCTCGCTGGTCGAGCGCGACGATCCGGTGCCGGCCGGCGCGGGAGAGGCGGCGGATCGCGGGGGTCCAGTGGGCGGCGTGGCCCATGAGGCCGTGGAGGAGTAAGACGCCGGGGGCGGTGCCCGTACGTCGCTTCGCGGGGCGGGGGCGCGGGACGGCCGTGAGGGTGGCGTCACGATCGGCGCCCGCCCGTTCGGCCTGTTGGCCGCCGCCCGTCAGGGGCGTCCAGTCCGGTGTGTGGTCCCAGGCCGCCAGGCGTACGCCGTCGGCCCCGGTGACGTCGAGTCGTCGCGCCATCGGTACGGCACCCCCTCTTTTCCGTCGAACCTCGCCAGACTATCGAACCTATATTCGAAAATGCGCTCCTGCCGCCCAACACCCCTCTTTCGAGTGACAGGGCTCAAGGATTGACGCGCGCTGCCGAGGGGAGATCTTGAACGGGAGGCGGACCACTCGGGGAAAAGGGGTCCGACGGGACTGACCTTGAGAGCTCGGGGCTCCAGGTCAGGACAGGGGAGGACAGGCCCCGGCGCCGCGAGGCGCCGGGGCCCTCTGTTGTCCGTCACGCCCACGACTCCGCACCCCCTCCGCGCCGTTCAGGATTTCAGCGTGGCACGGCAAGGGGGCGGGCGTGGCCATTCCGGCGTAAACGGGGCGCAGGGGCGGGGTGTTGACGCCGAGCGATACGACTTCGTGACCCGGGTGCGTACAACCGGAGGATCGTCGTACGGGTCAACGAGGCGTGCTGTCACCTCAGATCCTCAGCCAGGGCAACGACTACGCCCTCCTCGAAGCCGACCGGCTCGTCATCACGACGACCGCCGCCCGTACGGAGATCCCCCTCGCCGTCGTCCAGGAGGTCCGGCTGGACGACGAGAAGACCGTGGCGGTCGTCCTGACGGACGGCGTCACGCACACCGTCGGCGGCGGCAACCCCACCGCGACCGGCCTCTTCCTGACGGCCCTCACCGCCGCCCTCCCCGAGGAGCGGGACCCGGCCGGCAGCGCGCTGGTGACGGTCGAGGACGATCCCGGGGCGATCCCGTGGCCGAAGGTCCTCGCCTGGGGCGGGCTCTTCGTCGCCGCCTACACCGCCTACGTGTGGTGGACCGCCGTCGCCCACGGCGGCGCGATGGCCGTGCTCGCCTTCGTCTCCGGGATCGGGACGATCCTCGGCGTGTTCAGCGTCATAGCGGTCGTCATCGGCCTCCGCGACCGGTGGCTCCTCCGCCGCCGCGGCATCACCGTCCGGGCCACCGCGGACTACTACCCGAACGGCAAGCGGTCGCAGTACTACAAGTTCACCGACCACAACGGGAACGAGCACTCCCAGCAGGGACGGAACAACAGTTTCGAGCACATCCACGTCGTCTACGACCCGCAGGCGCCCGGCCGCCACGTCCAGCGGGTGTGGATCCCGATCGTGGTCACCCAGTACTTCTTCGGCTCACTCGCCGCCCTCGGCCTGCTCGCGCTCGGGCTGTGGGGCGTGCTCGCGCCGTACATCTGACGAACGAACGCCGAACGCCCCCGGGGGCGGACCCCAGGGGCGTACAGCGTTCAGACGGACGCGTCAGCGCTTCGCCACGAAGACGTGCGCCGCGATCTCCGGGTCCAGCTCCGCCGCCTCGCCGCTGGAGCCGACCAGGACGCCGCCCGGGGACTCCGACACCGAGACCACCGAGCCGGGCTGCACGCCCGCGCGGCGCAGCGTGTACATCAGCTGGGCGTCCGTCTGGATCGGCTCGCCGATGCGGCGGACGATGACCGTCTTGCCGCCCTTCGCGTCCAGGTCCGCGAGGGAGACCATCGAGTCGTCGAGGAACGCCTCGGCCTCCGCCTTCTCGCCCAGCTCCTCCAGGCCCGGGATCGGGTTGCCGTACGGCGACTCCGTCGGGTGGCGCAGGAGCTCCAGGACGCGGCGCTCCACGGCCTCGCTCATCACGTGCTCCCAGCGGCACGCCTCCGCGTGGACCTGCTCCCACTCCAGGCCGATCACGTCGACGAGCAGGCACTCGGCGAGGCGGTGCTTGCGCATCACGCGCGTCGCCAGGCGGCGGCCCTCCTCCGTCAGCTCCAGGTGGCGGTCGCTCGCCACGGCCACCAGGCCGTCGCGCTCCATCCGCGCCACCGTCTGGCTCACGGTCGGGCCGCTCTGGTCGAGCCGCTCGGCGATCCGGGCACGCATAGGGACCACACCTTCCTCTTCCAGTTCGAGGATGGTGCGGAGATACATCTCCGTGGTGTCGATCAGTCCGGACATACGTGCCCCTCGATGAGTCGTGCGCTGGCCCTGACCCAATTCTGACGCATCGCACCGACAACCGGGTGTCGCCGGGGTGAGGCAGGCGTGAGACAGGGGTGGGACAGGCGTGAGACGGACGTGAGGCGGTATTGACAGGGCAATGGTCCAGACCGCACCGTGATCGGCGACCTCGGCACGAACCATGACGAGAAGGAGCCTCCCCCATGGGTGAGAGCAAGGGCGAGAGCAAGCTGGCCGGACAGTTCTTCGACGCGGCGATCGACCTGCTCAGGCAGGTCCGCGACGGGGACTCCGCCGAGATCTCGGCCGCCGGGGCCGCCATCGCCGAGGCCGTCGCCAACGGCAACCGGCTCTTCGCCTTCGGCGCCGGACACTCCTCGCTCGCCGCACAGGACGTCGTCTACCGCGCCGGCGGCCTCGCGCTCATGAACCTGCTCGTCGTCCCGGGCGTCGTCGGCGTCGACGTCATGCCGGCGACGCTCGGCTCCGCCCTCGAACGCGTCGACGGGCTCGCGGGCGCCGTCCTCGACTCCTCCCCCGCGAAGGCCGGGGACGTCTTGATCATCATCTCCCTCTCCGGGCGCAACGCCCTGCCCGTCGAGATGGCCATGAACGCCCGCGCGCTCGGCCTCACGGTCATCGGCGTGACGTCCGTCGCCTACGCGACGGACACGAAGTCACGGCACGTGTCGGGGACGTACCTCAAGGACCACTGCGACATCGTCCTCGACTCGAAGATCGCCGTCGGCGACGCGGAGCTCACCCTCGAAGGCATCGAGGCCCCGTTCGCGCCCGCGTCGACCGTCGTCACCAGCGCCCTCATGCAGGCGACGCTGGCCGCCGCCGTCGAGGAACTCGTACGCAAGGGGATCGAGCCGCCGATGCTGCGCTCCGGGAACGTGGACGGCGGGCACGAGTGGAACGGGCGCGTCATGACGGAGTACGGCGACCGGATCTTCTACCGGCACTGACCGGCGCCGGTGGAAGCCTGCTAGCGCTCCATGACCTGGGTCACGCGGGTGAAGCCGTCCGCGCCGTGGCCCAGGTCCACCGCCCGTACCGCCAGGGCCTCGGCCGCGCGCATGACGCTCGCGTCGATCCCGTGCGCCTCGGACGCGTGCACGACGTGCGTCATCGTCGACACCGCCGAGGTCAGCGGATTGCCCTCGCCCGAGTACGAGCCGCCGTCCACGTCCTCCGCCCACTCCGCGAACAGCGGCGGCAGGATCGCCCCGATGCCCTGCGCGAACGGCGCCAGCTCCCGCGCCGAGATGCCCTCCGCGCGGGCCACGGCCAGGGCGTGGACGTACCCCGTCATCGCCGTCCAGAAGATGTCGAGCAACGCCACGTCGTACGCGGCGGCCCGGCCGACGTCCTCGCCGAGGTGCGTGTGCGTGCCGCCCAGCGCGTCCAGGACCGGGCGGTGCTCGCCGTACAGCTCCTCCGGCCCGCTGTGCAGGAACACCCCCGCCGGCGTCCCGATCGACGGCGTCGGCGTCATGATCGCGCCGTCCAGATAGCCGATGCCGTGCTCCGCCGCCCAGTCGCCGGTGTCCCGGGCGCGCCCCGGCGTGTCGGCGCTCAGGTTCACCAGGGTCCGGCCCTTGAGCGCGTCGGTGACGGCGGGCCGCCGCAGGACGGAGTCCGTGGCGTCGTAGTTGACCATGCAGATCACCGTGAGCCCGCTCGCGGCGACCGCCTCCTCGGCACTCGCGGCGAGGACCGCGCCCCGCGCGGGCAGGTCGCCCTCCTTGCCGGGAGTCCGGTTCCAGACGGTGGTGCGGACGCCGGCGTCGAGGAAGGCGCCGGCGAGGGCGCGGCCCATCGGCCCGAGACCGAGGACGGTGACGGAAGAGGGGGAGGAGGCAGGGGAAGAAGACATGGCGGAACTCCCTTGGACATGAGTGGGTAAGGACATGACGGAATGACCGAATGACCGAATGACCGGACGGGGACGGCACGCATGACACGCCTACGGGCCCAGGACACGAACGTCTGCGGAGTGACGGCGGCGATCGCCGTCATCGACGGCAAATGGAAGACATCGCTGCTGTGGCTGCTGGAATCCGGCCCGCACCGGCCCGGCGAACTGCGGCGCAAGCTTCCCGAGCTCAGCGAGAAGGTGCTGACCCAGGCACTGCGCGAGATGGAGACGGACGGTCTCGTGCACCGCGAGGTGCACGACGTACTGCCCCCGAAGACCGTCTACTCCCTGACGGCGGAGGGGCGTGAACTCTCCGGGCTGCTCGGCCCGTTGTCGGACTGGGGGCATCGCAGGCTCGACCGGATGACGGGGGCGATGGCCGCCTCCTGAGGCCCTGGGGTCTCCCTCTCTCTCCGGGCCACCACCAGGTTCTCCCGGGCACGGAACCCCGACAAGTACCCACAAAAAAGTGGGTATGCCCCCGGACAGACCAGGCCCTAGGAGCCCAGCTCCGCCGCCACCCGGGCCGCCACCGTCTCCCCGTACACGACGTCCTCCCGCTCGAAGCCCGGCCGGCAGGCGGCGCGGAGGAAGGTCAGGACGCCGAGGGTGCGGCCCCGGGAGCGCAGGACCACGCAGAGCGCGTGGGCCGCGTCCGTCGGCCACTGGTGGGCCTCGGCCCAGACCTCGGCCGTCCGGCCCGCGCTCGCGCGGACCGTGCCGAGCCGGTCCCAGGCCTGGAGCGCCGGGTGCCTCGGCCCGTACCGGAGGGGTATGTCGCCGCCGACGACCGGCGACGACGGGCCGGGCGTCTGGGGCGGGGTCGCGAAGGCGCGGGTGAGGCGGCGCTCGCCGACGACGAGGTCGACGAGGGCGTGGTCGGCGAAGCCGGCGAGGGCGAAGTCGAGCAGGACCGTCGCCGCCTCCTTCGGGTCCTCGCACTCGGCCGCCGCCGCGCCGGCCCGGTGCAGCTGGCTCCACCGGAACCGCAGCCGGTCCGCCTCGCGCGCGGCGAGCCGCTCCTCCGTGACGTCCTGGAACAGCCAGGCCACGCCGAGCGGCACGGGCTCCTCCGCCATCGGCGACGCCAGCCGCACGAACCCGCTCCGCCAGCACCGGCGGCGCTCCCCCGACGCGCTCCGCAGCGTCACCCACACCTCGGCGGGCGCGGCCGGGGTGCCCTCGGCCAGGACGTGCTGGAGGGCCGCCTCCAGCTCCTCCGCCCCGTGCACGACGACGTCCCCGAGGGGGCGGCCGAGCAGGGACGTACGCCCGGTGCCGAAGGCGCGGGCCGCGTGGCCGTTGACGACGGCGGGGCGGAGGTCGGCGTCGACCAGGACGACACCCCACGAGGCGTCGTCGAACAGCGCCTCGCTGAGCGCGACGGACCGCTCCAGATCGAGCTGTACGTGGACCTCGCTGAACGCGCAGTAGACCCCGGCGGGCCCGCCGTCGGCCCCCCGCACCCCGACGACCTGGCTCCGTACGAGCACCCGCCCGCCGTCCTTGCGCAGCAGCGCGAGCTCGTGGACCTGCCGACCGGGCCCCTTCATGGCCCCCATCAGCCGCCCGAGGGTCTCCTCGGCGTCCGCGCTCCGCGCCGCCCAGCCCCCGAACCCCCGCCGCCCGACCGCCTCGGCCGCCGACCAGCCGAGGATCCGCTCGGCCTCGCGGTTCCAGTGCGTGATCACCCCGCCGCCGTCCAGCGCGCAGAGCGCCGCGTCCATCCCGTCGAGCAGCGCGGCCAGCAGATCGGCCCCGTCCCCCGACACGGGAGCGGTCTCACTCGCGGACCCCGTGAAAGCACTCATCCCGGTACCCCCCATTGCTGCGCCCATTCAACTGGAAACGTGACGCAGGGCACACCCCTGTTCCGAGAATTCCTACGGCGTGACGACCCCGGGCCTCCGGGGTAGGCCAGGTCGACGCGTGCGGCCCGGTCACGGGGCAAGCGGAGGAGAAATTAAATCGGTTGAGGCGCCCAGGGATGGTTCCTAGGGTGTGGGTACACGCGAAAGGAGGTGATCCGAAAACATGATTTCGTTTCGGACTCGTGAGGTGACTGCGGGCTAAGGCCTGCCAGTCGCACCCAGTGCACCTCGGCAGGCCTTCTGCCGAACACCACCGCAGTCACCCGACCCGTGGGTCGCCGGCAGTCCGGCCGGCAGGCTCCGCCCGAACCTAGGCGGACGGAGCCGAGACCCACGGGTCGTCTGCGTGTGCGGGCCCCTCGGGCCCCAGCGCCGTCACGGCGCCGCTACCGGCCCTCTACGGCGCCAGCCGCTCCACCCGCCACACGTCCGGGTTCTCCGCGTCGCGGACGTACCGCAGGCGGTCGTGGAGGCGGTTTTCGTGGCCCTGCCAGAATTCGACCGTTTCCGGGATCACGCGGATTCCGCCCCACTCCGGCGGGACCGGGACCTGTTCGCCCTCGGGGTAGCGGGTCTCCAGTTCCTCGTAGCGGGCGAGGAGTTCGGCGCGGGAGGCGATCACCGTGGACTGGTGGCTCGCCCAGGCGCCCAGCTGGGAGCCGTGGGGGCGGGTGCGGAAGTAGGCGACCGTCTCGTCGCGGCCCGTGCGGGCGGCGCGGCCGGTGACGATGATCTGGCGGGCCAGCGGGTGCCAGGGGAAGAGCAGCGAGACGTACGGGTTGGCCGCCAGCTCCCGGCCCTTGCGGGAGCCGTAGTTCGTGAAGAAGACGAACCCGGCCCCGTCGTAGTGCTTCAGCAGGACCGTCCGGGAGGACGGGCGGCCGTCCGGGGTCGCGGTGGAGACGACCATCGCGTTCGGCTCATGGATCGCCGGGTTCGCGGCGGTCTCCTTGAACCAGCGGGAGAACTGTTCGATCGGTTCGGGCGCGAGGTCGGCCGCGGTCAGCTCCATCGTGCGGTACTGCTCGCGCATGTCGGCGGGATCCAGAGCGTCGGTCACGGGGCACATCCTGCCCCAGGGCCTCCGCGGGCACGGCACCGCGTGCCATTATCCGCCCGTCGCCGGGGCGGCGCAGTGTGCCGGATGTCACGCTTCCCCGCATCATCGGAACCGTACAGACTCAACAGCTGGACGACTGTTGAATCTCTCCAGCGACCAGCGTTCAGTTGATCGATCATCGATTAGAGGAGCCGCCTGATGTCCGACTTCGTACCGGGACTTGAGGGAGTCGTCGCGTTCGAGACGGAGATCGCCGAACCCGACAAGGAGGGTGGCGCCCTCCGCTACCGAGGCGTCGACATCGAGGACCTCGTCGGTCACGTCTCCTTCGGCAACGTCTGGGGACTGCTGGTCGACGGCGCCTTCAACCCGGGCCTCCCGGCCGCCGAGCCGTTCCCCATCCCCGTCCACTCCGGTGACATCCGCGTCGACGTCCAGTCGGCCCTCGCGATGCTCGCGCCCGTCTGGGGTCTCAAACCGCTTCTCGACATCTCCGCCGAGCAGGCCCGCGACGACCTGGCCCGCGCCGCCGTCATGGCCCTCTCGTACGTCGCCCAGTCCGCCCGCGGCCAGGGCATGCCCATGGTCCCGCAGAGCGAGATCGACAAGGCCGAGTCCGTCGTCGAGCGCTTCATGATCCGCTGGCGCGGCGAGCCCGACCCGAAGCACGTCAAGGCCGTCGACGCCTACTGGACCTCCGCCGCCGAGCACGGCATGAACGCCTCGACGTTCACCGCCCGGGTCATCGCGTCGACCGGTGCCGATGTCGCCGCTTCCCTGTCCGGGGCCGTGGGTGCCATGTCCGGCCCGCTGCACGGCGGCGCGCCCTCCCGTGTCCTCGGCATGGTCGAGGAGATCGAGCGGAGCGGCGACGCCGAGGCGTGGGTGAAGCAGGCCCTCGACAAGGGCGAGCGCCTCATGGGCTTCGGCCACCGCGTCTACCGCGCCGAGGACCCCCGCGCCCGCGTCCTGCGCCGTACCGCCAAGGAGCTCGACGCCCCGCGCTACGAGGTCGCCGCCGCCCTGGAGAAGGCCGCCCTCGACGAGCTCCACAACCGCCGTCCGGACCGTGTCCTCGCGACCAACGTCGAGTTCTGGGCCGCCATCGTCCTCGACTTCGCCGAGGTCCCGGCCCACATGTTCACCTCGATGTTCACCTGTGCCCGTACGGCCGGCTGGTCCGCGCACATCCTGGAGCAGAAGCGGACCGGGCGTCTGGTCCGGCCCTCCGCCCGCTACACCGGGCCCGGTCAGCGCGACCCGCGCGAGATCGAGGGTTACGCCGACATCTCCGGCTGAGTCCCACGAGAAAGGGCCGGTCCCCTCGGGGGCCGGCCCTTTCTCGTCGCTCGCTCACACCAGCCGCGCTCACACCAGCCGCGCTCACACCAGCTGCGCCGACTCCGGGTGCAGCAGCAGGTCCGCGTGGTGGCGGGCCGTCGTCAGCGGGTGCGCCCGCAGCTTGCCCTTGAGCTCGTTCCGCCCGTACTCCGCGAAGAGCGGGTTCGACGGGTCCTCCGTCACGCCCGGTGCCCGGTCCGCGTACGGGAACTCCAGCGGCGCGACGCGGGCGTCCAGGCGCGGGTTGTAGAAGAACGGGACCGAGTACCGCTCCGTCGCCCCGGGCGGGGACACCACGCGGTGGTTGGTCGCCACCAGGTAGCCGTTGGTCGCGACTTCGAGCAGCTCGCCGAGGTTGACGACGAAGGCGCCCGGCAGCGGCGGTACGTCGTGGAAGTTGCCGTCCTCCCGCTGCACCTGGAGACCGCCCACCTGGTCCTGGAGGAGCAGGGTCAGGAAGCCGTAGTCCTTGTGCGCGCCGACGCCCTGGTCGTCGCCCTCGCCGCTGCTGCCGGGGTAGCGGACCAGCTTGAGGTGCGGGTAGGCGCGGGGGCCGAAGGCGTCGTCGTAGAAGTCCTCACGCGCGCCGATCGACAGCAGGAGCTCGTGGAGGAGCTTCTCGGCGACGGCGCTGAGGCGGTCGATCCAGTGCAGGGCGGCCGTACGGAGCTCCGGCAGGGCCTCGGGCCACTGGTTGGGGCCTTCGAGCCACCAGTACGGGGCTTCCCAGGGTCCGGGGGCGTGCGCGGGGCGCTCGCGGCCGATGTCGAGCTGGTCGCGCCAGTCGCGGGCGCCGGCGGTGCGCTCGTCGCCGATGCGGGTGTAGCCGCGGAAGTGCGGGGAGTTGATGTTGTCGAGGGCGAGCCGGTCGGCCTCGGGCAGCGCGAAGAAGGCGCGCATGGCGGAGGTGAGCGCCTGCGTCTCGGCCTCCGTGATGCCGTGGCCGATGAGCTGGAAGAAGCCCACGTCGTGCGCCGCGGAGTGCAGCTGGGCGTGGAGGAGGCGGCGGGCCTGCGGGTCGCGGTCGGCGGCGGAGAGGTCGACGATCGGGAGCTGCGAGGGGTACGTGTGGGTGTGCGCCTTCTTCGGCTGCTGAAGCTGCTGCGGCTGAGGGGTCGGCTGCTGCTTCTCGGAGTACGAGCTGAGGGTCATGTGTGCGTCCGCGGGGTCTACGGGTGCCCGGGGCGGCCGCCAAAGGGTGGGGCGGGGGCCGCGGGTGCCGGTCGGCAGTGCTCGGGAGACGAGGGACCCGCCGGGAGGGTGCTTGTGGTGTCCCGGAAGGTCAGGCGGAGCGTCGACAGCTCATGCTCGTGACGCGGACGAAGTCCACGTGGCGGCGGCGTACGAGCGGAGGCATGCGACCAGGGTACTGCGGCCGGCGCGGAACGACTGTGGCCCGCGTCACGCGGCCCGGACGCCCTCCGGGGTGGCGCGGGCTCTGGTCAAAGGGGCGGACCGTGCGCGAAGATCGCCGCCTCCGCGTGTTGAGTACACGCCAACCTTCCCGTCGCAGCATCCCCTCGCAGAAGGATGTCCATGCTTCGTATGCCTCGTACGCCTCGTCCTCGTACGTCTCGCACTCCCCGGGCCCGCGCCTCGCGCGGCCTCGTCGCCGCGGTCGCCGTGGCCGGCACGGCCGCCGCCGCCCTGCTCCCGTCCACGGGGGCCACCGCCGCCTCGCTGCCGCAGGCCCGCGTCTTCATGGTCAACCCGGTCCAGTCCTCGGGCGACCAGACCCTCAGCGACCACAAGGACGCGGCGAGCGACGTGCCCGCCTCCGCCTACGCGCTCGCCACGCTGCGCAACCTCGACGCGAGCGGCAAGCTGTCCGGCAAGTGGGTCACGGTCCGCTCCGAGACCGGCAACCCCGCCTCGGTCGCCGCCGCCACCACGTACAACCGCTCGAACGACGAGTTCGAGCAGGTCATGGCGTACTTCTGGATCAACGAGGCGCAGGAGTACCTCCAGAGCCTCGGCTTCGGCACCGAGCTGCGCGGCGCGAACGACCGCGTCCAGGCCGTCCGCCTCAACCAGTGGGGCGCCGACAACTCCTTCTTCACCGACAAGAAGGGCGAGATCCGCCTCGGCAAGGGCGGCGTCGACGACGCCGAGGACGCCGACGTGATCGTCCACGAGTACGGCCACGCCGTGCACAACGCGCAGGTCCCCGGCTTCGGCACGACCGCCGAGTCCGGCGCCATCGGCGAGGCCTTCGGCGACTACCTCGCCGTCGCCGTCGGCACCAACGCCGCCACCCGCTACGGCTGGCCCCTCAAGGCCGACGCCAACTGCGTCGGCGACTGGGACTCCACCGCGTACTCCACCGCCCCGCACTGCCTGCGCACGATCGACGGCGACAAGACCTACGCCGACCGCGAGGGCGAGGTGCACGCCGACGGCGAGATCTGGTCGCGCGCGCTCCTCGACATCCGTACGGCCCTGGGCGCCCGCACCGCCGACCGGATCATCGTGAACGCGCAGTTCGACTTCGCCGCCGACACCAGCTTCGAGGCGGCCGCGAAGGCGACCGTCGCGACCGCGCAGAAGATGTACGGCGCCTCGGCGGCGAACGCCGTCCGCGCGGCCTTCCAGGCGCGCCAGATCCCCGGCGTCTGAGCCCTCAGGAACTCAGCTCCTCGCTGACCAGCCGCGCCCACTGGGCCACCACACGGTCCCGGCGGGCGCGGTCGTCCGTGAGCAGCGTCGCGAGGCCCAGGCCGCGCGCCATGTCCAGGAGGCCCTGGACCGTCTCCCGCACCCCCGGCCGCGACTCGTCCGCGCCCAGGACCTCGACCGCGACCCGGTGCGACTCGCGGCCCACCCGGGCCTCCAGCTCCGTGACCCGGTCGCGGAGCTGGTCCTCGCCCGTGGCGGCGACCCAGAGGTGCAGCGCGGCCCGGAAGAGGGGGCCGGTGTAGAGGTCGACGAGTGCGGCGACGGCCTTCTCGCGGTCGTCGGTACGCAGCTCCCGCAGCGCCTGGGACCGTTCCTCGGCGACGTACTCGACGGCCGCCGTGAAGAGGTCCTCGCGGGTCGGGAAGTGGTGCTGGGCGGCGCCCCGGGAGACCCCGGCCCGCTCGGCGACGACCGTGACCGTGGAGCCGGCCCAGCCGCGCTCGGCGAGGCAGGCCACGGCGGCTTCGAGCAGCCGCTGCCGGGTGAGCCGGCTGCGGTCCTGCTTGGGATTCCGGTCGGGAGGCGTAAGAGGAGTCAGAGCCGCCATTCGGGGTCCCGTCGTTCGAGGAAGGCCGTCATCCCTTCGCGCGCCTCGGCGGAGGCGAAGAGCGTGGCCGACCTCCGTACGAGGTCCTCCGCGTCCCGGTCGAAGGTCTCCAGGACTCTAGCGGTGACCAGCCGTTTCGCCTCGCGCAGGCCCTGCGGCGAGGCGGCCCGCAGCGCGTCGAGGATCGCGTCGAGCTCCGCGTCCGCCGCCGTCACCAGCCCCATCCCGACCGCCTCGGCGACCCCGAACCGCTCCCCCGTCAGGTAGTAGCGGGCCGCCGCGCGCGGTTCCAGCTTCGGGAGCAGGGTGAGCGAGATGACCGCCGGGGCGACCCCGATCCGTACCTCCGTGAGCGCGAAGTCCGCCCCCTCCCCCGCGACGACGACGTCGCAGGCCCCGAGCAGCCCGAGCCCGCCCGCGCGGGTGTGGCCCGTGACGTGCGCGACGACCGGCTTCGGGAGCTCGACGACCTGCCGGAGCAGGTCGACGAAGACGTACGGGCTCGGCGGGGCCTTCAGGTCCGCGCCCGCGCAGAACGTGCCGCCGGTGTGCGTGAGCACGACCGCCCGGACCGCCGGGTCCTTCCCGGCGGCGGTGAGAGCCTCGGAGAGTTCGGCGACGAGGGGGACGGAGAGGGCGTTGCGGGTGGCGGGAGAGTCGAGGGCGAGGGTGGTGATGCCCCGTTCCTCCGTGACGAGGATCGACGGCGTGGATGTCATGCGTGCCCCCCGGTGGTTGTCTCGGAAGAAACAATCAAGCACGCTTGCATGCTTCTTGGGAAGGCGGCGTACGGGTCACCGCACCCACGTCAGCGCGTACACCCTGTACCCCACCGGCTCCGACGGATCCCACTTGCGCGGGCCGATCGCCAGGAAGCCGAGGTCCCCCTCCGCCGTCTTGACGCAGCTGACGACGATGTCCTCGCCCAGGTCCTCCGCCGTGAAACCGGGACGCCACTCGGCCTCCGGCGTCTTGAGGCACTTGTCCTCGGTCGGATAGTCCGCCCCGGTCATGACGTCGTCGCGGTAGCCGAAGACGCTGTGCCGGGTCACCTGGGAGACCTGGGCGCCGTTGACCGTCTTCAGCTCCCCCGTGACGTGGTCGTACGCGAGGTCCGCCTTGGTCCCGGAGTAGCTCTGCTCCAGGTCGATCGCGGAGTAGTCCTTGCCGCGCGCCTTGATCTCGTACTCCTCGATCGCCCAGTACGCGGGCCCCCGCACGTCCCGCTTCGTCGGCTCGCCCGCGTCCAGGACGCGGATGGTGGAGCCGGGTTCGGCCTCGATGACGATGCGCTGCTGCTCGACCTGCTGGACGAACTTCCCGTCCATCTCGATCGTCAGCTTGCGGCCCGTCCCGATGCGGTAGCCCTCGCAGTGCCGCCGGGCCTGGCCCTTCTCGCAGAGGAACAGCTGCGTCACGTCGGCGGGCGCCGGCGGGAGCGGCTTGCCGGTCTCCTCGTCCGTGGCCGAGCTCACCCCCGTACTGAAGGAGACCGTCCCCAGGGGTGTGGACAGCTTGGGGGTGACGCTGACGCGGAACTTCCCGCTCGCGCTGATCGAGAACGAGATCGGGATGATGGGGAGTTGGTAGGCGAGATGCCCGTCGGGCCTGAAGCCCGGCTCGTCGGGCTTGTCGGACTGCTTGTCCCTGCCGGGCAGCCCGTCGTGGCCCGCGCGGGGCGGCTTGGGATCCTGGCCCCACGGGTCGCCGTACCCCTCGTAGCCGTACTTGTCGTAGCCGGAGCCGCATCCTGGCAGGACGAGCCCCGCCAGGAGGACGAAGGCGGTCACGGTGGCCGCCCGGACGCGACGACGCATCACTCAACTCCCCTGATGTGACAACCAGATGAGCCAGACGGTACGGGGCGATCAGTCTTCGCGCAGGAAGTTGGCCCGCTCGTCACCGTGCAGGACACGGATGCGCCCGAGGTCCGCCGGATCCCGGTCCACGACCCGGATCGGCGCCCACGCCCACTGCCACACGCCGACCCCCTCCGTACGCGAGAACCGGATCGGCCCCCGGGTCCCCTCGGCCTCGACGCGCGGCCAGGCCCCGGCGACCGCCGCCCGGTCGGTGCCGCCGGCGCGCAGGGCCTCGGCGAGGACGGTGACGGTGTCCCAGCCCTCGTACGCGACGAACGACGGCTCCCCGCCGAGCCGTTCGCGCAGCTCCTTGCCGACGCGCTCCCCCAGCGGGCCGGGGTCCTCGGGCAGGTACCGGAGGAACGGGATCCCGGCCCCGGCCTCGCCCAGCTCCGCCACCCACTCGGCGAACTCCGGCTGCCCGGCCGGCGCGCCGACCAGGAGGCCGGCGAGGCGCTCGTCCGCCCGTACGGCCCTGACGAGCGGCACCGCCGGCTCCGGAGCGCCGGTGAGCAGGAGGAGGGCGGTGGCGCCGTGCTCGGCGAGGGCGTCGCAGAGTTCGGCCGGAGCGAGGGCGTTCGCGTCGAGCTCGACGAGGCTCCCGCCGTGGGCTGTGAGGTGCTCGCGGAGGACGCGGGTGCCGGAGGCCCAGTACACGCTGGGCTGGGTCGCGACGGCGACCCGGTCGCCGCGGCCGGTGGCGAGGAGGAAGTCCGCGTAGATCCGCCAGCCGCGCGACTGGACGGGCGCGATCCGCGCGACCCACTCGCTCTGCCCGTCGATCAGCCCGTCGAGCACGGCGGAGGAGCAGAGGAACGGGACGCCGAGGGCGTCGGCCCGCGCGGCGGCGGCCCGGGCGACGACGGAGTGGTACTCGCCCACGACGGCGGCCACCCCGCGCCCGGCCAGCTCCTCCACGGCGACCGCGGCCCGCGCCGGATCGGCCGCGGTGTCCCGGACGAGCAGCTCCAGGGGGCGGCCCGCGATCCCTCCGTTCGCGTTGACCTCGTCGACGGCGAGTTCGATCCCCGCGAGCAGATGACGGCCGGCCTCGGTCCAGCCGGGGCGGGTGAGGGGGGCGAGGGCGCCGATCAGGACGGGCGGGGGAGACACGTTTCCAGTGGACATGACGATCATTGGATCCGCGACCACCACCGGACGGCAACCCCTTGATGTCCCCGCCCGATTAGCATCCCGCCATGGTCTTCAAGCGACTGCTCGGCAGTGGAAACAACGGCAGCGGCGGCGGCAAGGCGGTCGTCGGCATACCCCTGGAGGTCGACACCGTCCTCCCGGACGGGCCCGTGCGCCCCGGGGAGATCCTGCGGGGCGAGGTCGTCCTGCGCGCGCTCGACCGCGACGTCCGGATCCGGCGGGTCAACGCGCGGCTCGTCGCCAACGCGGCTGCCGCCCCCGTCGACAAGAGCACGAGCGCGGACATCGACACCAGCGCGGGTGACACCCTCGCCCACTTCGAGGTGACGAGCCACTTCACCATCCCCAGGGGTGAGGAGCGCCGGGTGCCGCTCCGGTACCGGCTGAAGTGGCAGACCCCCGTCTCCGAGGTCCGCGGGGCGCCGCTGGCGGGCGTGCGGCTCGGGCTCTTCACGGAGGTCGACGCCGACAACGCCTCCGACCGCACGGACAGCGACCCCGTACGGATCGAGGCCACGGCCCTGCACGAGACCCTCCTCGACGCCTTCGCCGCCGCCGGATACGCCTGCCGTGGCGCATGGGTCGCCCCCGAGTACATCCCGCGCACGGAGCGGCAGATCCTCTACTGCCGACAGGGCTTCCACCTCGCCGCCCCCACGGCCGCAGGAGCCGCCGGCTCCGACCTGGAGCTCTACCTGCACTCCAACGCGGTCGGCGCCGAGATCTACCTGCGGAAGGCCGCCCTCGCGGAGAAGGACTGGTGGAAGAAGCCCCCGGCCCTCCGGCGCGTCGCCGCCCACCACGAGATCGGCCACGTGGACTTCGAGGCGAAGGCCCGGGAGTGGATCGACGCGCTCGCCGAGCTGCCGGAGACCGCCGTCGACGACGGCGAGCACGTCTACTACGACCTCGACATCCCACGGTGGTGGCAGGACAGCTGAGCAGGTCGCCGGGTGGGGGTCACCGGACTCGGACTCAGTACGACTTCGGCAGCCCCAGCGTCGTGTGCGACACGAAGTTGAGGATCATCTCCCGGCTGACCGGCGCGATCCGCGCCACCCGCGCCGCCGTCACCAGCCGGGCGAGGCCGAACTCCTTGGTGAGGCCGTTGCCGCCGAGGGTGTGGACGGCGGTGTCCACCGCCCGTACGCACGCCTCGGCCGCCGCGTACTTCGCCATGTTCGCCGCCTCGCCCGCGCCCATGTCGTCGCCCGCGTCGTAGAGGTGCGCGGCCTTCGCCATCATCAGGCGGGCGAGTTCGAGCTCGATGTGGGCCTGGGCGAGGGGGTGCGCGATGGCCTGGTGGGCGCCGATGGGCGCCTTCCAGACCTGGCGCTCCTTCGCGTACGTCACGGCCCGCGCGAGCGCGTACCGGCCCATGCCGATCGCGAACGCGGCCGTCATGATCCGCTCCGGGTTGAGGCCCGCGAAGAGCTGGAGCAGCCCCGCGTCCTCGTCGCCGACGAGCGCGTCCGCCGGAAGGTGCACGTCGTCGAGGGTCAGCTCGAACTGCTTCTCGTTCGCGTCGAGTTCCATCTCGATGTGCCGGCGTCCGAAGCCGGGAGCGTCGCGCGGGACGATGAAGAGACAGGGCTTCAGGCTGCCCGTCCGGGCGTCCGACGTCCGGCCCACGATCAGGGTCGCGTCCGCGATGTCGACGCCCGAGACGAAGACCTTCCGGCCGCTCAGCACCCAGCCGTCCTCGGTGCGGGTCGCGGTCGTCGTGATCCGGTGCGAGTTCGACCCCGCGTCGGGCTCGGTGATGCCGAACGCCATCGTCTTCGAGCCGTCCGCGAGCCCCGGCAGCCACGCGCGCTTCTGCTCCTCCGTGCCGAAGCGGGCGATGACCGTGCCGCAGATCGCCGGCGAGACGACCATCATGAGGAGCGGCGCCCCGGCGGCTCCGGCCTCCTCCAGGACGACGGACAGCTCGGCCATGCCGCCGCCCCCGCCGCCGTACTCCTCGGGCAGGTTCACCCCGAGGTAGCCGAGCTTCCCGGCCTCCGCCCACAGGGCGGCCCGGTCGAAGCCGGGGCCGTGGCGGTGACCGAGGGCGGAGACGGCGGAGCGGAGTGCGGTCAGTTCCTCGGAATCGACGAGAGTGCTCGCGAGAGTGCTCATTCGGGGTCTTCCTCCGTTGCTTCGGTCGGTACGTCGGTCTGTACGACGGCGAGCAGGGCACCGACCTCGACCTGGTGGCCGGGGGCGGCGTGGAGCGCGGTGAGCGTGCCGGAGGCGGGAGCGGTGACGCGGTGCTCCATCTTCATGGCCTCCAGCCAGAGCAGGGGCTGTCCGGCGGTGACCCGGTCGCCGACGGCGAGGCCGTCCGCGACCCGGACGACGGTGCCGGGCATGGGGGCGAGCAGGGAGCCGGGTTCCCGCTGGGCTGCGGCGGGGTCGGGGAAGCGGGGGCGGGCCGTGAGGCGGTGGCCGCCCGCGTGGACCGTGTCCCCGTAGGCGGCGATCTCGAAGTGCCGTACGACTCCGGCCACTTCCAGGCTCACGGCGGTCGGCCCCGCCTTCACCACCCGTACGCCCTCCGGGGACGTGACCTCGTACCCGCCGTCCCGCGTCGGCCGGTAGCGGACCGTGTGGTCGCCGTACGTCCGGGTCTCGTCCTGCGAGCGGAGGTTGCGCCACCCGCCGCCGAACCGGCCCGCGCGGGAGGAGGCGAGGGCGAGGGCGGCGGCCACGGCCGCGTGCTCCCCGCCCGGCGCGAGGGCCGTCAGCGCGGCGAGGTTCCGGTCGTAGAAGCCGGTGTCGAGGCCGTCGGCGGCGTCCGCGTACTCGGGGTGGCGGAGGGAGGCGACGAGGAGGCCGCGGTTGGTCACCGGGCCGTGGACCACCGCCCGCTCCACGGCGTGAACGAGCTTGCGGAGGGCCGCCTCCCGGGTCCCGGCGTGGACGATCAGCTTGGCGAGCATCGGGTCGTAGTGGACGCCGATCGTGTCCCCCGACACGTATCCCGTGTCGACCCTGACGCCGTCCGGCACCTCGAAGCGGTGCAGGACGCCCGTCTGCGGCGCCCACTCCCGCGCCGGGTCCTCCGCGTAGAGGCGGGCCTCGATCGCGTGCCCCCGGGGCGCCGGGGGTTCCGCCGGGAGTCCGCGCCCCTCGGCCACCGCGATCTGGAGGGCGACGAGGTCGACCCCGTACACCTCCTCCGTCACCGGGTGTTCCACCTGGAGGCGGGTGTTCATCTCCAGGAAGTGCGCCCGGCCGTCCTTCACGAGGAACTCGACCGTGCCCGCGCCGACGTACCCGACGGCCTTCGCCGCCGCCGTCGCCCGCTCGTACAGCTCGTCGACGAGCCCGGCGGGCAGGCCGGGCGCCGGGGCCTCCTCGATCACCTTCTGGTGGCGGCGCTGGAGCGAGCAGTCGCGGGTGCCGAGCGCCCAGACCGTGCCGTGGGTGTCGGCGAGGAGCTGGACCTCGACGTGGCGGCCGTTCTCGACGTACGGCTCGACGAAGACCTCGCCGTCCCCGAAGGCGCTCGCCGCCTCGGCCGATGCCCTCTCCAACTCACCTTCCAAAGCGGCCAGTTCACGCACCACGCGCATGCCGCGCCCGCCGCCGCCCGCCGCCGCCTTCACGAGCACCGGCAGGTCGGCCTCCGTCACGTCCTCCGGACGCAGGGGCGCGATCCCGAGGAGTTCCTTCGCCCGGGTCTTCGAGGCCATCGCCTCGATCGCCTCCGGCGGCGGCCCGATCCAGACCAGGCCGGCGGCGAGGACCTCCCGGGCGAAGCCGGCGTTCTCGGAGAGGAAGCCGTAGCCGGGGTGGACGGCGTCCGCGCCCGCCGCGAGCGCGGCCGCCACGACGAGGTCGCCGCGGAGGTACGTCTCCGAGGGCGCGGCCCCCGGCAGCCGTACCGCCGCGTCCGCCTCCCGTACGTGCAGGGCGTCGGCGTCCGCGTCGGAGTACACGGCGACGGTGGAGATGCCGAGGTCACGGCAGGTGCGGAAGACGCGGCAGGCGATCTCGCCGCGGTTCGCGACGAGGACGGTCGCCAATTGCAGGGACTGGGGCATCTGGGGCCTCACATTCGGAAGACGCCGAAGCCGCCGCGCGCGCCCTCGACCGGTGCCGTGTGGATCGCGGAGAGGCAGAGCCCGAGGACCGTCCGCGTGTCGCGGGGGTCGATGACCCCGTCGTCGTACAGCCGCCCCGACAGGAACATCGGCAGGGACTCGGACTCGATCTGCGCCTCGACGAACGCGCGGAGCCCGGCGTCGGCCTCCTCGTCGTACGGCTGCCCCTTGGAGGCGGCGGAGGCCCGCGCCACGATCGAGAGCACGCCCGCAAGCTGCTGCGGGCCCATGACGGCGGACTTCGCGCTCGGCCAGGCGAAGAGGAAGCGCGGGTCGTACGCCCGGCCGCACATGCCGTAGTGCCCGGCCCCGTACGAGGCGCCCATGAGGACCGAGAGGTGCGGGACCTTCGAGTTCGCCACCGCGTTGATCATCATGGCGCCGTGCTTGATGATCCCGCCCTGCTCGTACTCCTTGCCGACCATGTAGCCGGTGGTGTTGTGGAGGAAGAGGAGCGGGATGTCGCGCTGGTTGGCGAGCTGGATGAACTGGGCGGCCTTCTGCGACTCGGCGGAGAAGAGCACGCCCTGCGCGTTGGCGAGGATGCCGACGGGATAGCCGTGGATCCGGGCCCAGCCGGTCGTCAGGGAGGTCCCGTAGAGGGGCTTGAACGCGTCGAAGTCGGAGCCGTCGACGATCCGGGCGATGACCTCGCGCGGGTCGAACGGGGTCTTCAGGTCGCCGGGGACGATCCCGAGGAGCTCGTCCCCGTCGTACTTCGGGGGTTCGGCGGGCGCCGGGTCCGCCTGCGCCTTGCGGTGGTTGAGGCGGGCGACGATCCGGCGTGCCTGGTGGATCGCGTCCGTCTCGTCGACGGCGTAGTGGTCCGCGAGACCGGACGTCCGGGCGTGCATCTCGGCGCCGCCGAGGGACTCGTCGTCGCTCTCCTCGCCCGTCGCCATCTTCACGAGCGGCGGACCGCCGAGGAAGACCTTCGACCGTTCCCTGATCATCACGGCGTGGTCGGACATGCCGGGGACGTACGCGCCTCCGGCCGTCGAGTTGCCGAAGACGACCGCGATCGTCGGGATGCCGGCGGCGGAGAGCCGGGTGAGGTCGCGGAAGAGCGCGCCGCCCGGGATGAAGATCTCCTTCTGGGAGGGCAGGTCGGCGCCGCCGGACTCGACGAGCGAGATGACCGGGAGGCGGTTGGCGAACGCGATCTCGTTGGCGCGCAGGGCCTTCTTCAGCGTCCACGGGTTGGAGGCGCCGCCGCGCACGGTCGGGTCGTTCGCCGTGATCAGGCACTCGACGCCCTCGACGGTCCCGATGCCGGTCACCAGGGAGGCCCCCACGGTGTAGTCGCTGCCCCAGGCGGCGAGCGGGGACAGCTCAAGGAACGGCGAGTCGGGGTCGAGGAGCAGCTCGATCCGCTCGCGGGCGAGGAGCTTGCCGCGCGACCGGTGGCGGGCCGTGTACTTCTCGCCGCCGCCCGCGAGGGCCTTGGCGTGCTCGGCGTCGAGGGCGGCGAGCTTGTCGAGCATGGCGGCGCGGTGGGACTGGTAGTCGGGTCCGCCGGTGTCGAGGGCGGAGGCGAGGACGGTCATCGGGTTTCCTCCAGAAGGTCCGCCGGTACGTCTGCGTGGCGGGAGCGGAGCCATTCGCCGAGGGCCTTGGCCTGGGGGTCGAAGCGGGCCTGGGAGGCGACGCCCTCGCCGAGGATCCCGGCGACGGTGAAGTTGAGGGCGCGAAGGTTCGGCAGGACATGCCGGGTGACCGGCAAGTCGGCCGTCTCCGGCAGGAGTTCGCGGAAGCGGTCGACGGTGAGGGCGTGGACGAGCCACCGCCACTCCTCCTCCGTGCGCACCCACACGCCGACGTTGGCGTCCCCGCCCTTGTCGCCGCTGCGGGCGCCGGCGATCCGCCCGAGGGGCGCCCTCCGGACGGGGCCGGGCGGGAGCGCCGGCGGGAGCTCCGGGTCGGGTACGGGTTCCAGGGCCTGGGTCCGCGCCGGTACGGGGATGTCGTGGCGGGTCCCGTCGGGGAGCACCGCCGTGTGCGGAACGTCCGCCGCCGGGACGGCGGAGGTGGTGAAGACCCCGTAGGGGGCGCCCCTGCCCGGCGGGGCGGTGACGTGGAAGCCGGGGTAGCTCGCGAGGGCGAGCTCGATCGCCGCCCCCGTCAGGGTGCGGCCGACCTTCTCGGGGTCGGGGTCGCGGACGACGAGCCGCAGCAGGGCGCTCGCCGTCTCCTCGGTCGGGGCGTCCTCGCGGTCCGTACGGGCGAGCTCCCACCGGACCTCGGCGGGCGGGTTCTCGGACAGGGCGTCGGCGAGCTGGTCCCGGACGAGCGCGGCCTTGGCCTCGATGTCGAGGCCGGTGAGGACGAAGACGACCTCGTTGCGGAAGCCGCCGAGGCGGCAGGACCCGGCCTTGAGCGTGGGCGGCGGGGCCTCGCCGCGCACCCCGTCGATCCTGACCCGGTCGGGGCCCTCCTGGGTGAGGCGTACGGAGTCGAGGCGGGCGGTCACGTCGGGGCCGGGGTAGCGGGCGCCGGCCGTCTCGTACAGGAGCTGGGCCGTGACCGTACCGACGTCGACGACGCCGCCCGTGCCGGGGTGCTTGGTGATGACGGCGCTGCCGTCGGCGTGGAGCTCGGCGAGCGGGAAACCGGGGCGGCGGAGGACGGCCGGATCGTGGTCGCGGTCGCGGTCGCGGTCGCGGTCGCGGTCGCGGTCGCGGAGGATCTCCCGGAAGAAGGCGTAGTTGCCGCCGGTGGCCTGGGTGCCGCACTCCAGGACGTGCCCGGCGACGACCGCGCCCGCGAGCCGGTCGTACTCCTCGGGGCCCCAGCCGAAGTGCCACTGCGCGGGGCCGGTGACCAGGGCGGCGTCGGTGACGCGGCCGGTGACGACGACGTCGGCTCCGGCGGCGAGACAGGCGGCGATCCCGCCGCCGCCGAGGTAGGCGTTCGAGGTCAACTCGCCATCTCTGGGCGGGAGTCGGTCGCCTTCGACGTGCGCGACACGGGTCGGGAGGCCGAGCTTCCCCGCGAGCGCACGGAGGGCGTCGGCGAGGCCCGCCGGGTTGAGGCCGCCCGCGTTGGCGACGATCCGGACCCCGCGCTCGTGGGCGAGGCCGAGGCCGTCCTCCATCTGGCGGAGGAAGGTCTTCGCGTACCCGGCGTCGCCCGAGGGGGCCTTGAGGAGGTCGCGGCCGAGGATGAGGAGGGTGAGTTCGGCGAGGTAGTCGCCGGTGAGGACGTCGAGTTCGCCACCGGTGAGCATCTCGCGGACCGCGTCGAAGCGGTCGCCGTAGAAGCCGGAGGCGTTGCCTATGCGGAGGGGCGTACGAGGGGCGGTCACCGTGCCCCCTGGGGGTCGCGGCCGCCGCCCGCCGGGCCCGCGAAGGCCTGGGCGATGGTCAGCCAGTGCTCGGCGTCGGGGCCGTGGGCGACGAGGGCGGTGTCGGCGCGGTGGACGCGCTGGGCGACGAGGAGGCAGAAGTCGAGGGCGGGCCCGGTGACCTTCTGGGGCGCGTCCTCGGGGCCGTACGCCCACAACTTCCCGTCGATGCCGTCCAGTTCGATCCGGAAGGGGGCGGCGGGCGCGGGGAGCCCCCGGACGAGATAGGCGTAGTCGCGGGCCCGGGCGCCGATCCAGGCCACGTGCCGGAGCCGGGCGGTGGGGACGCGGGTGACGCCGAGGGCGTCGGCGACGTCCTGGGCGTGCGCCCAGGTCTCCATGAGCCGGGCGGTCGCCATCGCGGAGACGCTCATCGGCGGCCCGTACCAGGGGAAGCGCGCCCCGGCCGGGGCCGCCCGCAGGACGTCCTGGAGGCGCTCGCGGCCGATGCGCCAGGCGGCGAGGAGCTCGACGGGCGGCAGCTTCGCGCCTTCCTCGGCGCCTTCGTCGACGAACCGGTCGGGGGCGGCCATGGCCTTCTCGACCTCGGCGACGAAGGCCTCGGGGTCGGTGGCGGCGAGGAGGGCGGCGCGGTCGGTCCAGGCGAGGTGGGCGATCTGGTGGGCGACCGTCCAGCCGGGGGCGGGGGTGGGCAAGGCCCAGTCGCCGTCCCCCAACTCGCCGACCAAGCGGTCGAGTTCCTCGCCCTCCTCGCACAGATCGTCGAGCAGATCATCGAGCAGGTCGTCGGTCACGGCGGCGGGATCGGACACGTGCGCTCCCCTTGGAAACCCTCGGAAACCCTCGGCGTGACCGGAGCATGGCAGCGATCCAGAAAACAATCAAGCATGCTTGCTTTGATTGGCGCCTTCCCGCCCCCGCCAGGCACCTCGGGGTACGCGTCATACCTCAGAGGTACGGGAACCGTCCCCGACGGCCGACTCCGGGACGACCCCGAATCGTGCCTCGTGGGGCCGATTCCGGCCCCGGTCCGCTCCTAGCGTGGAGGCATGTCGTCACTCCCCGCCTTCGCCCTCAAGGACTTCCGGTCCCAGCTGCGCCAGCTGGTCCTCACCGGCGCCGCCGTCGCCGTCGGCGTCGCCTTCCTCGTCCTGTCCGTCGGCGGCGCGGGAGCGCTCGTCCAGTCGTACGAGCAGTCCGCCGCCGCCGACGTCGGCGCGGCCCCCGTCCAGGTGATCTCCCCCGACACGGGCGAGCTCCCGGCGGGCGCGGCCGGGAAGGCCGCCCGGGTCCCCGGGGTCGTCGAGGTGGGCGAGCGGCTCGTCGGCCGCGCCAACGTCCTGCTGCCCTCCGGGCGGCCCCTCGACGACCGGGCCCTCGTCACCTCCGTCGCCGCGGACCCGGCCCTGCGCTGGCAGCGGCTCGACAGCGGTCAGTGGCCCGTGGCCGGCCGGGGCGAGGCCGTCGTCGACACCGACACCGCCCGGCGGCTCGGCGCGAAGCCCGGCGACACCATCCGGCTGACGAAGGCGGCCGGCGGCACCGCCACCGTCCGCCTCACCGGCCTCCTCGACACCTCCGCGTCGCAACTCCTCGGCGCGCAGCCGGCGATCGGCGTCCCGTACGGGGAGACCCGTACGTACGCCAAAGGAGTCCGCGCCACGCACCTCGACCTGAACCTGAGGCCCGGCACCGAGGCCCTGGCCACGGCGAAGGCCGCCAAGAAGGCGATCGGCGGCAAGGTCGCCGCGTACACCCACGCGGGCGCGGTCGAGAACGCGAAGGCCGACGCCAAGATGATGTACGCCGTCGTCCTCACCGCCGCGCTCTCCTTCGTCCTCATCGCCATGGCCGTCGCCCGCATGGTCGTGACCAACACCTTCTCCGTCGTGCTCGCCCAACGCGCCCGCCAGCTCGCCCTGCTGCGCTGCGTCGGCGCCGACCGCGAACAGGTCCGCAAGATCATCCGCGTCCAGGGTCTGCTCCTCGGCCTGCTCGCCTCCGCGAGCGGACTCGCCGTCGGCGCGGGCGCCTGCCTCCTCGGCACCGCGCTCCTCAACGGTCTCGGCGGCCTCGGCCCCATCGAGGTCACGCTCCTCCCGAGCCGCCTCACCTTCATCCTGGCCGGGATCTTCGGCGTCCTCCTCACCCTGTGGGCCGTCCGCAAGCCCGCGCGGGCCGCCGCGGCCGTCCCGCCGGTCGCCGCGCTCTCCGCGAGCGGCGCGGCGAAGCTCCCCGAGCCCGGCAGCCGGGCCGTCCGCGAGGCCGTCTCGGTACTGTTCCTCGTCGCGGGCGGCGCGCTGCTCGCGGCCGGCGCGGCCGGCGGCTCGCCGATGTCGCTGCTCGCCGTGACCGCCGGCTCGATCCTCACGTTCTTCGGCGTCCTGCGGTACGCCCGCTACCTGCTGCCGCCGCTCGTCGGCCTCTTCGGGCCGCTGCTCCGGCGCCCCTTCGGCACCCCCGGCAAGCTCGCCGTCCAGCAGCTGCGCGCCAACGCGGCCCGCACCGGGGCCGCCGCCTCCGCGATGCTCGTCGGCGTGACGGTCGCCGTCTCCGCCGTCACCGCGATCGGCGTCACCAGCGGCGGCCTGGAGTCGATGCTCGCGAACCGGATGCCGGGCGCGTTCACCCTGGTCGGCGAGCGGGGCACCGCACCGGCGGGCACCGCACTGGCGGGCACGATCCCGGCGGGCACGATCCCGGCCGACGCGGTCGAGGCCCTGCGCGCCCGCCCGGAACTGGCCGTCACCCCGGTGCGTACGGCCACCCTCACCGTCGACGGCGAGAAGACCGTCATCGCGACCGCCGACCCGGCGACGCTGAACGCGACGGCGGAGGGAGTGCCGGAGGCGCGGGCACTGAAGGACGGGGAGGCACTGACCCTGACGGGCGGGCGCCCCCTGACCGTCAAGGGCCCGGGGAACACCCCCACCCTCACCCTCACGTCCCACCAGTCCGCCCTGGCCATCGGCCTCCACCCCACCGCGACCGTCTACGTCACCCCGGCCACCTTCGACCGCCTGGCCCCGCGCGCGGCGGCCACGAACGGCGCGACCGGCGTCGTCCTCAACCCGTCCCCCGGCACCGACCACACCACCGCCCGCGCCGCCCTCGACCAAGCCCTCGTCGACCACCCCGAACTGCGGGTCTCCGACACCGCCTCCGACGCGCGCGTCATCCGGGGCACGATGGACCGCCTGATGCTCGTGGTGACCGTGCTGCTCGGCTTCTCGATGGCGATCGCCGCGCTCGGCGTCGCCGCCACCCTGATGCTCACCGTCGAGGAACGCACCCGGGAGTTCGGGATGCTCCGCGCGGTCGGCCTCGCGGGCGAACAGCTGCGCCGGATGCTCACCCTGGAGTCCGTCCTCCTGGCCCTCTCGGGCGCCCTCGCGGGCACCCTCCTCGGGCTCGTGTACGGCACGCTGGCCGCACGCTCGGTCCTGACGAAGGTGTCGGCCTGGGAGATCCTCACCGCCTCGGGCGGTACGGCCCTGACGATCGCCGGCATCCTCGCCGCCACCGTCCTCACCGGCATCGCGGCCTCCCGCCTGCCGGCCCGCCGCGTACGGCGGATGGCCGTGGTGGACGCGCTCCAGGCGACGACGTAGAGGGGGCTAGGCAGTGACGACACCCCGACGCGGCCGCGCCACGAGCTCGCCCCCGCAGTTGGGACAGACGTGGTGCATCGCGTCGGCACAGGGCACGCAGAAGGTGCACTCGTAGGTACAGATCCGGGCGGGGCCGTCCACGGTCAGGACGGCGGTCTCACAACGTTCGCAGAGGTCACGCATTTCCAGAGCCATGCCCTCATCCTCGGCCCCGCCCCCGCACCCCCGAAACAGGCCGGATGCCAAAGATCATCAGGATCGGGCCACGAACGGGTTCACCGATGCCGGACCAGGCAGAACGGGTGGCCGGCCGGGTCCGCGTACACCCGCCAGCTTCGCTTTCCGTCGCCCTCGTCGAGGACGGTCGCGCCGAGGGCGAGGACGTCGGTCTGGGCCGTGTCCAGGTCCCTTACCTCGAAGTCCAGGTGGAACTGCTGGGGGCGCTCCGGGTCCGGCCAGGTCGGCGGGCGGTGGTCGGCGACGGCCTGGAAGCAGAGGACGAGGCCGCCGGGGGTGTGCAGCGTGGACCAGGCGTCGCCGAGGGACCAGCGGGGGTCGGGCCGGTCGACCTCGCCGCCGAGCACGGAGGCGTAGAACCCGGCGAGCGCGCGCGGGGCGGGGCAGTCGAGGACGAGGCACTGGAGTTCGGCGATCATGGCCGCATCCTAGGGACCGGCCGGCCTGCGAACGCCCTACGGCTGCCGCGCCCGCCGGGACTGCATCCGTACCGCGCCCATGCTCGCCCCGATGACCAGCGCGATCGCGAGCGCGTCGGTGGCCGAGAGGGCCTGGTGGAGGACGAGGAAGCCGGCGCCCGCCGCGATGGCCGGTTCCAGGCTCATGAGGATCGCGAAGGTCGGCGCGGGCAGGCGGCGCAGGGCGAGGAGTTCCAGGGTGTACGGCAGGACGGAGGACATCAGCGCCACCCCGAGGCCGAGCAGGACCGTGGACGGTACGAGGAGCTTGTCGCCGGCCTCCGCGATGCCGAGCGGCAGGCTGAGCACCGCGCCGAAGGCCATCGCGAGCGCGAGCCCGTCGGCCTGCGGGAAGCGGCGGCCCGTGCGCGCGCTGAAGACGATGTACGCGGCCCACATGGCGCCCGCCGCGAGCGCGAAGGCCGCGCCGAGCGGGTCGAGCCGGTCGAAGCCGCCGCCGCTGAGCAGGGCGACCCCGCAGAGCGCGAGCCCGGCCCAGAGGAGGTTCGCGAACCGGCGGGAGGCCACGACGGAGAGGACGAGCGGGCCGAGGACCTCCAGGGTCACGGCGGCGCCCAGCGGGATCCGGTCGACGGCCTGGTAGAAGAGGATGTTCATCCCGGCCATGGCGGCGCCGAAGGCGAGGACCGTGCCCCAGTCGGCGCGGCTGTAGCCGCGGACCTTGGGCCGGCAGACGGCGAGCAGCACGAGGGCGGCGAGCACGAGCCGGAGGGTGACGACGCCGAGCGCGCCGGCGCGGGGCATGAGGAGGACGGCGACGGCCGATCCGAACTGGACGGAGAGCCCGCCGGCGACGACGAGCGCGACGGGCCCGAGGAGCCCGCCGTTCTTGAGGCGCCCGCCGTTCCGGAGGCGCGCGGCGACCCCGGCGACCCCGGAGGTCGCCGGGGCGGCGGCCGGAGCCCCGGGCTCCACCGCCCCTGCCACTGCCACCGAGGCAACGGACGGCCTCTCCTTGACCGGGCTTCCCACCGGTGACCCCACTCTCCGCACACGCCCACTAGAGCAACAAACCGTACTGCAAGTACAACACACTGCACCTAGGGAAGAATTCCGCCAGGCTGCCCTTCCACGCTACGAGCCACCGCGCGGCGCCGGAAATGCCGACTTAGCTGCGGTTATGCTCCAAACGCATGAGCATCGAGCTACGTCACCTCCGCTGCTTTCTCGCCATCGCCGAAGAACCCAGCCTGACCAGGGCGGCAGCCCGGCTCCACCTCACCCAGCCCGCCGTCTCCCGCACGCTCGCCGCCCTCGAACAGCACCTCGGCGCGCGGCTCGTCGACCGCACCACCCACCACCTCGCCCTCACCGCCGAGGGCCGCGCGTTCCGCGACCGGGCCGCCGCCGCGCTCGCCGCCTTCGACGACGCCGTCGACCCGGCCCGCCTCCGCCACCGCCCCCTCCGCCTGGGGCACGCCTGGTCGGCCTTCGGCCCGTACACGACCCCGCTGCTCCGGCGCTGGCAGCGCCTGCACCCCGAGACCCCGCTCGAACTCCTCCGGATCGACGACCGCACGGCGGGACTCGCGCGCGGCGACGTCGACGCGGCCCTCCTCCGGGGCACGGTCGACGCGCCCGGGCTCGTCACGGAGGAGCTCGCCACGGAGGACCGGGTCGCGGCGCTCCCCGCCGACAGCCCGCTCGCCGAGCGGCCCGGCCTGACGCTCGCGGAACTGACCGCCGAGACGGTCGTCCTCAACACCGTCTCCGGCACGACCACCCTCGCGCTGTGGCCCGTCACCGCCCGCCCGGCGGCGACGCTGACCGTCGCCAACACCGACGACTGGCTGACGGCGATCGCGGCCGGCCGGGGCATCGGCGTCTCCTCGGCCTCGACCGCCGCGCTCCACCCCCACCCCGGCGTCGCCTACCGCCCCCTGCCCGACGCACCCCCGCTCCCGGTCGTCCTCGCCTGGCGCGACGCCTTCGCCCACCCGGCGACGGAGGCGCTGGTGGCCATGGCCCGGGAGATCGTCAGCGGGGGCTGAACACCGCCCCCGCCGGCCCTGCTGGTCCTACCGGTCCTACCGGTCCTACCGGTCCTACGGGCGCGCGGAGGCGCAGCGCTGCTGCTCGGCGGTGGTCATCGGACCGGTGCGCTGGTAGATCCGGTCGGAGAGACCGGCCGCCGGACCCTCGAAGGTCCCGGTGAGCCGCTGCTCGCGGCCGTTCTCGTCACGGACGAGGAAGGACGCGGTGCCCTTCTCGGTGACCCCCTGGACCTCGACCCAGGACACCTCCCCGACCTCGACGCGCTCCGCGACATCGCGGTAGTCGTACTTGGTCCAGGTGAAGGACGTGGGCGTACGGCCCGAGGCGGCGGGCTCGACGGCGGCGAAGTCCGCCTGGCCCGCGGTGGCGTACTGGAGCGAGCGGGTCCGCGTGACGGCGTTGCGGGTGCAGTTCACGAACACCTCGCCCTCCACACGCGCCCGCCCGTAGGTCTTCTTGCTGTCCTGCACGGTCGTCTCGACCGTGCAGGCCCAGCTGCCCTCGGCGTCGTGACAGGTGCCGTCGACCCCGACGACGGCCCGGGTGTCGGCGGGCCGCTGGACGGCGGCGGGAACGGGAGCGGCGGAGACCAGGGCGAGGACGGCTCCGGCGGCGGCGACGGCCGCGGTCGTAAGAGTGCGCATGCCCGGCCCAACGGCCCGGGGGCCCGGTCCCGTCACGGGAACGGCGCCGGGATCACCTCAACGGCGGAGGCGGTCCCGGCGCCGCAGCGGTCCGGTCGGAGGCGACTGGCGTCAGAACAGGCGGTTGTACGTGTTCCAGCCTCCGCCGACGCGGGTCGGCGAGGTGAACGGTGCGGTCGCGACGCCCGTGCCCTTGTACAGCCACAGGACGCCGGAGCGGTCGCGGGCCACGATGTCGGCCTTGGCGTTGTCGGTGAGGTCGCCGGTGACGACGATCTGGTCGTACGCGCCCCAGCTGCCGCCGACCCTCGTGCGGGTGGTGGTGTACGGGGCGGTGCCGCTGCCCGTGCCCTTGTACAGCCACAGCGCGCCGGTCTTCTCGCGCGCGAGGAGGTCGGGGCGGCCGTCGCCGGTGAGGTCGGCGCCGCCGGCCAGCTGGTTGTACGCGCCCCAGCCGCCGCTGATCCGCACGGGCGCCTTGAAGCGGGCCGAGCCGAAGCTTCCGGTGCCCTTGTAGAGCCAGAGGACTCCGGCCTTGTCCCGGGCGATCAGGTCCACGTACCCGTTGCGGTCCACGTCTCCGGCGCCGTCGATCCGGTCGTAGACGTTCCAGCCGCCGCCGACCCTGACGCGGGGCGCGTAGGGCTTGCCGCGGACGAGCTGGCGGTCGTGGTACCAGAGGGCGCCGGACGCGTCACGGCCGACGACGTCGCCGAGGCCGCGGGTGGCGGCGGACGGCTTCACGTCCGAGGCGTACCAGGGGCCCTGCCGGTAGGGGGAGAGCGAGGTGACGGCGGTGTAGGTCCCCCAGCCGGTGCCGACGGCGGCCGGGCTCCGGAAGAGCGGGGCGGCCTTCCTCGTACCGTCGTACTGCCACAGGCGACCGTCGGCGCCACGGGCGTGGAGGCCGTGCCAGGGCTTGACGGCCAGGCCCTGGGCGGTGAACGCGGCGCTCACCTGGCGGACGTTCGCCTCGTAGGGGGTGGGGGTGTTGGGGTAGAGGTCGTACGAGCTCAGGGCCTGGAACTTCTGGGCGTACTGGCCCGGAGCGCTGGTGAGTTCGTAGCTGATGACGTGATCGCCGGGGGCGAGTTCGCACAGCAGGTTGGCTCCGGCTCCCCAGGTGAGCTGAGCATCGGGCGTCCTACACGTGGCTCCGGCGTCCGGGATCGGCTTGCCGAGACGCACGTCGATCACGTTCGGGCCACGCAGCTGTCCCTCGGCGAGGCGGAACGACAGGGCGAGCTTGCCCGCGTCCACGGCGTGGACCCGGAGCCGCTGGCGGACCGTGCCCGCCTTCGGAACGGACGGCAGATCGAAGGCCACCTTGTTGAGGGCGGCGGACGCGGCCGACTTCACCACGACCTTGCCCGTGCCTCGATGTCCCGCCGCCGGGAGGGCGGCCGCGCTGCGGGCCTCCTTCACGGCGGCGGCGATGTCGCCGCTCCGCGTGTGCGCGAAGCCCCAGTACAGGGTGGTGTCCGTGGCGTCCTTCGGGACGAGGGCGTCGGGTACGGCGACAAACGGCCAGCCGCAGACGAACACACCGGTGTACCCGGCAGCCAGGGTGCAGCTGTTGGCTTGGGGGGTGTATCCCTTAGGGAGTCCCGCGCCCGCCCCCGCCGGGTCCGTCATCGGCTTCGTACCGACCGCGACGACGATCTTCCCCCCGGCACCCGAGCCCGATTCGACGATCGGGTAGAAGCGCGGCACGCCGCCCGGCCCCGTCACCCCGTCGTACCCCACGAGCCGCAGCTCGTCGGCCGCCGTGGCGGGTCCGGCCCCCGCCGTCACGCCGGCGGCGGCGAGCAGTGCCGCCATTCCGGCCATCGCCGTGGCACGGCCCATGTTTCGCAGTCTCAAGAGTCGTTCCCCCCGGAACAAGAACGTGCGGCAAGGGGTCCCACCCCGTGGCCGCGGATCGGCGCATCGTCGGCCATCCTGCGCCCGGAGTCAAGATCCGGACTGTCCGGTTCCCCTGTCCAGCCCTTCTGCCAGCAGTTCCGCAAGGTGACGGGCCCGGTAGTCGGTCAGGTCGCCGATCTGCGTCCGGCACGAGAAGCCGTCCGCCAGTACCTCCGCCGTCGGGTCCGCCGCCCGGAGCGCCGGCAGGAGGCGGTCTTCCGCGCAGGTCACCGAGACCTCGTAGTGGCCGGGCTCGAAGCCGAAGTTGCCCGCCAGGCCGCAGCAGCCGCCCGCCAGGGCGCCCGTCAGGCCCGCGCGTTCGCGGAGGCGGCGGTCGGGGGTGTCGCCAAGGACCGCGTGCTGGTGGCAGTGGGTCTGGCCGGTGACCTCGCGGTCCAGGCGGGGCGGGCGCCAGTCGGGGGCCAGGTTCTCCAGGGCCTCCGCGAAGGTGACGACGCGACCGGCCAGGCGTTCGGCGCGGGGGTCGTCGGGGAGGAGTTCCGGCAGGTCCGTGCGGAGGGCCGCCGCGCAGGAGGGTTCCAGGACGATCACCGGGTCCTCCGAGGGGCCCAGTACGTCCAGTGTGCGGCGCATGACCCGGCGGGCCGCCGCCAGCCTTCCCGTCGACACGTACGTCAGCCCGCAGCACACCCGGCCCTCCGGCAGCCGCACCCCCACCCCCGCGTCCTCCAGGACCCGTACCGCCGCCCTCCCCACCTCCGGTGCCAGGTGGTTCGTGAACGTGTCCGGCCACAGGGTCGCCCGTGTGGGGCGGAACGAGCTCCGGTCCTCGAACCAGGACGTGAAGGTCCGGCCCGCCACCCTCGGCAGCTCCCGCTCCGGCGTCACCCCCGCCAGCCGCGCGCCCAGGCCGAACGGCAGCCGCGCCGCCGCGTTCACGCCCCTCCCGAACAGCGCCAGCCAGCGCGGCAGGCCGCCCATCGACCAGTGGGAGCGCGGGCGGCGCCAGAAGCCGGACGGGCCCGCGTAGTGGCGGTCGAGGAACTCCGCCTTGTACGCGGCCATGTCGACGCCCACCGGGCAGTCGCTCCGGCACCCCTTGCACGACAGGCACAGGTCGAGGGCCTCCCGGACCTCCTCCGACCGCCAGCCGTCCGTGACGACCTCGCCGATCGCCATCTCGTGCAGCAGCCGCGCCCGCCCCCGCGTGGAGTGCTTCTCCTCACCCGTCGCCCGGTAGGACGGGCACATGACCCCCGGAGTCGGCCCCGTCATACGGCATTTCGCCACGCCGACGCAGCGCGCCGCCTCCCTCCCCACTCCCACCAGCGGCAGCCCCTCGAACCGCAGCCCCTCGTCCAGGCGCCTCGGCCGCACCAGCATCCCCGGGTTCAGGCCCCCGTCCGGGTCCCAGACGTCCTTCACCGCGCCGAACAGGGCGACGAGCTCGTCCCCGTACATCCTCGGGAGCAGCTCGGCCCGCGCCTGCCCGTCGCCGTGTTCGCCGGAGAGCGAGCCGCCGTGGGCGACGACGAGGTCCGCCACCGCCTCCGAGAAGCGGCGGAAGTCCCGTACCCCCTTCCCCGTCCACAGGTCGAAGTCGATGCGCACGTGCACGCAGCCGTCGCCGAAGTGCCCGTACGGGGTTCCCCTGAGGCCGAATTCGGCCAGGAGCGCGCGGAACTCGCGCAGGTACGCGCCGAGGCGGGCCGGCGGCACCGCGCAGTCCTCCCAGCCGGGCCAGGCCTCCGTCCCGTCCGGCATGCGGGTCGCCGTGCCCGCCGCGTCCTCCCGGATCCGCCAGAGCGCCCGCTGTCCGGCCGGGTCCTTCACCACGACCGCGTCGAGCGCGTCCGCCGCCCTCACCAGGGCCGCGGCCGCTCCCGCGCCGTCGACCTCCACGAACAGCCAGGCGCCGCCACGAGGAAGCCCCTCCCCGCCCCGACGCACCAGGTCCGCCGCCATCCCCTCCACCGTCAGCGGCCCGTACGGCAGCAGGCCGGCCGCCGCGTCCGCCGCCGCGCTCTCGTCGGCGTACCCGAGGACGACGAGCACCGGTTCCGCCGGCAGCGGCACGAGTCGGACCGTCGCCTCCGTGACCACCCCGAGCGTGCCCTCGCTGCCGCAGAAGGAGCGGGCCACGTCGACGCCCCGCTCGGGGAGCAGCGCGTCCAGCGCGTACCCGGAGATCCGGCGGGGCAGCCCGGCCGGGTAGCCGGTCCTCAGCACCCCCAGGTTGCGGTGGACCAGGTCGAGGAGGCCGGGCGGGGCGCCCTGCCCGTCCCTCCCCAGCGTCAACCTCTCGCCCTGGTAGCTCACCACGTCGAGGGAGCGCACGTTGTCCGCCGTGGTCCCCCACGCGACCGAGTGCGCCCCGCACGCGTTGTTGCCGATCATCCCGCCGAGGGTGCAGCGGCCGTGGGTGGACGGGTCGGGGCCGAAGGTCAGCCCGTACGGGCGCGCCGCCTCCCGCAACCGGTCGAGGACCAGCCCCGGGCGGACCACCGCCGTCCGCGCCTCCGGGTCCAGGGAGACGATCCCGGCCATGTGCCGTGTGAGGTCGAGCACGACGCCGGTGCCCGTCGCCTGCCCTCCGATGGACGTCCCGCCGCCCCGCGCGACCACCGGCACCGTGCCGTGCGCGCGGCACACGGCCAGCACCGCCGCGACGTCGTCCGCGTCGCGCGGCGCGACCGTACCGACGGGCACACGGCGGTAGTTGGACGCGTCCATCGTCGTCAGGGCCCGCGCCGCGACGGAGAAATCGACCTCCCCGCGGACGGATTTCCGCAGCTCGGAGGCGAGGTGCGCGGCCGTTCTCTCGTCTGTTACCACAACGTCAGGATGGCTCAGATCTTGTCTCATCGTGCGGACATCCGGCGACCGGCCCCTCCCCGACCCGCTACTCTCCGCCTCGTGGCTGAGATCCGGATTCCCGCTGACATCAAGCCCGCCGACGGCCGTTTCGGCGCGGGCCCCTCCAAGGTGCGTACGGAGGCGCTGGACGCCCTGGCCGCGACCGGCACTTCCCTCCTCGGCACGTCCCACCGCCAGGCTCCGGTGAAGAACCTGGTCGGCGAGGTACGTGCCGGCATCTCCGACCTGTTCTCCCTGCCCGAGGGTTACGAGGTGATCCTGGGCAACGGCGGCTCCACCGCCTTCTGGGACGTCGCGACCCACGGTCTGATCGAGAACAAGTCGCAGCACCTCACCTTCGGCGAGTTCTCCTCCAAGTTCGCGAAGGCCGCCAAGCTGGCTCCCTGGCTTGCCGAGCCGACCGTGATCTCCTCCGACCCGGGCACGCACCCGGAGCCGGTGGCCGAGGCGGGCGTCGACGTCTACGCGTACACGCACAACGAGACCTCGACCGGTGTCGCCGCCCCGCTGAAGCGGGTCGCGGGCGCCGACGAGGGCGCGCTCGTCCTGGTCGACGCGACCTCCGGCGCCGGCGGTCTGCCCGTCGACATCGCCGAGACCGACGTCTACTACTTCGCCCCGCAGAAGTCCTTCGCCGCCGAGGGCGGCCTGTGGCTCGCGGCGTTCTCCCCGGCCGCGATCGAGCGCGCGAACAGCATCCACGCGTCCGGCCGGCACATCCCCGAGTTCTTCTCGCTGCCGACGGCGATCGACAACTCGCTGAAGAACCAGACGTACAACACCCCCGCGCTGTCGACCCTCTTCCTGCTCAACGAGCAGCTGAAGTGGATCAACGGCCAGGGCGGTCTCGACTGGGCCGTGGCCCGGACGAAGGAGTCCTCGGACGCGCTGTACGGCTGGGCCGAGGAGTCCAAGTACGCCTCCCCGTTCGTGACGGACGCGGCGAAGCGCTCGCAGGTCATCGGCACGATCGACTTCTCCGACGACGTCGACGCGGCGGCGGTCGCCAAGGTGCTGCGCGCCAACGGCATCGTCGACACCGAGCCGTACCGCAAGCTCGGCCGCAACCAGCTGCGCATCGCGATGTTCCCGGCGATCGACCCGGCGGACGTCCGCGCGCTGACGGCGTGCATCGACTACGTCATCGGCCAGCTCTGACCGAGGACTTACGGCTGTACGAAGGGCCCGGCACCGGTCTTCACCGGTGCCGGGCCCTTCTCTTCGCTCACCTGCGCCGCATCAGCCGCTTCGCGCCGAAGACGAGCACCGTCGCGCCCGCCAGGACCAGGAAGCCCTTCGTCGCGCTGCCGGTCTGCTCCTCGTCCTGCGCCCCGCTCGCCTCGGGGGAGCCCGTCGACGGCGGCTTGGAGCCGCCGGACTCCCCTCCCCCGCCGCCCTGCCGGTCCACGCGCACCACCGGGCTCTCCTTGCCCTCCGTGCCGAACATGAACGCCGAGCCGTCCGTCGTGTACGTCACCGACTCCGCCTGCGCCTGGAAGGGGGCGCCCGGCGAGACGCCGTCGCCCTCGATGCGGCCGTCCTTCCAGTCGTACTCGCGGGCGCTGAAGTAGGAGCGCAGGACGAGCTTTCCGCCGTCGGGCGAGAAGGCGCCGTCGGTGACCCAGGGGACCTCGCCGATCGCCTTGAAGGTGTTGGTGCCGGAGGCGGAGAGCTTCTCGGGGCCGGCGTAGAGCTTGCCGCCGCCCTCCCGCTTGCTCGCGATGTAGACCCGGCCGGTCTTCGGATGGACCATCAGGGCCTCGGCGTTGCGCGCCCCGTCGGCGTACTTCACGACGTACTGCGTGGCCTTGACCTTCTGGTCCTCGAGGGTCTTCGGCTCGGGGAAGCGGTAGATCCACACGTGGTCCCAGGAGCCGTCGAGGTTGTCGCCGATGTCGCCGACGTAGATGTCGCCGTCGGGGCCGACGGAGATGGCCTCCATGTCCCTCGGGGTGCCGACCCCGGTCATGGTGAGGGTCGCGACGGTCTCTCCCGTACGGGAGTCGACCCCGTAGATCAGGGGTGCGTCCTGGTCGTTGTGCGTCCAGTAGATCCCGGGGTGGGCCCGGCTCGCGGCGAGGCCGCTGGACTCGGTGATCCGCGGGTCCTTGATCGTGAAGTCCCGGTCGGGTTCCTGCCCTTCGGCATGGGCATGGCCGGCGGGGAGCAGGGCCAGGACCGCGGCCGCGCCGAGGGCGCACAGAGCAGTTCGCATGCCCCCAAGCCTGCCACGGGCCCCGGAAACACGCTTGACCTGCACAGGAGCCACTGCCATGGTCGCGATCATGCCTACCTTCACCTCGCCGGACGGCACCCTTCTCGCCTACCACGTGCAGGGCTCCTTCCCCGGTTCCGGCCCCGTCCTCCTCTGCCTCCCCGGCGGACCCATGCAGGACTCGGCGTACCTCGGGGACCTGGGCGGGCTCACGGCCTTCCGGGCGGTGATCCGGCTCGACCTGCGGGGCACGGGCGCCTCGGCGGTGCCGGAGGACCCGTCCTCGTACCGCTGCGACCGGCTCGTCGAGGACGTGGAGGCGCTCCGCGTCCACCTCGGGCTCGACACGGTCGACGTCCTCGGGCACTCGGCGGGCGCGAACCTGGCCGCGCTCTACACGGCCGCGCACCCGGAGCGGGTGCGGCGGCTCGTCCTCGCGACCCCCGGCACGGCGGCCGTCGGCATCGAGACGAGCGGCGAGGAGCGGCTCGCGGCGGCGCGGCAGCCCTGGCGCGAGGACGAGCCGTGGTTCCCGGAGGCGTACGCGGCCCTTGAGGAGCTGGCGGCCGGGCGCGGCGGGCCGGAGACCTTCAAGGCGGTGGCGCCCTTCTTCCACGGGACGTGGGACGAGGCCGCGCGGCGGCGGAACGCGGACATGGTGACGCAGCGGAACGGCGAGGCGGCCGGGGTGTACGGCTCCGAGGGCGCGTTCGCGCCGGAGGCGACGCGGGCCGCGTTCGCGGAGTTCGGGCGCCCGGTGCTCGTCGTCGCGGGCGAGGGCGACGCGAACACGCCCGTACCGACGGCGACGGCGTACGCGGAACTGTTCCCCGCGTCGACGCTCGCGGCCCTCGACGGGGCCGGGCACTTCCCGTGGCACGACGACGCGAAGTGGTTCGCGAGGACGGTGGACGCCTTCCTCGCGTGACCCGTCTGGTGTCGGGGATCACGTATCAGCGCGTCGCGACGGTCCGGGATGATGTGACCATGCGTTTTCTGTTCGTCGGCGACAGCATGACCATCGGACGCGTCGGCGACTGGACCTGGCGCTACCGGATGTGGCGGCACCTTGAGGCCACGCTGCCCGGCGGGTACGAGATCGTCGGCCCGCGCACCGGGCTGTACGACCCGACCGCCCCCGACGAACCCTCCGGCGTCGAGGCCTACGCCGCCCCCGACTTCCCCGCCCCGGCCCGCCGCCACCTGGCCGGCTGGGGCGAGGGCTGGCTCCACATGGCGCCGGTCATCGGGGAGACGGTCGCGGAGACCGGCGCGGACGTCCTCCTCATCTCCCTCGGCCTGATCGACCTCGGCTTCTACACGAACAGCGACCAGACGGAGGAGAACGTCCGCGCGTTCGTCGCGGCCGCCCGCGCCGCGAACCCGCGCGTCCGGGCCGTCCTCCTCCCGGTCATCCCGAACGTCCGCGCCGAGTACGACGCCCCCTTCGCCGCCGAGTGCGCCCGCTTCAACGAGCTCCTCGCGAAGGCGGTCGCCGACCTCGACACCCCGTCCTCGCCGCTGCTGCTGGCGACGGTCCCGGAGTCGTACGAGCTCCACACGGACACGTACGACGGGACGCACCCGGGCGTGACGGGCGAACACAAACTCGCGTCCGCCTTCGCGACGGCGATGCACCAGGCATGGGGGCTGGGCGGCCCCTACCTCCCCCGAGACGCCCTTTAGCTTCGGTCACGTTAGCTTCGGTCACGCCGCCCGGGTGAGGCGGTTCGCGAAGGTGGAGAGGGTGTACGTGCCGACGCCGAGGACCACTTCAAGGGCGTTGCGCCGGGTGTAGCCGGCCTTGGCGAAGTCGGCGAGGTCCTCGTCGCTCACCGCGCCGGACGCGGCGAGCACGCGGAGCGTGAACGCCCTTACGGCGGCGAGCCGTTCGGGGTCGGGGGCGGGACCGAGGGCGGCCATCTTGCCCTCGTGCATGTCGACACAGAGGTGACACTGGCTGCGCTCGGCGACGGTCAGGATGACCGTCTCGCGGGAGTGCGGGTCGAGGGTGGTCGACTCGAAGATCGCGCTGAGCTTGAGGAAACCGTCGAGGGTCTCGGGCGACTCCTTGAGGAGCGCGACGGCGGCGGCGGTGCGGGCGGAGAGGTTTCCGGACACGGTGGGCCCCCAGAGGCGTAGAATCGACAACATGGTTGACCATGTCGATGGAGAAAACGTAAACCAGGTTGTCGATCTGGGCAAGGGGATTCCCTTGGCAGCGCCGGAAACGACCGCCGACGGCCCCGGGTTCGAGCTCCCCCTGCTCCTCTTCGGCGGCTTCCGCACCCTCATCGACCGGCTCCACGCCCGGCTCGCCGCCGAGGGCCACCCCGACATGCGCCCCGCCCACGGCTTCGCCATGCAGGCCATCGGCACCGACGGCGCCACCGCAAGCGACATCGGCCGCCGCCTCGGCGTCTCCAAGCAGGCCGCCGGCAAGACCGTCGACCGGCTCCTCGCCGTCGGCTACGCGGAGCGCGCCGACGACCCCGCCGACGCCCGCCGCAAACTCGTCCGCCTCACCCCGCGCGGGTACGACGCCCTCGCCCGCTCCGCCGCGATCTTCGACGACCTGCGGGCGGAGTGGGTCGAGGCCCTCGGCGCGGAGCGCGTACGGGACATGGAGGCGTCCCTGCGGCACGTCGTCCCCGCGGAGACGGCGTTCCGCCTGGACGCCACCAGCTGGCTCGGCGCGCCTTAGAGCGCTCCGGAACCCCTCATCACCCCTTAGAACGCCTGGTTGTAGACGATCCCCGAGGCGTCCTTGCCGGCACCGGCCTCCGTCACCGACCGCACCTTGAACGGGGCCTTCCAGTTGCCCGTACCGGCGTAGAAGTACGCCTCGCCCGTCTTCGTCCGCGCGTACAGGTCGGGACGGCCGTCCTTGTCGGCGTCGTCGATGCCGACGAGGTCGGCGTACGCGTTCCAGCCGCCGCCGATCCGCGTCCTCGGCGCGAACGTGCCGTCACCCTTGCCCAGGTGCAGCCACAGCACGCCGTCCTTGTCGCGCCCGACGACGTCACCGGCCGCCGCGCCCCCGACGTTCCCGACCGCCACCACGTCCTGGTAGACGCCCCAGCCGTGACCGATCTTCTTCCGCGCCGCGAACGGAGCCGCCGCGACGCCCGTGCCCTTGAACAGGTACAGGTCACCGAGCTTGTCGACCGCGACCAGGTCGGCCCGCTTGTCGCCCGTCAGGTCGCTGCCCGCCGCGAAGCGGGTGTAGCCGGCCCAGCCGGCGCTGATCTTCACGCGGGCGGAGGAGTATCCACCGTGGTTGTCCTTGTGCAGCCACAGGACACCGGACTTGTCGCGGGCGATGACGTCGGGGACGCTCTGGCCCGCGATGTTGCCCGCGACCTCGACGCGGTCGTACTCGTTCCAGTCCCTCCACCAGATCGCCCCCTTGCGCTTCTCGACGCGGACGAGCCGCCGGCTCGCGTCGTCCCAGCGCGTGTCGAACGCGTCGACGGCCCCGTTGGCGCGGCGCGCCAGGATGTCCGGCGAGCCGTTGTCGCGGTCGCTGAAGTCGTGCGTCTGCGGGGTGCGCTTCACCTCGACGAGCCGGGTGACCGTCACGGCCGGCATCCCGTTCCAGGGCCTGGCCGTCACCGTCACCTCGTACGTACCGGCGGGCGCGGCGGCCCGAGGACGGTCGTCGCCCCAGATCTCCCCCGCCCAGTCGAAGCCGAGCGAGCCGTCGGCGTACACGCCGGTGCCCGTCGTCCGCGGACGCACGACCTGCGTGAAGCCGATCGTCCTGAAGTCCCAGGTGCTGCCCTTCCTGACGGCAGAAATGGCGAGGTCGGCCCTGGTCGTGGAGAACTTCCAGCTCAGCCGCGTCTTCGCCACGCCGTCGAGCCTGAGCGTGGCCGGGACCGACGTGCCCACGTAGCTCAGCGGCGTGGTGGGAGCCGGCGGCTGCCCCGTGGCGGCGATCAGCTCGGCGGCCGGCTTCCCGTCCGCCCCGACCGCGAGCCGGTACACGCCGGTCCCCCGGTCGGCCGTCGTCCCCAGCGCCAGCACCGTGCCGTCGGCCGACCGCTGGACGCTCTCGGCGTACGCGAGCAGCGAGACCGGCGCGCCGCCCGCCGGGCGGACGGCCTGGAGCCCGCCCTTGGGCCCGGCGGCTCCGTACGACAGGATCCAGTCGCCCAGCAGGCCGCCGTCGGGCGCCGTCGTCCCGTTCGCCAGCGGCACGCGCGTCACCACGGCCGAACCGCGCGGGACCGAGGCGAAGACGCTCCTCGCGGCCGCGCCCGTCCCGGTCCGCTCCACCCAGACGACACGGTCCCCGGTGATCGAGACACCGGACACCGAGACGTCGGCGGGCACGCGGTAGGCCTGGCTGACGCGGGCGCCCGCGAGGTCGACGACCATCACGTCCTTCGCGCTCCGGTCGCCGGTGCGCCGGACCACGGCGGCGGCGCCCCTCACGCTGTCGGCGACGGAGAAGTAGTTGAAGAGGTCGTAGCTCCCGTCGGCCGCCCGGTCGACCGGCACGCCCGTCACCTTCCGGCGGCCCACGGTCTCGGCGACGACGACGAGCTTGTCACCGGCCACCGCGAGCGCGATACGGTCCGCCACGGCCAGCGCGTCGGAGCCGAAGCCGCCGATCGTGACGGGAGCCCCGCCGCCCGGCGCCATGGAGTACAGCGTGGCCGACGCGGTGCCGTACCGGTCCTCCGCCGGCGCCCAGCTCTTGAGGTCCACCACGACGTCCGAGGCCGAACCCCGGACGTCGGCCCCCCGGGTGGCGACGACCTTCTTCGAGACGCCGTCCGTGTACCGGGTCCACCACGAGAAACCGTCGGCGTCCCGCGTCAGGAAGCCCGACTTCCCCGCACCCAGCACCTGACCACCGGACGCCAGGAACGGCACGGCGGCCGGCGCGGCTGTCACCGCGGCCGACGCGGCCACGGCGGACGGCCCGGCCGCCAACGGCGCGACGGTCAGCGCGGCGACGACCGCCACCGCGACCGCGACCTGACGACGAGAAACAGCAGTAAGCATGTGAGGTTCCCCCCTCGTAAAGCGATGCATACGAGGGGGGAGACCACCCGCCCGACCGGATGGTTGTACGAGCGGTCCGAGGAGCCTCACCGGCAGTCTCACCGACATGAGGCCCCGTCAGGCCGCCTACCAGGCGAACGCCTCCGGCGACGGGCCCGGGCCCGGGAAGATCTCGTCGAGCTCGGCCAGGAGCTCGTCCGACAGCTCCAGCTCCAGGGCGCGCAGGGCGCCCGCGAGCTGCTCGGGCGTGCGCGGGCCGACGATCGGGCCCGTGACGCCCGGGCGGGTGAGGAGCCAGGCGAGACCGACCTCGCCGGGGGCGAGCCCGTGCTTGTCGAGCAGGTCCTCGTACGCCTGGAACCGCGCCCGGATCACCGGGTCGGCGAGGCTCTCCGCCGCGCGGCCCTCGGTACGGCGCTTGCCCTCGGTCTCCTTCTTGAGGACGCCCCCGAGGAGACCACCGTGCAGGGGCGACCACGGGATGACCCCGAGCCCGTACTCCTGGGCCGCCGGGATCACCTCCATCTCGGCGCGCCGCTCGAAGAGGTTGTAGATGCACTGCTCGCTGACGAGGCCGACGGAGCCGCGCCGGGCGGCGATCTCGTTGGCCTGGGCGATCTTGTAGCCGGGGAAGTTGGAGGAGCCGGCGTAGAGGATCTTGCCCTGCTGGATCAGGACGTCGACGGCCTGCCAGATCTCCTCGAAGGGGGTCGCGCGGTCGACGTGGTGGAACTGGTACACGTCGATGTAGTCCGTGCCGAGGCGCTTGAGGCTGGCCTCGACGGCCCGGCGGATGTTCAGCGCCGAGAGCTTGTCGTGGTTCGGCCAGGAATCACCGTCCGGGGCCATGTTCCCGTAGACCTTGGTGGCGAGGACGGTCTTGTCCCGTCGGCCGTCGCCCTTGGCGAACCACGAGCCGATGATCTCCTCCGTACGCCCCTTGTTCTCGCCCCACCCGTAGACGTTGGCGGTGTCGAAGAAGTTGAGGCCCACGTCCAGCGCCGTGTCCATGATGGCGTGACTGGTGACTTCGTCCGTCTGGGGCCCGAAGTTCATCGTGCCGAGAACGAGACGGCTGACCTTGAGTCCGGTGCGTCCGAGCTGCGTGTACTCCATGGAGGTCAAGCCAACTGCTTCGAGTTCACTCGAAGCAAGGGGTTACTTACTGTCCGGGCGCGGGCTCACTGGCCCGTGAGCGATGCCACCGCGATGATCGCGAACATCAGAACGAGCACGCCGGCCATGATTCGGTTTCGGGTCTTCGGATCCACCTCTTGAGGTTAACCCGCCGCTTCCGCCCGCCCCGCCAGGGGCCAGGACTCGACCGTCTCGTAGCGGGGCTGCTCGCCCCGGACCCCGCTCGCCGGGAGGTTCGAGCGGACGAGGGTCAGCTCCCCGGCCTGCCAGCGGGTGCCCTCGAAGGGGGCGAGTTCGTCGAGGAAGGGGCGCAGGTCCGTCTCGTCGGTTCGCGCGCGGGTCCGGGCCAGGGTCAGGTGGGCCTGGTAGCGGCGGTGCTCCTCCATCGCGACGCCCGCGCGGCGGGCCGCCGCGTCCGCCCGTTCGGCGAGCAGGCGGAGCTCGTCCAGGTCTCCGGCGACGCCCGTCCACAGGGCCCGGTGGCCGAAGTGGCCGCCGCCGTGGAGGCGGAGCGGGAACGGCGGGGTGCGGTGGGCCGCGCGGGCGAGGCGGGTGCGCAGGTCGGGGAGGAGGTCCTCGTCGACCTCGCCCATGAAGGCGAGCGTGAGGTGCCAGCCGGGCCGCGAGGTCCAGCGGAGCCCGTCGGCGCCGGGGAGGGCGTGCAGCCGGTCGGCGACGCCGGCCAGCTCGGCGAGCGGCCCGGCGGGCGGCAGGACGGCGGCGAAAAGCCTCATGGGGTGCAGTCTGGCAGCCGATACCCTCACCGGCATGGAGATCCGTAAGGGCGGGGCGGAAGACCTCCCCGCGATTCTCGCGATACTCGACAGCGCCGTGGTCTGGCTGGGCGGCAAGGGCATCACCGCCCAGTGGGGCACGGAGCCGTTCTCCGCGCGCCCGGCGGCCGTGGAGCAGGTGGCGCGGACGCTGGGCGAGGGCGACCCGTGGATCGTCGAGATCGACGGCGTACCGGCGGGGACGATGACGCTGACCCCGCACCCCGGCCAGTACGTGCCTCCGGCGGAGGAGCCGGAGGTGTACGTCCGGCTCCTCGCGACCGACGCGCGCTTCCACGGCCGCGGGGTCGGCGCGGCCCTCCTCGCGCACGCGGCCGAGGAGACCCGGCGCCGGGGCGTCTCGCTGCTGCGCGTGGACTGCTTCGCGGGCAGCGAGGGCCGGCTCGTCGCGTACTACGAGGGGCAGGGCTTCACGCGGACGGAGCCGTTCGTGGTGGGCGAGTGGCCGGGGCAGGTGCTGGAGCGCCGCGTAGGCCCCTGACCGGATCGGCCCTCCTGACCGGGATCAGCCCGTCTGGCCGGATCAGCCGTGGAACGTGATGTAGCCGTTCCCGTCGCGGTCGTTGGCGCTCTTGGTGTACGCGTGCACGTCGGCGTAGGCGCCACCGGGCTTCAGCAGCTTGATGGTGTCGCGGTCGTTGTTCCAGATGAAGTTGCAGTTGTTGCGGTAGGCGACGTTGCGGGCGTCGGACTCGGTGCCGCGGTTGCCCCGCAGGTTCACGTAGTCGCCCGGCTCCAGGTAGTGGTTGATCCGGAAGACGTACGAGTTCCCCGTCGCGTCCTTCACGGTGTAGCCCTTGAGGTTCACCGTGGAGCGGGAGTAGTTCTTGATGGTCACGTACTCGGCGGCGGTGTTGCCGGTGGCGCACGCGTTGGAGTCCCGGCCGGGGGCGTCGTACTGGACGGCCTTGATCTTCAGCGCCGAGGAGTACTCGGCGGCCTGGGCCGGGGCGGTGGAGAGGGCGGCGAGCGCGCCGACGGCGAGGGCCGGGGCTATGACGCTGAGCTTGCGCAAGGTGAGACCTCCTGTGGGATGCCCGTGACTGGGCGGCACAGAAGATACACAGGACGTTCACAGGTGACGCACGCGCCCCTGGCAGTTTGTCAGTTGACGGCGGTACGAAGACGGGGGCGGTACGAAGACGGGGGCGGCCCCTGACAAGGCCCCGCCCCCGCTCCCGTACCCCTGGAACAGCTCTCCGTTACGCGGCCGTCGCCAGCCGCTCGCGCGCCACGAACCGCACCTGCGGGTGCCCGTGGTGCCAGCCCATCGCGACCTTGAGGCCGCCGACGCGGGCCAGGACGAGTCCGATGGCGGCGGCGGCCACCAGCGAGATCGCGCCACCGGTCGCGAAGCCGACGCGGGCTCCGTACGTGTCGGTGACCCAGCCCAGCAGGGGTGCGCCGATCGGCGTACCACCGGCGAAGACCATCATGTAGAGGCTCATGACACGGCCGCGCATGGCCGGGTCGGTCGCCATCTGGACCGCCGAGTTGGCGGTGATGTTGACCGTGAGGCCGATCATGCCGATCGGCACGAGCAGCAGCGCGAACAGCCAGAACGTCGGCGACAGGGCCGCCGCGATCTCCAGGGCGCCGAAGACTCCTGCCGCGATGACGAGCATCCGCAGGCGGGTCGAGCCGCGCCGGGCCGCCGCGAGGGCGCCGACGAGGGAGCCGGCCGCCATGAGCGTGTTGAGGAAGCCGTACGCGCCCGGGCCGAGGGCGAAGACGTCACTGGAGAAGGCCGACAGCCAGATCGGGAAGTTGAACCCGAAGGTGCCGACGAAGCCCACGAGGACGATCGGCCAGATCAGGTCGGGGCGCCCCGCCACGTACCGCAGTCCCTCCCGCAGCTGGCCCTTGCCGCGCGGGGCGCGCTCCACCTTGTGGAGCTCGCTGGTGCGCATCAGCAGCAGGCTGATCAGCGGGGCGAGGAAGGAGAGGCCGTTGAGCAGGAAGGCCCAGCCGCTGCCGACCCCGGCGATGAGGACACCGGCGACGGCGGGGCCGACGAGCCGGGCGGACTGGAAGTTCGCGGAGTTCAGCGAGACGGCGTTGCGCAGGTACTTCGGGCCGACCATCTCGGAGACGAAGGACTGCCGGGCCGGGTTGTCGACGACCGTCACCATGCCGAGGAGGAAGGCGATCAGGTAGACGTGCCAGACCTGGACGGCTCCGGAGAGCGTGAGCGCGGCGAGCGCGAGACCGCAGAGGCCGAGGGCGGCCTGGCTGACGAGGAGCAGCTGCCGTTTCGGGTAGCGGTCGGCGATCACTCCGCCGTACAGGCCGAAGAGCAGCATCGGCAGGAACTGCAGGGCCGTCGTGATGCCGACGGCCGCGGCGGAGCCGGTGAGGCTGAGGACCAGCCAGTCCTGGGTGATGCGGGCCATCCACGTACCGGTGTTGGAGACGATGGCTCCGGTGAAGAACAGCCGGTAGTTGCGGATGCGGAGCGAGGAGAAGGTTTCCCCCCGCCCGCGGGTCTTGAGGGTGGGTTGATGGACGGGTGCGGAGTCTGCTCCGTGTCCCGTGCTCAATGTGCGTCGCCTCCTTGGCGCTCGGGTCAGAGGTGGGCGAGCTTCTCCAGGACGGGGGCGGCGGCGCGCAGCTTGGCCCAGTCGTCCTCGTCCAGACCCTCGGCGAGGGCGGCCAGCCAGGCGTTCCGCTTGCGGCGGGACTCGTCGAGCATGGCCTCGGCCTGCTCGGTCTGGCGGACCACCTTCTGGCGGCGGTCGTCGGGGTGAGGCTCCAGCCGGACCAGTCCCTTGGCTTCGAGCAGGGCGACGATGCGGGTCATCGACGGCGGCTGAACGTGCTCCTTGCGGGCCAGCTCGCCGGGGGTGGCGGAGCCGCAGCGGGCGAGGGTGCCGAGCACCGACATCTCGGTGGGGCTCAGCGACTCGTCGACCCGCTGGTGCTTCAGTCGTCGGCTCAGTCTCATGACGGAGGAGCGCAGCGCGTTCACGGCGGCGGCGTCGTCGGCGGTGCCGTGGGACAGGTCAGGCATGTTCGTTAGCCTAACTCATTACCCTTCCTAAAGACCAATCGACACGCACCGCCCCGCACGTCCCCTTTGTCACATGAGCTGAACGTCACGGCTCGTATCGATGTATCACCCAAATGAGTGAGTAGGATCCGGAAAGTGACGCAAACAAGCACCGAGAGCCCCGACCCTGACGACATGGGATCGACAGTGCTCAGCCTGCGCATCGACAGTGAGCTGCTCGACCGGCTCAAGGGTCACGCTGCCAAAAGAGGAATGAGCGTCCAGGACTATGTCGTCCGGACGCTCATTCGGGAGGATTTCGACGAGCGGTTCAAGACCGCCGTCGAAGAGACGGAGAAGTTCTACGGCTCCGCGGCGGAGTCGGCCGCGGGATCGGCCGCAGGAACGGCCGCGGGAACGGCCGCGGGGTCGGCTACGTGAGGCCCAGCACCGGCATCGCGTAGGAGAAGACGAACACCGCCGACACGACGTGCACAACCGGCCGGGACCTCACGACCCCGGCCGGTTCGTGATCCAGACATGCGCCCGTCGGTCAGGCTGCGGCACCGTACTGGCTCCGCAGCCTCCGGACCTCGGCGTCCTTGAAGGCCCGCACCTCTTCCGCGAGCCCGCTCTTCGCCAGCTCGGCCACGGACACACACAGATCCATGCGCTGGATGCAGACGCCGCCGCACCGGCAACAGGCGCTTGACGTACACCGCCCGGCTGCCGAGCGCCCGGTAGAGGGTGCGCTCGTCGGAGGTGCCGGCGGTGAACGTCCGGAGCACCGGTTCCGCGCCGACGCGGGACAGCACCTCGGACATGGCCGCGATGGACTCCGGACCCTCCTGGATGCTGGTGAGCATCCGCACGTCCGCGAACTGGCCGTACGACTCGATGAGATTGACGACCCGGTCCACGTGCGTCGCGCCGGGAACCACGACGTTCACGGAGACCTTGACACCATGGGACACCGCGGCGCGGATGGTCTGTTCCGCGGCGCGGATCTTCGCGTCGGCCAGGCCCACCGACCGGAAGCGCTCGGGCTGGACGGCTTGGAGTTCCTCCGCGTTGGTGCCGAAGACCGAGACGTTGACCCGGTTGAGTCCGGCCGCCGAGCAGTCCGGCATGACCTGCCGACCGCGTTCTCCGTTGCTGGTCATCCCGACGGTCAGCCCCATTCCGGTGAGCGCCGAGACCAGCGAGGTCACCTCGGTGTGGAGGGTGGGCTCCCCTCCGGTGAGGTGGACCTCGCCGCAGTCGAAGGCCCGTGCCACCGTCCGCACCGCCCGCCGGAAGGCCAGGTCCGGAGCCATCTTCGCGGCGAGGAAGTCGACCCCGTTGGTCTCGCTGTAGAGGGACACGCGTCCTGACCTGCCGGGCCCCGACAGGAAGGGCAGCAGCGTACGGCCCTTGTTGTCGGCGGTGACAGGCGTTCCCTCGTTGTGGCAGAACGTGCAGGCCAGCCCGCAGTCGTCGATCACCTTGACGCGAATGGTCCTGTCCCGGACGACTCGGACCGCCGGGCGTTGGGTAGCGGACAACACTTGCCTCCTGTCACTCGAACGTGAGCCGGGGAATCGCCTCGATGTCGATCCCGTACCGCCGGTAGACCTTGGTCGTGTTCTCGCTCGTCAGCTCCTCCAGAGGGAGCCCGAGGGCGCGCGCCGTCGCGTGGACGTGGTCCGCGCTGTCTCCCTCGATCTCCAGGTACGGCGGGATCAGGGGCCACTCGTCGATCTCGATCGCCGCGCCGCCCAGCGTCCAGGACGACCGGCGGTTCTCCTGGTACGCCTTCGGCCGGTAGCCGAGCTTGCCGAGCAGCATGTCCGTGGTGTCGAAGTCACCGACAGCGGTCTCCGTCTCGGTCACCCCGTCGATCCTCTCGGAGTGGATCTCCTTGACACACAGCGTCACCTCGCTGCCGGTGTCCCGGAGGCGGACCCACGCACCGGGACGCCCGGGGATGTCGTACACGTAGCGGCGCTGGAAACGCTCGCCCAGGTGCTCCGCCCCGGCCTGGGCAAGACGAGCACGCATCTTCTCCGGCTCGACGGCGAGGATCTTCGCTTCGAACTCAGTCGCAGTCACAGTGCGATCCTTCACTGCCCGTGAGGGCGTTCCCACCGCGTTCGCAGGACGTTTGGGACGCTTCACCGCTACGGTCGTTCCCTCCCCCACAGGCCACGGAGGCGAACGATGAATCATGGTCTTCGGCATGCTCTGGCCCGCGCCAAGATGACGGAATCCCAGCTCGCCCAGGCATGTGGCGTCGATCCCAAGACCGTCAGCCGCTGGATCGCCGACCCCAGCCGCATCCCTCACGCCCGACACCGATGGGCCGCCTGCGAGGCATTAGGGGAAGAGGAGTCCGGCCTCTGGCCCACGGCCGTCCGTTCGGCTCTCAGGACAGGGCCCGACCGCGAGATCGTCCAGGTCTTCCCCTACCGGTCGGCGGCACCGGCTTCACTCTGGCGTTCTCTTATCGCGAAGGCACGGCACGAGCTGACCTTCGCCGGCTACACCAACTACTTCCTGTGGCTGGAGCAGGCCAATCTGGCCGACGTACTCCGGCGCAAAGCGCGGACCGGGTGTCGGGTCCGGTTCCTGATCGGGGACCCGGAGAGCCCGGTCACCAGAGCGCGCGAGGCCGAGGAAGCCGTACCGCTCACGTTGTCCACGCGCATCGCGGTGACGACAAGCGCCCTGCGACGCCTCCGGGAGACCGGGGTACAAGAGGACGGGAACGTCGAGGGGCGATTCGAGACCGGTCACGTCAACCTGTCCGTTTTCCGCTTCGATGACGAGATGATCGTGACACCGATCCTCGCGCGCAGGGTCGGCCATGACTCCCCGATGCTTCACCTGCGCCGAAGCCAGGCGGACGGCATGTTCGACCGCTTCGTCGATCATGTCGAGGAGTTGTGGAGCCGGGGACGCGACATCGGGGAGGTGGCCGGGCATGGCCAGGCGTGACTACGAGGACGATCCGGACGCGCCCGAGGCGAACAGTCTGGTGCCGGCCGCTTCGGTCGTGGTCGTGGACGAGGCGGGGCGCGTGCTGCTGCACCGGCGTACCGACAACGGCATGTGGGCCCTGCCCGGCGGAAAGATGGAGCTGGGCGAATCCCTCGCGGGCTGCGGCATCCGGGAGACGTTCGAGGAAACCGGCGTCCATGTCGAGATCACCGGCATCGTCGGGACGTACACCAACCCCGGTCACGTCTTCGCCTACGACGACGGTGAGGTCCGCCAGGAGTTCTCCGTCTGCCTGCTCGGCCGCCCGGCAGGCGGCACGCTCCGCGCCTCGGACGAGTCCTTCGAGGTGGCGTGGTTCGCTCCGGAGGAGGTGGACCGCCTGCCGATGGTCCCGAGCATCCGGAAGCGGGTCGACGACTGGAGGTCGGGGAGGATTCCCGCGGTCCGGTAGGGCGGCGCCGTCCCCTCGTGGCGGACCCCGGATACGGCGCCGGCCCCGTCCTTCACTCAGGACGGGGCCGGCGGCGGCTACTGCTCGGACGGGGGCATCACGTGAGGCCGAGCGCCGGCATCGCGTAGTAGAAGACGAACACCGCCGACACGACGTACATGGCCACCGGGACCTCACGGCCCCGGCCGGTCGCGAGTCGGAGGACGCTGAACGCGATGAAGCCGATGCCGATGCCGTTCGTGATCGAGTACGTGAACGGCATCATCATCATGGCCAGGAACGCCGGCACCGCGATGGTGTAGTCGGTCCAGTCGATGTCCTTGATCGAACCGGCCATGATCAGGAAGCCGACCGCGAGCAGCGCGGGCGTGGCCGCCTGGGACGGGACCATCGTCGCGAGCGGCGTGAGGAACAGCGCGACCGAGAACAGACCACCGGTGACGACCGAGGCGAGACCCGTCCGGGCGCCCTCGCCGACGCCGGCCGTGGACTCGACGAAGCAGGTGGTGGCGGAGGACGAGGTCGCACCGCCGGAGGCGACGGCGAGGCCGTCGACGAGCAGGACCTTGTTGATGCCCGGGAAGTTGCCGTCCTTGTCGATCAGCTTGGCCTCGTCGCCGACGCCGAGGATCGTGCCCATCGCGTCGAAGAAGCAGGACAGCAGGACCGTGAAGACGAAGAGGACGCCGGTGAGGACGCCGACCTTCTCGAAGCCGCCGAAGATGCTGACCTCGCCGACGAGGCCGAAGTCCGGCGAGGCGACCGGGTTGCCCGGCCACTTCGGGGTGGTGAGGCCCCAGGACGGGACGGTCGCGACCGCGTCGATGACCATCGCGACGATCGTCATGGCGACGATCGAGATGAGGATCGCGCCCGGCACCTTGCGGATGATCAGGGCGAGGGTGAGCAGCGTGCCCAGGATGAAGACGAGGACCGGCCAGCCGTTCAGGTGACCGTCGCTGCCGAGCTGGAGCGGGACGGTGGTGTGCGCGGCGTCGGGGATGCGGGAGACGAAGCCCGAGTCGACGAGGCCGATCAGCATGATGAAGAGGCCGATGCCGATCGCGATGCCCTTGCGCAGGCCGACCGGGACGGCGTTCATGACGCGCTCGCGCAGACCGGTCGCGACGAGCAGCATCACGACGATGCCGGCGAGGACGACCATGCCCATGGCGTCCGGCCAGGACATCTTGGGCGCGAGCTGGAGCGCGACGACCGTGTTGACGCCGAGGCCGGCGGCGAGGGCGATCGGGACGTTGCCGATGACACCCATGAGGAGGGTCGTGAACGCGGCCGTGAGGACGGTCGCGGTGACGAGCTGGCCGCCGTCGAGCTGGTGCCCGTACATGTCCTTGGCGCTGCCGAGGATGATCGGGTTCAGCACGATGATGTAGGCCATCGCGAAGAAGGTGGCGAAGCCGCCACGGACCTCGCGGGCGACGGTGGAACCGCGCTCGGAGATCTTGAAGTAGCGGTCGAGGCCGGAGGTGGGCGTTCCCGGGGTTCCAGGGTTCTCCGGCTGATTGGCCTTGGCGGTGGCCGTCGAGCTCATGGGGTTTCCTCTACGGAGGTCAAAGGGCTTGGCGGCTTATCAATCGGCTTGGTGATCGATTTGTCGATTCATACGAAGGAAACCCGCCAGAGGCAAACCGTTTCAGTATGAACACATGAACGAGGGGGAGTCCATCTCCGCGCGTAGATACGAATCCGGGCGGCCTAAACTGAGCCCCATGGCGAAGGCGAAGTGGACACCGAAGCACGAGGCACCCGAACCCCTCGAAGGGCCGGTCGTCGCCACGATCACCGGCGGAACGATCCTCTGGTTCGTCCTCTTCCTGGTACAGGTCCCCTTCTACAGCTGGTTCGCCGACCGCGACCTGACCTGGTGGATCTGGACCTGCCTCGCGGGCGCGGGCCTCGGCCTGATCGGCATCTGGTACGTACGGGGGCGGGACGCGGCGATCAAGCGGCACGAGGCGGAGCGGGCGGCGGGCGCCGCTTCCGACGGGACTTCCGGCTCGGCGCCGACCCCGGAGGCGTAACACCGCCCCACGGAAGGTGACGTCCTGCTGGGGTCCCGCTGCGGCATGCCACCCAGGGACGATCCGCCTCCTCCCCCGGTCGGATCTTGCCCTCTCCTGACGGAGATCAGCAGGTAATCGACCGATTCCGCCCGTAACGTCGAAACCATGACTCAGCGGGCGAAGACCGACACGGACGACGGCGGAGCCGAGGCGGTGAGGCCGCCGGAAGCGGCCGGCCGGTCGGAAACGTCCGGTCGGCCGGAAGTCGTCCACCGCCCGGGCGGCCTGACCACCGCCGAGGTGGCCGAGCGGGTCGCGCGCGGCGAGATCAACGACGTACCCCTCCGGAGCTCGCGCTCGACCGCCGACATCGTGCGCGGCAACGTCTTCACCCGCTTCAACGCGATCATCGGCGTGCTCTGGGTGATCATGCTGTTCGTCGCGCCGATCCAGGACAGCCTCTTCGGCTTCGTGATCGTCGCGAACACGGGCATCGGCATCATCCAGGAGCTCCGCGCGAAGAAGACCCTCGACGGACTCGCCGTCATCGGCGAGGCGAAACCGACGGTCCGCCGCGACGGAGCCGCCGCCGAGATCTCCACCTCGGAGATCGTCCTCGGCGACCTCATCGAGCTCGGCCCGGGCGACAAGGTCGTCGTCGACGGCGTCGTCGCCGAGGCCGACAGCCTGGAGATCGACGAGTCCCTCCTCACCGGCGAAGCGGACCCGGTGGTGAAACAGCCCGGCGACCCGGTCATGTCGGGTTCGTTCGTGGTGGCGGGCGGCGGCGCGTTCACGGCCACGAAGGTGGGCCGGGAGGCGTACGCGGCGCAGCTCGCGGAGGAGGCCTCGCGCTTCACGCTCGTCCACTCGGAACTCCGTACCGGCATCTCCACGATCCTGAAGTACGTGACGTGGATGATGATCCCCACGGCCATCGGCCTGATCATCAGCCAGCTGGTGGTGAAGGACAACGACCTCAAGGGCTCCATCGCCCGCACGGTCGGCGGCATCGTCCCGATGATCCCCGAGGGCCTCGTCCTCCTCACCTCCGTCGCCTTCGCGATCGGGGTGATCCGCCTCGGCCGCAAGCAGTGCCTCGTCCAGGAGCTGCCGGCGATCGAGGGCCTCGCCCGGGTCGACGTCGTCTGCCTCGACAAGACGGGCACGCTGACCGAGGGCGGCATGGACGTCACGGAGCTGCGGACCCTGAACGGCGCGGACGAGACGTACGTACGGAAGGTCCTCGGCGCGCTGGGCGAATCGGACCCGCGCCCGAACGCCTCCCTCCAGGCGATCATCGACGCGTACCCGGAGACGGTGGAGTGGCGGTGCACCGAGAGCCTCCCGTTCTCCTCGGCCCGCAAGTACAGCGGGGCGGCGTTCAGCGAGGGCGACGGCGAGAACTCGACATGGCTGCTCGGCGCCCCCGACGTCCTCCTCGCGGCCGACGACCCGACGCTCCCCGAGATCGACCACCTCAACGAGCAGGGCCTCCGGGTCCTCCTCCTCTCCCGCACGGTCCACGACCTCGACTCCCCCGAGGTCGCCAAGAGCACGAAACCGACGGCCCTCGTAGTCCTCGAACAGCGCCTGCGCCCCGACGCGGCGGACACCCTCGCCTACTTCGCCGACCAGAACGTGGCGACGAAGGTCATCTCGGGCGACAACGCCGTCTCGGTCGGCGCGGTGGCCGGAAAACTCGACATGCCGGGCGCGGAGAACACCGTGGACGCCCGGACCCTCCCCACCGACGTCGACGAGATGGCGAAGGTCCTCGACGAGAACGCGGTCTTCGGCCGGGTCACCCCGCAGCAGAAACGGGACATGGTGGCGGCGCTCCAGTCCCGCGGGCACACGGTCGCGATGACGGGCGACGGCGTGAACGACGTCCTCGCGCTGAAGGACGCGGACATCGGCGTCTCGATGGGCTCGGGATCGGAGGCGACGCGGGCGGTCGCGCAGATCGTCCTCCTGAACAACAGCTTCGCCACGCTCCCGTCGGTGGTGGCGGAAGGCCGCCGGGTCATCGGCAACATCACGCGAGTCGCCACCCTCTTCCTGACGAAGACGGTCTACTCCGTCCTCCTCGCGGTCCTGGTGGTCTGCTCCCAGGTCGAGTACCCCTTCCTCCCCCGCCACCTCACGCTCCTCTCCACCCTCACGATCGGCATCCCGGCCTTCTTCCTGGCCCTCGCGCCGAACAAGGAACGGGCGAAGCCGAACTTCGTCCGCAGGGTCATGCGGTACGCGATCCCCGGCGGCGTCATCGCCGGGGCTGCCACCTTCACGACGTACCTCCTGGCCCGCCACTACTACGTCGGCGAAGGCGCCCTGGAAGCGGAGACGAGCGCGGCGACCCTGACCCTCTTCCTGGTCTCCATGTGGGTCCTCGCGATCATCGCCCGCCCCTACACCCTGTGGCGCCTGGCCCTGGTCGCCACGATGGCCGGCGCCTTCCTCCTCGTCCTCGTGATCCCCTGGCTCCAGGACTTCTTCGCCCTGAAACTGGTCGGCGTGACGATGCCGTGGACGGCGGTCGCGATCGCGGCGATCGGCGGAGTGCTCCTGGAGATCGCCTGGCGCTGGGTGACGAAGAGGTTCCCGGCCTAAGCCGCCGTGCGGCACTCCGCACAGCTCGCGTCCGGATCGTGGCTGCGGAAGGCGCGGTCGCAGCCGTCGCAGGTGACGAGGGGTGGCGGGGCCGCCTGGGGCGGTGAGGCCGCCGGGAGCCGGGGTGGGAGGAAGGCGGACAGGCGGTACGCGACGAAGCGGGCGGGGTGGTGGATGGGTACGTGGGCGGGCGGCAGGGTCGCCGTGAGCGTACGGACCACCTGGGCCGGGGACAGGTCCCTGGCCAGCCACTCGTCCACGGCGGGCGCGAGGCGCTCGACGTCCCGCCGGGAGAGGCAGAGGCGGGGGTCCTGGGTACGGAGGCGGGCGAGGATGTCGGTGGCGGGGGTGGCCGGAGCCTCCGGCGCCCGCACCGGCGCCGGTGCCTTCGTCCGTACGGGCTCGGGCTCGGGAGTCGGGTCCGGTACGGGCTCCACAGGGGCGGGCGGGGGCGGCGGCGGGGGTGTCGGCGCTGCCATCCGGGACTGCGGGTTCTCGAACCACACGACGCGGGTGGAGAAGCGGCCCCGTTCGAGGGGGACCCGGACGCGGAGCAAGTACCCTGCGGCAGCCAGCTCGTTGAGGGCGCGGCGGATCCTGATCTCGCAGCCGAACCGCTCGACGAGCTTCTTGACGGTGACGTTGGCGCCCGGGGGCTTCGACTGGATGTGCAGTCCGAGCCCCATCGCGAAGGGGTCGAGCGTCGGATGCTGGCCGAGGTGGTTGCCGACGACGGTGAAGCTCTCGGTGTGCCGGAACCGCACGCGGATCAGCCCGGAGGCGGGCGCGTCGGCGGGGATCTGGAAGGAATCGGGGTACGCGGAGACGACCGCGTTAGACTGCTGACAAGCCATGGGGAAGCGCTACTTCCTGATTGGTCAGGCCCTCGCCAGGATGCCAGTCCTGTCGGGGGCCGCACTGTCATATGCCGTTGTTGCGGCCGACCGTACCCCATCCGTCCGCCTTCCGGACGCCCCGTCACCCGAACGTGTGACACTCCCCAACTCAGCCGCGGAAGGGGAGGTTTGGTAGGTCCTTACCCTCATTCCTTTATAGGGCGCCGCACCCGACCGGGACGCGGCCCACCACGCCCCGGTGAGGAAGACGACCGTGAAGCCACGCAGGCGTTTCCCCGCACCCCTCACCGAGCCCACCCTCCTCTTCGCCGGACGCGAAGAGGAGGGTGGGCTCGGTGAGGCGAGGGGCGAGGGGGATTACTTCGGGTCGCGGTTGAAGGCTGACTTCGACCAGAAGTAGCCGAGGAGGGTGAGGGCTACGCACCAGCCGGCCGCCAGCCAGCCGTTGTGGCCGATCTCGGTGCCGAGGAGGAGGCCTCGGAGGGTTTCGATGGCCGGGGTGAAGGGCTGGTACTCGGCGATCGGCTGGAACCAGCCCGGCATCGCGTCGATCGGCACGAACGTGCTGGAGATCAGCGGCAGGAAGATCAGCGGCATCGCGTTGTTGCTCGCCGCCTCCGCGTTCGGGCTGACCAGGCCCATGCCGACCGCGATCCAGGTCAGGGCCAGGGCGAAGAAGACCAGGAGGCCGAAGGCCGCGAGCCATTCGACGGCCGTGGCGTCCGTCGAGCGGAAGCCGATCGCGACGGCGACGCCGCCGACCAGGACCACGCTCGCCACCGACTGGAGCACGCTGCCGATGACGTGGCCGATCAGGACCGATCCCCGGTGGATCGCCATCGTGCGGAAGCGGGCGATGATGCCTTCGGTCATGTCCATGGAGACCGAGACCGCCGTGCCGATCGTCGTCGAGCCGATCGTCATCAGAACCAGGCCCGGGACCAGGTACGCGATGTAGTCGGCGCGGCCCGTGCCGCCCATGCCCGCGCTCATCACGTCGCCGAAGACGTAGACGAAGAGGAGCAGGAGCATGATCGGGGTCAGGAGGAGGTTCAGCGTCATCGACGGGTAGCGGCGCGCGTGCAGGAGGTTGCGGCGCAGCATCGTGGTCGAGTCGCGGACGGCGAGCGAGATCGTGCTCATCGGGCGTTCTCCTTCGAGGAGTTGAGGGAAGCGGAAGGGGCGGTCAGCGCGAAGAAGACGTCGTCCAGGTCCGGCGTGTGGACCGTCAGTTCGTCCGCCTCGATCTGCGTCGCGTCCAGCCAGTCGAGGATGGAGCGGAGTTCGCGCTGGCTTCCGTCGCTCGGGATCTGGAGCGTCAGCGCCTCGTCGTCCTTGTCGCGGAGCGCCTCTCCCAGGCCTGACACCGCCGTCTGGTACGTCGCCGGGTCCGAGAACCTGAGCCGTACGTGCCCGCCCGGGACCAGCCTCTTCAGCTCCTCCGCCGTTCCCTCTGCCGCGATCTTGCCGTTGTTCAGCACCGCGATGCGGTCGGCCAGCTCGTCGGCCTCTTCCAGGTACTGGGTGGTCAGGAAGACCGTCACGCCGTCGGACACCAGGCCCCGGATGATTCCCCACATGTTGTGGCGGGAGCGCGGGTCCAGGCCCGTCGTCGGCTCGTCGAGGAAGATGATCCTGGGGTTCCCCACCAGCGTCATCGCGATGTCCAGGCGGCGCTTCATGCCGCCGGAGTACGTCGACGCCGGCTTCTTCGCCGCCGCCGTGAGGTCGAACCGCTCCAGGAGCTCGGCGGCGACCCGCCGCCCCTCGCGCTTCGGGAGGTGGTGGAGGTCCGCCATGAGGAGCATGTTCTCCTCGCCCGTGATCAGCCCGTCGACCGCCGAGAACTGGCCGGTGACGCCGATCGCGGCCCGTACGGCCTGCGGCGCCTTGGCGAGGTCGTGGCCCGCCACCTGGGCGTTTCCGCCGTCCGCCGAGATCAGCGTGGACAGGATCTTCACGGCCGTGGTCTTCCCGGCTCCGTTCGGGCCGAGCAGTGCGAACACCGAACCCGCCGGAATGCTCAGGTCGATGCCGTCGAGGACGGTCTTGTCGCCGTAGGACTTGCGGAGGCCGGTGGCCGAGACGGCCGCGCGTGAAGCGTCGTGTGATGTGGGCATGACAGAAGAAGGCATGGGGTCCTCCGTTAGAGGGCTGGGGAAGGGGAGGTAGGGAGGGAGGGGCGGGAGGGGATGGGGGCCTGGGCCCCCGGTGCGCTTCGGCCTCGGTCAGTGCTTCGCGTGGCGGATGTCGATGTTTCCGTACGACGTCCGGGCCACGATCTTCACCCGGCCCTCCGCCTCACCCGGCGCGTCCGACGTCGCCAGCGAGTTCCGCACCTGCCCCTGACCGGAGTTGGCGTCCAGCCACGCGGCCACACCGGGGCGGATGCCGACCTCGATCCCGCCGTGGCGCGTCTCCAACTGGACCGTCCCGTTGGACACTTCGCCGATCCGGACCGTTCCGTGCGCCGTCTTCGCGGTGACCGAGTCATCGGCGCGGCGGATCTCGATGTCGCCGTTCGCGCCGCTCACGCGGATCTCGCCGGTCACGGCGTCGACGTTCGTCGTGCCGTGGGAGTTCTTGAGGACCGCCGAACCGTCGATCACGCCGACCCGCATGCTGCCCGAGCTCGTCGTGATCTCGGCCTGGCCCTCGACCCGGTCGACCGTGATCGAGCCGTGCGAGGCCGTGAGGTTCAGCGGGCCGGTGGTGTCGAAGCGGGCGTCACCGGACGAGGTCTTCACGCGCACCTCGCCGAGCCGGCCCTCGCCGAGCACCTGGGTCCAGGCGCCGTCCACCTCGACCCGCGAGCCGGTGGGCAGCTCGACCGTCACGTCCACGACGCCGGTACGGCCGAACAGGCCCGACTTCGGCGTCCTGACCGTCAGGACGCCACCCGAGTACGTGACCTCGGTCTGGTCGGCGGCCTTCACGTCCAGGTCCTTCTTCGGGTTGCGCGGCGCCACCGAGACCACGGTGTCGACGCGGTCGCCTGCGGCGAACCGGATGGAGCCGGCCTCGACGCGGGTGGTGGCCGAGATCGCTTCGGGAGTGTCGAAAGAAGGCATGGCTGTCCCGTCCTCTTGGGTCTTCAGGGCGTCCCCGCTGGTGGGACGTGGTGTGGGTGAAGGGAGTGAGGTGCGCTGGGGTGAGCTGGGCTGGGGCGAGGTGGACTGTTAGCGGACCCAGCCGGTGATGCTCTGTCCGACGGTGTGGGTCGTGTCCTGGGTACGGGGTCGGGTCCCGCCGTCCACCGCCGCCGAGACGGCCCGCACCAGCCACGCGTTGACCGACAGGCCCTCGCGGGCGGCGGCCTCCTCCGCGCGGGCCTTGAGGTGCGCCGGAAGGCGGAGGTTGACGCGGGCGGTGCTGCCGTCGTCGCCCTCGGCCGGGGCCGAGGCCTTCGCGAGTTCGACGGGCGCGACCGGCTCGGCGGGGGCGGTGCCGCCGGTGGGCGGCAGCGTCACCACGAAGTCGGGGTCGAGCCCGCGCAGCCGTACGTCGACCGAGCCGGGGGCGAGTTCACGGGTGATCTCGTCCGTCGCGGCGGACAGCACGTTGAGCATCGCCAGGCGGGTCGCCGACTCCAGAGGAGCGGTGAGCCTCTCGGCCAGCTCGCGAGCCGCGTCGCCGCCGGCTTCGGCAGCCACCGCGAGTTCGCGGCGGAGAGTGTCGACATACGGGGTGAGGTCCATGACGTCATCATGGCACCACGATGGCGCCATGCGCAACCCCTAGTGGTGCCATCGGGTGCACTTTCTGGCACCTGGGCCCCTGACCTGCGGAAACAATGGGTGGCACCACATGGCGCCGGGTGGCGCCATGTGGCACCAGTAGGTGGCGTCACCGCCGGGGCGCCTGGCCCTATAAGGGAAAGAGGGGCCCTAGAGGTGGGGGTTTCCTATGGGCTCCTGGTGGGACCGCCCTCTTTCCGAGAGTCGCAGCTTCCGGCGCCGCGTCAAGGGCAAGTCGGCGAAGCCGATGGCC
>NZ_JBHJVF010000016.1:0-165409 GCF_042264145.1 Streptomyces sp. NPDC056144 | reverse complement strand
TACTGCAGGGGGGACCCTGTGGGAGAGTAGGACGCCGCCGAACAATCATTGTGGGAAAGCCCCGCACCTTCTGGTGCGGGGCTTTTCTGCGTTTACGGCCCGGCCGCGGCCCCCGTCAGAGACGGCCGGCGGCTTTGAGGGCCAGGTAGGTGTCGGCCAGGGCGGGGGCGAGGGCGTCGGGGGTGGCGTCGACGACGGTGACGCCGTGGCGGCGGAGCTGGTCCGCGGTGCGGTCGCGTTGCGTGTGGGACTGGGTGGCGGCTGCGGCTTCGTAGACGGCCTCGACTGTTCCCCGGGCCGCTGCCATGGCGGTGGTCCGAGGGTCGGCGACCGAGGCCACCACGACCGTGTGGCGTTGTGTGAGCTGCGGCAGTACCGGGAGGAGTCCCTCTTCGACGGGGGACGCGTCGAGGGTCGTCAGGAGGACGATCATCGAGCGGCGCGGGGCGCGGGCCAGGGCTGTGGCCGCGAGGCCTCGGGTGTCCGTCTCGACGAGTTCGGGTTCGAGCGGGGCCAGGGCGTTGACGACGGCCGGGAGGACGTCGCTCGCGGAGCGGCCCTGGACCTGGGCGCGGAGACGGCGGTCGTAGGCGAGGAGGTCGACGCGGTCGCCCGCGCGGGAGGCGAGGGCGGTGAGGAGGAGGGCGGCGTCCATCGCCGCGTCCAGCCGAGGGACGTCGCCGACGCGGCCGGCGGAGGTGCGACCGGTGTCGAGGACGACGAGGATGCGGCGGTCGCGTTCGGGGCGCCAGGTGCGGACGGCGACTTCCGTGCGGCGGGCGGTGGCGCGCCAGTCGATCGAGCGGGTGTCGTCGCCGGGGACGTACCCGCGGAGGCTGTCGAACTCGGTGCCCTCGCCGCGGGTCAGCACGCTGGTGCGGCCGTCGAGTTCACGGAGGCGGGCCAGACGGGACGGCAGGTGCTTGCGACTGGTGAAGGGCGGCAGGACGCGGACCGTCCAGGGGACCTCGTGGTTGCCCTGGCGGGCGGCGAGGCCGAGGGGGCCGAAGGAACGGACGGTGACGCGTGCGGCGTGCCGGTCGCCGCGGCGGGTGGGGCGCAGGGTCGTGGTCAGGCGACGGCGTTCGCCGGCGGGGACCGTCAGTGCCTGGCGTGAGGCGGCCTCGGCGGTGCCGGGGAGCCAGCTGCTGGGCGGCCAGGCGTCGCGGAGCTGGGCGCGGAGGCGGCGGCGGGACGGGTTGGTGACGGTGAGCTGGACTTCTGCGGCGTCACCGAGTCGAACGGATGTATCACCACTTCGGGTGAACTGGAGCGTTCGTACTGGCGCGGCCATCGCGTAGTCGCACAGAATTGCTAGCGAGAGGGGCGCGTTCACCGCCAGCATCCCCGCCCAGCTGGGGGCGAGGATGCCGACGGGGAGCGATCCGAGGGCGGCGAGCAGCGCGGTTCGTCCGGTGAGGGCCATGGGGCGCCGTTCTCAGCGGGGGACGGGGACGTGGGCGAGGATCGAGTGGATGACGGAGTCACAGGTGACTCCCTCCATCTCGGCTTCGGGCCGCAGGTGGATGCGATGACGCAGGGTGGGGAGAGCGAGGGCCTTCACGTCGTCCGGCGTGACGTAGTCCCGGCCGGTGAGCCAGGCCCAGGCGCGGGCGGTGGAGAGCAGGGCGGTGGCGCCTCGGGGGGAGACCCCGAGGGTGAGTGAGGGGGATTCACGCGTGGCACGACAGATATCGACGACATAGCCGGCGATCTCGGGGGAGACCGCGACCTTGGCGACGGCGGCCCGGGCGGCTTCGAGCTCGGCGGGGCCCGCGACGGGGCGGACGCCGGCGGCCTTCAGGTCGCGGGGGTCGAAGCCCTCGGCGTGGCGGGTGAGGACCTGGATCTCGTCCGCCCGTGAGGGCAGAGGCACCGTCAGCTTCAGCAGGAAGCGGTCGAGTTGGGCCTCGGGGAGCGGATAGGTGCCCTCGTACTCGACGGGGTTCTGGGTGGCGGCGACCAGGAAGGGTTCGGGGAGCGCGCGCGGGGTGCCGTCGACGGTGACCTGGCGTTCCTCCATCGCCTCCAGGAGCGAGGACTGGGTCTTCGGGGGCGTGCGGTTGATCTCGTCGGCGAGCAGCAGGTTGGTGAAGACCGGGCCGGGCTGGAAGGAGAACTCGGAGGTCCGGGTGTCGTACACCAGGGAGCCGGTGACGTCGCTCGGCATGAGGTCGGGGGTGAACTGGACGCGCTTGGTGTCGAGTTCGAGTGCGGCGGCGAGCGCGCGGACGAGCAGGGTCTTCGCGACGCCGGGGACGCCTTCGAGGAGGACGTGTCCCCGGCAGAGCAGGGCGACGACGAGACCGGTGACGGCGGGGTCCTGGCCGACCACTGCCTTCGCGATCTCGGTGCGCAGGGACTCCAGGGAGGCGCGGGCGCTGTCCGAGTCGGTGGTGGTCTCGGGGGTCGGGGCGCTCATGAGGTGCGTACCTCTCTTTCGAGGGCGTCGAGTTGGTCCGCGAGGCGGACGAGGGTGATGTCGTCGGCAGGGGGCGGGCCGAAGAGGAGGGTCCTGGGGTCCGCGGTGGTCTCCGGGAGACGGGCGGAGAGTGCGGGGAGGAGGAGTTCGGGGGAGTGGGCGTCGCGGGTGGGGACGCCGATGAGGGGGGCGATGCGGGTGCGGGTCGCCGTGCGGAGGACCGAGGCGGCGCGGTCGCGGGCGTTCGTCCTGCGGTAGAGGCGGGCTCGGCCTTCGGTGGCCTCGGAGGCGTGGATGGTGACGGGGAGTCGCTCGGTGACCAGGGGGCCGAGGCGGCGGCCGCGCCAGAGGGCGGCGAGCACGGCGGCGACGGCGAGTTGGAGTGTGCCCCACAGCCAGCCCGGGGGGATGAGCGCGAGGAAGGTGTCCGTGGTGTCGCCGGCGGGGGCGTCGGTGGTGGCCGAGGTGTCGGCGAGGGAGGGGAGGTACCAGACGAGATGGGGTCGGGAGCCGAGGAGTTGCAGGGCGAGCGAGGCGTTGCCCTGCTGGGTGAGCCGGTTGTTGTAGAGGATGTCGGGCGAGCCGAGGAGGACGGTGTCGGCGGGGCCCGGACCGGGGCCGGGGAGGCGGACCAGGGTCGGCAGGCCGTCGGAGGGGTAGCAGGCGTCGGCCTGGGTGCCGGAGGCGACGGTGTAGCGCTCGCCGCCGAGTTCGGCGCTGCCGGCGCGGGTGGCGGCGGGCAGGGCGCAGGCGGGGGAGAGGACGGAGACCGGGGCGCTGAGGGCGCTGGTGACCTCCGGGGCCAGGGTGTCGAGGGAGGCGTTGCCCGCGCCGGCGAGGACGGTGCGGCCGGCGGAGTGCGTCATCGTGGCGCGGAGGGTGGCCTGTTGGGTGGGGGTGAGCAGGTCCGGTGTGGTGACGAGGAGAGTGGCGCGGCTGTCCGTGGCGGCGACGGCCTCGTCGAGGGTGGTGGCGACGGTGAGGGTGACGCCGCGTTCCTGGAGGAGTTCGGCGACGGCTCGGCTGCCGGTGGGGTCGGCGGAGCGGGGGTCGAGGGCGCCGTGGGCCTCGGTGGAGTTGAGGGCCGCGAGGGTGATGCCGCCGATGAGGAGGAGGGCCAGGACGAGGGCGGCACCGCGGGCGCGGGTCCAGACCTGCCGCGTCGAGAGGGCGGTCGAGGTGGGGGCGGTGACCGGTCGGCTCATGAGGGCGTCCCCGTCGGGGCCGGGTCGAGGGTGGGGCGGGTCCGCTCCAGGGCGGTGTCGAGTTCCTCGATGCGGCGGTACGCGGCTTCGTCGGCGGTGCGGCCGCCGTACGTGACGTCGTCGAAGGCGCGGGCGGCGAGGTGGAGGGCGTCGGCGTGCGCGGGGAGGGTGCGGGCGGCTTCGGCGGCGGCCTCGTCGGCGGTGCGGCCGGGGCGGGGGTCGAGCAGGGTGCGCTCTTCGAGCGAGCGGACGATGGCCCGCATCCGTTCCTGGACGGCCTCGTTCCAGTGGCCGGCGGTGGCGTGGCGGGCGGCGGTCGCGCGGTGCTCCTCGGCGGTGCGCGGTCCGTCGGAGAAGAGGGAGTCGGCGGTGCCGCCGGGGGTTCGGTGGGGGGTGCCGAGGCGCCACCAGAGGGCGGCGACCAGGGCGATGACGAGCAGGGCGATGGCGAGGAGGCCCACGAGGCCACCGGGGGTGGCCTGGGAGGCGGTGCCGAGGAGGTCGTCGACCCAGTCCCAGAAGCGGTCGTACGCGCGCTCGATGAGGTTCGGGTCGTTCTCGTGGTACATCGGCTTGGACAGCTCCCGCTCCGCCGCCTCGCGGGCGGGGAGGCGGGAGATGTCCACCGGTACGTCGCCGTCGGCGCGCGGGAGTGCGCGTGCCGTCGCCGATCCCCCCGTGACCGTCACGGCATCAGCCGCCGACGGTGTCGGTGCCCGGGGTGGTGCCGTAGCCGGGGACGCCGGCGGCCCGGGCCAGTTCGAGGTCCAGGGCTTCGCGGCGGATGCGCTGGTCCACGTAGAGAAGGACGTTGACGCCGGCCGTGATGGGGTAGGTGATCGCGCTGATGATCACGCCGCCGATGCCCGTGACGATCAGGAAGGGCCAGCCGGAGCCGGAGGAGGCGTTGGAGAGGATGGCGCCGAAGCCGCCGTCGACGGCGAAGCCGATGACCGTGAACGGGATCAGGATGATCATGGCGAAGATGAAGACGAGCAGCTGCGTGAGCACCGTGATGCCGAAGATCCGCCACCAGGAGCCCTGCACCAGCTTGGCCGAGCGCTTGAGCGAGGTCACGACGCCCTGACGCTCCAGCATCAGCGCGGGGGAGGCCAGATTGAAGCGGATCATCAGCCAGAGGGCGACGATCGCCGCGACGAGGCCGCCGACCGTCGTCAGGGCGATCCCGGCGCCGCCGCCGATCAGGATCCCGGGCAGCACGCCCACGAGGATGATGCCCGTGCTCATGACCGCGAGGAGCACGGTCAGCCCGAGGAGGGGGAGCAGGCGGGGGCGGGCCTCGCGCCAGGCGTCGCCGAGCGAGACCGGGCGGCCCACGACGGCGCGGCTGATGACGATGGACAGCAGGGCGGCGCTGATCACGCCGGCGATCAGCGTGAGGAGCATCTCCGGGCCGAGGCCGACCAGGGTGTTCTGGGCGTCCTTGATCGTCTGGTCCAGCTGCTCGGCCGGGGTCGCGTCGGGGCTGAGCGGCGAGGTCGTGGGGACGACATAGCGCTGTACCAGGATGCTGACGACCTGGGTGAAGACCGCGACGGGGATCGCGATGGCCAGGACCGTGCGCCAGTAGGTGCGGAGGGTCTTCACCGAGCCGTCGAGGATCTCGCCGACGCCGAGGGGGCGCAGGGGGATCACGCCCGGCTGTGCCGCCGGGGGCGCGCCCCACTGGGGGTGGCGGGACGGTGTGCCCCACTGGGGGCCGGGGGCCGGGGGCGGGGTCTGTGCGGTCGGCGGGGACCACTGGCCGGCGGGCGGCTGGTCCTTGGACCACTGGGAGGTGGAGCCGTCGGCGTCGGCAGGGGTGGGCCGGGAGGTTCCGGAGCCGTCCTGGCCGTCGGAGGGGGCGGATCCGGGCGAGGTCCAGCCCGGAGTGTCGTTCACGGTCGTCCACCTCGGAGGAATGGTCGCGGTGCCGGATCGGCGAACCGGCTCGGTCACGGCGGCCGACGCCTGGGACGGCGGCGGGCCGGGTGCCATCGTGTCACGCGGGGCTCGGCCGTGGGCGGGAGTGGGCGCGTCTCGTTCGTACCTTTGTCCGTACCTTCGCGGTTCGGCCTCCGCGGGGCCCGGACGTGCGGGAAGCTCGTGCGGGGGTGAAGGCGCGGGGTACGGTTCTGCGCGACCACGGGGGCACGGGGGTGACCTTTCATGACGGACATCAACACCCATGAACACGGGCAGTCATCACGGGTTGATCAGGGGCGTTGCCGCAGGTCAGTGAGGTATCTCACCAGTCGCCTTAGGACTGATACGGAAATGGGATGATGTCGATATGAAGGGACGCGTTCTTGTCGTCGACGACGACACCGCACTGGCCGAGATGCTCGGCATTGTGCTGCGGGGTGAAGGGTTCGATCCATCGTTCGTCGCGGACGGTGACAAGGCGCTCGCCGCGTTTCGGGAGGCCAAGCCGGACCTGGTGCTGCTGGACCTGATGCTGCCCGGACGGGACGGCATCGAGGTGTGCCGGCTCATCAGGGCCGAGTCCGGCGTGCCGATCGTGATGCTGACGGCCAAGAGCGACACGGTCGACGTGGTGGTGGGTCTGGAGTCCGGGGCCGACGACTACATCGTCAAGCCGTTCAAGCCGAAGGAGCTCGTCGCCCGGATCCGGGCACGGCTGCGGAGGTCCGAGGAGCCCGCGCCGGAGCAGCTCACCATCGGTGACCTCGTCATCGACGTGGCCGGGCACTCCGTGAAGCGGGAGGGGCAGTCCATCGCCCTGACTCCGCTCGAGTTCGACCTGCTCGTCGCGCTGGCGCGCAAGCCGTGGCAGGTCTTCACCCGTGAGGTCCTGCTGGAGCAGGTCTGGGGATACCGGCACGCGGCCGACACCCGGCTGGTGAACGTGCACGTCCAGCGGCTGCGCTCGAAGGTCGAGAAGGACCCCGAACGCCCGGAGATCGTGGTGACCGTCCGTGGTGTCGGTTACAAGGCGGGACCGAGCTGACATGAGTGAAGGCAGTGCTGCTCCGAAGCCCGGGATGCCGGGAGTCCGTACGGGGCGGGCTGCCGGACCGGGACGGGGGGGCCCGCGATTCCGGCGTCTGCTGGGCGGGCGGCTCCTCAACGACGGGGCACCGGGTGGACCGGTGATCCGGCTGTTCGCGCGCTGGGTGCGCCGTCCGCTGCTGCCCGCTGTGCGGCTGTGGCGGCGGAACATCCAGCTGCGGGTCGTCACCGGCACCCTCCTCATGTCCCTCGGCGTCGTGCTGCTGCTCGGCCTGGTCGTCATCGGCCAGGTCCGCAACGGTCTGCTCGACGCCAAGGAGCGGGCCGCCCAGAGTCAGGCCGCGGGCGGGTTCTCCGCCGCGCAGGACCGGGCCGCGACCACGCCGTCGGGCCCCGGGCAGCAGGAGGGCGGGCGGGACGGTTCGTCCGTGAACTGGCGCTCCACGCTGGTCGAGCAGCTCGCCAGTGGCGGGCAGAGCGCGTTCAACGTCGTGGCCCTCTCGCTGGACACCGGCGTCAGCGCGAGCCGTGGGGCGCGGGCCTCCGGCGAGGTCGACCCCACCACGAGCATCCCCGCCGACCTGCGGCACTCCGTCGCGCAGGCGGCGGACACCTTCCAGCAGTCGACCCGGATCCACTACACGAACGACAGGCCGTCCGAGGCCGGTCTCGTGATCGGCAAGCGGCTGAACGACGCCGACGGCACCCCGTACGAGCTGTACTACCTCTTCCCGCTGACGCAGGAGGAGGACTCCCTCACCCTGGTCAAGGGCACCCTGGCGACCGCCGGGCTGTTCGTCGTCGTCCTGCTGGGCGCCATCGCCTGGTTCATGGTGCGCCAGGTCGTCACGCCCGTCCGGATGGCCGCGGGGATCGCCGAGCGGCTCTCCGCCGGGCACCTCCAGGAGCGGATGAAGGTCACCGGCGAGGACGACATCGCGCGGCTCGGCGAGGCCTTCAACAAGATGGCGCAGAGCCTCCAGGTCAAGATCCAGCAGCTGGAGGAGCTGTCGCGGATGCAGCGGCGGTTCGTCTCCGACGTCTCGCACGAGCTGCGCACCCCCCTCACCACGGTCCGGATGGCGGCCGACGTCATCCACGAGGCCCGTGTCGACTTCGACCCCGTCACCGGGCGGGCCGCCGAGCTCCTCGGGGACCAGCTGGACCGCTTCGAGTCGCTGCTCTCCGACCTTCTGGAGATCAGCCGCTTCGACGCGGGAGCCGCCGCGCTCGAGGCCGAGCCGATCGACCTGCGCCAGATCGTGCGCCGGGTCATCGGCGGCGCCGAGCCGCTCGCCGAGCGCAAGGGCACCCGGATCGTCGTCCTCGGCGACGAGCAGCCCGTGGTGGCCGAGGCGGACGCCCGGCGGGTCGAGCGCGTGCTGCGCAACCTCGTGGTCAACGCCGTCGAGCACGGCGAGGGCCGGGACGTCGTGGTGAAGCTCGCAGCGGCCGGCGGGGCCGTCGCCATCGCCGTACGCGACTACGGCATCGGTCTCAAGCCCGGCGAGGCGACGCGGGTGTTCAACCGCTTCTGGCGGGCCGACCCGGCGCGTGCCCGTACCACCGGTGGCACGGGCCTCGGCCTGTCGATCGCCGTCGAGGACGCGCGGCTGCACGGCGGCTGGCTCCAGGCCTGGGGCGAGCCCGGGGGCGGTTCGCAGTTCCGGCTGACGCTGCCGAGGACCGCGGACGAGCCGCTGCGCGGCTCCCCGATCCCGCTGGAGCCCGAGGACTCGCGGCGCAACCGGGAGCAGGCGGCGGCCGCCGGCCGCGTACAGGAGGAGAGCGCGCGGGCCGCCGCGGTGCCCGCGCAGGCCGCCGCTGACCGGCCGGCACTGCCCGTACCGCCGAGGCTGCCCGCGCAGCCGCGGGCGACCGCCGATCCGACGGCCCTGCCCGGCAGCGGTGCCCGGGTGGTCGCGCGGGCGGCGGCGGAGGCCGACGGCGGTGGGACGGGTACGGCGACGGCCGGAGCGGCAGGGTCCGTGGAGCGGGAGGACGGGACACGTGGGCGCTGATTCCCGAGAGGGACGCGCGGGGTGGGGACGGGGCAGCCGGGCCGTGGTGCTCGCCGTGTGCGGCGGGCTGCTCGCGACCGGTTGCGCGACGATGCCCGACAGCGGCGAAGTCGAGACCGTGAAGGGGGCGAACGCCGGGGATTCGCAGGTGCGGGTCTACGCCGTCGCGCCGCGGGAGAACGCCGACGCGGACGAGATCGTCGACGGCTTCCTGGAGGCGATGACCAGTGACGACCCCGGGTTCGCCACCGCGCGCAAGTACCTGACGAAGCGGGCCCTGCGGAACTGGAAGCCGGAGCAGAGCATCACCGTGCTCTCGACCGCGCCCGGCCGGCAGCCGATCGACCGCGACGCCGACCAGGACAGCAGGAGCCGGGTCTATCCGCTCTCCGGCCGGCAGATCGCGACGGTCGACGCCCGGCACGCGTACAAGCCGGTCAGCCCCGCCGACTACCTCCAGTCCATCCACGTCGTGCAGCAGCCCGCCGCGAACAGCAAGGGCAAGGAGTGGCGCATCGACAGCCTGCCCCCGGGCCTGGTGCTCGGCGAGGCGGACTTCCTGCGCAACTACCGGTCGGTCAACAAGTACTACTTCGCGTCCGGCGAGGACTGGGTCGTGGCCGACCCCGTCTACATCAGGCAGCGGCAGGACCCGGTCACCCGGATGGACCCGGTGACGCAGACGGTCAAGGCGCTCCTCGAAGGGCCCACGAACTGGCTGGACCTGGCCGTCACCTCGTACTTCCCCTCCGGTACGCAGCTGAAGCCGGGGGTCACCTCGCTGACCACGGACGACACCTCCACCCTCAAGGTGCCGCTGAACAAGAAGGCCGACCTGGTCGGCGGCGACAAGTGCCGGAAGATGGCCGCGCAGCTCCTCTTCACGCTGGGCGACCTCACCTCCGTCCGGGTCGAGCAGGTCGACCTCCAGAACGAGCGGGGCGGTTCGCTGTGCCGGCTGGGCCGGGGGCAGGCGGCGGAGTTCGCGGCCGTCCGCACCACCGTGCCCAAGGAGCGGCCGTACGTCCTCGACCACGGCAAGCTGATGACGCTGGACGTCGACGGGAAGCAGGACGACGCGGCGACGGCGGTGCCGGGGCCGTTCGGCCAGGGCGCGAGGCCGCTGGGGTCGGTCGCGGTCGACCGGGGCGAGACCCGGGCCGCGGGGGTCGGGACGAACGGGCGCGACCTGTTCGTCTCCTCGATCACCACCGAGCAGGACCCGCTTCCGGCCGTGCTGACGAGCAAGGGGGTCCGTCCCACGGACCGGCTGTCGGCGCCGAGCTGGGACGGCAGGGGCGACCTGTGGGTCGCCGACCGGAACCCGGCGTCGCCGCACCTGTGGCTGGTGCCGGACGGTTCGGGCGATCCCGTCGAGGTCCGGACGCCCTGGCTGACCGAGGGCACCAGGGTCGAGGCGCTGCGGGTCTCGGCGGACGGGGTGCGGGTCGCGCTGCTCGTCACGCGCGGGGACCGCACCACGCTCCAGATCGGCCGCGTCGAGCGCCAGGCATCGGGGGCGGAGCCCGCGGTGTCCGTCGTCGAGCTCCAGCCGGCCGCGCCCCGGATGGAGTCGGTCACGGCCGTCTCCTGGGCCGGTCCGAGCCGGCTGGTCGTGGTCGGCAAGGAGGCGGGGGGCGTCCAGCAGATCCGCTACCTCCAGACGGACGGTTCGACCTCGGCGAGTTCGGTGCTTCCCGGGCTCAACGGGGTGACCTCGGTCGCCGCGCCGAACAACGACAGCTCGCCGGTGGTGGCGGACTCCGGGAACGACGGCATCGTCCGCCTCGCACCGGGGACGAACTGGCAGCCACTGGTCAAGACGGGCGGCCTGCCCGTCTATCCCGGCTAGGACCCGTCAGCGCCGGGGTGGCAGGGCTCGGCTCGGCGCTTCCCGGCTCGGCTCGGCGCTTCCCGGCTCGGTCCGGCGGGGTTACCTGACGTACTCCGCCGGACGGTGAGCGAGCTCTCGTCGGGGTTTTCCACAGGGGTGGTCCGGAACGGCCGGAGCGCGCACAGTGGAGGCATGCGGGGGTGGTGGCGCGAGATCGCCGGGCTGGTGCTGCCGGTCGCCTGCGGCGGGTGCGGCGCGCCGCGGACGGCCCTGTGCGCGGTGTGCGCCGGCGCGTTGACCGACGGCGGGCCCCGTCGGGTGCGGCCCGCGCCCGAGCCGGCCGGGCTGCCGGTCGTCCATGCCGTCGCGCCGTACGCGGGTGCCGTGCGAGAGCTGCTCGTCGCCCACAAGGAGCGTGGGGCGCTGGCGCTCGCCGGGCCCCTCGGAGGGGCGCTCGCAGCCGCCGTGGCGGCCGCCGGCGGGCCCGTCACCGGCTCCTCGGTCCCTCCGCTTCTCCTCGTACCGGTGCCGTCCTCGCGGAGCTCCGTACGGGCGCGTGGCCACGATCCGACGCGGCGGATCGCGCTGGCCGCGGCCGCCAGGCTGCGGCGCGCCGGCCGGGACGCGCGGGTCGTGCCCGTGCTGCGGCAGCGGCGGTACGTGGCGGACCAGGCGGGCCTGGGGGCGCGCGGGAGGCACGCGAACCTGGCCGGGGCGCTGGAGGTCGTACCGGGCGGCGGGCGGCTCCTGGAGGCCGGAAGGGTGGTTCTCGTGGATGACGTGATGACCACGGGCGCCTCGCTCGCGGAGGCGGCCCGCGCCCTCGGAGCCGTACACCCGGCGTTCATTCCCGCATTACCGGAGGGAATGGCGGAAGCGGCGGCGCGGAAGGCGACGGAGAGATCCGCGCAGCACGAATTCGAACAGCGGCGGGCGGCTGTAATCGCATCCTCTCCCGCTTCGTTCGAAATAAACGGGAACTGGCCAAGAAGTTGCATCGTTGCAGGTGGTGAGAGGTGAAAGCACTCGAACGGAGGCAAGTCCCGGTACCGGGTGCCGACACCCGTCCGAAGGGGCTATGTTCGGTTGTGAGGAATGGCGAACGCCACTGCCTCACGACAAACATGGTTGCGCCTACAGGACAGGAGTTAAGGGCGAATTAACCTCGCGCCGGTGGGATGAGGATCTTGCCGACGGGGCAGGAGAGGTGGAAGTCGCCAAGTCCGAGCTCCGGTAACCACCGGAGTCTGGTGCAAAGGGAGATGCCCGGCGGCCAAGGAGCCGACCAGGGCGATCCGGGAACGGAGTTCTGCGTGGACATCGTCGTCAAGGGCCGCAAGACCGAGGTGCCCGAGCGGTTCCGCAAGCACGTGGCCGAGAAGCTGAAGCTGGAGAAGATCCAGAAGCTCGACGGCAAGGTGATCAGCCTCGACGTCGAGGTGTCCAAGGAGCACAACCCGCGGCAGGCCGACCGGTCCGACCGCGTGGAGATCACCCTCCACTCCCGAGGCCCGGTGATCCGGGCGGAAGCGTCCGCAGCCGACGCGTACGCAGCCCTCGACCTCGCCAGCGACAAGCTGGAGGCCCGGCTGCGCAAGCAGCACGACAAGCGCTACACCCGGCGTGGCAACGGCAGGTTGTCGGCGGCGGAGGTCGGGGACGTGGTGCCCGGCGCCGCCCAGCTCAACGGGGACGGCCAACTCGCGGCCGACGAGCCCGACAAGGTGCCCACCACGATGATGGGCTCGATCGAGGTCCAGGGCGAAGGCCCCATGGTGGTCCGTGAGAAGACCCACCGGGCCGCTCCCATGACGCTCGACCAGGCGCTCTACGAGATGGAGCTGGTCGGCCACGACTTCTACCTGTTCGTCGACTCCGACAACAAGCAGCCGAGTGTCGTCTACCGGCGACATGCGTACGACTACGGCGTCATCCACCTGGAGAGCGACCCGCTCGCCGAGGGCGGCGGCGCCGGCGGTGCGCTCGGCGGCTGACCGGCCGCCGCCCGCACCACCCCCGCACATCAAGATGTCACTCCGGTGCCCCTGGAGCGCGTTTCGCGCCCCCCAGGGGCACCCTCCTGCGTCCGTGGGCGCCTCTCGCGTCGCCGGGGCATGAAATCATGTCGTGCACGCCAACCGGTGCTCTGTGGGCAGTGGTTGGAGGAACCGGAATCGAATTCAGGCCACGGCCTTCAGGGGGAGGAACGATGGCGGACAGCTTCGGCCCGGTACTCAGCGGGCGTGGACCCTATGGCGCGGTTCCTCCGGAGAGTGCTCCGGAGCGAGCGGAATCGGACAGCGGTGGCTACCGCAAGGAGCCCATCCGCGTTCTCGTCGTGGACGACCACGCGCTCTTCCGGCGAGGTCTGGAGATCGTCCTCGCGCAGGAAGAGGACATTCAGGTCGTCGGCGAGGCCGGTGACGGGGCCGAGGCCGTCGACAAGGCCGCCGACCTGCTTCCCGACATCGTCCTGATGGACGTGCGGATGCCCCGGCGCGGCGGCATCGAGGCGTGCACCTCCATCAAGGAGGTGGCCCCCAGCGCGAAGATCATCATGCTGACGATCAGCGACGAGGAGGCCGACCTCTACGACGCGATCAAGGCGGGCGCCACCGGCTACCTCCTCAAGGAGATCTCCACCGACGAGGTCGCCACCGCGATCCGGGCCGTGGCGGACGGGCAGTCGCAGATCAGCCCGTCGATGGCGTCGAAGCTCCTCACCGAGTTCAAGTCGATGATCCAGCGCACCGACGAGCGCAGGCTCGTGCCCGCGCCCCGGCTGACCGACCGCGAGCTGGAGGTCCTCAAGCTCGTCGCGACCGGGATGAACAACCGGGACATCGCCAAGGAGCTGTTCATTTCCGAGAACACGGTCAAGAACCACGTGCGGAACATCCTGGAGAAGCTCCAGCTGCACTCCCGTATGGAGGCCGTGGTCTACGCGATGCGGGAGAAGATCCTCGAGATCCGCTGAGGCCCGGGCCCGGTGGCGCCGCTGCTGGGGTCCGGGGGTCATCCCCCGGGGGATGCAGTGCGATGCGGGAGAAGATCCTCGAGATCCGCTGAGGCCCGGGCCCGGTGGCGCCGCTGCTGGGGGTCCGGGGGTCGTCCCCCGGGGGATGCAGTGCGATGCGGGAGAAGATCCTCGAGATCCGTTAGGCGAGCGCCTTGAGCAGGGGTGCCGCCAGCTCCGGGTGGTTCACGCGCTCGACCGCGACCGTGTCGCAGCCGACCCACTCCGCCGCCTCCCGCAGTGCCTGGGCCACCGCGGGGACGGCCTTCGGGTCGTCCAGGGTGATCTGGCGGGCGACGAGCGTGGAGCCCTCGCGGGCCGGGTCCACCCGGCCCACCAGCCGGCCGCCGGCGAGGACGGGCATCGCGAAGTAGCCGTACACCCGCTTCGGCTTCGGCACGTACGCCTCCAGGCGGTGGGTGAAGCCGAAGATCCGCTCCGTGCGCGGGCGCTCCCAGATCAGCGAGTCGAACGGGGACAGGAGCGTCGTCCGGTGCCGGCCGCGCGGCTCCGTCGCCAGCGCCGCCGGGTCCGCCCACGCGGGCTTCCCCCAGCCCGCGACCGTCACCGGCACCAGACCCGAGGCCTCGACCACCGCGTCGAACTGCTCGGCCTTGATGCGGTGGTAGTCCGCGAGGTCGGCGCGCGTGCCCACGCCCAGAGCCTCGCCCGCCTGCCGTACCAGGCGTCGCACGCACTCGGTGTCGTCCAGGTCGTCGTGGAGCAGCTCCCGCGGGATCGCCCGCTCCGCCAGGTCGTACACCCGCTTCCAGCCCCGTCGCTCGGTGACGACGACCTCGCCGAACATCAGCGCGCGCTCCACGGCGATCTTGGAGTCGGACCAGTCCCACCACTCGCCCTTGTTCTTCGCGCCGCCGAGCTCCGTCGCCGTCAGCGGGCCCTCGTCGCGCAGCTGGGCGATCACCTTCTCGTACGCCCCGGAGGACAGCTCGTGGTGCCAGTGCGGGCGGTCACGGTAGGCGCGGCGGCGGAACGCGAAGTGCGGCCACTCCTCGATCGGCAGGATGCTCGCGGCGTGCGACCAGTACTCGAAGGCGTGCGCCTCGGTCCAGTACGCCCGCTCGACCGTCGTCCGGCCCACCGCGCCGAGGCGCGCGTACGGAATCAGCTCGTGCGAGCGGGCCAGGACCGAGATCGTGTCCAGCTGGACCTGGCCGAGGGCGCGCAGCACCCCCCTGACGCCCGCTCTGCGGTCGGGCGCGCCCAGGAAGCCCTGGGCGCGCAGGGCGATCCGGCGGGCCTCGTCGGCGGACAGTTCGGCAGCGGGGCGCGAAGCGGTCGTCATGATCAGCACCCTAGAACGCGGCACTGACAGCCGTCCGGCCGTCAGGCCTGGGCGGGCTGTTCGCGGGCCGGGAGGTACGGCACCGGGCTCGGCAGGCCGAAGTCGGAGGGCAGCAGCGCGGCCACCCAGGCGTCCCGGAGCGTGCCCTTGTTGGGGATGCCGGCGCGCTGCACGCCCTCCCTCGCGAAGCCGACGCGTTCGGCGACCGCGCGCGACCCGGCGTTGCCGACCTCCGCGCGCCAGACCAGCCGGACGCAGCCCAGGCCCGTGAAGGCCCAGTGCGCCACCGCCCGGACGGCCTCCGTCATGTAGCCCTGGCCGCGGTGGGCCCCGCTCAGCCAGTAGCCGACCTCCCAGGAGCCGGCGCCGCGGCTGCTCAGCGTGATCGACGCGAGCAGCGGGCCGCCGGACAGCGGCTCGACCGCGAACGTGTACTCGGTGTCGTCGCGCCAGCCGTCGGGAATCAGCCGGTTCACGAAGAACTCGGCGTCCGGCCGCGTGTAGGGGTCGGGGACGGTGGTCCAGCGGCGGATGTCCGTGTCCTGACAGATGTCGTACACCGCGTCGATGTCGTCGGAGACGAAGTTCCGCAGCCGCAGACGGTCCGTGGTGAGGGTGATGGGATCCATGCCGGGATTCTGGTCACCGGGCGGAACGGAAGCGAACACTTTTCGGGTGGTGCGGCACCTTCCGCCCACCTCGTGCGTTCTCTCTGAGGGCGGCCTTGCGGCTCGGGCAGTGCGGGCCTCCCTTCGCGAGGGCGGTCTCGCTTACGATGACCGTTACGGTGGGGACCACCTGCCGTGCCCGCGCTCGCGTCCTTCACCAGACCCAGTGCCAGGCCCGACCGGCAAGGAGACCAGCCTCAGTGTCCGTCTTCAACAAGCTCATGCGTGCAGGCGAAGGCAAGATCCTGCGCAAACTGCACCGCATCGCGGACCAGGTCAACTCCATCGAAGAGGACTTCGTCAACCTCTCCGACGCCGACCTGCGGGCGCTCACCGACGAGTACAAGCAGCGGTACATCGACGGCGAGAGCCTCGACGACCTGCTCCCCGAGGCCTTCGCGACGGTCCGCGAGGCCGCGAAGCGCGTCCTCGGCCAGCGCCACTACGACGTCCAGATCATGGGCGGCGCCGCGCTCCACCTCGGCTACGTCGCCGAGATGAAGACCGGTGAGGGCAAGACCCTCGTCGGCACCCTGCCCGCGTACCTCAACGCGCTCTCCGGCAAGGGCGTGCACCTGATCACGGTCAACGACTACCTGGCCGAGCGCGACTCCGAGCTCATGGGCCGCGTCCACAAGTTCCTGGGCCTCCAGGTCGGCTGCATCCTCGCCAACATGACCCCGGCGCAGCGCCGTGAGCAGTACGCCTGCGACATCACGTACGGCACGAACAACGAGTTCGGCTTCGACTACCTGCGCGACAACATGGCGTGGTCCAAGGACGAGCTCGTCCAGCGCGGCCACAACTACGCCTGTGTCGACGAGGTCGACTCGATCCTCGTCGACGAGGCCCGTACGCCGCTGATCATCTCGGGCCCGGCCGACCAGGCCACCAAGTGGTACGGCGACTTCGCGAAGCTCGTCACCCGCCTCACCAAGGGCGAGCCCGGCAACCCCCTCAAGGGCATCGAGGAGACCGGCGACTACGAGGTCGACGAGAAGAAGCGCACCGTCGCCATCCACGAGGCCGGTGTCGCCAAGGTCGAGGACTGGCTCGGCATCGACAACCTCTACGAGTCGGTGAACACCCCCCTCGTCGGGTACCTGAACAACGCCATCAAGGCGAAGGAACTGTTCAAGAAGGACAAGGACTACGTCGTCATGGACGGCGAAGTCATGATCGTCGACGAGCACACCGGCCGCATCCTCGCCGGCCGCCGCTACAACGAGGGCATGCACCAGGCGATCGAGGCGAAGGAAGGAGTGGCGATCAAGGACGAGAACCAGACCCTCGCCACGATCACCCTCCAGAACTTCTTCCGCCTCTACGACAAGCTCTCCGGCATGACCGGTACGGCCATGACCGAGGCCGCGGAGTTCCACCAGATCTACAAGCTCGGCGTCGTCCCGATCCCGACGAACAAGCCGATGCAGCGCAAGGACCAGTCCGACCTGATCTACCGGACCGAGGTCGCCAAGTTCGCCGCCGTCGTCGACGACATCGCGGAGAAGCACGAGAAGGGCCAGCCGGTCCTCGTCGGCACCACCTCCGTCGAGAAGTCCGAGTACCTCTCGCAGCAGCTCTCCAAGCGGGGCATCCCGCACGAGGTCCTCAACGCCAAGCACCACGAGCGCGAGGCCAGCATCGTCGCGCAGGCCGGCCGCCGCGGCGCCGTCACCGTCGCCACGAACATGGCCGGTCGCGGTACGGACATCAAGCTCGGCGGCAACCCGGACGACCTCGCCGAGGCCGAGCTGCGACAGGCCGGCCTCGACCCGGTCGACCACGTCGAGGAGTGGGCCGCGGCCCTCCCCGCCGCCATGGAGCGCGCCGAGAAGGCCGTGAAGGCGGAGTTCGAGGAGGTCAAGGAGCTCGGCGGGCTGTACGTCCTCGGCACGGAGCGCCACGAGTCGCGCCGTATCGACAACCAGCTCCGCGGTCGTTCCGGCCGTCAGGGCGACCCGGGCGAGTCCCGCTTCTACCTCTCCCTCGGCGACGACCTGATGCGCCTGTTCAAGGCGCAGATGGTCGAGCGCGTGATGGCCATGGCCAACGTGCCGGACGACGTGCCGATCGAGAACAAGATGGTCACCCGCGCCATCGCCTCCGCGCAGTCCCAGGTCGAGACCCAGAACTTCGAGACGCGCAAGAACGTCCTCAAGTACGACGAGGTCCTCAACCGCCAGCGCGAGGTCATCTACGGCGAGCGTCGCCGCGTCCTGGAGGGCGAGGACCTGCGCGAGCAGATCCAGCACTTCATGGACGACACGATCGACGACTACATCCGCCAGGAGACCGCCGAGGGCTTCGCGGAGGAGTGGGACCTCGACCGCCTGTGGAACGCGTTCAAGCAGCTCTACCCGGTGAAGGTCACCGTGGAAGAGCTGGAGGACGCGGCCGGTGACCGGGCGGGCATCACCGCCGAGTTCATCGAGACCTCCGTCAAGGACGACATCCACGAGCAGTACGACAGCCGCGAGAAGCAGCTCGGCTCGGAGATCATGCGCGAGCTGGAGCGGCGCGTGGTCCTCTCCGTCCTGGACCGCAAGTGGCGCGAGCACCTCTACGAGATGGACTACCTCCAGGAGGGCATCGGCCTGCGCGCGATGGCGCAGAAGGACCCGCTGGTCGAGTACCAGCGCGAGGGCTTCGACATGTTCACCGCCATGATGGAGGGCATCAAGGAGGAGTCCGTCGGCTACCTGTTCAACCTGGAGGTCCAGGTCGAGCAGCAGGTCGAGGAGGTCCCGGTGCAGGCGAGCGCTCCGTCGCTCGACAAGGAGGACGTGCCGGCCGGTGCCGGGCGTCCGGAGATCCGCGCCAAGGGGCTCGACGCCCCGCAGCGTCCTGACCGGCTGCACTTCTCCGCGCCGACCGTGGACGGCGACGGCGGTGTCGTCGAGGGCGACTTCGCCTCCGACGGCGACGAGTCGGGCGACGGGATGACGCGGGCGGAGCGCCGCAAGGCGCAGAAGAACGCGAGCGGTGGGCGTCGTCGCAAGAAGTGACGCCATGAGGTGACGCCGTCAGGTGACGCCGTGAGTCGATGACGGAGGGGTCGGTGCCCGAGGGGCGCCGGCCCCTTCGTCATGGGCGGAGGGCGGTGGCGCCGAGGCCGCCGAGGCCGCCGAGGCCGTCGAGGCCGTCGAGCTCGACGGCGGCGCAGCGCCAGCGCAGGTCCTCGCCGCGCTCCAGGCGGAAGGCCATGGCCCGGACGCGGTGGCCGGTGGCGATGCTGGCGAAGGCCTCCATGACCGTACGGCCGGGATCCGTCTGGACGGCGCAGCGGCGCAGGACCGGGCGGGGGCCGAGTGAGCGCAGGGGGGTGGTCGTGGCGAGCAGGACGAGCTGCTCGTACGCCTCCCCGACGGTGTGGCCGAGCATCCAGTGGACCGGTCGCTCGCCGCTGAGGACGGCGAGCAGGCGCTCGGCGAAGAGGGTGTGCGGCGGGCGGGCGCGGGGCGCGGCCCCCGGGTGCGTGCCGGCCGCACCGCGCGGGCGGGTGCCGGCGGGGCCACGGGGCCCCGGGCCGGCGGGGCCGGCCGGGGCTGCGCCCAGGGGGTTGGCGGGGGCTGCGCCTACGGAGCGGGTCGGGGCTGTGCCCATGGGGCGGGCCGGGGCTGCGCCTACGGAGCGGGTCGGGGCTGTGCCCATGGGGCGGGCCGGGGCTGTGCCCATGGGGCGGGCCGGGGCTGTGCCCACGGAGGCGACCCGGGCTGTGCCCAGGGGGCCGGTCGGGGCTGCGCCTACGGGGTTGGCGGGGGCTGTGCCCATGGGGCGGGCCGGGGCTGCGCCCACGGAGGCGACCCGGGCTGTGCCCAGGGGGCCGGCCGGGGCTGCGCCTACGGGGTTGGCGGGGGCTGCGCCCGTGGAGCGGGCCGGGGCTGCGCCCACGGAGGCGACCCGGGCTGTGCCCAGGGGGCCGGCCGGGGCTGCGCCCACGGAGCGGGTCGGGGCTGCGCCCACGGGGCCGGTCGGGGCCGGGCCCGGGGCCCCTCGGCCGCCGGGGGCGGTGCGGGGGTGGGGAGTGTGTGTCGGGGTGGTGTGCGTGGCGGGGGTGGGGGGCGTGGGGATGCGTGTTGCCGTGGGCGTGGTCATGAGAACCCCTGTCGTTGCGTGACCGCGTGGTACCAGTCAGTAACTTCTCTTGGGGATCTTGTACGGGCGTGGGGTGAGCGGCCGCAAGGAGCCTCTGACCTCGGGGGTGTACGGAGGGTGATTCACCTATCCGGGTGGTCGCGCGGGAAATCCGATCTCCGGGGGCCTGGGGCACGGGCCCCGGCGGTGGACAGGCGGCGGGTCCGGGCCGCCAGCCCGAAGGGGGACTCCGCACGTATCCTGAGGGCCTCTCCGTCGACGAAAGCGGCCAGTCATGCGCGTGTACGTTCCCCTGACCCTCCCCGGTCTCGCACAGGCGCACAAGGCGGGCGAGCTGGGCCCCGGCCCGCTGACGGCGTACGCCGTCACCCCCGCGCTGCGCGAGTGGTACGTCTCCGACGACATCGAGGAGCTGGAGTACGCGGCGCTCAACCGTGCCGCCTCCGCCTCGCTGCGGCTGCTCGCCGGTGACCCCGAGGCGCCCCGGCGCCGGATCGTCGTCGCCGTGGACGTGGCGGACGGTGCCGCCGTCGCCGACCCCGACCGGGGGCTCGACGCCGACTCGATCGGCGAGGTGCGGATCGCCGGAGCGGTGCCGATGGCCAAGGCGGCGGCCGTGCACGCCGACGCGGACGACGCCGAGGCGGACGTCAGCGCGGCGGCCGCGGCGCTCGGGGCGGCGGACCAGGGCGACGACGACGCGCGGTTCGTCGTGGACGGCGCCGAGGACCACGAACTGCTGTGGTTCGGCGTGCAGGAGATCCCCGGCCTGCTGGGCTGACGGTCTGCCGGGGCTGACGGTCTGCCGGGGCTGACGGTCTGCCGGGCCGAGGGCTCCCGCTTCGCTGTCAGTGGGCCCGGGTACCGTTTTTCCATGGGGAAGCACGGGAAGCACCTGGTCTGGGACTGGAACGGCACACTGCTCGACGACACCGGGGCGGTCATCGGGGCGACGAACGCGGCCTTCGCCGAGCTCGGGCTCGCGTCGATCACGCTGGAGCGGTATCGCGAGCTGTACACCGTGCCGGTGCCGAAGTTCTACGAGCGGCTCCTCGGGCGCCTGCCCACGGACGAGGAGTGGCTCGTCATGGACGGGGCCTTCCACCGGCACTACTGGGAGCGCGCGGTCGGCTGCGGGCTGACCGAGGGCGCCTCCGAGCTGCTCGCCACCCGGCAGGCGTCCGGGCTCACGCAGTCGCTGCTCTCGCTCGCGCCGCACGCCCGGCTCATACCCCTCGTGCGGGAGCACGGGATCGAGGAGCGCTTCGTCCGGGTGGACGGGCGGCCCGACGCGTCCAACGACGGCAAGTCCGGGCACATGGTGCGGCACCTCGCGGCCCTCGGCCTGCCCGCCGAGCGGGTCGTGGTCATCGGGGACGCGGCGGACGACGCGGTGGCGGCGCTGCACGTGGGCGCGAAGGCCGTGCTGTACACGGGCGGCTCGCACAGCCGGGCGTCCCTGGAGCGGGTCGGCGTGCCCGTCGTGGACTCGCTGGCGGAGGCGGTCTCCGTGGCGGAGGAGCTGGCGTAGCGGAGCGGCCCCCACGGCGGCCCCCACGGCGGCCCCCACGGCGGCCTGCCCGGCGGCCCCAGGGGCGTACCCCCGGGGCCGTACGGCAGGGCCCGGTCAGGCCTTCGTGCGGAGGATCTTCAGGAACTCGCGCATCCAGGTCGGGTGGTCGGGCCAGGCCCGGGAGGAGACGAGGAGGCCGTCGACGACGGCCGCCGAGTCCTGGAAGGTGGCACCGGCCGCCTGCATGTCGAGTTCGAGCGCCGGGTACGCCGTGACCCTGCGGCCCTCCAGGCCGCCGACGGCCGCCGTCAGGAGCGGGCCGTGGCAGATCTGGGCCACCGGCTTGTCCGCGTCGAAGAAGGCCTTGAGGATCTTGCGGAGCTCCGGGTCGTTGCGCAGGTACTCCGGCGCCCGGCCGCCCGGGATCACCACAGCGGCGTAGGCGCCCGGGTCGACTTCCGAGAACGCCAGGTCCGCCGGCCAGGTGTAGCCGGGCTTCTCGGTGTACGTGTCGTAGCCCGGCTCGAAGTCGTGCACGACGAAGCGGAGCTGTTTGCGGGCAGGGGCCGCGATGTCGACCTCGTACCCCTCTTCGAGCAGCCGCTGGTAGGGGTACATCACCTCCAGCGACTCCGCAGCGTCCCCGGTCACGATCAGGATCTTCGCCATGGCACTCCCAGATCAGAGATGGTGCTTTGCGGGCTCCACGCTGCCGGTGGGGCGCCCGTTTGCCAAGAGGGCCTCCGAGCCGTTGTCGCTGTCCATAACGTCAAACTTTCACCTCCACTTTTATACACATACGGCTCGTGACGGTTCGGGGGTCGGGAGCGATAGGCTTTTCCCGTGATCAGCGCGATACGCCGAGGGGGCAGTGAAGCCCCCGGCTGCCGCCCGGCACGCGACAGCGGCCGGGCCCACCGTGCGTTCGCCGATCCCCTCCGTCCGGTCGCGCCGCGTTCCGTGGCCGATAACGACCCGGGCATCTCTCATTCGGGCATAACGTCGTCTTCGACCGGAATCACCGCGTCGTGGCGTTGTGTCCTTTCTTCCACCGACGTCACGCAACGGCGCGCGACAGGAGTCAGAGGACATGCAGACCAAGCTGGACGAAGCCAAGGCCGAGCTGCTCGAGAGGGCCGCTCGGGTAGCTGAGCACAGCCCGGTCGGGGGGCGACTTCCGACGGGCTCTGACGGTTCGGGCGAGCGCCCGGACCGGGACACGGTGCTCGAGTACCTCCAGCGCTACTACCTGCACACCGCGCCGGAGGACCTCGGCGACCGCGACCCGGTCGACGTCTTCGGCGCCGCGCTCTCTCACTACCGCCTCGCGGAGAACCGCCCGCAGGGCACCGCGAACGTGCGCGTCCACACCCCGACGGTCGAGGAGAACGGCTGGACCTCCAGCCACTCCGTCGTCGAGGTCGTCACCGACGACATGCCCTTCCTCGTCGACTCCGTCACCAACGAGCTGTCCCGCCAGGGCCGCGGCATCCACGTCGTGATCCACCCGCAGGTCCTCGTCCGCCGTGACCTCACCGGCAAGCTCATCGAGGTCCTGTCGACCCAGATCCAGGGCGAGCTGCCGCACGACGCGCTCCCCGAGTCCTGGATCCACGTCGAGATCGACCGCGAGACCGACCGCGCCGACCTCAAGCAGATCACCGCCGACCTGCTCCGCGTCCTCTCCGACGTCCGCGAGACCGTCGAGGACTGGGAGAAGATGCGCGAGGCGGCCCTGCGCATCGCCGACGGCCTCGCCGACGAGCCCACCGCCTCCGACCTGCGCCCGACCGAGGTCGAAGAGGCCACCGAGCTGCTCCGCTGGCTCGCCGACGACCACTTCACCTTCCTCGGCTACCGCGAGTACGAGCTCGTCAACGGCGACGCCCTGTCCGCCGTGCCCGGCACCGGCCTCGGCATCCTGCGCTCCGACCCGAAGCACGCGGGCGGCGACCAGGGCCACCACGCCCACCCGGTCTCGCCCTCCTTCAGCCGGCTCCCCGACGACGTCCGCGCCAAGGCCCGCGAGCACAAGCTGCTCATCCTGACGAAGGCCAACAGCCGCGCGACCGTCCACCGCCCCTCGTACCTCGACTACGTCGGCGTGAAGAAGTTCGACGCCGACGGCAACGTCATCGGCGAGCGCCGGTTCCTCGGCCTCTTCTCCTCCGCCGCCTACACCGAGTCCGTCCGCCGCGTCCCGGTCGTCAAGCGCAAGGTCCAGGAGGTCCTCGCCGGCGCCGGCTTCTCGTCGAACAGCCACGACGGCCGCGACCTGCTCCAGATCCTGGAGACCTACCCGCGCGACGAGCTCTTCCAGACCCCGGTCGACCAGCTCCAGTCCATCGTCACCAGCGTCCTGTACCTCCAGGAGCGGCGCCGGCTGCGGCTCTACCTGCGCCAGGACGAGTACGGCCGCTACTACTCGGCCCTCGTCTACCTGCCGCGCGACCGCTACACCACCCGCGTCCGGCTGCGGATCATCGAGATCCTGAAGGAGGAGCTCGGCGGCACCAGCGTCGACTTCACCGCCTGGAACACCGAGTCGATCCTCTCCCGCCTCCACTTCGTCGTCCGCGTCAAGCCCGGCACCGAGCTCGCCAAGCTGACCGACGCCGACGTCGACCGCATCGAGGCCCGGCTCGTCGAGGCCGCCCGCTCCTGGGCCGACGGCTTCGGCGAGGCGCTCAACGCCGAGTTCGGCGAGGAGCGCGCCGCCGAGCTGCTCCGCCGCTACGGCAACGCCTTCTCCGAGGGCTACAAGGCCGACCACTCGCCGCGCGCCGCCGTCGCCGACCTCGTCCGCATGGAGGCCCTCGCCGCCAGCGGCAAGGACTTCGCGCTCTCGCTGTACGAGCCCGTCGCCGCCGGCCCCGGCGAGCGCCGCTTCAAGATCTACAAGACCGGCGAGCCGATCTCCCTCTCCGCCGTCCTCCCGGTCCTCAACCGGCTCGGCGTCGAGGTCACCGACGAGCGTCCGTACGAGCTCCGCTGCGCCGACCGCGCCCACGCCTGGGTCTACGACTTCGGCCTGCGCATGCCCGCCCCGACCGGCAACGGCGGCGACTACGTCGGCGACGACGCCCGCGAGCGCTTCCAGGAGGCCTTCGCCGCCACCTGGACCGGCGAGGCCGAGAACGACAACTTCAACTCCCTCGTCCTCTCCGCCGGGCTCACCTGGCGCGAGGCGATGGTGCTGCGCGCGTACGCCAAGTACCTGCGCCAGGCCGGCTCGACGTTCAGCCAGGACTACATGGAGGACACCCTCCGCAACAACGTCCACACCACCCGGCTGCTCGTCTCCCTCTTCGAGGCCCGGATGGCCCCCGGCCGCCAGCGCGCCGGGACGGAGCTCACCGACGGCATCCTGGAGGAGCTCGACGGCGCCCTCGACCAGGTCGCGAGCCTGGACGAGGACCGCATCCTGCGCTCCTTCCTCACCGTCATCAAGGCCACGCTGCGCACCAACTTCTTCCAGAAGAACGCGGCGGGCGAGCAGCACTCCTACGTGTCGATGAAGTTCGACCCGCAGGCCATCCCCGACCTGCCGGCCCCGCGCCCCGCCTTCGAGATCTGGGTGTACTCGCCCCGCGTCGAGGGCGTCCACCTGCGCTTCGGCAAGGTCGCCCGAGGCGGCCTGCGCTGGTCCGACCGCCGCGAGGACTTCCGCACGGAGATCCTCGGCCTGGTCAAGGCGCAGATGGTGAAGAACACCGTCATCGTCCCCGTCGGCGCCAAGGGCGGCTTCGTCGCCAAGCAGCTCCCGGACCCGTCCGTGGACCGCGACGCCTGGCTGGCCGAGGGCATCGCCTCGTACAAGACCTTCATCTCGGCGCTGCTCGACATCACCGACAACCTCGTCGCCGGCGAGGTCGTCCCGCCGCTCGACGTCGTCCGCCACGACGAGGACGACACCTACCTCGTCGTCGCCGCCGACAAGGGCACCGCGACCTTCTCCGACATCGCCAACGGCGTCGCGGAGGCGTACGGCTTCTGGCTCGGCGACGCCTTCGCCTCCGGCGGCTCCGCCGGCTACGACCACAAGGGCATGGGCATCACCGCCCGCGGCGCCTGGGAGTCGGTCAAGCGCCACTTCCGCGAGCTCGGCCACGACACCCAGACCGAGGACTTCACGGTCGTCGGCGTCGGCGACATGTCCGGTGACGTCTTCGGCAACGGCATGCTGCTCTCCGAGCACATCCGCCTGGTCGCCGCCTTCGACCACCGGCACATCTTCCTCGACCCGAACCCGGACGCGGCCACCTCGTACGCCGAGCGCCGCCGGCTCTTCGACCTGCCGCGCTCGTCCTGGGCGGACTACGACACCTCGCTGCTCTCCGCGGGCGGCGGCATCCACCCCCGTACCGCCAAGTCCATCCCGATCAACGCGCAGGTCAGGGCCGCCCTCGGCATCGAGGAAGGCATCACCAAGCTGACCCCGGCCGAGCTCATGAAGGCCGTCCTCCACGCGCCCGTCGACCTGCTGTGGAACGGCGGCATCGGCACGTACGTCAAGTCCTCGGCCGAGTCCAACGCCGACGTCGGTGACAAGGCCAACGACGCCATCCGCGTCGACGGCCAGGACGTCCGCGCCAAGGTCGTCGGCGAGGGCGGCAACCTCGGCGCCACCCAGCTCGGCCGCATCGAGTTCGCCCGCACCGGCGGACCCGAGGGCGAGGGCGGCAAGATCAACACCGACGCCATCGACAACAGCGCCGGCGTCGACACCTCTGACCACGAGGTCAACATCAAGATCCTGCTCAACGGGCTCGTCGCCGAGGGTGACATGACCGTCAAGCAGCGCAACAAGATCCTCGCGGAGATGACCGACGAGGTCGGCCGGCTCGTCCTGCGCAACAACTACGCGCAGAACACCGCCCTGGCCAACGCCGTCGCCCAGTCGCCCTCGCTGCTCCACGCCGCGCAGCGCTTCATGCGCCGCCTCGGCCGTGACGGCAGCCTGGACCGCTCGCTGGAGTTCCTGCCCAACGACCGGCAGATCCGCGAGCTGCTCAACAACGGCCGCGGCCTCAGCCAGCCGGAGCTCGCCGTCCTCCTCGCGTACACCAAGATCACGGCGGCCGACGAGCTCATCGGCACCGAGCTCCCGGACGACCCGTACCTGAGCGGTCTGCTCCACGCCTACTTCCCGACGCTGCTGCGCGAGAAGTTCCCCGAGGCCGTCGACAACCACGCGCTGCGCCGCGAGATCATCACGACCGTCCTGGTCAACGACACCGTCAACACCGGTGGCTCGACCTTCCTGCACCGCCTCCGCGAGGAGACGGGCGCGTCGATCGAGGAGATCGTCCGCGCGCAGACCGCCGCCCGCGCCGTCTTCCGGCTCAGCCAGGTCTGGGACGCCGTCGAGGCCCTCGACAACCGCGTGCCCGCCGAGGTCCAGACCCGGATGCGGCTGCACTCCCGCCGGCTCGTCGAGCGCGGCACCCGCTGGCTGCTCAACAACCGGCCGCAGCCGCTCCAGATCGGCGAGACCATCGAGTTCTTCGCCGACCGCGTCGAGCAGGTCTGGCAGCAGCTGCCGGAGCTGCTGCGCGGCGCGGACCTGGAGTGGTACCAGTCGATCCTCGACGAGCTGACCGAGGTCGGCGTGCCGGAGGAGCTCGCGCGGCGCGTCGCCGGCTTCTCCTCCGCCTTCCCGGCCCTCGACATCGTCGCGATCGCGGACCGCATGGAGAAGGACCCGCTCGCGGTGGCCGAGGTCTACTACGACCTGGCCGACCGTCTGCGGATCACCGACCTCATGGACCGCATCATCGAGCTGCCGCGTGCCGACCGGTGGCAGTCCATGGCCCGCGCCTCGATCCGCGAGGACCTCTTCGCGGCGCACTCGGCGCTGACCGCGGACGTCCTGAGCGTCGGCAACGGCACGACGAGCCCCGAGGAGCGGTTCAAGGCCTGGGAGGAGAAGAACACGGCGATCCTGGGCCGTGCGCGGACGACCCTGGAGGAGATCCAGGGCTCGGACACCTTCGACCTGGCGAACTTGTCGGTGGCCATGCGGACGATGCGCACGCTGCTCCGTACGCACAGCTGATCACGTGAAGAGGAAGGGCCCCGCCGGATCTCCGGCGGGGCCCTTCCGTCATTCGGGCGCCGGTGTGGCGACCGTCGACGTCCACAGGCGGCGGGCGGCGAGCAGGGCGGCGGCGAGGAGGAGGCCGTTGCGGAGCACCATGACGGCCAGGCCGGAGGGTGCGCCGCCGAGGATCTCCGCGTACAGGACGGGGTACGCGAGCGAGCTCAGCGCCGCCGCCGGGAGCATGAGCAGCGCCACCGGGCGCATCACGGTGCTGCGGGAGGTCAGACAGACGGCGGCGAGGCCGAGCAGCCAGATCATGTACTGGGGACTGATCACCCGGCTCGTGGCGGTGAAGAGCAGGACGGCGGCGAAGGCCGCGTCGAGCGGGGTCGCCGGGGTCCAGCGGCGGGCCCGTACGCGCCAGAAGAGCAGCCAGCCGAAGGCGGCGACGGTGAGCAGCAGGGCGAGGTTGCCGAGCGTGGAGACGTACGGGCCGACGTACTCGAAGGAGCCGTAGCGCATCTCGACCGTGCCCTGCCAGACGCCGGCCGCGCGGGCGAGTCCGAGGGCCGTGCCGCCGAGCGACTCGATCTGCACGCCCCGGCCGCCCTGCTGCCGGAGGAAGCCGAGCGAGCCGGGGAAGAGCAGGGCGAGCGTGGCGGCGAGCGCGAGGGCCGCGACGACGGCGGCGGTCCACGCCTCGCGGGTGGTACGCCCCCGGGGCGTGCCGATCAGGGCGAGCGCGGGCCACACCTTGACCATGGCGCCGATCCCGGCGAGCGCCCCGCCCACCTGGCGGGCGGCGGTGGAGCGCAGGCCGAGGGCGAGGAGGGCGAGGACGGCGAAGGCGGTGGCCTGGACGTCGTACCGCGCGAGGGGGAGGTGCAGGAGCAGCGGCAGGCCGCAGACCCAGAACCAGGCGCCGTGGGTGAGCCGTTCGCGATCGGCGAGGGCCAGGGCCAGGGTGATGACGGCGTCCGCGAGGAGCGCGAGGGCGACGAAGGCCTGGGTGTACGTGAGGGCGGGGACGAGACCGGGGACGACGACCACGAGCCCGGCGCCGGGCGGGTACTGCCAGGTCACGTCGCCGACGGGGAAGGTGCCGGAGGCGAACTGGCCGTACCAGTGCCGGTAGAGGGCGATCTCGCGGGAGACCCCGCCGATGCCGAGGTCGTCGCGGAGGAAGAGGACGAGCATGCCGGCCCGGGTGAGCACCCAGAGGACGGCGAGCGCGAGGGAGGGGCCGCGGCCGACCGTGACGAAGGTGGCGGAGGTGAAGGTGTCGGAGTCGAAGGGGGAGCCGGTGAGGGAGGGCGGGGAGGCGAGTGGGGGCGCCGCCTTCCGGGAGGCGGGCGGGGGTGGCGGGGAGGTGGACGCCGGCGCCTGGGGGGCCGGCCCGCCCGGTGGCTGGGGGTCGTCGTTCGTCATCCCTCCGCACTCTAGACCGGTATGCCCTGTTATCAGCCTGTTTTGCCCCCTGTCTTGGTGAACTCCTCGTACGCCGCCACGACCTCCTCCGCCGGGCCGTCCATCCGCAGCGTCCCGGCCTCCAGCCACAGCGCGCGCTCGCAGGTCTCCGTGATGGTGGAGTTCGAGTGGCTGACCAGGAAGACCGTCCCCGCCTCCGCCCGCAGCTCGTCGATCCGCTGCTGGCTGCGGCGCCGGAAGCGGGCGTCGCCGGTCGACAGGGCCTCGTCGATGAGCAGGACGTCGTGGCTCTTCGCGGCGGCGATCGAGAACCGCAGCCGGGCGCCCATGCCGGAGGAGTACGTCCGCATGGGGCGGGAGATGGCGTCGTCCTTCTCGTTGATGCCGGAGAAGTCGACGATGTCCTCGTACCGCTCGCGGATCTCCGCGCGGCTCATGCCCATCGCGAGCCCGCCGAGGATCACGTTCCGCTCGCCCGTGAGGTCGCTCATCAGGGCCGCGTTGACGCCGAGGAGGGAGGGCTGGCCGTGGGTGTGGATGTGGCCGCGCTCGACCGGCTGGAGGCCCGCGATCGCCTTCAGGAGCGTCGACTTGCCGGAGCCGTTCGAGCCGATCAGGCCGATGGCCTCGCCCCGGTACGCGGCGAAGCTCACCCCCTTCACGGCGTGGACCAGGCGCCCGGCCGGAGCCGTACCGCTCCCCTTCCGGTTCCGGTTCCGGTTCCGGCGCAGCATCCGGCAGAGTGCGGCGGTGGCGCTGCCGCGGCCGCCGGAGCCGCCGCCGTTGACGGTGTAGGTGATGTGGACGCCGGTCGCGACGACGGTCGGCGTGCGCTCGGTCTGTTCTGTCGTCTCAGCCACGGCCGTACGTCTCCTCTGCCTTCCAGAACCAGATGAAGCCGCCCGCGAACGCGAGCGCCGCCCAGCCGGCGGCGAGCGCCCAGACGTGCGGCGGCAGCTGCTCGGACGTGTAGCTGCCGATCAGCGCGAAGCGCACCAGGTCGATGTAGATCGCCGCCGGGTTGCACTGGAGCGCCAGGACCAGGCCCCCGGGGACGCGTCCGCCGCTCGCCAGGTTCTGGATCGAGAACATCGCGCCCGACGCGTACATCCAGGTCCGCAGCACGAACGGCATCAGCTGGCTGATGTCCGGGGTGCGCGCCGCGAGCCGGGCGAGGACGAAGGCCACGCCCACGTTGAACAGCGCCTGGAGGGCGAGCGCGGGGACCGCGAGCAGCCAGCTCCAGGTGGGGTACTCGCCGAAGCAGACCAGGATCGCGGCGAGCGTGGCGAGGGAGAGCAGCAGCTGCTGGAGCTGCTGGAGCGCGAGCGAGATCGGCAGGCTCGCGCGGGGGAAGTGCAGGGCGCGGACCAGGCCCAGGTTGTCGCTGATCGCCCGGCTGCCGGCGAGGACCGTGTTCGCGGTGAACGTCCACACGAAGATGCCGGTGAGGAGGAAGGGGATGTAGTCGGGGACGCCGTGCTCGGCGTTCATGACGATCCCGAAGATGAAGTAGTAGACCGCCGCGTTGAGGAGCGGGGTCGCCACCTGCCAGATCTGGCCGAGGCGCGCCTGGCTGTACTGGGCGGTCAGGCGGGCGGTCGCGAAGGCGGTGACGAAGCCGCGGCGGGCCCACAGCTGCCGGACGTACTCCGGGAGGGAGGGGCGGGCGCCGCTGACGGTCAGGCCGTGGCGGAGGGCGAGCGCGTGCAGCTCCTCGTCGGAGAGGGCCGGGGGCGCGGTCCGGCGAGGAGCTGCGGGCGGGGTGAGGGTGGTCGTGGTCACGGGCGGGCGGCTTTCGGAGACAGACGATGACGCTCGGACGGCGACGGCGGGGCCCTCGGGACCGTCGGGTGCGTTGGGTGCGATGGATGCATGGGGTACGTCGGGACGGGGCCGTATCGTCGCTACGTGGAGAGTAGGACGCCGGTACGTCGGAACGCAACCGTATCGTCGTGACGTAAGTCGTTGGTTAGGATGCCGTCATGAGCGAACCGACCCCCCGCCGCGCCCCCGCCGGAGCCGCCGTACTCCGCGAGGACGTGACCGAGGCCATCCGCACCGCCGTCTTCGACGAGCTCGCGGCGGTCGGCTTCGCCCGGATGTCCATCGAGGGCATCGCCCGGCGCGCGGGCGTCGGCAAGACCGCCGTCTACCGGCGGTGGAAGTCCAAGCTCGCCCTCGTCCTCGACCTCGTGGGCGCCTTCGCCGCCCAGGGCCTGCCCGTCCCCGCCACCGGCTCGCTGCACGGGGACGTCCGCGCGCTCCTGGAGATGGCCTCGTACGCGCTCCGCCACCCGGTCGCCTCGCAGGTCATCCCCGACCTGCTCGTCGAGGCCGCGCGGCAGCCCGAGATCGCCGACGCCATCCGCGAGCGGCTGCTCGACAGCCAGCAGGGCGTCATGGCCCAGATCGTCCGCGAGGCGGTCGCGCGCGGCGAGCTGCCCGCCGACGCCGACCCGGCGAAGGCGCTCGACCTCGTCGTCGGCCCGCTGTACTGGCGCCTCGTCGTCGTGCGCACGGAGCTGCCGGACGGGTACGTGGACGAGCTCGCGCGCGCGGCGGTGGCGGCGCTCAAGGCCTGAGCGCCCGTACTGGGCGTCCGCCCTGAGCGTCCGCCCTGAGCGTCCGCCCTGAGCGTCCGCCCGGTCACGTACCCGAGGGCCTACTTCAGCGCGCCGGCCGTCACGCCCGACGTGAACTGGCGCTGGAACGCGAAGAACACCGCCAGCGGCACCACCATCGACAGGAACGCGCCCGGCGCGAGCACGTCCACGTTGTTGCCGAACTGCCGGACCTGCTGCTGGAGCGCCACCGTGATCGGCGGCGACTGCGCGTCCGCGAAGATCAGCGCGATCAGCATGTCGTTCCACACCCACAGGAACTGGAAGATCCCGAGCGAGGCGAGGGCCGGGGCGCCGAGCGGCAGCACCACGCGCGCGTAGAGCCGGATCTCGCCCGCGCCGTCCAGCCGCGCCGCCTCCAGGAGCTCGCGCGGGATCTCCGCGAAGAAGTTCCGCAGCAGGAAGATCGCGAACGGCAGCCCGAAGGCCGTGTGGAAGAGGACCACCCCGAGCGTCGTCTCGAAGAGCCCGACCGCCCCGAACAGCTTCGACACCGGGACCAGGGCGACCTGGACGGGGACCACGAGCAGGGCCACCACTCCCAGGAACCACCAGTCCCGGCCCGGGAACTCCAGCCACGCGAACGCGTACCCGGCGAAGGAGCCGAGGGCGAGGACGAGCAGCGTGGCCGGGACGGTGATCAGGACCGTGGAGAGCAGGGAGCCGGTGATCGTGCCGTTCGCGAGGAGGTCGGCGTAGTTCCGGGTCGTGAGCTGGGCGGGCGCCGTGAACACCTGCCACCATCCGCTCGCCGCGATGTCGGAGGGCGAGCGGAGGGAGGAGAGCAGCAGGCCGAGGGTCGGGAGCAGCCAGAACAGTCCGGCGAGGAGCAGGAGGACGCGGACGGCGCCGGAGCCGGCCCGGGCGGCGAGGCGGCCCGCGAGGCGACCGGGGAGGCGACCGGGGAGGCGGCCGTCGAGGTGGTCGGCGAACCCCTTGTCCGGTGGTTTCACCTGCGGGTCTCCCTTCGGATGCGGCGGATGTTGACCGCCATCACCGGCAGCACGAGCAGGAGCAGGACCACCGCGATGGCCGAGCCGACGCCGAGGTCCGCGTCCGTGCCGAAGGACGAGCGGTAGAGCTGGAGCGCGAGGACGTTCGCGTCGTCCTGCGCGGAGCCCGGCGCGATGACGAAGACCAGGTCGAAGACCTTCAGGACGTTGATCATGAGCGTGACGAGGACGACCGCGAGGACCGGCGCGAGGAGCGGCACCGTGATCCGGCGGAACACCTGCCACTCGTTCGCCCCGTCCACCCGCGCCGCTTCGAGCAGCTCGCGCGGGAGGGCCGCGAGCCCCGCGCCGATCAGCACCATCGCGAACCCGGCCCACATCCACACGTACGCCCCGATCACGGCCGGGGTGACGAGCGACGGGCCGAGCCACTCCACCCCGGCGTACGGCTCGCGGAAGTTGCTCGCGGGCAGCCGGAGTACGGCTCCGTCGGCGCGGTCGGCGGGCAGGGAGAAGGTGCCGTCGGGGGCGGCGGTGGTCGAGGCGACGACCTTGCCGTCCCGTACGGCCTCGATGCGGAGGCCGGCCAGGCCGAGTTCGGCGGGGTCGACGACGTTGGGCTTCCCGCCGCCACCGCGTGTGAAGTCCAGCCAGGCGGTGCCGGTGACCGTGGTGGAGCCGGAGGGGCGGGGGGTGTGGGCGGGGCGGGCCTCCTCCGGCATCCTCCCCGGTGCCACGCCGACGAGCGGCAGCCGTACGGGTTCCCCGGCGGCGACCGGCTCCTTGGTGACGTACGCGCCGCCGTCGGCCGCCGTGAGCGGGTGGACGGGCAGCGGGCGGGCACGGGGGAAGACCGAGGACTCGGCGAAGGTGTCGTGGACGCCGACCCAGACCGCGTTGGCGACCCCTCGGTCCGGGTCTTGCTCGTACACCAGCCGGAAGATGATCCCGGCGGCGAGCATCGAGATCGCCATCGGCATGAAGACGACGAGCTTGAACGCCGTTCCCCAGCGGACCCGTTCGGTCAGGACGGCGAACACCAGACCGAGGACGGTGGCGACCGTGGGGGCGAGAATCAGCCAGACCAGGTTGTTGCGGACGGCGGTGCGGAGGGAGTCGTCGGTGACGAGCGCGAGGTAGTTGTCGACGCCGACGAAGGCGGTGCCGGAGCGGTCGAAGAGGGAGCGCTGGACGGAGTAGCCGATGGGGTAGACGACGAGGGCGCCGAGGAGGAGCAGGGAGGGGAGAAGGAAGGCGGCGGCGACGACACGGCCCTTGGTGCGGGCGGGGGTCCTGGCGCTGCTGGGGGTGCTGGGCATGGTGGCCCCGCCTCAGTTCTTCGCCGCGGCCTTGTACGCCTTCGCCGCGTCCGCCTCCAGGCGGGCCTGCGCCCCGGCGACGTCGGCCGGGTTCTTCAGGAAGTCCTGGAGCGCCTTCCACTCGCCCTTGCCCGGCGTCCCGCCGAAGGACTGCGGCATCTGGTCCGACATGTCGAAGCGGAAGTCGTCGCCCGCGCCGATCAGCGCCTTGGCGATCTCGCGCTGGACGTCGTTCGGGTACGCGGCCGGGTCCAGGTTCTTGTTCGGGGAGAGGAAACCGCCCTCGGCCGCCCAGATCCGGGCCGCGTCCGGAGAGGCCAGGAAGGCGAGCAGCGCCTGCGCGCCCTCGGTGTCCTTGAGGGCGACGGCCGCGTCGCCCGCCGTCACGACGGGGGCCGTGCCGGAGCCGACGGCCGGGAACGGGAAGACCTTCGCGTCGGTCCCGATCTCCGCCTTCGTCTGGGCGATGTTGACGGCCGCGAAGTCGCCCTCGAAGACCATCGCGCCCTTGGGGCGGTCGCCGCCGGTGAAGGTCTGGGTGACCGAGACCGGGTACTCCGTCTGGAGCGCGCCGTTCGTCCCGCCCGCGAGGAGCGCGGGCTTCCCGAAGAGTTCGGCGAGCGTCTTGAGCGCCGCGCCGACGGACGGGTCCGTCCACTTGATCTCGTGCTTCGCCAGCCGGTCGTACTTCTCCGGGCCCGCCTGCGACAGGTAGACGTTCTCGAACCAGTCCGTGAGGGTCCAGCCGTCCGCGCCGCCGACGGAGACCGGGGTGACACCCGAGGCGGAGATCGTCTCGGCGGTGGCGAGGAACTCCTTCCAGCTCTTCGGCTCGGAGGCGCCCGCGTTCTCGAAGGCTGCCGTGTTGTACCAGACCAGGGACTTGTTGGCGGCCTTGAAGTAGACGCCGTACTGGGTGCCGTCGACCGCGCCGAGGGCCTGCCAGCCGGGCGAGTAGTTCGCGGCGAGCGCGGCCTTGGCCTCGGGGCCGACGGGCTTCAGCCACTTCTGGGCGGCGGCCTGCCGGATGGCGCCGACCTGCGGGAGCAGGGCCACGTCGGGCGGGGAGCCGCCGGCGATCTTCGTACCGAGGAAGTTCACGATCGGGTCCTGGGCGGGGACGAAGGTCACCGTGGCGCCGGTGCGCTTCTCGAACTCCTTCAGGACCTTGGTGAAGTTCTCCTGCTCGGGGCCGGTCCAGACGGCGGCGACCTCGATCTTCTGGCCCGCGAGGGAGCGGGAGGCCGGCGTGGGCGCGGAGCTGGTGCCGCCGTTTCCACCGCTGCTGCTGCCGTCGCCGTCGCCGCCGTTGTCGCTCTCGCCGCCGCAGGCCGCGAGGGCCAGGGCGAGTAAGGCGGCCGTCACGGCCGCCCCGGCCTTGCGTGAGTGAAGAGTTGATCGCATCGCGGCCCCGTCTCTCCCATGCGCGTCACTGTCCCGTGCCGACAGGTCTACGCCCGGTGACGAGGCCGCCGCAATACCGCCTCTCGCGCGAAGAGGGCGATCGTGACGGCCTTGTGACGTCTCGTCAGGTGACGCGTCAGGTGCGCGTCGCGGGGGCGAGCGGCGGTATCGGGGTCGCCTCGACCGAGCGGGCGGCCCGGTCCAGCGCGCTCGCGAGGAGGGCCAGGTCCGTCGGGCCGTTGCCCAGTTCGCGGACCGGGCGGCGGGCGGGCGGGTCGCCCATCCGCTCCCACTCCAGCGGGACGACGACCGGGCGGAGCGTCGCCGTCCGGGGGATCCGGCCCGAGACGCGGCCCGTCTGGAACGGCGTCAGACGCCCGTCCGGGTGCCCGAGCCGTCCACGGCCCGCGGTGGGCACGTCGGGGCCCGGGGCGGCGGGCGGCGGGTCGAGCACGACCCGCAGGCGGGCGCCGTGGGCGAGCTCCGTGTCGGACGTGCGGTCCGGCCGCGCCGAGGTCGCGACGAGGTGGACGCCGAGCCGCTCGCCGTGCCGGGCGACGGCTTCGAGGGCCCGGACGACGGAACCGGCGGCGGGGCGGCCGGGGGCGCCGAGGGCCGGGGCCACGAGGGCGTCGAAGTCGTCCACGAGCACGACGAGCCGGGGCAGCGGGCCGCTCCCGGCCGCGACCTCGTACGCGGCCTCGGGCCGCGGCACGCGCGCGCCCGAGGTCGCCGCTGCCGCGGCCTGCTCGACGGGTTCGCCGTCCCCGGTCCGGAGGGTCCGGCCACTCGGCCCCGAACGGAGGGTCCGCCCGCTGGACCGGTCGACGAGATCGCCGTCCCCGGTCCGGAACGTGCGGCTGCTGGGGCGGTCGGTGAGTTCGCCGTCCCCGGTCCGGAACGTGCGGCTGCTCGGGCGGCCGCCGAGGTCGCCGTCCCCCGCGCGGTGGGTCCGGCTGCTCGGACGGTCCTCCAGGGGCCCGCCGTCCCGCCGGGGCAGCCGTCCGCTGGGCGTGTCGGGCAGGTAGCCGCCGGCCGGGTACGGGGTCCGGCCGCTCGCGTGGTCGCTCGTGCCGGGGTGCGGGATGCGTCCGCTGGGGCGGCGGCCGAGGTCCTCGGCTCCGGGGTGCGCCACGCGCCCGCTCCCGCGACCGTCGAGGTCGTCGGAGCCCGGATACGGGATCCGGCCGCTCGGGCGCCGGCCGAGATCGTCCGCGCCGGGGTACGGGCCCTGGCCGCTCACGCGGCCGTCGAGGTCGTCGCCGGGGTAGGGGGTCCGGCCGCTCGCGTGGTCGCTCGTGCCGGGGTGCGGGATGCGTCCGCTGGGACGGCGGCCCAGGTCGTCCGCGCCGGGGTGCGCCACGCGCCCGCTCGTACGGCCGTCGAGGTCCTCGGCGCCCGGGTGCGGGATCCGGCCGCTCGCGCGTCGGCCGAGGTCGTCCGCGCCGGGGTACGGGCCCTGGCCGCTCGTGCCGGGGTGCGGGATGCGTCCGCTCGGGCGGCGGCCGAGGTCGTCCGCTCCGGGGTACGGGCTGCCCTGGCCGCTCCCTCGACCGTCGAGGTCCTCGGCCCCGGCCCGGCGCACGCGCCCGCTGGAGCCGCCGTCGAGGTCCTCGGCGCCCGGGTACGGGATCCGGCCGCTCGCGCGTCGGCCGAGGTCGTCCGCCCCGGGGCGGGCGATGCGGTCGCTGCTCCGGCCGTCCAGGTCGTCCGCGCCGTGGCCGCTCGTGCCGGGGTGCGGGATCCGGCCGCTCGCGCGGCGGCCCAGGTCCTCGGCGCCCGGGTGTGCCACGCGTCCGCTCGTACGGCCGTCGAGGTCGTCGGCGCTCGGGTACGCGATCCGTCCGCTCGGGCGGCGGCCCAGGTCGTCCGCTCCGGCGCGGCCGCTGGTGCGGCTGTCGAGGTCGTCGGCGCCGGGGTACGCGGTGCGGCCGGTGGTGCGACGGCCGAGGTCGTCCGCTCCCGCGCGGCCGCTCGTACGGCCGTCGAGGTCGTCCGCCCCGGGGCGGGTGATGCGGCCGCTGCTCCGGCCGTCCAGGTCGTCCGCGCCGTGGCCGCTCGTGCCGGGGTGCGGGATCCGGCCGCTCGCGCGGCGGTTCAGGTCGTTGGCTCCCGTGTCGCCCTCGGGGCGGGTCGCGTCCACGTGGACCGTTCGGCCGCTGGGGCGGTCGCCGAGGGTGCCGTCGTCCAGGGTGCGGTAGGGGGTGCGGCCGCTCGGGAGGGCGCCGACGGTGCCGTCGCCCGTGCGGAGGGTGCGGCCGCTCGCGCGGCCGTCGAGGTCGCCCGGCTCCGGGAGGCGGACGGTCACGCGCGGGGCCACCGACTCCGCCGCGCTCGCGGTGCGCTGACCGCCGATCAGCCGTTCGGCCGCCCGCGCGCCCTGCCGGTCCGCGAAGTGGCCGTCGCCGAGGATCTCCGCCCGGCGCTTCAGCTCCGCGCCGAGCGCCTGCGCGAACTCCCGCATCCGGACCGGGTCCGAGGCGACCAGGTGCTCGCTGACGTGCGGCAGCTCCGTACACGCCGCGAGGCCCTCGCCGCGCTCGCCGCCCGCGCCGTCCACGAGGAGCAGGCCCAGGCGGTCGGGGCGGCCGCCGGCCGCCAGGGACGCGGCGACGGCGCGGAGCAGCTCCGTGCGGCCGCTGCCCGCGGGGCCCTCGATCAGCAGGTGGGGGCCCTCCTGGGTGAGGTCCACCGCGAGCGGGCCGCGCGGGCCCGTGCCGAGGACGACCGTGCCGTCGCCGGCCGAGGCCCAGCGGGCGAGCAGGGAGGCCGGGGTGGCCCGGGCGAGGCCCAGTTCGTCGAGGAGCCGCGAGGACGGGGGGAGCGCGGCGGCCCGGCCGTGCGGCGCCGTGTTCGTCTCGGTGCGCAGCGGGGCGAGGGCGCGGCCGAACCGCTCCGCCCAGGCCACCGACACCGCGTCGACCACGCCGACCGTGCCGTGGCCCGCGACCTGCCCGCCCGAGGCGCGCACGAGCCGCAGCGCGGTCGCCACGTCGCCGCTGAGGAGTGCCACCGCCCCGCATTCGCGGAAGGCGAGGGAGGCGACGCACGCGGACTCGTACGTCGCGGTCACCGGTGACTCGGGGGTCGCCGCGGGCGCCTCCGCCAGGCACAGCACGTGGATGCCGGCCGCCGCGCCGACGCCCGCGAGGCGCGCGACCGTCTCGCGCAGTGCCGCCGAACCGGGGTCGCCGTCGACGACGACGAGCGTCGAGGGCCCGTCGTGGCGCGCGGCGGCCTCGGCGACGGTCTCGCGGTCGGCGCTGGGCCAGCCGGGGCCGAGGGGGCCGTCGTCGAGCCGTCGGGTCAGCTCGGTCGTACGGGCCTGGGCCTGCTCGCGGTCGTAGGCCAGGAGCAGGCGGCAGTCCTGGCCGTGGGCCGGACGGACGTGGGGGAGCCAGCCGAGCCAGCCCCAGGCCCGGCGCCGCTCCTCGAGGGAGCGGTTCCGGTCGGCGCAGATCAGCACGATCTCCAGGTCGGCGGGGGAGTGCAGGGCGGCGAGCTGGGCCACGACCGAGCGGGCGAGCCCGGCGAGCCGGTCGGCGGGGCCCGCGAGGCCGAGCGAACCGGCTTCGCGCAGGCCGACGGTGACCGGCACCCCGGACAGCTCGGCGCGGTCGGCGGTGCCGAGCCTGACCACGAGGGACTCGGGGTGGCCCTGGGGCCGCTCCCACAGGCGCGGGCCCGGGCCCAGCGCCGTGAGGAGGACGGTGGCCGGGTCGGGCCAGGCGTCCGCGAGGGAGGGGGAGGAAGGGGAAGAGGGGGCGGGAAGGACGGGGGCAGGGGCAGCGGTGGTCCGCGCGGCCGGGCGGTCGTCCTGCCGGGGCGCGGGCTGCTCCTCGCGGCCGCCCGCGAGACGCCGGGCCCACGCGCCGAGGCCGCGCTTCCCGCTCTGGCGGCGGGTCTGCCGGGTGCTGCTGTGCGCCGTGCCGTCACTCTCGCCCTCGGCGTCCTCGTCGCCGTAGGAATGCGCGGGGTCCTCCGCGCGCGCGTGGCCGGGGGAGTCCTCGGCGTACGGCTCCGCGTGGTGGACGTCGCCCGCGGGCTCGTACGCGCGCGCGTCCTCGTCCGCCGGACGCGCCGCGGGCGCGACGCGCAGGTGGCCCTCGCCGTCGGGGGCCGTCGCCACCGTCTCCGTACCCGCGAGGTCGTCGCCCGGGGCGGTCAGGCGGAGGGCGGACTCGCCGAGGCGCAGCAGGGAGCCGGGGAGGAGGCGGACCGGGCGGGCGCCGACGGGGGCGCCGTCGAGCGTCGTGCCGTTGGTCGAGCCCAGGTCGGAGACGGTGACGCGGCCGTCCTCGCCGACGGTCACCGTGCAGTGGGCGCGGGAGACGTCGGGGTCGTCGAGCGGCACGTCGGCGTCGACGGAACGGCCGATTCTGATCGCCCCGCCGTGGAGCAGGTGCACGCCGCCCGCGTCCGGTCCCGCCACCACGTGGAGCCGGGCGGAGGCGGCCTCGCCGACCCGGTCGTCGGGGCCGGGGACCTGGAGGGAGAGGACGGCGCCGTCGACGAGCGGCGGCTCGCCGAGCAGGCAGCGCTGCGCGTCGAGCCGCTCCGGGCCCGCGTAGAGCACGGTGGTGCCCGAGGAGGAGGTCTCGGGGCCGGTGACGGCCGCGGCGAGACCGGAGGCCACGGCGGCGAGTGCCGTCCCGGCGGGGGCGGTGACGAGCACGTCGCAGGCGCGCGCGGCGCTGTGGCCGCCATGGCCCGTGTGGCTGCCATGGCCGGCGTGCGGCGCGAGGACGGTCAGGCGGATCTGCATCGCCGTCAGCGGTCCCTTCTGCGCGAGGTGCCCGGCAGGGGTCCGCCCTGTGACTCCCCCCACCCGACACGGACGCGTCGTCCGGTTCAGGTCGGCACGGCGCGGGGGCTCCCGACCCCACCGATGCGACGTGCTGGAGGCATCCTCGCACCTGCCGCTGACAACATGTCCCCGGGTCGGCCAGAAGTGATCTTGATCGATCGCTCGTGGTCCAAAAAATGCCTGGTTGAGCATGCCTTCGGACCATGCCCGGCAACCATCGCGGCGCGCGGAGCGTCTTCTTCCGGACAAGTTCAGGACGTCACCGGGGCCCGCGCGGGTCGCCGGACGGACCGCCCGCCGGATCGGTTCCCGACCCCTCCACGAGGAGCCGGAGCCGTACCGCCGGCCGGGAAACCGGCCTGTGGACAACCGGTCTCGGACCCGTTCGGCGGCACTAAAGTGGGTCGGACGCCCGAACGGGTCACAACAGAGGACAGGGAACCCCGGGGAACCCCAGCGAAGCCCGGGGAACCGCGGGAAGACACGGGACCACCCAGGACCACGATCAGCAGGGAGCGCGTGACGTGCGGCCAATCGGCAGCAAGTACCTGCTCGAGGAGCCGCTCGGACGCGGCGCCACGGGCACCGTCTGGCGAGCCCGCCAGCGGGAGACGGCGGGCGCCGAGGCGGCCGTTCCCGGCCAGCCCGGCGAGACCGTCGCGATCAAGGTCCTCAAGGAGGAGCTGGCCAACGACGCGGACATCGTGATGCGCTTCCTGCGCGAGCGGTCCGTGCTGCTCCGGCTCACCCACCCGAACATCGTGCGCACCCGCGACCTGGTCGTCGAGGGCGATGTCCTCGCCCTCGTCATGGACCTCGTCGAAGGCCCCGACCTCCACCGCTACCTGCGGGAGAACGGCCCGCTCACCCCGGTCGCCGCCGCCCTCCTGACGGCCCAGATCGCCGACGCGCTCGCCGCGAGCCACGCCGACGGCGTGGTCCACCGCGACCTCAAGCCGGCCAACGTCCTGCTCGCCGAGCAGCACGGTCAGATGCACCCGATGCTCACCGACTTCGGCATCGCGCGCCTGGCCGACTCCCCGGGCCTCACCCGCACCCACGAGTTCGTCGGCACGCCCGCGTACGTGGCGCCCGAGTCCGCCGAGGGCCGCCCGCAGACCTCCGCCGTCGACATCTACGGCGCGGGCATCCTGCTCTACGAGCTCGTCACCGGCCGCCCCCCGTTCGCCGGCGGCACGGCCCTCGAAGTCCTGCACCGGCACCTCAGCGAGGAGCCCCGCCGCCCCTCCACCGTCCCCGGCCCGCTGTGGACGGTCATCGAGCGCTGCCTCAGCAAGGACCCCGACCGCCGCCCCAGCGCCGAGAACCTCGCCCGCGCCCTGCGCGCGGTCGCGGCCGGCATCGGCGTCCACGCCACCCCCGCCCAGATCGAGGCCGCCGACGGCGTCGGCGCGCTCCTCGCCCCCGACCCGGCCCCCGCGCCGGTCCCCGACACCCCGGGCGTGGACCCGGCCGGTGCCACGCAGGTGCTGCCCAGCACCGGCGCCGTGCCCCCGTCCCAGTACGACCTCGCCGCCGCGACCAGCGTCATGCCGACGAGCGGCCCGGCCGGCGCCGCCGACCCGACGGCCGTGCTGCCCACCGGCGGCCCGGCGGGCGTCGCGGACCCGACCGCCGTCATGCCGCCCGTGCCGTCGCAGCCGCCGCAGAGCGAGGACCCGCACCCCTGGCAGAGCCAGCTGCGCGCGGCCCGCGACCGCAACGAGCAGACCCAGGTGCAGTACCTCGACCCGAGCGAGGACCCGCTGCGCCGCCGCCCGCAGCGCCCCCAGGCGCAGCCCGGACCGCAGCAGGGCGGACCGCAGCACGGCGGCCCGCAGCAGGGCGGACCGTACGGCGGACCGCAGGGCCGGCCTGGGGGTCAGCAGTACGGCCAGCAGGGCCCGTACGGAGCCCAGCAGGGCCAGCAGTACGGCCAGCAGGGGGCGTACGGCCAGCAGCGCCCTCCGCAGCAGTACCCGCCGCAGCACCAGCAGCAGCACCAGCCCCAGCAGCCGCAGCAGTACGCGCCCCCGCCGCCCCAGCAGCAGTACGCGCAGCCGCAGCGGCCGCCCCAGCAGCACCAGCCCCCGCAGGCCCCGCCGCAGGCACCCGCCCCGCGCGAGCCGCGCCCGCCGCGCCAGCGGAGCGCGAACCCCATGCGGATCCCCGGCCTCGGCTGCCTCAAGGGCTGCCTCTTCACGATCGTCCTGTTCGTGGTCGCCGGCTGGCTCGTCTGGGAGCTCACCCCGCTCCAGGGCTGGATCGCCGAGGGCAAGGGCTACTGGGAGGCCATCGGGGACGGCATCTCCAAGGTCACCGACTGGGTCTCCACCATCGGCGAGGCCACCGGCTCCGGCGGTGCTACCGGCGGTACGGGGCAGTAATCGGCGGTAATACTGCCGATTTATCGACTTCCGAAGGGTGATTTCCCCGCGGAAGTGACGACCGGCGGCCGCGGACGCGTAGTTTTGACGCGAACCGCAGCCGCTGAGGGAGCAGTCTTGGCACGGAACATCGGCAGCCGCTACACCGCCCACCAGATCCTCGGGCGGGGCAGCGCCGGAACGGTGTGGCTCGGCGAGGGGCCCGAAGGGCCCGTCGCCGTCAAACTGCTGCGCGAGGACCTGGCCTCCGACCAGGAGCTCGTCGGCCGCTTCGTCCAGGAGCGGACCGCCCTGCTCGGCCTCGACCACCCCCGGGTGGTCAAGGTCCGCGACCTCGTCGTCGACGGCAACGACCTCGCGCTCGTCATGGACCTCGTCCGCGGCACCGACCTGCGCACCCGCCTCGACCGCGAGCGCCGCCTCGCCCCCGAGGCCGCCGTCGCGATCATCGCCGACGTCGCCGACGGCCTCGCCGCCGCGCACGCGGCCGGGATCGTCCACCGCGACGTCAAGCCCGAGAACATCCTGCTCGACATGGAGGGCCCCCTCGGCCCCGGCGGCGCCCACCCCGCCCTCCTCACCGACTTCGGCGTCGCCAAGCTCATCGACACCCCCGGCCGCACCAAGGCCACCCGCATCATCGGCACCCCCGACTACCTCGCCCCCGAGATCGTCGAGGGCCTCCCGCCCCGCGCCGCCGTCGACATCTACGCCCTCGCGACCGTCCTGTACGAGCTCCTCGCCGGCTTCACGCCCTTCGGCGGCGGCCACCCCGGCGCGGTCCTGCGCCGCCACGTCACCGAGACCGTCGTCCCGCTCCCCGGCATCCCCGAGGAGCTCTGGCAGCTCGTCGTCCAGTGCCTCGCGAAGGCCCCCGCCTCCCGGCTGCGCGCCTCCGAGCTCGCCGCCCGCCTCCGGGACGTCCTGCCGCTGCTCAAGGGCATCCCGCCGCTGGACGTCGACGAGCCGGGCGCGGAGCCGTCCCCGGAGCCGTACGAGGAGGACCCGTACGCCACGGGCGCGGGCGCCGGCGGCGGGGAGCCCGGCCCGCGCCGGGCCGCCGTCCCGCTCGTCCCCGGCGCCTCCGCCGACTCCAACCGCGACACCCACACCTCCATGCGGGTCCCCGCCCCCGACGAGCTCTCCGGCGGCCCCCTCGGCACCGCCCGCGCCCCCCGCCCGGCCGGCGCCCGGCGGCCCGGCTCGGCCCGCCACAAGGCGGGCGTGGTCCGCAAGCGGCGGATCACCCTCGCCGTCGCGGCCGTGGTGGTCGCGGGAGCGCTCGGCGCCGGCGGCTACCTGGCGGCCTCCGGCGACGGGGACGCGCCGCCGCAGGACTCGAAGCAGTCCTCGCAGCCCTGAGCCCCCGGGGTCACGGCCAAAGGTTCGGCTCCCGGCCCGGAGCCGTTACGCTGGACGCGTGGCAGTCGTCGATGTATCCGAAGAGCTGAAGTCCCTCTCCTCGACCATGGGGTCGATCGAGGCCGTCCTGGACCTCGAGAAGCTGAGGGCCGACATCGCCGTGCTCGAAGAGCAGGCCGCGGCCCCGTCCCTGTGGGACGACCCGGAGGCGGCGCAGAAGATCACGAGCAAGCTTTCGCACCTCCAGGCCGAGGTCCGCAAGGCCGAGACCCTGCGCGGCCGGATCGACGACCTCGCGGTGCTCTTCGAGCTCGCCGAGGAGATGGACGACCCGGACACCCTCGCCGAGGCCGAGACGGAGCTCACCTCCGTCCGCAAGGCCCTCGACGAGATGGAGGTCCGCACCCTCCTCTCCGGCGAGTACGACGAGCGCGAGGCGCTGGTCAACATCCGCGCCGAGGCCGGCGGCGTCGACGCCTCCGACTTCGCCGAGCGCCTCCAGCGCATGTACCTGCGCTGGGCCGAGCGCCACGGCTACGCGACCGAGATCTACGAGACCTCGTACGCGGAAGAGGCCGGCATCAAGTCGACCACCTTCGTCGTGAAGTCGCCGTACGCCTACGGCACGCTCTCCGTCGAGCAGGGCACCCACCGCCTGGTCCGCATCTCGCCCTTCGACAACCAGGGCCGCCGCCAGACGTCCTTCGCGGGCGTCGAGGTCCTCCCGGTCGTCGAGTCCTCCGACCACGTCGAGATCGACGAGTCGGAGCTCCGCGTCGACGTCTACCGCGCCTCCGGCCCCGGCGGCCAGGGCGTCAACACGACCGACTCGGCCGTGCGCATCACGCACCTCCCGACCGGCATCGTCGTCTCCTGTCAGAACGAGCGCTCGCAGATCCAGAACAAGGCGAGCGCCATGAACGTCCTCCAGGCGAAGCTCCTGGAGCGCCAGCGTCAGGAGGAGCGCGCCAAGATGGACGCGCTCAAGGACAGCGGCAGCTCCTGGGGCAACCAGATGCGGTCGTACGTGCTCCACCCGTACCAGATGGTCAAGGACCTCCGGACGGAGTTCGAGGTCGGCAACCCGCAGTCGGTGCTCGACGGCGAGATCGACGGCTTCCTGGAGGCCGGCATCCGCTGGCGCAAGCAGCAGGAGAAGTAACCCCGTTCGTACGGGCACGGGCCTCGCACCTGAGTGGTGCGGGGCCCGTCCTCGTTTCCGTACGGGACGCGGTCCGCGCTCCGCGGATTCGCTGGAGCAAGCGGAGGAGCGGGGGTGCGGGTGCTTTGTCGACAAGGGAACTGGGCTCACGGAGCCCGGAGTTACGGCTTCACGTCACAGTTGCATCGTCATATGGCGGGCCATTGTGGATCTTTCGGGCATCGCACGCGCAACGACCTTGACTGCTCATCGGAAAGTCGGAAGGGTGGCCCATTGGCATGCGCATTTCTGGGGCGCGTGTGAACGGGGGGCCCGGTTCAGTCGCGATGTCGCCCCCTGCGCGCGGGGCCCCGAGCGCTGCCCCATGACGAGCTGAGCTACTGGGGGTAGCAACCAGATGACGAAGAAGACGCGAGTGCGCCTCGCGCGCATCGCCGCCGGCGCGATGATCGCCGCCGGCGCTTCGATGACCGTGGCCGGCGTCGCCCAGGCCGACCCGACGCCGCCGGAGTGCCTCCCGAACACGGTCTGCCCGGACCCGGAGCCGACGGTCGAGCCGACCGTGGAGCCGACGGTCGAGCCGACCGTGGAGCCCACGGTGGAGCCGACCGTGGAGCCGACGGTCGAGCCCACCGTCGAGCCGACGGTCGAGCCCACCGTCGAGCCGACGGTCGAGCCGACCGTGGAGCCCACGGTGGAGCCCACCGTCGAGCCGACCGTGGAGCCCACGGTGGAGCCCACCGTCGAGCCCACGGTCGACCCGACCGAGCCCGGCAACGGTTCGAACGGCTCCAACGGTTCGAACGGCTCCAACGGTTCGAACGGGTCCAGCGGGTCCAACGGTTCGAGCGGCACCGGCACGTCCGGCTCCACCGGCACCGGCACCTCCGGTTCCACCGGTTCGACCGGCACCACCGGTTCGGAAACGGGCGCCTCCGGCTCGACCGGTTCGGCCGACTCCGGCTCGACCGGCTCCACCGGCTCCGGCGACGCCGGCACCTGCACCGTCGACCTCGACGGCGCCGAGTGCGTCGACACCGGTACGGGCTCCGCCACGGGCAACGGCAACACCGACACCAACAACGTCGGCTCCCAGCCCGTCCAGCAGGGCGAGGCCAAGGAGGAGCTCGCCGAGACCGGTGCGGCCGAGACCTCGTTCCTGGTCATCGGCGCCGCGACCATGATCGCGGGCGGCATCGGCTTCCGCATGCTGCCGCGCCTCGTTGCCCGGGGCGGCGACGTCGCCGCGTGAGCGCGTAACGGCGTGACCGTGTGAGCGCACGAAGAGAAGGGCCGGGGAGTGATCTCCCCGGCCCTTCTCTCCACTTTCCACGCCCGATACGGCTACGCCGTCTGGACCACCGCGAGCAGGGCGAGGGCGGCGAGCAGCGCGATCGCCAGCGTCAGCAGCATCGCCGGGGTCGGACCCTGAGGGGTCAGACGCTCCCGGTTCGCGCGGCAGACGGGGCACCGGCCCTCGGCGACCGGGGCCGCGCAGTTGGCGCACACCAGTCGGTCGTAGGTCATGCGCTCTCCTCCTCCCGCACAGGGATCCACACCAGGACAACGTCCGGTGGGTTCCGGACGTTCCCCCTACCACTGTGCCAGCTCCGGCACGTTTCGGCGCGTCCCGCCGGAAGGACCGCCCGTCGTCGCAAACGGTGAAAAAGGATAAACCACGTAAGTCGGGACCGCGACTGCGCGGGCCTACGCCGTTCGCGTAAGGTCACGCACACCTACTCCCGGCCGACCGTGGTGCATCCGTGATCCGATTCGACAACGTCTCCAAGTCCTATCCGAAGCAGAACCGCCCCGCGCTCCGGGATGTCTCCCTGGAGATCGAGAAGGGGGAGTTCGTCTTCCTCGTCGGTTCGTCCGGCTCCGGAAAGTCGACCTTCCTGCGGCTCCTGCTGCGAGAGGAGCGCGCCAGCCAAGGCCAGGTGCACGTCCTCGGCAAGGACCTGGCCCGGCTCTCCAACTGGAAGGTCCCGCACATGCGGCGCCAGCTCGGCACCGTCTTCCAGGACTTCCGCCTGCTGCCCAACAAGACCGTCGCCGAGAACGTGGCCTTCGCGCAGGAGGTCATCGGCAAGCCGCGCGGCGAGATCCGCAAGGCCGTGCCGCAGGTGCTCGACCTCGTCGGTCTCGGCGGCAAGGAGGACCGGCGGCCGGGCGAGCTCTCCGGCGGTGAGCAGCAGCGCGTGGCCATCGCGCGCGCCTTCGTGAACCGTCCGATGCTGCTGATCGCCGACGAGCCGACCGGCAACCTCGACCCGCAGACCTCCGTCGGCATCATGAAGCTGCTGGACCGCATCAACAGGACGGGGACCACCGTCGTCATGGCGACCCACGACCAGAACATCGTCGACCAGATGCGCAAGCGCGTCATCGAGCTGGAACAGGGCCGTCTCGTCCGCGACCAGGCGCGCGGCGTCTACGGATACCAGCACTGAGCTGTAGCGAGTAGGAGAAAGCAGACCCATGCGCGCTCAGTTCGTGCTTTCCGAGATCGGCGTCGGTCTCCGGCGCAACCTGACGATGACCTTCGCCGTCGTCATCTCCGTGGCCCTTTCGCTCGCCCTGTTCGGCGGTGCGCTGCTCATGCGCGAGCAGGTCAGCACGATGAAGGACTACTGGTACGACAAGGTCAACGTCTCCATCTTCCTCTGCAACAAGACGGACGCGGCCACGGCGCCGAAGTGCGCCAAGGGCGCGGTCACGGCGCAGCAGAAGGAACAGATCGAGGCCGATCTGAAGAAGATGGACATCGTCGAGACCGTCCACCACGAGACGGCCGACGAGGCGTTCAAGCACTACAAGGAGCAGTACAGCGACACGGCCATCGCCTCCGTCATCACGCCGGACCAGATGCAGGAGTCGTTCCGGGTCAAGCTCAAGGACCCGGAGAAGTACAAGGTCGTGGCGACGGCCTTCGCCGGCCGTGACGGCGTCGAGTCGGTGCAGGACCAGCGGGGCATCCTGCAGAACCTCTTCGACCTGATGAACGGCATGAACATCGCGGCGCTCGGCGTCATGGGCCTGATGCTGGTCATCGCCCTCATGCTGATCGTGAACACCGTCCGCGTCTCGGCCTTCAGCCGCCGCCGCGAGACCGGCATCATGCGGCTCGTCGGCGCGTCCAGCTTCTACATCCAGATGCCCTTCATCATGGAGGCCGCCTTCGCGGGCCTCCTCGGCGGCGGCGTCGCCTGCGTGCTGCTCCTGGTCGGCCGGTACTTCCTCATCGACCACGGCATCGCGCTCGCCGAGAAGATGCAGCTGGTCCAGTTCATCGGCTGGGACGCCGTCCTCTCGGTCCTCCCGCTGGTCCTCGTCATCGGCCTCCTGATGCCGGCCGTGGCGGCCTTCATCGCGCTGCGCAAGTACCTGAAGGTGTGACAAGAGCCCACTGACGGCGGATGGCGTCGTGCGGTCAAAGGCCGTGCGGCGCCTTTTGCTTGTCCTAGAGTGGGCCGCGTGCCGGCCGGCGGTGAAGGGCTTTGTATCCGGCCCCGCGGAGTGCTCCGTGGGGCCGTTCTGACGTTGGTGTTCGCCGGGGTGCTCGCCACCGCCGCCGCCACCGGGGTGCTGCCCCGGGAGGAGAGTGCCGGGGCGGAGGGCGCGGGTGGGGATCGGGCCGCGGTGCGGCGGGCGGTCGCGGAGGCCATGGCCGACGGGAAGTCGGGGACCGAGGCGGCCGAGGAGTTCGTGAGCCGGAGCGGGGACCGGTGGAGCGCGGTGTACGACAAGAGGGAGTACGCGGCTTTCGAGCGGTCCCTCGACGGGGCCTACACGGGGGTCGGGCTCTCGGCCGGGCGGTCCGGGGCCGACGGGGTGCGGGTGACGCGGGTCCAGGACGGCGGGCCGGCCGACCGGGCCGGGCTGCGGGTCGGGGACCGGATCGTGGCGGTCGACGGGCGGGCGGTGGACGGGCTGTCCGTGTCCGAGGTCGTGTCGCTGCTGCGCGGGGACGGGGAGGCCGGGACTCCGGTGGAGCTCCGTGTCGGGCGCGGCCGGGACGTGTGGACCGAGACCCTGCGCCGGGCCCGGCTGGAGACGGATTCCGTCACCGTCCGGCGGCTCGACGGCGGGGCCGTGCTGATCAAGGTGTCCGCCTTCACGAAGGGGGCCGGTGCCCGGGTCCGGGACGCCGTGCGCGACGCGCCCGCCGGTGCGGGTGTCCTGCTCGATCTGCGGGGCAACGCCGGGGGCCTCGTCGCGGAGGCCGCCGTCGCCGCCTCGGCGTTCCTGGACGGCGGGCTCGTCGCCACGTACGACGTCGAGGGCGAGCAGCGGGCCGTGTACGCGGAGGGGGGCGGGGACACGGGCAGGCCGCTGGTCGCGTTGGTCGACGGGGGCACCATGAGCGCCGCCGAGCTGCTCACCGGCGCCCTCCAGGACCGGGGCCGGGCGGTCACCGTCGGCTCGCGGACCTTCGGCAAGGGGTCGGTGCAGATGCCGAGCGAGCTGCCGGACGGGTCGGTGGCCGAGCTGACCGTCGGCCATTACCGGACCCCGGCCGGTCATGCGGTGGACGGGCGGGGCATCACCCCTGACGTGGTCGCCGCGGACCGGGCCGAAGAGCGGGCGAGGACAGTATTGAGTGGCCTCGGAGGGGGCTCCTAGTGCGAAAATGACCGCACTATGGCAAAGGGACTCGTGAACGTGCAGGGCAAGCCTGCCAAGAAGACGACGGACAAGGCGCCGGAGCGCAAGCTCATCGCGCAGAACAAGAAGGCCCGGCACGACTACCACATCCTCGACACCTACGAGTGCGGTGTGGTGCTCATGGGCACCGAGGTGAAGTCGCTGCGCATGGGGCGTGCCTCGCTGGTCGACGGCTTCGTCCACATCGACCACCACGAGGCGTGGCTGCACAACATCCACGTCCCGGAGTACATGCAGGGCAGCTGGACCAACCACCACGCCAAGCGGAAGCGCAAGCTGCTGCTGCACCGTGCCGAGATCGACAAGCTGGAGTCGAAGGCCTCGGAGACGGGTCACACGATCGTGCCCCTGTCGCTGTACTTCCTGAACGGCCGGGTGAAGTGCGAGATCGCACTCGCCAAGGGCAAGAAGGAGTACGACAAGCGGCAGACCCTGCGCGAGAAGCAGGACACGCGCGAGACCGCGCGGGCGATCGCGTCGGCGAAGCGGCGGCAGCGGGCGGCCCAGGCGGCGGCGCGCGGCTGACGCGGTCTGACTGACACGGTCGGGCCGTCGCGGTTTATTCGCTGGCAACCGTGCCCGTCGGTCACGTACGATGGGTCACGCACCTCACAGAGGGTGCACGCATTGAAAACACAACATGGGGATGATCGGTTTCGACAGCGGATGTCGAAGCAGGGGAAGCGTGTCGAGGAAGCGGCAATGATCTCGTTAACCACGCGCCGAAACCAATAATCGCCAACACCAAGCGCGATTCCTTCGCCCTCGCTGCCTAAGTAGCGACTTGCGAAGTGTCAGCCCGGGGCTGTTCCCGACCCGGATCCTGGCATCATGAAGGGGACTAAACCTTGATCCCGGTCACGGGGTGAAGAGGGAAATCAAACAGTGACTGAGCCCGTTCCGGACTTGTCTGGGTGATCCGGAGGGCTGAGAAACTCGTACCAGTCTGCACACGGAGAAGCCCTGGTTCCGCACCGTTGGACGCGGGTTCGATTCCCGCCATCTCCACTCATCCCATGTGGGCAGAGGCCCGGTGGTCGCGCGAGCGGCTGCCGGGCCTTTGTCATGCCCTGCGTGCGTTCCCTCTCTTGTGGGGTTGGTCTGTACCTGACACTCTTCGGTCCGCCGCCCCCCACGCCACGGCATTCCCGGAGGTACGTATGCGTCGCAGAGCCCTCGCGGTCCTGTTCATGCTCCTCGCCCTGCTCGTCCCGGCCACCGCCCTCCCCGCCGGTGCCGGCGCCGCCGCCCCCGCGCCCGTGCAGGTCTACGGCACCTGGCACTGCGGCGACGACTTCTGCACCTGGGGCACCGTCCGGAGCGTCGCCGAGTTCGACGCCAAGAACCACTGGATCATCGACCGGGGCGACGGCCGGCCCTCCGTCAACCTCGTCGTCCTCAGCTTCGTCGAGCCGCTCAAGCTGCTGCGCCGCACCAGCGACGCCACCACCGCCAACGGCGTGCCCGTCGGCATGAGCCGGGACATCGTCCAGTACTTCACCTCGCGCGGGATCCGCGTGATGCTCTCCATCGGCGGCATCACCTACACCGACGAGTGGGACACGGCCCTCGCCGAGAACGCCGGCCAGCTCGGCCTGAACGCCGCCGCCGTCGCCGCAGACCTCGGCGTCGGCATCGAGATCGACTACGAGCAGAACACGAACCCGAACCTCGCCGGGCTCCAGGCCTTCATCGACGCCTACCGGTCCGTCCACGCCTACGACGCCTCCGGTACGAAGCCGGCCGCGCGCCTCACCCTCGACACGGCCGCCGGTGACCGCTGGCTCATCGACATCAACCGCAAGGCCACCGCCGACTGGCTGCGCACCGACAAGCCCGTCCTCGACTACGCCAACGCGATGGTGACCGCCCGGCCCTCCTCGGCGAGCTCCCACATCGCCAACTGGCAGGAGCACCTCGACGGCAAGTCGCAGTTCTCGCCGCCGGTCGCCCCGCTGGCCCCCGCCAAGTTCACGGCCGGGCTCTACCTCGCGTACGGCCGCAGCCCGCTGCCCGAGTGCGTCGACTTCGCGAACTCGCTCCAGAAGGCCACGGGCGACTGGGTGCGGAACGCGGCCCCCAACGGGGCCGGGACCACGGCCGGGCTCCTCGGCTACATGTTCTGGGCGGCCGAAAAGCCGTCGACCCGCGGCCTCGGCACCCAGGAGCCGAACGGCTGCGCGGGCGGCGCGGGCGCGGGGGCGACCGCGTACGGCGTGCAGGTGCCGATGCCGGCCCTCCGGCAGAGCTAGGGCCTGTCCGGGGGCCAGTCCGGCGGATCATGCCGGGCTCGTGGCGTCTGGTGCGGCACCTCGCCGCGCCAGGCGCCGCTCCCTGGTCCGGCACGCAGTCGGTCCGACCTTCTTTCGGTCGGCGGCCCGGCGTGCCAGACTGGCTTCGTCGAGTTCACATGTGAACCCACCGGAGGGATGACCGTGAAATTCCTGGCCAGCACATTGGTCCCCAAGAACAGCAGGGGGCCGGGGAGCCCGCCGCTCAGCCGGACCGAGCGGTTCGCGGAGCTGACCGAGCTCGCGCTCTGGGCCGAGGGGCTGGGTTACGACGCCTTCGGGATCGGCGAGCGGCACAACCCGGACCTGCTGTCGGCCTCGCCCGCGGTGATCCTGTCGCACATCGCGGCCCGGACCTCCCGGATCCGCCTCGTCACCACCGTCGCGGTGCTGTCGCTGACTGACCCCGTCCGCTCGGCCGAGGACTACGCCACGCTCGACCACCTCAGCGGCGGGCGGCTCGACCTGATCATCGGCAAGGGGGGCGACGCCGTCGCCCCGAGCGTCTTCGGCGTCGATCCCGCCGACCTGTGGGACCGGCTGGAGGAGAGCTACGAACTGCTGCGACGGCTGTGGCGGGAGGAGAAGGTCACCTGGGAGGGCCGCTACCGCCCCCCACTGACCGAGGCCTCCGTGGAACCCCGGCCCCTCCAGCAGCCGGCGCCCCGGGTCTGGCACGGCTCGGCCACCGACAAGCGCTCCACCGAACTGGCCGCGCGCTGGGGCGACCCGCTCTACTCGGCCAACGGCACCGACCGGATCGGCCACTACCTGGAGCTGGTCGGCCACTATCGTGAGCGGCTCTCCTTCCACGGCCACGACCCCGACGCCGCCCTGGTCGCCGTGGGCGTGCACTCCCCGATCATCACCGACCGCTCCCAGGACGCCCTCGCGATCGCCCGGCCGATGTTCGAGGCCTCGGTGGCCGAGCACTACCGCGTCCGCGCCCGCTTCCCCTTCGCGTCCCTGGAGGACTTCGTCGAGAACGGGTCGGCGCTGGTCGGCACCGCAGACCAGATCACCGAGAAGCTCATCGGACTGCAGCGGAAGTTCGGCAACCAGCTCTTCGGCGTCGGAGTCGAGGGGTTCTTCTCCACCTACACGTCCGACCTGGCGGTCACCCGCGGCTACCTCGAACGGTTCTTCGCCGAGGTCGCCCCCGTGCTGCGCGCCGAGATCCCCACCACGCTCTGGGAGTGACCAGTGACCAGTGACCAGTGGCCAGTGACCAACGGTCCTCAGCGGTCGCGGCGCACGTGCGCGCGGATCTTCGCGGAGATCGCGGTCAGCTGCTCCACCTCGTCCGCGCCGAGGGCGCCGACCAGCTCCTCGCGGATGTGCCGGGCCCGGTACGCCTGGGCCCGGCGGAACACCTCAAGACCCTCCGGAGTCAGCGAGACCGTCGAGGCGCGTGCGTCGCCGGGCACCGTCCCCCGCTCCACCAGCCCGCGCTGCTCCATGCGTCCGACGTGCTGGTGGAGCCGGCTCTTGCCGAACATCAACGCCTTCGCCAGCTCGAACGCGCGCATGGTGTGGCCCTCGGTGTTGCCGAGCCCGTCCAGGACCTGCCAGTCGGGCTCGGACAGCCCGGTGTCCTGCAGGAGTCTGCGGGTCAGCACCTGCCAGAGCTCGGCGTCCATGTGGAAGAACGCGTCCCACAGTGCCCGTTCGCGCTCTCGCTGCCGCATGGCTCCACACTGTACCGAGCCACCTCCTAGGGGGTCTTGCTGCCCCGCGCGCGGCGGCCGACCCCGGTCGCCGCGCACAGGGTCAGCGCCGCGGCCGCCGCCGTGACCGGGACGAGGAAGCCGAAGGCGGGGAAGGGGGCGTGGTCGGCGGACCAGCCGCCGGTGGCCGAGCCCACCGCGATCCCGGCGAGCAGCGCGGTCACGGCGAGGGTCATGCCCTCGTTGAGCTGGGCCGGGGGCGTCAGGCGCTGGACCAGGCCCATGCCCGTGACCATCGTCGGGGCCGTCGCCATCCCGGCCACGAGCAGCCCGGCGGCGAGGGCGAGGAGCGAGCTCGTCGTGGCGGCGAGCAGCGGCATCGCCATCGTGACGGTCATCGCCGCCAGGCACGTACGGAGTCCGAAGGTGCGGCGGGCGCGGCCGTAGAGCAGGCCGGCCGCGCAGGAGCCCGCCGCCTGGAGCGCGAGGACGGGGCCGGCGACGGGGCCGTCCACGAAGGCCAGGGCGACCACCTCCATCGATCCGAAGACCGCGCCCGTGGCGAGGAAGACCGCGAGCAGCGGCACCATGCCCCGGGCGCGCAGCGGGGAGCCCGCGGCGGTGCGGGGCGCGACCGGCGGTTCGGTGGAGCGCTGGGCCGTGAAGAGCAGTGCCCCGGTGAGGAAGAGGACGGCCGCGAGGAGTGTGCCCGCCTCGGGGAAGAGTGCCGCGCAGACCAGGGCGGCGAGGACCGGGCCGGTCATGAAGCAGAGTTCGTCGACGGCCTGTTCGAAGGAGTTCGCGGTGTGCAGGGCGTCCGGGTCGTCCCGCAGGAGGTGCGCCCAGCGGGCCCGGGACATGCCGCCCATGTTGGGCTGCGTCGCGGTGAGCGCGACGGTCAGGAAGAGCGCCCAGGCCGGGGTCTTCTGGTGGACGCAGAGGAGCAGGACCAGCTGGCCGAGCGCGGCGTACGCGGCGGCCGGTACGGCGACGCGGGACTGCCCGTACCGGTCGACGAACCGGGCGATCCAGGGGGCGGTGAGGGCTCCGGCGGTCATGCCGGTGGCGGTGACGGCCCCGGCGAGGGCGTAGGAGTCGTACCGGCCCGCGATCATGACCACGGCGCTGATGCCGAACATGCCGGTGGGGAGGCGGGCGACGAGGTTGCCCGCGGTGAAGGCGCGGGTGCCGGGGAGGGCGAAGAGGCGGAGGTAGGGGTTGCGGGGCGTCGCCCTCGGGAGGGGGCGGCGGTCGGTGTAGCGCGGGGCGAGGGCCGGGCCCGCCGGGGTCAGGGCGAGGTCGGCTCGCGTCAGGGATCCTTGCGGCATGGATCAAGGCTCGCGGGGGAGGCGGGTGGCGGTCCAACACCTGATCGGTCGCCATTCACGCACCTGCGTTGTTAAATGGCGCGGTGACCTCACCGGCTCCCCGTGACACCGACCCCCGTCTCCTGCGCGCCTTCGTCGCCGTCGCCGAGGAGCTCCACTTCACCCGCGCCGCCGCCCGCCTGTACGTCGCCCAGCAGGCCCTGAGCCGCGACATCCGGCGCCTGGAACGGGAGTTGGGCGCCGAGTTCTTCGTACGGACCACCCGGCAGGTCGCCCTCACCCCGGACGGCGAGCGCCTTCTCCCGCACGCCCGCCGGGTGTTGGCCGCCCACGAGGAGCTCGCCGACGCCTTCCGGGTCACGCCCTGGCCCCTCCTCGTCGACCTCAACACCCCCGGCCTCGCCCATGAGCGCGTGCTGCGCCGGGCCCGCGAACTCGCCCCCGACCAGGAGCTGATGAGCCGGTACGAGAGCGGGCTCACCGGCGCCGCGCGCGAGATCCTCGCCGGTCGCCTCGACGCCTCCTTCGGGCGGTACGGAGGCCTCGCCCCCGAGCTCAGGTCGCGGCTCGACAGCGTGCTCGTGCGGTACGAGCGGATGGCCGTGCTGCTCCCCGAGGACCACGCGCACGCCGGCCTGCCCGAGGTGCCGCTCGCCGCGCTGGCCGGGGAGCAGGTCTACGCGGGCGCGGGCAACGACCTCACCCTGGAGTGGACCGACCTCGCCGCCCGGCTCTTCGCGGGGCGCGGGATCGAGGTCGCCACGTCCTGGCCGGTGGCGATCGGCCACGAGGAGTTCCGGCGGATCATGGCGAAGCACCGCAACCCGGTGCTCGTCGTGGTCGGTTTCCCGCCGACGCCGGGCTGCGTCCTGCGGCCGCTCGTCGACCCCGTACCCCTGTCACCCGTGAGCCTCGTGTGGCGCAAGGGGCGCCGCCACGCCGGCCTGGACGCCCTGCGGGCCGCCGCCGCCGAGATCGGGGCGCGGGAGGGCTGGCTGGACCGGCCACCGGGCTCGTGGCTGCCGGAGGGGGAGCCCGGAGTGCCGTGGGAACCAGCCACCCGTAGGGCCGGCGAGTGAGCCGAAGGGGCGCGTCGGGGGAACAGGGCCGAGCGCGCGGAGCCTCCCGAGGAACGAGGGAGGTGAGCACGGTCGGCCCTGTGAGCCCGACTCCAGCGCCCCGGAGGCGAACGAGCCCTGGAAAAGAGGGGGGCGCTCACAGAGCTCGCGTGCGCCGGGTGAGAGCAAGGTTCCGTCGCCGTCACCTCGTGGCACCGGGCTGAAACGCGGCCTCCCTAGCGTCGGTCGGGTCAGGGTTCCGACTGCGTGGAGGTGCGTGATGGGTGGCCGCTGGATCGAACGGTGGGAACCGGAGGACGAGACGTTCTGGAAGGAGCAGGGGGAGCGGATCGCCCGGCGGAACCTCCTCTTCTCCGTCTTCTCCGAGCACATCGGCTTCTCCGTCTGGAGCCTGTGGTCGGTCATGGTCCTCTTCATGGGCCCCCAGTACGGGATCGACCCCGCCGGGAAGTTCTTCCTGATCGCGACCGCCACCTTCGTCGGCGCGCTCATCCGCGTCCCGTACACCTTCGCCGTCGCCCGCTTCGGCGGCCGGAACTGGACGGTCTTCAGCGCCCTGCTGCTCCTGCTGCCCGCCGGGTTCGCCTTCGCGGTGATGGAGCCGGGGACCTCGTACACGACCTTCGTCCTCGTCGCCGCGCTCACCGGCGTCGGCGGCGGCAACTTCGCCTCCTCCATGACCAACATCAACGCCTTCTTCCCGCTGCGGAAGAAGGGCTGGGCGCTCGGCCTCAACGCGGGCGGCGGCAACATCGGCGTCCCCGTCGTGCAGCTCGTCGGCCTGCTCGTCATCGGCACCGCCGGGGCGATGCACCCGCGGATCGTGCTCGGCGTCTACCTGCCGCTGATCGTGATCGCCGCCGTGTGCTCCGCGCTCTTCATGGACAACCTCGCCCCCGTCAGGAACGACACCGGCGCGGTCAAGGAGGCCGTGGGAGCCCGGCACACCTGGATCATGGCCTTCCTCTACATCGGCACCTTCGGCTCCTTCATCGGCTACAGCTTCGCCTTCGGCCTCGTCCTCCAGACGCAGTTCGGCCGCACCCCGCTCCAAGCCGCCTCGCTCACCTTCGTCGGCCCGCTCCTCGGCTCCCTCATCCGGCCCGTCGGCGGCTCCCTCGCGGACCGGCACGGCGGCGCCCGCATCACCCTCGCGACCTTCGCGGCGATGGCCGCCGCGACCGGCGTCGTCATCTACGCCTCCGTCGTCGAGTCGCTCACCGTCTTCCTCGTCGGCTTCATCGGGCTCTTCGTCCTCAGCGGCCTCGGCAACGGCTCCACGTACAAGATGATCCCGGCGATCTTCCTCGCGCAGGGGCACCGCAAGGGCCTCTCCGGCGAGGCGGCCGAGGCGTACGGGCGGCGGCTCTCCGGTGCCTCCATGGGGCTCATCGGCGCGGTCGGCGCGGTCGGCGGGCTCGGCATCAACCTCGCCTTCCGCCAGTCCTTCCAGACCGCCGGCACCGGCACCGGGGCGTTCGTCGCCTTCCTCGCCTTCTACGCGGCCTGCATGCTCGTCACCTGGGCGGTATACCTTCGCCGCCCGGCCGCCGTGCCCGAGACCGCGGCCGCGGTCACGGAGGCGGAGCCCCGGCCCGGATACGCGAAGGTGTGAGCCACCGTGCCCGGCGCGGACCGTAACGACCAGGAAATACGGGTGAACCTCATCCGTCACGCGTCCGCGTCAGGCTCTGGCCTCATGGACGAGCAAGAACACGGCGCCCCCGTCGGCCCCCTCGCCGGCTTCACGGTCGCCGTCACGGCGGCGCGGCGCGCGGACGAACTGATCGCGCTCCTGCGGCGCCGGGGCGCGGCCGTCGTCCACGGGCCCGCCCTGCGGATTGTGCCGCTCGCGGACGACACCGAACTCCTCGCCGCGACGAAGGAACTCATCGCGCACGCCCCGGACGTCGTCGTCGCCACCACGGCGATCGGGTTCCGGGGATGGGTCGAGGCGGCCGAGGGCTGGGGGTACGGGGAGGAGCTCCTCGCCGTCCTGCGGGGCGTCGAACTCCTCGCCCGGGGGCCGAAGGTGAAGGGCGCGGTACGGGCCGCCGGGCTCACCGAGACCTGGTCGCCGTCCTCGGAGTCCATGGCCGAGGTCCTCGACCGGCTCCTCGCCGAGGGCGTCGCCGGGCGGCGGATCGCGATCCAGCTGCACGGGGAGCCGCTGCCCGGCTTCGTCGAGACCCTGGAGGCGGCCGGGGCCGAGGTCGTCGGCGTACCCGTCTACCGGTGGATGCCGCCGGAGGACCTCGCCCCGCTCGACCGGCTGCTCGACGCGGTGCTCGCGCGGGGCGTGGACGCGGTGACGTTCACCAGCGCCCCGGCGGCGGCGTCGCTGTTCGTCCGGGCGGCGGACCGGGGGGTACGGGACCGGCTCGTCGAGGCGCTGCGGCACGACGTGCTCGCGGTGTGCGTGGGGCCCGTGACGGCGCTTCCGCTCCAGGCGGAGGGGATCGACACGTACCAGCCGGAGCGGTTCCGGCTCGGGCCGCTCGTCCAGCTGCTCTGTACGGAGCTTCCCGCACGCGCGCGCGTGCTGCCGGTCGCGGGGCACCGGGTCGAGATCCGCGGGCACGCGGTCCTCGTCGACGGCCTCCTCCGCCCGGTCCCGCCCGCCGGGATGGCCCTCCTGGGCCTTCTGGCCCGCCGCCCCGGCTGGGTGGTCTCCCGCGCCGACCTGCTGCGCGCCCTGCCGGGCGCGGGCCGCGACGAGCACGCCGTCGAGACGGCCATGGCCCGTCTGCGGACGGCCCTCGGGACGCCGAAGCTGATCCAGACGGTGGTGAAGCGGGGCTACCGGCTGGCGCTGGACCCGGCGGCGGACGCGAAGTACGACGGGTAGGGGCCCGGAACGACGGGACGTACCGTACGGGGATGACCGCCGACGACCTCCGCATCCGGCCCGCCGTTCCCGAGGACGCCGCCGCCCTCGCGCTCGCCCTGTCCCGCAACCGGGCCCACATGGCCGCCACCGAGCCCTACCGCGACCCCGAGCGCTACTACACCCCCGAGGGGCAGGCCGAACGCCTCGCCGACGGCGGGGTGCGGTGGTTCGTCGTGGACGGGGAGCGGATCGTCGGGGCCGCGATCCTGTCCGGGATCGTGCTCGGGCCGTTCCGGAGCGGATCGCTCGGGTACTGGATCGACGGCGGGTACGTGGGGAGGGGCGTGGCCACCGACCTCGTCGAGCACGTCGTCCGTGCCGCGCGCGACGAACTCGGTCTGCACCGCGTCGAGGCGTCGACCCTCCTCGACAACGTCGCCTCGCAACGCGTCCTGGAGAAGAGCGGGTTCCGGAGGATCGGGACCGCGCCCGGATACCTGCACATCGCCGGTGCCTGGCGCGACCACCACCTCTTCCAGCGGCTGCTGCACGACGACCCGCCTCCGCGCGCCTGACACGGCACCCCCTAGTGCCGTACGCTCGACGGCTGCCCAGTGCACGTGAGAAGGGGGCCTTAGGTGGCCGCGCAGGAAGCCGTGGACACGGTCGTAGACCGTGAGATCGGTGTCGAGCAGGAACATCTCGATCAGGTCTATCGCCGTCTCGAGGAGAAGATCCACGAGGCGGAGTTCCTGATGAACGACGCCGCCCAGAAGGGCCACGTCGGCACGCCAGGCGCGCTCGCCGAGCGCGACGCGCAGGTGTTCCGCGCCGGCATCCATCTCAACCGGCTCAACAACGAGTTCGAGGACTTCCTCTTCGGCCGGATCGACCTCCTGTACGGGAAGGACGGGAAGAAGGGGCCCGACGGCGCCTACACGTCCGTCGAGCCCGCCGAGGACGCCGTGCGGGACGACAACACGGCCGAGATCGGCGAGACCCTCCACATCGGGCGGATCGGGGTCCTCGACTCCGACTACGCGCCCCTCGTGATCGACTGGCGCGCCCCGGCCGCCGCGCCGTTCTACCGGTCGACCCCCGTCGACCCCGGCCGGGTCGTCCGCCGCCGCGTCATCCGCTCCAAGGGCCGCCGCGTCCTCGGCGTCGAGGACGACCTCATGCGCCCCGAGCTGCGCGCCACCCTCGACGGGAACGAGCTGCCCGTCATCGGCGACGGCGCCCTCATGGCCGCGCTCGGCCAGGCCCGCAGCCACACGATGCGGGACATCGTCTCCAGCATCCAGGCCGAGCAGGACCTCGTCATCCGCGCGCCCGCCGCGTCGGTGACGTACGTCGAGGGGGGTCCTGGCACCGGCAAGACCGCCGTCGCGCTGCACCGGGCCGCGTACCTGCTCTACCAGGACCGGCGGCGCTACGCCGGCGGCATCCTCATCGTCTCCCCGACCCCGCTCCTCGTCTCGTACACGGAGGGCGTCCTGCCCTCCCTCGGCGAGGAGGGCCAGGTCGCCATCCGCGCCGTCGGCTCGCTCGTCGACGGCGCCGAGGCCACCGCGTACGACGACCCGGCCGTCTCCCGGATCAAGGGCTCCTCCCGGATGCTCGCCGTGCTCCGCAAGGCCGCCCGGGGCGCCCTGGAGACCCCGGCCCCGAGGAACCAGCCCGAACTGGGGGAGGAGGCCGACGCGCCCGCTCCCGCCGGGACGCCCACCCTGCTCCGGGTCGTCGCCTTCGGGCGCCGCCTGGAGCTGGAGGCCGACGAGCTCCGCCGCATCCGCCACAACGTCCTCGGCGGCACCGCGCCCGTCAACCTGCTCCGCCCGCGTGCCCGCCGCCTGCTCCTCGACGCGCTGTACGCCAAGTCCGGCTCCGCCGGGCGGCACAGCGACCCCGAGCTCGCCGCCGAGCTGCGCGCCTCCTTCGACGAGGACGTGTCGACCGAGGACGCGTTCCTCGGCTTCCTCGACGCCTGGTGGCCCGAGCTCACCCCCCGTCAGGTCCTCGACGCCATGGCGGACGAGCGGCGGCTCGGCCGCTGGGCGCGCCGGATCCTCAACCCGGGCGAGGTGCGGCGGCTCGCCCGCTCGCTGCGCCGCCCGGAGCTCTCCGTGCACGACGTGGCCCTCCTCGACGAGCTGCACACCCTCCTCGGCGCCCCGGCCCGGCCGCGCAAGAAGCGCGAGTACGACCCGCTGGACCAGTTGACGGGTCTGGAGGAGCTCATGCCCGTGCGCGAGGAGACGCAGCGCGAGCGGGCCGAGCGGCTCGCCGCCGAGCGGACCGAGTACGCGCACGTCATCGTCGACGAGGCCCAGGACCTCACGCCCATGCAGTGGCGGATGGTCGGCCGCCGCGGCCGGCACGCCACCTGGACGATCGTCGGCGACCCGGCCCAGTCCTCCTGGTCCGACCCCGACGAGGCCGCCGCGGCCCGCGACGAGGCCCTCGGCAGCCGTCCCCGCCGCCGCTTCGAGCTCACGGTGAACTACCGCAACCCGGCGGAGATCGCCGAGCTCGCCGCCAAGGTCCTCGCCCTCGCCATGCCCGGCAAGGAGTCGCCCCGGGCGGTCCGCTCGACGGGCGTGCGGCCCCGGTTCGTCACGGTCCCCGGGAAGGGGGACGCGGCGAAGGGGGACGCGGCGAAGGCGAGGCCGGATCTGGCCGGAACCGTACGTTTCGAGGCGCAGCGGCTGCTCACGGAGGTCGAGGGAACGGTCGGCGTCGTCGTCGCCATGAACCGGCGCGGGGAGGCCGCCCGCTGGCTCGCCGACCTCGGCGACCGGGTGGTGGCGCTCGGCTCCCTGGAGGCGAAGGGCCTGGAGTACGACGCCACGGTCGTCGTCTCGCCCGCCGAGATCGCCGACGAGTCCCCGGCCGGCCTGCGGGTCCTGTACGTGGCGCTGACGCGCTCCACGCAGGCCCTGACGGTGGTCTCGGGGGACCGGGACATGCCGGACGCGGACGGGGTGCCGGACCTGCTCAGGGACTGATGCGGGACTCGCTCGGGGGCTGACGCCCCTGGCCCTTACGGGGCCGATTTCAGGTCAACCTGTGGCGCTGGAATCACCAAGCAGGGTGGTTTGTTAGCCTTGTCGTGGCACCGGCTCGATCCAAGCCCCCGGGCCCAACCTTCGTCCCTTTGAGGGACCACTTGCCGCGAGGCGAGCATGGCGGGTCGGTGCCACTTAGACGTACGTACGAAGTTGAGGCCTCAGTCACCTCCGGTGACGGGGGCCTCTTCTGTTTCCCCAGCGTCTCTCGTATGGTGGAAACTACTTTCCGAAAACAAAATGACCGCATTACCTGCTACCGGCAGGTAGGTGCGACCATCGGAGGGCGCCGCCAGGGCAACCAGCCGGGGCGGCGTAGCAACGAAGCTCAGGGAAAGCAGAGGAACCCGGCCATGGCAACGGCGCCCAGCGTCTCGTACTCGATGACGGTCCGTCTCGAGGTCCCCGCGAGCGGAACGGCGGTCTCCCAGCTCACGACGGCGGTGGAGTCCCACGGCGGATCGGTCACCGGCCTCGACGTGACCGCCTCCGGCCACGAGAAGCTCCGCATCGACGTCACCATCGCCGCGACCTCGACCGCGCACGCCGACGAGATCGTGCAGCAGCTGAAGACCATCGAGGGCGTCGTCCTCGGCAAGGTCTCGGACCGTACGTTCCTGATGCACCTCGGCGGCAAGATCGAGATGGCGTCGAAGCACCCCATCCGCAACCGTGACGACCTCTCGATGATCTACACCCCGGGCGTCGCCCGCGTGTGCATGGCCATCGCCGAGAACCCCGAGGACGCCCGCCGCCTCACCATCAAGCGCAACACCGTCGCCGTCGTCACCGACGGCTCCGCCGTCCTCGGCCTCGGCAACATCGGCCCGATGGCCGCGATGCCGGTCATGGAGGGCAAGGCGGCCCTCTTCAAGCGCTTCGCCGACATCGACGCCTGGCCGATCTGCCTCGACACCCAGGACACCGACGAGATCGTCTCGATCGTCAAGGCCATCGCCCCCGGCTTCGCGGGCATCAACCTGGAGGACATCTCCGCGCCGCGCTGCTTCGAGATCGAGGCCCGGCTCCGCGAGGCCCTCGACATCCCGGTCTTCCACGACGACCAGCACGGCACCGCCATCGTCGTCCTCGCCGCCCTCACCAACGCCCTCCGCGTCGTCGGCAAGGGCATCGGGGACGTCAAGGTCGTCATGTCCGGCGCCGGCGCCGCCGGTACGGCCATCCTCAAGCTCCTCATCGCGGCCGGCGTGAAGCACGCCGTCGTCGCCGACATCGAGGGCGTCGTCCACGCGGACCGCGCCGACCTGGTGGACGCCCCGGCCGACTCCCCGCTGCGCTGGATCGCCGACAACACCAACCCGGAGGGCGCCACCGGCACCCTCAAGGAGGCCGTCGTCGGCGCGGACGTCTTCATCGGCGTCTCGGCCCCGAACCTGCTCGGCGCGGAGGACGTCGCCGCGATGGCGGAGGGCGCGATCGTCTTCGCGCTCGCGAACCCCGACCCGGAGGTCGACCCGGCCGCCGCGCGCCAGACGGCCGCCGTCGTCGCCACGGGCCGCTCGGACTTCCCCAACCAGATCAACAACGTGCTGGTCTTCCCGGGTGTCTTCCGCGGTCTCCTGGACGCCCAGTCCCGCACCGTCAACACGGAGATGATGCTCGCGGCGGCCTCCGCCCTCGCCGACGTGGTCTCCGAGGACGAGCTCAACCCGAACTACATCATCCCGTCGGTCTTCAACGACAAGGTCGCCGGCGCGGTGGCCGGAGCGGTCCGGAACGCCGCCAAGACGGCCCGCTGACAGGCTGTCGGAGACCCGTGGACGGCGCGTCGCGATTCGCGATGCCGTAAACCCGCCTTTAGGGTGGCTTTTCGGCTCCTCGCCGAAAACACGGCGTCGACGCGACGTCACCACCCCGGGGCTCCGGCGCTTTTCGTGTGACCCCAGGGGGTGCCGGATTGGCTTTCCCGCCGCTGGTGGGGGCAGGATGCGTGTTTGGGCGCGAGGGTCTGTCATTTGACCCGGGTCCGGGGACTGTCCGAGGGCCCTGGCAGCATCGGCTTCGCTGAACCCAATCGCGCGGCTTCCGCCGCGTGGCACGCCTCACAGGCAAGAAGAACACGGGAGTAACAACATGAACCGCAGTGAGCTGGTGGCCGCCCTGGCCGACCGCGCCGAGGTGACCCGCAAGGACGCCGACGCCGTGCTGGCCGCTCTCGCCGAGACCGTCGGTGAGGTCGTCGCCAAGGGTGACGAGAAGGTCACCATCCCCGGCTTCCTGACCTTCGAGCGCACCCACCGTGCCGCTCGCACCGCTCGTAACCCGCAGACCGGCGACCCGATCAACATCCCGGCCGGCTACAGCGTGAAGGTCTCCGCGGGCTCGAAGCTCAAGGAAGCCGCCAAGGGCAAGTAAGACCGCCTGCAGGCGCAGGAAGGGCGGCCACCCTGTCAGGGGGTGGCCGCCCTTCCGTTTGCGTCTGTACGGCGCCTGTACGGCGTTTGTACGGCGTTGCGCGGCGTCGCGCGGCGTTCGCACGGGCCCCCGTAGGGGCCCCTGCGGCGTCCTACACCAGCGCGCTGCCCGGCAGCTCGACCTTCGCGCCGAGCTCGACGAGCTTCTCCATGAAGTTCTCGTAGCCGCGGTTGATCAGCTCGATGCCGTGGACCCGGGACGTGCCCTGGGCCGCCAGCGCCGCGATCAGGTACGAGAAGCCGCCGCGCAGGTCGGGGATGACCAGGTCGGAGCCCTGGAGCTTGGTCGGGCCCGAGACGACGGCCGAGTGGAGGAAGTTCCGCTGGCCGAAGCGGCAGTCGGAGCCGCCGAGGCACTCCTTGTAGAGCTGGATGTGCGCGCCCATCTGGTTGAGCGCGGACGTGAAGCCGAGCCGGGACTCGTAGACCGTCTCGTGGACGATGGAGAGGCCGGAGGCCTGCGTCAGGGCCACGACCAGCGGCTGCTGCCAGTCGGTCTGGAAGCCGGGGTGCACGTCCGTCTCCAGGGCGATGGCGTTGAGCTCGCCGCCCGGGTGCCAGAAGCGGATGCCCTCGTCGTCGATCTCGAAGGCGCCACCCACCTTCCGGTAGGTGTTGAGGAAGGTCATCATCGAGCGCTGCTGGGCGCCGCGCACGTAGATGTTGCCCTCGGTGGCCAGCGCCGCCGACGCCCAGGAGGCCGCCTCCAGGCGGTCCGGGAGGGCGCGGTGGGTGTAGCCGTCGAGCTTGTCGACACCGGTGATCCGGATGGTCCGGTCGGTGTCCATGGAGATGATCGCGCCCATCTTCTGCAGCACGCAGATGAGGTCCTCGATCTCGGGCTCCACGGCCGCGTTCGACAGCTCCGTGATGCCCTCGGCCAGGACGGCCGTGAGCAGCACCTGCTCGGTCGAGCCGACCGAGGGGTACGGGAGGCGGATCTTGCAACCGCGAAGACGCTGCGGGGCCTCCAGGTACTGGCCGTCCGCCCGCTTCTCGATCGTCGCGCCGAACTGGCGCAGGACGTCGAAGTGGAAGTCGATCGGCCGACCGCCGATGTCGCAGCCGCCGAGGCCCGGGATGAAGGCGTGGCCGAGGCGGTGCAGCAGCGGGCCGCAGAAGAGGATCGGGATGCGGGACGAGCCGGCGTGCGCGTCGATGTCGGCGACGTTCGCCGACTCCACGTGCGTCGGGTCCAGGACGAGCTCACCGGGCTCCTCGCCCGGGCGGACCGTCACACCGTGCAGCTGGAGCAGCCCGCGGACCACGCGGACGTCACGGATGTCGGGCACGTTGCGCAGTCGGCTGGGACCGCTGCCGAGCAGGGCGGCGACCATCGCCTTGGGCACGAGGTTCTTCGCGCCGCGGACGCGGATCTCGCCCTCCAGCGGGGTTCCGCCGTGGACAAGCAGGACGTCTTGGCTGTCTGTGCCGGTCATGAATCTCGCGTTCCGGTCGGGTCGGTCGGGTGGCCAGAGAAAAGGGTAAGGGGCGCGCGGACCCCGATCGGGTGCCTTGGGGGGCCTGTCAGATGTAATGAATTCGGCACAACACGTTGTGTGGCCGCGATCTCGCGGAGTGTTACCCTCCGCTTCTTTGTCCCGCCTCCCCGGCGGGTGCCGTCTTCGCCCTCGTGAACTGCGACGGTTCACCGGCTTCCCCGGTTCCCGCCCTCCGCTCCCCGCGAACGGCCGGGATGCGGGATCATGTGTCGCATGACCGAGGTGTCCTCGCTCACAGGACGGCTGCTCGTGGCCACCCCCGCGCTGGCGGACCCGAATTTCGACCGCGCGGTCGTCCTGCTGCTCGACCACGACGACGAGGGCTCGCTCGGCGTGGTCCTCAACCGGCCGACGCCCGTCACCGTCGGCGACGTCCTCGCGCCCTGGGCCGGGCTCGCCGGCGAGCCGGAGGTCGTCTTCCAGGGCGGCCCGGTCTCGCTCGACGCGGCGCTCGGCGTCGCCGTCATCCCCGGCGACGAGGGCCCCCTCGGCTGGCGGCGGGTGTACGGCGCGATCGGCCTGGTCGACCTGGAGACCCCGCCCGAGCTGCTCGGGCCCGCCCTCGGCTCGCTGCGGATCTTCGCCGGGTACGCCGGCTGGGGCCCCGGCCAGCTGGAGTCCGAGCTCGCCGACGGCGCCTGGTACGTGGTCGAGTCCGAGCCCGGCGACGTCTCCGCCCCGCACCCCGAGACCCTCTGGCGCCAGGTCCTGCGCCGCCAGCGCGGGGAGCTCGCGATGATCGCGACCTACCCCGACGACCCGTCCCTCAACTGAGCCGCCCGAGCCCCGCCGTACGAGGCCCGCGGCTTTCAGTACCCTTGGCGGTTATGAGCACTCTCGAGCCCGAGCGCGGGGCAGGTACGGGAACCCTCGTGGAGCCGACTCCGCAGGTGTCCCACGGTGACGGCGACCACGAGCGCTACGCCCACTACGTCCAGAAGGACAAGATCATGGCGAGCGCCCTCGACGGGACTCCCGTCGTGGCGCTGTGCGGAAAGGTCTGGGTACCGGGGCGCGACCCCAAGAAGTACCCGGTCTGTCCGATGTGCAAGGAGATCTACGAGTCCATGGGCGCCGGCGGTGGCGACAAGGACAAGGGCGGCAAGGACAAGAAGTAACCCTTCCTGAGCCTCTGAGCCCCGGGGCGGCCCCTGCCGCGCGCACGTGAAGGTGCGCGCGACGGGGGCCGTTCCCTTTTCCGGGGGTAGTCTCGCGCCTGTTGTGCCAGACGAAACGCGCGTTGCGCATGCTGCAACGCCAGCTCGGAGGACCGGACATGGAGCCCCGCCACCCGCACGCCCCGCACGACCTCATCCCGGCACCCGCGCGCGTGGAGGGCCCGTCCGACGGCTCCTTCCCGCTGGGCGAGCGGACCGCCCTCGACGCGGCCCCCGGCACCGGGAACACCGCCCGCTGGCTGCGCGCCGTGCTCGGCGACGCCTTCGGCCTCCCGCTGCCGGACGCGCGCGAGGGAGCCGCCACCGACGTCGTACGGCTCCGCGTCGACGAGACGCTGCCCCCGGAGGCGTACCGGCTCGACATCCGCGCCGACCGGACCGCCACGCTCACCGGCGGCGGCCCCGCCGGCGTCTTCTGGGGCGCCCAGACCCTCCGTCAGCTCCTCGGCCCCGACGCCTTCCGCCGCGCGCCCGCCGCCCCGGAGCGAGCCCCCGCCCTCACCGCGCAGGTCGTCGAGGACGCCCCCCGCTTCGGCTGGCGCGGCCTCCTCCTCGACGTCGCCCGGCACTTCCTGCCCAAGGCGGACGTCCTGCGGTACGTCGACCTCCTCGCCGCCCACAAGCTCAACGTCCTGCACCTCCACCTCACCGACGACCAGGGCTGGCGCGTCGAGATCAAGCGCCACCCGAGGCTCACCGAGGTCGGCGCCTGGCGGGCCCGTACCAAGTGGGGGCACCGGGCGTCCCCGCTGTGGACCGAGGCCCCGCACGGCGGCTTCTACACCCAGGACGACCTCCGCGAGATCGTCGCCTACGCCGCCGCACGGCACATCACCGTCGTCCCCGAGATCGACCTCCCCGGCCACGCGCAGGCCGCCATCGCCGCCTACCCCGAACTCGGCAACACCGACGTCGTCGACACCGCCGCCCTCACCGTCTGGGACACCTGGGGCGTCAACCCGAACGTCCTCGCCCCCACCGAGGCCGTCCTGCGCTTCTACGAGGACGTCTTCGAGGAGGTCCTCGACCTCTTCCCGTCCCCCTTCGTCCACGTCGGCGGCGACGAGTGCCCCAAGGACCAGTGGAAGGCCTCCCCGGCCGCCCAGGCCCGCATCGAGGAACTCGGCGTCGGCGACGAGGACGGCCTCCAGTCCTGGTTCATCCGCCACTTCGACCGCTGGCTCGCCGACCGCGGCAGGCGGCTGATCGGCTGGGACGAGATCCTGGAGGGCGGACTCGCCGAGGGCGCCGCCGTCTCCTCCTGGCGGGGCTACGGGGGCGGGATCGCCGCCGCCGAGGCCGGCCACGACGTCGTCATGTGCCCCGAGCAGCACGTGTACCTGGACCACCGTCAGGCGCCGGGCGAGGACGAGCCGGTGCCCCTCGGCTTCGTCCGCACCCTGGAGGACGTCTACCGCTTCGAGCCCGTCCCGCCCGGCCTCCCGCCCGAGGCCGCCGCCCACATCCTGGGAACCCAGGCCAACGTCTGGACCGAGGTCACGGAGAACCGGGCCCGCGTCGACTACCAGGTCTTCCCGCGCCTCGCCGCCTTCGCCGAGGTCGCCTGGTCCGCGCTCCCCGCGCCCCGGGCGCGCGACTACGCGGACTTCGAGCGCCGGATGCGCACCCACTACGCCCGCCTCGACGCCCTCGGCGTCGACTACCGCCCGCCGTCCGGACCCCGTCCGTGGCAGCGCCGCCCGGGACTGATCGGCCGTCCCCTGGAGGGCCCGCCCCCGAACGTGTGAGGGACGTCGCGCCCCCGGTTCACCCAAGAGCGGCGAACGGGAAGTTACGGTCCCTCACGGGGCTTCCCGGACGGAACCGTCCTTCGCGGACCCTCGCGCCGGACGGCTCGGAAGATGTGCCAGAGTTGCCACGTCCGGCGTGTGAGCACGTACGGTACGCCCACACGCAGGCGCGACGGCGGACGTCACGGGAGACGTGACAGCAGGCGCGACGGGCGGGCACAGTCGGGGACCACTCGGGACACCGGGAAGGGGCAGCGGGTTGACCACGCACGCACCACGGACGGCGCAGTACGTGACGCTGCCCGCCTCGCTGGACGAGGCCGTGGCGGCGCTCACCGCCATGCCCGCCGCCGTGCCCGTCGCGGGCGGCACCGACCTGATGGCCGCCGTCAACCGGGGCCAGCTCCGCCCCGCCGGACTCGTCGGCCTCAGCCGCATCAACGAGATCCGCGGCTGGCAGTACCAGGACGGCCACGCCCTCCTCGGCGCCGGCCTCACCCACGCCCGGATGGGCCGCCCCGACTTCGCCGCCCTCATCCCGGCCCTCGCCGCAGCCTCCCGCGCCGCCGGACCGCCGCAGATCCGCAACGCCGGCACCCTCGGCGGCAACGTCGTCACCGCCGCCCCCACCGGCGACTCGCTGCCCGTCCTCGCCGCCCTCGAAGCCGACCTCGTCGTCGTCGGCCCGCTCGGCAACCGCGAGATCCCCGTCAGCCACCTGCTCGCCGGCCGCGACCTGCTGGTCCCCGGCGAGCTCGTCGCCTTCGTCCGCGTGCCCCTGCTGCACGCCCCCCAGGTCTTCCTCAAGGCCACCGGCCGCACCGGCCCCGCCCGCGCCACCGCCTCCGTCGCCGTCGTCCTCGACCCGGCCCGGCGCGGGATCCGCTGCGCGGTCGGCGCCGTCGCGCCCATGCCGCTGCGCCCCCTGGAGGCGGAGCGCTGGATCGCCTCGCTCGTGGACTGGGACAACGACCGGGCGCTGGCCCCCGAGGCGCTGACGGCGTTCGGCGAGTACGTCGCCGCCGCCTGCATCCCGGACCCGGAGGGCGGCGAGCCGCTGCCCCCCGCCGTACTGCACCTGCGGCGCACCGTCGCCGCACTCGCCCGACGGGCACTGGGGAGGGCGCTGGCATGAGCGGCGACGAACAGCACGGGAACCACGGCGGGACGCCGGGAGCCTGGGAGCCGATCCCGCAGAGCGAGGGCTACGACGAGGGCGCGACCGCCTTCGTGCAGCTGCCGCCCGACTTCATGCTGGACGGCGTGCCCCTGGAGGCACCCGGCCACGGCTACACCCCGCCGATGATCGTCCCGCTCCAGCCGCTGACCCAGGCGGCGGCGACGGACCCGGCGGCGACGGGCGCGTGGAACGTGCACCTGCCGACGGAGGCGGAGCAGGTCCAGTACTTCGACCAGCCCGAGCACGTCGCCGAGCCCCTGACCGGGCACGACCCGCACGCGACGGCGGAGTGGAACTTCACGGAGGTCTCCGCGCCGTCGGGCCAGTGGGAGATCCCGGCGGTGCCGGAGGAGGCCGCGCCCGAGGCCGTCCTCCCCGAGGTGCCCTCGTACGAGCACGCCCCGGCGACGCTGCCGGGCGGCGCGCCCGCGCCGTGGGCGCTCCCGGAGGAGCCGGAGGCCGTGGCCGAGGAGGCCGCCGCGCCGGAGGCCGTGGAGGCCACCGAGCCGGAGCCGGAGCCGGAGCCGGAGCTGGAGCTGGAGCCCGAGGCCGTCGACGAGGTCGCCCCGGAGGCCGTACCGGACGCGGAGCCCGTACCCGCGCCCGTACCCGCCGAGCCCGCGCCCGTACCCGTACCCGCGTACGCCTCCACCGACAGCGAGGAGCACCCGCACACCTCGTACACGCTGCGGGTCAACGGCACCGACCGGCCCGTCACCGGGTCCTGGATCGGCGAGTCGCTGCTCTACGTCCTGCGCGAGCGCCTCGGCCTCGCCGGGGCCAAGGACGGCTGCTCGCAGGGCGAGTGCGGCGCGTGCAACGTGCAGGTCGACGGCCGGCTCGTCGCCTCCTGCCTGGTGCCCGCGGCGACCGCCGCCGGTTCCGAGGTGCGGACGGTCGAGGGCCTCGCCGTGGACGGCGAACCGTCCGACGTGCAGCGGGCCATGTCGAAGTGCGGCACCGTGCAGTGCGGCTTCTGCATCCCGGGCATGTGCATGACCGTGCACGACCTCCTCGAAGGCAACCACGCCCCCACCGAGCTCGAAACCCGTCAGGCCCTCGCCGGCAACCTCTGCCGCTGTTCGGGCTACCGCGGCGTCCTCGAAGCCGTACGGGACGTCGTCGCCGAGCGCGAGGCGGCCGCCGCCGCGACCGCGCCCACCGGCACCACCGGCCCGACGGGTCCGACCGGCTCCATCGGTTCCATCGGTACGGAGGCCGCCGAGGGCATCCACGTACCGCAGCAGATTCCCCACCCGCATGACGGAGGCATGGCGTGAGCAGCGACGCGACCACCGCGATTCCCGCTCCCGTTTTCCTGGACGTCCCCGGGGCGGCCCCGGACCCGGAGCCCGTCGCGCACGGCCTCGGCGCCTCGCTCCCGCAGGCCGAGTCGCGGGCGAAGACCGAGGGCACCTTCCCGTACGCCGCCGACCTGTGGGCCGAGGGCCTGCTCTGGGCCGCGATCCTGCGCTCCCCGCACCCGCACGCGCGGATCGTCTCCATCGACACCTCGGCCGCGACGTCCATGCCGGGCGTACGGGCCGTGGTGACGGCCGCCGACGTGCCGGGCGCGGCCACGTACGGCCGCCGGGTCGCGGACCGCCCGGTCTTCGCCTCCGACCTCGTGCGCCACCACGGCGAGGCCCTCGCGGCCGTCGCCGCCGACCACCCCGACACGGCCCGGCTCGCCGCCGCCGCCATCAGCGTCGAGTACGAGGTCCTCGAACCGGTCACCGACCCGGAGAAGGCCTTCGCCGCCGAGGCGCTGCACCCCGACGGCAACCTGATCCGGCACATCCCGCTCCGCTTCGGCGACCCGGAGGTCACCGGCGAGGTCGTCGTCGAGGGGCTGTACCGGATCGGCCGCCAGGACCCGGCGCCGATCGGAGCCGAGGCCGGGCTCGCCGTGCCGCGCCCCGACGGCGGCGTCGAGCTCTACACCGCGTCGACCGACCCGCACACCGACCGCGACCTGGCCGCCGCCTGCTTCGGCCTGCCGCCCGAGCAGGTCAAGGTCGTCGTCACCGGCGTCCCCGGCGCCACCGGAGACCGCGAGGACCCGGGCTTCCAGATCCCGCTGGGCCTGCTCGCGCTGCGTACCGGATGCCCGGTCAAGATCACCGCTACGCGCGAGGACTCCTTCCTCGGCCACGCCCACCGCCACCCCACCCTGCTGCGCTACCGCCACCACGCGGACGCCGAAGGGCGGCTCGTGAAGGTGGAGGCGCAGATCCTGCTCGACGCGGGCGCGTACGCCGACTCCTCGTCGGAGTCGCTCGCGGCGGCCGTCGCCTTCGCCTGCGGCCCGTACGTCGTGCCGCACGCCTTCGTCGAGGGCTGGGCGGTCCGCACCAACAACCCGCCGTCCGGCCACGTGCGCGGCGAGGGCGCGATGCAGGTCTGCGCCGCGTACGAGGCGCAGATGGACAAGCTCGCGGCCAAACTCGGCGTGGATCCGGCCGAGTTGCGCATGCGGAACGTGATGGCGACCGGCGACATCCTGCCGACCGGCCAGACCGTCACCTGCCCGGCCCCCGTGGCCGAACTCCTCTCCGCCGTCCGCGACTTCCCGCTCCCGCCGCTCCCCAAGGACACCCCGGAGGACGACTGGCTGCTGCCCGGCGGCCCCGAGGGCGCGGGCGAACCCGGCGCGGTGCGGCGGGGCGTCGGCTACGCGCTCGGCATGGTGCACATGCTCGGCGCCGAGGGCATGGACGAGGTCTCGACGGCGACCGTCCGCGTCATGGACGGCGTGGCGACGGTCATCTGCTCGGCCGTGGACACGGGCTCCGGCTTCTCCACCCTCGCCCGCCAGATCGTGCAGGAGACCCTCGGCATCGACGAGGTCCACGTGGCCCCCGTCGACACCGACCAGCCGCCGGCCGGACCCGCCGCGCACGGCCGCCACACGTGGGTGTCGGGCGGCGCGGTCGAACGGGCCGCGAAGATGGTCCGCACGCAGCTCCTCCAGCCGCTGGCCCACAAGTTCGGCATGTCGACGGAGCTCCTCCAGATCACCGACGGCAAGATCACCTCGTACGACGGCGTCCTGTCGACGACGGTGACGGAGGCCATGGACGGCAAGGAACTCTGGGCCACCGCCCAGTGCCGCCCCCACCCGACCGAGCCCCTCGACGAGGACGGCCAGGGCGACGCCTTCGTCGGCATCGCGTTCTGCGCGATCCGCGCGGTGGTCGACGTGGACATCGAACTCGGCGCGGTACGCGTCGTGGAGATGGCCGTCGCCCAGGACGTCGGCCGGATCCTCAACCCCGCCCAGCTCGCCGTACGCATCGAGGCGGGCGTCACCCAGGGCGTCGGCGCGGCCCTCACGGAGAACCTCCGCACGGCGCGCGGCCTGGTCCGGCACCCCGACCTCACCGGATACGCACTTCCGACATCCCTGGATGCCCCGGACATTCGCATCGTGAAACTCGTCGAAGAACGCGATGTCGTGGCCCCGTTCGGCGCGAAGGCGGCGAGCGCGGTACCGGTCGTCACCTCACCGGCCGCAGTGGCCTCAGCGGTACGCGCGGCGACCGGACGCCCCGTCAACCGCCTGCCGATCAGGCCGCAGGCGGCGGTGGCCGTGCCCAATTCGTAACCGTGTGATGTCGGTTGCTTGTGCAACTGGCAGGTGCGCGCTGTCGTCGTTCGTCAGTACAGTGAACTGTCGAACACACGGGGGAGGAGCGCGGGCATGGAAGCCTACGTGGACGGGGGCGGCGGGTCCTACGCGATGCGCGGGATGAGCGCGGCGGCGGTGCGGTACAACGCCGAGACGATGACCGATCTCAAGCAGGGCATCGACGCGATCATCGACCAGCTCGTCGCCTCCGAGGCCGACAAGGGCAAGATGGAGGCCGATCCCGTCCAGCGCGGCCAGTTCGGCGGCGGCGGAGCCGGCTGGAGCGAGGCGAACGGCATCTACACGTCGTACTCGACCGTCGTCGGCAAGCTGACGGAGCTCTCCGGCCTCCTCAAGGACTGCCTCGAAGGGCTCAGCATCGCGGTCGTCGTCTCCCGCGACGGGTTCCAGGAGATGGACGACGACGTCAAGCAGAAGATGATCAACATTCATCAGCGGACCGACGACGCCAAGACGAAGGCAGACCGGGAAGCCGGACGCATCCCGACGAGCGAGGGCAGCCAGGAAGCCGCGAGCGACAGCGACAGCGCCTACAGCTAGCGCCGGTCGGCACGGTCGGACGGGGTCACGAGGCATACGGGGAAGAGGCGAAGGATGAGGGACGCAGAGAGCAGCGGATACGGCGGGACCAACTTCTACGCCATGACCCACCAGAAGATGCTGGAGTGGCTGGACGAAGCCAGCGAGCCCTCCGTCAGGCTCGCGGGCGACCGCCTGCGGCAGGCGTCCCTGGACCTGATGGACGTCGCCGAAAAGCTCAAGGGCCGCGTCGGCACGGCCAACGAGGAGTGGAAGGGCGAGGCACAGCAGGCGTTCGACGAGTGGGCCATGAGCATCGTCAGCTCGACCCTCTCGCTCAGCGACTACAGCGGCAACTCGGCCACCTGGATGGCCAACGCCTCGCAGGCCATCGCCAGCGCGAAGAGCGCCATCCCCCGCTACACCTCGCACGAGCAGGCCAAGGCCAACCTGCGGGCCGCGCAGGACTACCCCAACGACCCCGACTCGGCCGTCGTCGCCCGCAACGCGGCGAAGGCCGCCGCGGCCAGCGACAAGCTGGACGACATCCTGGCCAAGGAGGCGCAGAACAAGCAGGAGGCGGCGGCCGAGATGACGCGGCTGTCGTCCTCGTACACGTGGTCGAGCTACTACATGTCGAGCTTCGAGCCGCCTACGTTTCCGCCGCCGCCGGGGGAGTTCGTGCCGGAACGCACTGACCGGCTCGGCAGCGGCACCGCCGACTCCACGTCGGGAGGGCAGCGGTACTCCTCGTCCTCGGATACGAGGTCGGGGACGCGGTCCGACACGGTCACCGGGACGCGACCGGACGCGAACACCGGGACGGACACCGACACGGGCACGCCTCCCTCGCAGTCCCACACCCCTTCGACGCCCGACACGCCCTCGACGCCGCCGTCCGGAGACTCCACCGGGCCGAGCCGGCCGAGCACGCCCGACGGCCACACCGAGACGCGGCCGGACACCCCGGCAGACCTCGGCATCGACAGCGTCGAGACGCTGCCGCCGAGCACCACCGGACCCTCCGGGCAGACCGGACCGACGGGGCAGAACCCCGGCGGCGGGCCGCCGGTCACCAAGCCGGAGGGCGGCGCCACGCCGCCGTTCGTCACCACCACCGGCATCCCCCCGGCCGCCGGCAAGGGCGGGCTGCCGGGAACGCTGCCGTCCACCGGCCCCGTCACCGGCGGCAGCCGTGGTCCGCTCGGCTCCGGGCGCGGCATGCCCGGTCTGCCCGGCATGCCCGGCGCCGTCCGTGAGGGCATCAGCGGCGGCCGTCCGGTCCCCAGCACGCAGGGGCGGCCCGCCACGGGCATCCCGCGCGGCACCGTCATCGGCGGCGAGACGGGCGGGCGCAACGGCTCGGGCGTCGGACGCGGCGGCATGGGCATGGGCGGCGGGATGGGCGGTGCCATGGGCGGAGGCTCGGGTGCCGGCCGCAACGGCGCGACCGGCCGTCGCCTCGCCGGTGAGACCGGCGGGATCGTCGGCGGCAAGGCACAGCGTTCCGCCGGCACCGGTGGCGCGCGGCCCTTCACGGCCGGCGGCTCCGGACTCGTACGTGGCGGCAACACCCGCCCCGACGAGGAGCGCGAGGAGCGGAACGGAGAGCGTCCCGACTACCTGGTCGAGGACGAGGAAACCTGGCAGCAGGGCAACCGCCGTCCGGCGCCGCCCGTCATCGACTGATCAGCGCGAGGAAGCAGATGCCTACCAGCAGTATTCGTCGTCGCCGTGCCCGCCTGACCGGGTCGGCCGCCTTGGGGATGCTGCTCGTGGGCATCGCTTCCGTACCCGCCCACGCGGAGGGCGTGCGGGACCGCCAGTGGCACCTCACCGCGATGAAGGCCGAGGAGATCTGGCAGATCAGCAAGGGTGAGGGCGTCACCGTTGCCGTCATCGACAGCGGTGTGGACCAGGAACTGCCGGACCTCAAGGGTCAGGTCGTCAAGGGCAAGGACTTCGACCCGGGCAAGGGGGGTGACGCCGGCACCGACCACGAGGGACACGGCTCGAGCATGGCCGTCCTCATCGCCGGCACTGGTGCGGCGAACGGCGGCAAGGGCGCGTACGGCCTGGCTCCCAAAGCCAAGATCCTCTCCATACGAGTACCGGGAGGCGGCGGCGACGGCAACGCGGCTGACGGAGAGCGGCGGTTCAACACCGTCGTGCCCGAGGCGATTCGTTCCGCCGTCGACGCGGGGGCGAAGGTCGTCAACATCTCGCTGGGTTCGCGGTCGGGCTCGCAGAAGCTCACCGATGCCGTGAAGTACGCCATGGACAAGGGGGCGTTGGTCTTCGCCGCCGTCGGCAACACCGGCGACAAGAGCAACACGGTGGAATACCCCGGCGCGACCCCCGGTGTCGTCGGCGTCGGCGCCACCGACAAGAACGGGAAGTACGCCTCGTTCTCCCAGAGCGGCCCTCAGGTCGACGTAGTCGCCCCCGGCAAGGACGTCGTCGCCACTTGCGCGGCCGGGCCCAGCTGTACCTTCAACGGTACGAGTCACGCCACCGCCCTCGCCTCCGCCACCGCCGCGCTCGTCTGGTCGAAGCATCCCGACTGGACCAACAACCAGGTCCTCAAGGTCATGCTCAACACCATCAACAAGCCCGCCGGTGGTGAGGAGCGCAGCGACTTCATCGGGTACGGCATCCTGCGGCCGCTCCGTGCGGTGAAGACGCCCGGGGACCCGGGTCCGGCCGGGGTCCGGCCCATCGGGGACCTCGACGAGACGCTGACCACGGCGCCGCCCTCGGCCGACACGCCCAGCGGCACGCCTACCGACACGTCGGCCGGTGGCGCTCCCTCCACCGGCGCCACCTCCGCCCCGGCGCCCGCTCCCGTCGCGCAGGCTGACAGCGACGAGGGCGGCAACACCGGCCTGTGGATCGGCCTCGGGATCGGCGCGGCCGTGCTGCTCGGTGTCGGGATCGCCGTACCCGTCCTGCGTTCGCGACGGAGCTGACGCCCGTCGTGCGACCCGTACTGACGCGACTCGGTGCCGTCGCCGTGTTCGCCGGAGTGCTCGTGGGCTGCTCCGGCGAGGACGCCCCGGCCGGGGCGGAGGGGCGTGCGGCGGCCGAGGTCTGCGACGGGTTCGCCGCCGCGCCCGCCGCCACGGAGGCGCTCCGGCTCCTGGGCGGCGGCGAACGGTTCCGTGACGACCTGTCCGAGCCCGGCAAGGCCCTCACGCTGCTCCGCGAGGCCTCCCGCGCCCCGCTGGCCGACGCGTACCGGCCGCAGGCTCAGCCCTACTGCTGGCTGCTCGCGGCCGAGCGCGCCGAGGACGCGGAGAAGTCCGTACGTGTCGAGCTGAGGCCCGTGAAGGCCGCGCCCTCGGCGGATTCCCGGCGTGCGGACGAGGTCACCGCGTACGCCTCCGGCCTCCGCGCCTACGCCGACGACGACCTCGGCAAGGTCTTCTTCTCCTGCCGTCTCCCGGCGCCCGCCCACCCCTTCGTCGTCGAGACGGCCGTGTGGGGACCCGACGGGGCGACGACGGACGACGGCCCCGGGACGCGCACGCGCCTGATCACCCTCGCCAACGCGGCGGCCGGCCACGTCGCCGCCGAGCTGGGCTGCGCGGACACGGGTCTCGCCGAGGGCGTGCCGGTGCCGCAGAAGGCGTAGGGCCCCGGGGCTACTCGCCGTAGACCGGGAGCGCCGCGATCCGGCCGCCGCGTCCGAGGAAGACGCGGTGGGCGTCGCTCACCAGCTGGTACGGGCCCTCGCGCTGCATCGTCACGGTGAACAGGTCCTCGCCCGTCGTCTTCTTCACCGCCTTCATGGTGGCGCCGTCCGGTTCCAGCAGCCAGACCGTCCCGCCTTCGACCACGGGGGCGGTCACCGAGCGGCTCGTGCTGCCCAGCCCGCCGAGGGGCACATGCCACTCCGTGCTCGAACTGCGGGCTTCCACAAGGGTGGTGAGGCGGAAGGCCTGGTACCCGTCGATGGCCACGACGGCCTCGCCGTCGGCGCACGGGCTGCTCCAGCCGAAGTCCCGGTCGCCGAGGTTCCCGGTCTCCTCCTCCCAGAGGGAGAAGCCGTCGTCGAGTTTGCGCGCGATCAGGTCGGGACCGGCGACGTAGACCGTGTCGCCGCTGATCGCCGGTGCCTGGCCGTACGTGCCCTGGTCCTTGAGCTTCCACACGGTCTCGCCGGTGGCCGTGTCGACGACGTCGACCTGGCCGTCCCGGCCGTGGATCACGAGCCGCTTCCCGCCCACGGCGGCCTTGGCAGGGCCGAGCGAGGAGCGGGGCGAGAGCAGCGGGCGGCTCCAGGACGTCCTGACGGCCCAGGCGTCGACGGCGCGCAGCCGGTCGTCCTTCGTCACCACGTAGACGTGGGTGTCGTCGGCGGCGAGGACGTCGACCGCGTCGGCCGGGGTCTGCCAGACGGGCTTGCCGCTGGAGGCGACGAAGGCGTGCAGGACCCCGTCCTTGTCGGCGCCGACGACGAGCCGGTCGGCGACGGAGGCGTAACCGGCGTCCCCGTTCAGCTCCTTGGCGCGCCACCGTTCCTTCCCGTCCGTCACGGAGAGGGCGAGGAGCCCGGCCGTCTTCGCCTGCACGACGAGCACGTCCCGTACGGGCAGGGGGAGACGGCCGCCGGGGGCGGTCACGTCCAGCGGCCCCCACAGGGCGTCCGGGGCCTTCCCCGGCTCGCTGTCGATGAGCGAGGCGAAGGCCGCCTCGGGCTTCGGTACGGCCGGGGGCACGTCGGCGGTCGGGGAGTTCGCCCCGTCCCGGTTCAGCCACCACGCCCCCGCGCCGCCGCCCGCGCCCAGGACGGCCACGCCGACCGCCGCCACAGTCAGGAAGCGGCGCCGGGTCGTCGGGGCGGAGGGTACGGCGGTGTCCTCGGGCGCGGCCAGGCGCTTCGTGGCGGTCTCGCGGCGCTTGATGTCCTCGGCGAGCGGGCCCTTGCGCCAGGCGCGGTCGGCGCCCTTCGGCGGCGCGAAGGCCTCGGCGACCTGCGGCGCGAGGGGCCGGAACGCGGGGTCCTTCGCCAGGCACGGGCCGATGAGCTCCTGGAGCTCCGGCGGGACCGCGCTCAGGTCCGGGGTGCCGTGCACCACCTCGTACTGGAGCGCCGCCACGTGCCCGGCGTCGAAGGCGCGCCGTCCGCTCGCCGCGTAGACGAGGACCGCGCCGAGCGAGAAGAGGTCCGAGGCCGGTCCGACGCGCTGCCCGAGGACCTGCTCGGGGGCGCCGTACCCCGGCGTGACGGGGATCTGGCCGGTTGTGGTGAGGGTCAGGCCGTGCTCGGGGCGGGCGATGCCGAAGTCGATGATCCGGGGGCCGGTCGAGGTGAGCACGATGTTCGCGGGCTTGAGGTCGCGGTGGATCAGCCCGGCGGTGTGGATGTCGTGCAGCGTGCGGGCCAGCCGGGCGGCGAGCGCGCGGACCGTCGGCACGTCCATCGGGCCGTACGCGCGGACGGCCTCGTCGAGCGTCGGTCCGGCGAGGAACTCGGCGGCCATCCACGGCCGTCCGCCCTCGGTCCGCGCGCCCAGGATCCGTGCCACACCCGGACTGGTGACCGCCCGCGCCATGTCGGCCTCGCGGACGAAACGCTGGGCGAGGTGCTGGTCGTGGGCGAGTTCGGGGCGCAGGACCTTGACGGCGGCGGGCGTGCCCTCGCCGTCCCTGCCGACGTACACCTTGCCCATGCCGCCCTCGCCGAGGACGCCGAGGAGGCGGTACGGGCCGAGCCGGAGCGGGTCGCCGGTGGCGAGGGGCTTGACGGTCACGAGTCTTCGCTTTCGGGTTCCGGGTGAGTGCTGTCAGGAGAAGGGGAGGGACACGACCGACGACGGGCCCGCGCCGATGATCCGGGTCCTCGCCGTGTCGACGACGTACCGGGTCGCGTCCGTCGGGAAGACCCAGGCCGAGCGGCGGGTCTTCCGGTCGATGGCGCTCAGGCCGCCGAGGACGGGGGCGTACACGTGCGTGGTCCCGACCACCGGCGTGCGGAGAGGGTCCGGGCTCAGGTTCCGGCCGGAGGGAGCCTCTTCCCACGTCTTCGTGCCCTTGCCCGCGTCGAGGGCGACGAGTCCCCGGCCGGCCTCGTTGACGTACACCAGACCGTCCGAGACGACCGGGACGCCGAACGACCCGCCCTTGCCGTACTCCCAGGCCGTCCCGCCGTCGGTCAGGCGCAGCGCGCGCAGGCGGTCGCCGCCGAGGTAGAGGTGCCGCTCGTCGGCGGCGAGCTGGCCGGGGATGAACTGCATCGAGTCCTTGAGCGGGACGCTCTCGCGCCACAACTGGCGGCCGGTGCGGACGTCCCGGGCCTGGACAACGAAGTTCTCCAGGTCGCCGCTGTTCTTGCCGAGGACGAGCCGGTCGCCGACGACCTCGGCCAGCCACGGGCGGACGCCGTCCCAGACGTACGGCTGCCGCCAGATGACCTTGCCCGTGCGCGGGTCGACGGCGATCAGGTGCCAGCCGGTCTCGGAGGTCGCCCGGTCGCCGATCCGCGAGGCGGCGAAGAGGCGGCCGCCTGCGGCGGTGAGGAGGTGGGTGCCGAACTGCGAGCCCTCGAAGCTCTTGATCGTGACGGTCTTCCGCGCTTCCTCGCCGGTGCGGGCCGCCAGCGTCCGGATCGTCAGGGCCGTGGGGCCGTCGCTGGGGCCCTCGGAGACGTAGAAGTACGTGCCGTCGGTGACGATCTGCTCGGGGTCGACCATGCCGTCCTCCCACAGCATCGCCCCGTTCCGCGTGTCGAACGCCCGGAACGACACCGTCTCGGTGAAGCCGACGACGTCCCCGGCGACCAACGGCGTCGCCCTCTCCTCCCGGTCCAGCGACTCCGCCCGCCACAACGCCTTCGGTGCCCCGTCCGCCGCCGTCGTCGCCGGTACGGCCGTGGGGCCCGCGGCGGTCGGGGTGGCGCCCGGCGGGGTGTCGTCGCGGGTGCTCAGCCACGTCCAGAGGCCGCCGCCCGCCGCCGCCGTGCCGACGAGGGCGGCGCCGCCGAGGGTGAGGAGGCGGCGGCGGGAGAGCCGGGTCGTGGTGACGGTCGGGGCCGTCGCGGACTCGGCGGGGGCCGGGAGGCGGCGGGGGGTGTGGGTCCAGACGTCGGTGGCGCGGCGGGCGATGTCGGCGAGGAGCGGCGGCGGCAGGTGGTCGGCGAACTCGCCGTGTCCGTCGTGGAGGTGGTCGATCAGCGCGGCCGTCGTCGGGCGGGCCGCCGGGTCCTTCGAGAGGCAGGCGGTCAGGACCGGGACGAGGCCCGTCGGCACGCCGCCGAGGTCGGGGTCCGCGTACCGCACGCGGTAGAGCAGGTCGGCGGGCGAGCCCGTGCCGAACGGGCCGTGCCCGGTCGCGGCGAAGACCAGCACGCCCGCCAGCGCGAACACGTCGCCCGCGGGCGGGTGTTCCTCGCCGCTCGCCTGCTCGGGCGACATGAACGCGGGGGTGCCCGCCGCCGCGCCCGTACGCGTCAGGTGGTCGTCGCCCGCCGCCCGCGCGATGCCGAAGTCGATGATCTTCGGTCCGTACGCGGTGACGAGCACGTTCGAGGGTTTCAGGTCGCGGTGGACCACGTCCGAGGAGTGCAGCTGCGCCAGCGCGCCCGCGAGCGCGGCGCCGAGTGCGCGGACGGTCGGCTCCGGCAGCGGGCCGGCGAGCGCCACGGCGTCGTCGAGCGGCGGGCCGAGGACGTACTCGGTCGCCAGCCACGGCGTCTCCGCCAGCGGGTCCGCGTCGACCACGGCCGCGCCGTGCCGCGCCCCGATGATCCGCGCCGCGTCCGTCTCCAGGCGGAACCGTGCCCGGAACGCGGGGTCGGTCGCCAGCCGCGCGTGCACCGTCTTGAGCGCGACGGTACGGCCGCCGGGGGAGCGCGCGAGATAGACCGTGCCCATGCCGCCGGAGCCGAGGCGGGCGAGGAGCCGGTACGTGGCGACGGCGGCCGGGTCGTCGTGGGTGAGGGGCGACAGCATGGGCGGGCGGGGTCCTTCAGGGGCGGGTGGTGGGTGTCGGGGGAGTGGCGGGGCGCCGGGTGGGGCGCCGGGTGGGGCGCCCGGCGGGGCGCTCGCGGGGTCCGCGTACGCGGACTAGCGGGAGGCGGCCGCCTCCGGGAGCCGTGCGGCGGACGCCTCCGGGAGTACGGGGAGTTCCGCCGCCAGCAGTTCTGCCGACTGCCTCGCCAGCGCCGCGACCACCCGGCCCGGCAGCCAGCCCGGCGTGAGCAGCGCGCCGGCCGAGTCGAGGACCGTGTGGTGCGCGGTCGGCGGGGCGAAGGAGGACGTTAGGGCGGCCGCCGTGGGGCGGTCGGCGGGGTCGCGGGCCAGGCAGGCCGCGATCAACGGGCGCAGGGCGGGCGGGAGTTCCTCGCGTTCGGGCACGGTGTGACCGGTGGCCGCGTACGCGAGGACGGCGCCGAGCGCGTAGACGTCGCCCGGCGGGCGCGGGCGTCCGCCCGTGGCCTGCTCGGGTGCGAGCGCGCCCGGGTCGAGGCCCGGCAGGCCGGTGCGCGGTGTGCCGTCGGGTCCGGCGGCCCGTACCGCGCCGAAGCAGGTCAGGCGGGGGCCGTCGGCGGTGAGGAGGACGGCGGCGGGGGAGACCCCGGCGTGGGTGACGCCCTGGGCGTGCGCGACGGCGAGGGCTTCCGCGAGGGTGGCGCCGACGGCCCGGACGGTGGTCTCGGGAAGCGGGCCGCCGTGGACGGCGAGGGCGACGGGGAGCGGGAGGGCGGGCACGTAGGGGCTCGCGTACCAGGGGGTGGGGACGGGCGTCGTCCGGTCGGCGCCCGCGTGGTCCGTCACCGGGGCGATCCACGGGCCGACGAACCGGTGGGCCGCTTCGGCCTCGGCGGCGAAGAGCGTCAGGTCGGCGCCCGGCAGCGGGGCGCTCAGCAGGACCGTGCGTTCGCCGTCCGCGCTGCGGGCGACGAAGCGGTGGCAGGGGACGGCGGTGCCGGGCGGGTCGAGGCGGGTGACGAGCCGGTACGGGTACGGCTTCGGGTGCGGATGCGTATGCGGGCGCGGGGCCTGGTGTGGGCCGGGGTTCTCCTGCGTGCGCGGTCGTTCCACCCGTGACTCCCCCTGTCGGTGCGGCGCTCCCGGGGCCACCCGGTGCGGGACGAGCCTATCGAGGCGGTGTCCGGGGCCGGTCCTCGGCTCCGGCCGGAAGGTCCGGGCTGTCCGGGTTGCGAAGGTGAAGTGGGGATGGGGGTGCCGTGAAGCTTCGTGAAGTGCCGTGAAGATCTCGCTCCGCGCGGAATTTACCGGCCGGAATTGCTCGAACGCTTGGCCGGGGGACTACGATCGCCGTGATTTCCACGGCTCGGAACTTGCTGAGGCGAAGCCGGAAGCGAGCCGAAGCGAGTCGAAGCGAGCCGCGGGCGAGCCGGAACCGCACGAGCGCACACCGCACGGGGGAGAGCATGTCGTTCGAAGAGGAGTGGGCGTCCGTACGGACGACGTCCACGGCCAACGTGAGCATGAGGCTCAACCAGGTGGCCCCCGAGCCCGGCGGTGGCGGCGGCAGCGCCGACCTCAGCGTCGACCAGGACAAGCTGGGGGAGATCGGCAGCGCCGCGTACGCCCTGCACGGCCGGCTGGTCAAGGACGGCAACCACGCCCGTACGAGCACGACGGAAGCCGCGACCGGCATGTCGAGCAACGGCTTCCTCACCGGCTCCGCGATGTCGACCGTGCAGGAGACCTGGAGCTCGCAGCTGAACACGCTCGCCGACGCCTGCGCGAACATCTCCAACCACCTCGACTACAGCGCGGCCTCGCACGCCAAGGAAGAGGAAGACATCCGGGCGTCGCTCGCGGCATCCAAGATCAACGAATACCTCAAGTAGGCGGGGGACCTGCTGTGCTGACGTACGACAACATCGTCCACGCGCCGCTCGACAAGATGAAGGCCTCGGCCGACGACTGGTCCGCGATGAAGGGCAAGCTGGACAAGCTCGCCGAGGACGCCCGTACGACGATGGCCGCGAAGGCCAGGGACGACTACTGGCGCGGCGTGAACGCCGAGGTCACCAAGCCGTTCGTGGACAAGACGGCGAAGGAGTTCGAGGACGCCGCCAAGGCCGCCGAGGGCATCCACAAGGTCCTGGAGGACGGCTACAACAACTTCAAGAAGGCGAAGGACGAGCTCAAGGCCATCGCCGAGACCGAGGCCCCCGCGAAGGGCTTCTTCGTGAAGGCCGACGGCACCGTCGAGGCCCGCGAGCCGCTGTCGCAGACCAAGGACCAGGGGATGCGGCACGACCCCGACTTCCAGGACATGGTCCGCAAGGAGCACGCCGACATCCTGGCGATGCAGAAGCGGATCGAGGCGATCGTCGAGACCTGCGACGACGCCGACGTGTCCTGCTCCAACGCGCTCAAGGCCAACATCACCGGCGACCAGCACAACTTCAGCGCCCCGAAGTACACGAGCCTCGACGCCGAGGAGGCGCAGCGCGCCGTCGACCTGGCCAAGAAGGGCCGGGAGATCTCGCACGAGGAGCTGATGTGCCTCAACGAGCTGCTGAAGGACAACAGTGGCTCGAAGGAGTTCTCCCGGACCTTCTACGACGGTCTCGGCCCCAAGGGTTCCCTGGAGTTCTTCGGCCAGCTGTCGACGGACACGTACGACTACTCGAAGGTCGACAAGGAGCGCCTGGCGGACGTCCAGGAGCTCCAGAAGAACCTGGGCATGAACCTCGCCACCGCCACGCAGGGCGGCGACGCCTGGACCGACAAGTGGTCCACGGAGATGCGGAAGCTCGGCACCGAGCGCATCCCGCTCGCCAAGTACGACAACAACCCGGCCTTCGGCTACCAGTTGCTCGGCGGCATCATGCGCTACGGCGACTACGACAAGAAGTTCCTCGTCCCGATCGCCGAGCACGTCACCCAGCTCCACGCGAAGGACCCGTACCTCTTCGCCGACAGCAAGGCGATGGGCGGCTGGATGAAGAACCAGTACAACCCCTCGGGCGTCAACGGCTCCGGCTACGACCCGATGGTCTCGATGCTCGAAGCCCTCGGCCACAGCCCGGAGGCCTCGAAGGAGTTCTTCTCGAAGGACCCGCTGACCTCGTACAAGGAGGACGGGACCGTCGGCGGCGAGCTCAACCTCGGCAAGGACAAGGACGGCCAGAAGATCGGGAACTACCTCGACTTCTTCGCCAACGAGAAGTACGACTTCTTCCCCGACATCGACGGCCACGACCCGGACGACGCCAAGAAGTCCATGGACTACATGCCGGACGCGCTCGGCCACGCCCTGGAGGCGGCGACGCTCGGCCACGCCTGGGACGACCCGACGCCGGAGCTGAAGCGGGACGAGACCACCGCCCAGATCATGACGGACGTCGTCGCGAAGTACGGCGGTGACGCCGAGCTCCTGAAGAAGTACCAGTCCCCGCTGGCGGACAGCCTCGGCCACATGGGCGCCGGCTACGTCGACGACCTCAACTGGGCGCTCGCCAAGAACGACTCCGACAGCCCCTTCGCCCCGACGAAGGACCCGGAGTCCCACCTGAAGCTGGAGCGCGAGGACGCGGCGAAGTTCCTCAGCACGCTCGGGCAGCACCCGGACGCGTACGCCTCCGTCTCGACCGCCGAGCGGCTCTACACCACCAGCGTCCTCGAAGCGCAGGTCGGCCCGGACGGCAAGATCGACGAGGGCAAGGCCCGCTCGACCGTGTACACGGGCGCCACCCTCCAGGGAATCCTCGACGAGTCCCGTGCCAACCAGGTCGAGGCCGAGGGCATGAAGAAGCACGAGGAGTACGAGAAGGCGCAGGCCGCCAAGGCCGGCTGGGTGGAGCTCGGCGCCACCGTCGGCATCGCGGCCGGCGTCGCCTTCCTGCCGGCCACCGCCGCCGTCGGCGCGGCCGCCGTCCTCGTACCGCTCGCCGTCGACACCGGCTCGGGCGTCATGGAGCAGCTCGCCGGGCAGGTCATCGGCGACTGGTCCGACAAGTCGGTCGACGACCACAAGGACGCGACCGAGGACAAGATCCACGAGGACAACGCGGCGATCTACACGGCCGGCCGGTACAGCGCGGAGTCGCCGATGGAACGGTTCCTCGCCATGCACAGCGGCCAGGTGAGCAGCGACTTCAAGCAGGACATGATCGAGTCCGTGGACGGCGGTTACGCGAAGGGCAACGACCACGCGAACCAGGTCGGCAACGCCCCCGAGACCGGCTGACCCCCTCCGAGGAACACCGAGGAACACTGAGGAACACCGATGAGAAAAGCGTCCGTACCGACCGTCTCGACCGTGCTGGCCCTCGGGCTGCTCCTCACCGCCTGCGGCAGCGGCGAGGACGAGGCGAAGCCGCCCGCGCCGAAGTGCGACGGGACGCTCTCGACCGCGGCGGTCGGGGCCGTCGCGTCGCTCCTCGGCACGGACGCGTACGGCGAGTCCGGCATCGGGCTCGGGCGGACGACGGACGCGCTGATCGCGGACCAGGCACGGGAGGGCAGGCCGCCGGGCCACCCCGCGACGTGCGAGATCACCACCGACGCCTCCCCGAAGAGCGGGCTCGGCGTCGACGTCTGGCTGCACGACAGCGACTCCCTGTACGACGACGGCACCGCGACGTGGTGGAAGCAGGGCCGGTACCTCTACGCGATGGGCCGCGAGGCCAGCGCGGACGAGAAGGGGGCCCACCTCTTCGTCCAGTGCACGAGCCCCCGCCTGAAGGGCTCGGACAAGGAGCCGGCCCCCGTCGGGGCCTCGATCGGCTTCGACAAGCCGATCAAGGGCGCCTACCCCGCGAACACCGCCGCGACCCGGGAGGCGTACCTGACCGTCCTCCACTCCGTCACACTCGGGATCGTGAAGAAGCTGGAGTGCGAGAACAACGCGGGGCTTCCCGAGCAGCCCGTCTTCGAGACGAAGAAGTGGCGCGGCCAGCCGTGACCGGGTGACCGTACGGCTCAGGCCTCGGCCGTCTCGGCGGTCGAGGTCAGCTGGGACAGCAGGAGCACGGCGCCGCGGGTGCAGAGCGCGGCGAGAAGGATCGTCGTGAACCCCTCGACGCGGAGTTCGCCGACCTTGGGGCCGAGCCAGGAGAGCAGCCACCAGACGAGGGCGTCCTGGACGAAGCCGAGCGCACCGAAGAGGACGAGGGCGGAGGCCGGGACACGGGCCGAGGGGCCGATGTGGACGATCTGGGTCAGGACCGTGACGACCAGGACTGCGGTCATCAGGGAGAGGACCGCGTCGGCGGTCTCCGCGCCCAGGGTGATGCCGGGAAGGAGGCCTCCAGCGAGGCCGACACCTGCGAGGACGCCCAGTTTGCGTCTGCCTTGATCACTCATGGGCGGACTGTGGCACGACCTGTGGGCGGATGTGAAGGTTCCGCGAGAAGCCCCCTCGGGGGCTTCTCGCGGAACCTTCGGCAGAGACCGTGGCGGGAATTGAACCCGCGTTACTCGCTTTGCAGGCGAGCCCCTGAACCACTCGGGCACACGGTCGTGGTGTCGTGCGGTGTTGCTTGGTGCGTTGGTTAAGACCGTAGAGCGGGGCCGGAAGGGGCTCAAGGGATACCGGGGCCGTGCCACGCGACTGCCATACCGCGTTCACAATCAGGCGTCGGGACGTACGACCAAGGGCGGAGGACGATCAGCCCTCCCGACAGGGGTCATTGAATGGTTGACCACTTACTCTGGGGGGATGAGCGCCCTCGATTCCCCCGATCTCGGCACCGCCGGGACCCCGATACCCGTCGACGACCCGCCCGCCCCCCGGGGCACCGTCCTCGACGCCGCCCACCGGGCGCTCAGCATCGGCATCGTCTCCGTCGTCCTGCTCATCGCCTTCGAGGCGACCGCCGTCGGCACGGCGATGCCCGTCGCCGCCCGCGAGCTGAACGGCGTCTCCGTCTACGCCTTCGCCTTCTCCGCGTACTTCACCACCAGCCTCTTCGGCATGGTCCTGGCCGGCCAGTGGTCCGACCGGAGCGGCCCGCTCGCCTCCCTCACCAGCGGCATGACCGCCTTCGCCGCCGGACTGGTCCTCTCCGGGACCGCCGGCAGCATGTGGATGTTCATCCTCGGCCGGGCCGTGCAGGGCCTCGGCGGCGGGCTCGTCATCGTCGCGCTGTACGTGATCGTCAGCCGCGCCTACGAGGAACACCTCAGGCCCGCGATCATGGCCGCGTTCGCCGCGAGCTGGGTCGTCCCCTCGGTCGTCGGCCCCCTCGCCGCCGGGACGATCACCGAGCACCTCGGCTGGCGCTGGGTCTTCCTCGGCATCCCGATGCTCGTCGTCTTCCCGCTCGCCCTCGCCCTCCCCGCGATCCGCCGGACGGCCTCCGGCCCCGCCGACCCGGAGGCGCCCCTCGCGCCCTGGGACCGGCGCCGGATCGTCCTCGCGCTCGCCATCTCGGCCGGCGCCGGGCTGCTCCAGTACGCGGGCCAGGAACTGCGCTGGATCTCGCTGGTCCCGGCCGTCCTGGGCGCCGCGCTCCTCGTCCCCGCGATCCGGGGCCTCCTCCCGCGCGGCACCGTACGGGCGGCGCGCGGACTGCCCTCCGTCATCCTGCTGCGCGGCATCTCCGCCGGTTCCTTCATCGCGGCCGAGTCCTTCATCCCGCTGATGCTGGTCACCCAGCGCGGGGTCAGCGTGACCATGGCCGGGTTCTCGCTGGCCCTCGGCGGCCTGACCTGGGCCCTGGGCTCCTGGATCCAGTCCCGGCCGTGGACGGAGCCGTACCGCGAGCGCCTCGTCGTCCTCGGGATGGTCCTCGTCGCCCTCGGCATCGCGACGGCGCCGAGCGTGCTGATCGCGGCGGTGCCGGTGTGGGTGGTCGCGGTGGTGTGGGCGTTCAGCTGCTTCGGCATGGGCGCGGTGATCTCCTCGACGAGCGTGCTGCTCATGAAGCTGTCGCCGCCGGAGGAGGCGGGCGCGAACTCGGCCGCGCTCCAGATCTCCGACGGCCTCTCCAACGTCCTCCTGCTCGCCGTCGGCGGCGCGGCCTTCGCGGCGCTCGGCGGCGGCGCGGTCGGCCACGCGGTCACCGCGGACGCGGCCCAGAGCTCCCACCCGGCGGCCTTCGCGGCGGTCTTCCTGCCGATGGCGGGGGTGGCGGCGGTCGGCGCGTGGGTCGCCACGCGGCTGCACGCGGCGCCGGACCCGGCCTGACCGATCGGCCCGCCGGAATGACCCCAAATCGGTACCATTTCCGGCGTGGCCATGAACCTGCGTCTCCGTGACGACCAGACCGAGGCACTGCGCCGGCGGGCACGGGAGGACGGCGTGAGCATGCACGCGCTCGTCCTCCGGGCCGTGGACGACTACCTCGCGCGGACCGCGCACGAAGCGCGGGTGCGGCAGACCGCCCGCGAGGAAGCGGCCAGGTGGAGCGAGCTCCTGGACCGGCTGACGTGACCGTCTACCTTTCCGCCGAGGACGTCTTCGCCGTAGCCGAGGCCGCGTCCGGCGACACCCCGGTCGCGCGCGACGTGGGACTCGTCGCCGAGGCCGCGTACCGGCCGACGGTGGTCCACGACGGCGCGGACGTCTACCCGGGTGTCGTGGAGAAGGCCGCGGCCCTTCTGCAGTCGCTCGCCGTCGGGAACGCCTTCGTCGGTGACCGCCATCGCACCGCCTGGCTGTCCTGCGTCACCTTCCTCGCCCTGAACGCCGTCCGCCTGCGGCCCGACGCGGCCGCGGCGGAACGCCTGGTCACCGCCGTGGCGGACGGCGAGACGTACGACGTCGAGGTGATCGCGGCGGCCCTCCGCGAGCTGATCGTCCCCGACGCGGAGGGAGTTCCGCCGGACCGCGGGGTACGTTTCCCCGCGACGTGAGGTGCATCGCAACCTCCTCACACCCGCCCCGTTTCCTACGAGGTTCCGACCGGCCCGCCGGTAAGGTGGACCGGTTGTCGTATCTGGAACTGTCATCCGTGACGAGCGTCGAACCCGGAGATCGTGACTACTACCACCGCCTCCTCCCATCACCTTTCTCCCGCCTTCCCAGGACGGGCCCCTTGGGGTACCGCCAACAAGCTGCGTGCCTGGCAGCAGGGGGCCATGGAGAAGTACATCCAGGAGCAGCCCCGTGACTTCCTCGCGGTCGCCACGCCCGGCGCCGGTAAGACCACCTTCGCGCTGACCCTGGCCTCCTGGCTGCTGCACCACCACGTCGTGCAGCAGATCACCGTCGTCGCGCCCACCGAGCACCTGAAGAAGCAGTGGGCGGCGGCCGCGGCCCGGATAGGGATCAAGCTCGATCCCGACTACAGCGCCGGGCCGCTCAGCAAGGAGTACGACGGGGTCGCCATCACGTACGCCGGTGTCGGCGTCCGCCCGATGCTGCACCGCAACCGCTCCGAGCAGCGCAAGACCCTCGTCATCCTCGACGAGATCCACCACGCCGGTGACTCCAAGTCCTGGGGCGAGGCCTGCCTGGAGGCCTTCGAGCCCGCCACGCGCCGCCTCGCGCTCACCGGTACGCCCTTCCGGTCGGACACGAACCCGATCCCCTTCGTCACGTACGAGGAGGGCAACGACGGCATCCGCAGGTCCTCCGCGGACTACACGTACGGCTACGGCAACGCCCTCGGCGACGGCGTCGTCCGGCCGGTCATCTTCCTCTCCTACAGCGGCAACATGCGCTGGCGCACCAAGGCGGGCGACGAGATCGCGGCCCGGCTCGGCGAACCGATGACGAAGGACGCCGTCTCGCAGGCCTGGCGCACGGCGCTCGACGCCAAGGGCGACTGGATGCCGAACGTGCTGCGCGCCGCCGACCAGCGGCTCACCGAGGTCCGGAAGTCCATCCCGGACGCCGGCGGCCTCGTCATCGCCTCCGACCAGGACTCGGCCCGCTCGTACGCGAAGCTGATCCGGGAGATCACCGGGACGAAGGCGACGGTCGTCCTCTCCGACGACAACGGCGCCTCGAACCGCATCGACGAGTTCAGCGAGAGCACCGACCGGTGGATGGTCGCCGTCCGCATGGTGTCCGAGGGCGTCGACGTCCCGCGCCTGTCCGTCGGCGTGTACGCGACGACGATCTCGACCCCGCTCTTCTTCGCGCAGGCCGTCGGGCGCTTCGTGCGTTCGCGCAGGCGCGGCGAGACCGCGTCCGTGTTCCTTCCGACGATCCCCAGCCTCCTCGGTTTCGCCAACGAGATGGAGGTCGAGCGCGACCACGTCCTCGACAAGCCGAAGAAGGCGGGCGAGGACGAGGACCCGTACGCCGAGTCCGAGAAGGAGATGGCGGAGGCCGAGCGCCAGCAGGACGAGGACACCGGCGAGCAGGACATGCTGCCGTTCGAGGCCCTGGAGTCCGACGCCGTCTTCGACCGCGTGCTGTACAACAGCGCGGAGTTCGGCATGCAGGCCCACCCGGGCAGCGCCGAGGAGCAGGACTACCTGGGCATCCCCGGACTCCTCGAACCCGACCAGGTCCAGCTGCTGCTCCAGAAGCGGCAGGCCCGGCAGATCGCGCACAGCCGCAAGAAGCCGGACGAGGAGGCCGACCTCCTGGAGCTTCCGGCGGAGCGGCGGCCCGTCGTTTCCCACAAGGAGCTGCTCGAACTGCGCAAGCAGCTCAACACGATGGTCGGCGCGTACGTCCACCAGACCGGCAAGCCGCACGGCGTGATCCACACCGAGCTGCGGCGGGTGTGCGGCGGCCCGCCGAGCGCCGAGGCCACGGCCGGGCAGATCCGCGAGCGGATCAAGAAGGTCCAGGAGTGGGCCACCCGCATGCGGTAGCCACGAAGCGTCGTGAGGTGAGCGGCGTCGTGATGTGACTGAGGCCCGTACGAGTCTGCGCGTACGGGCCTCACGCATCCCGCGGCGACGGGATCCGACTCGGAGACCGGCCCCCACGGTCGATCTCCGGGCACCCTCCACGCTAGGTGCACGACCGAGGGGATCTTGTCCGCCAAAGTCCCCCATCCGGCCGACGAAGGTCCTGAACCGTCTTTATCCGGTCGTCGGCGCCCGGATTCTGGACGAGGTCTTCCGCTGAGCGGAGCGGGTCGCTACTGTCCCGGCTCAAAGCATTCGCCCCGTGGCAGCGCCGCCGCGGAGCGCAGCCGGTGTACCCCTTCCTGCCGGCGGCCTCTGACGTGCGTCGCCGACGGGACCGGCGTCGCGATCCCGTAAGAGCCCGTCGCCACTCACTCCGAAGGAGAGGGCGTCGTGACCGCGGAGACCTCCCAGACGCTCGACAGAGGACTCAGAGTCCTCAAACTGCTCGCCGACACCGACCACGGCCTGACCGTCACCGAGTTGTCCAACAAACTCGGCGTCAACCGGACCGTCGTCTATCGGCTCCTCGCCACGCTCGAACAGCACGCCCTCGTCCGCCGCGACCTCGGTGGACGTGCCCGCGTCGGCCTCGGTGTGCTGCGGCTCGGCCGCCAGGTGCACCCGCTGGTCCGCGAGGCGGCCCTCCCGGCGCTGCGCTCGCTCGCCGAGGACATAGGGGCGACGGCCCACCTGACCCTCGTCGACGGGGCGGAGGCGCTGGCCGTCGCCGTCGTCGAACCGACCTGGACCGACTACCACGTCGCCTACCGGGCCGGCTTCCGTCACCCGCTGGACCGGGGCGCGGCCGGCCGCGCGATCCTCGCCGCCCGCCAGGGCTCCCTGATCGAACCCGGCTTCACCCTCACCCACGGTGAACTGGAGGCCGGCGCGAGCGGCGCCGCCGCCCCGCTCGTCGGCGTGACCGGTGTCGAGGGCAGCGTCGGCGTCGTCATGCTCACCGACGCGGTCCCCGAGCGGGTCGGCCCCCGCGTCGTCGACGCGGCCAGGGAAGTCGCCGACGCCCTGCGGTAGACAGCCCGTGGAGCGCGGGGCGTCGGGAACGGATCCTCCGGGCCCCAGTAGATTGGGGACGTGCTCTCCAGTCTCTCCCGTCCTCGTGCCCTCGCGCTCTGCGCGCTGCCCGTCGCCGCGCTGTTCGCCGTCGTCGGGCTCGCGCCGCTGCCGTACGCCATCGCGCAGCCCGGCACGACGGCCGACGTGCTCGGCGAGGACAAGGGGCGCGAGGTCATCACGATCACCGGCGCCCCGGTCCGGCCGACCAGCGGCCAGCTGCGGATGACGACCATCGTCGCCACCGGCCCGTCCACCGAGGTCGACCTCGGGGACGTGGCCGACGCCTGGTTCCGCACCGACCGCGCCGTGCTCCCGCACGACTCCGTCTACCCCTCGGGGAAGTCCGACGCCGAGATCGAGAAGCACAACCTCGGCCAGATGAAGGAGTCGCAGGACGCGGCCACCCTCGCCGCCCTCGGCTACCTGAAGCTGGACCCCGCCAAGGTGAAGGTGACCCTGCACCTCGCCGACATCGGCGGCCCCAGCGCCGGCCTGCTCTTCTCCCTCGGCATCGTCGACAAGCTCGACGGCGACGGGGACGGCGGCGACCTCACCGGCGGCAAGACCGTCGCCGGTACGGGCACGATCGAGCCCGACGGGAAGGTCGGCGCCGTCGGCGGGGTCTCGCTCAAGACCCAGGCCGCCGCCCGTGACGGCGCCACCGTCTTCCTCGTCCCGAAGGACGAGTGCTCCGACGCCAAGGCCGAGCAGCCCGAGGGCCTCCGGCTCGTCCCCGTCACCACCCTCACCGACGCGGTGGACTCCCTGCGGGCCCTGGAACAGGGGCAGGAGTCGAAGGTTCCGAGCTGCTGAGCCCGTCGCCCGCCGCACCCGGACCGGGCGGGCCGGGCGGGCCGGGTATGTCCTTCGGCGGCGGCGCGGTGTCCATGCCCCGCCACGAGGGGAAGACGAACGGGGCGAGGGTCGCGAGGAAGTAGGCCGCCCCGATCCCGAGCAGCGTCGGAGTGATCCCCACCCGCTCGACCAGGAGTCCCGCCGCCAGACCGCCGAGCGGCATCGCCATCAGCACGCCCGCCGTGCTCGCGCTCACGACCCGGCTGCGCAGGTCGTCCGGCACCTGCTCGTACATGACCGTCGTCAGGATCGGGTTGAGGACTCCGACCCCCAGGCCTGCCGCCGCCATCGTCACGAGCAGCGGCGCCGTCGTGTCGGTGAGCGCCGCCACCACGTACGGCGGGGCGCCCCCGACGAGGAAGCCCGTCGCGTACACCGCGCGCCGGGGGAAACGGTGGCCGACCGCCCCGTACAGCAGCGCTCCGGCGAGCGCGCAGCCGGCGAAGACCGCGCCGAGCAGGCCCTGTGCGGCGGGCCCGCCGAGCTCCTCCCGGGCGTGGACCGGCAGCAGCACCGCGCTCCAGCTCTGGGCGAGGCCGTTGGTGACCATCACCATGACCATGATCCCGAGCATCAGCCGTCTGCCGAACAGGAACGCGTACCCCGTGCGCAGGTCGGCCCGGTAGCGGGCGAGGGAGAGGCGCGGGGCGTCGCGCATCGGCTCGGCCGACGGCACCCCGCGCAGGCCCGCGAAGACGAGCAGCGCGGAGAGCCCGAAGGTGGCCGCGTCGAGGAACAGGACGGAGTCGGAGCCGAGCAGGGCGACGAGCACGCCGGCCGTCGCGACCCCCGCCATCCTGGCGCCCCGCGCCACGGCGTCGTACAGACTCGCCGCTCTCGTCAGCGGCGTCCCCGCGCGCCGGGCGAGGTCGGGGACCAGGACGTGCCGGGCCGTCTCGCCGGGCGCGTGGAAGAGGCCGTTGACCCCCATCAGCGCGCACAGCATCCAGAGTTCGAGGACGCCGGCGTGGTGCAGGAGCGGGATCGCGGCCAGGGCGAGCCCGCAGACGAGGTCGGAGACGATGCTGACCCGGCGGCGGCCGAGCCGGTCGATGACCGGCCCGCCGGCGATGGCCGAGAGCAGCACGGGCAGGGCCGTGCAGAAGGCGACGAGCCCCGCCTTGCCGGGGCTTCCCGTGGTCTCCAGCGCGAACCACGGGACGCCGATGAGCGTGAGTGAATTACCGGCGATCGAGACGGCGTTGGCCGTCAGGACGGTGGCCAGCGGCCGACGGTCCTTCGTGTCTCCCCCCTGCGCGGTCATGCTGCCAGGCTCACCCGGCGCGCGGCCGCAGGGGCCGGTGTGGCCATCCGCAGCCCCAGCTCGACGAGCTTCCAGCCGAGTTGGACGCGGAAGGTGGGGGTGTGGGGGGACTGCGGCGCGGTCGCGGCGATGGCGGCTTCGCGCTGCCGGTCGGCCGCTGTCAGGGCGTGCAGGTGGAGGTGGATGTCCGCGTGCATGGTGCGTGTTCCTTCCGTCAGTCGTTGTGCTGGGGGAACGCGTGGAAGTGGACGCGGACGCGCTCGGCGTTCGGCGCGTCCTGCTCCGGGATGTCGCGGTACGACTCGACGAGTTCGTGTATCCGCTCGCCGAGCTCGCGCAGCTTCTCCGGCGGCACCCGCAGGGTGAAGTCGCTCATGTCCGAGGCGCCGGCCCAGTCGCCGGTCCAGTCGTGCCGGGTGCCCAGGTAGGTGTTCATCTCCTGGGTGTGGATCGTCGCCACCTCGTACAGGAAGACGTCCAGGGCGCCCTGGATCTCGGGGTCCGGGTTCTTGTGGATCGTCTCGTCCAGGGAGGTCCCCTGCTGGGCGGCCTTCCACCATCTCTCCCGGCCCTTGCCCCGCGTCGGGTCGTCCTCGACGAACCCGAACAGCGCGAGCTGCCGCAGGTGGTAGCTGGTCGCACCGCTGGACTCGGCGAGCCGCTCGGCGAGTTGGGAGGCGGTGGCCGGCCCGTGGCGGCGCAGGCTGCGCAGCAGCTGGATGCGCAGGGGGTGGGCGAGCCCGCGCAGGGAGCGCGGGTCGAGCATGCGGGACAGATGCTTCTCTGGCTCGGACATGGTTCAACCGTAGAGTTGCAAAGAAGGAGTTGCAAGAGGTTCTTTGCAACTCCTTCTTTGCATCACCCTTCCGGGTGAGTCCTCATGCGACGCTCACGCGCCGCTCACTCCTCTCCCGCCGCCTGCTCCACCAGCGGGATGATCCGCAGCGGCACCGGGTTCTCCATCACGATCGCCGTCGACGCCCGCATGATCCCCTCGAACGCCACCACCTTGTCGATCACCCGCTGAAGGTCCGCGTTCGAGCGCGCCACCAGCCGGCACAGCATGTCCCCGTGGCCCGTCGTCGTGTGCAGTTCGAGCACCTCGGGGACCGTCGCCAGGTGTTCCCGTACGTCCGCTCCCTGCCCCTGCTTGATCTCCAGCGTCGCGAACGCCGTCACCGGGTAGCCCAGCGCCGCCGGGTCCACCTGCGGGCCGAACCCCCTGATCACCCCGCTCGCCTGGAGCCGGTCCAGCCGCGCCTGCACCGTCCCGCGCGCGACCCCGAGGCGCCGCGAGGCCTCCAGGACCCCTATGCGCGGCTCCCGCGCGAGGAGCGCGATCAGCCGGCCGTCCAAATGATCGATCGCCATAGCGGCCTCTCCGTGGTCAGGATGTACAAGTCGCACGGCCATACTCGACTCTCGCTGTGCAGATTGACCAGGGGAAAAGCAAACTCTTGCGCACCTTGCCGTCCAGCGGGACATTGCTGCCATGACTGAGACCATCGAGCACACCCCTTCCGCCGCGCGCGAGGCCGATCCCTTCCCGGTCAAGGGAATGGACGCGGTCGTCTTCGCCGTCGGCAACGCCAAGCAGGCCGCGCACTACTACTCCACGGCCTTCGGCATGAAGCTGGTCGCCTACTCCGGACCGGAGAACGGCAGCCGCGAGACCGCCAGTTACGTCCTCACCAACGGCGCCGCCCGTTTCGTGTTCACCTCCGTCATCAAGGCCACCAGCGACTGGGGCCGGTTCATCGACGAGCACGTCGCCGAGCACGGTGACGGCGTCATCGACCTGGCGATCGAGGTCCCGGACGCCCGCGCCGCCTACGCCCACGCCGTCGCGCAGGGCGCCACCGGCCTCGTCGAGCCGTACGAGCTGAAGGACGAGCACGGCACCGTCGTCCTCGCCGCCATCGCCACGTACGGCAAGACCCGCCACACCCTCGTCGAGCGCTCCGGCTACGACGGCCCGTACCTCCCCGGCTTCGTCGCCGCCGACCCGATGGTCGAGCCCCCGGCCAAGCGCACCTTCCAGGCCATCGACCACTGTGTCGGCAACGTCGAGCTCGGCAAGATGAACGAGTGGGTGGCGTTCTACAACCAGGTCATGGGCTTCACGAACATGAAGGAGTTCGTGGGCGACGACATCGCGACCGAGTACTCGGCCCTGATGTCGAAGGTCGTCGCCGACGGCACCAAGAAGGTCAAGTTCCCGATCAACGAGCCGGCGATCGCGAAGAAGAAGTCGCAGATCGACGAGTACCTGGAGTTCTACGGCGGCCCCGGCGTCCAGCACATCGCCCTCGCCACCAACGACATCGTCGCCACCGTCCGCGCGATGCGCGCCGCCGGCGTCCAGTTCCTCTCCGTCCCGGACACGTACTACGACACGCTCGGCGAGTGGGTCGGCGACACCCGCGTGCCGATCGACGAGCTGCGCGAGCTGAAGATCCTCGCCGACCGCGACGAGGACGGCTACCTGCTCCAGATCTTCACCAAGCCGGTCCAGGACCGCCCGACCGTCTTCTTCGAGATGATCGAGCGCCACGGCTCCATGGGCTTCGGCAAGGGCAACTTCAAGGCCCTGTTCGAGGCGATCGAGCGCGAGCAGGACAAGCGCGGCAACCTGTAGTCACCAGCGCGCCTTCAGGGGGTCCGGGGCTCGTCGCCCCGGGCCCCCTTCCGCGTCTCCGCCGGCTCCTTTGTCAGCTCCTTCGGCAGCTCGTCCGGCCACTCCCCGAGCGCCGCCAGCGCCTCCGTCGCCCGCCGCGCGTGCAGCGGCGAGAAGCGCGGGTTGATCCGCAGCGCCTCGGCGAGGTGCCGCCGCGCCGGACCCTCCCGGCCGAGGACCCGCTCGATCTCTCCCCGGTGGTACGTGAAGAGGGCGCTCCGCACCCCCTCCTCCGTGGCCAGCTTGGCGTAGCCCAGCGCCTCCCTCGCCTTCCCCGCCCGGAACAGCGCCCAGCCCATTGCGTCAGCAGCCGTCACCGACCGGTGCCCGCGCGCCCACTCCGCCCGCATCCGCCGTTCCGCCGCCGCCGGGTCGCCGTGGTCCGCGTCGAGCAGCCCGAGCGTCACCTCGGCCCGCGCCCAGGAGCCCGTCCGCAGCCGCTGGTAGAACACCTTCGCGTCCCCGTCGAGCCCCATCGACTCGGCCAGCTCGCCCGCTTCGAGCACGTACTCCGGCAGGGGCAGCCGGGCCAGCGCCGCCCGCCAGTCGCGCAGCGCCTCCTCCGGCCGGTCCAGGGCCGCGTGGGCCCGCGCACGCCCCGCGAGGGACGGCCCGTGGTCCCGTACGAGCCGCAGCGCCGACTCGTACCGCGCGAGGGCCTCAGCCGCCTCGCCCCGCTCCCACGCCAGGTCCCCGAGCCGCCCGAGCGCCGCCGCCTTGTCCGGGTCCGTCTCCGCGAGCGCCGCCGCGTCGAGGGCCGCCGCGTCGGCGTCCTCGCGCCACCCCCGGTCGCGGTACGTCCCCGAGGCCCTGGCCCGCACCACCGCGCCCCCGTGCAGCTCCTCCAGGCTCTCCAGGGCCTCGCGGGCCTTCTCGTACTCCCCGAGGCCGTTGTACGCGTCGATGAGCAGCGGGTACACCGGCCAGCGCTTCGGCTCGGCCTTCCGCACCCGCTCGCCGAGCGCCCGCGCGGTCCGCCAGTCGCCGCGCGCCCCCGCGAGCGCCCCGAGCGCCAGCTCCGCCGCCGGATTGCCGCGCGCCGCGGGCCGTTCGGCCAGGGACCGCCTGAGCGCCCGTTCCGCGCGCGGATAGTCCCGTACGTCCCCGGTGCGCGTCCCGCGTTCGGTGTACGCGGCGCCGAGCACCGCCCACGACTCCGCGTCGCCCGGGTGCTCGCCGAGCCAGGTCTCCCGGTCCGCGATCAGCGCGCCCAGGTCCGGCAGCGCCGCCTGCGCGCCGGCGTGCGCCGCGCTCGTCGCCCGCTCCGCCGGACCGGGCTCGCGCGGCGGCCCGGGGTCGACGGCCCCGGGGACGTACACCAGCGCGGCCGCCGCGAGCACCGCCCCCACACCCGCCGCGAGCACCGTCCTCGACACGTTCTCGCTCTTCATGGCGCTCACTGTGCGCCCCCCGACGCCGGTACGAAGAGCACACGAAGCGCCCGCCCCGGCGGGTTCACACCGATGGCCCCCGGTGCCAGGCTGGACGCATGGACGATCTCCAGGCAGCTCCCGCACCTTCCCCCACGCGGCTTCACGCGGCGCTGCGCGCCGGGCTCCCCGCCGAGGCGGTCCTCACCGACCCGGACGTCACGGCCTCCTACGCCCACGACATGGCGAGCTTCTGCGCGGCCGGCACCCCCGCCGCCGTCGTGCTCCCGCGCACCGTCGACCAGGTCCGGCACGTGATGCGGACCGCCACCGAACTCCGCGTCCCCGTCGTCCCCCAGGGAGCCCGCACGGGCCTGTCCGGCGGCGCCAACGCCACCGACGGCTGCATCGTGCTCTCCCTGGTCAAGATGGACCGCATCCTGGAGATCAACCCGGTCGACCGGATCGCCGTCGTCGAACCGGGTGTCGTCAACGCCGTGCTCTCACGGGCCGTCGCCGAACACGGCCTGTATTACCCGCCCGACCCGTCCAGCTGGGAGACCTGCACGATCGGCGGGAACATCGGCACCGCCTCGGGCGGTCTGTGCTGCGTGAAGTACGGGGTCACCGCCGAGTACGTCCTCGGTCTCGACGTGGTCCTCGCCGACGGCCGGCTCCTGTCCACCGGCCGCCGCACCGCCAAGGGCGTCGCCGGATATGACCTGACCAGGCTCTTCGTGGGCTCCGAGGGCAGTCTCGGCATCGTCGTGGGGGCCGTGCTCGCCCTGCGTCCACAGCCACCGGAGCAGCTCGCGCTCGCCGCCGAGTTCCCCTCCGCGGCCGCCGCCTGCGAGGCCGTCTGCGCGATCATGGAGCGCGGCCACACCCCGTCGCTGCTCGAACTCATGGACCGGACAACCGTCCAGGCCGTCAACAAGCTTGCCCACATGGGTCTGCCAGACACCACGGAAGCCCTGCTCCTGTGCGCCTTCGACACCCCGGACCCGGCCGCCGACCTGGCCGCCGTCGGGGAGCTGTGTGCGGCGGCGGGTGCCACCGAGGTCGTCCCGGCCGCCGACGCCGCCGAGTCCTCGCTCCTCCTCCAGGCGCGCCGGCTCTCGCTCACCGCCCTGGAGACGATCAAGCCCGCGACGATGATCGACGACGTCTGCGTGCCCCGGACGAAGCTGGCCGCGATGCTCGACGGCACGTCGGCGATCGCGGAGAAGTACGACCTGACGATCGGCGTCTGCGCGCACGCGGGGGACGGCAACACCCACCCGGTCGTGTGCTTCGACCACCGGGACGAGGACGAGTCGCGGCGGGCGCGGGAGTCCTTCGACGAGATCATGGCGCTCGGCCTCGCGCTCGGCGGCACGATCACCGGGGAACACGGCGTGGGCGTCCTCAAGAAGGAGTGGCTGGCGCGGGAGTTGGGGCCGGTCGGCCTCGAACTCCAGCGCGGGATCAAGCGCACCTTCGATCCGCTCGGGCTGCTCAACCCCGGAAAACTGTTCTGACGTATCTCCCCTGGGGGGTACGAGGGTGAGGTGGGCGCGCGTGAGAGGGGCGCGGCTCACAGGTCGCCGTCCTGCGACTCGTCCGACGGCCACGGGTCGCTCAGCCACAGCTCGTCGGTGAAGACGGTGGTCGCGAGGAGCTCGGCGAGCCCCTCGTCCATCCCGAGCCGCTCGGTCTCGGTGCCGGGCGGCACCGCGCGCAGGGTCCGCTCCAGCCAGGCGGACACCTGCGCGGACGGGGCTTCGAGCAGCGCGTCGCCGTCGGGGGAGGACAGCGCCATCAGGACGACGCTGCTGCCCTCGACCTTCGTCGGCCAGATGCGGACGTCGCCGTGGCCGCACGCCCGGAAGACTCCCTCGACGAGCAGCTCGCGCGCGAAGGTCCAGTTGACCGGGTGGTCGGTGCCGACGTGGAAGGTGATGTGGACGGCGTACGGGTCGTCGGTGCGGTACGCCAGCCGCGCGGGCACCGGGACGGCGCGCTCGGGGGAGAGCACCAGCTTCAGCTCCAGCTCGCGCTCGACGGTGGTGTTGTGGGTGTTCTGCATGGTCGGTACGTCCTCTCGTGTCGGGCCCCGGACGGGCCTTCACCTGGAGAGAGAGGGGTCCACGCGGTTCATTACGCGGGTTCGGGAAGTTTTTTCGGGAAGTTTTTTCCCGTACGGGGCAGAAGCCCGAATGCGTCGGCCCGAACATCACGGTGAGTGAGGAATTCCGTTTCCTGTCGCCCGAAGGCGGCCTTTCTCGTGGGCTCTTTCATCCCCGGGGGGCGTTCTTCGTTACTGTCCTCCTTGGGCGCGGCACGCCCGGGGGAGCGGCCGTGGGATCAAAGGCGTTGTGACTGAACGGAGTCGGGGCAGTGGCTACTCCTCCCGGAGGAGGCGGAGAAGTACCGCAGGCGGGGTACTACCCGGACCCCTCCATTCCCGGATACATCCGGTACTGGAACGGAGGCGCCTGGGTACCCGGTACGAGCCGGCCCGCGCCCAAGGACGGCGAGGGCACGCCGACCCCGCCCGCCGGGGCGATCCCCGCGGGCCCGATCCTGGCCCCGGGCCCGGCCCCCGCGCCGGTGGTCACGGCCCCGGCCCCGGTTCCGGCACCCGCTCCGGCTCCCGCGCCCGACCCGGCTCCCGTGGCCGCGTACACGGCCCCGAGCCCGGCGTCCGCCCCCGCGAACGTGCCCGTCCCCGCCGTCGAGGAGACCGGCCCGGTCTTCTTCGACGACCTCGACGAAGGCCCCGCGACGCCGGAACCGTCCTCGGCCTGGCAGGCGGACACCTCCCGGCAGGGCGGCTTCGGCGGCGAGCGCGACCAGAAGGTCTCCTGGGGCGCGCCCCAGCCCCAGTCCCCCCAGTCCCCCCAGTCCCAGCCCCAGGACCAGGTGCCCGCTCCGGCACCCGTGCCCGACCCCCGTACCCCCGCGGAGTGGCCCGTCGCGGGCGCGAGCGAGCCGGCCGAGCCCCGGGCGGCGGCGGCCACCCCCGCCCCCGCCCCGGCTCCCGTGGCCGACCCCCGGGCCGCCGGAGGAGCCGCCCGCCTCGGCGGCATGCCCGTGACCCCGATGCCGGCGCCCGCTCCCACCCCGGCCCCGGCGCCCGCTCCCGCCCCGGCTCCTGCTCCCGCGCCCGTCGCCCAGCAGGCCCCGGCCCCCGCCCCCGTACCCCAGCAGACCCCCTCCTGGACCCAACAGCCGCAGCCGCAGGCGCAGGCTCAACCCCAGGCCCAGGCCCAGGCTCAGCCGCAGGCGCAGCCCCAGGCTCAGCCGCAGCCCGAGCCCCAGCAGCCCGTCGCCCCCTGGAAGCCGCCCGTCGAGGACGTCTTCCAGAAGGCCGCCCGCGAGCAGGCCTCCGCCAAGCCCGCCGGGCTCGGCCGCCGTCTGCTCGCCCGGCTGATCGACACCGTCGTGCTGGGCGCCCTCGTCGGTGCCGCCGCCGTGCCCTTCGTGACGGCCGCGCTCGACCACATCGACGGCAAGATCGAGGCGGCCAAGCAGTCCGGCACCACCGTGCAGGTCTGGCTCCTGGACGGGACGACCTCCGTCCAGTTCGGCATCGTGCTCGCCTCCTTCCTCGTCATCGGCGTCCTGTACGAGGCGCTGCCCACCGCCAAGTGGGGCCGCACGCTCGGCAAGAAGCTGTGCGGCGTCCAGGTCCGCGACATCGAGGGGCACCAGCCGCCGTCCTTCGGCAAGGCGCTCCGCCGCTGGCTCGTCTACAGCCTCCTCGGGCTCCTGGCGATCGGTGTCGTCAACGTCCTCTGGTGCCTCTTCGACCGGCCCTGGCGCCAGTGCTGGCACGACAAGGCGGCCCGCACCTTCGTGGCCCGCTGACCGTTCGCGGAAACGCGTCCCCCGTTCGGGGGACGATCTTTTGCGAGGTCGGCGCCCCCGGGATGCACTGCCCCCATGAGCACCGACCAGCCGCCGCCCGGCCAGCCGCCCGAGGAGGACCCCTTCCTCAAGAGGCCCCAGGAGCCCACACCCCCCTCCGAGCCCCCGCCGGGCGGGCCGCCGCCCGGCAACCCGTACGGCAGCCCGTACGACAACATGCCCCCGCCCCCGCCCCCGTACGGGAGCGGCTACGGCGGCGGCTACGGCGGGGCCGACCCGCTCTCCGGCATGCCGCCGCTCGCGGAGACCGGACGGCGCGTCCTGGCCCGGCTGATCGACTGGCTGATCATCGCGATCCCGCTCGCGCTCATCGGCATCCCGTTCGACATCTACAAGCGGGTGTCCGAGGACGACCTCGGCGACACCGTCAGCAGCTTCAGCGGCAGCAGCCTGGGCTTCCAGCTGCTGACGATCGTCGCGTACGTCGCGTACGACACGGTGATGACGGCGAAGACGGGCCAGACGCTCGGCAAGAAGCTGATGAAGCTCCGGGTCGCGATGCTCAACGACGGCTCGACGCCCCCGATGAACCAGTCGCTGCTGCGTGCCGTCGTGCTGTGGCTGCCGGCGCTGATCTGCTGCGCCTGCCTGTGGCCGCTGATCCTGCTCATCCTGATCCTGGTCGACAAGCCCTACAAGCAGGGCCTGCACGACAAGGCGGCGAAGACGGTGGTCGTCACGGCAGCCCCGTAACAGGGCTTTCACGGACGAAGCGTCACGAAGAGATCCGGGTATCGCTCCCCGCGCCCACGCGCTGAGCCGGTACCCGGATCTCTTCGCGTACGGGGGGCTTGACGGGCCGGGTCCGCACGGGCATCGTCACCGCCACGAGGACGCCGAGCAGCAGACCGGCGGTACAGACCGCCGCGATGCCCAGGGGCGTCGTCGTGCCGGAGAGCAGCAGCAGGGCGACGGTCGCGAGCACGACGGTGGCCGAACCGTAGGCGAGCTGTGCGGTGTTCGGACGCGGCATGACTGATCCGTCCCTCGGGGTCCCGGCTTCCCGGTCGACTCTGCGGGCGACACGGCGGTCGACTCTGAGCACGACTCTACGAGTTCCATGCCCGGGTGGTCCCGGCGGTAAGCGTGACCTTACTCAGAGGGCGGGGCACGAGGGGCGCACGGCGTCATGAAATCCGCCACACGCGCCGGTGGATGCGCCCGTGACCGGCCGGGAGAGTGTCCGATTACCGGAATTCCGATCTCGCATAGTGCACTTGGTCTGTGCAAGTCAAGATCTGTCTTTTCTCGCGCCACTCCGGTCAAATGTCGTCACTTGTGACGCGCGACCCCGCCCGACGGACACCCCACCTTCGGTCCGAGGCGTGGGCGCCGGGGAGGACTACACCAAGTGACCAACACTCGACGGGCGTTCAGAGCGTCCGCAGTCGTCGTGGCTCTCATGGCCACGACCGCCACCGCTTCGGCCTTCACCACCGCCACGGCGGTCGACCCCGGCAAGGGGGAGCCGGCAGGCATCCAGACCGTCGACAAGACGACGGTCGACCACGACCTCGAAGGTCCCTTCAGCGACCAGCAGGCGAAGCAGCGCACCGCTGCCCTCCAGCAGGTCCTGACCGGCGAGGCCAAGGTCGAGGAGCGGGCCGGCTCCAAGGTCGTCAAGCTCGACAACAAGAAGTACGTCGAGCTCGGCCGGGAGAAGACCGACAAGATCTTCACGATCCTCGTGGAGTTCGGCGACCAGGTCGACAACACCACCCTCGTCGACCGCAAGGACGACGACACGACCGACCTCAAGCCGAAGTACGGCGGCGAGCCCGGTCCCCTGCACAACCGCATAGCCCAGCCCGACCGTGCGAACGACAACTCCACGGCCTGGCAGGCGGACTACAACCAGCAGCACTTCCAGGACCTGTACTTCGGTACCGGCAAGGACGCCAAGGGCAAGCCCAAGGAGTCCCTGAAGACCTACTACGAGAAGACCTCGTCCGGCCGTTACTCGGTCGACGGCACGGTCTCCGACTGGGTCAAGGTCCCGTACAACGAGGCCCGTTACGGCTCCAACTACTGCGGCCAGACCAACTGCGCCAACGTGTGGGACACCGTCCGCGACGGTCTCAACGCCTGGGTCGCCGACCAGAAGGCCAAGGGCCAGACGGACGCCCAGATCAAGGCGCAGCTCGCCTCGTACGACGCGTGGGACCGCTACGACTTCGACGGCGACGGCAACTTCAACGAGCCCGACGGCTACATCGACCACTTCCAGCTCGTGCACGCGGGCGAGGACGAGTCGGCCGGCGGCGGCGCCGAGGGCACCAACGCCCTCTGGGCCCACCGCTGGTACGCCTACGGCACCAACGCGGGCAAGACCGGCCCGGCCAACAACAAGGCCGGCGGTACCCCGATCGGTGACACCGGCATCTGGGTCGGCGACTACACGATGCAGCCGGAGAACGGCGGCCTCGGCGTCTTCGCGCACGAGTACGGCCACGACCTCGGTCTGCCGGACCACTACGACACCTCCGGTGGCGAGAACTCGACCGGGTTCTGGACCCTCATGTCCTCGGGCTCCTGGCTCGGCGAGGGCAAGGACTCCATCGGTGACCTGCCCGGCGACATGACCGCGTGGGACAAGCTCCAGCTCGGCTGGCTGAACTACGCCAAGGTCAGCGACTGGCAGCGTGGCACCAAGACCACCCACAAGCTGGGCGTCTCGGAGTACAACACCAAGAACCCGCAGGCGCTCGTCGTCGAGCTGCCGAAGAAGACCGTCGTCACCGACGTCGTGGCCCCCTCCGAGGGTGCCTCGCAGTGGTGGAGCGGCATGGGTGACGACCTCAAGAACACCCTGACCCGCTCGGTCGACCTCACGGGCAAGACGTCCGCCTCCCTTGAGCTCAAGGGCTGGTACGACATCGAGGCCGAGTACGACTACCTCTACACCGAGGTCTCGACGGACGGCGGCGCCAACTGGACCGCCCTCGACGGCACCGCCGACGGTGTGGCGCTCCCGCGTGACGCGGCCGGCTCCCCGGCGCTGACCGACGTCTCCGGCACCACGAAGAGCCTCGCCTACAACCTGAACGCGTACGCGGGCAAGAAGTTCGACCTCCGCTTCCGCTACCAGACGGACGGCGGCGCGGGCGGCAAGGGCTTCACCGCCGACGCCATCAAGCTGACCGCCGACGGTTCCTCCGTCTTCGCCGACGGCGCCGAGAACGGCGACAACGGCTGGGTCGCGAAGGGCTTCTCGCGCATCGGCAAGGGCTTCAGCAACGAGTACGAGCAGTACTACATCGCGGAGAACCGCCAGTACGTCTCGTACGACAAGACCCTCAAGGTCGGCCCGTACAACTTCGGTTTCACGGGTGACAAGGCCAGCTGGGTCGAGCACTACGCGTACCAGAACGGTCTGCTGATCTGGAAGTGGGACCTGTCCCAGAAGGACAACAACACCTCCCAGCACGAGGGTGTCGGCCGGGTCCTCCCGATCGACTCGCACCCGAGCCCGCTGAAGTGGTCGGACGGCACGCTCATGCGCAACCGCGTCCAGGCGTACGACTCGCCATTCACCATCGCCCGCACCGAGGGCTTCCAGCTCCACAAGGCCGGTGTCGGCACGTGGGTCCCGTCGCAGGCCGGTAACCCGACCTTCGACGACCGCAAGGGCACGTACTGGTTCCCGGAGACCCCGCGCGCGGGCGTCAAGGTAACTGACACCAACACCAAGATCCAGGTCGTCAAGGAGCCGAAGGATGGCCAGACGATCACGGTTCAGGTCGGTCCTTCGACCAAGTAATTAGCAAAACCGCAGGTCAAAGCATGATCGGCCGTCGCCCTCTAGCGGGCGGCGGCCGATCGTGTTTAGGTGCGTCTGACGCAGTTCTTATTGACATCTGATCCACGGGGGAGTGGTTCCGCATGCCCAACGGAGGGTTCTGCAAGTTGCCCGGCGGCAGCGTGGTGGTCGCGATAGGGCTCCCGAGCCCGGCCCGCGACGGCCGCAGCGTCCGCTTCCTGGTCCACGCGCCGAACCGCGCCCGAGCCCTGACCCGGCTCCGGAACCTGGGCCTCCGGGCGGTCTACCTCCGCGGCAACAGCGAGCCGCCGACCCCGGACGAGATCACGGCCGTCCTGCACCACCCGGACGGCCTCCTGTGGAAGTCGGCCCCGGGCGCGGCCCAGGAGCTCTGGCACCCCGTACGGTCCCTGCCGAAGGAGCCCGTCGCCTAGGGCCTAGGCCACCACCGGGCTGCCCGTGAGCTCCACGCCCGCCGCGCGGAGCTCCTCCAGGGCCCTGTCCGTGGTCTCGCGGGCGACGCCGGCCGTCAGGTCGAGCAGGACGTGGGTGCGGAAGCCCTCGCGGGCCGCGTCGAGCGCGGTGGCGCGGACGCAGTGGTCGGTGGCGATGCCGACGACGTCGACCTCGGTGACCTCCCGTTCGCGCAGCCACTGCGCGAGCGTCCGGCCGTTCTCGTCGAAGCCCTCGAAACCGCTGTACGCCGCCTCGTAGGCGCCCTTGTCGAAGACGGCGTCGATCGCCCCGCTGGCGACGGTCGGCGCGAAGTTCGGGTGGAAGCCGACGCCCTCCGTGCCGGCCACGCAGTGGGCCGGCCAGGAGGAGACGAAGTCGGGGGCCTCGCCCTGCGGGGCGAAGTGCGCGCCCGGGTCGACGTGGTGGTCACGGGTGGCCACCACGTGCCGGTACGAACTGCCCGCGGCCTGGCCGACCAGGTCGGTGATGGCGGCGGCGACGTCCGCGCCGCCGGTCACCGCGAGGCTGCCGCCCTCGCAGAAGTCGTTCTGAACGTCCACAACGATCAATGCGCGGTGCATGGCGGGTGTCCTTAGCGCGTCGGCGGGGGAAAGGGGCGAGATCGAGCCTAGAGACTTCCCCCTCCCGGCGGGAGGGGGCGTCCGAAGCCTCAGATGTACTCCGTCGGCAGCACCGGCTCACCCCGCGAGAGCTGGATCGCCGACATCGGCAGCCCGGCGCGGGCCGCGATGTGCCGGGACCGCGCGGCCTCCAGGGGCTCGCGGGCCACCACGTCGCCGCCCTTGACCAGCTCGACGAGGAGCTGCTGGTCGGCGAGCTCCGGCGGGACCGGGCCCGTGCCCACGACCTCCGCCTCGGCGACGCCGTACGCGTCCTGCCGCCGGGCCGCCCACTTGCGGCCGCCGACCGAGGCCTTGCCGCCCAGGGACTTCTTCGCGACCGGCACCAGGGGCGCCTTCGGGTCGGCGGAGGCGGCCCGGGCGACGAGCTTGTAGACCATGGAGCAGGTCGGGTGGCCGCTGCCGGTGACCAGCTGCGTGCCCACCCCGTACGCGTCGACCGGCGCCGCCGCCAGCGAGGCGATGGCGTACTCGTCGAGGTCCGAGGTGACCACGATCCGGGTGTCCCGGGCCCCGAGCTCGTCCAGCTGCGCCCGGACCCGGTGGGCCACGAGCAGCAGGTCGCCCGAGTCGATCCGTACGGCTCCGAGCTCGGGACCGGCGATCTCGACGGCGGTCCTGACCGCCTCGGCCACGTCGTAGGTGTCGACGAGCAGCGTCGTACCGCGCCCGAGGGAGTCGACCTGGGCCCGGAAGGCGTCCCGCTCGCTGTCGTGGAGCAGCGTGAAGGCGTGCGCGGAGGTCCCGACGGTCGGGATGCCGTACCGGAAGCCGGCCGCGAGGTCCGAGGTGGAGTCGAAGCCGCCGACGTACGCGGCGCGGGCCGAGGCGACGGCCGCGAGCTCGTGGGTGCGCCGGGCGCCCATCTCGATGAGGCGGCGACCGCCGGCGGCGGCCGACATGCGGGAGGCGGCGGCGGCGATGGCCGAGTCGTGGTTGAGGATCGAGAGGATCACCGTCTCCAGGAGCACGCACTCCGCGAAGGAGCCCTCGACGCGCAGCACGGGCGAGCCGGGGAAGTACACCTCGCCCTCGGGGTAGCCCCAGATGTCGCCGGAGAAGCGGTATCCGGCCAGCCACTCCAGGGTCGGCTCGTCGACGATGTCCCGCTCGCGCAGGAAGCCGAGGACGGCCGGGTCGAATCGGAAGTTCTCGACGGCGTCCAGGACCCGTCCGACGCCCGCGAGGACGCCGTACCGGCGGCCCTCGGGCAGCCGGCGGGTGAAGACCTCGAAGACGGAGCGCCGGTCGGCGGTTCCGGCCCTCAGGGCCGCCTGGAGCATGGTCAGCTCGTACTGATCGGTGAAGAGCGCGGTCGACGGCACGTCCACCGGCAGCCCAAGGTCCGCAGCGTTCATGGCAAGGATGCTAGCGCAGAAATCGTCAGAGTGACGAATAGTGGCGCGGCGAGGCTCCCGCGACGCCGCCCCCGTTTGTGCGGCGGGCCCCCAGGGGTGACAACATGGGCTGAGTGAGCGTCGCGCCTATTGAGATCGAACGTACGGAATCGGCCGAGGAGGTCTCCGCCGTCGTCGAACCCGACGTGCCGTGGGTGACCCTCGTGCACAACGACCCGGTCAACCTGATGAGCTACGTGGAGTACGTGTTCCAGTCGTACTTCGGCTACTCCAAGGACAAGGCGCACAAGCTGATGCTCGACGTGCACAACAAGGGCCGCGCGGTGGTCTCCAGCGGCACCCGCGAGGAGATGGAACGGGACGTGCAGGCCATGCACGGCTACGGACTGTGGGCGACGCTCTCCCAGGACCGTTTCTGATGGCCGGCCAGTTCGAGGCCCTGCCCGGCGGTGGGGCCGCCGTCGCGCTCGACGAGGTCGAGATCTCCATCCTCCGCTCCCTCTCCGTGCAGCTCATGGAGCTGATCGGCCCGGGCGACGAGCCCGACGCAGACGCGGACCCGCTGGCCGCGCTCTTCGCCGAGGGGCCCTCCGAGCCCCCGTCCGACCCGGCCCTGCGGCGCCTCTTCCCCGACGCGTACGGGGACGGGAGCGAGGAGCTCCGGGCGGCGGCCTCCGACTTCCGCCGCTACACCGAGAACGACCTGCGGGCCCGCAAGCGCGTGGACGCCCTCACGGTCGTCCGCGCGCTCGACGAGCTCGCCGGCGCCTCGGCGGGCGAGGGCGGGGCCGTCCTGAAGCTGACCCCGGACGAGTCCCGGGCCTGGCTCGGCGCGCTCAACGACCTCCGGCTGACCATCGGGACCCGCCTGGACATCCAGGACGACGAGGAGAGCGAGCGACTGTACCGGCTGCCGGACTCCGACCCGCGCAAGCCGATGGTGATGGCGTACCTCTGGCTGGGGGCGCTCCAGGAGTCCCTCGTCGGCACGCTGATGCCGTAATCGGCGGTCCGTGGTCCACATGGTGGACGGGGGAGAGTGTTCGCTCAGCGGACGCTCAAATCCGGATAACGAATACGTCATCAGAGGGTCACTTTTCCCTCTGATGACCCTTTTGTGTGCATTTTCCACCCCGTGGGGCGTGATAAATCTTCACGACCTCTCGGGGACGCCACCCATGTTCCCGAGGGCGCTTTGACCGGCTGACCGCCGGTGGCACTCCATCCACATCCGGGGGGATCAGCATGGAGAAAGGCGCACCACCATGACCTCTCTGAGGGTCGACCAGCAGCACGAGGCCTCCGACGAGGTCACGGGCGAGGGTTACCACCGGGCACTCGGCGCCCGCCAGATCCAGATGATCGCCATCGGCGGAGCCATCGGCACCGGCCTCTTCCTGGGTGCCGGCAAGGGCATCTCCATCGCGGGACCGAGCCTCATCCTCGCGTACGCCGTCGCCGGTCTCGTCATCTTCTTCATCATGCGGGCGCTCGGCGAGCTCCTCATGTACCGCCCGGTCTCGGGCTCCTTCTCCGAGTACGCCCGCGAGTTCATGGGCCCCTTCGCCGGCTTCGTGACCGGATGGACGTACTGGCTCTTCTGGGTCGTCACCGGCATCACCGAGGTCACCGCCGCGGCCACGTACATGACCTACTGGTGGGACATCCCGCAGTGGCTCTCGGCCCTGGTCTTCACGGTCATCCTCTACGGCGCCAACCTGATCTCGGTGAAGCTCTTCGGTGAGCTGGAGTTCTGGTTCTCGATGGTCAAGGTCACCGCGATCATCGGCATGATCCTCATCTGCGCCGGCATCCTGACCTTCGGCTTCTCCGACGCGGGCGACACCGCCTCCGTCACCCACCTGTGGGACCTCGGCGGCTTCTTCGCCGGCAAGGACGGCATCCTCTCCACCCTCATGACCCTCCAGATGGTCATGTTCGCCTTCCTCGCCGTCGAGCTCGTCGGCGTCACCGCGGGCGAGTCCAAGGACCCGAAGACGGTCCTGCCGAAGGCCATCAACACCGTGCCGTGGCGCATCGCCGTCTTCTACGTCGGCGCGCTGATCATGATCCTGTCGGTCGTCCCGTGGACCGAGTTCCAGCCGGGCGTCTCCCCGTTCGTCGCGGCCTTCGAGAAGATGGGCCTGAGCGTCGGCGCCGCCATCGTCAACTTCGTCGTCCTGACGGCCGCGCTCTCCTCCTGCAACTCGGGCATGTACTCCACCGGCCGCATGCTGCGCGACCTCGCGCTCAACGGCCAGGGCCCGAAGGTCTTCACGAAGCTGACCCGCTCCGGCACCCCGCTCATCGGCACCACGGTCTCGGCCGCGCTGATGATGGTCGGCGTCTGGATCAACTACCAGTGGCCGGGCGACGCCTTCAACTACGTCGTCTCCTTCGCGACCATCTCCGGCATGTGGGCCTGGATCGCCATCCTCGTCTGCCACATCCGCTACCGCACCAAGGCCGACCGCGGCGAGCTGCCCGAGTCCTCCTTCAAGGCGCCCGGCGGCATCTGGCTCAGCGCCTTCGCCCTGGCCTTCCTCGCCATGGTGATCGTGACCATGGGCATGGACGCCGGCAACCGGGTCGCGCTGTACGGCGCGCCGGTCTGGGGCCTGGTCCTCGCCGTCTCCTACCTGGTGCTCAAGGCCCGCAACCCCGAGGGCGCCGCCTTCGCCAAGCGCTCCTGACGCTCCTGACACTCCGCTGACCTGCAAGGTCTCAGCATCCGGGCCGCCTTGTACCGATCCTCGGTACGAGGCGGCCCGTCTGCTTATCCTGTCGGCATGCTGACCATCACCCGGGCCCTGTTCGACCAGATCGTGGAACACTCCCGCGCCGACCACCCCGACGAGGCCTGCGGCGTGGTCGCGGGTCCGGTCGGCAGCGGCCGCCCCGAGCGTTTCATCCCCATGCTCAACGCCGCCCGCTCGCCCACCTTCTACGAGTTCGACTCCGCGGACCTGCTCAAGCTCTACCGCGACATGGACGACCGGGACGAGGAGCCCGTGATCGTCTACCACTCGCACACCGCCACCGAGGCGTACCCGTCGCGCACGGACATCACGTACGCCAACGAGCCCCAGGCCCACTACGTCCTGGTCTCCACCGCCGACACCGACGGCGCCGGACCCTTCCAGTTCCGCTCCTTCTCGATCGTCGACGGCGTGGTCACCGAGGAGGAGGTCAAGGTCGTCGAGGCGTACGAGTAGACGTACGAGCAGACGTACGAGCAGACGTACGGGGAGCCGGGCGTCCGGCAGGCGGTCGCCGTCCTTCCATCATGTGAGATCACATTCCGGAACCCGGACCGGGAATCGATACGATGAGCCCATGGTTTCCCACGACGTGAGCGAACAGATGCCGAGCAGCGCCCTGCTCGTGGCGCGCCTCCACGTCGACCTGGGCCGCCTCGCCAGCGCGATGTGTCCCTCTCGCGCTGCGCTCTGAGCGACCCGCGGAGCGCCCCTCACCGTACGACCCCCTCCGCGCGGGGCCACAGCAGCGCGCCCATCACGCCACTTCCCTTCAGGAGCCCACGTCATGGCCATCGAGGTCCGCATCCCGACCATCCTCCGCACCTACACCGACGGCGAGAAGGCCGTCCAGGGCAGCGGCGGCACACTCGCCGAGCTCTTCGCCGACCTGGAGTCCCGCCACAACGGGATCGAGGCCCGCATCGTCGACGACGGCAAGCTCCGCCGCTTCGTCAACGTCTACCTGAACGACGAGGACGTCCGCTTCCTCGACGGCATCGAGACGAAGCTCTCCGACGGCGACAGCGTCACGATCCTGCCGGCCGTCGCCGGTGGCATGGTCTGATCCACATGCGCTACGACTCCCCGCTGGCGGCGGTCGGCAACACCCCGCTGGTCCGGCTTCCCCGGCTCTCGCCCTCGGACGACGTCCGGATCTGGGCGAAGCTGGAGGACCGCAACCCGACCGGCTCGGTCAAGGACCGCCCCGCGCTCCACATGATCGAGCAGGCCGAGAAGGACGGCCGGCTCACCCCCGGCTGCACCATCCTGGAGCCGACCAGCGGCAACACCGGCATCTCGCTGGCCATGGCCGCCAAGCTCAAGGGCTACCGCATCGTCTGCGTCATGCCCGAGAACACCAGCGAGGAGCGGCGCCAGCTGCTCGCCATGTGGGGAGCCGAGATCATCTCGTCCCCCGCGGCGGGCGGGTCGAACACGGCGGTACGGGTCGCCAAGGAGCTCTCCGCGGAGCACCCGGACTGGGTGATGCTCTACCAGTACGGCAACCCGGACAACGCGGGCGCCCACTACGCCACCACGGGCCCCGAACTCCTCGCCGACCTCCCGTCGATCACCCACTTCGTCGCCGGTCTCGGCACGACGGGGACACTCATGGGCGTCGGCCGGTACCTGCGCGAGCAGAAGCCGGACGTGAAGATCGTCGCCGCCGAACCGCGCTACGACGACCTCGTGTACGGCCTGCGGAACCTCGACGAGGGCTTCGTGCCGGAGCTGTACGACCCCTCGGTCCTCACGACCCGCTTCTCGGTCGGCTCGGCCGACGCGGTCACCCGTACCCGCGAACTCCTCCAGCAGGAGGGCATCTTCGCGGGCGTCTCCACCGGCGCGGCCCTGCACGCGGCCATCGGCGTCGGCAACAAGGCGGTCAAGGCGGGGGAGAGCGCGGACATCGCGTTCGTCGTCGCCGACGGCGGCTGGAAGTACCTGTCGACCGGCCTCTACACGGCGGCGACCACGGAGGAAGCGATCGCGGCGGTTCAGGACCAGCTCTGGGCCTGACCGCCTAGGGCTGACGGCTCACCGCGCGAGATGGCGGACCTGGTCCCACACGACCGGGTCCGCCTCTCCCACTCTCCGGCGGAAATCCGCCACGGGAACCTCCCGCAGCTCGTCCGTCTCCAGGAAGCTCGGCCGCCCCTGCGCGTCACCGACCGCGCCCGGCGGCAGCGGGATCACGCCCGGCCGTTCGTCGTGGTACTTGCTGGTGATCTTGGCGACGAGCGCGTTGCCGCCGTGCAGCGACAGGACCAGGCACGGCCGGTCCTTCGACCCCGGCCCGTCCTCGAAGGGCACGTCCGCCCACCAGATCTCGCCCGCCTTCGGCTGCCGCCCGGGCCGAGCGGGCTTCCGCGGTCCGGCCGGTCCGCGCGGCGGCCGGGCGGGCGGCCGGGTCCGGCCCGAGGGGCGGCGGCGCGAGGACCGCTTCCAACCGTCGGCGACCGCCACCACCAGCGCGATCACCACGACCGCGACCAGCGCGGGCCACCATGACGTGTCCATACCGCAAGACGGTACCCGCGCACGGCCCACTTCGCCGTGACGCCTCGCCATCCATCCGAACCGGTGACAGAGCCCGTGAGTTCGCCCACAACGGGCCGCCACGAAGGAGCGACAGGCCCGAGTGCGCCTTACGCTCGACTGACCGCACAGCCTCCCCCTCCCTCAGCGCGTTTCCCGCACCCGTCCCGGAGGTTCACGCTCCATGAAGCTCACCGTCGTCGGTTGCTCCGGGTCGTTCCCGTCCGCGGATTCGGCCTGCTCGAGCTACCTCGTCGAGGCCGACGGCTTCCGGTTGCTCCTCGACATGGGCAATGGCGCCCTCGGCGAGCTGCAACGGCACATCGGTCTGTACGACCTCGACGCGATCTTCCTCAGCCATCTGCACGCGGACCACTGCATCGACATGTGCGGGTACTTCGTCGCCCGTTACTACCGCCACGAGGGCGGACGCTGCCCGGCGATCCCGGTGTACGCACCCGAGGGCGCCGAGCAGCGGCTGACCACCGCGTACGCGGACACGCCGTCACCGTCCTCGATGGGCGAGGTCTTCGACTTCCGCACGCTGACCTCGGGTTCCTTCGAGATCGGCCCGTTCTCGGTCCGTACGCAGAAGGTCGCGCACCCCGTGGAGGCGTACGGCATCCGCGTCGAGCACGGCGGGCGCTCGCTCACGTACTCCGGGGACACCGGGGTCTGCGAGGCGCTCGACGACCTCGCCGAGGGCACCGACCTCTTCCTCTGCGAGGCCTCCTTCACCCACGGCAAGGAGGACATCCCGGACCTCCACCTCAACGGCCGCGAGGCCGGGGCGCAGGCGGAGCGGTCGGGGGCGGGGCGGCTCGTCCTCACCCACATCCCGCCGTGGACGGACGGCGAGCGGAACCTGGAGGACGCGCGCGAGGTGTACGCGGGACCGGCGGAGCTGGCGCGGCCGGGCGCGGTGTACGAGATCTGAGCGCCGCGCCCGTACACGTACGGGAAAAAGGGGGAAGGCCCCGGAACCCTGACGGTTCCGGGGCCTTCCCCCTTGCTGCGGGCGAGGCTCACGCCTTGGTGAGGTCCTCGATCTCCTCCTCGGGCTCGCGGCCCGGGGTGGTGAGGTTGAACTTGGTGATCGCGAAGCGGAAGACCACGTAGTAGATCGCCGCGAAGACGAGACCGATCGGGATGATCAGCCAGGGCTTGGTCGCGAGGTTCCAGTTGAGCAGGTAGTCGATCGCACCGGCGGAGAAGGTGAAGCCGGTGTGGACACCGAACGCCCAGGTGACGGCCATCGAGACGGCGGTCAGGACCGCGTGGATCACGTAGAGGACCGGCGCGATGAACATGAAGGTGAACTCGATCGGCTCGGTGATACCGGTGACGAAGGAGGTCAGCGCGAGCGAGAGCATCATGCCGAGGACGGCCTTGCGGCGCTCGGGGCGAGCGGCGTGGGCGATGGCCAGGGCGGCGGCCGGGAGGCCGAACATCATGATCGGGAAGAAGCCGGTCATGAACATTCCGGCGCTCGGGTCACCGGCGAAGAAGCGGGTCAGGTCGCCGTGGACGACGTCGCCGGCCGCGTTGGTGAAGTCGCCGATCTGGAACCAGGCGACGGAGTTCACGAACTGGTGCATGCCGACGGGGAGCAGACCGCGGTTGATGAGGCCGAAGAGGCCGGCGCCACCGGAGCCGAGGCCGGTCATCCACTCGCCGAAGCTGGAGATGCCGTCGCCGATGGGCTCCCAGACCAGACCGAAGACGACACCGACGGCGGTGCCGACGAAGGCCATGATGATCGGGACGAGACGGCGGCCGTTGAAGAAGCCGAGCCAGTCGACGAGCTTGGTGCGGTGGAACTTCTGCCACAGGACCGCGGAGAGCAGACCCATGATGATGCCGCCGAGGACACCGGGGTTGTTGTACGTCGCGGCGACGTCGACACCCTTGTTGGCGGTCGTGTTGATGACCGCCTCGGTGACCGGGAACGCCTTCAGCACGTTGCTGTAGACCAGGAAGCCGACGAGCGCGGCCAGGGCGGTGGAGCCGTCCGCCTTCTTGGCGAAGCCGATGGCGACACCGATGCAGAAGAGCAGGGGCAGGTTGTCGAAGACCGCGCCACCGGCGGTGGCGAAGACCGACGCGACCTTGCCCCAGGCGAGGCCGTCGGCGCCGAAGACGTCGGGCTGGCCGAGACGGAGCAGAATACCCGCGGCCGGCAGTACGGCGATCGGCAGCTGCAGGCTGCGACCGACCTTCTGCAGGCCCTGGAACAGGCCGGATCCACGCTTCTTCGCGGGAGCCGCGGCCTGGGCGGTGGCCGTACTCATCAACTTCCTCCAGTAAGGCAAGGCGCCGCCAGGGACATGAACACGGGGGGAGGCGACGTCTCAGGGGAACGCGGTGGTCTGGACCGCGTGGTCTACACCAATCAGTGGTGTAGACCAGTTTTAGCACGTGAGACTTAGATAAGGAACCTGCGAATTTTGTGGTCCGAGCCATAGCCGGAAATGCACGACATAAGGCCCCCGGACCGTCAGGTCCAGGGGCCTCAAGAGGGGCTTACGGAGGGGTCTAAAGCCCCGAATCGGACAGGGCCGCAGACCTCGCGGACGGGGTTACGGGACCCGCCGACGCCGCTACTTCACGTTGTCGCGCTCGATCTCCGCCTCCAGTTCGTCGGGCTCGCGGCCCGGGGTCTGGAGATTGAACTTCCTGATCGCGAACGTGAAGATCAGGTAGTAGACGACCGCGAAGGCGAGGCCGATCGGAATGATCATCCAGGGCTTCGTCGCGAGGCTCCAGTTGATCACGTAGTCGATCAGACCGGCCGAGAAGCTGAAGCCGTCCTTGACGCCCAACCCCCAGGTCACCGCCATCGAGACACCGGTGAGCAGCGCGTGGATGCCGTACAGGACCGGGGCGATGAAGAGGAACGAGTACTCGATCGGCTCGGTGATGCCGGTGACGAACGAGGTCAGACCGACCGACAGCATCATGCCGCCGACCGCCTTCTTCCGGTGCGGCTTCGCGCAGTGGTAGATCGCGAGCGCCGCCGCCGGGAGGGCGAACATCATGATCGGGAAGAAGCCCGAGGTGAACTGGCCGGCCGTCGGGTCGCCCGCGAGGAAACGGTTGATGTCACCGTGGACGATCGTGCCGTCCGGCTTCGTGAAGTCGCCGAACTGGAACCAGACGAAGGTGTTCAGGAACTGGTGCAGGCCGACCACGAGCAGCGCGCGGTTGGCGATGCCGAAGATGCCCGAACCCAGGTAGTTGAGGTCGACCAGCCACTCCGAGAAGCTGGTGAGGGCGTCACCGATGGGCGGCCAGATCCAGACGCAGAGCCCGGCGAAGATCAGGCCGACGAAGGACATGATGATCGGGACGAGACGGCGGCCGTTGAAGAAGCCGAGCCAGTCCACCAGCTTGACGCGGTGGTACCGCTGCCAGAACCAGGCGGACAGCAGGCCCATCACGATGCCGCCGAAGACGCCGGGATTCTGGTACGCCGCCTGACTGGACGTCCCGTCCTCCGCCACGCACAGACCGCTCCACATGCCGGCGCCGGAGAAGTTCGCCCCGGGCACGCAGTCCTCGGGGAAGGCGCGCAGCACCGCGTAGTAGACGAGGAAGCCCGCGACCGCGGCGAGCGCCGTCGAGCCGTCCGACTTCTTCGCCATGCCGATCGCGACACCGATGCAGAAGAGCAGCGGCAGACCGAGCGAGGAGTCGAGCAGCGCGCCACCCGCCGCCGCGAACACCTTGGCGAGGTTGTTCCACCCCAGGCCGTCGGCGCCGAAGACGTCTGGCTGGCCCAGCCGGTTCAGGATGCCGGCGGCCGGTAGCACGGCAATGGGGAGCTGGAGGCTGCGCCCCATCTTCTGCAGGCCCTGGAAGAGTCCGTTCCACACGGATTTCTTCGGCGCTGCCGCGGCGCTGCTGGTACTCATCGGCGTCCTCCCTGCCCGGAACAAGCCGGGTCCGCGTTCCGTTGCACACTGGTGTAGACCAGTTGCGGTAGCCTTCGGAGGCCCGCTGAGGACAGGCCGCCGGTGATCGTCATCATTCGCCAGAACGGCGGCAGTCGCGCGCATAGTTGGGCCAACCGTGGGTTACGGTGACAAAGCGGACCTCAGGTGCGCCGAGATTCGCGCCCGCGCGAACAGAACGGACAGGGAGAAACACATGGCCAGCAAGGCTGAGAAGATCATCGCCGGGCTCGGCGGCATCGACAACATCGAAGAGGTCGAGGGCTGCATCACCCGTCTGCGCACCGAGGTCGTCGACGCGTCTCTCGTCGACGAGGCCGCCCTCAAGGCCGCCGGTGCCCACGGCGTCGTGAAGATGGGCACGGCCATCCAGGTCGTCATCGGCACCGACGCCGACCCGATCGCCGCGGAGATCGAAGACCTCATGTGAGCGCGGGCGGCACGACCGCCCCGCTCGCTTCCCGACAAGGGCCCGTTCCGGCAGGGGAACGGGCCCTTCGTCGTACGGCCGCCCGCCCCCTCCCGTACAGATACGCTCGTGACATGTCTCGAATCGACGGCCGTACCCCCGAACAGCTCCGCCCCGTCACCATCGAACGCGGATGGAGCAAGCACGCCGAGGGCTCCGTCCTCATCTCCTTCGGCGACACCAAGGTCTTCTGCACCGCCTCCGTCACCGAAGGCGTCCCGCGCTGGCGCAAGGGCAGCGGCGAAGGCTGGGTGACCGGCGAGTACTCGATGCTCCCCCGCGCCACCAACACCCGCGGCGACCGCGAGTCCGTCCGCGGCAAGATCGGCGGCCGGACCCACGAGATCTCCCGCCTCATCGGCCGCTCGCTCCGCGCCGTCATCGACTACAAGGCCCTCGGCGAGAACACGATCGTCCTCGACTGCGACGTCCTCCAGGCCGACGGCGGCACCCGCACGGCGGCGATCACCGGCGCGTACGTGGCACTCGCCGACGCCGTCTCCTGGGCCCAGGGCAAGAAGCTGATCAAGGCCGGCCGCAAGCCGCTCACCGGCACCGTCGGCGCCGTCTCCGTCGGCATCGTCGACGGCGTCCCCCTCCTCGACCTCTGCTACGAGGAGGACGTCCGCGCCGACACCGACATGAACGTCGTCTGCACCGGCGACGGCCGCTTCGTCGAGGTCCAGGGCACCGCCGAGGCCGAGCCCTTCGATCGCAAGGAGCTCAACGCCCTCCTCGACCTCGCCTCCGGCGGCTGCGCCGAACTGGCCGAGATTCAGCGCAAGGCGCTCGAAGGAACCCTCTAGCCCCCCGGCGGCGTCCTCACGGGCGGGCGGCACGGATAAGCTCCGTGCCGCCCGCCCGTCTCTGTGCCTCTCTGCCTGTACGTACCTGGGGAAGGACCCTCGTGAAGCGACGCCGTCTCGCACTCGCCGTGGCCACCGCCGCCGCGCTCACCACCGCCCTGAGCGGCTGTGCAGCCCTCGACACCGCCATGGACTGCGTCAAGACCGCCGACGCGATAGCCACGTCCGTCGACAAGCTCCAGCAGGCCGTCTCCAACGCCTCGAACGACCCGACGCAGATCGAGGAGTCCCTCAACTCGATCAGCACCGAGCTCGGCAACCTCAAGGACACCACCGACAACGCCGACCTCGCGAAGGCGGTCGACGACCTCACGAAGGGCGTCGACTCGGTCCGTACCGCCGTCAAGAACGGCGACACGACCCCCGACATCCAGCCGATCACGGACGCGGCCGGCGAGGTCGCCAAGGTCTGCACCCCGGGCTGATCCGGAGCCCTGGGCCCGCCCCGGATAATCGGGGGCATGACCCGACAGCGACTGATCCTCGCCACCCGCAACGCGGGCAAGATCACCGAACTACACGCGATCCTCGCCGACGCGGGCCTCGACCTCGAACTCGTCGGCGCGGACGCGTACCCCGAAGTCCCCGACGTCCAGGAAACCGGCGTCACCTTCGCGGAGAACGCGCTCCTCAAGGCCCACGCCCTGGCCCAGGCGACGGGCCTCCCCGCCATCGCCGACGACTCCGGCCTCTGCGTCGACGTCCTCAACGGCGCCCCCGGCATCTTCTCCGCCCGCTGGGCCGGCACCCACGGCGACGACAAGGCCAACCTGAACCTGCTCCTGGCCCAGCTCGGCGACATCGCCGACGAACACCGAGGCGCCCACTTCGCCTGCGCGGCGGCCCTCGCGCTCCCCGACGGCACGGAGCGAGTGGTCGAAGGCCGTATGGAAGGCACCCTCCGCCACGCCCCGACGGGCACGAACGGCTTCGGCTACGACCCGATCCTCCAGCCGAAGGGCCACGAGGTGACCTGCGCGGAACTGACCCCGGCGGAGAAGAACGCGATCAGCCACCGGGGCAAGGCGTTCAGGGCGCTGGTACCGGTGGTGCGGGAGCTGGTGGGCTGAAGCCCGATACGGCGAAGAGCCGCCTGGTGGGCGGCTCTTCGTAGGGTGCGGCCGATGGGATTCGAACCCACATGGGCGAAACGCCCAGAGGCACCTAAAACCTCCGCTTATACCATTCAGCAACGGCCGCTTGCACGACCATGGTAGCGGTCACGCAGTCTCTGTTCCCTGGGTGTGCCGCTGTTTTCCGCGGCACCAGGTCGCGGTCTTCGAGTGGCAGTTGGGGCAGAGGTAGCGAAGGTTCTCCCGGCGGTTGTCGAGCCAGTTCCCGTTGATGTGGTCGATCTGCAGGGTGATGGGCCCACCTCGCCACTGGCCTTCGTTCCCGCACTCGACGCACCGATACGGGACACCCACCTCGGTGAGGGCCCGTTGGAGTCGGTCGCGGTTCTCGCGTGACGATCCGTCCGGGCGTACCCGGAAGACGGCGTCTGCGACGTTTCTCGGTGCCACGGCCCGCACGGCTCCCCAGGTGCGGCGCTTGAAGTGTGCGGTATCGAGGTCCAGCTCGGTTACCCGTCGACGTACCCGGCGGTGGTTCTGGTCGGTCACGGGCAGGTCGAGTGCACGCATGACATCGGCGAAGCTCGTGGCGTTCGACACCGCGCTGCGTAGGCGGTCCTCCGGCATGGCGACCCGACGGTGTGTGAAGTGGGCGATGTCGATTTCCCGCGTGTGGATCATGTGCCTGAGCGCGGCGCGGGATCTGCTGTCATCGCCCACACCCAGCAGGCGGGCCATGGCCCTGACGCTCTGAGTGGCGACGGCGGCGGCCTTGAGCTCGTCCGTGGTGAACGGCAGCTCCGTGGTCGAGCGGTTCATGCCCGGGAACCGGCTCACGTCGATTCCCGCCGCCGCGATCCGTCGGCTGATGTGCGAGAGGGTGCCGGTCGCCGGAGGGACTCCGAGCCTCTGCGCGACCTCGCGGAGGCTCGTAGAGGCGGCGACTGCCTCGGCGATGGCGCTGTCCGTGTACTTGCGCCAGGGGCTCTGCTGCTTGAAGTGGCTGGTGTCGATGCCGTACGTGGCAACTTGCGATTGCAGTGAGCGGCGCCGGCCTCCGCTTGCCGTGACTCCGAGGCGGCGCATGAGATCGGCCCAGCCCCGCGACTCCGCCACAGCGACGCCCAGCCGGTCCCTCGTGTACGGGCTCGTCCGCATCGAATCCCCTCCCCAGTGCGGATCTCGCACGGATCAACGAGTCGAATATCGGACGGTTACGCCATATCGCGTACGGTCGCGACACGGAAAGCGGAACGGCCCGCACCGCCCTTCCGGGGGTGCGGGCCGTTCGGGCCGAGAGGCGGCGGGCCTCAGATGCCCAGGTCGCGGATGATCTTCGCGACGTGGCCGGTCGCCTTCACGTTGTAGAAGGCGTGCTCGACCTTGCCGTTCTCGTCGACGACGACCGTCGAGCGGATGACGCCCGTCACGACCTTGCCGTACAGCTTCTTCTCGCCGAAGGCGCCGTACGCCTCAAGGGTCTCCTTCGACGGGTCGCCGACCAGGGTGACCTTGAGGTTCTCCTTCTCGCGGAACTTCGCGAGCTTCTCCGGCTTGTCGGGCGAGACGCCGATGACGTCGTAGCCGGCGGCCGCCAGCACGTCCAGGTTGTCGGTGAAGTCGCAGGCCTGCTTCGTGCAGCCGGGGGTGAGCGCGGCCGGGTAGAAGTAGACGATGACCTTGCGGCCCTTGTGGTCCGCGAGGGAGACCTCGTTGCCGTCCGCGTCGGGCAGGGTGAAGGCGGGGGCGGTGTCGCCGGGCTGCAGTCGCTCGCTCATGGCTCGCTCTTCCTCGGGGGTAACTTCGCGTACGGGTTCAGAGCCTAATGGGGGTCGGGGGCGGCCCCCCGGCCGTACAGCTGACAGACTGTCCGTCAATGACCGGTTCACGAGATCACGACTACGGAGGCAGCGCGGTGTCGGACGTCAGGACCCCTGCGCAGATCGAGGCGGACATCGTCCGCCGGCGCGAGCAGCTCGCCGTCACTCTCGACGAGATCGGCATTCGGGTGCACCCCAAGACGATCATCGGGGACGCCAAGGCCAAGGTCGCCTCGACGGTCGACGAGACCGCCGGCCGGGCCTTCGTCGCCGTCAACCGCGTCGTCTCGGACGTGAAGGCCCGTTTCACGCACGAGGACGGCGCCCCCCGCCTGGAGCGGGTCGTCCCGGCGGCGATCGTGGCCGTCGCGGTGGTCGGGCTGATCGTTTCCGCGTCCCGCAAGGGCAAGGAGTGACCCCTCCCGGCTACGGGCGACACGTCGGGGCGGGTAGGTTCACCCCGTGAGCGAGAACACGCACGACAAGCTGCCCATCCGGATGCTCCACGACCGGGTCCTCGTCCGTACGGACTCGCCCGAGGGTGAGCGCCGCTCCGGCGGCGGCATCCTGATCCCGGCGACCGCCGCCGTCGGCCGTCGCCTGTCCTGGGCCGAGGTCGTCGCGGTCGGCCAGAACGTCCGGACCGTCGAGATCGGCGACCGGGTCCTGTACGACCCCGAGGACCGCGCCGAGGTCGAGGTGCGCGGCACCGCGTACGTCCTGATGCGGGAGCGCGACCTGCACGCGGTGGCCGCCGACCGTTTCCAGGACACGTCGGACTCGACGGGCCTGTATCTGTAGGCGAGAGGTCTTCCTGAGGCCCTGGTGACCACTGTCACCAGGGCTTTTATCTTTTCTTTGCTACGCTGAAGACACCCGACGAGACGCGCCGTACCGGGATGACGACAAGACGACGCACCCGTTTTCCCGTCCCGTCTCGCGGAGGTTCGTCGTCATGGCCTGGGTTCTTCTGATCATCGCCGGTCTGCTCGAGGTCGGCTGGTCGATCGGTATGAAGTACACCGACGGTTTCACCCGCCTCTGGCCCAGCGTGTTCACCGGTATCGGGATCGTCGCCTCGATGGTGCTGCTGTCGCAGGCCGCCAAGACGCTGCCGATCGGTACGGCGTACGGCGTGTGGGTCGGCATCGGCGCGGCCGGTGCGGCGGTGTTCGGCATGGTGGTGCTCGGTGAGCCGGCGACCGCCGCCCGGATCTTCTTCGTCTGTCTGCTGCTCGTCGCCGTGGTGGGACTCAAGGCGACCTCGGGTCACTGACCCTTCCGGCCCTGCTCCCGCTTCTTCTTGCCGGTCACCGAGGACTTCGGCCCGGCCTCGCCGGCCCACGGCCCCTCGGTCTCCGGCCCGTCCGGTACCGGCGGCACCGCCGACATCTGCTCGGCCCCCGGCATCAGCTGGAGGTCGAAGGCGCGCGGTGCCGCCCCGGCCAGGGCTTCGCGGGTGAACTGCGCCCAGATCTCGGCGGGAGCGCCGCCGCCGTTGATCCGGGGCAGGCCGAGGGCTCCGTACAGCGGTTCCTGCCGCCCCGACTCGGGGTCCTGGCCCATCAGCGCGACCACGGTCGCGAGTTCGGGCGTGTAGCCGGCGAACCAGGCCGCCTTGTCGTCCTCCGCCGTCCCCGTCTTGCCCGCCGATGGCCGTCCGGCGGCCTGCGCCGCCGTGCCCGTGCCGACCTCGACGACGCTCCGGAGGACGGAGGTGGTCGTGTCGGCGGCTTCGCGGGTGACGGCCTGCCGGGCGGGCCGGGACGGCAGGTCCACGGTCCGGCCGCCCTTGGTGACCGCCTCGACGAGGCTGGGCGTCCCGTGCCGGCCGTGCGCGGCGAGGGTGGCGTACGCGGAGGCCATGTCGAGGACGCTCGCGGTGGCGGGGCCGAGCGCGATGGACGGGGAGGCGGTGAGGTCGGGGGTGGAGCCGGGCAGGCCGAGGGCGACGGCCGTGCGGCGTACGTGGGAGGGGCCGACGTCCACGGCCATCTGGGCGTACACGGCGTTGACGGACAGGTCGGTGGCCTCGCCGACCGCGATCTCGCCGTAGCTGGCGTCGTCCTCGTTGGCGGGGTCGTACGGGGCGCCGTTCCAGCCCTCCACGGGGCGGCGGTTGGTCCCGTCGTACAGCGTGTACGGGGTGATGGGCACGCCCTGCTGGGTCTGGGCGCCGGCCTGCACGGCGGCGGTGAAGACGAAGGGCTTGAAGGTGGAGCCGACCTGGTAGTCGCGGCGGGTGGCGTTGTTGACGTACTGCCGCGTGTAGTCGATGCCGCCGTAGAGGGCGAGGACCTTGCCGGTGGCGGGGTCGACGGCGGCGGCGCCGACGCGGACGTACCGGTCGGCGGGGGAGCGGGCGGGGTCGAGCCGGGAGACGACCCGGTCCTCGACGGCCTGGACGAGGGTCTCCTGCTTCGTGCGGTCGAGGGTGGTGGTGATGCGGAAGCCGCCGGCCGCGAGGGTCGTCTCGTCGACGATGCCGTGGCCGGTGAGGTACTCCTCGACGGCCTGGACGAGGTAGCCGCGCTGGCCGGAGAGGCCGGTCGCGGGGCGCGCGGTCTGCGGGACGGGGAAGCGGGCGGCGGCGCGGACGGGCCGGTCGAGCCAGCCCTCGCCGACCATGCCGTCGAGGACGTAGTTCCAGCGGGCGACGGCCTTGGCCCGGTTCTCGGGGTGGGTGGTGACGTCGTAGGCGCTGGGGGCCTTGAGGAGCGAGGCGAGGTACGCGCCTTCGGCGGTGTCGAGCTGCTCGACGTCCTTGCCGTAGTAGGCGCGGGCGGCGGCCTGGATGCCGTACGCGTTCCGGCCGAAGTAGCTGGTGTTGAGGTAGCCCTCGAAGATGTCGTCCTTGGTGGTCTCGCGTTCCAGCTTGATCGCGATGAAGAACTCCTTGGCCTTGCGGGAGAGGGTCTGTTCCTGCCCGAGGTAGTAGTTCTTCACGTACTGCTGGGTGATGGTGGAGCCGGACTGGCGGCCCTTCCCGGTGACCGTGTTCCAGGCGGCGCGGACCATGGCCTTGGGGTCGACGGCGCGCGAGGTGTGGAAGTCGCGGTCCTCGGCGGCGAGGACGGCCTGCCGTACCGCGAGGGGGATCTGTTCGAGCCGCACGTTCTCGCGGTTGACCTCGCCGTCGCGGGCGATCGGGGTCCCGTCGCGGTAGAGGTAGACGTTCGACTGGGCGAGGGCGGCGGCGTTGGCGGGCGGGATCTCCACGAGGAGGTAGCCGGCGGCGAAGGCGCCGCCGAGGAGCAGGACGCCGAGGAGGGCGAGGCCGGTGAGGATCCGCAGGACGCGCCGGGGACGGCGCTTCTTCGCGGGGGGTGGCGGGGCGTCGAGGGTGGGGTCCCTCGGCTCCCAGCTGCCGGAGGAGCGACCGGAGGAGCGACCGGAGGAGCTGCCGGAGGGGCCACCGGAGAAGCTACCGGATGAAGGGGGCATGGCACCTGATATTGCCTCATATCGCCCATTTCTTTCCGTTCTTCTTGAAGGTGACGGAAAAACGGGTCGCGGGGCGACGGCGGGCATCGCTAGGGTCGTGGGTTTCCCGGCGGCGCCCAAGGGAGGAGCGATGGTGTGCGGCTCTACATGACGGTGGCCGCGGGTGGCTTCCGACGCCATGCGACGTACCGCGTGGCGACGATGGCGGGGCTCTTCACCAACACCGTCTTCGGGTTCGTCCTGTCGTACACGTACATCGCCCTGTGGGACGAACGGCCGCACCTCGGCGGCTACTCGATGGACGACGCCCTCGCGTACGTGTGGATCGGGCAGGGACTGATCGCCGTCTGCGGCCTGATGGGCGGCGGCTTCGAGGACGAGCTGATGGAACGGATCAGGACCGGCGACATCGCCGTCGACCTGTACCGCCCCGCCGACCTCCAGACCTGGTGGTTCGCCGGCCACGTCGGCCGCTCCGCCTACCTGTTCCTCGGCCGCGGCATCGTCCCGATGGCGATCGGCGCCCTCGCCTTCCGCTTCACCCTCCCCGCGGGCCCGGGCGGCTGGCTCGCGTTCCTCGTGTCGGTGGCGCTCGGCTCGGTGGTGGGCTTCGCGCTCTGGTACCTCGTGGCGCTCAGCGCGTTCTGGCTGCTCGACGGCCAGGGAGTCGTGCAGATGGCGTGGCTGAGCGGGATGTTCTTCTCGGGGATGCTGCTCCCGCTGAACGTCTTCCCCGGCGGCCTCGGCGAGGTGGCGCGGGCGCTGCCGTGGGCCTCGCTGCTCCAGGTGCCGGCGGACGTGTACCTGGGGAAGTACGGGGACGGCTGGGGCCTGACACGGGCGTACGCCTTCCAGGGATGCTGGGCGCTGGCCCTGCTGGGGGCGGGCAGGGCCGTACAGAAGGCGGCGGAACGCAAGGTGGTGGTGCAGGGTGGGTAGGGGCCCGCGCGCGTTGCGGGGATTCCTGGACGGGTGGCGCACGTACCGGCTCCTGGCGGGGATGTGGATCCGCTCGACCCTCGCCTACCGGGCGTCCTTCGCCCTGACCCTGGCCACCGGCTTCCTCATCACCTTCTTCGACTTCGTCGTGATCCTGCTGATGTTCGGCCAGGTGAAGGGCCTCGGCGGCTTCTCGTTCGCCGAGGTGGCGCTGCTGTACGGGATGACGGGCGTGTCGTTCGGGCTCGCGGACCTGATGGTCGGCCCGGTGCACCGGGTGGGGCGGCGGGTGCGGGACGGCTCGCTCGACGTGTTCCTGCTGCGCCCGGCCTCGCTCCTCGCGCAGGTGGCGGCGGACCACTTCGCGCTGCGCAGGTTCGGCCGGATCGCGCAGGCGCTCCTGGTGATCGTCTGGGCGGTGTTCCGCCTCGACGTCGCGTGGACGCCGGTCAAGGCGGTGCTGCTGCCGGTCGCGATGGTGTGCGGGGCGCTGCTGTTCGGCGCGGTGATGGTGGCGGGGGCGGCGGTGCAGTTCTGGCTCCAGGACGCGGCGGAGGTCACGAACTCGTTCACGTACGGCGGGAACACGATGCTCCAGTACCCGCCGACGGTCTTCTCGCAGGACCTGGTGCGAGGGGTGGTGTACGTGCTGCCGCTGGCGTTCGTGAACTGGCTGCCCGCGCTGTACGTCCTGGACCGGCCGGTGCCGGCGGGGGTGCCGGACTGGGCGGTGTTCGCGTCGCCGCTGGTGGCGGCGGTGTGCTGCGGGGCGGCGGGGCTGGTGTGGCGGGCGGGGACGAGAGCGTACAGATCGACGGGAAGCTGAGAGGTGAGCGTGGTGATGCCGTCCGACGAACCCTTCATCGAGGTGGAGGCCCTGGAGAAGACCTTCACGGTCCGCAGGAAACCGGAGAAGGGCGGAGGGAGAGGCCTCCGCCGTACGCGCCACGAGGTGAAGGCGGTCGACGGCATCACCTTCCGGGTGGGCCGGGGCGAGATGGTCGGCTACATCGGCCCGAACGGCGCGGGAAAGTCGACGACGATCAAGATGCTGACGGGCATCCTGACCCCGAGCGGCGGCCGGGTACGGGTCGGGGGCATCGACCCGGTGCGGGAGCGGGTGCGGCTCGCCCAGCGGATGGGAGTGGTCTTCGGCCAGCGGACGACGCTGTGGTGGGACCTGCCGCTGAGGGACTCGTACCGCCTGATGCACCGCATGTACCGCATCCCCGACGCCCGCTACGCGGAGAACCTGGACCGCTGCGTGGACCTCCTCGACCTGGGGGACCTCCTCGACGTCCCCGTACGGCAGCTCTCCCTCGGCCAGCGGATGCGCGGGGACATCGCGGCGGCGCTGCTGCACGACCCGGACGTGCTGTACCTGGACGAGCCGACGATCGGCCTGGACGTGGTGTCGAAGGCGAAGGTGCGCGAGTTCCTGCGGGACCTGAACAGGACAAGGTCGACGACCGTCCTGTTGACGACCCACGACCTCACGGACATCGAACACCTCTGCTCGCGGGTGATGGTGATCGACCACGGCCGGCTGATGTACGACGGTGAACTCGCCGGCCTGCACGAGGCCGGCGAGAGCGAACGCCTGCTGATCGTCGACCTGGCCCACGCCCACGCCCCCATCACCGACGTCCCGGGAGCCCGCTTCCTCCGCGCCGAGGGCCCGCGCCAGTGGCTCGCCTTCCCGGCGACGGCCTCGGCGGCACCACTGGTGTCGGAGGTGGCCTCCCGCTACCCGCTCGTCGACCTGTCGGTGCGGGAGCCGGACATCGAGGCGGTGATCGCGAAGATGTACGGGGGAACTCAGGGAGAGCGCCGGGAGTCCCTGAGATAGGAGGTCGAGCACAGATGGTGAGTTTCTCGTACACGGCGGCGGACGAGGAGAAGAGCAGAGGCGTCCGGCGCATGAAGACGCTGGCGACGTCGCTGCTCCTCGTGGTGGCCGTGATCTACGGCCTGGCGACCTGGGCGGAGAACGCCGGAGCGGGCCCGTGGGCCGGATACGTGGCCGCGGCGGCGGAGGCCGGCATGGTCGGCGCGCTGGCGGACTGGTTCGCGGTGACGGCGCTCTTCCGGCGCCCGCTGGGACTCCCCATCCCGCACACCGCGATCATCCCCACCAAGAAGGACCAGCTGGGCGCCTCCCTGGGCTCCTTCGTGGGCGAGAACTTCCTCTCCGCCGACGTCGTACGGGGCAGGCTGCGGGCCTTCGGGATCGGCGGCCGACTGGGGGCGTGGCTCGCGGACCCGGCGCACGCGGACCGGGTGACGGCGGAGGCGTCGACGGCCCTGCGGGGCGCGCTCACGGTCCTGCGGGACTCGGACGTGCAGGCGGTGGTCGGCGAGGCCATCACCCGCCGCGCGGAGACGGCGGAGATCGCCCCCGGCATCGGCAAGACCCTGGAGAAGATCGTCGCGGACAACGCCCACCGCAGAGCCGTGGACCTGATCTGCACCCGGGCCCACGACTGGCTGGTCACGCACGGCGACTCGGTCATGGACGCGGTCCAGGGCGGAGCCCCGGGCTGGACGCCCCGCTTCGTGGACCGGCGCATCGGCGAGAAGGTCTACAAGGAACTCCTCCGCTTCGTCACGGAGATGAGGGACATGCCGTCCCACCCGGCGCGGGGCGCCATCGACCGCTTCCTGACGGACTTCGCGGCCGACCTCCAGGCCGACACCGACACCCGGGCACGCGTCGAACGCCTGAAGTCCGAGCTCCTGGCCCGCCCGGAGGTCCAGGACATCATCGCCTCGGCCTGGTCCTCGGTCCGCTCCCTGATCATCGCCGCCGCCGACGACGACCGCAGCCAGCTCCGCCTCCGCGCCCGCGCGTCCCTGATCTCCCTGGGCAACCGCCTGGCGACGGACACCCGCCTCCAGGAGAAGGTCGACGGCTGGGCCGAAGACGCCGCCACATACGTGGTCACCACGTACCGCCACGAGATCACCTCCCTGATCACCGACACGGTCGCCGGCTGGGACGCCACCCAGACCTCGAAGAAGATCGAGGCGAACATCGGCCGCGACCTCCAGTTCATCCGCATCAACGGCACGGTGGTAGGCGCCCTGGCCGGCCTCCTGATCTACACGGTGAGCCACGCGGCAGGCGGCTGACGCTCCCTCTCGGGACTCCTACTTCCCGCGAGTGACGGCCCAGGAAGCAGCCGCCATCCCCCCGGCGACGGAGAACACGGCGGGCCAGGCCCCGATCTTCTTGGCGAGCGGATGGGACCCGGCAAAGGCGGCGACATACCCGGCGGTCAGCCCCACGGCAGCCCGGGTCCCCCCAACCCGCTGCCACTCCTTCGCCGCAACCCCACCGGCCACGGCCAACACCACCCCACCCAGCGGCCGCTTCTTGGTCCACCGAGCAGTCGCGTAACCCCCGACGAGCCCGGCGGCGGCTATGGCGGGGGAGGGGATGTGGGGCATGGGGGTGGCCTTTCGTCTGGCGCGGTATCGATACGACGAGCGTAACGAGCGCACAGAAAGCCCCTGGCGTACCCCCGCGTACCTCTGCGCGGTCCTACGAGGCCGGCGTATCTGACAGAGCGGCTGCCGCGCGAATCGCCTGACGGATGGCGCTGGGCGTACGCCAGGTTTCCCCCGCGTAGTTCCTGTGGCACATGCGGTGGCAGTTCGCGCACAGGAGCGCGAGGTCCTCCAGCCGGGTCTGGCTCGGGCCGGATACGTGAAGGGGCGTGACGTGGTGCACCTCGATGTAGTCGGTGCCGAGGGGGCCGTAGGCGGCACCGAAGTCGAACGTGCACGCCTCGCACCGAATGGGCTGGTTCAGCTTCCGCGCCTGGTTGAGCTTGCGGCCGCGGAGCCCGCGGTCCCGCTCGCGATGGAGGGCCAGACGGACCAGCAGACGTCCCTCGCGGGCGGACGTCTCGCCGTCCTCGTCTACCTCGTCGGGCTGGACGGGGGTGCTGTGGAGCTCGCCACTGGCGATCCCCGCGCGCAGGGCGTGCGCTGTAGCCGCCATTCCCTGCGGATCGGCCAGGAAGTCCGTGACGATCTGCCGGGTGGGCCGGCCGCCCTTGGTCGGGGTGCCCTGGTGGCCGGGGTGGGCGGTGGCGATATCCGTGGTTTTCCGGCTGACACTGTTCGGTGACCGGAAGCGGGGGTCAGAGCTGGCGTTCTCGTGAAGCGGCAGCGAACGGAGCAGGTCGGACAGCTCCAGGACCCGCACGTCACCCTGGCGCAGCTCACGCCAGCCGTTCTCCATGACGAGCGCGCACGCAAGCAGCAGCTCATCCCTTGCCCACGAGATCTGTGCCATGCAGCGGAGCGTACAAGTGTTCCCTGCGCGCGTGGAGTGTCTGAGGATGGCACGGGATGGCGCACACTTGGAGGACGTTTGCCGGTTGGAGGGCGTTGTCAGTGGGGTCTGTCACTCTCTGTTATGTCTGGCGGGCAAGGCGCCAGCGAGGCACGTGGTCGAAGGAGGGTGCATGACCAGCACTGAGGCGGAGTTCACTTCCATCGAGATCTGCGCTGGAGCCGGCGGGCAGGCCATCGGGCTGCATGCCGCCGGTTTCAGGCATCTTGCGCTCGTTGAAATCGACAAGCACGCGAGGGAAACGCTTCGGCGGAACATCGAGAAGCGGCCCGACTGGTCCTGGGAGCAGCAGCACTGTGACCTCCGCCATGCGGACGTCAAGGAGTTCGAGCCGCTGGAGGCCGTGAAGAAGAACGGGAAGCTGATCGAGCCTGGGGAACTCGACCTCCTCGCTGGCGGGGTACCGTGCCCGCCTTTCTCTCACGCAGGGAAGCAGCTCGGGAAAGACGACGAGAGGGATCTCTTCCCGCGCATGCTGTATCTCGTCGATCGCCTGAAGCCACGCGCTGTGATGATCGAGAACGTGCGAGGCATCCTGGACCCGAAGTTCTCGGACTACAGGGACTTCATCGAAGCCAGGCTGGAAGGCGGCACGTACCGCGGGGAAGACGGCAACCTCGTAACCGAGGACGGCCTGGGCTACGTCGTGTGCCACTGGGGGATCCTGGAGGCCAGCAACTTCGGCGTTCCGCAGCTCCGGCCCCGGGCGATTCTTGTTGCCATCCGACGGGACGTCCTCGAGGACGTGAAGTACGAGTGGCCTACATCGACCCACGAGGACGAGGTGAGCGTCGTCGAGGCGCTTAAGGCGTCGATGGAGCAGCGCTACGAGGCCTTTTATGGCGGGCCGCGCGACCGGGAGGCCCGTGAGGCCTACCAGCGGTGGCACGCCAAGGCCACCGCGCGCCACGCGGAGCTGAAGGCCAAGGACAGCGCCGGCATTGCGCCCACGCTCGTGGGCGGCTCGAAGAAGCACGGTGGTGCCGACCTCGGTCCGAGCAGGGCGAAGGCGGCCTGGAAGCAACTGGGCGTCTCGGGTCTTGGCGTCGCGAACGACATCGAGATGTGCAAGAAGAAGGGGTCCGAGGACCGGGACCTCTTCGGCGTTGACGGGCCGATGCTGACTGTCGAGCAGGCGGCGATCATCCAGGGCTTCCCCGGGGACTGGATTTTCGACGGGGGGAAGACCGCGCAGTACCGGCAGGTCGGAAACGCTTTCCCGCCCCCGGTTGCTGCGGCCGTCGGCCGGTCGATCATGGATGTCCTGAAGGCCGCCCGGGAGCGCGACGCCCAGAACTCCTGATCAGCCCTTCCCGTCTCCGGCCGTGCCCTTGCCTCGCGCAAGGGCACGGCGCTTTTCTACCTCAGCGGCGATGCGTGCGGCGCATTCCCCCGAGGGCTCGTGCTCCCAGAAGCGGAGCACCAGCCAGCCTGCTTCTTTCAGACGCTGGTTCGTATCCTCGTCACGGGCCATGTTCCGGGCGACCTTCTCGGACCAGTAACCGGGGTTGGTCTTCGGTGCCACGTAATGCTCGGGACAGCCATGCCAGTAACAGCCATCGATGAAGACGGCCAGCTTCACAGGGCGGAACACGATGTCTGCGGTCCGGCGAAGACCAGGCAATGGCTTGGCGGCGATCCGGTAGCGCAGACCTTGGGCGTGCAGAATCCGGCGGACCTGCTGCTCTGGCTGGGTATCCCTGCTGCGGATCGCCTGCATGTTCCGGCGCCGGGCAGCTGAGGATGCCCACGAGCCTTCTGGTGGTGACCAGTCCGCGCCACTGTCTTGCTGGATCATCGAGTGCAGTCCTCCGGCTACCAGCCTGCCAGAGTGTCGGCCAGCCTTTCGTAGGGCAGGACCCTGCCCTGCTCGACGCACTCCTGCCAGTCGTCCTTCTGCTGGCTGCTGCCCAGGTCCTGGACAGCCTTCGCCAGCGAGTCGAAGGCGATGTGGTAAACCGCATCGACCTCGCCAGTTCCCCGGGCGATGGCTGCGATCCGGCTGGGCATCGGCTCTGCTGTCACTGCGACGAGGTGAGGCAGCCGGCCGCGCCGATGCTTGATCATCTGAAGGAACTCATGCCTGATGTTCTGGACGCGGTCGGACCGGATCGTCCACTTGCATGACACTGCTGCGTGGAGGAATGGCTGGGAGTCGCCGAGAAGTGGCGAGTCCTCGACACCGACAGTCACGTCCGGCTTGATGAGGTAGTCGCGCCCCAGCTCCGTCCTCAGCTCGGGGTACTTCTTCAGGAGCTTGGTCAGCTTGGCGAGGTGGCTGTACTGGCCGAAGGCCGTGACGACTTGCTTGTGGTCGACCTGCCAGTTCCTCTTGCCGTCCACCTGGCTGAGCGTGTCAGCGAGGTCGTTACGTACAGCAAGTTCGAGCGCGGAGCCCGGATCGGATGGCGTGGATGGGTTGATTGAGCAGGGAATTCCCAGATCCTCGAGTATGGCGGCGGCCAGCTTCTTCGACGGTGAACTGCTCGTGTCGGCACTATTGGCCACGAGAGCTCCGGATTTGAGCGGCTTCCAGCCGAGGAGCTGGGCGGCGAAGAGTGCACTCATCAGGCTGGCCTACTTGCTGTGGGACGGAAGCGACGGAGCAGTAGTGACGGCCTCGTCGGCTGAGGCGCATGCCCAGAGTCGGCCGTCCAGTACGACGCTGCGGCGGTTGCTCTGGGGCGAGACCTCGACGACACGCGTGCTCACGAACTCTCCCTCCTGGGGCACAGGAACCCCGAGCTCCGAAGCGATCCGCTGGTGACTGCCGTAGTCGCCCATGATGAGGATTCCCTCGCCGCGCAATGCCGAGCGCGAGCCGCCGTTGCCGCGGACCCGCTTCATGTAGTCCTTCTGCTGGGCAACCGTGCGTACGACGTTCCGGCCGATGCGCCGGTTCTGTACTCGACGGAACAGCTCGTTGAGCTTTGCCTGCCCGGACTTCTGGGCGAAGACGGCGTCCCGGTCAGCATCGGGCATGTGCAGGAGGACGTTCTCCGGAAGCTCGGCATCCCGCCAAAGCCAGGCGATCTTGTCGCGATGGTCGGCCTTCACGGTCAGTTTCAGGTCGCGGTTGTTTCCCCGGTTGAGCCATTCCTCTTTGACGCGGAAGAGTCCTGCGCTCCACCGGCTCTTCCTGTCATCTGCCCAGACCAGCAGGCACAGGTGATCCCGGGCCTCTGGAGGGATCATCCAGCCGCCGAACTGCTGTGAGTATTTGCAGTCCACGTCAATTCCGGCGATCCGGTAATCCATGTCGACGCCGTCATCGAACTTGAACTCGCGCTGGAGCTTGATTTCCACCAGCGTGCCTGCGTGGGTTTTCTCGGTCTTGTACAGGGACTTCCAGTCGTAACGGCCTGTGTCTTCGCCATTGAGCAGTTGATCGATCGTGTCGCGGAGGGACCGGGCGAAACGCTGTTCGGCGAAGTCGATCTCCTGCAGGTGCTTCCATACGGCAGCGAGCTCGGGATCTCCCTGGAGCAGCGCATGGTTCTGGATGTTGAGAGCAGCGGAGACATCCATGGGGAGCAAGGGCCGGTCCTGTCTGTGACCACGGTGTGACGAAGGCAGAGTGACGGGAGTTCCCGCGGAGTGTCATTGCGGAGGCCTGCACTATGTCAGCTCCGCCCGTCCCTTTGCCGAGTGAGCGATCGCTAAAGCAGATCCGCCCCGTGGCACTCCCCATATGTCCGGTCCGAGCCGCACCAGCACGGGGCGTCGTGGGGTGGTGGCCAGGGGGTGGCTCGGGCTCGGGAGGCCAAGGTGGTCGCGTATTGGGGGAGGAGGGCCGGGGTGGAGGGTGGGGTGGATTCCGCGGCTGCGAAGGCTTCGTAGGAGGGGACCGTGGCGCGGACGATGCCGAGGTTGCGGGTGCCTGCCTGGAACAGTTCGCGGAGGGAGGCCTCGATGTCCGTGAGGTGGGCTCGGTAGGTGGGGTATTCGGCTTCCAGTTCCGGGTACGCGGCCAGGAGCTCGTCAAGTTCGCGTTCCGGCCAGTGCAGGACCGCGACCGGGAAGGGGCGGGAGAGGGCCGTGCGGTAGGTGCCCAGTTCCGAGCGGAGGCGGGCGATCTCGGCCTGGAGTTCCGCGGGGTCCTCCGAGCCGAGGGACCAGAGGCGTTTCGGGTCGTGGAGTTCGTCCAGGGGGACCGCCGCCGGGTGGAGGCGGTCGGCCAGGGTGTCCCAGTCGTCGTGCGGGAGCGCCAGCATCCTGCGGATCCTGTGGCGGGTCGTGATCAGGGAGTGGGTGGGGTGGGGGAGGTCGTCCCCCGGAGGGGAGGGCACGAGGGCGGTGGCCGCTTCGGTGAGGGTTTGCTCCGCCGCTTCCAGTTCGTCGTGGGCCTCCAGCGTCTCCGCCGTCGTCTCCCACGCCGCCGCGTCCGACGGTGTCGCCTGCCGGATGCCGGCGATGATCGCCCTGGCCTCCGCCTCGTGGCCGTACTCCCACAGGTTCGCCGCCTTCAGCGCCCTGATCAGGTGGGGGTTCGCGGGGGAGCCCGTCAGGAGTTCGTCGTACAGGGCCGTCGCGCCTTCGCGGTCGCCCGCCAGTTCCCGGTGGGCCGCGGCCTGGAGGTAGAGGGATTCCCGGTCTCCCGGGTACTGCGCTGCGGTACGCAGCAGACGCTCGGCTTCGGTGGTGTGGGCGGCAGGGGTGTCGGGGCGCATGTTCTCCACCGTACTGCTGTACGGGCCTGGAGAGTTGGCACCTCTGCGCCTATCGTGCCCCGCGTGCGGGACAGGGCGCGAGACAGCGGTCGGGATCGGGTGCCGGTCGTCGTCCAGGGGCGACGGCGGGGCCGTACGCGCGCGCGTGTCCTGTGGGTCGGGGCCGAGACCGTCGTCACCTGCGGGGTGCTCGTCCTCCTTCTCGTCGTCCATCAGCTCTGGTGGACCAACCGTGAGGCCCGTGCCGACGCCCTTGAGCAGGTGAGTGTGCTGGAGAGGGAGTGGGGGGCTCCTTCGGCGGGACTCGGGGGAGGGGGAGAAGGAGGGGGTGGAGTAGCCGAGGGGGAGGGCGCGGCTGAGTTCGAGGACGGCGTGGCGGCGGAGGGCGAGGGGGATGTCGTGGGTGGTGGTGAGGGGGGTGCGGTTCCGGGCGGCGGTACTCCCTCTGCTCGTGCGGCGCGTCCTTCCTCGGCGGGCGCGTACTCCCGTGCCTTCGCCGTCATCCGCATTCCCCGCATCGGGCTCACCGCGCCCGTCGCCGCCGGCGTCTCCAAGCGGTCCGTCCTCGACAAGGGGTACGTCGGGCACTATCCCGGCACCGCCGGGCCCGGGCAGGTCGGGAACTTCGCGCTCGCCGGGCATCGGAACACCCACGGCGAGCCCTTCCGGTACATCAACCGGCTCGTCCTCGGGGACCGCATCGTCGTGCGGACCCGGCAGCGCACGTACACCTACCGGGTCGATCGGATTCTCTCGCGCACCTCTCCCCGTGACGTCGGGGTCGTCCGCGATGTCCCGCGGTCCGTCGTCAAGCCTTCGTACGGGTACACCGCTCCCGGCTCCTATCTGACCCTCACCACCTGTACCCCCGAGTTCAGCAGCGCCTATCGGCTCGTCGTCTGGGCGAAGCTCGAAATTTCTTCGGGGAGCGGGAACTCCTGATCGAGGCCGTGCGTCCTCACTGTGAGTAGCAGGATCAGAGAGAGAAGAAGGGGGTGGTCGGTGTGGAGACGCGAAGGGTTCTGCTGCGCGTGCTCACTCCGCTCTTCTTCCTTCTCGCCCTCGCCGACCTTCTGCTCTCCGACGGCGCCGGCGTTTCCGCCGCCGTCGCCTTCGCCGCGGCGACCGTCGTCTGTGCCCTGATCGGTGCCCGCGTGGCCCCGGTCGTTCCCTCCGCCGCCGTCCGTACGGCGATACGCGAGCGGGAGCGGCGTACCGCCTTCCTGCCGCAGCGCGACCCCGACGCCGCCGGTCGTCGCAGACCCCGAGCTCCCGGCCGTCTCCTCCCGACGGCCGCATAGGGAGCCCGCCCGAGCAAGCTTCGGACCGTTGAGTTCCCTCGCGGATCCGTCATGCCGAGAAACCGCACCACTTCTCTTCCGGCACGACGAGACCCCACGGAGGGCTCCCTTGTCCGTCATCGCTTCCCTGGTCGAGCGGCTCGCCGACCTGCTCCAGCCGCTCTTCGCGACCACCGCCACCGCCGCCGCGATCATCCTCGTCACGATGCTCGTACGGCTCGCCATCCACCCCCTCTCCCGGGCCTCCGCGCGCGGTCAGAAGGCCCGCACCCGGATCGCCCCGCAGCTCGCCGCGCTGCGCAAGAAGCACGCCAAGAACCCCGAGAAGCTCAGGAAGGAGATGCAGGAGCTGCACGCCAGGGAGAAGGTCTCGCCCTTCGCCGGCATCCTGCCGAGCCTGCTCCAGGCGCCCGCGTTCTTCGTCCTCTACCACCTGTTCTCCGGCGACCGCATGACCGGGCACACGCTCTTCGCCGCTCCTCTCGGTGACCACTGGGCCGACGCCCTCGCCGACGGCGGCGTCTTCGGTCCGGCGGGGCTGGTCTACCTCGTCCTCTTCGCGGTCGTCGCCGTCGTGGCCACGTTCACCTACCGCCGTACGAAGCGGCAGCTCGCCGCCCAGCCCCTCGACCTGGGTCAGCCCGGGCAGCCCGGTCAGCCCACGCCCGGTGCCGGGATGATCACGCGGGTCATGCCGCTCATGTCCTTCGCCACCCTCGTCACCGTCGCCGTCGTTCCCCTCGCCGCCGCGCTCTACGTCGTCACCAGCACCACCTGGAGCGCCGTCGAGCGGGCCTTCCTCTTCCGTGAGAGCGCGGAGGAGGGGGCCGTAGGGGCCCTTGCTACTCGCGCGTAAGGGTCCAGGGTGTGAACGGGGTCTTGCAGAGTGAACCGTTCTCTTGGAGGATCGAACAATCCTCCGATGGCCGCACTCCATCGGCCGGGGTACCTCAGGGCCCGACCGGGCCCACCTCGACCACAGGGAGCAAGACCATGAAGCTGCTGCGTGTCGGCCCTCCGGGAGCCGAGCGTCCCGCCCTGCTCGACCAGGACGGAACGCTCCGCGACCTGTCCGCCCTCGTCGACGACATCGACGGCAGTCTCCTCGCCGACGCCTCCGCCCTCGACCGGATCCGGGCCGCCGCCGGCGCCGGAGTGCTGCCCCCGCTCGACGCGACCGGGCTGCGCGTCGGCCCGCCGCTCGGCCGGATCGGCAAGGTCGTGTGCATCGGGCTGAACTACCACGGTCACGCCGCGGAGATCGGTGCCGCGATCCCCGAGGAGCCCGTCGTCTTCCTGAAGGCCGCGGACACGGTCGTCGGCCCCGACGACACCGTGCTCGTACCGCGCGGTTCGGTGAAGACCGACTGGGAGGTGGAGCTCGCCATCGTCATCGGCCGCACCGCCCGCTACCTGGAGACCGACGAGCAGGCCCTGGCGCACGTCGCGGGGTACGCGCTCGCCCACGACGTCTCCGAGCGCGAGTTCCAGATCGAGCGCGGGGGCACCTGGGACAAGGGCAAGAACTGCGAGACCTTCAACCCCCTCGGCCCGTGGCTGGTCACCGCCGACGAGATCCCCGACCCGCAGGACCTCGGCCTGCGCCTCTGGGTCAACGGCGAGCTCAAGCAGGACGGTCACACCTCCGACCAGATCTTCCCGGTCGCGGAGGTCGTCCGGTACGTCAGCCGGTTCATGACCCTCTACCCCGGCGACGTCATCAACACCGGCACGCCCGGCGGTGTCGCGATGGGGCAGCCGGATCCCAAGCCGTACCTGCGCCCCGGTGACGTCGTCGAGCTGGAGATCGACGGGCTCGGGCGGCAGCGGCAGGAGCTCAAGCCTGCCTGATTGATATCGATTGATGTCAGTTGGTGTCGGTTGGTGAACGAAAACGGCGACGCGCCGCGTGGAGCGTCGCCATTTTCGTATGGTTTTTGCATATTGCCGGGTATGGAACGTACTGCGCTCGGTCGTCGTCGTCTTGCCCTCATCGCCGCCGCCACGGTCGGTGCCACCGCCCTCGTCGGCACGCTCGCCGTCACCGGCTTCGCCGATCCCCTGCCCGGCGGTCTCGGTCCCTGCAAACCCGGTAACTGCCCCCCGTCGGGGTACCCCGACATCGGCAACGGCACCGTCGTCTTCCGCGACGACAACATCAACGTCTTCGTCGGCGGCGACTTCCTCGTCCGCGAGGCCGCGGCCGAGGCCGAGGGCAAGGTCGTGGTCCTCGGCGCGTTCGACCAGAACAAGCGCGCCGGTGTCTCGGGCGTGTACAACGTCGGCGTCGCGGGCGTCGGTTCGCGCGTCCCGCCCTCCAACGGCACCGACTTCCTCACCGTCGGCAAGGACCTGACGGTGGCGGCCGGGCAGAGCCTCCTCACGGAGGAGGGCACGGTCAAGGGCAGGACGGTGTACGGGGGAACGCTCTCCGGCACCGTGACCCCCGCGGCCGTCCACGAAGCCGACGCGGCCGACCCGTACACCGCCCTGCGGGATCAGCTCACCGACGCCAGCCAGTGCTACGCGTACGTGAACGGGGCCTCCCGCACCCCCACGGGCACCGCCGTCAACAACAACACCGAGACCCTCTTCACGGGTGACGGCACCTCGGCGCTCCAGGTCTTCAACGTGAACTTCGACCTGGAGTCCGCCAGCGGCGGCCAGCAGGGGATCACCTTCGCCCAGATCCCCGCCGACGCGACCGTCCTCATCAACGTCCTCGGCGCCGACCGCACCATCGACACCTACATCGCCGGACTGCCGGACGGTATGCGCGACCGGACGCTGTGGAACTTCCCGGACGCGACGACGGTCAAGTTCGAGGGGACGGCCCAGTTCGCGGGCAGCGTGCTCGTCGGCAACCAGGGCAGTTCGACGACGATCACCCTGCCCGGCATGAACGGCCGCTTCTTCACCACCGGAAACCTGACGCACGCGTCGGAGCCGACGGGGGGTGGTGGGCAGGAGATCCACGCGTACCCGTTCAACGGGGACCTGCCGTCGTGCACGGATCCGACGCCGACGCCGACGGACTCGACGCCGACGCCCACGCCGACGGACCCCACCCCGACGCCGACGGAGCCCACTCCGACGCCGACGGAGCCCACCCCCACCCCGACGGAGCCGACCCCGACCCCCACGGACCCGACGCCCACGCCGACGAAGCCCACTCCGACGCCTGACGGGCCGACTCCGCCGCACCCGACCCCGACCCCCACCCCCACGGACCCGACGGCCGGCGGAGTCACGGGCGGCGGATCCAGCGGCTCGGGCGGGTCCAACGGATCGGGCGGATCGGGAGGGTCGGGCGGCTCCGGCGGTTCCGGTGGGCCGAACGGTTCCGGTAGCACCGGAGGCAACCACGGCGGCGGCGGCGAGCTGCCCGACACCGGCGCCGGCACCGGGAACGTCGTCCTGGGCCTCACCGCCGCCGGCCTCGCCGTCGGAGGCGGAACCCTCGTGCTCCTCAGCCGCCGCCGGCGCCGTACCGACGACGGAGCCTAGAGCGCGACCACGGCCCCCTCGTTCGCCGACCGCCTCGCCGCCTCCAGGACGTCGAGGGCGGCGGCGGCCTCGTGGGCGGTGACCGGGTTCGGGCCGGTGCCGCGCACGGCGGCGGCGACGGCCGCGTAGTACGCCGGGTAGTCGCCCGGCACCGACGGGATCGGGACGCCGCCGCCGGTCGCCGGGGACTCCCCGGAGCCGAGGCGGCCCCACAGCCGTTCCGGCTCCTCGCCCCAGGGTGTGCCCGGGACCGGGCGGAGGCCCTCGCGGAGGGCGGCCTCCTGGGGGTCGAGCCCGTACTTCACGAAGCCCGCGTGCTGCCCGAGGACGCGGAAGCGGGGGCCGAGCTGGGCGGTGGTGGCGCTGACGTACAGGTGCGAGCGGACGCCGTTCGCGTGCGTGATCGCGAGGAACGTGTCGTCGTCGGCGGCGGCGCCGGGGCGGCGGACGTCCGTCTCGGCGTAGACGGAGGCGGCCGGACCGAAGAGGACGAGGGCCTGGTCGACGACGTGGCTGCCGAGGTCGTAGAGGAGCCCGCCGACCTCCTCGGGCGCGCCGGACTCGCGCCAGCCGCCCTTGAGCTGCGGGCGCCAGCGCTCGAAGCGGGACTCGAAGCGCTGGACCTCGCCGAGGGCGCCCTCGGCGAGGAGACCGCGGAGGGTGAGGAAGTCGCTGTCCCAGCGGCGGTTCTGGAAGACGGAGAGGACCAGGCCCCGGTCCTCGGCGAGGGCGGCGAGTGCGCGGGCCTCGGCGGCGGTGGCGGCGAGCGGCTTGTCGACGACGACGTGGAGGCCGGCTTCGAGGGCGGCGGTGGCGACGGAGACGTGCGTCTTGTTGGGGGAGGCGACGACGACCAGGTCGAGTTCGCCGGCCGCGCCCCGCTCCCACAGCTCCTCGGCGGTGGCCGCGACCCGGACGCCGGGGTAGGTGGTGCGGGCCTCGGCGGCGCGTTCCGGGTTGCCGGTGGTGACGGCGGTGAGGAAGAGGTGCTCGGAGGCGGCGATCAGCGGGGCGTGGAAGACGGAGCCCGCGAGGCCGTAGCCGACGAGTCCGACGCGGAGGGGGCGGATGGGGGTCGTGGTCGTCATGGACTTCACTTAAGCAACGCTGTTGCCAAAGTGCAAGCGAGGGCGACAATGGGGGCGTGACGGGAGTGACGAGGGACCTGGGGCCCGGTGGAGTGAACGTGCCGGCGCTGCGCAGCCACAACGCGGCGCTCGTGCTCGATCTGCTGCGGACGGCGGGGGAGACGGGGATCAGCCGTCTGGAGCTGGCGGAACGGACGGGGCTCACGCCGCAGGCCGTCAGCAAGATCACCGCACGGCTGCGGGCGGAGGGGCTGGCGGCGGAGGCGGGGCACCGGGCGTCGACGGGCGGCAAGCCCCGTACGGTGCTGCGGCTCGCGCCCGAGGCGGGGTACGCGGTCGGGGTCCACCTCGACCGCGACGAGCTGACGACGGTCCTGACGGACCTGGCGGGTGCCGTGGTGGCCTCCCGCCGCCGCCCGCTGCACCTCGGCGCGGGCGCGTCACGCGTCCTCGACGCGGTGGCGGAGGAGGTCGGCGCCCTCCTCGCGGACCTCTCTCCAGGGGTACGAGCTCCGCACCCCCACCCCACTCCTCCGAGCCGGGCCCTCCCCCCACACGTCCCCCCGGGTTCCACCCAGCCCCCGGCCCCCGACCGGGAGGCCCAGACCGACCACCACGAGCCCCTCGCCCGTGACCGGGAGTCCCTGGCCTCCGGCCGGGAGGCCCAGACCGACGACCACGAGCCCCTCGCCCGTGACCGGGAGTCCCTGGCCTCCGGCCGGGAGTCCCTGTCCTCCGGCCGGGAGTTCCCGGCTCCCGACCGGGCGGCCCCGGCCCCCCACCCGGCGGCCCCCGCGGATGTCCCCGCCGAGGCCCCCGCTCCCGCCCCCGCCCCCCTCCTCGGCGTAGGCGTCGCCATGCCCGGGCCGCTCGATCACCGGGCCGGGCGGCCTGGGCGGGTGACCGGGTTTCCCGAGTGGGACGGGTATCCCGTGCGGGAGGAGTTGGCGCGGCGGCTCGGGCTGCCCGTCGTGCTCGACAAGGACACGAACGCCGCCGCCCTCGCCCTCACCCTGCGTCCCGACGCCCCCGGTTCCTTCGCCTACGTGCACCTCGGCACGGGGCTCGGTGCCGGGATCGTGCTCGGCGGTGCGCCGCTGCGCGGGGAGCGGACCGGTGCGGGCGAGCTCGGCCATCAGACCGTCCTGCTCGACGGTCCCCCGTGCGACTGCGGCGGCCGGGGCTGCCTGGAGGTCCTCTGTCTCGCCGCCGTCGCGCGCGGCGAACTTTCCGAGGCCGCGCGCATCCTCGGCGCGGGCGCCGTCACCCTCGTACGGCTGCTCGACGTCGACCAGGTGCTCCTCGGCGGGCGGACGGTGCTCGGCGCCCCGGACGTGTTCGAGGACGGCGTCCGGAACGTCCTCGCCGGGCTCGGTCTCCCGACGGCCGTCGCCGTGGCCTCGGCCCCGCAGGCCGTCGCCGTGGGGGCGGCCTGGCTCGTGCTCGCTCCGATCTTCGGACAATAGGCTGATCGGGCGGATTCCTCGGGCCGACCGGGGCCGCCCACGGTGTCGCTCCCGTGTCCGCCCCCGCCGGCATGGCAGCGTCGCGGCCGACCCGTACGCCCGCGACCACCAAAGGCAGCCACCCCATGGCCCCTGCCCTCCTGCGCCAGCGCAAGACCTCCGCCTCCGCCACCCGGTCGGCCCGGCCCGCCCGGTCCACTGTCCCCGCCGTGAAGGGGACCAAGGCGGCCAGAACGGTGCGGGCGGAGCGAGCGGCCAGAGGGGCGCGCGCCGCCCGGGTCGCGCGCGTGGCCCGGGTGGCCGCGCGGACGGCGACACGGACCGCCGCGAAGGTCGTGGCGATGGCCGCCGCGGCCGCCGCCGTCTCCACCGTCACGGTCGCCGCCACACCCGCCGCCCCCGCCCGCGCGGCGACGGCTTCCGGCGCCTTCCCTTCCGCCCCCGCCCCCGACCCGCCCGCCACCACCTGCGCCGGAAGCGGTTCCGGCAGCGGCGGCACCGCCGCCGAGTTCCCCCTCGGCATCCGGCTCCACGGCGGCCCGGACGGTGGCGCGTATCCCGCCGGCGGGCCCCTCCAGGACCTGACGCTCGACCTCACCAACACCACCGACGCCTCCTGCGTCGGCGTCCACCCCGTCCTCGTCCTCGCCGACCAGGACAGGGAGACCGCGCTCCGGCCCGACCAGATCCGCCTGGAGTTCTACGACGGCGGGGCGTCCCGCTGGCGCCCGGTCGCCTTGGAGGCGACCCAGGAGGCCGAGAACGTCGGCGCGTTCACCGAGTCCGGCGGCTTCGGCGGCTTCACCGTGCTTCCCGGCCGCACCCTCACCGTTCCCGTGCGCCTCGGTTTCCGCGCCGACGCCGACCCGGACGAGGTCGTCGTGACGGCGGCGGCCGTCCAGCGCCGCGGCGCCGACGGCGACTGGATCGGCGAATCCGGTGCGACCGGCGGCTACCGCCTGACCGTCGGCCCCGCCGAGGCGGGTGACGGGCCGGGCACGTCCACGGAGCCCGGCGGCAGGCCCCGTCCCGCGGACCCCGCCGACCCCGCCGCCCCTCCGGGCAAGGAGAGGCCGAGCGGGCCGGGCACCTCCGTCGGCCGGCCCGAACTCGCCCACACCGGCGCGGAGTCCGGCGAGGACGCGGCCCTCGCCCTCGCCCCCTTCTCCGCCGCCCTGATCCTCGTCGGCGCGGGGCTCGTCCGTACGGTCCGGAGGCACCGACGCGCCGCCGACGGCGTCCCGCACCCCTGAGCGGGGCCGACGCGCCGCGTCCCGCACCCCTGAGCGGGGCCGGCGAGCCGTACCAGCGAGCCGCGCCAGCGAGCCGCCCCTGAGCGCCATGCGCCGTACACCTTCCCGTTCATCCCCGTCTGCGACGATCCGGCGGTGAACTCCGTGAAACACCCCACCGACCCCGGCGCTCCCGTCCGTTCCGGCGTCCCCGAGCACGGCCGGGTCCCCAAGTACTACGCGGTGAAGTCCCGACTCTCCCTCCTTGTCGACGAGTTGGGGGAGGGGGAGGCGCTGCCCACCGAGCGCGATCTCGCCGTCCGGTACGAGGTGTCCCGCGAGACCCTCCGGCAGGCGCTGCGCGACCTCCTCCTGGAGGGGCGGCTGCGCCGCCAGGGCCGGGGCACGGTCGTCGCGGGCCCCAAGCTCGAACAGCCCCTCTCGCTCGCCAGTTACACCGAGGGCGTCCGGCGCCAGGGCCGCCGTCCCGGCCGCAGTCTGATCTCCCTCGACCGTTTCCCCTGCCCCGAGGCCCTCGCGCCCGAGATCGGCGCCCGGGTCGGCGCGCCCGTCTGGCACATGGAGCGGGTGCTGCTCGCCGACGACGAGCGGGTCGGCCTGGAGAGCACGTACGTCTCCGAGGCCCGCGCCCCGCGCCTGGACGTCGAGTTCGACCCGGACTCCTCCTTCTACGCCTACCTCCGCGACCGTCTCGGCGTGACCTTCGGCGACGCCGACGAGCGCATCGAGACCGTCCTGGCGACCCCGCGCGAGGCCCTCCTCGTCGGCACCCCGCCGGCCCTTCCGATGCTGCTGCTCCACCGCGTCTCGCGGGACACGGACGGGCTGCCCCTGGAGCGGGTCAGGACCCTTTACCGGGGGGACCGGTTCAGCTTCACCGCCCACCTGGGCCGCCAGGGCTGAAAGCCCCTCCTCCGGAACGCCTTTTCCCCGGAGCGCCCCTCCTCCGGACCACCCCGCCAGATAACAGAACGATAACGGGTCTGGTCCAAGCTTGGCGGGCCGTTCATCATCCCGTCGCCCACCCGATCCGTCCAAGCCACCCACCCCCACGACCGTTTCGGCCATGAAGGTGATCGTCGTAGGAGCCGGCGTGGTGGGAACCATGCACGCCTGGCACGCAGTGGAACGCGGCCACGAGGTCGTACACATCGAGCGCGAGGCCGAGGCGCGCGGAGCGTCCCTCCGCAACTTCGGCCAGATCTGGGTCAGCGGCCGCGCCGGGGGAGAGGAGCTCGACACCGCCCTGCGCGCCCGCGAGCTGTGGGAGGGCATCGGCGCCCGCGTCCCCGGCCTCGGGTTCCGGGCCATCGGCTCGCTGACCCCCGTACGCAACGACCTCGAACGGGCCGTCGCCGAGGCGGCCGTGGCCCGCCCCGACGCCGCCGCCCGCGGCTACAAGCTGCTCACGGCCGGCGAGGCACGTGCGGTCAACCCCGCCCTGCGCGGCGAGTTCGAGGCGGCGCTATGGTGCGAACGGGATGCCGCCGTCGAGCCGCGCCTCGCCCAACTCGCCCTCCGCGAGGCCCTCCTCGCCTCCGGCCGCTACACCTTCCTCCCGAACCGCGAGGTCCGCGACCTCGTCAGGGGCGCCGCCGGGTCCGGCGTCCGCGACGACCGCGGCGAGATCCACACCGGCGACGCCGTCGTCCTGTGCACCGGAGCCTGGCTCTCCGGCCTCGTCCGCGAGATCGCGGGCGAGATACCGGTCCGCCGCGTCCGGCTCCAGATGATGCAGACCGAGCCGCTCGGCGAGCCCCTCACCACCTCCGTCGCCGACGCCGACTCCTTCCGCTACTACCCGGCGTACGCGTCCCCGGCCCTCGACGCCCTCAGCGCCGGGCAGCCCCAGGACCCGACCGCCGCCGCCCACAAGATGCAGCTGCTCATGGTCCAGCGGCTCGACGGCGGGCTGACGATCGGCGACACCCACGAGTACGAGCACCCCTTCGCCTTCGACACCCTCGAAGACCCCTACGAGCACCTCACCCGCGTCGTCGAGTCCTTCCTCGGCCGCCCGCTGCCGAAGATCCGGCGCCGCTGGGCCGGCGTGTACGCGCAGTGCGTCGACACCAGCCGGGTCGTGCACCGGCAGCGCGTCGACGACGGCGTGTGGCTGGTGACCGGGCCCGGCGGGCGCGGCATGACCTGCTCGCCCGCCATCGCCGAGACGACCGCGAACGAACTGGGCTGGTGACCGACATGGACAACCCGAGCAACCCGAGCAACCCGAACAACCCGAACAGGTACGACCTCGTCGTCCTCGACATGGCCGGCACCACCGTCGCCGACGGCGGCCTCGTCGAGCAGGCCTTCACCGCCGCCGCCGAGCGCCTCGGCGAGGACCCGGCCACGATGATCGACTACGTCCGCGCCACCATGGGCGAGTCCAAGATCTCCGTCTTCCGCCACCTCCTCGGCGGCGACGAGACCCGCGCCCGGCAGGCCAACCTCGCCTTCGAGGAGGCGTACGGAGAGCTGGTCGCCGACGGCCGGATCGCGCCGGTCCCCGGCGCGGCCGAGGCCATCGCCGCCCTCCGCGAGCAGGGCCGTACCGTCGTCCTCACCACCGGCTTCGCCCGCGTCACCCAGGACGCCATCCTCGACGCCCTCGGCTGGCGCGACCTCGTCGAACTGACCCTCTGCCCGGCGGACGCGGGCGGCCGGGGCCGCCCGTACCCGGACATGGTCCTCGCGGCCCTCCTCCGTACCGCCGCCGTGGACGACGTCCGCCGGATCGCGGTCGCGGGCGACACCTCGTACGACATGCTCAGCGGCTCCCGCGCGGGCGCCGGGATCGTCGCGGGCGTCCGCACCGGCGCCCACGGCGAACCGGCCCTCCGGCAGCACGGCGCCACCCACGTCCTGGCCTCGGTCGCCGAACTCCCCTCCCTGGTGAGCGAGTGCGAGGCATGAGCAGTGGCATCCGCTTCGACGGCGTCTCCGTCGCCTACGGCGGCACCACCGTCCTCGACCGGCTCGACCTGACCGTCGAGCCCGGCGAGGTCATGGCCCTCCTCGGCCCCTCCGGCTCCGGCAAGACGACCGCGCTGCGGGCCGTCGCCGGATTCGTCACCCCCGCCTCCGGCCGCGTGTACATCGGAGGCCGGGACGTCACCGCCCTCCCCCCGTACAAGCGGGGCATCGGCATGGTCGTCCAGCAGTACGCCCTCTTCCCCCATCTGCGCGTCGACGCCAACGTGGCCTTCGGCCTCAAGGCCCGCAAGGACCCCAGGACCCCGAAGGCCGAGATCCCCGCCCGGGTCGCCGAGGCCCTGGAGATGACGGGCATGGCCGCGTACGCCCGCCGCTACCCCCGGGAGCTCTCCGGCGGCCAGCAGCAGCGCGTCGCCATCGCCCGCGCCCTCGCGATCCGCCCGGACGTCCTCCTCCTCGACGAACCGCTCTCCGCCCTCGACGCCCAGCTCCGCTCCGGCATGCTCGCCGAACTCGCGCGGCTCCACCGCGAGCTGCCGGACGTGTCGATCCTGTACGTCACCCACGACCAGGTCGAGGCCCTCACCCTCGCCGACCGGATCGCCGTCATGGACAAGGCCCGGCTCCAGGACTGCGGCACCCCGCAGGACCTCTACCGGCGCCCCCGTACGGAGTTCACGGCCTCGTTCGTCGGCAACGCCAACCTCCTCCCGGTGACCGTGGAGAGCGGCCACGTGACCCTCGGGGACACCGCGCTCCGTCTCCCCACCCCGTCCGGCGCCGCGCCCGGCTCCACCGCCACCCTCTGCGTACGCCCCCACCTCGTCGGCCTCGGCGAGGGCCCGAACGCCCTCCGGGGCCGCATCGCCGAGGTCCAGTGGCGGGGCTCCACCCACCGCCTGTACGTCGACGTCGACGGCCACCGCGTGAAGGCGGACGTCCGGGAGCTGCGGGAGACCCCGGCGCTCGGCACCGAGGTCACGCTGCACTTCGCGCCCGAGGACGCGGTGCTGCTCGCCGCGGGGGTGAACGGTGAGTAGCGGGGCCGGGTCCGCGGGTCTCGTCCGGGAACGCCCGGCACCGGCGGTCGTGCCCACCCGCACCGGCCCCGCCGCCGCCCCCGCCGCCCGCAGGCGGTCGACGGTCTGGCTCTGGGCCCTGCCCCCCGTCGCCGTCCTCGCGCTCGTCTTCCTCTACCCGCTGGCCCTCGTCGTCCAGGAGTCCCTGGCCCCCGGCGCGTACGCCCGGGTCCTCGCATCCGCCTCCTTCCGCGACGCGCTGTTCACCACCGTCTGGATCGCCGTCGCCGCCACCGCCGGCTGTCTCGTCCTCGGCTTCGTCCTCGCGCTCGTCATCGCGTTCGTGCCCTTCCCCGGCGGGAAGGCGGTGGCGAAGTTCGTCGACGTCTTCCTCTCCTTCCCCTCCTTCCTCGTCACGCTCGCCCTCCTCTTCGTCTACGGGACGGTGGGCATGGCCAACGGCGTCTGGACGGACGTGACCGGTGCCGCCACCGGCCCCTTCGCCTTCCTGACGACCCCCTGGGGCGTCCTCCTCGCCGAGATCACCTACTTCACGCCGTTCGTGATGCGCCCGCTCCTCGCCGCCTTCTCCCAGATGGAGACGGCCCAGCTGGAAGTGGCGTCCTCGCTCGGCGCCCGGCCCCTGCGGATCGTCCGGCAGGTGATCCTCCCCGAGGCGCTGCCCGCGCTCGCCGCCGGCGGCAGCCTCGTCCTCGTCCTCTGCCTCAACGAGTTCGGGATCGTCCTCTTCACCGGCGCCAAGGGCGTCACGACGCTCCCGATGCTCGTCTACGGCAAGGCGATCCTCGAATCCGACTACGCCGCCGCCTGCGTCGTCGCCGTCGTCAACGTGGTGCTCTCCGTGGGCCTCTACGTCCTCTACCGGGGGGTCAGCCGCCGTGCTGGTGCATAGCCGTACGGGCAGGTGGACGGCGTGGGCGCTGTTCGCGGTCCTCTTCGTCCCGCTCTTCGCCCTGCCCCTGCTCGTCATCGTCGCCGCGTCCTTCGCCACCCACTGGTCGGGCGCCTTCCCCTCGGGACCCACCACCGCCCACTACGCGGCGGCCGTCCGCGGCGAGTCCCTCCAGGCCCTCACCACCAGCCTGGTCACGGCCCTCACCGCGAGCCTCGTCGCCCTGACCGTCGGCACGTGGGCGGCGCTCGCCGGTGACGCCCTCGGCCGCGCGGGCGGGCGCGGCCACCGGGCCCTCAAGCGGACCCTCGACGCGCTGTTCATGCTGCCCGTCGCCGTGCCGTCCGTGGTCGTCGGCCTCGCCGTCCTCGTCGCCTTCTCGCAGCCGCCGGTCCTCCTCAACGGCACGCGCTGGATCGTGATCCTCGCCCACACCGTCCTCGTCACCGCCTTCGCGCACCAGTCGGTCTCGGCCGCGATCCGGCGCCTCGACCCGATGTACGAGCAGGCGGCGGCCGGACTCGGCGCCCGCCCCTCGTCCGTACTCCTCAGGGTCAAGCTCCCGCTCCTGCTGCCGTCCCTCACCGCGGCGGCCGGGCTCTGTTTCGCCCTCTCCATGGGCGAGCTGAGCGCCACGATGATGCTCTACCCGCCGGACTGGCTGCCCCTGCCGGTCCTCATCTTCACGGCCACCGACCGGGGTTCGCTCTTCACCGGCTCGGCGCTCGCCGTGGTCCTCATGACGGCGACCCTGCTCGCCCTGCTCGCGGTCTCCCGCATCCGTACCAAAGCGTCCTACCGCTGAAGCGTCCTACCGCCAAGCCTCCCCCCCGTCCCAGGAGAGAACAACGCCATGCCTACGTACGCCCGCACCCACCTCCGGCCGATCGCCGCCGTCACCGGCGCCCTCGCCCTCGCCGCCTCCCTCACCGCCTGCGGCGGCGCGTCCGCCGCCTCCGACGAGAAGGTCGTCACCGTCTACAGCGCCGACGGCCTCAAGGGCGAGAAGGGCGACGGCTGGTACGACAAGGTCTTCGCCGACTTCGAGAAGGAGACCGGCATCAAGGTGAAGTACGTCGAGGGCGGCTCCGGCGAGATGGTGCAGCGCGCCCTGCGCGAGAAGAGCAACACCCAGGCCGACGTGCTCGTCACCCTCCCGCCCTTCATCCAGCAGGCCGACTCCAAGGGCCTCCTCCAGGCGTACGCCCCCCAGGGCGCCGACCGGGTCGGCGGCGGCGACAAGGCGGCCGACGGCAAGTGGACCTCGGTCGTCAACAACTACTTCGGCTTCGTCCACAACAAGAAGGAGCTCCCCGCCGCCCCCAAGAGCTGGGAGGAGCTGCTCGACGCCACGTACAAGAACCGGATCCAGTACTCGACCCCCGGCGTCGCGGGCGACGGCACCGCCGTCCTCATCAAGGCGATGCACGACTTCGGCGGGCAGGAGCCGGCCCTCGACTACCTGAAGAAGCTCCAGGCCAACAACGTCGGCCCGTCCTCCTCCACCTCCAAGCTCGCGCCGAAGGTCGACAAGGGCGAGCTGCTCGTCGCCAACGGCGACGTCCAGATGAACTACGCCCAGGCCCGCTCCATGCCGAACCTCGGCATCTGGTTCCCGGCGAAGGGCGCGGGCAGGCCGACCACCTTCGCCCTGCCGTACGCGGCCGGGCTCGTCGACAAGGCCCCGCACACCGAGAACGGCAAGAAGCTCCTCGACTTCCTGCTGAGCGAGAAGGCCCAGCGCGAGGTGAGCGCGATCGGCGGCGGCTTCCCGGCCCGCGAGGACGTCAAGCCGACGGACGCGAACGCGGTCGCGCTCGCGAAGCTCATGGACGGCGTCGAGATCTTCCAGCCGGACTGGGCGGACATCGACAAGAACCTCACGACGTACGTGGACGCGTGGAAGTCCGCGACCGGAAGCTGACGGACCGTCGGGCGAAAGTCCATGGATCGCCGAGTGAAAATCCATCGGCGGCCAAGAGTTCACCCCATCACCCTGGAACACCCCCGCTGATCGCGGAAAGGTAACAGGTATAGCCCAACGCCCCTGAAGTATCAGGGGCGTTGGTGTGCGCACACCCCCTGCCACGAACCTTCACGGAGGACTCCGTCATGCCGACGACCACCCCCGGCATTCCCCGCCGCACCCTGCTCGCCGCCGCGGGCGCCACCGCCGCCGTCGCCGCGACCGGCGCGCTCGCCGCCCCCGCCGCCCACGCGGCCACCACCGCCGCCCCCACCCTCCCGAACGGCACCAGCAAGGACAAGGTGCTCGTCGTCGGCATGGACGGCCTGCGCCACGACCGCATCGACGCCGCCAAGGCGCCGAACCTCAAGTCCCTCATGGCGAACGGCACGTACGGCCGCTCGCTGCTCTACGCCAACCCGATGGCCGCGACCTCCTCCGGCCCCGGCTGGTCCACGATCTCCACCGGCGTCTGGCCCGACAAGCACGGCGTGAAGGACAACACCTTCACCGGCAAGAACTACGCCAAGTACCCCGGCTTCCTGGCCCGCCTGCACCAGGTCCGGCCCGAGCTCTCGCTCTTCGCCGCCGTCGACTGGCCGGAACTCGACACCCACGGCACGGTGACGCCCGGCGCCGACGCCAAGCTCGTCTACGACAACAACTACGCCGTCAACGACCTCGTGATCACCGAGGCGACCGAGGACGTCCTCCGCAACCAGAACCCCGACGTCCTCTTCGTCTACTTCGGCGAGACCGACGAGATCGGCCACGGCTACGGCGCCGCGTCCCCCAAGTACCTCGACGCCATCGACGTCCAGGACGCCTACCTCGGCCGCCTCCTCGCCGCGATCCAGGCGCGGCCCTCGTACGCCACCGAGCGCTGGACGGTCATCGTCGCCACCGACCACGGCCACACCGACGGCGGCGGCCACGGCGGCTCCAGCATCGAGGAGCGCCGCACCTTCGTCCTCGCCCAGGGCCCCGGCATCGCCGCCGGCGCCCGCCCGATCGACACCCGGCTCGTCGACGTCGCCGCGACCGTCTTCCGGCAGCTCGGCATCGTCCCCGACCCGGCCTGGGGCCTCGACGGCAAGCCGATCCAGACCCGCTCCACCGACCCCTTCGACGCGCTGTACGGGTCCCTGTCCGGCCGCGTCGACGAGACCGGCATCCCCGCCGGCGTCCTCGGCTTCACGCACACCGCGCCCACCGGCTGGTCGGTGATCAACAGCGCCATGGGCACGGGCGGCGTGAGCGAGTGGCGCGGCTGGTCGTTCGCGACCGACGAGTTCTGGTCCCGCACCCAGCGCGACCAGTCCCGCGAGCTCAACGTCCGCGCGCGGGGCGTCTTCGCCGTCGCCGACTCCGACGAGTGGGCGGACAAGTCCTTCTCGGGGACGTACGACTCCACGCTGGTCACCCCGGCGTACAGCGTCTCGGGCGCCTCCACGGTGAACCTCGGTTTCACCACCCACTACCTCCAGGAGGGCTCCCAGGTCGCCCAGGTCCTGGTGAGCTTCAACGGCGGCACGCCGACCCAGGTGAAGAGCTACACCTCCGACGTGATCTCCCAGCCCCAGTCCCTCGCGGTCGCCGTCCCCTCCGGCGCCTCCAGCGTGAGCTTCCGCTTCCGGTACACGGGGTCCAACAACTGGTACTGGACGATCGACGACGTGAAGATCACGACCTCCTGAACCGGGCAGGGCCTACCCTGGGGGCGTCGCCACAGCGCTGTCGCGGCGCCCCCAGAACACCGCACGTCTGTACGGCAGGAGTCCCGCACCCATGGCAGAGCGCAAGCCGATCGAATCCTGGCTGACCGACATGGACGGCGTCCTCATCCACGAGGGCGTTCCGATCCCCGGCGCCGACGCGTTCATCAAGAAGCTGCGGGAGACCGGGAAGCCGTTCCTGGTCCTCACGAACAACTCGATCTACACCGCCCGCGACCTGCACGCGCGCCTCGCCCGCATGGGCCTCGAAGTCCCCGTCGAGAACATCTGGACCTCGGCCCTCGCGACCGCGAAGTTCCTCGACGACCAGCGCCCCGGCGGCACCGCGTACGTCATCGGCGAGGCCGGCCTCACCACCGCCCTCCACGACATCGGGTACGTCCTGACGGACCACGACCCGGACTACGTGGTGCTCGGCGAGACCCGGACGTACTCCTTCGAGGCGATGACGAAGGCGGTCCGCCTGATCAACGCGGGCGCCCGCTTCATCTGCACCAACCCCGACGAGACCGGCCCGTCCCTGGAGGGCCCGCTCCCGGCCACGGGTTCGGTGGCGGCGCTCATCACCAAGGCGACGGGCAAGGAGCCGTACTTCGCGGGCAAGCCGAACCCGCTGATGATGCGGACCGGCCTCAACGCGATCGGCGCGCACTCGGAGTCGAGCGCGATGATCGGCGACCGCATGGACACGGACATCCTGGCGGGCCTGGAGGCGGGCATGCAGACCTTCCTCGTCCTCACCGGCCTGACCTCCCAGGCGGAGATCGACCGCTTCCCGTTCCGCCCGTCGAAGATCGTCGACTCGATCGCGGACATCGTCGACCGCGTGTGAGACGCCCTCCTGGACGTCCTTGATCGCCCCCTGCGGATGCGAGCCGGGCCGAATCGGGTGACCCTGCCAGTACCAGGAGGTCACGATGCGTTCAGGTCCCATTGCTCTCCGTGCCGCAGGGGCGGCTCTCGTACTCGTACTGGCACCCACGGCCGGTAGCGCGTACGCCCACGACGGGGTGAAGGTCACCGTCACCCCGTCCACCGCCTCGCCCGGCGCCGACGTCGACGTCCGCGTCCAGGGCTGCAAGGGCACCACCGGCGCCGCGAAGTCCCAGGCGTTCGTCGCCGACGCGGAGCTCACCGGCCGGGACGGCGGGGACTACCCGCTGTTCGGCGACACCACGGTCAAGTCCGGACTCGAGGACGGTACGTACAAGGTCAGCGTGACCTGCGACGGCCACGACCATCCGGACGTCGGCACCGTGCAGGTCCGGCACCACCAGCCCACGCACGAGCCGACCTCGCGACCCGTCCCGGTCGCCCCGGTCCGCGCGGGCGGCGGCGGCACGGCCGCGTTCGCGGCCCCGGCCGCGCCCGGGGTCGCCGAGACGACGGGCGACAGCGGCCTCGGCACGCCGTACACGCTGCTCGGCCTCGGCATGGCGGCGCTCGCGGCCGTGGCCGTCGCCTTCCGCAGCGCCCGCCGCCGCTCCGAGTGACGTGGCGACGACCTCGGGTCACGGGCGGCTCGTCACCGGCGTGACGTGGGCGCTGCTGCTCCTCGGGCTCTGGCTCTGGGGCCGCGAGGCCACGGAGGGCCCGGGCGGCAGCTCGGCGCCGACCCACGGCGACATCGCCGCCGTGGGCCGCCCCCTCGGGGTGTCCCTGCCGCCGGCCCACGCGCCGCTGACGCGTGAGGCCGAACCCCGGCGGGTGGAGATCCCGTCGCTCGGCATCGCGGCGCCCGTCGTGGCGCGCGGCCTGGACGCGGACGGGGCGATCGACCCGCCGCCGTTCGAGATGCCCCAGACGGTCGGCTGGTTCGGTCCGGGCACCCAGCCGGGCGCGGACGGCGCCGCGCTCCTGGTCGGCCACGTCGACACGGAGACCCGCCCGGCCGTCTTCTACGGCCTGAGCGCGGCCCGCCCCGGCGCGAAGGTCCGCGTCACCCGGACGGACGGTACGGTCGCCGAGTTCACGATCGACGACGTCCAGGTCCTGCCCCGCACCGCCTTCGACCCGTCCCGGGCCTATGGCCAGCACCACCCCCACCGGGCGGAACTACGCCTGATCACCTGCGGCGGGACCTTCGACCGCGCGGCGGGCACGTACTCGGCGAACGTGGTGGTGTCGGCGTACCTGACGGGTACAGGCCGGGCAGTCTGAGGCGTACATGACTGAAGCCCCTCACCGATGGTGAGGGGCTTCAGTCTGTCTGTGCGCCGCCAGGGACTCGAACCCCGGACCCGCTGATTAAGAGTCAGCTGCTCTAACCAACTGAGCTAGCGGCGCCTGCTGACAGAGATAACTCTACCTGACCTGGAGGTGTGCTCCTGACCAATACCCGTCGGTCCCGGCCTGTCGGATGGTCGTATGAGGGCTTCGATCCGTCAAAATGCGACTTGTCCAGACAGTTGAGACACTGGCGCCCGAAACCAGGGTCAAAAGATCTTGACGAGTGTGGAGGGGAAGCGCATGAGCGTGCCGGTCTTCGAGGAGTTCGAACCCGCGGCCGACTGCGGCTGCCCGGGCTGCGCCCAGCAGCGACGTGATCTCGCCCTCGGTCTGCCCGTCCGCGCGGGCGGCCATCCGGCCGCGCACGGCGCCCGCCGCGCGCTGGTCCTGGTGACGGCGGCCGGTGTCGTCCTTGGTGGGGGAGGTACGGGAGTGGCCTCGGCCCTGTCCGGCCCGGCGGGCCCGCCGGTTCCGGCGACCGACGAGACGCCCGGCGCCGGCGCGGGTGCCGGCACCCGCATGAACACGGCCGACCTCCAGGTCCCTGCCCCGGCCGCCGCCCCGGCCGACCGTGCCGTCACTCCCGCTACTCCCGCCACTCCCGCCACTCCCGTCACGCCCTGGCCCGGGCCGGAGACCCCCCAGGGCGGCCGCGGTCCGCTGCACGGCACGCCGGGCCCCCAGTCCTCGGCGCCGAAACCGCCCGCGACCACGACCCCCGCGACCACGAACCCGGGCACCGGTGTGACCCCGGTCACCCAGACCGCCACCGACGAACTGCGGAAGACCACCCGCGCCGAGATCATCAACCGCGCCAAGCTGTGGGTGGCCGCCCAAGTCCCGTACTCCATGGACAAGTACTGGTCCGACGGCTACCGCCAGGACTGCTCCGGCTACATCTCCATGGCCTGGAACCTGCGCGGCAACGAGTGGACCGGCAGCCTCGACCGCTACGCCGACCGCATCGACCGCGAGGACCTCCAGCCCGGCGACATCCTCCTCTTCCACAACCCCACGAGCCCGACGCGCGGCTCGCACGTCACCATGTTCGGCGGCTGGACCGACTACACGCACACCTCGTACATCGCGTACGAGCAGACGAGGCCGCGCACCCGCAAGCAGGCGACGCCCATGGCGTACTGGGAGAACTCCGACCGGTACGTGGCCTACCGCTACAAGGGCGTGGTCAGCGGGACGACCGGCGGCGGCTCGAACCCCGACAAGCCCACGACCCCCACCAACCCCACGACGCCCTCCACCCCCTACCCCGGGGCGGACAAGTTCGGCCCCGGCGCCAACAACAAGTACGTCACCCAGCTCGGCCGGCTCCTCGTCGAGCGCGGCGGCAAGAAGTACTACAGCGAGGGCCCCGGCCCGAAGTGGGGCGAGGCGGACCGGCGCGCGACCCGGGCGTTCCAGCAGGCGCAGGGCTGGAAGGGCAAGGAAGCGGACGGCCTGCCCGGCCCGGAGACGTGGAAGCTCCTCGTCACCGGCAAGGGCAAGAACATCGGCGGTTCGGGTGGTTCGGGAGGCCCCAGCGCGGAAACGCCGGGGTATCCCGGGCGTGGCTACTTCCGTCCGGGCCAGTCCAACGCATATGTGGAGAAGCTGGGCAAGCAACTGGTGAAGCGGGGCTTCGGCAAGCACTACCTGTCGGGACCCGGTCCGCAGTGGTCGGAAGCGGACCGCCGCAACGTCGAGGCGTTCCAGCGGGCTCAGGGCTGGCGCGGCGGTGAAGCCGACGGCTACCCGGGCCCGGAGACCTGGCGGCGCTTGTTCCGATGACCCCGAGAGCATGAGGTGGACCTGAATGACGGCATCGAACCCGAACCCCGCGGACTCCGGCGCGGCGGCCTCGCGAGACGCGGCCCGCACGGCCAGACGTCTGACGGACGGCACCCTCCCCCGCACGTCCCCACCCCAGGGCACGGGCCAGGGATCGCCTCCACCCGCCCCGACACCGGCCCCGACGAGGCCCGGGACCACGGGCACGGACATGGGTACGGGTACGAGTGTGGGCGCGGCCGCGGCTACGGACACGGGCACGCCTCCGCCCGCGCCCGCCCCCACCATCGGTCCGACTGAAGCCGAGGCGCCGGCCCAGGCCGAGGCCCAGGCCCAGGGTCAGGGTCAGACTCCGGCCCAGGCCCAGGCCCAGGCTCTGGCTCTGGCTCTGCCTCAGGGTTTGACCCCGGCTCAGGCTTTGGCTCAGGGGCAGGCCCAGGCTCCGGCTTCGGCCCAGGGGCTGACCCAGGATCAGACTCCGGCCCAGTCCCAGTCCCAGTCCCAGGGCCGGGCTTCGGCTTCGGGGGCGGGCCAGGCCCAAGCTCCGGCTCAGGCCGAGTCCCAGGTCCAGGTCCAGGACCCGACCCCGGCCCCGGGCGTTGACCGGCCCGCCCCCACCGCTGACCGGCCCGCCCCGGCGGCCGCGCGGCCGGGCGGCATCGTCCTGGAGGACCCGGCCGCCCACGTCCGCAAGGTCGGTGCCCCGCCGGCGGGTACGGCGGGCGCCGCCCAGGCGGGCAGGCCCGTCGAGGTCCGCACGGTCGCACCCGACGGCGTCCGGCCCCGGGCGACGACGTCCCCCGTCCGCGACGGGGCCGCCGACGCGCGGACGGCCGGTTCCGTACCGACGGACGCGAGCGCCGCCGGCCGGGCGGCCGACCCCCGGTCGGGGATGCTCGCCCCGACCGAGGGGGTCGGCTCCGCCGCGCAGGCCGGTGGTGCCTCCCCGGCGGCCCGGGCTGCTGACGTCCGGCTGTCCGGTTCCGTACCGACGGGCGCGAGCGCCACTGGCCGGGCGGCCGATCCCTGGCCGGGGACGTCGCCTTCGGCGCACGCGACCGCCGCCACGCAGGCGGCGCGGACCGCCGAAGTCCGGGCGGGGGCGCTCCCGTCCGCGTCCGCCCCCGTGGGTGTGAACATCGCCAACGAGGCGGGCGGCTCCGCCCCGACTGCCGCCGCGCAGACCGGTGGTGTCTCTCCCTCAGCCCGGTTTGCTGACGTACGGGCGACGGGTTCCGTCCCGGTCGACGGGGGCGCCGCCGAGGCGGGCGTCTCTCCCTCGGCGCGCCGGACGGCCGAGCCGTGGGCGAGCTCGGCTGCGGGCGCGCAGGCGGGCGTTTCCTCCTCGTCGGCTCGGGAGGCCGAGCCCCCGGCAGGGGCTGCTGCTGCCGCGCAGGCGGCAGGTGTGTCCACGTCGGTCCGGGCCGCCGACGTGCGGACGGCCGGTGCCGGCCCGGCGGGCGCGAGCGCCGCCGACGGTGCGCAGGCGGGCGCCGCTCCCACGCCCTCGGTGAGGCGGGGCTCCACCGCCCTGTCGGCGTCGGCGTCGCCCCAGACGGGTCGGGCTGACGAAGCCCGTGAGGCCTCGGCAACGGCGTCGGCGTCGCCTTCAGCCGGTGGGCCCGCCGTCGCGGGACCGGGTGCTGATGGCCGGAGGGGCGGAGCCGAAGCCCGTACGGAGACGGCATCTGCGGGCGCGGTCTCCGCCGCGCAGGCGGGAGCGTCCCCGGCGGCGGGCGCGGTTGCCACGCCCCCGGCGGGCGCCGTCTCCGCCGTTCCGGCGGGCGGGTCGGTTCCGTCGGGCCGGGCTGACGAAGCCCGTGCGGCGGCGGGCACTGTCTCCGCCGCTCAGACGGGCGCGGTCTCCGCCGCGCAGGCGGGAGCGTCCCCGGCGGCGGGCGCGTTTGCCACGCCTCCGGCGGGCGCCGTCTCCGCCGTTCCGGCGGGCGGGTCGGTTCCGTCGGGCCGGGCTGACGAAGCCCGTGCGGCGGCGGGTACTGTCTCCGCCGCTCAGACGGGCGCCGTCTCCGCCGCTCCGGCGGGCGGTGGGTCCGCTGTCGCGGGACCGGGTGCCGATGCCCGGAGGGGCGGGTCGGTTCCGGCGGGCCGGGCCGACGAAGCCGAAGCCCGTACGGAGGCGGCATCCGCGGGCGCCGTCTCCGCCGTTCCGGCGGGTGCCGGGGCCTCCGACCCGGCCGTGGGGCGGGGTGCCGGGGTCCGGACCGTCGGGTTCGTTCCCGAGGGTGCGGCCGCCGCTGCCGAGACCGGCGGGGCCTCCGCCGCCCGGGGCGCGGAGACGGCCGCCGGCGGGGCCAAGGCTGCCGCTCGGCCCACCGCCACCGGCAAGGTCGCCGTCGTCAAGGAGCCCGTCGGCGTGCCCGACTTCGGGCAGATCACGGGGGCGAAGATCGGTTCGCTCGCCGTGCCCGTCGCCGGAGTCGTCCGTGTCGGCCGCCGTAAGAACGTGATCGGTTCCGAGACCACCGGCTCCATCCCCGTACACCTGCTCTTCCGCGACGAGCCGGACACGACCGGCGGCACTCCCGGCGCCACCCCCGGCGCCGGGGACGACGGCGGTCCCGACACCGTCGCCATCCCCGCTCCCGCGAAGTCGCAGGGCAGGGGGCACGCCGGGAGCAATCCCCACCTCAACCCCAACCCCAATCCCAGCCCTCACCCTCACCCCTCGCGCCCCGCCGCCACCAAGGCCCGTCCCGCCCCCACCGCCGACCCCGGTCTCGTCGAGCGGCCCGGCAAGGTGCTGCCCGGCTGGGTCGGGGTGGTCGGCGCGCTGCTCTCGCTGGCGGGCTGCGCGGCGGTCCTGTGGTGGGTCGGTGTCGTGCCCGCCGAGGTCACGCGGATGCTGCGGCTGCCGGCACGGCCGTACGACGGCATCCGGATCAGTGAGTGGGCGGGCCTCGCCCTCGGCGTGGCCGTGACCCTCTTCGCGCTCGGCGGTCTCGGCCGCGGCCGGGTCGGCTACGCCTGGGTCCTGACCTTGTTCGGCGACTACCGGGGCACGGTCCGCAGGACCGGCCTGGTCTGGATGAGCCCGCTCCTGCTCCGCCGCCGCGTCGACGTCCGGCTCCGGCACTGGCGCAGCGAGCCGCTGCCCGCGGTCGACGCGAAGGGGACGGCCCTCGATGTCGTCGTGCTCGTCGTCTGGCGGGTGCGGGACACGGTCCGTGCCGCGCTCGGCGTCGACGGCCACGAGGAGTACCTGCGCGAGCAGGTGGAGGCGGCGATGGCCCGGGTGCTGTCCCAGCTTCCGGCGGACGCCTTCCACGAGGACGCTCCGACGCTCCGGGACGCGGAGGCGGTCGGCGAGGCGTTGACGCGGATGCTGTCGGCGGACTGCGTGCCGGTCGGTGTGGACGTCTTCTCGGCGCAGCCGACGCGGATCGAGTACGCCCCCGAGGTCGCGGCGGCGATGCAGCGGCGCCGTATCGCGGCGATCGACGCGAAGCACCGGGACAGTGTCCTGACGTCGGTGGTGGACGCGGTAGACGACGTGGTCCACCGGCTGACCAGTCGTGGTCTGGTGGAGCTCGACGACTATGAGCGCAAGTCGCTGGTCAAGGACCTGACGGTGGCGTTCTACACGGGAAGGACGTCGCCGAACGAGGGCGCCTGAGCATCCGGCGAGCCATCCCCTCGGCGCCCGGTGGGTCATCCCCTCCGGCATGCGCCGAGGGGATGGACATGTTCAAGTCAGGTCCATACCTTGGTACTTGGTCCAGACCAAAGTGAGTCACGTACGTCACGTGCTCACGTACCACCACGCACGCGTGCGGCACGACCCCACAGAACTCCCCACGTTCTCCTGGAGTGACAGCATGCGCAAAAGAACGACCGTCGGGGCGGCGGTGGTGGCGCTCGGCGTCGCCGGTGCCTCCCTGCTCGCCACCGGCAGCGCCGGCAGCCACGGCTACACCGACTCGCCGATCAGCCGCCAGAAGCTCTGTGCCAACGGCACCGTGACCAACTGCGGCCCCATCCAGTGGGAGCCGCAGTCGGTCGAGGGTCCGAAGGGCTTCCCGGCCGCCGGCCCCGCCGACGGCAAGATCTGCTCGGCCGGGCTCTCGCAGTTCGCCCAGCTCGACGACCCCCGGGGCGGCGCCTGGCCGACGACGGGTCTCGTCGCCGGCCAGAGCTACAGCTTCCGCTGGCAGTTCACGGCCCGGCACCGCACCACCGACTTCAAGTACTACATCACCAAGAACGGCTGGGACCCGACGCAGAAGCTGACGCGGGCCGCGCTCGACCCGCAGCCGTTCCTGACGGTCCCGTACAACAACCAGCAGCCGCCGGCGACGCTCTCGCACTCCGGGACGATCCCGGCGGGCAAGACGGGCCGGCATCTGATCCTGGCGGTGTGGACGATCGCGGACACGGCGAACGCGTTCTACGCCTGCTCGGACGTCAAGTTCTGACGGGCTGATTCCGGGCGTCCGGGCGTTCAATTCTGATGGGCCGTCAGTTACAGTCCGGCCCATGAGGAGCAGCAGCGCGGACACCGTCGCGGAGCTCGTACGACGCCAGTGGGGCGACCACCGGACCGGACTGAGGGACGAGCACCACACCCTCACCCACCACCAGGTCGCCGCGGGCGCCGCCGCGCGGGCCGCGCTGCTCGTGGAACTGATGCCACCCCTGCCGGGGCGCGAGCCGCACCTCGGCATCCTGCTGGACAACACGCCGGAGTACCCGCTCTGGCTGGGCGCGGCGGCCCTCGCGGGGGCCGCCGTCGCCGGGATCAACCCGACCCGGCGCGGCGCCGAACTCGCCCGGGACATCCGGCACACGGCCTGCCGGATCGTGGTCACCCAGCGCGCGCACCTGCCGCTGCTCGACGGCCTCGACCTGCCCGGCGTACGGATCCTGGTCACGGACACCGACGCGTACGAGGAGCTCCTCGCCCCGTACGCCGACGCCCGCCCCGGCGACGCGAGCCTCGGGCCCGTCCGCCCCGACAGCCGCTTCCTCCTCTCCTTCACCTCGGGGTCGACGGGCGCGCCGAAGGCCGCGCTGTGCAGCCAGGGCCGCCTCGCCGCCGCCGGCGCCTCCCTGGCCACCCACTTCTCCGTCCGCCCCGACGACGTCCACTACATCTGCATGCCGATGTTCCACGGCAACGCCGTGATCGCGGACTGGGCACCGGCGATGGTCGCGGGCGCGGGCATCGCGCTCCGGGCCCGCTTCTCGGCGTCCCGGTTCCTCCCCGACGTACGCCGTTACGGGGCGACGTACTTCACGTACGTGGGACGGGCGGTCCAGTACCTCCTGGCCACCCCGCCCGGCCCCGACGACCGCGCGCACTCCCTCCGCCTCGGCTTCGGCACGGAGGCGGGGGCGGTGGACGCGGCGCGCTTCCGGGAACGGTTCGGGGTGCCGCTCGTCGAGGGGTACGGCTCCTCCGAGGGCGGCGCCGCGATCCAACGCACCCCGGACACGCCCACCGGAGCGATCGGACGGGCCGCGCCCACGGACGACCTGGCGGTCCTCGACCAGGAGACCGGCAAGGAATGCGCACCGGCCCGCTTCTCGCCCGAGGGCCGGCTCCTCAACGCGGCCGAGGCCGTCGGCGAACTCGTCAACCGGGGCCGCTCGCCCTTCGAGGGATACTGGCGCAACCCGGAAGCGGAGGCGGCGCGGCTGCGCGGGGGCTGGTACTGGACGGGCGACCTCTTCTACCGCGACGAGGCAGGCTTCCTCTACTTCGCGGGACGCACGGACGACCGGCTGCGAGTCGACAGCGAGAACCTCGCGGCGGCGATGATCGAGGGCATCCTCGCGCGGTGGGACCGGGCGGCGGGGGTGGCGGTGTACGCGATACCGGACCCGGTGGCGGGGGACCAGGTGATGGCCGCGCTGGCGCTCCGCGACGGCGAGTCCTTCTCCCCCTCGGCCTTCGCCGCCTTCCTGGCCGCGCAGCCGGACCTGGGCACGAAGATGCCGCCGCGCTTCGTCCGCGTGATGCCCGAACTCCCCCTCACGGCCACCAACAAAATCCACCGAGCGGCCCTCCGCCAGGCGTCCTTCCTCTCCGACGACCCGACGTGGTGGCGCCCCACCCCCACGTCCCCCTACGAGCTCCTCACCCCCGAGACAACCAACGCCCTGACGTCCCTCTACAAAACCCACGGCCGCACGCCGACACCCTGAGGCGGGGCATCGCCCCGGTGGAGGGTGGCCCCGGGGGTGGGGGCCGCTTAGCGTAGGCCCGTATGGGATCTCGTACCGCGTGGCAGGCGCTCGCCCGGCGCCGGTTTCTTCTCGGGCCGTGGCCGTGGCGCGCCGGTACCTACCTCGCCACCGGGGTGGCAGTCGGAGCGGCCGCCGCCCTCGGGATGGTCGTACTCGGGGTCTTCTCCCTGTTCCTCGTCGGCCTGCCGCTGCTCCTCCTCTCCGGCCCCGCCCTCGCCGCCCTCGAACGCCGCCGTCTCCGTCTCGTCGATCTCGACCCCGCCCCCGACCCTCACCGCACCCCCGCCGCCCCCGGTCTCGCCGCCTGGCTGCGGCTGCGGATGGGGGAGCAGGCGACGTGGCGGGAGTTCGGGTACGCGCTGCTGCTCGCGACCGTCCTGGGCCCGCTCGACCTCCTCGCGCTCGCGGCCTGCGTGGGCCTGCCGGCCGCCCTCCTCACCGCCCCCGCCCAGCTCGCGGCGGACGGCCACGAGGCCAAGGTCGTGAAGGCGTACCTGGTCACCACCTACCCCGAGGCGTTCGCCGCCGCCCTGCTCGGCGCGGTCCTCCTGGTGGCCCTCGCCTACCCGCTCACCGCCGTCGCCGGGGCCCGCGCCGCCCTCGCGCGGGCGCTCCTCGCGCCCCGCGAGGCCGACGGGCCGGGCGGCGCGATCGGCGAGGTCATCGCCTCCCGCGCCCGGCTCGTCGACGCCTTCGAGGCCGAGCGCCGCCGCATCGAGCGGGACCTCCACGACGGGGCCCAGCAGCGTCTGGTCGCGCTGACCATGACCCTCGGCCTGGCCCGTCTCGACGCCCCGCCCGGCGGCCCCCTCGCCGAGCAGCTGGCCAAGGCCCACGGGGAGGCCGGGCAGGTCCTGACCGAGCTGCGCGAACTGATCCACGGCATCCACCCGCAGGTCCTCGCCGACTACGGCCTCGCCGCCGCCCTCGCGGACGCCGCCGACCGGTCGGCCGTCCCCGTCACCACCGAGGAGGTCGACGACTGCCTGCCCCGGCTGCCGCCCGCCGTCGAGAGCGCCGCGTACTTCGCCGTCCGCGAGGCGCTCGCCAACATCGGCAAGCACAGCGGCGCCGACCGGGCCCGTGTCGCCGCCCGCCACGCGGACGGCGTCCTGCGGATCGACGTCGAGGACGACGGCCGGGGCGCCGCAGACCCGGCCCGTGGCTCCGGCCTCACGGGGCTCGCCGACCGGATCGCCGTCCTCGATGGCACACTGACGATCATGAGCCCGCCGGGCGGGCCGACCCTCCTCCGAGTGGAGATCCCGTGCAGCCCAGCGTCCGCAAGCTCCGCGTCGTCCTCGCCGAGGACAGCGTCCTCCTCAGGGAGGGGCTGATCGGACTCCTCGCCCGCTTCGGCCACGAGGTCGTCGCCGCCGTCGGTGACGCCGACGCCCTCCGCGAGGCGGTCGCCGCCCACGACCCGGACGTGGTCGTGACGGACGTCCGCATGCCCCCCGCTTTCCAGGACGAGGGGCTGCGCGCCGCCGTCGCGCTCCGCGCCGAGCGGCCCGGCCTGCCGGTCCTCGTCCTCAGCCAGTACGTGCAGCGCAGCTACGCCGCCGACCTGCTCGACGCGGGCGACGGCACCGGCGTCGGCTACCTCCTGAAGGACCGGGTCGGGCAGGTGGAGGAGTTCGCCGAGGCCCTCGCCCGGGTCGCCGACGGCGGCACGGTCGTCGACCCGGAGGTCGTACGGCAGCTCCTGCGCCGCCACCGCGACCCGCTGGGCGCGCTGACGCCGCGCGAGCGGGAGGTCCTGGGCCTGGTCGCGGAGGGCCATTCGAACGGGGCGATCGCCCGTCGGCTGGTGGTGACGGAGGCCGCCGTCGGCAAACACATCGGCAACATCCTCGCCAAGCTGGACCTGCCCCCGGCGGAGGACACCCACCGCCGGGTCCTCGCGGTCCTGACCTACCTGCGGGCCTGACCAGGCGGGCACGACAAGAAAGCCCCCCACCGAAGTGAGGGGCTTTCTCTGTCTGTGCGCCGCCAGGGACTCGAACCCCGGACCCGCTGATTAAGAGTCAGCTGCTCTAACCAACTGAGCTAGCGGCGCTTGCTGACAGAGAAAATACTACCTGGTCCTGAGGGGTGCTCGTGACCACGCCGGTAGGGGTGGGGCGTGGGGGCCGCTGCGCGGGGCTTTCACCCCACCCCGCCCCTTCCCGAAACCGGGGGCAGGCCCCCGGACCCCGTACGGCCTGCGGCCGTGCCCTCAAACGCCGGGCGGGCTGGAAAATCCAGCCCCGCCGGCGTTTGAGGCGCGGGGTCCGGGGCGGAGCCCCGAACGCTTCAGCC
>NZ_JBHJVF010000015.1:0-171960 GCF_042264145.1 Streptomyces sp. NPDC056144 | reverse complement strand
TGAGGCGCGGGGTCCGGGGCGGAGCCCCGGTTTCGGGAAGGGGCGGGGTGGGGGAGACGCCCGCCGCAGGCGCCCCGCCCCCGGCCCCGCCCCCGCCCCGCCCCTCCGGCCCCCTACTCCCCCGCCGTCACGTCCCGCCAAGCCCCCCGCAACGCCCCCGCCACCTCCGTCGCCGTGATCGGCCCGCCCCCGGCCGAAGCGCGCCGGGCCGCCAGCCCGTGGAGGTACGCCGCGCAGGACGCCGCGTCGAGCGCCGGCAGCCCCGCCGCGAGGAGGGAGCCCGCGAGGCCGGACAGGACGTCGCCGCTGCCCGCCGTGGCGAGCCAGGGGGTCCCGGTCGGGTTGACCCGTACGGCTCCGGTGCCGCCCGCCCCGCAGACCAGGGTCGTCGCCCCCTTGAGGAGTACCGTCGCGCCGAAACGGCCGGCCAGTTCGCGGACGGCGGCGAGCCGCCCCGCCTCGACGGCGTCCCGCGACACGCCGAGGAGCGCGGCGGCCTCCCCCGCGTGCGGGGTGAGGAGGGTCGGCGCGCGCCGGGCCCGTACCGCCTCCGGATCGAGCGCGCGCAGCCCGTCGGCGTCGACGAGGACGGGCACGTCGGAGGCGAGGACCTCGCTAACCGCGACGACGGGCCCGGGCCCCTCCCCCAGCCCCGGCCCGACGACCCAGGCCTGGACGCGCCCGGCCTCCTGCGGCCGCCCCGAGTGGACGAGGGTCTCGGGGTGGGCGGCGAGGACGGTGTCGCCCGCGGGACCGACGTACCGCACGGCCCCCGCGCCGCCGCGCAGCGCGCCCGCGACGGCGAGGACGGCGGCACCGGGGTAGCGGGAGGACCCGGCGACGACGCCGAGGACCCCGCGCCGGTACTTGTCGCTGGCCGCGCCGGGAACCGGCAGCAGGTGGGCGAGGTCCTGGTGCTGGAGCGCCTCGATCTCGGGGACGCCGGGAAGGAAGTCGGCGAGTCCGATGTCGACGAGGCGGAGGGCTCCCGCGTACTCGCGGGCGGGGTCGACGAGGAGACCGGGCTTGTAGGCCCCGAACGTGACGGTCGCGTCGGCTCGCAGGGCCTCGCCGGTGACCTCGCCCGTGTCGGCGTCGACGCCGCTCGGGAGGTCGACCGCGAGGACGACGGCGTCGGAGCCGCGCGCGGCGCGGGCGAAGGGAACGGCCTCGGGGCGGAGCCCGCCGCGCCCGCCGATGCCGGTGATGCCGTCGACCACGAGATCGGCGACGGCGAGGACGTCGAAGGGGTCGTCGACCACCCGCCCGCCGGCCGCCTTCAGCGCGGCGAGGCCACCGTCGTGGGCCTTGCTCCCCAGGAGTACGGCGCTGACCCCGGCGCCGCGGCGGGCGAGCCGGGCCCCGGCGTAGAGGGCGTCCCCGCCGTTGTCCCCGCTGCCGACGAGCAGGACGACCCGCGCCCCGTACACCCGAGGCAACAGCCCCCGGCAGGCCGCGGCGAGCCCGGCGGCGGCACGCTGCATGAGCGCCCCCTCCGGGAGCCGCGCCATGAGTGCGGCCTCGGCGGCCCGGACGGTCTCGACGCGGTAAGCGGTACGCATGCTCAGCAGTCTGCCGCAGCGACGCGGGGGGCGCCGCTGGGCGGGGCGGCGGGTCGGCGGGGGCCGCTGCGCGGGGCCTCCACCCCACCCCGCCCCTTCCCGAAACCAGGGGCTCTGCCCCCGGACCCCCGCGCCTCAAGCGCCGGCGAGGCTGGGGTGCCGGGGCTGCGCCCCAGGCCCCCGGTCCGCAGACGCCCGACGGGCTGAAGCGTTCGGGGCTCCGCCCCGGACCCCGCGCCTCAAACTCCGGCGGGGCTGGATTTTCCGCCCTGCGGGCGGAAACTCAGCCCGCCCGGCGCTTGAGGGCACGGCCGCCAGGCCGTACGGGGGTCCGGGGGCCTGCCCCCGGTTTCGGGAAGGGGCGGGGTGGGGGAGACGCCCGCCGCAGGCGCCCCGCACCCGCACCAAGCCCCCCCGTCCCCGCTCCCTACCCCTCCGCAATCACCACCGCCGACGCCACCCCCGCGTCATGGCTCAACGACACATGCCAGTGCCGAACCCCGAGCTCCGCCGCCCGCGCCGCCACCGTCCCCCGTACCCGCAGCCTCGGCTGCCCCGTCGGTTCGACGTATATCTCCGCGTCGGTCCACAGCAGCCCGCCCGGCGCGCCGAGCGCCTTCGCCAGGGCTTCCTTCGCGGCGAAGCGGACCGCGAGGGAGGCGATGCCGCGCCGTTCCCCGCTGGGGAGCAGCAGCTCCTGTTCGACGAAGAGGCGCTGGAGCATCGCCGGAGTCCGTTCGACCGACGCGGCGAACCGGTCGATCTCCGCCACGTCGATCCCCACCCCAATGATCATGGCGTCACTCTCGCACGGGCCGCGCGCCTCACTCCACCGTCACCGACTTGGCCAGGTTCCGCGGCTGGTCCACCTCGTTCCCCCGCGCCGTCGCCAGCTCGCAGGCGAACACCTGGAGCGGCACGGTGGAGACCAGCGGCTGGAGCAGCGTCGGCGTGGCCGGGATGCGGATCAGGTGGTCGGCGTACGGGACGACCGCCTCGTCGCCCTCCTCCGCGATGACGATCGTCCGCGCTCCCCGTGCCCGGATCTCCTGGATGTTGGAGACGATCTTTCCGTGGAGGACGGACCGGCCCTTGGGCGAGGGGACGACCACGACGACCGGCAAGCCGTCCTCGACGAGCGCGATCGGCCCGTGCTTGAGCTCTCCCGCCGCGAACCCCTCCGCGTGCATGTACGCGAGCTCCTTGAGCTTCAGCGCGCCTTCGAGGGCCACGGGGTAGCCGACGTGCCGCCCGAGGAACAGCACGGTGTCCTTGTCGGCGAGGGAGCGCGCCAGGGCCCGTACGGGTTCCATCGTCTCCAGGACCCGTTCGACCTCGTCGGCGATCCGGGCGAGCTCGCGCACGACGGCGTGGATCTCGTCGCCCCACTTGGTCCCCCGTACCTGCCCGAGGTACAGCGCGAGCAGGTAGCAGGCCACCAGCTGGGTCAGGAAGGCCTTGGTCGAGGCGACGGCGACCTCGGGCCCGGCGTGCGTGTAGAGGACCGCGTCCGACTCCCGCGGGATCGTCGACCCGTTCGTGTTGCACACGGCGAGCACCTTCGCGCCCTGCTCGCGCGCGTGCCGCAGCGCCATCAGCGTGTCCATGGTCTCGCCGGACTGCGAGATGGCGATGACCAGCGTCCGCTGGTCGAGGATCGGGTCCCGGTAGCGGAACTCGCTGGCGAGCTCGACCTCGCAGGGGATGCGGGTCCAGTGCTCGATGGCGTACTTGGCGATGAGCCCGGCGTGGAAGGCGGTGCCGCAGGCGATGACGACGACCTTGTCGGCCTCGCGGAGCACCGCGTCGGGGATGCGCACCTCGTCGAGGGTGAGCCGCCCGGAGCCGTCGATCCGCCCGAGGAGCGTGTCCGCGACGGCCTTCGGCTGTTCGGCGATCTCCTTGAGCATGAAGGAGGCGTAGCCGCCCTTCTCGGCGGCCGAGGCGTCCCAGTCGACGTGGTACGCCCGCACCTCGGCGGGCGCGCCCTCGAAGTCGGTGACGGTGACGGCGTCCCTGGTCAGCTCGACGACCTGGTCCTGTCCGAGTTCGATCGCGGACCGGGTGTGGGCGATGAACGCGGACACGTCGGAGGCGAGGAAGTTCTCGCCCTCGCCGACGCCGACGACGAGCGGCGAATTCCGCCGGGCGCCGACGACGACGTCGGGCTGGTCGGCGTGGACGGCGACCAGGGTGAAGGCGCCGTCGAGCCGTCGGCAGACGAGCCGCATGGCCTCGGCGAGGTCTCCGACGGAGGAGAACTCCTCGGCGAGGAGGTGGGCGACGACCTCGGTGTCGGTCTCGGAGGCGAGGTCGTGGCCGCGCTCGGCGAGCTCCTCGCGGAGGGCGGCGAAGTTCTCGATGATGCCGTTGTGGACGACGGCGACGCGCCCCGCGTTGTCGAGGTGCGGGTGCGCGTTGACGTCGGTCGGCCCGCCGTGGGTGGCCCAGCGGGTGTGTCCGATGCCGACGGAGCCGCCGGCGAGGGGCCGGTCGAGGAGCTCCTTCTCCAGGTTGACGAGCTTGCCCGCCTTCTTCGCCGCGGCGAGGCCTCCGTCGGAGAGCACCGCGACTCCGGCCGAGTCGTAGCCCCGGTATTCGAGCCGCTTGAGGCCCGCGACCACCACGTCAAGCGCCGACTGCCCGCCGGCGTAACCCACGATTCCGCACATGTCGGAAGCGTAGGGCGCGGGGTGCCCGGAAGGCAGGAGTCTGCGGGGTTCGGCGCCCCGCGCGTTCAGGTGACACCGAGGAGCGGGGGTGACCACCGGCCGAGCCGCAGGAGCACCCCCCGCCGAACCGGAGGAGCACCCCCTGCCGAATCCCGCCCCTCCCCCGGATGACCGTGGCATGACCACCGCGTGACCGACCCCACGACCCACGCGCGCCTCCGACCCCCGACAATGGCGGGGTGATCAGTTCGCCGCCACGAAGCGCCAACGGAGACGGTTCCCCCGACGGGGGCGGCTCCGCCAACGGAGAGTGTCCCGCCGAGGACGACTGTCCGGGCCAAGCGACCCCCCGCAAGGACACCTGCCACGGCAGCGGCAGCGGCAGCGGCAACCGCAACGGCAACGGCGGCGCCTCCCACCGCCGCCCCTCCGAGCCGACCCCCTACGTCGACTTCACCCGCGCCGAGTGGAGCGCGCTCCGCGACAAGACCCCGCTCCCGCTCACCGCCGACGAGGTCGAGCGGCTCCGCGGCCTCGGGGACGTCATCGACCTCGACGAGGTCCGGGACGTCTACCTCCCGCTCTCCCAGCTGCTCAACCTGTACGTGAAGGCCACCAGCGGCCTCCGCGGCGCCCTGAACACCTTCCTCGGCGAGAACGCCGAGCAGCGCGGCACCCCCTTCGTCATAGGAGTCGCCGGCTCCGTCGCCGTCGGCAAGTCGACGGTCTCCCGCCTCCTCCAGGCCCTCCTCGCCCGCTGGCCCGAGCACCCCCGCGTCGAGCTCGTCACCACGGACGCCTTCCTCTACCCGATGGAGGAGCTCAAGGCCCGCGGCCTGATGTCCCGCAAGGGCTTCCCCGAGTCGTACGACCGCCGGGCGCTCACCCGCTTCGTCGCGGACGTCAAGGCGGGCAAGGACGAGGTGACCGCCCCGGTCTACTCGCACCTGATCTACGACCGGGTCCCCGGCGAGCGGCTCGTCGTCCGCCGCCCGGACATCCTCATCGTCGAGGGCCTGAACGTCCTCCAGCCGGCCCTGCCCGGCAAGGACGGCCGCACCCGCGTCGGCCTCGCCGACTACTTCGACTTCTCGGTGTACGTGGACGCCCGCGCGGAGGACATCGAGCGCTGGTACCTCAACCGCTTCCGCAAGCTCCGCGACACCGCGTTCCAGGACCCGTCCTCGTACTTCCAGCGTTTCACGCAGGTCTCCGAGGAGGAGGCGATGGAGTACGCCCGGACGATGTGGCGGACCGTCAACAAGGTCAACCTCCTGGAGAACGTGGCGCCGACCCGGGGCCGCGCGACGCTCGTCGTCCGCAAGGGCCCTGACCACAAGGTTCGCCGCCTCAGCCTGCGCAAGCTCTGACGGTCTGCCGGCCGTAAGCTCGGGCCATGTTGCATCTACGGATGATCGTCCCGGGGGACCGCACGAAGGCCGTGGTCGCGCTGATCGAGTCGACGGTCGGCACCACGCACCTCGTGGTGCTGCCGGGCGTGGCCAGGGAACCCGTCGGCGACCTCGTGCTGTGCGACATGGCGCGCGAGTCGGCCGACGAACTCCTGCACGGGCTGAGGGAGATGCAGATCGACCGGGACGGGTCGATCTCGGTGGAGAACATCGACCTGTCGATGTCCACGCGAGCGGACGCGGCCGAGGAGGACGCGCCCGGCGAGGGCGCGGACGCCGTCATCTGGGAGCAGCTGGCGGAGGCGACGCACGAGGAGTCGACGCTCTCCTTCACCTATCTCTCCTTCATGGGGCTCGCGACGATGATCGCGGCCTGCGGCGTCGTCCTGGACAACGCGATCCTGATCGTGGGCGCGATGGCGGTCGGTCCCGAGTTCGGCCCGCTCGCGGGGGTGTGCACGGCGATCGTGCAGCGGGCTCCGAGGCTCGCGGCCCGTTCCCTGATGGCCCTGCTGGTGGGCTTCGTGACCGCCATCCTGGCGACGACCCTGTTCAGCCTGGTGATGGACGTGCTGGGCCTGTTCGAGGATTCCATGCTCGACGCGGAGCGTCCGCAGACCAGCTTTATCTGGCAGCCCGACCTGTTCTCGTTCGTGGTGGCACTCCTGGCCGGAGCGGCCGGCACCCTCTCCCTGACCTCGTCCAAGTCGGGCGCTCTGGTGGGAGTCGCGATCTCGGTGACGACGGTCCCGGCGGCCGCGAACGCCGCGGTGGCACTCAGCTACGGCGAGCTTGCCCAGATGGGCGGTTCGATCGTCCAGCTGCTGCTCAACCTGTTCGGGATCATCCTGGCGGGCACGGCGACCCTGGCCTTGCAGCAGCGGCTGTGGCATTCCCACCGGGGGAGCCTCAAGCGACGGCTGCGCAGGGGCTGACCCCGGCAGGGCCACACGCCAAAGGGCCCGCCGTACCGGATTCCGGTACGGCGGGCCCTTTCACCAGTGCGCCCTTACGCGGGCGCGTGACGGCGCCTCAGGAAGACAGCCCCAGCGCGCTCTTCACGACGTCCGCGAGCCGCTGCGCGACCGCGCGCGCCTGCTCGATGTCGGCGGCCTCGACCATGACGCGGACCAGCGGCTCGGTGCCGGAGGGGCGCAGCAGGACGCGGCCGGTGGTGCCGAGCTCGCGCTCGGCCTCGGCGACGGCCGTGGCGAGTTCGGCGGAGGTGGAGACGCGGGACTTGTCGACGTCCTTCACGTTGATGAGGATCTGCGGCAGGCGCTCCATGACGCCGGCGAGCTCCGCGAGGGACTTGCCGGTGGCCGCGATGCGGGCGGCGAGCATCAGGCCGGTGAGGGTGCCGTCGCCGGTGGTGGCGTGGTCGAGCACGATGACGTGCCCGGACTGCTCGCCGCCGAGCGCGTAGTCGTTCACCTTCATGGACTCCAGGACGTAGCGGTCGCCGACCGCCGTCTGGACGAGGTTCAGGCCCTCGCGCTCCATGGCGAGCTTGAAGCCCAGGTTCGACATGACGGTCGCGACGACCGTGTCTCCGCGCAGGGTGCCGGCCTCGCGCATGGCGAGGGAGAGCACGGCGAGGATCTGGTCGCCGTCGACCTCGTTGCCCGCCGCGTCCACGGCGAGGCAGCGGTCGGCGTCGCCGTCGTGGGCGATGCCGAGGTCGGCGCCGTGCTCGACGACGGCGGCGCGGAGCAGGCCCAGGTGGGTGGAGCCGCAGCCGTCGTTGATGTTGAGGCCGTCCGGCTCGGCGCCGATGGTGACGACCTGGGCACCGGCCCGGGTGAAGGCCTCGGGCGAGACGCGGGAGGCGGCGCCGTGGGCCTCGTCGAGGACGATCTTGAGGCCGTCGAGACGGTTCGGGAGGACAGTGAGCAGGTGGGAGACGTACGTCTCGAAGCCCTCGTCGTAGTCGCGGACGCGGCCGACGCCGGCACCGGTCGGGCGGGTCCAGGGAGCACCGGTGCGGTGCTCCTCGTAGACGGCCTCGATCTTGTCCTCGAGCTCGTCGGCGAGCTTGTGGCCGCCGCGCGCGAAGAACTTGATGCCGTTGTCGGGCATCGCGTTGTGGCTCGCGGAGAGCATGACGCCGAGGTCGGCGCCGAGAACGCCGGTGAGGTGGGCGACGGCGGGGGTGGGGAGGACTCCGACACGGAGCACGTCGACACCGGCGCTGGCGAGACCGGCCACGACGGCGGCCTCCAGGAACTCGCCCGACGCGCGCGGGTCACGGCCGACCACGGCAGTCGGGCGGTGCCCCTCGAAGGTGCCCGCCTCGGCCAGCACGTGCGCCGCCGCGACCGACAGGCCGAGCGCGAGCTCCGCCGTCAGGTCCGCGTTGGCGACACCGCGTACGCCGTCCGTGCCGAAGAGTCGTCCCACAGCTGTCCTCCGAGATACGTGCCCAAGCCGATGAAAGCCGATGAGGCTTATGAAGCCGATGAAGCCGATGAAGCTTGTGATGAAAGAAGGGTGCAGAAAGAAGCGCTTACGAAAAAACGTACGCCCCGACGGCACGGGCAGTGCCGCCGGGGCGTACGCAACAGTCCGAGCAGGCGTGATTAGCGCTTGCTGTACTGCGGGGCCTTACGGGCCTTCTTGAGACCGGCCTTCTTGCGCTCGACCGCACGGTCGTCGCGGGAGAGGAAGCCGGCCTTCTTCAGCGCCGGGCGGTTGTTCTCGACGTCCGCCTCGTTCAGCGCACGGGCAACGCCGAGGCGCAGGGCGCCGGCCTGACCGGAGACACCGCCACCCGCGATGCGGGCGATGACGTCGTAGCGGTTGTCGAGCTCGAGCACCTTGAAGGGCTCGTTGACTTCCTGCTGGTGCACCTTGTTGGGGAAGTAGTCCTCAAGGGTGCGACCGTTGATCTTCCACTTGCCGGTGCCCGGAACGATCCGGACGCGGGCGATGGCGTTCTTGCGACGGCCCAGGCCGGCGGCCGGCTGCGGGTCGCCGAAGCGGGACGCGAGCGACTCGGAGGTGTAGTCACCCTCGACGAGCTCGGTCTCGGTGGTGTACTCCTCAACGCCCTCGAACTCGTCGACGGGGGTCTCGGGGGTGGTCTCGGCCACGATTCTCCTCAGATTTCTTTCGTTCTTAGGGGGTGTGGCCGGAACTACTGCGCGACCTGGGTGATCTCGAACGGAACCGGCTGCTGGGCAGCGTGGGGGTGGTTCTCGCCCGCGTAGACCTTCAGCTTCGAAAGCATCTGACGGCCCAGGGTGTTCTTGGGGATCATGCCCTTGATGGCCTTCTCGACGGCCTTCTCGGGGTTCTTGTCCAGCAGCTCGTCGTAACGGACGGAGCGCAGACCACCCGGGAAGCCGGAGTGGCGGTAAGCCAGCTTCTGGGTCTTCTTGTTGCCGGACAGGTGGACCTTGTCAGCGTTGATGATGATGACGAAGTCGCCCATGTCCATGTGCGGGGCGTAGACCGGCTTGTGCTTGCCTCGCAGGAGGTTCGCGGCCGTGGTCGCCAGACGGCCCAGGACGATGTCCTGCGCGTCGATGATGTGCCACTGGCGAGTGACATCGCCGGGCTTGGGGCTGTACGTACGCACTTCGTAGCCTTCGCTTCTTCAGTGGATGGAGTCCAGACACACCTGAAGCGATCATGCAGCTGGGGCCGCACTGCCGGGACCATCGCCCGTATGCGAGCCACTGGTAACTGCTCCAGGGAACCTGCGCCAGGGGGCCGACCGCGCGAACACGACCAACCCACTACGCATAACAAACCGCAACACTACCCGCGCCACCCCCGACGGGTCAAAACGCCCCGGGGCCTGACGGTCACCGCGCCCGCTCGACCCGCCGCTCGTCCCACACCGGCTCCGGGGTCTCCCTGACCACCCCGTCCGAGCCGAAGACCAGGAAGCGGTCGAAGGACTTCGCGAACCAGCGGTCGTGCGTGACGGCCATCACCGTCCCGTCGTACGACTCCAGGCCGTCCTGGAGCGCCTCGGCGGACTCCAGGTCCAGGTTGTCCGTGGGCTCGTCCAGGAGCAGCGCCGTGGTGCCGGCCAGCTCCAGGAGCAGGATCTGGAACCGCGCCTGCTGCCCGCCGGAGAGCTTGTCGAAGGACTGGTCGCCCTGCCGCTCCAGCTCGTACCGCCGCAGCATCGACATCGCCGCGCCCCGGTCCTTGGCGTGCTCCGTCCACAGGATGTCGACGAGCGGCCGCCCGGACAGCTCCGGGTGGGCGTGGGTCTGCGCGAAGTGACCCGGCACGACCCGCGCGCCGAGCTTCCACTGGCCGGTGTGCGCGACCGTGGGGTCTCCGGCGAGCAGCCGCAGGAAGTGGGACTTCCCGGAGCCGTTCGACCCGAGGACGGCGACCCGCTCCCCGTAGAAGATCTCCAGCGAGAACGGCTTCATCAGGCCGGTCAGCTCAAGGTTCTCGCAGGTCACAGCCCGTACGCCGGTACGTCCGCCGCGCAGCCGCATGCGGATGTCCTGCTCGCGCGGCGGCTCCGGCGGCGGACCGGCCTCCTCGAACTTCCGCAGCCGCGTCTGCGCCGCCGCGTACCGCGAGGCCATCTCGTGGCTGACGGAGGCGGCCTGCCGCAGGTTGACGACGAGCTTCTTCAGCTGGGCGTGCTTCTCCTCCCAGCGCCGCTTCAGCTCCTCGAAGCGGGCGAACCGCTCGCGCCGGGCGTCGTGGAAGGTGTCGAAGCCGCCGCCGTGCACCCACACGTCCGAGCCGGCCGGGCCGGGCTCGACGGCGACGATCTTCTGCGCGCTCCGGGAGAGCAGCTCCCGGTCGTGGGAGATGAAGAGCACGGTCTTGCGGGTCTCCCGCAGCCGCTCCTCCAGCCAGCGCTTGCCGGGAACGTCGAGGTAGTTGTCCGGCTCGTCGAGGAGCAGCACCTCGTCCGGGCCGCGGAGCAGCGATTCGAGGACGAGCCGCTTCTGCTCACCGCCGGAGAGCGTGCTGGCCTCGCGGAACTGCGCCTTCTCGTACGGGACGCCGAGCGCGGCCATCGTGCAGATGTCCCAGAGGGTCTCGGCCTCGTACCCCTGCACCTCGGCCCAGTCGCTGAGGGCCTGCGCGTACTTCATCTGCGCGGCCTCGTCGTCGACCGTCATGATCAGGTGCTCGGCCTCGTCGACGGCCTTCGCGGCCTTGCGGATGCGCGGCTCGGCGACCGAGACCAGCAGGTCGCGGACGGTGGACTCGTCCCGTACGGAGCCGACGAACTGCGGCATCACGCCGAGCCCGCCGCTGACGGTGACGGAGCCGCCGTGCGGCTGGAGCTCCCCGGAGATCAGGCGGAGCAGGGTCGTCTTACCGGCGCCGTTGGCCCCGACGAGGGCGACGACCGCGCCCTCCCCCACCCGGAAGGAGACGTCCCCGAGCAGGACCCTCCCGTCGGGAAGGTAGTACTCAAGATGTGCGGCCTCGACATGTCCCATGAGGTGCATTGTCACCGCCGGGCTCCCCTTCGCCCAACCGGTTTAGGATGCGCGGCATGAGCTTTGGGGGACCGCAGTGGCCGCAGGAGCCGCAGCAACAGGGGCAGGGTCAGGGCCAGGGGCAGCAGCCGGGGTACGGGCAGGGGCAGCCGGAGTACGGGCAGCAGCCCGGCTACGGCCAGGGGTACGGGGCTCAGGGCTACGGGGGCCAGGACTACGGCCGGCAGCCCTCCTACGGCCAGCAGCCGCCCACTCCCGCCCCCTCCCCCGGCACTCCTGACTGGGGCGCCATGGCGGACGCCTCCGCGAGCCGGGGCCGCCGCAAGCGCTGGCTGCTCGTCGGCACCGGCGTCCTCGCCACCGTCGCGGTGGGCGCGATCGTCGCCACCGCCGTCGTGGCCACGAACAAGAAGAACGACGAGTCGGCCAAGAACGGCGGCGGGACCGTACCCACCGCCACGGCCACCCCGAGCGACTCCCTCACGCCCGCGCCGACCTTCTCCTCGGTGGCCCCGCCGCCCCCGCCGAACCCGAAGGACTACATCTCGGACCCGAAGAAGGACAAGGCGCCGATCAGCGCCGAGGGCCTCTTCCCGGGCAAGAAGCTCACCATGAACAAGCGCCCGTACAAGAAGGGCGCGACCGCCGCCACCACGAACTGCGCGACGGCCACGCAGGGCGCCCTCGGCACCGTCCTGAAGAAGAACGGCTGCCAGAAGGTCCTGCGCGCGACCTACGTGAAGGACGGCGTGGCGATCACCGTCGGCGTCGCCGTCTTCCCGTCCGAGGCGGCGGCCCTCAAGGCGAAGGCCCAGGCCAGCGGCGGCATCGCCCCGCTCGCCGGCGCGGGCGTCCGCGAGTTCTGCCACGGCACCGTCTGCCTGCGCCGGGCGAACTCGGTCGGCCGGTACGCGTACTTCACCCAGGCCGGCTTCGCCGACGGCAAGAAGGTCACCAAGGCCGACAAGGCCGTCTTCCAGGCCAGTGACGACCTCGGCCGCTTCGCGTTCAACCAGATCTACGCCCGCGGGCGCACCCAGGCCTCAGCAGCAGCCGACGCTCCCGGGGAGTGACCTCTTGTTGCGCGCCTCCCGGCTGCGGGCGGCGAGCAGCGCGTCCTCCGGGTAGCCGACCTCTTCGAGGGTGAGGCCGTGCGGCCGTACGACGTGCACGGCCGAGTCCCGGACGCCGGCGGCGAGCACCTTGCCCGGCCAGTCCACGGGCCGGTGCCCGTCGCCGACGAAGAGCAGGGCGCCGACGAGCGAGCGGACCATGTTGTGGCAGAAGGCGTCCGCCTTGACGGTCGCCTCCAGGATCCCGTCCTCGCGCCGCTCCCACCGCAGCACCTGGAGCGTGCGGATCGTGGTCGCGCCCTCGCGCTTCTTGCAGTACGCGGCGAAGTCGTGCTCGCCGACGAGGGCGGTGGCGGCCTCGTTCATGGCGTCCATGTCGAGGGCCCAGTCGTGCCACAGGACGTGCCCGCGCAGGAGCGGGTCGACGCCGCCGGGGTTGTCGGTGACGCGGTAGGCGTACCGGCGCCAGACCGCGGAGAACCGCGCGTTGAACCCGGCGGGGGCCTCGGCCACCTTCCACACCCGGACGTCGTGGGAGAGCCGCCCGGCGAGCCGTCGCAGCAGCTTGTCCTGGTGCTCGGCCCACACGTCGACGGGCAGGTCGACGTGGGCGACCTGGCCGCGCGCGTGCACGCCGGCGTCCGTCCGGCCGGCGACGGTCAGCTCGTACGTCTCCTTGGACCGCGTCACGGTCCGCAGGGCGTCCTCGATCTCGCCCTGCACGGTCCGCTGCCCCTGGGCCTGCTTGGCCCAGCCGGAGAAGTCCTTGCCGTCGTACGAAAGGTCCAGCCGAACCCGTACGAAACCGTCCTGCACGTCATCGCTGCTCACGCGGAAATCCTCTCAGACACACGGGTGCGGGCCCGCACCCCCCGAGAGGGGTACGGGCCCGCGAGAGAAAGCTCTCAGGAACGCTTACGCGTCCTTCGACTCCTCGGCCGGAGCCTCGGCGGCCGCGTCGGCCTCCTTGACGGCGCGCTTGGCAGCGGCCTCGGCCTCGGCGACGGTCGCCTTCTTGGCGATCTCGCCCTCGACGAGCTCGATCACGGCCATCGGGGCGTTGTCGCCACGACGGTTGCCGATCTTGGTGATACGGGTGTAACCACCGGGACGCTCCGAGTAGCGCGGGGCGATCTCGGTGAAGAGGGTGTGGACGATGCCCTTGTCGGTGATCGTCTGCAGCACCAGGCGACGGTTGTGGATGTCGCCCTTCTTCGCCTTGGTGATCAGGCGCTCGGCGACGGGGCGCAGGCGACGGGCCTTGGCCTCGGTCGTCGTGATGCGGCCGTGCTCGAAGAGCGACTTCGCCAGGTTGGCGAGCAGCAGACGCTCGTGAGCGGCGCTGCCACCGAGACGGGCACCCTTGGCGGGACGCGGCATGGTGTTTCTCCTTGTGATCTGCACCGGCCGTATGAGGTACCGGTGTCAGTGTCCGAGCGAGCGGTTACTCGTCGGAGATCCGGCCGGGCCCCGAAGGGGCGAGGCCGGAAGGGGCGCGGGGAACTGCGCGATCAAGCACAGCGCACCCGCACCCGCAAACGGACCGGATGGCCCGAGCTCTTAGTACTGCTCGGTCTCGACGAAGCCCGCGTCCGCGTCGTCGTCGGCGCCAAAGGCGTCCGCCGCGGCGGTCGGGTCGAATCCGGGCGGGCTGTCCTTGAGCGCGAGGCCCATGCCGGCCAGCTTCGCCTTGACCTCGTCGATCGACTTCGCACCGAAGTTGCGGATGTCGAGCAGGTCGGCCTCGGAGCGGGCGACGAGCTCACCCACGGAGTGGATGCCCTCGCGCTTGAGGCAGTTGTACGAACGAACGGTGAGCTCGAGCTCCTCGATCGGCAGCGCGAGGTCGGCGGCGAGGGCCGCGTCCGTCGGGGACGGGCCCATGTCGATGCCCTCGGCGTCGATGTTGAGCTCGCGCGCCAGACCGAACAGCTCGACCAGGGTCTTGCCGGCGGACGCCATGGCGTCACGCGGGCGCATGGCCTGCTTGGTCTCGACGTCGACGATGAGCTTGTCGAAGTCGGTGCGCTGCTCGACTCGGGTCGCCTCGACCTTGTAGGTGACCTTGAGAACGGGCGAGTAGATGGAGTCGACCGGGATACGGCCGATCTCCTGGCCCGCCTGCTTGTTCTGGACGGCGGAGACGTAGCCGCGACCGCGCTCGACGGTCAGCTCCATCTCCAGCTTGCCCTTGCCGTTGAGCGAGGCGAGGACGAGGTCGGGGTTGTGCACCTCGACACCGGCCGGGGGCGCGATGTCGGCGGCGGTGACCAGACCCGGGCCCTGCTTGCGCAGGTACATCACGACCGGCTCGTCGTGCTCCGAGGAGACGACCAGCTGCTTGATGTTGAGGATCAGGTCGGTGACGTCCTCCTTGACGCCCGGCACGGTGGTGAACTCGTGCAGGACACCGTCGATGCGGATGCTGGTGACAGCGGCACCCGGGATCGAGGAGAGGAGGGTACGGCGGAGGGAGTTGCCGAGGGTGTAGCCGAAGCCCGGCTCCAGCGGCTCGATGACGAACCGGGAGCGGAACTCGTCGACGACCTCTTCGGTCAGCGACGGACGCTGAGCGATCAGCATGCGTTCAATCCTTCAGTCGTGGACGCCCACTATTTGACGCCCTACGGGAAATACCTACTACAAGGGTACGGGCGGCACGGTCCGAAGAGCCGTACCGCCCGAAGTCCTCAGTCAAGCAGCCGTGCGTCAGACGCGGCGGCGCTTGGGGGGACGGCAGCCGTTGTGCGGCGTGGGGGTGACGTCCTGGATCGAACCGACCTCGAGGCCCGTGGCCTGGAGGGAGCGGATCGCGGTCTCGCGGCCGGAGCCCGGACCCTTGACGAAGACGTCAACCTTGCGCATGCCGTGCTCCTGCGCGCGGCGGGCGGCCGACTCGGCGGCCATCTGCGCGGCGAAGGGGGTGGACTTGCGCGAGCCCTTGAAGCCGACGTGGCCGGCGGAGGCCCAGGAGATCACGTTGCCGGACGGGTCCGTGATCGAGACGATCGTGTTGTTGAACGTGCTCTTGATGTGCGCGTGGCCGTGAGCGACGTTCTTCTTTTCCTTGCGGCGCACCTTCTTGGCAGCGCCCTGACGACCCTTGGGGGGCATGTCGTTCTCCTACGGGAGGTGGTCGGTCCTACAGCGAAGACCGCTTGGTCAAGCGTCCGCTGAGGACTACTTCTTGCCCGGCTTCTTCTTGCCGGCGATGGCGCGACGCGGGCCCTTGCGGGTACGAGCGTTCGTGCTGGTGCGCTGACCGCGGACGGGCAGGCCACGACGGTGGCGCAGGCCCTGGTAGCAGCCGATCTCGACCTTGCGGCGGATGTCGGCGGCGATCTCGCGGCGGAGGTCACCCTCGGTCTGGAGGTTGGCGTCCACGTACTCGCGGATCTTGACGAGGTCTTCCTCGGCAAGGTCGCGGACACGGGTGGAGGGGTTCACGCCGGTCGCGGCGAGGATCTCCTCGGAACGGGTACGCCCGATGCCGAAGACGTAGGTGAGTGCGACCACCACACGCTTTTCGCGCGGGATGTCAACACCGGAAACGCGTGCCACTAATGGCTCCTGTGTTCTCGGGGGTCTGCTGCAGAACCACTCCCGACCGCCGTGTGAGGTACGAGTCGGGTCTCCGGCCCCCGCCGGAGGTACCGCCGACCCTGATGGGCTGGGCGGGCTCTGCGTATGTACGTATTGCTATGCGTCGCGCGAAGAACTGCGAAATGCAGGTCGGTCGGCGTGCGTCAGCCCTGGCGCTGCTTGTGGCGCAGGTTGTCGCAGATGACCATGACCCGGCCGTGACGGCGGATCACCTTGCACTTGTCGCAGATCTTCTTGACGCTCGGCTTGACCTTCATGGGATGTGAGGTTCTCCGGGTCAGTGCCACCACCCGCGTGGAACCGCGGGTGCGGGCAAGATCTACTTGTACCGGTAGACGATCCGGCCACGCGTCAGGTCGTACGGAGAGAGCTCCACGACGACCCGGTCGTCCGGAAGGATTCGGATGTAGTGCATCCGCATCTTGCCGGAGATGTGCGCGAGGACCTTGTGACCGTTCTGGAGCTCCACCTTGAACATGGCGTTCGGGAGGGACTCGATCACGGTGCCCTCGATTTCGATGGCACCTTGCTTCTTGGCCACGCTTCGCCTTTCGAATCGGCTACCTTGATCGACTCTCGCCGCCGCGTGCGGACACACGGGTACACGAGAGCCGACGCATCAGTCTACGTCAGGCACCTGGAAAAGACGAATCCGGGAAGTTTGCCCATCCCCGAAGATCCTTATGCAAGGTGCCACGCCGTAGAAAAGACCACTACGCCAGCGGATCCGGCGCCGCCGTCACGCCCAGCTCCGCCAGCTTCGCCTTGCCGCCGACCCAATCCCCGACGCTCCTCTCGCGGGCTCGGCGCCAAGGGCGCCTCACAAGCTTCGAGGGGCTGCGCCGGCCTCCGACCGGCGGGACCAGGCGGCCGGCCCGGACTACGCCAGCGGATCCGGCGCCGCGGTCACGCCCAGCTCCGCCAGCTTCGCCTTGCCGCCGAACCAATCCCCGACGCTCCTCTCGCGGGCTCGGCGCCAAGGGCGCCTCACAAGCTTCGAGGGGCTGCGCCGGCCTCCGACCGGCGGGACCAGGCGGCCGGCCCGGACTACGCCAGCGGATCCGGCGCCGCCGTCACGCCCAGCTCCGCCAGCTTCGCCTTGCCGCCGTCGACCGCGGTGAGGACCAGCGGGCCCTCCTCCGTCAGGGCGATGGAGTGCTCCCAGTGCGAGGACCAGGTGTTGTCGGTCGTGATGACCGTCCAGTCGTCCTTCAGGACCTCGGTGTGCGGCGTACCGAGGGAGACCATCGGCTCGATGGCCAGGCACAGGCCGGGGACCAGCTTCGGGCCCTTGCCGCGCTTGCGGGAGACGTAGTTCAGGAGGTGCGGGTCCATGTGCATCTCCGTACCGATGCCGTGGCCCCCGTAGTCCTCGATGATCCCGTAGCGGCCGAGGCTGTGGTCGCCCACGGCCGGCCGCGGCTGGCGCTTGATGTACGTCTCGATCGCCTTGGAGATGTCCACCAGGCGGTTGCCGAGCTTCATGGCCGCGATACCGGCCCACATCGACTCCTCGGTCACCCGGGAGAGCTCGACGAGCTCCGGCGCGTGCCCGGTGCCCACGAAGGCCGTGTAGGCCGCGTCACCGTGCCAGCCGTCCACGATCGCGCCCGCGTCGATGGAGATGATGTCGCCGTCCTTGAGGACGGTCTTGTCGTCCGGGATGCCGTGGACGACGACCTCGTTCACCGAGGTGCAGATGGTCGCGGGGAAGCCCCCGTACCCGAGGAAGTTCGACTTCGCCCCGTGGTCGGCGATGACCTTCCGCGCGACCTCGTCCAGGTCCTTCGTCGTGGCGCCCGGCACGGCCGCCTCACGCGTCGCCGCGTGGATGGCGGCGACGACCAGCCCGGCCTCGCGCATCTTCGCGATCTGCTCGGGGGTCTTGATCTGCACCATCGTGGCGGCCTTTCTTGCGTGTACACGGGACAGAACAACGATACGGCCGCGGCGCCCCTGACGGGCACCGCGGCCGTATCGCACGAACCGGGGGTGTTACTTCTGAAGCGCTTCCATCGCCTTGGCGGTGACCTCGTCCACCTTGCCGAGCGCGGAGATCGTCACGACCAGGTTCTGCGCCCGGTAGTAGTCGATGATCGGCTCGGTCTCCGTGTGGTAGACCTCCAGGCGCTTGCGCACGGTCTCCTCGGAGTCGTCCTCGCGCTGGTACAGCTCGCCGCCGCAGACGTCGCAGACGCCCTCGACCTTGGGAGCGTTGTAGGTCGCGTGGAACACGTGCGCGGAGTCGTTGCGGCAGATGCGGCGACCCGCGATCCGCTTCACGACCTCGTCCTCGGGGACCTCCAGGTCCAGGACCGCGTCGAGCTGGACGTCGCCCTCCTTGAGGATCTCGTCCAGCGCCTCGGCCTGGGCCACGTTGCGCGGGAACCCGTCGAGCAGGAAGCCGTTCACGGCGTCCTCCTGCTCCATACGGTCCTTGGCCATCCCGATCGTCACGGAGTCCGGCACGAGCTGGCCGGCCTTCATGTACGACTGAGCCTCCACACCCAGCGCGGTGCCCTGCGAGATGTTCGCACGGAACAGGTCACCCGTGGAGATGTGCGGAATGGCCAGGTTCTTGGCGAGGTACGCGGCCTGCGTACCCTTGCCTGCCCCGGGCGGCCCGACGAGGACGATTCGCATCAGCGGAGGAACCCTTCGTAATTGCGCTGCTGGAGCTGGCTCTCGATCTGCTTCACGGTCTCCAGCCCCACACCCACGATGATGAGGATGCTCGTCCCACCGAAGGGGAAGTTGGCATTGGCGCCACCGAAGCCTGCCAACGCCATCGTCGGCACAAGAGCGATCAGACCCAAGTACAGCGAGCCCGGCCAGGTGATCCGGTTGAGCACATAGCTCAGGTACTCGGCAGTAGGTCGACCAGCCCGGATGCCCGGGATGAAGCCACCATACTTCTTCATGTTGTCCGCAACTTCCTCGGGGTTGAACGAGATCGCCACGTAGAAGAAGGCGAAGAACACGATCAGGAGGAAGTACGCGGCGATGTAGTAGGGGTGGTCACCCTTGACGAAGTGGGCTTCGATCCAGGTCTTCCAGCCGGCGGTGCTGTTCGAGAACTGCGCGATCAGCGCCGGGATGTAGAGAAGCGACGACGCGAAGATGACAGGAATCACACCTGCCTGGTTCACCTTCAGCGGGATGTACGTGGACGTACCGCCGTAGGAGCGCCGGCCGATCATGCGCTTCGCGTACTGCACCGGGATACGGCGCTGGGCCTGCTCGACGAAGACCACGAGGGCCACCATCGCGAAGCCGACCAGGATGACGGTGCCGAACTCGATCCAGCCGTCGGCCAGGTCACCCTCGACCTTGATCTTCCACAGCGCGCCCGGGAAGCCGGCGGCGATCGAGATGAACATCAGGATCGACATGCCGTTGCCGATGCCGCGGTCGGTGATGAGCTCACCGAGCCACATGACGACGCAGGTACCCGCGGTCATCGTGATGACCATGGTGGCGATGGCGAAGATCGACTGGTCGGGGACGACCTGGTCGGCGACCACACAGCCGCTGAAGAGCGCACCGCTCTTGGCGGTGGCCACGAGGCCCGTGCCCTGCAGGACGGCCAGCGCGACGGTCAGGTACCGGGTGTACTGCGTGATCTTCGCAGTGCCGGACTGGCCCTCCTTCTTGAGGGCTTCGAGACGCGGGATCACGACGGTGAGCAGCTGCAGGATGATGCTCGCCGTGATGTACGGCATGATGCCGAGCGCGAAGATGGTGATCTGCAGCAGCGCGCCGCCACTGAACATGTTGACCAGGCCGAACAGGCTGTTGTTGCCCTCGCTGGCCTGCTTCACACACTGCTGGACGGCCTCGTAGCTGACGCCGGGCACCGGGATGTGGGCGCCGAGGCGGTACAGCACGATGATGGCGAGCGTGAAGAGCAGCTTCTTGCGCAGGTCGGGCGTCTTGAACGCCCGGGCGAACGCGGTGAGCACGGTGCCTCCTGCGACCCCCGCGCTATGCGTCAAGGGTGACGGTCTTGAGGTTCGACGATTGGTTATCGGTCTTCAATCCCGTGCGGGCATACCGCACGGAGTCTAGACAGTGCACGCCACCTTACCGGCGACCATGCCCGCCTAGGAACGACCAAAGGGGGATACCCCTTTTGGGAGCATCCGGGCCCGGCTCCGTCCGAAGGCCGTCGGCCGGGCCTCGTACTCACTTTCCAGGGGCGTCCGGCGGGAACGGGACCGGTACGCGGGCCGCCCGAGTCCATCACCTCCGGAGGCCGAAGCCGCCGGGAGAACCTCCGGGGAACCTCCGGGAGAACCTCCGGGGAACGCAGAGAAGCCCGGCCGGCTCCCCCGAAGGGGAACCGGCCGGGCTTGCTCAGTGCTGCTGTCTACCGGGCTCAGACGAGCTCGGTGACGGTGCCACCGGCGGCGGCGATCTTCTCCTTGGCGGAGCCGGAGACGGCGTCAACCGTCACCTGCAGCGCCACGGTGATCTCGCCCTGGCCGAGGACCTTGACGAGCTGGTTCTTGCGAACCGCACCCTTGGCGACCAGGTCGGCCACCGTGACCTCGCCACCCTGCGGGTAGAGCGCGGTCAGCTTGTCCAGGTTCACGACCTGGTACTCGGTGCGGAACGGGTTCTTGAAGCCCTTGAGCTTCGGGAGACGCATGTGGAGGGGCATCTGCCCACCCTCGAAGCGCTCCGGAACCTGGTAACGGGCCTTGGTGCCCTTGGTACCACGACCGGCCGTCTTACCCTTCGACGCCTCACCACGACCGACACGGGTCTTCGCGGTCTTGGCGCCGGGGGCCGGACGGAGGTTGTGGGCCTTCAGCGGGTTGGTCTCCGCCATGTCAGTCAACCTCCTCGACCGTCACGAGGTGGCGGACGGTGTGCACCATTCCGCGGAACTCGGGGCGGTCCTCCTTGACAACCACGTCGTTGACCTTCTTGAGGCCAAGCGAGCGCAGGGTGTCGCGGTGGTTCTGCTTGCTGCCGATGTACGACTTCGTCTGCGTGACCTTGAGGCGAGCCATTACGCACCCGCCCCAGCACGCGCACGGAGCAGAGCCGCGGGAGCGACGTCCTCGAGGGGCAGACCACGGCGAGCCGCGATCTCCTCGGGACGCTGCAGGCCCTTGAGGGCCTCCACGGTCGCGTGCACGATGTTGATCGCGTTGTCGGAGCCGAGCGACTTCGACAGGATGTCGTGAACGCCGGCGCACTCGAGCACGGCGCGCACCGGGCCACCGGCGATAACACCGGTACCGGGGGAAGCCGGCTTGAGCAGGACGACGCCCGCGGCCTTCTCGCCCTGGATCGGGTGAGGGATGGTGCCCTGGATGCGGGGAACCTTGAAGAAGTTCTTCTTGGCTTCCTCGACGCCCTTGGCGATGGCCGCGGGAACTTCCTTGGCCTTGCCGTAACCGACACCTACGGTGCCGTCACCGTCACCCACCACGACGAGCGCGGTGAAGCTGAAGCGACGACCACCCTTGACAACCTTGGCGACGCGGTTGATCGCGACAACGCGCTCAACGTACGCGGTCTTCTCGGCGGCAGCGCCACCGTCGCGACCCTTCCGGTCCCGCCGCTCGCCGCCACCGGCACCGCTGCCGCGGCGCTGGGGTCCAGCCATTGGATTACCTCTCTCTGTTACGTCCGTTAGTCCCGGAACCGGGGCTTAGAACTTCAGCCCGGCTTCGCGGGCGGCGTCAGCCAGAGCGGCAATGCGCCCGGCGTACCTGTTGCCACCACGGTCGAACACGACAGCCTCGACACCGGCGGCCTTGGCGCGCTCGGCGACAAGAGCGCCGACCTGCTTGGCCTGCGCGGACTTGTCACCCTCGCCGCCACGGATCGACGCGTCCAGGTTCGACGCCGACGCAAGGGTGTGACCCTTGAGGTCGTCGATGACCTGAGCGGTGATACCGCGGTTCGAACGCGTCACGACGAGGCGCGGACGCTCCGCCGTACCCGACACGTTCTTGCGGATGCGGATGTGGCGGCGGGCCTTGGCGGCACGCTTGTAAGCGTCGCCCTTGGCGATCTTCACACCGTATGCCATGGCTTACTTACCAGCCTTTCCGACCTTGCGGCGGATGACCTCGCCGGCGTACTTGACGCCCTTGGCCTTGTACGGGTCGGGCTTCCGCAGCTTGCGGATGTTCGCCGCGACCTCGCCGACCTTCTGCTTGTCGATGCCCTCGACCGAGAACTTGGTCGGCGACTCGACCTTGAACGAGATGCCCTCGGGCGCCTCGATCAGGATCGGGTGGCTGTAGCCGAGCTGGAACTCCAGACCGGAGCCCTTCGCGGCCACGCGGTAACCGACACCGCTGATCTCGAGCGCCTTCACGTAACCCTGGGTCACACCGGTGATCATGTTGGCCACCAGCGTGCGGGACAGGCCGTGAAGGGCCTTGTTCTGACGCTCGTCGTTCGGACGGTTGACGTTCAGAACGCCATCCTCGCCCTTAACGATCTCGATCGGCGCGGCGACGGTGTGGGTCAGGGTGCCCTTGGAACCCTTGACCGTGACCGTGCGGCCCTCGATGGTGACGTCCACGCCGGCGGGAACCTGGATAGGCAGCTTGCCAATACGCGACATTAGCTATTCCTCCGTTCCCGACTACCAGACGTAGGCGAGGACTTCCCCACCTACGCCCTTCTTGCCTGCCTGCTGGCCGGTCAGGAGACCGTGGGACGTGGAGATGATCGCCACGCCCAGGCCGCCGAGAACCTTCGGCAGGTTGGTGGACTTCGCGTAAACCCGGAGGCCGGGCTTCGAGATCCGCTTGATGCCCGCGATGGAGCGCTCACGGTTCGGACCGAACTTGAGCTCGAGGACGAGGTTCTTGCCGACCTCGGCGTCCTCGACCTTCCAGCCCGTGATGAAGCCCTCCTGCTGGAGGATTTCCGCGATGTGAGACTTGATCTTGCTGTGCGGCATCGTCACGGAGTCGTGGTATGCCGAGTTCGCGTTACGCAGACGAGTCAGCATGTCCGCGATCGGATCAGTCATGGTCATGAATTGGCCTTCGGCCTCTCTCGCCGGGGTTTCCAGTGCGCCATCCCTCTCCCCACACAGGGGCGGGACGGGTGCGGCGCGGGGACCTACGGCGTAGTAAGTCGTACGGGCGGCGGACGCCCAACCACACAAGCCTAAGGCATGCGGGGCCGGGCATCCGCCGACCAATGCTTACCGAGAGACTCCGGTCATCCCAACTAGGGGATTACCAGGAGCTCTTGGTCACGCCCGGCAGCTCGCCACGGTGAGCCATCTCACGAAGGCACACGCGGCACAGGCCGAACTTGCGGTACACGGAGTGGGGACGACCACAGCGCTGGCAGCGCGTGTAGCCACGCACGCCGAACTTGGGCTTGCGGGCAGCCTTCGCGATGAGAGCCTTCTTCGCCATCTCGCTTACGCCTCCTTGAAGGGGAAGCCGAGGTGACGCAGAAGGGCACGGCCCTCGTCGTCGTTGGTCGCCGTGGTCACCACGGTGATGTCCATACCCCGGACACGGTCGATCTTGTCCTGGTCGATCTCGTGGAACATGACCTGCTCCGTGAGACCGAAGGTGTAGTTGCCACGCCCGTCGAACTGCTTGGGGGACAGACCACGGAAGTCGCGGATGCGCGGAAGCGCGAGCGACAGGGTGCGGTCCAGGAACTCCCACATGCGGTCGCCACGGAGGGTGACGTGCGCACCGATCGGCTGGCCCTCACGCAGCTTGAACTGCGCGATGGACTTGCGGGCCTTGGTGACGGCCGGCTTCTGACCGGTGATGGTGGTCAGGTCGCGGATCGCACCGTCGATCAGCTTCGAGTCACGGGCGGCGTCGCCGACACCCATGTTGACCACGATCTTCACGAGGCCGGGAACCTGCATGACGTTCTCGTACGAGAACTCCTCACGCAGCTTGCCCGCGATCTCCTCGCGGTACTTCGTCTTGAGACGCGGAGTGGTGGTAGCCATCAGATGTCCTCACCCGTCCGCTTGGCAACGCGGATCTTGTTGCCCTCGTCGTCGAAGCGGTAACCGACACGCGTGACGACCTTCTTGCCGTCCTTCTCCACGACCAGCTGGACGTTGGAGACGTGGACCGGAGCCTCGGTCGTGACGATGCCACCGGCCTGCGACGGGCCGGCCTTGGTGTGCTTCTTGACCCGGTTGACACCCTCGACGAGGACGCGGTTCTCAGCGGGGAAGGCCGTGATGACCTTGCCCTGCTTGCCCTTGTCCTTACCGGTGATGACCTGGACCAGGTCGCCCTTCTTGATCTTCATGCTTACAGCACCTCCGGCGCGAGCGAGATGATCTTCATGAACTTCTTCTCGCGCAGCTCACGGCCGACCGGGCCGAAGATACGGGTGCCACGAGGGTCGCCGTCGTTCTTGAGAATGACAGCGGCGTTCTCGTCGAAGCGGATGTACGAGCCGTCCTGGCGGCGGCGCTCCTTGACGGTGCGAACGATGACCGCCTTGACGACGTCACCCTTCTTCACGTTGCCACCGGGGATCGCGTCCTTGACGGTGGCGACGATGACGTCACCGATGCCCGCGTAGCGGCGACCCGAGCCACCGAGAACACGGATGCAAAGGATCTCCTTGGCACCAGTGTTGTCGGCGACACGCAGTCGCGACTCCTGCTGGATCACGTCTATCTCCTGATTTGTCTGCCGGTTCCCGGCGGGGTCGCGCTAAGCGAGAGCACGACCCCACCGAGCCTGGCGGAACGAACTCGAAGGGTTACCCCTTCAAGAATTACTTGGCCTTCTCGAGGATCTCGACGACGCGCCAGTGCTTCGTCGACGACAGCTTCCGGGTCTCCATCAGGAGGACGCGGTCACCGATGCCGGCAGCGTTCTGCTCGTCGTGAGCCTTGAGCTTGTTCGTACGGCGGATGACCTTGCCGTACAGCGCGTGCTTGACGCGGTCCTCGACAGCGACGACGACGGTCTTGTCCATCTTGTCGCTGACGACGAGGCCCTCGCGGACCTTACGAGCGTTGCGCTCGGTCTTCTCAGTCACGTTGCTCTCGCTCATCAGACGTTCTCCACCGTCTCGATGCCCAGCTCGCGCTCGCGCATCAGGGTGTAGATCCGGGCGATGTCCTTACGGACGGACTTGAGCCGACCGTGGTTCTCGAGCTGGCCCGTCGCCGCCTGGAAGCGGAGGTTGAACAGCTCTTCCTTGGCCTCGCGGAGCTTGTTGAGAAGCTCCTCGTTGCCCAGCTCGCGCAGCTCGGACGCCTTGGTACCGGCCGACATCACAGCTCACCTGCTTCGCGCTTCACGATCTTGCACTTCATCGGCAGCTTGTGGGCCGCACGGGTGAGGGCCTCGCGCGCGATCTTCTCGTTCGGGTAGGACAGTTCGAACATCACCCGACCCGGCTTGACGTTCGCGATCCACCACTCCGGAGAACCCTTACCGGAACCCATGCGGGTCTCGGCGGGCTTCTTCGTCAGCGGGCGGTCCGGGTAGATGTTGATCCAGACCTTGCCGCCACGCTTGATGTGGCGGGTCATCGCGATACGAGCCGCCTCGATCTGGCGGTTGGTCACGTAAGCCGGCGTGAGGGCCTGAATGCCGTACTCGCCGAACGCAACCTGCGTACCACCCTTGCTCGCGCCGGAGCGCTTGGGGTGGTGCTGCTTGCGGTGCTTGACCCTACGGGGGATCAGCATGTCGGTCAGGCCTCCGTTCCGGTGCTCTCAGCCGGAGCAGCGGCGGCAGCCTCGGCCTTGGGGGCCTCGGCGGCCGGAGCCGACTGCTGCGGCTTGCGGCCGCGGCCGCCACGCTCGCCACCACGGCCACCACGGCCGGCCGGGCGGTCGCCAGCGCCGGCACCACGGGCCGGGCGGTTACCCGCACGGGCCGCAGCGTTCTCGGCGCGGACCTCGGCGATGTTCTTGACGTCGCCCTTGTAGATCCAGACCTTGACGCCAATGCGACCGAAGGTCGTCTTGGCCTCGAAGAAGCCGTAGTCCACGTTCGCGCGGAGCGTGTGCAGCGGCACACGACCCTCGCGGTAGAACTCCGAGCGGGACATCTCGGCGCCGCCGAGACGACCGCCACACTGGATCTTGATGCCCTTGGCGCCGGCCTTCATCGTGCCCTGCATGCTCTTACGCATGGCGCGACGGAAGGAGACGCGGGAGGAGAGCTGCTCGGCAACGGCCTGAGCAACCAGCTGAGCGTCCATCTCGGGGTTCTTGACCTCGAGGATGTTCAGCTGGACCTGCTTGCCCGTGAGCTTCTCGAGGTCGCCGCGGATGCGGTCGGCCTCGGCGCCACGGCGGCCGATGACGATGCCGGGACGCGCGGTGTGGATGTCCACACGCACACGGTCACGGGTGCGCTCGATCTCAACCTTCGAGATGCCGGCGCGCTCCATGCCGGACGTCATCATCCGACGGATGGCGACGTCTTCCTTGACGTAGTCCTTGTACAGCTTGTCGGCGTACCAACGGGACTTGAAGTCCGTGGTGATGCCGAGCCGGAACCCATGCGGGTTAACCTTCTGGCCCATTACCGGGTTCCTTCCTTGCTGCTGACGACCACGGTGATGTGGCTGGTCCGCTTACGGATCCGGTAGGCACGGCCCTGGGCACGCGGACGGAACCGCTTCAGGGTCGGGCCCTCATCGACGAACGCCTCGCTGATGAACAGCGAAGAGGCGTCCGTGTGGTCGTAGTTGTGCGCGGCGTTGGCGATGGCGCTGTCCAGCACCTTGCCAACCGGCACGCTCGCGGCCTGCGGGGCGAAACGCAGGACCGCCTGAGCCTCCGTGGCATCCATGCCACGGATAAGGTCCACCACACGGCGGGCCTTCATGGGCGTAACGCGGATGTACCGCGCCTGGGCCCTGGCTTCCATGGTTGTCCTTCCAGTGTCTGTCATGGTCATTCCACCCCGCTACTAGCGGCGCTTCGACTTCCGGTCGTCCTTCACGTGACCCCGGAAGGTGCGCGTCGGCGAGAACTCGCCGAGCTTGTGGCCGACCATCGACTCGGTGACAAACACCGGAATGTGGGTCTTGCCGTTGTGCACCGCGATCGTGTGGCCGAGCATGGCCGGGATGATCATCGAGCGACGGGACCAGGTCTTGATGACGTTCTTGGTACCGGCTTCGTTCTGGGCGTCCACCTTCTTGACGAGGTGGCCGTCGACGAAGGGTCCCTTCTTGAGACTGCGCGGCATCTAAACCCGCTCCTAGCGCTTCTTGTTCGTCTTGCGGCGGCGGACGATGTACTTGTTCGAAGCCTTCTTCGGCGAACGAGTACGACCCTCCTTCTGACCCCACGGGGAGACCGGGTGGCGACCACCGGAGGTCTTGCCCTCACCACCACCGTGCGGGTGGTCGACCGGGTTCATCGCCACACCGCGAACGGTCGGGCGAACGCCCAGCCAGCGCTTACGGCCGGCCTTGCCCCAGTTGATGTTCGACTGCTCGGCGTTGCCGACCTCGCCGATGGTGGCGCGGCAGCGGGCGTCGACGAGACGGATCTCACCGGACGGCATACGAAGGTGGGCCATCGTGCCCTCCTTCGCGAGCAGCTGCACGGAGGCACCAGCGGAGCGCGCGAACTTGGCACCGCCACCGGGACGGAGCTCGATCGCGTGGATCGTGGTACCGACCGGGATGTTGCGGAGCGCCAGGTTGTTGCCGGGCTTGATGTCAGCGCCGGGGCCGTTCTCGACGCGGTCACCCTGCGTCAGACCCTTGGGGGCGATGATGTAGCGCTTCTCGCCGTCCAGGTAGTGGAGCAGCGCGATGCGCGCGGTGCGGTTGGGGTCGTACTCGATGTGAGCGACCTTCGCCGGCACGCCGTCCTTGTCGTGACGACGGAAGTCGATCACACGGTAGGCGCGCTTGTGGCCACCGCCCTGGTGGCGGACGGTCACACGACCGGTGTTGTTACGGCCGCCCTTGCTGTGCAGGGGGCGGACCAGCGACTTCTCCGGCGTGGACCGCGTGATCTCGACGAAGTCGGCTACGGAAGAGCCACGACGGCCCGGCGTAGTCGGCTTGTACTTGCGGATTCCCATTTCTCAGTCCTCGTCCGATTCCGGACGATCCAGACCGCCCTTAGGCGGTCGGACCGCCGAAGATGTCGATACGGTTGCCCTCGGCAAGGGTCACGATGGCGCGCTTGGTGTCCTTGCGCTTGCCGAAACCGGCCTTGGTGCGCTTGCGCTTACCCTGGCGGTTGATCGTGTTGACCCCGGTGACCTTGACCGAGAAGACCGCCTCGACGGCCTGCTTGATCTGGGTCTTGTTGGAGCCAGGCGCGACGATGAACGTGTACTTGTTCTCGTCCAGCAGGGCGTAGCTCTTCTCCGAGACAACCGGCTTGACGAGAATGTCGCGCGGGTCCGAGAAGGTCTTGCTGGTGACGACGGCCTCAGTCATCAGGCGTCGCTCCCTTCGGTCTCAGCGGTCTGGGGGCCAGACACGAAGGACTCGAGGGCGGCCTGGGTGAAGACCACGTCGTCGGAGACGATCACGTCGTACGTGTTGAGCTGGCCCGGCTCCAGGATGTGCACCTGGGGCAGGTTGCGGGCGGACAGCCACGCGGCCTCGTCGGCACGCTCGACGACCAGGAGCAGGTTCTTGCGCTCCGAGATCTTGCCGAGCAGCGTCTTGGCGGCCTTGGTGGAGACAGCACCCTCGACCACGCCGGTGACGACGTGGATGCGGGAGTGGTTCGCCCGGTCCGACAGGGCACCGCGGAGGGCGGCGGCCTTCATCTTCTTCGGGGTCCGCTGCGAGTAGTCACGCGGCACGGGACCGTGCACGACGCCACCACCGGCGAACTGAGGGGCGCGGGTCGAGCCCTGACGGGCGCGGCCGGTGCCCTTCTGGCGGTAAGGCTTCTTGCCACCACCACGGACTTCGCCACGGGTCTTGGTCTTGTGCGTGCCCTGACGGGCCGCGGCCAGCTGCGCGACGACGACCTGGTGGATCAGCGGGATGCTGACCTTGGCGCCGAAGATCTCCGCGGGGAGCTCGACGGTCCCGGCCTTGTCGCCAGACGGCGAAAGGATGTCAATGGTGCTCATCGGTTCCTCAAACCCCCTTGGCCGCGGTGCGGACCAGGACGAGGCCACCGTTGGGGCCGGGGACGGCGCCCTTGATGAGCAGCAGACCCTTCTCGGCGTCAACGGCGTGAACGGTCAGGTTCTGGGTGGTCACACGCTCGTTGCCCATGCGACCAGCCATCTTCATGCCCTTGAAGACACGGCCCGGGGTGGCGCAGCCACCGATGGAACCGGGCTTGCGGTGCACGCGGTGGGCACCGTGCGACGCCTTGCCACCACGGAAGTTGTGGCGCTTCATGACGCCGGCGAAGCCCTTGCCCTTGCTCTTCGCGGTGACGTCGACCTTCACGCCGGCCTCGAAGAGCTCGGCGGTGATCTCCTGGCCGAGCGTGTACTCGGAGGCGTCAGCGGTGCGGAGCTCCACCAGGTGGCGGCGCGGGGTGACGTCGGCCTTGGCGAAGTGACCCTTGAGGGGCTTGTTCACCTTGCGCGGGTCGATCTCGCCGAAGGCGATCTGGACCGACTCGTAGCCGTCGCTGTCGTTCGTACGGACCTGGGTCACGACATTCGGGCCGGCCTTGACGACGGTGACCGGGACAACCCGGTTGTTCTCGTCCCAGACCTGCGTCATGCCGAGCTTCTCGCCCAGGATGCCCTTGATGTTCTTGGCCATCTCGCGCGCCCTCAGAGCTTGATCTCGATGTCGACACCGGCCGGGAGGTCGAGACGCATGAGCGAGTCAACCGTCTTCGGCGTGGGGTCGAGGATGTCGATGAGGCGCTTGTGCGTGCGCATCTCGAAGTGCTCGCGCGAGTCCTTGTACTTGTGCGGCGACTTGATGACGCAGTACACGTTCTTCTCAGTGGGCAGCGGCACCGGGCCCGCGACCGACGCACCAGTGCGGGTCACCGTCTCGACGATCTTCTTCGCCGAGGAGTCGATGACCTCGTGGTCGTAGGCCTTGAGCCGGATGCGGATCTTCTGTCCCGCCATGGCTACTAGTAGTCCTTTGTCTCTTAACGCTCTGGCATCCCGGTCGACTGCGCTTCCTGAGAAGCACCGCCTCACCTCCGACCCACGCGGTCGGGCGTGTCGCACTCCCTCTACGCAGAAATCCCGAAGGATTTCCCAACCAAGGGGGTGCGGTCGCCATGACCGCGAATCGGGGGCGAAACACCCACCGGGAACCTGGCAGGCACCCCGCTGACGCTTCCCAGAAGATTCCCGTACGTCCGACCCGAAGGGTCGACGAGTACTGTGGGACTCGCTTCCGGTCCTCCCGACGGGAGGCGCGCAGCATCGGCACTCAACCGAGCAACTCCGACAGTCTGCCATACGCGGCCATCTCGCCGCCAATCAGAAGCGAAGACTGTACCCCACGTCACCTTCGGGTACGCGCCAGGGCGCATGTCGCCCCTGCGAATCTTCGGCGTCCGGGCTCAGCCGAGCCGCCGGGCCCGCTCCGTCAGGTGCCGCCGCTCCGGCGCGCTGGGGGCCCTGCGGGCCGCCTCGCGGTAGGCGAGAGCCGCCTCCTCCCTCTTCCCGAGCAGTTCGAGCAGATGGGCCCGGGTGGCGAGCAGCCGGTGGTGACGGGCGAGGCGCCTGTCCCCCGCCAGCCCGTCCAGGAGATCCAGGCCGGCCGCCGGGCCGTGGACCATCGCGACCGCCACCGCCCGGTTGAGCGTGATCATCGGGTTGGGTCCGGTCCGCTCCAGGAGCTCGTACAGGGCGAGGATCTGCGGCCAGTCCGTCATCTCCGCCGACCCGGCCTCGTCGTGGACGGCCGCGATCGCCGCCTGGAGCTGGTACGGGCCCACCTGCCCGCGCGGCAGGGTACGGCTGATCAGCGCCACCCCCTCGGCGATCAGAGCGCCGTCCCAGCTCCCCCGGTCCTGCTCGGCGAGCGGCACGAGCTCCCCGTGCGGACCGGTGCGGGCCGGGCGGCGGGCGTCCGTGAGCAGCATCAGCGCGAGCAGCCCCGCGGTCTCGGCGTCCTCGGGGACGAGCCGGAGCAGGAGCCGGGTCAGCCGGATCGCCTCGGTGGAGAGCGCGGGCGCGGTGAGGTCCTCGCCGCCGCTGGCGGTGTACCCCTCGTTGAAGACCAGGTAGAGGACGTGCCGCACCTCCGCGAGGCGGGGCGCCCGCTCCCCCTCGGGCAGCGCGAGCGAGCCGCCGGCCGCCCTGATCGTCTGCTTGGCCCGGCTGATCCGCTGCGCCATGGTCGCCTCGGGTACGAGGAAGGCGGCGGCGATCTGCGCGGTGGTGAGGCCGCCGACGGCTCGGAGCGTGAGCGCGATCCGGCTCGGCGGGGACAGCTCCGGGTGGCAGCAGAGGAAGAGCAGCGACAGGGAGTCGTCCCGGTCGCTCTCGGGCGTCTCGTCGGCCGCCCGCGCGAGGAGCGCGGAGTCGGGCGTGGCGAGCGCGACGGCGTCCTCGCGGCGGCGGCGCGCGGCCTCGGCGCGCACGAGGTCCACGTACCGCCGTCCGGCGACGGTCAGCAGCCAGCCGCGCGGGTTGTCGGGGACCCCGTCCCCGGGCCACTGGCGGGCGGCGGCGATCAGGGCCTCCTGGACGGCGTCCTCGCAGAGGTCGAAGTCGCCGTACCGCCGGACGAGCGCGCCGAGGACCCGCGGCGCGCTGGCGCGCAGCAGGTCCTCGACCTCGGCGGAACCGCTCACGCGTCCGCCGCCGCCTCGTGCAGGACGGGCCAGAGCTCGACGGGGTCGACGTCGGCGAAGGGCATGTCGGCGGCTATCTCCTGGGCGCGCTCCAGGCTCTCGCAGTCGAGCAGGTAGAAGCTCGCCAGGTACTCCTTGGTCTCCAGGTACGGCCCGTCGGTGACCGCCGGGGCGCCGCCCTCGCGCCGTACGAGCTGCGCGGCGGCCGCGTCCGCGAGGCCGTACGCGCCGATGAGCTCGCCGCTCTCCCGGTACTTGCGGTTGAAGGCGTCCTGACGGGCGATCGCCTCGGGCCAGGCCTCGGCGGGGAAGGAGTCCCACTTGGCCTGGTTGCCGTAGATCATCGCGACGTACTTCATCTCGGTTGCCTTCCTGTCCCGCGTGCCCTGCGGCGCGCTGTCACCCCTTGGTCGGAGCCGCCGGCGGGGGCTCGACATCGGCGCGCCCACTTTCCCGAAGAATTTCCGAAGATCTTTTTCCGCGGGTGAATCCTCGCAGCGGAGAGCTCGTCCGTACACAACCACGGGTACCGGATACGCGTCTTGATCACGACGCCAGGCACCGAGGGAACGGATCCGCACGTGACGACAGCCCCCCGCCGCAGGTCGGTGCTCGCCATCGCCCTCGCCGTCACGGCCGCCGCCTCCGGCTGCTCCGTGCCCGAGCCGCGCAGGACCGCGCCGACCGCCGACCCGGCCCCCGGCAGGCCGATCGCCCCCGCGCGGGCCCGCCGGGCGCTGCTGCTCCAGGTCGCCGCGCATCCGGACGACGACCTGTACTTCATGAACCCGGACACGCAGCGCCTGCTCGACTCCGGGGTCCCGCTCGTCTCGGTGTACGTGACGGCCGGCGAGCACACCGGGCGGAACCGGATCGCGGGGATGCCGGAGACTCCCCCGGACCGGGCCGCGTACTCCTCCGCCCGCCACCAGGGCCTGCGCCAGGCGTACGCCGACGCCCTCGGCCTCCCCCCGTTCACGCCGTGGCGGCGGGAGGCCGTCACGCTCGCGGGCGGCCGGCACGCCGAGGTCGCCACGCTCACGAGCGGGCGGCGCCGGGTCGAGCTGGTCTTCCTGAACCTGCCGATGCACACCACCCGCCGGTACATGGCGGTCCCCGCGCTCTGGCACGACCGGGCCCTCGAACTGCCGACGCACCTGTCGGCCGGTTCGCCGCTGACACGCTCGGAGCCGTACGACTACGACGGCCTGGTCGGCGTCCTCGTCGGGCTCCTGCGCCGCTACCGCCCCACCGTCGTGCACACCCTGGACCCGGACCCCGACCTCAGGACCGGCGACGAGGCCGCGCGCCGGCGGGACAGCGAGCAGCCGGGGTACGAGGACCACGGCGACCACACGGCCGTCGCCTGCTTCACCTGGGCCGCGCTGAGCCGCTGGGTCTCCGAGGCGGTACGGGACGGGGCGCCGGTCCCGGCGTTCGCGACGACCGCCTTCCGCGGCTACTACAACCGCCACTGGCCCAAGAACCTCCCGCCCGGGGTCCTGAAGGAGAAGGCCGCCCACCTGGTCCCGTACGGCGGGGACCCGTCCTGGGACTGCGGGAACCCCTCGGGCTGCGGCGACTACGGCGTGGGCGGCGACCGGCCGCTCACCAACCGGAAGGGCTGGGTGCGCTCGACGCACCACCGCTGGCCCGGCGCGGGCCCGGCGCTGACGGAGGGCCCCGACGGCCGCCTGACCGCGTACGGGGTGCTCGGGCTGCGCGCGGTGCGGTGGCGGGAGGAGGAGAAGGGGGTGTGGGGCGAGGCCGAGGACCTGGGCGGCGGCCCGCTCGCGCCCGCGCTCGGCTCGGCGGTCCTCGGCGACGGGCGCGTCCTGCTCTTCGGCGTGCGGTTCGCGGCGCTCGAAGGGCACGGCGGGCCGAACCGGCGCGAGGTGGTGCTCCTGGAGCAGCGCTCCCCCGGCGGCCCGTTCCTCGCCTGGCGCGGGCTCGGCGGCCCGGAGCGCGGGGACGACCGGGGGCGTCGGATCGGCGCCCCGGTGGCGGTCACGGCCCGCGACGGCCGCGTCCACCTGTTCGTACGGAACGCGGACAAGGGCGTCTCCACGCGCGCGCGTGAGGCGGCGGACGGCTCCTGGGGGCCCTGGCGTGCGCTTCCCGGGACCGAGGAGGTCCAGGACGGCCTGGCGGTGTCGCTCGACGCCGAGGGCCGGATCCATCTGTACGCGGCCGGGCGGGAGTCCGTACGGCACTGGGTGGACGGGGTCCCCCAGGAGGCGCCGCTCCCCCTCTCCGGCTCCACGGTCGCCTCCGCCGACGGCGCCCTGTACTACCGGCCACCGGCCGCGGCGGAGCTGCTCGGCCCGGCGGGCGACGCCGGGCTCGACGGGTACGGGGCCGTGGCCGCCGCGCGGTCGGCGGCGCTGGGGGCGGTCCTGCTCGGCACGGACGCGAGGGGGCGGCCCGCGCTCAGGTCCGGCGACCGGCTCCGTACGGCTCCGGGAACGGCGGTCGCGACGGCCCTGCACGTCGGGGCGCGCGGGGCGACGGTCGTGGGCCTGGGCGCCGACGGCCGCCCGTGGTCCTGGAGGCCGTAGAGGAGCCTCCGGGAACGCGAGAAGGCCCCGCACCTTGCGGTGCGGGGCCTTCCCTTACTGCTCAGCAGCTCATGCGAGCTACCAGGTCAGTTCAAGATCAGGCAGTGATCTTGACGACCTGGCCGGCGCCGACGGTCCGGCCACCCTCACGGATGGCGAACTTGAGGCCCTCCTCCATGGCGATGGGCTGGATCAGCTCAACGCTCATGGCGGTGTTGTCGCCCGGCATGACCATCTCGGTGCCCTCGGGGAGGGTCACGACGCCGGTCACGTCCGTGGTACGGAAGTAGAACTGCGGGCGGTAGTTGTTGAAGAACGGGGTGTGACGGCCACCCTCGTCCTTCGACAGGATGTACGCCTGCGCCTCGAAGTTGGTGTGCGGCGTGACCGAGCCCGGCTTGATGATGACCTGGCCGCGCTCGACATCCTCGCGCTTGATGCCACGGAGGAGCAGACCGACGTTCTCACCGGCCTGGCCCTCGTCGAGCAGCTTGCGGAACATCTCGATACCGGTGACCGTGGTGGTGGTCTTCTCGGTCTTGATGCCGATGATGTCGACGGTCTCGTTGACCTTGAGGATACCGCGCTCGATACGACCGGTGACGACGGTGCCACGACCGGTGATCGTGAAGACGTCCTCGATCGGCATCAGGAACGGCTTGTCGACGTCACGCTCGGGCTGCGGGATGGACTCGTCCACGGCCTTCATGAGGTCGAGGAGCTTGCCGCCCCACTCAGCGTCGCCCTCGAGGGCCTTGAGCGCGGAGACGCGGACGACCGGCAGGTCGTCGCCCGGGAACTCGTACTCGGAGAGGAGCTCACGGACCTCGAGCTCGACGAGCTCCAGGATCTCCTCGTCGTCCACCATGTCGGCCTTGTTCAGGGCGACGACGATGTACGGAACGCCGACCTGGCGAGCAAGGAGGACGTGCTCCTTGGTCTGCGGCATCGGGCCGTCGGTGGCGGCGACCACGAGGATGGCGCCGTCCATCTGCGCGGCACCCGTGATCATGTTCTTGATGTAGTCAGCGTGACCGGGGCAGTCGACGTGAGCGTAGTGACGCTGCTCCGTCTGGTACTCGACGTGCGCGATCGAGATCGTGATACCGCGCTGGCGCTCCTCAGGAGCCTTGTCGATCTGGTCGAAGGCCGAGGCCTCGTTCAGGTCCGGGTACGCGTCGTGCAGCACCTTGGTAATGGCGGCCGTGAGGGTCGTCTTACCGTGGTCAATGTGACCGATGGTGCCGATGTTGACGTGCGGCTTAGTCCGCTCGAACTTTGCCTTCGCCACTGAATCCTCCTGCGGAGTGGTTCTGTACGCCTTGCTTCATCGGCGCCAGGTGATCTTTGCTGGGATGCCAGTCGCCGGGGTCGTACCTCGGGGTTCCGGGGCCGAGCCCCGACGACTGGTGTCAAGCCTAAAGCGTGAACTCGGGAGAGTTACTCGCCCTTGGCCTTCGCGATGATCTCCTCGGCGACGTTCCGCGGAACCTCGGCGTAGGAGTCGAACTGCATCGAGTAGCTTGCGCGACCCGAGGTCTTGCTGCGGAGGTCGCCGACGTAGCCGAACATCTCCGAGAGGGGCACGAGGCCCTTCACGATGCGGGCACCGTGACGCTCCTCCATGGCCTGAATCTGGCCACGGCGGGAGTTGATGTCGCCGATGACCTCACCCATGTAGTCCTCGGGCGTGGTGACCTCAACGGCCATCATCGGCTCAAGGATGACGGGGGAAGCCTTGCGCGCGGCCTCCTTGAAGGCCTGCGAACCGGCGATCTTGAACGCGAGCTCGGAGGAGTCGACCTCGTGGTAGGCACCGTCGAGAAGAATGACGCGGACGCCAGTCATCTCGTAGCCGGCGAGGATACCGAACTGCATGGCCTCCTGCGCACCCGCGTCGACCGAAGGGATGTACTCCTTCGGGATGCGGCCACCGGTGACCTTGTTCACGAACTCGTACGAGGCGTCGCCCTCGGTGATCGGCTCGATCGCGATCTGCACCTTGGCGAACTGACCCGTACCACCGGTCTGCTTCTTGTGGGTGTAGTCCACACGCTCGACGGCCTTGCGGATCGTCTCGCGGTAAGCGACCTGCGGCTTGCCGACGTTCGCCTCGACCTTGAACTCGCGACGCATACGGTCGACGAGGATGTCGAGGTGAAGCTCGCCCATACCACCGATGATGGTCTGGCCGGTCTCCTCGTCAGAGTGGACCTGGAAGGAGGGGTCCTCCTCCGCGAGACGCTGGATGGCGACACCCAGCTTCTCCTGGTCACCCTTGGACTTGGGCTCGATGGCGACCTGAATAACCGGGGCCGGGAAGTCCATGGACTCCAGGATGACCGGGTTCTTCTCGTCACACAGCGTCTCACCAGTGGTGGTCTGCTTGAGGCCCATGACGGCGACGATGTCGCCGGCGCCCACCGAGTCGATCTCCTCACGCTTGTTCGCGTGCATGCGGTAGATCTTGCCGATGCGCTCCTTCTTGCCCTTGACGGAGTTCAGCACCGCGGTGCCGGCCTCCAGGCGACCGGAGTAGATCCGGACGAAGGTGAGCTTGCCGAGGTGCGGGTCGCTCGCGATCTTGAACGCGAGCGCCGACAGCGGCTCGTCGTCGGACGGCTTGCGCTTCACGACGACCTCGGCGTCCTTGACGTCGTGGCCTTCGATGGCCTCGACGTCCAGGGGCGACGGGAGGTAGCGGACGACGGCGTCGAGCAGGGGCTGAACGCCCTTGTTCTTGAACGCGGTACCACAGAACACCGGGGTGACCGTGGTGTCGCCACCCTTGCCCGAGGCAATGGTGATGCGGCGAACGGCGGCGTAGAGCTGCTCCTCGGTGGGCTCGACGCCCTCGAGGAAGAGCTCCATGATCTCTTCGTCGTTCTCCGCGACGGCCTCGACCAGCTTGCCGCGGTACTCGTCCGCGAGCTCCTGCTTGTCGGCGGGGATGTCGACGACGTCGTACATCTCACCCTTGCTGGCCTCGGCGGACCAGACAAGCGCCTTCATGCGGACCAGGTCGATGACGCCCTGGAAGTCGGCCTCGGCACCGATCGGGAGCTGCATGACGATCGGGGTCGCGCCAAGGCGGTTCACGATCATGTCGACGCAGCGGAGGAAGTCGGCGCCCGTGCGGTCGAGCTTGTTGACGAAGCAGATACGCGGAACGCCGTAGCGGTCCGCCTGACGCCAGACAGTCTCGGACTGGGGCTCGACACCGGCCACACCGTCGAACACGGTCACAGCACCGTCGAGCACGCGCAGCGAACGCTCCACCTCGACGGTGAAGTCGACGTGGCCCGGCGTGTCGATGATGTTGATCGTGTGGTCGACGTTCTCGAGCGGCCAGTGGCAGGTGGTGGCAGCGGACGTGATCGTGATGCCACGCTCCTGCTCCTGCTCCATCCAGTCCATCGTGGCAGCGCCGTCGTGGACTTCACCGATCTTGTACGAAACGCCGGTGTAGAACAGGATCCGCTCGGTGGTGGTCGTCTTGCCCGCGTCGATGTGGGCCATGATGCCGATGTTGCGCACCTTGGCCAGGTCAAGCGAAGTGGTAGCCATAAGGCTTCAGTCTTCTCTCGGTCTCGATGTGGGTTGCGACTACCAGCGGTAGTGCGCGAAGGCCTTGTTGGACTCGGCCATCTTGTGCGTGTCCTCACGCTTCTTGACCGAAGCACCGAGGCCGTTGGAGGCGTCGAGGAGCTCGTTCAGGAGGCGCTCGGTCATGGTCTTCTCGCGACGGGCGCGGGAGTAACCGACGAGCCAGCGGAGGGCCAGCGTGGACGCGCGGCCCGGCTTGACCTCGATCGGCACCTGGTAGGTGGCGCCACCGACACGGCGGGACTTGACCTCGAGGGACGGCTTGACGTTCTCAAGCGCGCGCTTCAGCGTGATGACCGGGTCCTGGCCGGTCTTCTCACGAAGACCCTCCATGGCGCCGTACACGATGCGCTCGGCGGTGGAACGCTTGCCGTCAAGCAGGATCTTGTTGATCAGCGAGGTGACAAGAGGAGAGCTGTAGACCGGGTCGATGATGACCGGGCGCTTCGGGGCGGGGCCCTTACGAGGCATTCTTACTTCTCCTTCTTGGCGCCGTAGCGGCTGCGAGCCTGCTTACGGTTCTTGACGCCCTGCGTGTCGAGGGAACCGCGGATGATCTTGTAGCGAACACCCGGAAGGTCCTTCACACGGCCACCACGCACGAGCACGATGGAGTGCTCCTGCAGGTTGTGACCCTCACCCGGAATGTAGGCCGTGACCTCGATGCCCGAGGTCAGACGCACACGCGCGACCTTACGGAGGGCCGAGTTCGGCTTCTTCGGGGTGGTCGTGAACACACGCGTGCAGACGCCACGACGCTGAGGGGAACCCTCAAGTGCGGGCGTCTTGTTCTTCTCGACCTTGTCCTGCCGGCCCTTACGGACCAGCTGCTGGATCGTAGGCACTACTTCTCCGGTTTCTGTGTGCCGTCGGTAAAACTAACCTGGAACATTCGCCGACCCACGCGGTCGGGTGTGTCGGACCCTGCGGACTCCCGCCAGAGGCGGAAAAGGCACGGATCACGGTGGCCAGTGAGCGGAATCGCCGTGCGGCTGAAGACACGCACAGGACCCCAGGCACACCCCAGGCACAAGGCATGAGCGTACCTATCGCATGGACTCCGGTCAAAACAAATGCCCACGCGCGCGGAGCCCCGGGCGTGTCCCACGCCTTGAGATCACGCGCGACGGGGCGGGCGTGACGACCGACGGTGGGCGGTCAGTCGCGGGCGGTGCGGCGCGCCTCGGGCGCGGCCGTGTCGTCCGCGACCTCCTCGTCGGGCTCCAGGAACTGGTTGACGACCTTGACGAAGACGCCGAGGCGCTCGTCGGGGACGCCGAGCCAGCGGGCGAAGTCCTCCATCGTCGGCTGCCAGTCGCTCGGCGGGAGCAGATCCGCGGCGAGCGGCAGCTCCTCGGGGCTCACGCGGCCGGACCGGATCAGCATGTCGCGGACGGAGACCCCGAGCAGCGGGGCGATCCGGCGCATGGTCTCCAGGTCGGGCATGCTCTGGCGCTGGAGGAGCCGCGTCACGGCGGCGCGGTGCACGCCGGCCTCGTCGGCGATCCGGGACTTGCCGCCACCGCGTGGGCTGTCGATGTCGTAGCCGCGCTCGCGCATCAGGGTCTCGACCCAGCCGGCGAACTCGTCCAGCCCTTGGCTGCTGCTCATGTGTACCGCTCCCTCACTACCCCCACCTCCGGATGCCTCACTTTAGCGTGCTTGCGCGCACGGAATTACGTGCTTTCGTGCACGCAACTGTATGGATTCCATGAAGACCTGGTCAGGGTCGCCCCAAAAGATTGTTGCGCGCTCGCACGCAACATGTCAGGCTGCGGGACGCCGCACTCGCCGGCCCCCTGAGCCCCACCAGCCCCCGTGGCTTCCTGGCGCCCCGGTGGCCCCGGAACGTGGAGAACCGTCTTGTTCCAGCCCGACCCGACCCCCTGGCAGGCCGCCGCCGCGTGCGCCGACCTCCCCCCTGCCGTCGTCTTCGCCCGCCGCCCCAAGGACGCCGCCCCGGCACTGCGGGCCTGCGCCGCCTGTCCCGTACGCCGCGAGTGCGAGGGCGCGGTGGCCCCGGCCGAGAGCTACTTCGACGGCGTCTGCGCGGGCCGCCTCTGGCGCAACGGCCGCCCGGCGGACGAGCGCCGCGTGGCGAAGGCGGTCGCGATGGCGGGAGGCCGCGGCCGTGGCTGACCACATCGTGAACGGAGCGAACGTCTCCCCGGTGGAGCTCGTGCTCCGGGACGTCGTCCTCTGGACCGCCTCGCTCGCGCGCCGGTTCCCCGAGCTCTCCGAGGAGCTGGCGCCCGGCCGCCGCTCCCCCGGGACGGCCCCGGCCGCCGCCTCCCCGCACCCCGGCCGCGACGAGGAGATCCGAGCCGAGCGGCGCGAGGCCCTGCTGCTCGAACAGCGCCACGGACTCGCCGTCCCCGGCTACGGCGCCGCCCCGATCCGGCTCCACGTCTCCGACGCCATCCGGGACATCACCGACGGCGTGGTGGAGCTGGAGGAGGCGGTCTGCGCCCGGCTCACCCTGCCCCGCCCGCGCAGGGCCGGGGTCGTCGAACGGCTGCGCCGGATCGTCGGCCTGCTCGACGCCGTCGCCGCGCACCCGGACCTCGCCCGGCACGTCCGCGACGAGATCCGGCGGATGGCCCGCCGCTGCGCCCGCACGCTCGGCGAGGCCGAGACGGTCGTCCGGGTCTCGGGCCGCTGCCCGTGGTGCGACTCGGTGTCGCTGCGGGCGTTCCCGGACCGCCGGGCGGTGCTGTGCGTGAACCCGGCCTGCGTCTGTACGGACACGGCGTGCGGGTGCCAGGACGACCCGGCGTACCGGCACCTGTGGCCGGAGGAGCAGTGGGCGGAACTGACGGAGGCGTCGGGGACGCGTACGGAGGAGATCGAGGCGGCGATGGACGCGACGGACACGAACGCGACCCAGGACTCGAAGGAGACGGCACGCTGATGCTGAGCACCCCCTCACTGCCCGCGCTGATCCCCGGGCCGCTCGCCGCAGAGGAGGCGGGGGTCGCCCCCGCGACCATCCGCAAGTGGGTCCAGCTGGGCCATCTGCGGGCCGCGGGGAAGGCGGGCCGCGCGCAGCTCTTCCGCCTGGAGGACGTCTTCGCGGCGGAGCGCCTGGCCCGTCGCCGTACGCGTACCGCCTGACCGCCCTTCACACCAGAACGCCCGAACACCCGAACACCCGAGCGCCCCTGGTCCGGTCCACACCGGAGCAGGGGCGCTTCGTCATGCCGTCCTATGCCTGGAGGAAGGCGTGCAGGGAGCTGACGAGGGTGGCGGCGAAACGTTCCCTCACGGGCTCGGGGACGAGGTCGAGGGAGAGGTACGGGTTGAGGTCCTCCAGCTCGACGAGGAGGAGGTCCCCCTCGGGCGTGCGGCAGGCGTCGACGCGCTGGATGCCGTGGTCGAGGGTGTTCCAGTCGACGAAGCGGCGGGCGAAGGCGAGGTCGTCGGCGGTGGGCTCGTACGGCTCCAGGACCCAGCGGCGCTCGGGGTCGGGGGCGTACAGGGCGTACTGGAAGAGGTCGTCGACGAAGTAGAAGGAGACCTCGTAACGGAAGTCGATCCGCGGCTGGACGAGGAGGTCGCCGTCCCCGTCCCCGTACGGGAGGGCGGCGAGTTCCTCGTACGGGAGGAACCGCAGTCCTATGGAGTCGGCGCCGGCCTTCGGCTTGACCGCGTAGCTCGCGGCCTCGGGGAGGCGGTGGAGGTCCTCGGGCCGGTCGACGGTGGGGATGACGGGGTACCCGGCGGCGGTGAGGTCGAGCAGGTACTGCTTTCCGGCCATGTCGCCGCGGCCGTGGAGCGGGTTGTAGACGCGGGTCCCGGCGGCGCGGGCGCGCTCGCGGAAGTCCTCGTACGCCTCCTGGTAGGCGAGGACCGGGCCGCTGTTGCGGACGACGACGGCGTCGAAGGCGTCCATGAGGGCGGCGGCGTCGAGCGGGTGACAGAGCGCCAGGTCGAAGTCGGCGCGGAGGCGGGCGGTGAGGTGGACGTCCTCGTCGCCGTAGCGGCGGCCTCGGGCGGGGTAGGCGAGGTCGGTGACGTAGAGGAGACGGGGGCGGGGGCGGGGGTGGGGGTGGGGGTGGGGGTGGGGGTGGGGGTGGCTGGCGGCGGGCATGGCGGCTCCCTGGGTCGCGGGTGGCGGCCAACCTACCGGGGCTCTGACCTGCCGCGGAGACTCCCCTCCCGTTTCTAGTTGCGTGCGCGCACGATCGCTGTCACAGTTGGTGCAGCGGCGGAGCTGCGCCCGCAGGACGGGACGCGGCTCCGCCGTCCGCGTACCCCTCCCCTCCCGAGGAGAACCGTCATGACCACTCCCCCGAGTGCTTTCCCGGACGTCGAGAAGCTGGTCGTCGACGTCCTCAAGGCCGACCCCGCCCTCGCCGGCGTCACCGTCGCCGCCTCCGCGCCCGCCGGCTTCGACGGCACGACGAGCGCCGTCCTGGTGAACCGCCGCGGCGGCGCCTGGATCGGCGACCAGCACGTCGACATGCCGCTGATCGAGTTCGAGGTGTACGGGCCGAGCAAGACCGCGGCCCACGTCCTCGCCAACGCGGCCCGGCGGGCGCTGCTCGCCACGATCGGCAAGCCGATCGGCGCGAACAACCGCGTGCACGACGTCGAGGAGCAGGACGGGCCGCGCTGGATGCCCGACTACCTCTACCGGGGCGCGAACCGCTACCTCTGCGTGATCCGCCTCTCCCTGAGCGTCTTCTAGCCGCTCACGGCGCCCTCGCGGGCACCGCAGCCGGCACACGCTCACCCCACAGACCAGGCCTCGCCGTCCGGCGGGGCCTTTGCCGTACCCGGACCGGGTCATCCGGCCGGGGCGGCGCCCTCACCCACCGCAAGGAGAAACTCACCATGGCTGGAAACAACTCCGCCGAGATCCGCGTCGCAGGCACCGGCAAGCTCTACGTCGCCGACGCCGGCACCTCCGCCCCGGCCACCTTCGGCACCGACACCGCCGTCGACTGGACCGGCGCGGGCTGGAAGGACCTCGGCTTCACCTCCGGCGACGGCGTCACCTTCTCGAAGAAGGACAAGCTGGAGGCCATCGACTCGTGGCAGTCGGTCTCCCCGGTGCACTACATCTACTCCGCCCGTGACCTCTCGCTGAAGTTCTCGATGCTCCAGTTCAACGAGGACACGCTGCCGTTCTTCATGGGCGGCGGCTCGGTCAAGGCGGAGCCGACCCCGGCGGTCGACACCTACCGCTACGAGATCGCGGAGCGCGCGTTCGCCGACGTCCGCGCCCTCGGCCTGGAGTTCACCGACGTCAAGGCCGGTGGCACCACCGCGGTCACGTACCGCTTCATCATCCCGCGCGGCCAGGTGACGGCCTCCGACGACATCAAGCTGGCCCGCAAGGCCGCGTCGCAGCTGGGCATCACCTTCTCCGCCATGTCGAAGGGCGACGGCAAGCCGCTGGCGACCTTCCTCATGAAGGACAGCCAGTACAGCGCCACGGTCTGATCCGTCTGACCAGGCGGCACCCGGGGCGGGACGGCGTCTCGCCGTCCCGCCCCACCCTTCTCCCCTCTTTCTCCATCCGACTCACCCGACCAAGGAGTACGCATCCCATGGCCCGTTTCGACGTCAACGCCGCCCGCGCCCAGCGCCAGGAGGCCCACGGCCGCAAGTGGTCCTTCGAGCTGGACGGCGAGGCCTACACCCTTCCGACGGAGCTGAGCCGCGCCACCGCCAAGGCGCTGCGCAAGCTCGACGACAACGACGTGGACGGGCTGCTCGCGCTCCTGATGGGTGAGGAGCAGTTCTCCCGCTTCGAACAGCACGACGTCACCATGCAGGACATCGCCGCCATCCTGGAGGCCTACGGCAAGGAGACCGGGCTCGGCCTGGGGGAAGACTGAGCCTCGTCGAGTTCGCCGACGAACACGCCGAGGCAATTGAGGCGGACTTCCTCCGCTACTACGGGATCGACTTCCTCGACTGGCACCGCGAGGAGCTCTCCAGCCGGCGGGTCCTCGCGCTGATCAAGCATCTGCCGAGGGACAGCGCCCTCCAGCGGGAGCTCCACGGCGAGGCGGCCGAGTGGTCGGTGACCGACCACCTCCTCGCCGCGACGGTGGACCATCTGGCCGTCTCCAACTGGATGTTCCAGTGCGTCAACTCCTCGGAGGACGCCGACCAGCCCGATCCGCCGAAGCCCGTGCCCCGTCCCGACGGCCGGGACGAGGAGGACGAAGGGCGGGACGAGCCTGCCGCCGAGGTGGAGATCCCCGAGGTCTCTCCCGGGCAGCTCGCCCGGTTCTTCGGCTGAGCCGACGAGTGAGCCGACGGCTCTTCGGCCGAGCCGGCGAGTGAGCCACACCCCCGCGGCCCCCGGTGCCCCTCCCCTCAGGGAGTGGGCTCCGGGGGCGCTTCCTGCGCTCGCTCGGCGACCATGTCCTCCTCCAGGGCCCTGGCCCGTTCGGAGAGGCGGCGCGGCCTGTTCGCGCGCGGCTCCGCGGGGCCGGACTCGGCGTCGGAGGCACGGCGGTCGGCGGGCGGGCCGCTCTGGGCCGGTACGGAGACGTGGACGGGCGCGCCGGCCAGCGGCGGGACGATCGGGCGGCCGCCCTTGCCGCGGACGATCTTCCGTACGGGCCGGCCGTTGCGGCGGGCGCGGCTCTCCTGGGCCGTGAGGAGCACCTCGGGCTCGGGGTCCGGCAGCGCGTCTTCCGGTTCCGCTTCCGGCTCGGGCCGCTGTTCGAACAGCTCGCGTTCCCTGCGTACGCGCTCCTCGGCCTCGACGAGGGCCGCGGGCGGTTCGAGGAGCCGGGCGAAGGGCAGCGCGATGACCCGGGCGCCTTCCCGGCCCGTTTCCGTACGGCGCTGGGGGCGGCGGATCCCCCGCGCCTCCTCCTGGCCCTGCGCGTAGGCGTCGGCGACGCGCTTCTCGTACTCCCTCCGGATACGCGGGAGTTCGTCCGCGACGGCCTCGGCCCAGCCGCCGGTGAAGGCGGCGGTCTCGCGGCGGTCGACCTCGGCCCGGGGCAGGACGACGAGGTCCTCGGGCGCGTATCCGTGGAGGTGGACGAGTTCGGAGAGGTGCGCGATGAGGTGGGGCAGTCCGGGATGGCTCGCGAGCCAGTCGACGACTCGCTCTCCCCGGTTGGCGCCCGGCTCCGTTTCCATGCGTCAGTGCTGCCTTCCAGCCCCCTGGGGTCCCCGCGCGCCCCTCGCGCCCCACCCGCCGCCTGGAGTGGTCGGCCCCTGGTACGCGTCTTGTCAGGTTACCCGGTCGAACGTCTGAACCGATCAAGGGCCGAACCCGGCCGGAGAGCCCCGAGGAGACACGCCGTCAGCAGTTTCCCGCTCGACAAACATCGAACAAATGTTCCACACTCTGTTCGCACAGAAGTTCGAACACGTGGTGCCCCCGCTCCTCACCTCCGCGGCGCCGCCACACACGCACGGGCAAGCAACCGGAAGGCAGGCGTCCATGACCCAGCAGGCCGAGGCATCGCGACCGCAGATCCCTCTCCAGGACCGCCTCCGCCGACTTCTCGACGGACCCGCGGCCCTCGACAAGAGAGCGTTGCTCGGCAGCCTGTACGCCGAACTCTCGCGCTGCGAGACCGTCGCGTACGCGGCCGGCTGGAACGACGCCCTCGCGACGGTCCGCCGCGGTCAGCGCCGGACCGAGGACGCGTAACCGCCTCCGGCCGCCCCCGCCGCCCCACACGAACAAGCCCCTGCCGGAACCCGGCGGGGGCTTTTCGGCGCTTGGCCCTCACGGGCCGGAAGCGGAGCAGACATGCCCCCTCTCACCCATGACCCGGCGAAGACGATCCCCGAGCTCTCGCAGAACCAGCGGGACCAGTACCAGTACCTCACGAAGATCGACGGCGGCCATCTGCCGACGACCGACTGGATGACGAACCTGATGGCCCCGGTCAACAAGTTGATCGAGGACCTCAAGGCTCAGCAGGACAAGGTCGCCGAGGAGGTCGTCAAGCCCACCTGGCAGCAGATCCTGGAACAGCTCGGCCTCACACCCGTGGCCGAGATCATCAAGAAGGGCATCGAGGAAGGCATCGGCGCCGCCATCATCGCCGGCATCGTCGCCCTGGGTGGCGTCATCGTCCCCCTCCTGATGATCGCGATCGGCGCTTCCCTGGTGTTCTGGCTACAGAAGAAGCTGAAGAACGCCAACAACGAGACGATCGGCATGCGGCCGGACGGCAGCTTCGGCCGCCGGAACTTCACGGACATCCAGAACGAGCGCAACGGCGTCGCCGCCGGCGGCATCGCCGACCTCCCCGCGACCGCCAACTTCGACAACCTGCGCACCCAGCTCTCGCAGCTGAACCCGCACCTGGAGAAGTTCAACCTCCACGCTCCGGACTTCAAGAAGAACCTGCGCGGCATGCCGAGCGACAGCAAGGCCACGAAGATCGCCGCCGCCGTCAAGAAGATCGGCGACGCCGTCGCCGCCGTCGACCACACGAAGATGCCCCTGGTGGCGGACGGCATGGGCAAGATCAACACCGCGATGGCCACCGCGGACCCCCGGAAGACCACCAGGTTCGCCGACGCCATCGGCAAGCTCAAGACCAACATGACCGGCCTCGACCTGGACAAGGTCCCCAGGATGGCGACCTTCCAGAGCGCGGCCGAAGCCGCCGAGAAGCTCGCCCAGCACACCGGGACGCTCTCCGGCCGGATGCGCGACTTCGCCCGCGCGGTCAAGGACCTCAACGCCGAGATGGGCGGCGGCGCCGCCCCCGCCTGATCCCCACCCCACCCAGAAAGGAGGTACACCCATGTCTCTCGTCAAGAACCTCAAGAACGTCTCCACGGGCCTCAGCGGGCTCAAGACCCAGGCCTCCGGCGCGGGCACGGCCGTCAAGAAGGTCGGCGACGCCGGCAAGGCCGCCAACGGACAGCTCAAGAACCTCAAGACCGCCGCCCAGGGCTCCACCGGTCAGCTGAAGAACCTCAAGACCGCCTCGGACCAGGCCGAACGGTCCATGAAGAAGGCCGGCGACACCGCCCAGTCCGCCGGCGGCAAGTTCGGCAAGTACGAGTCGGGTGCCGGCAAGGCCGCCAAGGGCCAGGACAAGCTCAACAAGTCCATGAAGGGCAACATCCTCGCCCGGCTGCTGGAACTCTTCATGCCGCTCATCGAGAAGATCGTCGAGATGGCGTCCCGCTCGAAGACGATGCAGACGATCATGAAGAAGGCCTTCGACGCCATCAAGACGGTGATCAGCGCCGTCATGAAGGCCATCGGCCCGATCATGAAGAAGGCCGGAGACCTGATCAAGACGGTCTGGAACGGCATCAAGACCGCCGTCTCGACCGTCGTGAAGGCCGTCGCCACGGTCATCAAGACCTACGTGAACATCTGGAAGACCGTCATCACGACGGTGATGAACGCGATCAAGACGGTCGTCGGCGCGGTCTGGAAGGGCATCAAGGCCGTCATCACCCCGGTCGTCGACTGGATCAAGACGGCCATCCCCAAGGCGTTCACCGCCGTCAAGGAGAAGATGTCGTCCATCTGGAACGGCCTCAAGGACATCGCGTCCCGGGCGTTCGACGGCATCAAGAACGGCGTGAAGGGCCCGATCAACTCCGTCATCGGCCTCATCAACTCGATGATCGGCAGCCTCAACCGGGTCAAGGTCAGCGTCCCCGGCTGGGTCCCCGTCGTCGGCGGCAAGACCTTCGGCGTCAACCTGCCCACCATCCCGATGCTCGCCACCGGCGGTGTCGTCATGCCCCGCAGCGGCGGTGTCCCGGCGATCCTCGCCGAGGCGGGCGAGGCCGAGGCCGTCCTCCCGCTCTCCAAGCTGGACCGGCTGCTCTCCGCCACCGCCAAGCGCGCCCGCCTGGCCGCCGGGAACCAGGTCGGCAAGTCGGGCGTGGGCCTGCACATCGAGCACTACCACGCGGCCCGCGGCAGTGACCCGCAGTCCACGGCCGACGCCCTGATGTACCTGGCGAAGGCGCGCGGATGAGTGCCGCCGTCGCCATGCCTCAGTTCAGGGTCGTCCTCCCGCAGGTGGACTCCCTGCGGCGGGGCGTCGACCAGGCGGGCACGACGCTGCGACGGCTGAAGCAGGACGTCCAGAGCGCGTCCGGCGGTCTCGGCGCCCTCGTCGGAGGCATCCGCACCGCCGGCACCACCCTCCGTACCCTCGGCACCGCCGCCTCCGGCGCCGCGACCTCCGTGACGAGGATCCGCCAGTCGACCGCGCCCGCCGGCATCAAACGGCTCGGCGCGGCGGCCGACAAGGCCCGTACCGCCGGAGGAAAGGTCGGCACCGGGGTCGGGGCGATCCTCGGGATCCTCCTGCCGCTGCTGCCCGTCGCCGACGTCGTCACCCGGCTGATGGACACCTTCGGCACCGTCATGACCGTCGCGTCCGTCGTGATGACCGCCGTCAACGTCGCCATGCGGGCCAACCCGCTCGGCTTCCTCGTCGGCGTCATCGTGCCCGTCGCCGCCGCCCTCATCGAGTACGCGATGAGTACGGAGACGGGCCAGAGGATCATGAAGCAGGTCTTCGACCAGGCCCTCAAGGTCGTCCAGCAGATCTGGCAGTTCCTCGCCCCCTTCGTGCGGGCGATCGGCACCGCCGTCGGGGTCTACTTCCGTGGCTACCTGACCCTGATCACCGGCGTGATCAAGGGCATCGGCACCGTCGTCGAGGGCGTCTCGAAGATCGGCGGCGCCGTCTCCTCCGCCTGGAACGCGCTCCGCGGGATCGCCTCGGGCGCGATGGACGGCATCAGGAACGCCGTACGGCCCGTCACCGACTGGATCACCTCGTCCGTCCCCGGCTTCTTCCGGACCGCGAAGGACGCGGTCTCGGGGGCCCTGCGCGGGATCGGCGATCTGATCAAGGGCGCGCTGAGCTCCGTGATCGGGGTCGTGAAGGGCCCGGTCAACGGCATGATCGCGTTCGTCAACTGGATCATCGACGGCCTCAACAAGCTCAGCTTCGAGATCCCCTTCACCGGCAAGAAGTTCGGTGTCGAACTCGACAAGATCCCGATGCTCGCCGAAGGCGGCATCGTCTCCCCCGGCGACGCGGACGACTACCGCATCGACTCCCTCGCCCAGCTGGAGAACCGGCGCGTGCCGGCGATCACCGAGCGGTCCGAAGAGCCGTACCGGATCCGGGACTTCTACGAGAAGCCGGGCGCCGGCCCCCGCGCGACCGCCGAGGACCTGCTCTTCCTGGCGACCGCCCAGGCCGCCGGGTCGGCCGCCCAGACCGCCTGGGCCGCCTGAGCCGCCTGAGCCGCCTGAGCCGTACGAGCACGAGCCGAACGACACCCTCCCATCAGAAGTGAGGTGACGGCCCCATGGCCGAGACCACCACCGCCAACGCCGGAAGCACCCTCACCGCCGACCTCCCGCCCGGCTCGCTGATCACCCAGGACGGGCAGATCCAGTGGGCCGGGCTGCTGATCGGCCCCGGCACCCCCTTCGCCGTCGACAAGTCCGGCCTCTCGGGCTGGGAGGACCTGCCCGAGTACGACGCCTCCGACGCCGAACGCCCGACCGCCCACGGCTCCTGGCCCGGCTCCCGTTTCGCCAAGCCGCGCAAGATCGGCGGCACGATCGTCCTGATGCCGGAGTGGAACCAGGCGGGCCCGGCGATCCGCGCCCTGCGCCAGTCCCTCGCCCTCCTCGACGAGGAGCGCTGGCTCACCGTCCGGCTGCACGGCGAACTCCTCGCCGTGCGCGCCCGGATCGCCCAGCGCGTCATCCCCGCCGACCAGGGCTTCGCCACCCAGGGCAGCTCCCGCATGTCCGTCCAGTGGCTGGCATCCGACCCCCGCCGGTACATCGCGGCCGAACAGATCGCGTCGACCCCTCCGCCGCAGCCCGAGCGCGGCCTCGAGTGGACGCTCAAGTGGCCGCTCGACTGGGGGAAGGCGGAGAGCACCGGCGACGCCGTCGTCGTCAACTCCGGCTCGGCGGCCGCCCATCCGGTGATCGTCTTCCGCGGCCCCTGCTCCGTCCCCACCGTGACCGAGCGGGTCAGCCGGCGCCGTCTGCGGTACGCGATCGACCTCGCCGCGGGCGACGAACTCGTCGTCGACACCGGCGCCGGCACCGTCCTGCTCAACAACTCCGCGTCCCGCCGGCACACCGCGATGGGCGACTCCGACCCGGAGGAGCTCTTCGCCCTCGACCCCGGCCGCACCGAACTGTCCTTCCGGCCCGACTGGGCCGCCCCCGGCGCCCAGATGACCGTCCGCTGGCGCAGCGCCGAGTGGTGACAGCCAAGCGGTAGACCTCCGCCGCGCCCACCCCCGCAGGGACACGCCCACCCCCACAGAAAGGCCCACCATGACCGTACGCGCCGCCTGGCTCCAGCCCACCGGGCAGACCCGGCAGGACACCCGCGTCACCCTGTCCGCCCTGCTCACCCCGGCCGGCCAGAACCCCGAGGACGTGCCGCTCCGGTCGCGCAGCGGCATCCTGCCCGGCGGCTTCGCGCTGACCGGCAACGGGTCGCTGCAGTGCTCGGTCGGCACCGGCCGGGCCGTGATCCAGGGGAAGGGCGGCGAGCAGGGCGCCTACCTCGTCGCCGTGCTCGCCGCCGAGCCCCTGACGCTCGCCGACGGCGACGCCCAGTACGACCGGATCGACCTCATCGAACTCGCCGTCCTGGACGACGAGTTCGACAGCACGGGGACGACGAGGGCCGAGGTACGGCTGATCAAGGGCGTCGCCTCGGCCACCCCGGCCGTACCCGCGAGCGGCCCGGGCAGCTCGATCCCGCTGTACTCGGTCAGGGTGAAGGCCGGGACCTCCGCCTCGGTCGGCGGGGTCGCCTGGACCGGCGCCGACGTCACCGCCCTGCACTACCCGACGGTCGCCCTCGGCGGCATCGTGCCGGCGAGCGGTTTCAAGGGCGCGTACGTCGGCCAGTACCGCGACGCCTCCGGCCTGCTCCAGCGCTGGGACGGGACGACCTGGGTCTCGTACCCGAAGCCGCTCGGCGGCATCGCGCCCACCGGCACCGTCTCGACCGGCAGTTACACGGGCCAGTACCGGGACAACGCGGGCGTCCTCCAGCGCTGGGACGGCACGGCCTGGCAGTACGCGGAGGGCAAGGCGACGGTGCTCTTCAGCGCCTCCCAGACGACGGCGCAGAGCGTCACCCCCAACCAGTGGACACCGCTCTCCCTCCAGTCCGTCGAGGTCGACGACCTCGCGGGCTGGACGGGCGGCAACGCCTACGTGGTCCCCCGCACCGGCTGGTGGCGGGTCACCGGCCACGCCGTCTGGAGCAGCGACGCGACGACCGGGATGCGCGGGGCCCGCCTGATGGTCAACGGCATCGGCGTCCCCCGCTGCACCTGGCTCACCCCCGCCGGCACCGGCGCCGTCGTCGTCGGCGGCGAGGGCCTGGTCAAGCTCACGGCGGGCAACGTCCTGGAGATCGCCGGCTACCAGACCCACACGGCGGCGGTCCGCACCCTCGGCGGCTCCGGGTACGCCTGCTCGCTCACCGCCCAGTGGATCAGGTCCTGATCCACCCCTCCGCCCCTCCCCCTCCTTCCCCGACCCCTCCTTCCCCGAACGGAGAACACCCCATGAACCTGCGCAGCAGCTGGGTCGCCGAAGTCGGCCAGACCCGCGAGGACACCCGCCTCACCCAGACCGGTGTGACGACCCTCGCCAACCCCGTCGAGGTCCACTCCGGCATCCTGCCGGGCTCGTACGACGGCAGGTACCGGCTCTCGGGCTTCTGGACCGAGGGCACCACCGCCATGACGGCGACCGTCTCCGAGGGCCGGGCCGTCATCCAGGGCGACATCACGCAGGGCGTGTACCCGGTGACCCTCCCGCTCTCCCAGGTGGTCACCTTCGAGGCGGGCGACGCCCAGTTCGCCCGCATCGACCTGATCGTCATCCGGGTCTACGACCACCTCTACGACTCCTCGAGCCGCAACGAGGCGAAGGTCGAGATCATCAAGGGCGTGCCGGCCGCGACCCCGCAGGTCCCGGCCGTCCCCGACCGCAGCCTCGTCCTGTACGAGGTGCTGGTGCCGTCCGCCGCCAGCGCGGGCAACGGCGGCATCCCGTGGGCCACCTCCCTGCTGGACCGGCGCACCCCGGTCGTCTCCCTCGGCGGCATCCTCCCGGTCGTCGGCACGGAGAAGCCGGGCGTCTACCCGGGCCAGTACCAGGACTCCGGCGGCGCGCTCCAGCGCTGGGACGGGAGCGCCTGGGTGCCGTACCCGTCGGCGATCGGCGGCATCGCCCCGGCCAACGCGGTCAACGTCGCCAGCTACACGGGCCAGTACCGGGACACCGCGAGCGGCGTGCTCCAGCGGTGGAACGGCACGGCGTGGGCGCCGGCGGTGCCGGGGCCGTACTTCACCGACAACACCGACTACGGCGACACCACGTCGACGACCTACACCTCGACGCTCGCGGGCCGGGTCACGAACCCGCTCTCGCTCACCTTCACCGCCACGACCTCGAAGATCATCGTCAGCTTCGGCTCCCGCATGAAGTCCGGAAACGACGGCTACTACGCCTACATGGCGCTGAAGCTCACCTCGGGCGCCACGGTCGTCCAGGACCTCGACGACGAGTACACGACCCTGGTCGCCGGCACCCTCGCCACCTCGGCCGCGACCACGCGCCGCCTCACCGGCCTCACGCCCGGGACGACGTACACGCTCACCGCCTTCTTCCGCGTCCAGGCCAACACCCTCAGCCTCAAGGCCGGTTTCGACAACACCTTCATCCGCGTCGACCCGCTGCCGTAGCCCGACCGTCCGCCCTCACCACTCCCGGGAGAAACCATGCCCCTGCACACCGGTTGGCTCGCCCCCGAAGGGCAGACCCGCCACGCCACCCGTCACGTCGTCGTCGGCGCCACCACCCCCGTCGGCCCCCTGCACGCCCGCTCCGGCATCCTGCCCGGCACGTACGACGGGAAGTACCGCGTCGGCGGCCTGTGGATGAGCGGCAACGGCCCGATGACGGCGACCGTCTACCACGGCCGGGCCGTCGTCCAGGGCCCGATCACCCAAGGCGCGTACCCCGTCACCCTCGAAGGCGACACCGTCATCACCTTCGCGGACGGCGACGCCCAGTACGACCGGATCGACCTGGTCGTCCTCCGCGTCTACGACACCCAGTACGACGGCTCGCAGCGCACCGAGGCCGCGATCGAGATCGTCAAGGGCACCGCGGCGGCCACCCCGGTCGCCCCGGACGTCCCGCCCCTCTCGCTCGCCCTCTTCACCGTCAGGGTGAAGGCCGGGACGTCCGCCGGCTCCGGCGGCATCCAGTGGGCGTCCGGAGTCATCACCGACCTGCGGGTCACCACCGCCGGGGTCGGCGGCATCCTGCCCGTCTACAACAACGCGGCCGTGCCGGGCTCGTACCCGGGGCAGTACCAGGACAACGACAACTCGCACTTCCTGCAGCGCTGGGACGGCACGGCCTGGGTCGCCTACCCGAAGGAGGTCGGCGGGATCGCGCCCACCGGCACGATCTCCGTGGGCAGTTACACCGGCCAGTTCCGCGAGTCGTCCGGCACGCTCCAGCGGTGGAACGGCACCGCCTGGGACACCTACCGCCCGCCGCGCGACATCGAGGCCCTCTCCTCCGGCGCCCTCGTGGGAACGGGCTGGACCCTGGCCTCGTTCGCCGCCCGCCGCACCCGCGACGGCGTGGTCAGCTTCCGCGCGAGCGTCACCCGCACGGGTGGGGACATCGTCGCCAGCAGCGTCGGCGGCACCTCCGACTACCACCTGATCACGCTGCCGACGGGCTGGTGGCCGGCGATCAACATCGACGTCACGGCCTCCGACACGATGGCCTCCGGTGCCGCCACCGTCGCCTACTACGGCACCGTCACCCTCCGCGACTGGAGCCCCACCGCGACCATCCCCAACGGCCGCGTCCTCAGCGTCTCCGGCACCTACGTCCAGTAAGGGAGGACCCCCATGACACTCGACACTCCCTACCGGGCGATCTTCTGCGACCTGCTCACCGACCAGACGATCGACATCCTGCCCCTGCGGGACGTCCAGATCGACGACTACATCGGCAAGGCCGGCTCCCTCTCCGGCACCATCCCCATCCCCGACAAGGCGATGGCCGCCCGCGTCCGCCAGATCGAGGAGGGCCGCACCGCGGTCTACCTGGAGCGCGGCGGCGACCTGTGGTGGGGCGGCATCGTCTGGACCAGCACGCTCCAGAGCAGCGGGCGCGGGGTCCTGACCCTGTCCATCCAGGCGGCCACCTTCGACTCGTACGCGGCCCGCCGCCGCATCCGCACGAACATCTCCGTCACCGCGCCCACCGACCAGCTGGAGATCGCGCGGACCCTCTGGAAGGAACTCCAGAAGGCCGAGGGCGGCGACATCCGCGTCGGATACGGCTCCGAGACCTCGGCCGTCACGCGCACCGCGAGCTGGCGCAAGGGCGACGAGACCCTCTACTCGGAGGCCCTCGAACAGCTCGCCCGCGTCGACGCCGGCACCGACTCCGGCTTCGAGCACCAGATCATGGTCTACCGGGACCCCGTCACCCTCCGGCGGGTCCGGCAGCTGCGGCTCGGATCCCCGCGGATCCGGACCGGCGAGACCGACCTGATCCTCGACCGGCCCGGCGCGATCCTGTCGTACTCGTTCCCGCGCGACGCCACCCGCGGCGGCACCACCGCCCTGGCCCGCGGCGCGTCGATCAACAGCAACGCCGCCGCCGAGTCCCGGCCGCTGACCTCGGCGGAGAAGGAATCGCCGCTGCTCGACGCGGGCTGGCCGCGGATCGACCTGTCCTCCGACCACAACGAGGTCACCAGCCAGGCCACCCTGGAGAAACTGGCGGCCTCCGAGCTGGTCCAGTCCGCCGGCGCCGTCGTCATCCCCGAGATCAGCATCCGCCTCGGCGGGGTCGTGCCGCCGACCCTCCTCGGGCGCACCACCCGCATCCGTATCACCGACGAATGGCACCCGACCGGTCTCGACGCCCGGTTCCGGATCATCGGCGTCAAGGTCAAGCCGCCGGAGCGCGGCCGTCCGGACACCGCCGATCTCTACCTTGAGGAGGCCTGATGCCCCAGCTGCCCGAGGACATCATCGACCGGCTCACCCAGATGGAACGCCGGATCCAGGCGCTGTCCACCGCGGTCAACACCCGTCCCGCGCTCAACGAGGTCACCGACGGCGCCTTCAACGTGAAGCTGCCGAACGGCAACACCGTGCTCCAGGTGGGCAAGTGGTACGAGGACCCCGAGAAGACCGAGTACGGAGTGGCCCTGCGCCGCCAGACCGGTGAGCTCGCCGTCGCGCTCTTCAACGGCGTCGGCACCGACACCGCCAAGCAGGTCCTGCGGCTCTACGACGCGTACGCCCACGAGATCTTCTCCGACGACATCGTCAAGGGCGGCATCGCCCGGCCGTGGCTCGCGATGCTGCCGCCGCAGGACCTCGCCTCCGCGAACTGGCCGGCGACCAGCACCGTCAACACCTGGACGACGATCGCCCGCTCCCACAACCCGGTCTTCCAGCCGCAGATGCGGCTGATCATGGAGACCCGGGTCAGCTCGGGCGCGACCGGCGAGGTGAAGGTCCTCGTCGAGGGCACGAACCAGTTCGGCCCGGTCGTCACCGCCGGCAACCAGTTCGACGCCACCGGCCCGATCCTCGCCGACATCAGCGCGCGCTTCGGCACCACGGTCAGGGTCGAGGTCCAGGCCCGGGTCACGAGCGCCTCCGGCACCGTCTACGCGAAGCCGGTGCTGATGTACGGCACCCAGAGCTGAACCGCCCCCGCCCAGAGAGGACCCCCGCATGAACATCGACCCGAACCAGCCCTGGGGCGTGGCCATCGACTACGCCGGCCGCGCCACCGTCACCGAGGGCGGCCACACCCTCGACATCCGCATCTACGACTCCGCCCTCGGCGGCGCCCTCCAAGTGGACTCCGTCACCGGCGAGTACCCGCAGGTCTTCGTGACGGCCCAGCTCGGCGAGGCCGGCACGGCCGGCTCCGCGCTGCGCGGCAACGGCGTCGTCGTCCTCAACGCGCAGGGGGGCGTACCGGTGGCGCCGAACCGGACGGCCGTGCCGGAGGCCGTGGCCGCCGCGCTCGCCGACTTCGAGGAGCGCCGGGCGGCGTACGCGGCACTGTGCGCGACCTGGGCGCCGCCGGCCCCGGAGCCGGAGCCGACCCCGAACCCGAACCCGAACCCTGAGCCGACTCCCGAGCCGACCCCGACGCCGACCCCCGAGCCGGGCAAGGAAGAGGCGGACGCGACCCCGGTCCCGTAACCGCCACTCGCCCCCTCCTCCCCCCTCCCCCCTCCCCGCACGTACGCCCGCCCGAGCGCGGGCCTTCTTCATGTCAGGACCTGATGTCAGGACCTGATCGGTTCAGGAGGACACCACATGGCCACTCCCCTCCCCGCGGACCGGCTCCTCGCCGCGCTCCGCGCCGAAGGCGTCACCGTCGTCGAACATCCCGGCTGGCGCACGCACAACCGGAACCAGGCCGGCGCCTGGGGCCCGGTGACCGGCGTGATGATCCACCACACCGTCTCCACCGGCACCGCCTCCTCCGTCGAGCTCTGCTTCAACGGGTACGACGGCCTCCCCGGCCCGCTCTGCCACGGCGTCATCGCCAAGGACGGCACCGTCCACCTCGTCGCCAACGGCCGCGCCAACCACGCCGGAGGCGGCGACCCGTCCGTCCTCCAGGCCGTGATCACCGAGACGTACGGGGACCGGCCGCCGGTCCCCCGCGCCCACCAGGGCAGCCCGAACGCCGTGGACGGCAACTCCCGCTTCTACGGCTTCGAGTGCGTCAACCTCGGCAACGGCACCGACCCCTGGCCGGCCGCCCAGCTCGACGCGATCGAACGGGTCTCCGCCGCCCTCTGCCGGGCCCACGGCTGGGGCGCCAGGTCGGTCATCGGCCACCTGGAGTGGTCCGACTGGAAGAGCGACCCCAAGGGCTTCGCCATGCCGACGATGCGCGACCGCGTCCAGGCCCGGCTCGGCAAGGCCCCGGCCGGCGCAAAGCCCCCGGCCGGCGCCAAGCCGGCCACCCCCCGCCTCCACCCCTTCCCGGGCGCCTCGTTCTTCCGTACGGAGACGAGCTCCCCGGTCATCACCGCGATGGGCCGCCGCCTCGTCGCCGAGGGATGTTCCGCGTACGGGGTCGGCCCCGGCCCCCGCTGGAGCGAGGCCGACCGCCGCAGCTACGCCAAGTGGCAGCACAAGCTCGGCTTCCGGGGCTCGGACGCCGACGGGATGCCGGGCGCCGCCTCCTGGAACGCGCTGAAGGTCCCGTACACGCCGTCCGCCAAGTGACCCCGAGGAGCAGACCGATGTCCGATGCCGCCAAGCGCACGGCCCGCACCGTCCTCCAGTCCGCCGTCGGCATCGCCGTCGTCCTGCCCGCGATCGTCGACGCCTCCGGCGTCCCCGCGACCCTTCCCTGGGTCGCGGGGGCGCTGGCCGTCGCCGGCGGACTGGCCCGCGTGATGGCCCTCGACGTCTTCCAGCGGCTGCTGCCGTCCTGGCTGCGGCCGACCGAGGGCAGTGGTGCCGATGACCGAGCCTGACCCGAACGACCCCGTCGCCGTCGCCCTCGAACTGGAACGGCTCCGCGGCACCCTCGAAGCCGGCTTCGCCCGCGTCGACGGCTCGCTCGCGCTGCTCGTGCAGCGCAGCGACCAGACCGACAAGCAGCTCGCCGACCACGAGGCCCGCCTCGACGCCCTGGAACGCAACCGCTGGCCCCTCGCCAGCATCGCCGCCCTCGCCACGAGCGCCGGCGCCCTCGTCGCGGTGTGGGAGATCACCGCCCGCTGACACGGGGCACGCCGGAAACGCCGAAGGGCGGCCACCCCGGAAAACCGGGGTGACCGCCCTTCGCACCACTACTTACTGGTTGTACGGACCGTAGTCGTAGTCCTCCAGCGGAACGGCCTGACCGGAGCCCGAGCCGAACGGCGAGTAGTCGATGTCGTCGTAGCCGACGGCCGAGTACATCGCGGCCTTGGCCTCTTCGGTCGGCTCGACCCGGATGTTGCGGTAGCGGGCGAGGCCCGTACCGGCCGGGATGAGCTTACCGATGATGACGTTCTCCTTGAGGCCGACCAGGGAGTCCGACTTGGCGTTGATCGCCGCGTCGGTCAGAACCCGGGTCGTCTCCTGGAAGGACGCCGCCGACAGCCACGACTCGGTGGCGAGCGAGGCCTTGGTGATACCCATCAGCTGCGGACGGCCGGAGGCGGGGTGACCGCCCTCGGTGACCACACGACGGTTCTCGGTCTCGAACTTCGAGCGCTCGACGAGCTCGCCCGGCAGCAGCTCCGCGTCGCCGGACTCGATGATCGTCACGCGGCGGAGCATCTGCCGGATGATGATCTCGATGTGCTTGTCGTGGATCGACACGCCCTGCGAGTTGTAGACCTTCTGGACCTCGGCGACCAGGTGGACCTGGACCGCACGCTGACCGAGGATGCGCAGCACGTCGTGCGGGTTGGTCGCACCGACGGTGAGCTTCTGGCCGACCTCGACGTGGTCGCCCTCGCCCACGAGCAGACGGGCACGCTTCGAGATCGGGAACGCCGTCTCGTCGGTGCCGTCGTCCGGGGTGACGACGATCTTCTTGGTCTTCTCGGTCTCCTCGATACGGACGCGGCCGGCCGCCTCCGAGATCGGGGCGACACCCTTGGGCTGACGCGCCTCGAAGAGCTCGACGACACGCGGCAGACCCTGGGTGATGTCGTCACCGGCCACACCACCGGTGTGGAAGGTACGCATCGTCAGCTGGGTACCGGGCTCACCGATGGACTGGGCGGCGATGATGCCGACCGCCTCACCGATGTCGACCAGCTTGCCGGTGGCGAGCGAACGGCCGTAGCAGAACGCACAGGTACCGACGGCCGACTCACAGGTCAGGACCGAGCGGGTCTTGACCTCCTCGACGCCCGCGGCGACGAGGGCGTCGATGAGCACGTCACCCAGGTCGACGTTGGCAGGCGCGATGACCTTGCCGTCGACGACGACGTCCTCGGCGAGCATCCGCGCGTACACGGAGGTCTCGACGTCGTCCGTCTTCCGCAGGACACCGGCCTCGTCCTTGGCCGCGATCCGCAGCTTCAGACCGCGCTCGGTGCCACAGTCCTCCTCGCGGATGATGACGTCCTGCGAGACGTCCACCAGACGACGGGTCAGGTAACCCGAGTCGGCGGTACGCAGGGCGGTGTCAGCCAGACCCTTACGGGCACCGTGCGTGGAGATGAAGTACTCGAGGACGGTGAGGCCCTCGCGGAACGACGCCTTGATGGGACGCGGGATCGTCTCGTTCTTGGCGTTCGACACCAGACCACGCATACCGGCGATCTGACGCATCTGCATCATGTTTCCTCGGGCACCCGAGTCAACCATCATGAAGATGGGGTTCGTCTTGGGGAAGTTCGCGTTCATCGCCTCGGCAACCTCGTTGGTCGCCTTGGTCCAGATCGCGATGAGCTCCTGCGTGCGCTCTTCCTTGGTGATCAGGCCGCGCTCGTACTGCTTCTGGACCTTCTCGTCCTGCGCCTCGTAGCCCTTGACGATCTCCTTCTTCGCCTCGGGAACGACGACGTCGGAGATGGCCACGGTGACGCCGGAACGGGTCGCCCAGTAGAAGCCCGCCGCCTTCAGGTTGTCGAGCGTCGCCGCCACGATGACCTTGGGGTAGCGCTCGGCGAGGTCGTTGACGATCTCGGAGAGCTGCTTCTTGCCGACGGAGTAGTCGACGAACGGGTAGTCCTCGGGCAGCAGCTCGTTGAAGAGCGCGCGACCCAGGGTCGTCCGCAGACGGAAGGTGTCACCCTGCTGCCACTCGGCGGCGACGTGGTCGTCACCCTCCTCGGCGACCGGGGGAACCCAGCCGCGCGGAGCGACGGTGCCGACGGGGAAGCGGATGTCGATCTCCGACTGGAGAGCGAGCTCGCCCGCGTCGAACGCCATGATCGCCTCGGCCGTGGAGCCGAACGCGCGGCCCTCGCCCTTGGTGTCACGGAGCTCGCCGTCCGTGGTCAGGAAGAACAGACCGAGGACCATGTCCTGGGTCGGCATCGTGACCGGGCGGCCGTCGGCCGGCTTGAGGATGTTGTTCGAGGACAGCATCAGGATGCGGGCCTCGGCCTGCGCCTCCGCGGAGAGCGGCAGGTGGACGGCCATCTGGTCACCGTCGAAGTCCGCGTTGAACGCGGTGCAGACGAGCGGGTGGATCTGGATGGCCTTGCCCTCGACGAGCTGAGGCTCGAAGGCCTGGATGCCGAGGCGGTGCAGCGTGGGCGCACGGTTCAGCAGAACCGGGTGCTCGGCGATGACCTCTTCGAGGACGTCGTACACGACCGTGCGGCCGCGCTCGACCATCCGCTTGGCGCTCTTGATGTTCTGCGCGTGGTTCAGGTCGACCAGGCGCTTCATCACGAACGGCTTGAAGAGCTCCAGCGCCATGGCCTTCGGGAGACCACACTGGTGCAGCTTCAGCTGCGGACCGACGACGATGACGGAACGCGCGGAGTAGTCCACACGCTTGCCGAGCAGGTTCTGACGGAATCGACCCTGCTTGCCCTTCAGCATGTCGCTGAGGGACTTCAGCGGACGGTTGCCGGGGCCCGTGACCGGGCGACCACGACGGCCGTTGTCGAAGAGGGCGTCGACCGCCTCCTGGAGCATCCGCTTCTCGTTGTTCACGATGATCTCGGGGGCACCGAGGTCGAGCAGACGCTTCAGACGGTTGTTGCGGTTGATCACGCGGCGGTACAGGTCGTTCAGGTCGGAGGTCGCGAAGCGGCCACCGTCCAGCTGCACCATCGGACGCAGGTCCGGCGGGATGACCGGGACGCAGTCGAGAACCATGCCCTTGGGGCTGTTCGCGGTCTGCAGGAACGCGGAGACGACCTTGAGGCGCTTGAGCGCACGGGTCTTCTTCTGGCCCTTGCCGGTACGGATGATCTCGCGGAGGCGCTCGGCCTCCTCCTCGAGGTCGAAGGACTCCAGGCGCTTCTGCAGCGCCGCGGCACCCATCGAGCCGTCGAAGTACGTGCCGAAGCGGTCACGCAGCTCGCGGTAGAGGAGCTCGTCGCCCTCCAGGTCCTGGACCTTGAGGTTCTTGAAGCGGGACCAGACCTCGTCCAGACGGTCGATCTCGCGCTGCGCACGGTCGCGCAGCTGCTTCATCTCGCGCTCGGCACCCTCGCGCACCTTGCGGCGCACGTCGGCCTTGGCACCCTCGGCCTCGAGCTCGGCGAGGTCGTTCTCGAGCTTCTTGGCGCGGGCCTCCAGGTCGGAGTCGCGACGGTTCTCGATCTGCTGACGCTCGACGGAGACGTGCGCCTCAAGCGAGGGCAGGTCACGCGTACGACGCTCGTCGTCGACGAACGTGATCATGTACGCCGCGAAGTAGATGACCTTCTCGAGGTCCTTCGGGGCGAGGTCGAGCAGGTACCCGAGGCGCGACGGGACGCCCTTGAAGTACCAGATGTGGGTGACGGGAGCGGCCAGCTCGATGTGGCCCATCCGCTCACGGCGCACCTTCGCGCGGGTGACCTCGACGCCACACCGCTCACAGATGATGCCCTTGAAGCGGACACGCTTGTACTTGCCGCAGTAGCACTCCCAGTCCCGGGTCGGACCGAAGATCTTCTCGCAGAAGAGTCCGTCCTTCTCGGGCTTGAGCGTGCGGTAGTTGATGGTCTCCGGCTTCTTGACCTCGCCGTGGCTCCACTGACGGATGTCGTCAGCGGTGGCCAGACCGATCCGGAGCTCGTCGAAGAAGTTGACGTCGAGCACTATGCGTCAATCCCTCTCAGGGTTGTAAGGCTGTGGGGTCTGATACGGGGGTCCTGGGGCCGGCGGGGGGACCATCACTGGTCCCCCTGCCGGACTCCCGTCAGACCTCTTCGACGCTGCTCGGCTCGCGCCGGGACAGGTCGATGCCGAGCTCCTCCGCTGCGCGGAAGACGTCCTCGTCGGTGTCGCGCATCTCGATGGACATGCCGTCCGAGGACAGCACCTCCACGTTGAGGCACAGGGACTGCATCTCCTTGATGAGCACCTTGAAGGACTCGGGGATGCCGGGCTCAGGGATGTTCTCGCCCTTGACGATGGCCTCGTAGACCTTCACGCGGCCGGTCACGTCGTCGGACTTGATCGTCAGCAGCTCCTGGAGGGCGTAGGCGGCGCCGTATGCCTCCAGCGCCCACACCTCCATCTCACCGAAGCGCTGGCCACCGAACTGGGCCTTACCACCCAGCGGCTGCTGGGTGATCATCGAGTACGGACCGGTCGAACGCGCGTGCAGCTTGTCGTCGACCAGGTGGTGGAGCTTGAGGATGTACATGTACCCGACGGAGATCGGGTCCGGGAACGGCTCGCCGGAGCGGCCGTCGAACAGCCTCGCCTTACCGGTCGGGAGCACCATGCGCTCTCCGTCGCGGTTCGGGATGGTGTGGTTCAGCAGGCCCGCGAGCTCGTCCTCACGCGCACCGTCGAAGACCGGGGTCGCGACGTTGGTGCCGGGGGCGACCTGGTCGGCGCCGATCGCCTGGAGGCGCTGCGCCCACTCGTCCGCGAGACCGGAGACGTCCCAGCCGCGGCTGGCGAGCCAGCCGAGGTGGATCTCCAGGACCTGTCCCGGGTTCATTCGGGACGGGACACCCAGCGGGTTGAGGATGATGTCGACCGGGGTGCCGTCCTCGAGGAAGGGCATGTCCTCGATCGGAAGGATCTTGGAGATGACACCCTTGTTGCCGTGACGGCCGGCGAGCTTGTCACCATCGGTGATCTTGCGCTTCTGGGCGACGTAGACGCGGACCAGCTGGTTCACGCCCGGGGGAAGCTCGTCACCCTCCTCGCGGTCGAAGACGCGGACGCCGATGATCTTGCCGATCTCGCCGTGCGGGACCTTCAGCGAGGTGTCACGGACCTCACGCGCCTTCTCACCGAAGATCGCGCGGAGCAGGCGCTCCTCGGGGGTCAGCTCGGTCTCACCCTTGGGCGTGACCTTGCCGACGAGGATGTCGCCGGCGACGACCTCGGCACCGATACGGATGATGCCGCGCTCGTCGAGGTCCGCGAGGACCTCCTCGGAGACGTTCGGGATGTCCCGGGTGATCTCCTCCGGGCCGAGCTTGGTGTCACGGGCGTCGACCTCGTGCTCCTCGATGTGGATCGAGGAGAGGACGTCGTCCTGCACGAGGCGCTGCGACAGGATGATCGCGTCCTCGTAGTTGTGACCCTCCCACGGCATGAACGCCACGAGCAGGTTCTTGCCGAGCGCCATCTCGCCGTCTTCGGTGGCGGGACCGTCGGCGAGGACCTGGCCCTCGATGACGCGCTGCCCCTCGTCCACGACGACCTTCTGGTTGACAGAGGTGCCCTGGTTGGAGCGGGAGAACTTGTGCAGGCGGTACGTGATGTACGTGCCGTCGTCGTTGGCGACCGTGATGTAGTCGGCCGACAGCTCCTGGACGACACCGTCCTTCTCGGCCTTGAGCACGTCGCCGGCGTCGGTGGCGCAGCGGTACTCCATGCCGGTGCCGACGAGCGGGGCCTCCGACTTAATCAGCGGCACCGCCTGACGCATCATGTTCGCGCCCATGAGGGCACGGTTGGCGTCGTCGTGCTCGAGGAAGGGGATCATCGCGGTCGCGACCGACACCATCTGGCGCGGCGAGACGTCCATGTAGTCCACGTCCGACGGCTCGACGTAGTCGACCTCGCCGCCACGCTTGCGGACCAGGACGCGCGGCTCGGTGAACTGCATCTCGTCGTTGAGCGCGGCGTTGGCCTGCGCGATGACGAAGCGGTCCTCCTCGTCGGCGGTGACGTAGTCGACCTCGTCGGTGACCTGGCCGTCGACGACCTTGCGGTACGGCGTCTCGATGAAGCCGAACGCGTTGACGCGGCCGTACGAGGCGAGCGAACCGATCAGACCGATGTTCGGGCCTTCGGGGGTCTCGATCGGGCACATGCGTCCGTAGTGGGACGGGTGCACGTCTCGGACCTCGAAGCCGGCCCGCTCACGGGACAGACCACCCGGGCCCAGCGCGGACAGACGACGCTTGTGCGTCAGCCCGGAGAGCGGGTTGTTCTGGTCCATGAACTGCGAGAGCTGCGACGTTCCGAAGAACTCCTTGATCGACGCCACCACGGGGCGGATGTTGATCAGGGTCTGCGGGGTGATCGCCTCGACGTCCTGCGTGGTCATCCGCTCGCGGACGACGCGCTCCATACGAGCCAGACCCGTGCGGACCTGGTTCTGGATGAGCTCGCCGACGTTGCGCAGACGACGGTTGCCGAAGTGGTCGATGTCGTCGGTCTCGACGACGATCTCGTTGCCGTTCTCGCCGACCGTCTCGGTCTCGCCCGCGTGGAGCTTGACCAGGTACTTGATCGTGGCGATGACGTCGTCGGTGGTGAGCACGCCGGCGTCCAGCGGCTCGTCGGCGCCGAGCTTCTTGTTCACCTTGTAGCGGCCGACCTTCGCGAGGTCGTAGCGCTTCGGGTTGAAGTAGAGGTTCTCGAGCAGCGTCTGAGCGGCCTCACGGGTCGGCGGCTCGCCCGGACGCAGCTTGCGGTAGATGTCGAGCAGCGCGTCGTCCTGGCCCTGGGTGTGGTCCTTCTCCAGGGTGGCGCGCATGGACTCGTACTCGCCGAACTCCTGCAGGATCTGCTCGGTGGTCCAGCCGAGAGCCTTCAGGAGGACGGTGACCGACTGCTTGCGCTTGCGGTCGATGCGGACACCGACGAGGTCGCGCTTGTCGATCTCCATCTCCAGCCAGGCACCCCGGGACGGGATGATCTTGGCGGAGAAGATGTCCTTGTCGGACGTCTTGTCGATCGAGGAGTCGAAGTAGACACCCGGCGAGCGGACGAGCTGCGACACGACGACACGCTCGGTGCCGTTGATGACGAAGGTGCCCTTGTTGGTCATGAGCGGGAAGTCGCCCATGAAGACCGTCTGGGACTTGATCTCGCCGGTCTCGTTGTTGGTGAACTCGGCGGTGACGAAGAGCGGGGCACCGTACGTGAAGTCACGGTCCTTGCACTCGTCGATCGAGTTCTTCGGCGGCTCGAAGCGGTGGTCGCGGAAGGTCAGCGACATCGACCCGGAGAAGTCCTCGATCGGAGAGATCTCCTCGAAGATCTCCTCCAGGCCGGACTTCGTGGGGACGTCCTGTCCCGACTCAAGGGCAGCCTCGACGCGAGCCTTCCAGGCGGCGTTGCCGAGCAGCCAGTCAAAGCTCTCGGTCTGCAGCGCGAGGAGGTTCGGAACCTCGAGGGGCTCCTTGATCTTTGCAAAGGAGATGCGCAGCGGGGCGGTGCTTGCGCCGTTGTTCGTATTGGTCGAGGCGTTGCGCGAGGCGGCCAAGAGGGGGTCCTTCCGAGGGCTCGGACTCACTACGCGCGTACCGGTCCCCAGCAACGCTTCACGGCAGACTTTTCCTGATATGACCAAAAGGCCAGGTCAGATGGGGTCGGTCCACGAAGCTGATGCGAAGGTATGCCCCTGGTGACGGGCAGGGGGCAGCTAACAGGCAGCGCAAAGGGTCAGTGTAGCCACTTGGCTCACTGATGTCCAGGGCGACTTCTTCGCGACCCTCGTTGCTCTCAACTCCGCGGTACCTCGCGCCGTGCGGCGCACCTCGATACTGCCCGTTCAGTCGTCGATCCATGCCTCGGATACGGATCGTTGTGACGACGCGTCCTGAGAATTGCGCGCTGCGTGCGGTTCGTCAAGGCCCCCCGGTCGACGGGGCGCACGGCGAAGATCACCATACTCCGCCCCGGACGCCCACAGGAGCCCCCGCCACGCTCTTCCCGGGGAACGCCGAAAGGCGACCACCCAGAAGGGTGATCGCCTTTCGATGCCCCCGCGTTACACGGGGGCAGGAGTCACTCAGCGACTCGAAACGGTCTTACTTGACCGTGACGGAGGCACCGGCGGCCTTGAGGGCCTCGGCGGCCTTGTCAGCGGCCTCCTTCGCGACCTTCTCGAGGACCGGCTTCGGGGTGCCGTCGACGAGGTCCTTGGCCTCCTTGAGGCCCAGGGAGGTGAGCTCGCGCACGACCTTGATGACCTGGATCTTCTTGTCGCCGGCACCCTCGAGGATGACGTCGAACTCGTCCTGCTCCTCGGCGGCGGCAGCGCCACCGTCACCCGAGACCGGACCGGCGGCAACGGCGACGGCCGCGGCGGCGGTGACGTCGAACTTCTCCTCGAAGGCCTTCACGAACTCGGAGAGCTCGATGAGGGTCATCTCCTCGAACTGGGCGAGGAGGTCGTCCTGAGAGAGCTTCGCCATGATGGGCGATCCTTCCACTAATTCGGCTGGTGCCGATGTGTCTATAAAGGCGGGCGTAACGGCCCGCTACGACCCGCGCACTAGGCGGCGCGGATCAATGCGCGAGCCGAATTACTCGGCACCGCCCTGCTCGGCGAGCTTGACGCGAAGCGCTTCCGCGGTGCGGACGAACTTCGACGGCAGCGCCTGGAAGAGCGAGGCAGCCTGAGACTGCTTACCCTTGAAGGCACCGGCCAGCTTGCTGAGCAGAACCTCGCGGGACTCGAGGTCCGCAAGCTTCTTGATGTCGTCGGCGGAGAGAGCCTTACCGTCAAGGACACCGGCCTTGATGATGAGGTTCGGGTTCTCCTTGGCGAAGTCACGCAGAGCCTTCGCCGACTCCACCGGGTCACCGGTGACGAAGGCGACCGCGGTCGGACCAGCGAAGTGCTCGTCCAGTGCGGTGATCCCGGCCTCGTTGGCCGCGATCTTGGTCAGCGTGTTCTTCACCACGGCGTACTGGGCGTTCTCACCGAGCGAACGACGCAGCGTCTTGAGCTGCGCAACGGTGAGACCCCGGTACTCGGTCAGCACGGCGGCGTTGGAGCTCTGGAACGCGTCCTTGAGCTCGGCCACCGATGCAGCCTTGTTGGGCGTCGGCATAGTGCTTCGGCCTCCTTCCGGGTGATGAGGACCGCTCAGAAGGGGGCTGAACAAACAAAACGCCCCGGCGCAGGCGCACGGGGCGTAGCTCGACCGGATGCAATATCCGGGAACTTTCCACAGTCACCTGCGCGGGTCGTCCGCAGTCAGCGGATCCTTCGGCCACCGCACCCGGTAGGGGCACAGCAACGACCAGCGGTCTTTGGCTTCTGTGGAAGAGTACGTGAGGGTGTCCGGTTCGGGCAAATCAGCCCTGGGTGCCCGCCCCGCCGAGGCCCTTCAGCATCTCGAAGAGGTCGAGGGTGTCCTTGGCCGGCGGGGCCTGGACGGCGGCCTTGGTGCCGTAGTCGCTGTAGTCGGCGGTCAGCTTCATCCTGCCCTCGGCCATGGTCATGTCGATGTCCATGCGCGCCGGGTAGCCGTCCTCGTTCACCCAGAGCTCGGTGTCGTAGCCCTTGAAGCCCGCCTTCTTCATGCCCTCGACGAGCTTGGCGTGGTCTTCCTTGGAGAGCAGCTTGGACGTGTCGTTCGCCTTGAGCATCTGCTCCAGGGTGAGCGTGCCCTTGTAGTGCTGGGTCTCCATGCCGTTGATCTTTTCGGCTCCGACGTGCTTCACGTCCGGGGAGTCGAGGAGCAGGGCGAGCTGCTGGGCCGGGTCCTGGTTCATGTTGTCCAGGCCGCCGGTCAGCTGCTTCTGGAGCCCCTTGTCACCGGCGAGCTCGCCCGCGGCCTTCAGGTCCAGCTTCATCCAGCGCTTGCCGTCCATCTCGGAGGCCAGCTTGGTCCCCATGTCGACGTACATGACCTGGTCGAGCATGACCATGCGCATCTGCTCGGGCATGTCCGCGCCCGCACCGGCGCCCGCGCCGGCGCCCGCGAGAGCCGAGCCCTTCATGGTGAAGTCCATGACGGCGGGGTCCCAGCCCTGCACGCCGGTCATCTCGGTGGTGCCGGACTCCGCGCCGGCGCCTTCCATGGTCATCGTCATCTTGACCTTGGCCGCCTTGGCCGCCGAGGTCTTCTCGTACGCGGCCGTGATGACCTTCGTGACGTCACCGTGGTCGTTCGTCTTCGGCGCGGCCTTCGCGTCGCCGTCCTGACAGCCCGCGACGCCGGTCACCACGGCCACGGCCGTCAGGGCCACACCGGCGCGCTTCCAAGCGGTCTTGTTCATGAGCGTCCCCACCCGTTTGGTCCAGTTTTCTTTACGGTCTCTTGAACCGTAACAAGAAGCCGGCCCCGCACCTCCGGAGAGGTGCGGGGCCGGCTGACCACTCAGCGAACCGGTGAGGTTCAGACCGCGGCCGGGTCCTCCTCGACGAGGAGGTTACGGGTGCGGTTGGAGTCCAGCGGGATGCCGGGGCCCATCGTGGTGGAGAGGGCGGCCTTCTTGATGTAGCGGCCCTTGGCGGCGGACGGCTTCAGACGGAGGATCTCCTCCAGCGCCGCGGCGTAGTTCTCGACCAGCTTCGTGTCATCGAAGGAGACCTTGCCGATGATGAAGTGCAGGTTCGAGTGCTTGTCGACGCGGAACTCGATCTTGCCGCCCTTGATGTCGTTGACAGCCTTCGCGACATCGGGGGTGACGGTGCCGACCTTGGGGTTCGGCATGAGACCACGCGGGCCGAGGACGCGGCCGAGGCGGCCGACCTTGCCCATGAGGTCCGGGGTGGCCACAACGGCGTCGAACTCGTTCAGGCGGTTGCCCTTGGAGATCTCGTCGATGAGCTCGTCGGAACCGACGATGTCGGCGCCAGCGGCAATCGCGGCCTCGGCACGGTCACCGGTCGCGAAGACCAGGACCCGGGCGGTCTTGCCGGTGCCGTGCGGGAGGTTCACGGTGCCGCGGACCATCTGGTCGGCCTTGCGCGGGTCGACACCCAGGCGGAAGGCGACCTCGACGGTGCCGTCGAACTTCGTGGCGGCGGTCTCCTTCGCGAGGCGAACGGCCTCGAGGGGAGCGTAGAGCCGCTCGCGGTCGATCTTGGCGTCCGCGGAGCGGAGAGCCTTGCTGCGCTTCACTGCTTCTCCTGTGGTTCAGGGGTGGAGTCGTGGTGCGGGCCGCGCCGGCCCTACCACTAGAGGTCAAACGGGGGGGGTGATCAGCCCTCGACCGTGATGCCCATGGAACGGGCGGTGCCGGCGATGATCTTGGACGCGGCGTCCAGGTCATTGGCGTTGAGGTCGGGGAGCTTGACCGTGGCGATCTCGCGGACCTGGGCGGCCGTGAGCTTGGCAACCTTGGTCTTGTGCGGCTCGCCGGAGCCCTTCTCCACACCCGCGGCCTTGAGGATCAGCTTGGCGGCCGGCGGAGTCTTGGTGATGAAGGTGAAGGAACGGTCCTCGTAGACCGTGATCTCCACCGGCACGACCATGCCACGCTGCGACTCGGTCGCGGCGTTGTAGGCCTTGCAGAACTCCATGATGTTGACGCCGTGCTGACCGAGCGCGGGGCCGACCGGCGGGGCCGGGTTGGCCGCACCGGCGTTGATCTGGAGCTTGATAAGCCCCGTGACCTTCTTCTTCTTGGGAGGCATTGCTCTCTCCGGGTCCTAGTGAGAGTGTTCAGCCCGCCTTCCGGTCATCCGGATGCAGGCATACCGCACAACGATAACGGGTATAGACGTGCGGCTAAAAACCGAGCAGGTCAGAGCGGCTGCGAGAGCCCCTCTGACCTGCTCGGAAGACGGTGAGATCAGTTCTTCTGGATCTGGTCGAAGCTCAGCTCGACCGGGGTCTCGCGACCGAAGATCTCGACGAGGCCCTTGACCTTCTTCGAGTCCGGGTTGATCTCGTTGATCGTGGCCTGGAGCGTCGCGAAGGGACCGTCGGTGACGGTGACCGAGTCGCCGACCTCGAAGTCGAGGACCTGGACCTCCAGCTTGCGGGCCGGAGCCGGCTTGCCCTCGGCTTCGGCGGCCTCGCGGGCGGCCTTCTCCTCGGCCTCCGGGGCGAGCATCTTGACGATCTCGTCCAGGGTCAGCGGGTACGGGTCGTAGGCGTTGCCCACGAAGCCGGTGACGCCGGGCGTGTTGCGAACGACACCCCAGGACTCGTTCGTCAGGTCCATGCGGACGAGAACGTAGCCGGGGAGCTTGTTCTGCTTGACGTTCTTCCGCTCGCCGCCCTTGATCTGGACGATCTCTTCCTCGGGGACCTCGGCCTGGTAGATGAAGTCCTCGACGTTGAGCGAGACGGCACGCTGCTCGAGGTTGGCCTTCACGCGCTTCTCGTAGCCCGCGTAGGTGTGGATGACGTACCACTCGCCGGGGAGCGTGCGCAGCTCCTCGCGGAGCGCGGCGATCGGGTCGACCGGGGCGGCCGGCTCGGCCTCCTCCTCGGCGTCCTCGTCCTCGTCCTCGGTGTCGGCGTCCTCGACGTCCTCGTCCTCGGACTCGTCGTCGCCCTCGTCCTCGGCGTCGACGTCCTCGACAGCCTCGATCTCGGCGTCGGCGTCCTCGTCGGACTCCTCGACGGCCTCGATCAGGATGTCGTCTGCAGCGTCAGCGTCGGCCGGGTCCTCGTCGGCGGCCTCGACGATGTCCAGCTCGTCCTCGACGGACTCGGACTCGAAGGCGTCGTTCAGGTTCGCGTCAGACACGGTGGCTGCTTCTTCCTGCGATACAGATGGGTGGAACAAAAAGTCAGCCGAAGACGTACTTGACTGCTTCCTGGAAGCCATAGTCAATCACGGTGACGAGGCCGATCATGATGACGACGAAGACAATCACCACGGTGGTGTACGACGTCAGCTGGCTGCGAGTGGGCCAGACGACCTTGCGGAGCTCCGCGATGATCTGGCGGTAGAAGAGCGCGAGGCGGGCCAGAGGGCCCTTCTTGCCGCGCTTGCCGCCCTTACGGGCCTTCTTCTTCGACTCGGAGGCCGCGTCTTCGGCATCAGGCATGTCGATGGAGCCTACGGCGTCCGTCACGATCTCTCACCTGATTCCGGGTCGGCCGTGCCGCGCCCGGGTGGAGCCGCACGGCGGTGCAATGAAGTACGTACACATGCGCACAACACCTGGCGGTGTGTGTAGCAGGGCCGGAGGGACTTGAACCCCCAACCGCCGGTTTTGGAGACCGGTGCTCTACCAATTGAGCTACGACCCTTTGTTGATGCCCCTCAACCTACCGCATCGTGAGATGTGGTCGGTGCGGGCCAACGAGGAGTGAGCATACGCGGTGATGGGGGCTCACGTCGAACAGAAACCGCGCCGACCTGCTCTCGGACGGGCGTACGACCGGGAATGACCGTTCCTGTCCGGTCCGTGAAACCCGTGTCCCGGGGCCGTATCCGGTCTGGGACGATGGGCCGTATGAGCGCTGCTACCCCTCCCACCGAGCGTCGGGTCTCCGCACGCATCGGTGCGATCTCCGAGTCCGCCACCCTCGCCGTCGACGCCAAGGCCAAGGCCCTCAAGGCCGCCGGGCGCCCGGTGATCGGCTTCGGTGCCGGCGAGCCCGACTTCCCGACCCCCGACTACATCGTCGAGGCGGCCGTCGAGGCCTGCAAGAACCCGAAGTTCCACCGCTACACGCCGGCCGGCGGTCTGCCCGAGCTGAAGGCCGCGATCGCCGCCAAGACGCTCCGCGACTCCGGTTACGAGGTCGACGCCTCCCAGGTCCTGGTGACCAACGGCGGCAAGCAGGCGATCTACGAGGCCTTCGCCGCGATCCTCGACCCGGGCGACGAGGTCATCGTCCCGGCGCCGTACTGGACCACGTACCCCGAGTCGATCCGCCTCGCGGGCGGTGTCCCGGTCGAGGTCGTGGCCGACGAGACCACCGGCTACCGGGTCTCGGTGGAGCAGCTGGAGGCGGCGCGCACGGAGAAGACCAAGGTCGTCCTCTTCGTCTCCCCGTCCAACCCGACCGGCGCGGTCTACTCCGAGGCCGACGCCGAGGCGATCGGCCGCTGGGCCGCCGAGCACGGTCTGTGGGTCCTGACGGACGAGATCTACGAGCACCTGGTCTACGGCGACGCGAAGTTCACCTCGCTGCCGGCGATCGTGCCCGAGCTGCGCGACAAGTGCATCGTGGTCAACGGCGTGGCGAAGACGTACGCGATGACGGGCTGGCGCGTCGGGTGGATCGTGGGCCCGAAGGACGTCGTGAAGGCCGCGACGAACCTCCAGTCGCACGCCACGTCCAACGTGAGCAACGTCGCGCAGGTCGCCGCGCTCGCCGCCGTCTCGGGCAACCTGGACGCCGTCGCGGAGATGCGGACGGCCTTCGACCGCCGCCGCCAGACGATCGTGCGCATGCTGAACGAGATCGAGGGCGTGTACTGCCCGACCCCCGAGGGCGCGTTCTACGCGTACCCGTCGGTGAAGGGCCTGCTCGGCAAGGAGATCCGCGGCAAGCGCCCGGAGACCTCCGTGGAGCTCGCCGCCCTGATCCTGGACGAGGCCGAGGTCGCGGTCGTCCCGGGCGAGGCCTTCGGCACGCCGGGCTACCTGCGTCTCTCGTACGCGCTGGGTGACGAGGACCTCGTCGAGGGCGTGTCCCGGATCCAGAAGCTGCTGGCGGAAGCCAAGTAGCACGAGTCGCTCACGGCTCACGGGCCCCCGGTTCTTCGGAGCCGGGGGCTCGTTTTTACGTTCGGGCAAGGTACCGATAGGGAAAACGGACTGTTCTCGTCCATTCGGGTGCGGCAGGATCGGCCAATGGAGCACGTTTACCGCGACCTCAGCGCCCTGCCCAAGGCCCATCTGCATCTGCACTTCACCGGATCGATGCGGCCCACGACGCTCATCGAGCTGGCCGACAAGTACGGCGTCCGCCTCCCGGAGGCCCTGAGCAGCGGTACGCCCCCGAAGCTGCGGGCGACCGACGAGCGCGGCTGGTTCCGCTTCCAACGCCTCTACGACATCGCGCGCTCCTGCCTGCGCGAGCCCGACGACATCCGGCGCCTGGTCCGCGAGGCGGCCGAGGAGGACGTCAGGGACGGTTCGGGGTGGCTGGAGATCCAGGTCGACCCGACCTCGTACGCGCCGCTGCTCGGCGGTCTCATCGCGGCGATGGAGATCATCCTCGACGCGGTCGACGCGGCCTCCCGCGACACCGGGCTCGACATGCGGGTGGTCGTCGCGGCGAACCGCATGAAGCACCCGCTGGACGCGCGGACCCTCGCGCGGCTCGCGGTGCGGTACGCGGACCGGGGCGTCGTCGGCTTCGGGCTCTCCAACGACGAGCGGCGCGGCATGGCCCGCGACTTCGACCGGGCCTTCGCGATCGCCCGGGACGGCGGTCTGCTCGCGGCCCCGCACGGCGGCGAACTGACGGGCCCGTCCTCGGTACGGGACTGCCTGGACGACCTGGGGGCGACCCGGGTCGGCCACGGCGTCCGCTCGGCGGAGGACCCCCGGCTGCTGCGGAAGCTCGCGGAGCGCGGGGTGACCTGTGAGGTCTGCCCCGCCTCCAACGTGGCCCTCGGGGTGTACGAGAAGCACGAGGACGTACCGCTGCGGACGCTCTTCGAGGCGGGGGTGCCGATGGCCCTGGGCGCGGACGACCCGCTCCTCTTCGGCTCGCGGCTCGCGGCCCAGTACGAGATCGCCCGCCGCCACCACGCCTTCACGGACGAGGAGCTGGCGGAACTGGCCCGTCAGTCGGTGCGGGGTTCGGCGGCCCCGGAGGACGTACGGGCGAAGCTGCTTGCGGGGATCGACGGCTGGCTCGCCACCTGAGGGTCATATGATTGCCACTTCATTGACTGTGAACCGTCGTCCTCATCGACGCGCACCGCCGCCGGCCGCGACCGGCGACCGGCCCACCGGAGGGCGCTCGGAGACGGGAGCGAGAATGACATCTGGAGCCGTCGAAAACGCCGACGTGCCGGCGGAGGCCCTGCAAGCGGAGATCGCGCGCCTCGACCGCCGCGTCGCCGAGCTGGAGGCGGAGCGCCGCAAGCACGCGCACAGCTCCGGGTCCCTCACTCTCGATGAATTCCTCGAACCGGTCCGTCTCGCGCGCCGGGGCCTGGACCTGCGGAAGGCGAGCGGGGAGAAGCAGGAGAAGGTGATCAAGGTGGTCCGGCCGTCCGCGGTCACGGTGCCCCTGTCCTCCTCCTTCCGCCGGACGCCGCCGCGCAAGCCGGAGGACCGGCAGCCCGAGTACCTCGAGCAGTTCGACGACCGCACGCTCTTCTACGACGTCTTCCAGTACGGCGACGACGTGCACCTGAGCGGCCCGCCGCTGAGCAACCTCAAGGAACCGCTCAGCAACGGCGCCTGGCGCGTCGACGGCGCCGACGTCACGGGCGACCTCGACCTCCGCGACTGGGGCCGCACGCAGCGCTCGTCGGTCCTGGGCGCCGGTGAGGGCCGCGAGCTCTCCTTCAGCCTGGGCAACGACCGGTTCACCGCGGAGATCGCGCCGAACGAGTCGCACCTCTTCGCCGGGCAGCGCACGATCATCACGAAGTCCAAGGACAACGACCTCGTCTGGATCCAGGACTTCCTGCGCTACTACCACCTCGTGCACGGGGTCACCGGAATCGTCTTCTACGACAACAACTCCACGACCTACACCCCGCAGGACGTCGCCGACGCCATCGCGGAGGTGGACGGGATCACCACGGCCGTCGTCGTGGACTGGCCCTTCCCCTTCGGCCCGCAGGGCGGCCCCAACAAGGTCTGGGACTCCGACTACTGCCAGTACGGGCTCCTGGAGCACGGTCGCTTCCGCTACCTGTCCCAGGCGGCCGGCGTGATCAGCGCGGACATCGACGAGCTGATGCTCGCCGACGACGGCCGGTCGGTCTTCGAGCACGCCGCCGAGTCGGAGACCGGCGTCGTGATGTTCTCCGGCTACTGGATGGCCAAGGCGACGCGTACGCCGATGCCCTCCGACCGCCAGCGCCGCTTCACCGACTACCACCACCGCGCCAAGGGCACGACGACGGTGAAGTGGGCGGCCCTGCCGGCCGTCGTGGACGAGCTGACCACGCAGTGGCGCGTGCACAGCGTCGCGGGCTCGGGCGCCGTGAAGACGGACAAGATCCACCACCGGCACTTCGAGGGTGTGAACAGCGGCTGGCGTTACAACCGCTCCGAGGGCGTCGCCCAGACGGACGTCCACGTCTACGACCCGCGCATGAGCCGCGTCCTGGACATCGTCTTCGGCGAGAAGCCCGAAGACGTCAAGGGCTCCTGGTAAGCCCTGGTAAGCCCTGGTAAAGCATGGACGAGATCCCCGGCGGTGTCCTCACCGCCGGGGATCTCGCGTTGTACGGGGTTGATCCGCCGGACAGCCCTAGAGGCTGACGCCGACCGTCACCGGCTCGTTGACGAGGGTGATCCCGAAGGCGTCCCGGACGCCCGCGACGACCTCGCGGGCGAGCGCGAGGAGGTCCTCGGTGGTCGCCTCGCCCCGGTTGGTGAGGGCGAGGGTGTGCTTGGTGGAGATCCGGGCGGGCCCGGCACCGTACCCCTTGGTGAAGCCGGCCTTGTCGATGAGCCACGCGGCCGAGGTCTTCACGTGCCCGTCGGTGCCCGTGGGGAAGGCGGGCGGGCTGACGTCGGCGCCGAGGCGCTCGGTCACGCGCGTGAGGAAGGTCTCGTACTCCCCCGCCGTGAGGATCGGGTTGGTGAAGAAGGAGCCGGCGGACCAGGTGTCGTGGTCCTCGGGGTCCAGGACCATGCCCTTGCCCGCGCGGAGCCCGAGCACGGTCTTGCGGGCGTGCGCGAGCGGCACGCGGTCGCCGACCTCGACGCCGAGGGCCCGGCCGGTCTCGGGGTAGTTCACCGGCGCGGACAGGCCGTCCGCGTCCTCCAGCTCGAATCGGACGCGCAGGACGACGTACCGGTCGGGCTGGTCCTTGAAGAGGCTGTGGCGGTACGAGAAGGCGCACTCGGCGTTGGTGAGGGTGACCGTCTCGTCGGCGCGCCGGTCGTAGGCGACGACCTCGGTGACGGTGGCGGAGACGTCCTGGCCGTAGGCGCCGACGTTCTGGATCGGGGTGGCGCCCGCGGAGCCGGGGATGCCGGCGAGGCACTCGATCCCGGCGAGCCCGGCCTCGACGGTCCGGGCGACGGCGTCCGTCCAGACCTCGCCCGCGGCGAGCTCCAGGCGCGTGCCGTCGAGGTGGAAGCCGGTGGTGGCGATGCGCAGCGCGGTGCCGTCGAAGCCCTTGTCGCCGATGACCAGGTTGGAGCCGCCGCCGATGATCAGGAGCGGGGTGCCGGTGGCGTCGGCCTCGCGGACGGCCGCGACCACCTCGTCGTCGGTGGTGGCGGTGACGAGCCGGGTGGCGGGTCCGCCGAGCCGGAAGGTGGTCAGGGGCGCGAGGGGGGCGTCTGCGATCTGCTGCACAGGCTCAAGGGTACGGGCCCGCCGCTCGCGCGACGGGCCCGTGAGGTGCGTACGGCGGGCGTACGTCAGGCCAGGCGGACCACGGCCCGGGACATGCCCAGGACCTTCTGGCCGGCGCTCATGGCCGTGATGTCGACCCGCACCTGCTGGTCGTCGAGCTTGGCGGCGACCTTGGCGGAGACCTCGATCTCGGCGCCGACGCCGTCGTTGGGGACGACGACGGGCTTGGTGAAGCGGACGCCGTACTCGACGACGGCGGCGGGGTCGCCGGCCCAGTCGGTGACGACGCGGATCGCCTCGGCCATGGTGAACATGCCGTGGGCGATGACGTCCGGCAGGCCGACCTCGACCGCGAACTTCTCGTTCCAGTGGATCGGGTTGAAGTCCCCGGAGGCACCGGCGTACTGGACGAGCGTGGCGCGCGTCACGGGGAACGTGCGCGCGGGCAGCTCGGTGCCGACCTCGACCTCGTCGTAGGCGATCTTCGCGGTCATGGTCAGGCCTCCTCGGGCGCGCGGGAGACGAGCTTGGTCCAGGCGGTCACGACGTGCTCGCCGGTCTCGTCGTGGACCTCGCCGCGGATGTCCAGGATGTCGTTGCCGGCGAGGGACTTGATCGCCTCGATGGTGGAGGTGACCGAGAGCCGGTCCCCGGCGCGGACGGGCCGGGTGTAGGCGAACTTCTGGTCGCCGTGGACGACGCGGCTGTAGTCGAGACCCAGCTGCGGGTCCTCGATGACGGCGCCGGCCGCCTTGAAGGTGATGGCGAACACAAAAGTCGGCGGGGCGATCACATCGGGGTGACCGAGTTCCTTGGCCGCCTCCTGATCGATGTACGCGGGATTCGCGTCACCGATCGCCTCGGCGAATTCGCGGATCTTCTCGCGGCCGACCTCGTAGGGCGCGGTGGGCGGATAGGTCCGGCCCACGAAGGACTGGTCGAGCGCCATGGACTCGATACCTCCTGCTGGATCTGTGCGACTGGCGACGTGCTGCGACAAACGACACGAGGCCGCCCCCGAGTGGGGACGGCCTCGTGTACGAGCCTGATTAACGCGTCTCGCGGTGCGCGGTGTGCGAGTTGCAGCGAGGGCAGTGCTTCTTCATCTCAAGACGGTCCGGGTTGTTACGCCGGTTCTTCTTGGTGATGTAGTTCCGCTCCTTGCACTCCACGCAGGCCAGCGTGATCTTCGGGCGGACGTCGGTGGCAGCCACGTGAGTGCTCCTTGACGGACGGATAGGATGGATTAACGCATGAAAGAGTAGCCGATCGCAGGACCGACCCCACAATCGGCTACCGTGTGTAGCGGTGACCGGACTTGAACCGGTGACACAGCGATTATGAGCCGCTTGCTCTACCGACTGAGCTACACCGCTTTGATGATCCGGATCCCCGCCCGAAGGCGGGGGCCCTTCTCACCAGAGCCCCAATACGGAATCGAACCGTAGACCTTCTCCTTACCATGGAGACGCTCTACCGACTGAGCTATTGGGGCGAGCGAGGAAGACATTACACGGTCTCCGGCCCATCACCCAAATCCGTTTCCCCGAGGCCCCTCGACGGCCCTCACCAGGCGTCCCGTAGGCCACACGTGGACTCGCCGGTACGACTTTTGCGCTCCTCCTCGAAGGCGGGTCCGAGCGCCCCTAGGCTCGGGCCCACCCCGCGCGTTCTTGATCTTGAGGAGTCTTGAGGAGCCGGATGTCAGCCGACAGCAAGCAGCCCCAGCCGCCCGAGGACGGGGCCGCCACCACCGCCGACGCGACCACGCTCCTGCTCTCCCACGCCCGCCTCACCGACGGCCGCACGGTGGACGTCCGGCTCGTCGGCGGACGGATCGAGGCCGTCGGCACCGCCGGCAGCCTCAGCTCCTCCGGCCCGCGCGTCGACCTCGCCGGCTATCTCCTCCTCCCGGCCGCCGCCGAGCCCCACGCCCACGCCGACACCGCCCTCTCCGCCGAGACCCCGGGCCCCGTCTCGTACGCCCCCGAGGAGGTCCAGCGGCGGGCCACCGAGGCCGCGCTCCTCCAGCTGGGCCACGGCGCCACCGCGCTGCGCGCGCACGTGCGGATCGGCGACGTCCACGGGCTCGGGCCGCTGGAAGCCGTCCTCCAGGCCCGGCGCTCCCTGCGCGGCCTCACCGACCTGACGGCCGTGGCGGTCCCCCGGCTCCTCACCGGGGTCGCGGGCGCGGACGGGCTCGCGATGCTGCGGGACGCGGTGAAGATGGGCGCCGGGGTCGTCGGCGGCTGCCCGGACCTCGACCCCGATCCGGCCGGCTACGTGGAGGCGATCCTGGAGATCGCGGCCGAGCACGGCTGCCCGGTGGACCTGCACACGGACGGGAACGACCCGGCCAGGCTCGCGCGGCTCGCGGCGATGGCCGGCGGGCTGCGGCCCGGCGTGACGATCGGGCCCTGCGGCGCCCTCGGGCGGCTTCCGGGGGACGTGGCACGGCGGGCGGCCGACCAGCTGGCGGCGGCCGGGGTGACGGTGGTGTGCCTGCCGCAGGGCGGCTGCGGGGCGACGGAGACGCGCGGCGCGGCGCCGGTCCGGCTGCTCAGGGCGGCCGGGGTGCGGGTCGCGGCCGGCAGCGGGGCGCTGCGGGACGTCTCGAACCCGGTGGGGCGGGGCGATCCGCTGGAGGCCGCGTACCTCCTGGCCTCGCTCGGCGGGCTGCGGCCCCCGGAGGCGTACGCGGCGGTGAGCACCGAGGCGCGGGCGGCCATGGGGCTGCCGGAGGTGCGGGTGGAGGCCGGGTTCCCGGCGGAGCTGCTCGCGGTGCGCGGGGAGCGACTGGCGGGCGTGCTGTCACTGGCGTACAGCCGGATCGTCGTGCACCGGGGACGGGTGGTGGCGCGGACCAGCGCGGTGCGGGAGTACTGCGACTCGGCGGCGGCTCTGGACCTTCCCCGTCAGACGCGACCCGAACGGCCGCCCGAGCCGGGAAGCCCCGGGGCCGGTCCCGTCGTACGGTCGTGAGTATGCGCATCGTCATCGCTGGAGGACACGGTCAGATCGCCCTGCGCCTGGAGAGGATCCTCGCCACGGGCGGGCACGAGGTCGCCGGGATCATCCGGCGGCAGGAGCAGGGGGACGACCTACGGGAGGCGGGCGCGGAGCCCGTCGTCCTGGACCTGGAGTCGGCCTCGGTGGAGATGGTCGCGGCCGTCCTCCAGGGCGCCGACGCGGCCGTCTTCGCGGCGGGCGCGGGCCCGGGCAGCGGGGCGGGCCGCAAGGAGACCGTGGACCGGGGCGCCGCGGTGCTCTTCGCCGAGGCGGCGGAGCGGGCGGGTGTACGGCGGCACGTGGTCGTCTCCTCGATGGGCGCGGACGCGGCGCACGAGGGCGACGAGATCTTCGACGCGTACCTGCGGGCGAAGGGCGCGGCCGACGACGACGTCCGGGGGCGCAAAGGCCTGGACTGGACGATCCTGCGGCCCGGCGCCCTCACGGACGAGCCGGGCACGGGCCGGGTGCGCCTGGAGGCCCGCACGGGCCGGGGCCCGGTCCCCCGCGACGACGTGGCGGCGGTCATCGCCGAACTCCTGGACACCCCGGCGACGGCCGGCCTGACCCTGGAACTGGTCGGCGGCTCGACGCCGGTCGCGGTCGCGGTGAAGGACGTGGCCGGAAACTGACCGCCTCGGGCGTCCCGAGAAACGAGTGAAGGTCCCCGGTGCAAGCACCGGGGACCTTCTTCACGTGGCGACGCCAGGATTCGAACCTGGGTAGGCTAAGCCGACGGATTTACAGTCCGCTCCCATTGGCCACTCGGGCACATCGCCATGGGTTCGTTGTTCGGGAGCCGCTTTCGCGGTGTTCCCTGGCAACGACGTAAACAATACCTGATCCCGGGGGGTGCTTCGCCACCGGATTGATCAGCCGTTCGGGGCGTGGGGAACCCCCTAGGCTTTGGGGGTACCCCACAGCACCCGAACAAGGAGCCACGAGTCATGGCCGACTCCAGTTTCGACATCGTGTCCAAGGTCGAGCGGCAGGAGGTCGACAACGCCCTCAACCAGGCCGTGAAGGAGATCTCGCAGCGTTACGACTTCAAGGGCACCAACGCCTCGATCGCCTGGTCGGGCGAGAAGATCCTGATGCAGGCGAGCGGCGAGGAGCGCGTCCTCGCGATCCTCGACATCTTCCAGTCCAAGTTGATCAAGCGGGGCATCTCGCTGAAGTCCCTGGACGTCGAGGGCGAGCCGCAGCTCTCCGGCAAGGAGTACAAGCTCTTCGCCTCCGTCCAGGAGGGCATCTCCCAGGAGAACGCCAAGAAGGTCGCGAAGGCCATCCGCGACGAGGGCCCCAAGGGCGTCAAGGCGCAGGTCCAGGGCGACGAGCTGCGCGTCAGCTCGAAGAGCCGTGACGACCTCCAGGCCGTGCAGGCGCTGCTCAAGGGCAAGGACTTCGACTTCGCGATCCAGTTCGTGAACTACCGCTGACCCGGTTCTGACGCGTCGAGGCTCGTGTCCGAAAACCGCCAGCCCGAGGCGGGGCGGCCCCGCACACTGGATCCTGAGAGACCCGTGCGGGGAGAGGAACAAGCCATGACCGTGTACGCGTACGTCGACGGCCCCCTGGGCGAGATGCTCCTTGTCGGAGAGCTCGCCGAAGGGGGCCGTGCCGTTCTCCGCTCCCTGTCGCTGCCGGAGCAGAAGGGCGGTGTGGAGGTCGAGGACGGGTGGACGCTCGCGCCCGAGGCCTTCGCGGAGGTCACCGAGCAGCTGGGCGAGTACTTCGCCGGGCGCCGGGACCGGTTCGACCTCCCGCTCGCCGCCGATGCCGGGACCGAGTTCCAGCGGCGCGTGTGGCAGGCCCTGGAGGAGATCCCGTACGGGACGACCGTGTCGTACGGCGACATCGCCCGGCAGGTCGGTTCGAGCGGGGCAGGGGTGCGGGCCGTGGGGACCGCGATCGGACGCAATCCGCTGCTCGTGGTGCGGCCCTGCCACCGGGTGATCGGTGCGGACGGGAGCCTGCGCGGGTACGCGGCGGGTCTTGAGCGGAAGGAACGGCTCCTGGGGCTCGAAGGGGCCCTCGTGTGACGGCTGACGGCCTGTTCCCGCTCGCCGAGGGGCTTCCCACGCGCGCGCGTGCCGAGGTCGCCCCGGGCGCGGTGCACGTGCCCGGATGGCTGCCGTTCGCGCGGCAGCGGGAGCTCGTGGACGCCTGCCGGGAGTGGGGCCGGGGCCCCGCCCCGTACCGGCAGACGGTGCTGCCCGGCGGGGGCGTCATGTCGGTCAGGTCGCTGTGCCTGGGCCGGCAGTGGGAGCCGTACCGCTACCTCGACGCGGTCGGCGTGCCCGTCCCCGGGTGGCTGGTGGAGCTGGGGCGGGCGGCGCTCGTCGAGGCGTACGGGGACGACCTCGGCTTCACCCCGGACACGGCGCTCGTGAACTTCTACGGGCCCGGGGCGCGGATGGGCATGCACCAGGACCGCGAGGAGCGCTCGGCGGCGCCGGTGGTGTCGCTGAGCCTCGGGGACCGGTGCGTCTTCCGGTTCGGCAACGAGGAGACCCGGGGGCGGCCGTACCAGGACGTCGATCTGGTCTCCGGGGACCTGTTCGTCTTCGGGCGGGAGTCCCGGTGGGTGCACCACGGAGTGCCCAAGGTGTACCCGGGGACGGCCGAGCCGGGGCTCGGGCTCGTCGGGCGGCTGAACATCACGCTGAGGGAGACCGGACTGCCCCTGCCGGGGACCTAAGGTTCGGTACATGACAGGAGAACTGCGCCGGTCGCTCGGCGTCTTCGACGCGGTCGTGATCGGCCTCGGTTCGATGATCGGCGCGGGCATCTTCGTGGCGCTCGGGCCGGCCGCCTGGGCCGCCGGGTCCGGCGCAGGGCTGCTCACGGCGCTCGGCCTCGCCGCGGTCCTCGCCTACTGCAACGCCATGGCCTCGGCGCGGCTCGCCGCGATCTACCCGGCCTCCGGCGGCACGTACGTGTACGGTCGCGAACGCCTCGGCTCCTTCTGGGGCTACCTCGCAGGATGGGCCTTCGTCGTCGGCAAGACGGCCTCCTGCGCGGCCATGGCCCTGACCGTCGGCGCCTACGCCTGGCCGGAGCACGCGCACGCGGTGGCCGTCGGCGCCGTCGTGGCCCTGACGGCCGTCAGCTACCGGGGAGTTCAGAAGTCCGCGCTGCTCACGCGCGTCATCGTGGCGGTGGTCCTCGCCGTCCTCGCGGCCGTCGTCACGGTCTCCTTCGACGCCGGGTCCGCCTCCGCCGCCACGCTCGGCGGAGAGCTCGTCGCGGGCGGGGTGCTCCAGGCCGCGGGTTTGCTCTTCTTCGCATTCGCGGGGTACGCGCGGATCGCCACGCTCGGCGAAGAGGTCCGCGACCCGGCCCGCACGATCCCCCGGGCCGTCCCGATCGCCCTCGGCATCGTCCTCGCCGTCTACGCGCTCGTCGCCGTCAGCGTCCTCACCGTCCTCGGCCCCGAGGCCCTGGCCCGCTCCCCCGCGCCGCTCGCCGACGCGGCACGCGCGGCGGACGCCGCCTGGCTCGTACCGCTCGTCACGGCGGGCGCGACGGTCGCCGCGCTCGGCTCGCTGCTCGCGCTGATCCTCGGCGTCTCCCGGACGACCCTGGCGATGGCCCGCGACGGCTACCTGCCGACCGCGCTCGCCGCCGTACACCCACGCTTCCAGGTCCCGCACCGGGCGGAGGTCGCCGTGGGCGCCCTCGTCGCCCTGGTGGCCGCCACGGCGGACCTGCGGGGCGCCATCGGCTTCTCGTCCTTCGGCGTCCTCGTCTACTACGGAATCGCCAACGCCTCCGCCTGGACCCTAGGCGGCCGCAACCGGCTGCTCGCGGGACCGGGACTCGTCGGATGCGGAATCCTCGCGTTCGCGCTGCCGCTGGGGTCGGTGCTGGCGGGCGCGGGGGTCCTCGCGGCCGGGGTCGTGGCGTGGTCGGTCAGCCGGGGGCGGGGGGTGGCGCCGCGGGGGTAGCCGGGTGGGTGGGGCGCCGGTGCCGGTTCCGGTGCCGGGTGGGCAGGCGGGGCGCCTGCGGCGGGCCTTCCCCCACCCCGCCCCTTCCCGAAACCGGGGCGCTGCCCCGGACCCCGCGCCTCAAGCGCCGGCGAGGCTGAGGTGCCGGGGCTCCGCCCCAGGCCCCCGGTCCGCAGACGACCGACGGGCTGAAGCACTCGGGGCTCCGCCCCGGACCCCGCGCCTCAAACGCCGGCGGGGCTGGATTTCAGCCCGCCCGGCGTTTGAGGGCACGGCCGCCAGGCCGTACGGGGGTCCGGGGGCCTGCCCCCGGCTTCGGGAAGGGGCGGGGTGGGGTGAAGGCCCCGCGCAGCGGCCCCCCGTCCCCGCCCAACGCCCATCAACTCGTCGGGACGATTTCCTTGCCCAGCGGCATCAGCGAGACCGGGATCATCTTGAAGTTCGCGATGCCGAGCGGGATGCCGATGATCGTGATGCAGAGCGCGATGCCCGTCGTGATGTGCCCCAGCGCCAGCCACCAGCCGGCCAGGATCAGCCACAGCACGTTGCCGACGCAGGAGGGCGCCCCCGCGTCCCGGCGGTCGACGACCGTCTGGCCGAACGGCCAGAGCGCGTAGAGGCCGATGCGGAACGCGGCGAGGCCGAACGGGATGCCGATGATCGTGATGCAGAGCAGGACGCCCGCGGCCATGTAGCCCAGGAACATCCAGAATCCGCAGAGGATCAGCCATATGACGTTGAGGATGGTCTTCACGGGCGGCGACCTGCCATCTGTTCGAGCCGGGCGATGCGCTCGGCCATCGGCGGATGTGTGGAGAACATCTTGGACATGCCCTTACCCGGGCCGAACGGGTTCGCGATCATCATGTGGCTCGCGGTCTCGATCTTCGGCTCGGGCGGGAGCGGCAGCTGCTTCGTCCCCGCGTCCAGCTTCCGCAGGGCGCTGGCCAGGGCGAGCGGGTCGCCGGTGAGCTGGGCGCCGGAGGCGTCGGCCTCGTACTCCCGGGAGCGGGAGATGGCCAGCTGGATGACCGCCGCGGCGATCGGCCCCAGGATGACGATCATCAGGTAGCCGAGGATGCCGGGGCCGTCGTCGTCGTTGGAGCGGCCGACCGGGATCAGCCAGGCGAAGTTGACGAGGAACATGATCACCGAGGCGAGGGCGCCGGCGACCGAGGAGATGAGGATGTCCCGGTTGTAGACGTGGCTGAGCTCGTGGCCGATGACCCCGCGGAGCTCGCGCTCGTCGAGGATCGCGAGGATGCCCTCGGTGCAGCACACGGCCGCGTTGCGCGGGTTGCGGCCGGTGGCGAAGGCGTTGGGCGCCTGGGTCGGCGAGATGTAGAGCCGGGGCATGGGCTGGCGGGCCTGGGTCGAGAGCTCGCGCACCATCCGGTAGAGCGCGGGCGCCTCGAACTCGCTGACCGGGCGGGCCCGCATGGCCCGCAGCGCCAGCTTGTCGCTGTTCCAGTACGCGTACGCGTTGGTGCCGAGCGCCACGACGAGCGCGACGATCAGCCCCGTACGCCCGAAGAAGCTGCCGATGACGATGATGAGGGCGGAGAGCCCTCCGAGGAGGACGGCGGTCCTCAGCCCGTTGTGCCGGCGGTGCACGGTACGCCCTCCAAGTGGTGCGGCAGGGGAACCCTTTTTGCTGTGGTGATCCTCTGGTGCTCTGGTCCAGTGGACCCTCCCTTCCTGGTCAACGCCAGGCGGGAGGCTCGGGTTCCCCGGCTCGCGGGGGGTGCCGTGTGGGCCGTACGGGTGATCAGCGGGCCGCCGGGACGGCGACCTTCTCCAGGGCGCCGGCACCGACGACGGTGGGCTCGACCTCACTGGTGCAGTGGGCGCAGCGGGTGGCGATGGCCGGGATCTCGGTGAAGCAGCGGGGGCAGTCGCGCTTCTCCGACTTCGGGTCGGCGGCCTCTTCCTTGGCGAACTTGCTCTGGATCTTCGTCATCGGGACGACGATCAGGAAGTACAGGACCGCCGCCGTGATGACGAAGGCGATGACGGCGGCGATGGCCAGACCATACGGGAAGACCGTGCCCTGGACCTTGAAGCTGGCCTCGCTGAAGTCGCCGACCGAGCCGGTCGCCAGACCGATGAGCGGGGTGATGAACGCCTTGCTGAAGCCCGTGACGACGGCCGTGAACGCCGAGCCGACGGCCAGACCGATGGCCATCGAGACGACGTTTCCGCGAAGTATGAAGTCCTTGAATCCGTTCAGCACGGGGTGTTGCTCCTCGGTTCTGCTCTGCGTGGGGGGGTCAGAAAAGGCTGTCCGTCGCGAAGCGGAGGGCGAACTGCGGGTAGCCCGACAGGACGGCTCCGGCGGCGGCGGTCAGCGCGATCGCCAGGGTGACCGGTGCGGACGTCCGGTACGCGCGCGTGGCGGCCGGTTCCCCCTCCGGCGTACGGAAGAGGAGGGCCGTCCAGCGCAGGTAGTAGTACAGCGCGATCACGACGTTGAGGCCCATGACCACGGCCAGCCACCCGAGGCCCGCGTCGACGGCCGCCGAGAAGACGGTCACCTTGGCGAAGAGGCCGATGATACCCGGGGGCAAACCGGCCAGATTCAGGAGGAAGAAGGCGAGCGCGAGGGCCGCGGCGGGGCTGGCCGCGTACAGGCCTCGGTAGTCCGCGAGGCGGTTGCGGGGGTGCGTCCGGGCGACGAGGGCGACGACCGCGAAGGCGCCGAGGTTCACGACGGCGTACATGAGGGCGTACGCGACGGTGGCGCCGATCTGGTCGTCGGAGGAGTACGCGGCGGCGGCGATCGGCACCAGGAGGTAGCCGGCCTGGGCGACGGAGGACCAGGCGAGCAGCCGGACCGCGCTCCACGCGCGCGTGGAGGCCTGCCGGAGGGCGGCCACGTTGCCGACGGTCATGGTGAGCGCGGCGAGGACGGCGAGCGCCGGACCCCACACGTCGGCGTACGAGGGGAAGGCGACGACCGTCACGAGGATGAGGCCGGTGAAGCCGACGGCCTTGCCGACCACGGAGAGGTAGGCGGCGACGGGCAGCGGGGCGCCGACGTAGGTGTCGGGGACCCAGAAGTGGAAGGGGACGGCCGCCGTCTTGAAGGCGAAGCCGACGAGGGTGAGGGCGACGCCCGCCTCGGCGAGCGTCTGGAGCTGGCCGGGGACCTCGTCGAGGCGCTGGGCGATCTCGGTGAGGTGGAGGGTGCCGGTGGCCGCGTACACGAAGCTGACGCCGAGGAGGGTGACGGCGGTCGCGGTGACGGAGGAGAGGAAGAACTTGAGCGCGGCCTCTCCCGACCTGCGGTCGCCGCGCTTGAGGCCGACGAGCGCGAAGGCGGGCAGCGAGGCGACTTCGAGGGCGATGACGAGGGTCGCGAGGTCGCGGGAGGCGGGCAGCAGGGCGGCGCCGGCGGCCGAGGAGAGGAGGAGGAACCAGAACTCTCCGGCCGGGAGCTTCTTCTCGGTCTCCGGCAGCGAGAGCAGCGCCGCCACGAGGGCTCCGGCGAGGACGAGCAGCTGGATGACCAGGGTGAAGTGGTCGGCGGTGTAGCTGCACGCCGTCACCTGGGTGTCGGCGGCGAGGCAGAAGGTCTCGCGGTCGCCGGAGCGCAGCGGGAGAAGGAGCGCGAGGGCGGCGGTGAGGCCGCCGATCGCAATCCAGCCGAGGAGCCGCTTGCGCTCGGGCGGGAGGAAGAGGTCGGCGACGAGGACGACGAGGGCGGCCACGGCCGTGAGGGTCGGGGGCGCGATCGTCAGCCAGTCGACGGACTGGACGAGCGAGGCGTCTGCGCTGGCGAACGTCGTCACTGCGGTCACTGGGTGCCTCCGGCGAGGAGCTTCTGGACGGCCGGGTCGGTGAGGCCGAGGAGGACGGCGGGCCAGAGTCCGGCGAGGACGGTGAGGGCGACGAGCGGGGTCCAGGCGGCGAACTCGTACCCCTGGACGTCGGCGATCGGCGCCTCGCCCGCGGGGCGGGGGCCGCCCATGCAGACGCGGCGGACGACGACGAGGAGGTACGCGGCGGTGAGGAGGGTGCCGAAGGCGCCGATCGCCATGAAGGTGAGGAAGGCGGCTCGGTTGAGGCCCGCCGCCGGTTCGAACGCGCCGAAGAGCGCGAGCATCTCGCCCCAGAAGCCGGCCAGGCCGGGGAGGCCGAGGGAGGCGACGGCGGCGAAGGCGAGGAGGGCGCCGAGGCGGGGGGCGCGGCCGTAGAGGGCGGCGCCGGTGGCTCCGGCGAGGGTGTCGAGGTCGGCGGTGCCGTACCGGTCCTTCAGGGCGCCGACCAGGAAGAAGAGCAGGCCGGTGACGAGGCCGTGGGCGATGTTGGCGAAGAGGGCGCCGTTGACCCCGGTGGGGGTCATGGTGGCGATGCCGAGGAGCACGAAGCCCATGTGGCCGACGGAGGAGTACGCGATCAGGCGCTTGAGGTCGCCCTTGGCGCCGGGGCGCGCGAGGGCGAGGCAGGCGAGGGATCCGTAGACGATGCCGGCGACGGCGAAGGCGGCCAGGTAGGGCGCGAAGGCGTGCATGCCGTCGGGGGCGATCGGCAGGACGATGCGGACGAAGCCGTACGTGCCCATCTTGAGCATGACGCCGGCGAGGAGGACCGAGCCGACGGTCGGGGCGGCGGTGTGGGCGTCCGGGAGCCAGCTGTGGAGCGGCCACATCGGGGTCTTCACGGCGAGGCCGAGACCGATCGCGAGAACGGCGATGACCTGCACGGATGTGGTCAGTCCACGGCCGTTGTCAGTGGCCAGTGCCACCATGTCGAATGTGCCGGCCTTCACACCGATGAGGAGCAGGCCGAGCAGCATGACGACGGAGCCGAGCAGCGTGTAGAGGACGAACTTCGTGGCGGCGGCCTGCCTGCCCTCGCCGCCCCAGCGGGCGATGAGGAAGTACATCGGGATGAGGACCATCTCGAAGGCCAGGAAGAAGAGGACGAGGTCGAGGACGGCGAAGGTGGCGAGGGTGCCGGACTCCAGGACGAGGAGGAGCGCGACGAACGCCTTCGGGGACGGGCCCGACGGCATCTTGAAGTAGCTGTAGAGCGCGCAGAGGAAGGTCAGGAGCGCGGTCAGGACCAGGAGGGGGAGGGAAATGCCGTCGACACCGAGGTGGATCCGCACGTCGAGTGCCTGGATCCACGTGATGTCCGTCGTGGCCTGCATCCTCGACGGGTGGTCGTGGTCGAAGCCGAGCGCGAGGACGATCGCGGCCAGCAGGATCACGCCGGTGACGGTCACGCCGTGGCGGAGCACGGCCTGGTCCGGGGACTTCCCCTTCAGCCCGGGCGGGGCCGGGAGGAGAGCGGCGGCGGCGCCGAGGAGCGGTCCGGCGACGATCAACGCGAGAAGGAACTGCATCACGGATTCGCTGATATCGATCACGGCTCACGCTCCTGCGGCGGCGTTGGCGAGGGCGACTGCGGCGATCACCAGGACGACGGAGCCGGCGAGCAGGGCGCTCAGGTAGGTCTGGACGTTGCCGGTCTGGGCGCGGCGGACGAGCCATCCCAGTCCCTTGGCGGTCTGGCCCGCGCCCCGGACGTAGGTGTCGACGACCTCGCGGTCCAGGAAGCGGACCAGGGAGGCGGCGGCGACGACGGGGCGGACGAAGGCGGCCCGGTAGACGGCGTCGAGGTGGAAGCCGTCGGCGGCGGGGCGGTGCAGCGGCCCGAGGAGGGCGCGGCCGGGGTCGGCCGGGTCCTCGGCGGGGTGCGGCAGGCTCAGCGCCTCGGCCTCGACGAGACCGCCGTCGGCGTCCGGGTCGGGCACGTGCGGTACGGGGATGCCGACGGCGGCCTTGGCGCTCAGGGTCCGCCAGACCGCGTACGTGATCACCGCTCCGGCGGCGGCGAGGCCGGTGCCGAGGACGGCCGTGGTGACCGTCGGGGTGAGGGCGTTTCCGTCGAACCAGTCGTCGAGGTAGGTGACGGTGAGCCCGAAGCCGAGCGACGGGAGGGCCAGCACCCACAGGACCGTGGTCATGGCGATCGGCTGACGGCCGTGGTCGGGGGCCTCGGCGCCGCGGCCGCGGAAGGTCCGCAGCCAGAGGCGGAGCGCGTAGGCGGCGGTGAGCAGGGCGGTCAGGAGCCCGGCGACGAGGACGATCCAGCCTGCCCCGGCGGGGGCCGGCTGGACGGCGTGCTCCCCGAGCGCGGTGTGCTCGGCGGCCACGAGGACGGCTTCCTTGGAGAAGAAGCCGGCGAAGGGCGGGATCGCGGCGAGCGCGAGGAGGGCGACGGTCATCGTCCAGTACGCGTCGGGGATGCGCTTCGCGAGGCCGCTCATGCGGGACATCGCGGTGAGCGAGTTGGTGCCGGCGGCGTGGATGACCGTACCGGCGGCGAGGAAGAGCAGCGCCTTGAAGGCGGCGTGCGAGAGGAGGTGGAAGACGGCGGCCCCGCGGTCGCCGACGGCGAGCGCTCCGGCCATGTAGCCGAGCTGGCCGATCGTCGAGTAGGCGAGGACCCGCTTGATGTCGTCCTGCGCGAGGGCGGCGAGCGCCGAGCCGACCATCGTGATCGCGGCCATCACTGCGAGCACGGTCATGGCCGCGGCCGAGGCGGCGAAGACGGGGAGCAGCCGGGCCGTGAAGTAGATGCCGGCGGCGACCATCGTCGCCGCGTGGATGAGCGCGGAGACGGGGGTGGGGCCGGCCATCGCGTCCGGGAGCCAGGTGTGCAGCGGGAACTGCGCCGACTTGCCGGCCACGCCCGCGAGGAGCAGCAGCGCGATCAGGGTCGGGTGGTCGAGGCCGCCGCTCGCGACGGCGCCGAGGACGCCGGTGATGCGGAAGGTGCCGGCGTCGGCGGCGAGCGCGAAGAGACCGATGAGGAAGGGGACGTCACCGAGCTTCGTGACGAGGAAGGCCTTGAGGGACGCGGCCCGTGCCTCGGGGGTCTCCCAGTAGTGGCCGACGAGGAAGTACGAGCAGATGCCCATGATCTCCCAGCCGACCAGGAGCACCATCAGGTCGCCGGAGTAGACGACGAGCAGCATCGCGGAGGTGAAGAGGGAGACGAGCGCGGCGTACGAGGGGTAGCGCGGGTCCTCGCGGAGGTAACCCGTCGAGTAGATCTGCACGCAGGTCGCGACGACGCCTACGAGGACGGCGACGAGGGCGGCGAAGCCGTCGATGTGCAGGGCGAGGTCGATGGGGACCGAGCCGGTCGGGGTGAGCTGGGTGGCCGCGTCGATCGCCTTGCCCCCGCCCTGGCGGGCGGCGACGAGGACGGCGAGGACGGCGGCGGCGAGCGTCGGGAGGACGGCGAGCGGGCGCACGAAGCCGGGGGCCTTGCGGCCGAGGAACAGGCCGGCGGCGGAGCCGAGGAAGGGAAGGAGGGGGACGAGGACGGCGAGGGTGGTCGTGGTCACGCGGCGGCCTCGGCCTTCTCGTCGAGGGGTCGTTCCCCCGGTGCGTCGTGTGCGTCGTCCGCGTCGGCCTCGTCGTCGGCGCCGATCTCGTCGTCCGCCGGGTTCCGGTGCTCGGCGGTGTCGCGGAGGAGGTCGACGTCCGCGGTGCCCCGGTTCCGGTGGACCATCAGGACGATGGCGAGGCCGATGCCGATCTCGGCGGCGGCGACGGCGATGGTGAAGAGGGTGAGCGCCTGGCCGGCGTGGAGGGTGTCGCGGAGCCAGACGTCGAAGGCGACCAGGTTGAGGTTGACGGCGTTGAGCATGAGCTCGACGGACATCAGGACCAGGATCGCGTTGCGGCGGGCGAGGACGCCGTACACGCCCACGCAGAAGAGGAGGGCGGCGAGGACCGCGGGATAGGCGAGGTGCATCAGCGTTCCTGCCCCTTCTCGTCCTTCTTGCGGGAGAGGACGATCGCGCCGACGAGTGCGGCGAGGAGGAGCACGGAGAGGGCCTCGAAGGGCAGCACCCAGTGCCGGAAGAGGGTGGATCCGGTGACCTCGGTGGAGCCCTGGACGGCGCCGTCCAGATCGATCCAGGTCGTGCGGAAGGCGTCGACGACGACCCAGACGAGGGCGACGGCGGCGGCCACCGCGACGGCGAGGGCGACCGGGCGGTTGCCCGAGTCGGCGTCCGGGGAGCGACCGATGGGGGCCTTGGTGAGCATGAGGCCGAAGAGGAGCAGGACGACGACGGAGCCGACGTAGATCAGCACCTGCACCCAGGCGATGAACTCGGCCGTCAGGAGCAGGTACTCCACCGCGAGCCCGCCGAGCGCCACGACCAGCCAGAGAGCGGCGTGGACGAGCTGGCGGGTGGTGACGGTGACGACGGCCGCGCCGAGGGTCACGAGGCCGACGAGAAGGAAGGCGATCTCGACGCCGGTGGGCGAGAGGAAGGCGTGGGCCTGCGCCCCCGCATGTGCTGCCAGGATCACTGCTGCTCCTCCCCCGCCCCGGCCTCGGCGGCGGCCGCCGCCGCTGCCGCGGCCTTCTCCGCCGCCTTGCGGGCGGCGGCGATCTCCTTCGGTTCCTCCGCCTTCGGGTCGAGCGCGGGCGGCTCGGGGACGGTCCACATCCACTCGCGGAGCTTGTCCCGCTCGTGGGTGAGCTCGTGGATGTCGGTCTCCGCGTACTCGAACTCGGGCGACCAGAAGAGCGCGTCGAAGGGGCAGACCTCGATGCAGATACCGCAGTACATGCAGAGCGAGAAGTCGATGGCGAAGCGGTCGAGGACGTTCCTGCTGCGCTCGCGTCCCCCGGGGACGGCGGCCGGGACCGTCTCCTTGTGGGAGTCGATGTAGATGCACCAGTCGGGGCACTCGCGGGCGCACAGCATGCAGACCGTGCAGTTCTCCTCGAACAGGCCGATGACACCGCGCGTGCGGGGCGGCAGCTCGGGCTGGACGTCCGGGTACTGCGCGGTGACGGTCTTCTTCGTCATCGTGCGGAGCGTGACGGCGAGCCCCTTGGCGAGGCCGGAGCCGGGAATCGGAGCCATGGTTACTGGATCGCCACCTTCACGATGCCGGTGAGCGCGATCTGCGCCAGGGCGAGCGGGACGAGCGTCGTCCAGGCGAGCTTCTGCAGCTGGTCCTCGCGCAGACGCGGGTACGTCACCCGCAGCCAGATGACGACGAAGGCGAGGACGGCCGTCTTGAGCAGGGTCCAGACCCAGCCGAGGCCGTCGGCGCCGAACGGGCCGTGCCAGCCGCCGAGGAAGAGGACGGTGGTGAGACCGCAGAGGACGACGATGCCCGCGTACTCGGCGAGCAGGAAGAGCGCGAAACGGAGACCGGTGTACTCGGTGTACGCGCCGAAGATGATCTCCGAGTCGGCCACCGGCATGTCGAACGGCGGACGCTGGAGCTCGGCGAGACCCGCCACGAAGAAGACGATCGCGCCGACGATCTGCCAGGGCAGCCACCACCACTCGAAGGCGTTCAGGATGCCGGGGAGGGAGACGGTGCCGGCGGCCATCGCGACCGAGGCGGCGGCGAGCAGCATCGGCAGCTCGTACGCGAGGAGCTGGGCGGCGGTACGGAGACCACCGAGCAGCGAGAACTTGTTGGCCGACGCCCAGCCGGCCATCAGGCTGCCCAGCACCCCGACGCCCATCACGGCCAGGACGAAGAAGATGCCCGCGTCGACGACCTGGCCGACGGCCCCCTCGCTCGGTCCGATCGGGATCGCGACGAGGACGAGGAGATACGGGAGGAGGGCGACGGCCGGCGCGAGCTGGAAGATCCGCCGGTCCGCGTCCTTCGGGACGACGTCCTCCTTCTGCGCGAACTTCACGCCGTCGGCGACGAGCTGCGCCCAGCCGTGGAAACCACCGGCGTACATGGGGCCGAGGCGGCCCTGCATGTGGGCCATGACCTTGTGCTCCGTCTGCCCGACGACGAGCGGCAGGACGAGGAACACGGCGAAGACGACGATCAGCCGGAGGGCGACGTCGAGTACGTCGTTCACGCGGGATCGCCTCCGGCGGGGGTGGTGGGGTGGTCGGTCGGTTCGGTCGGTTCGGTCGGTTCGTCGGCGGTGCCGTCGCCCTTGGCGGGCGGGGCGGACGCGACGGTGCTGCCGTCGCCCTCGGCGGGCGAGGCGGACGCGACGGTGCTGCCGTCGCCGCCCTCGGCGGGCGGGGCCTTCGGCGGGCCCTTCGGCGCGGGATCGCCTCCGGCGGGGTCGGTCGGTCCGTCGGCGGTGCCGTCGCCCTCGGCGGGCGAGGCGGGCGGGGCGGACGCGGCGGTGGTGCCGTCGTCGCCCTCGGCGGGCGAGGCGGGCGGGGCGGACGCGGCGGTGGTGCCGTCGCCTCCCTCGGCAGGCGGGGCCTTCGGCGTGGGCTCGTCCTCCTCGAAGGCCGGACGGGCGTGGTGCCAGGGGGCGTCGGAGCTGCGGGTCCGGGGGGTGGGAGCCGTGCCCCGCTCCGGGGCCGGTGCCGGTGCAGGGGGCGTGTCGGCGCCCGTGCCGGAGTCCGGCGCCGCCGCCTGGCTCACCGAGCCGTCGCTCGCGGAACGCGCACGGCGCGGCGGGCGGGCCGCCGGGGCGGGTGCCCCGGTGCCGGGGTCGGCCGGGGTCGCTGCCTCCGCCTGGGCCTGGTCGGCAGGCTCCGCCGCCGCCTGGCTCACCGAGCCGTCGCTCGCGGAACGCGCGCGGCGCGGCGGGCGGGTCGCCGGGGCGGATGCCCCGGTGCCGGGGGCGGCCGGGGTCGCTGCCTCCGCCGAGGTCTGGTCGGCAGGCTCCGCCGCCTGGCTCACCGAGCCGTCGCTCGCGGAACGCGCGCGGCGCGGCGGGCGGGCCGCCGGGGCGGATGCCCCGGTGCCGGGGGCGGCCGGGGTCGCTGCCTCCGCCGAGGTCTGGTCGGCAGGCTCCGCCGCCGCCTGGCTCACCGAGCCGTCGGACGCGGAGCGCGCGCGGCGCGGCGGGCGGGCCGCCGGGGCGGATGCCCCGGTGTCCGGCTGCGCGGGGGCGGCCGGGTCCGGGCCCGGGGCTGCCGTCGCCTCGGCAGCGGGAGCCTCCGAGGAGGTCGCCTCGGCGGACGGGGCCGTCGTCTGGCTGGTCGAGCCCTCGCTTGCCGAGCGGGATCGGCGGGCCGGGGCCGACGGGTCCGGGGCAGCCGGGGGCGCGGGCGCGTCCGCAGGCGGCGTCGGGTCCGTCTGGGTTGCCGAGCCTTCCGTCACCGAGCGGGTGCGGCGCGGCGGGCGGGCCGCCGCCGGGGGTGCGGGCGCGTCCGCGGGTGTCGTCGGGTCCGTCTGGCTTGCCGAGCCTTCCGTGACCGTGCGGGCGCGGCGGGCCGGGCGTTCGCCGGCGGCCGCTCGGGCGGGGCGGGCCGGGGCCGGGGGGAGCTGGCCCTTGAGGGGGCCCCACTCGTTGGGGTCGGGGACGCCGGGCGGGAGCATCTGGCGGCGCTTGGGGCCGCCGCCGTCGTGGGACTCGCCCGGCTCCTTCGCGCCGGGCCACGCCTTCGCGACCCGCGCCGCGAGGACGAAGTCCTTGCGCAGCGGGTGGCCCTCGAAGTTCTCGGGGAGCAGGAGGGGGACGAGGTGCGGGTGGCCCGTGAAGTCCACGCCGAACATCTCGTGCGTCTCGCGCTCGTGCCAGCCCGCGCCCGCGTACACGCCGACCGCCGTCGGCAGGGCGGCGGCCTCGTGCGGGACGGTCGTACGGAGCAGGAGGCGGCGCGGGCGGCCGTCCGCGAGGGACACCACGTGCGCGCAGATCCGGAAGCCCGTGCCGGGTTCGTCGACGGCGCTCAGCCAGTCGAAGAAGGTGCAGCCGAGGCCGTCCCGGGCGGTCGTCAGCGCCTCGATCCAGGCGCTGGGCGGGACGTCGACGGTCAGGAGGTCGTACGCCTGCTCCGCCGTCGCCTCCTCGCCGAAGAGTTCCGTGACCGCCCCGGGGAGGGAGTCGTACGCGTTCACTCGGCGGCCTCCGGGGCCTTGACCAGCGGGCTCGTCAGCTGCGCCACGGAAGGAGCCGCGGCGTACCGCTCCGCCAGGCTCTCGCGCGCGATCTTCTCCTGGAGCTTGAGGATGCCCTGGAGGAGCGCCTCGGGGCGGGGCGGGCAGCCGGGGACGTACACGTCGACGGGGATGATCTGGTCGACGCCCTTGGTGACGGAGTACGAGTCCCAGTACGGGCCGCCGCAGTTCGAGCAGGCGCCGAAGGAGATCACGTACTTCGGCTCGGGCATCTGCTCGTACAGGCGCTTCACGGCCGGGGCCATCTTGTCCGTCACCGTGCCGGAGACGATCATCAGGTCCGCCTGGCGCGGGCCGGGCGCGAAGGGGATCACGCCGAGCCGGATGAAGTCGTGCCGGGCCATCGACGCGGCGATGAACTCGATCGCGCAGCAGGCGAGGCCGAAGTTGAAGACCCACAGGCTGTAGCGGCGGCCCCAGTTCAGGACCACCTTCATCGGCTCGGGCGCGAGGCGGGCGAGCGGGCCGAGCGTGGGGGCGGGCAGCGGTGTTACGTCCATGCCAGGACGCCCTTCTTGTACGCGTAGAGCAGCCCCACGGCCAGGAAGCCGAGGAAGATGAACATCTCGACCAGGGTCGTGGCGCCGAAGCCGGGTGCCGCGAAGACCGTCGCCCAGGGGAAGAGGAAGATCGAGTCGACGGCGAAGATCACGTAGAGGAAGGCGTACACGTAGTAGCGGACCTGGGTGTGGGCCCAGCCCTCCCCCACGGGGTCGACGCCGCACTCGTAGGTGAGGAGCTTCTCCGGCGTCGGCACGACGGGCCTGAGCAGCCGGTTGGCGCTGAACGCCACGGCGACGAAGAGCACGCCGACGACGGCGAGCAGGCCGACGACGGAGTACGTCTGGAAGTAGTCCGCCGCGTCGGCCGCGACAACGGTCGGTTCCCGCACGTCCGCCCCTCGGTCTCGTGTCTCATGGATCAACGTGGATTTGTACGGACGCGAGTCTAGGCCCTGCTAAAGGGACGGTAAGCAGTCGCGGGGGAGGGAGTGGGGAGCGAGCGGGGAGGGAGAGGGGTGGGGATATCCCCCCTTCCTCTCACCGACCTCCCCCATGGCGTCGTGACGTGCGCGGACGGCAGTCTGGGGGACATGAGTGCCGCAGCCGATCATGACCCAGCCCCCCGTCGTCCCGTTCGCGCCGCCTACGGGAAGGAGACGTGGAAGGAGATCGCCTTCCTCCTCTCCAACCTCTTCACGGCCCTGGCCGGATTCGTCTACGCGGTCGTGACCGTCGTGCTCGGCGTCGGCCTCTCCGTCACGGTCATCGGCCTGCCGCTGCTCGCCCTCGGTCTCGGCGGCGCGCGGATCATCGGCCGCTCGGAGCGGGCCCGGGCCCGTGCGCTCCTGGGCGTACGGGTCGTGGAGCCGTCCAGGCTGCCGGCGCGCGACGGCTTCTTCCCCTGGCTGTGGAACGCGCTGAAGGACCCGGTGGCCTGGCGGACCCAGCTGTACGGGCTGATCCGGCTGCCCTGGGGGATCGTGACGTTCACCGTCACCCTCGTCTCGCTGATCGTGCTGTGGCCGCTGCTCCCGTTCATCGCGCGCGGGTTGTCCAACGCCGACCGGGGCATGGTCCGGGGGCTGCTCTCGCCCTCCGACGAACTGGAGCGGCGGATCGCCGAGCTGGAATCCGACCGGGGCGTCGTCGTCGACACGGCCGCGGCGGACCTGCGGCGCATCGAACGCGACCTCCACGACGGGGCGCAGGCCCGGCTCGTCGCCCTGGCCATGGGGCTCGGCCTCGCCAAGGAGAAGCTCCTCGAAGACCCCGAGGCCGCGGCGGCGATGGTCGACGAGGCCCACGGCGAGGTGAAGCTCGCGCTCCAGGAACTGCGGGACCTCGCCCGGGGCATCCACCCCGCCGTCCTCACCGACCGGGGGCTCGGCGCCGCGCTGTCCTCCGTGGCCGGGCGGTGCACGGTGCCGGTGAAGGTGGCGGTGGACCTGGAGGAGCGGCCGGCCGAGGCGATCGAGGGCATCGCGTACTTCACCGTCTCCGAGCTGCTCCAGAACGTCTCGAAGCACGCGCGCGCCCGGACGGCGTCCGTGGAGGTCTGGCGGGTCGAGAACCGGCTGATGCTCCAGGTCCGGGACGACGGGGTCGGCGGGGCGCGGCTCGACGGCGGCTCGGGGCTCGCGGGCCTGACGGAGCGGCTCGGGGCGGTGGACGGGCTGCTGGTCGTGGACTCGCCGGAGGGCGGGCCGACGACGGTGACGGCGGAGCTGCCGTGGCGGGGGCGGGTGGGCTCGTAGGCCTCTGGCTCGAAGGGGGGTTAACCCCCGGGCGGAGACGCCCACTCCCCTCATGGTCCCGGGGCCGCCGAAACGGAACCCTGGAACTCGTACCGCTTCACGCACCGCTCCCCCTTACGGACTTACGGACAGAGAAGGACGAACGCGATGGCCTCCCCCCGTCTCCCCGCCGCGATCCGCGCGCCGTTCGAGGCCCGCACCTGGCGTGCTTTCCTCTACGTGCTGATCGGGCTGCCGCTCGGCGTCCTCTGGTTCGCGCTCGCCGTCTCCCTCACCTCCGCCGGTCTCGGCCTCCTCATCACCTTCCTCGGCATCCCGATCCTGGCCGGCGCGCTCGCCATGTGCCGGGGCTTCGGCGCCGTCGAACGCGCCCGGGCGCGCGGGCTGCTCGGCCTCGACGTGCGGGCGCCGGAGCCGGTGCGCGGGAAGACCGGCGGGGCGTTCTCCTGGATGGGCGCGATGCTGAAGAGCGGGGCGTCGTGGCGGCACCTGCTGTACGCGGTCCTGCACATGCCGTGGGCGGTGTTCGGGTTCTCGGTGGGGGTCGCGTTCTTCGCCTGGGGCTGGAGCCTCTTCACGTACCCGCTGTGGCAGTGGGTCCTTCCCCTGTACGCGGGGCAGGACGGCATCCAGCTGTACGGGGACGGGGCACGGAACTTCTACCTCGACTCGCCCTTCGAGATCGCCGTCACCAGCGCCGTCGGGCTGGCCTTCGTCCTCCTCTGGCCGTGGGTGACGCGCGGCATCGTCTCCGTCGACCGGCTGCTCGTCTCCGGGCTGCTCGGGCCGTCGCGGCTCGCCTCGCGCGTGACGGAACTGGAGTCGGACCGGGGCGTCGTCGTCGACACGGCCGCGGCGGACCTGCGGCGCATCGAACGCGACCTCCACGACGGGCCGCAGGCGCGGCTGGCCTCGCTCGCGATGGACCTCGGGCTCGCCAAGGAGAAGCTCACGGAGGACCCGGAGGCGGCGGCGGCGATGGTCGACGAGGCGCACGGCGAGGTGAAGCTCGCGCTCCGGGAACTGCGGGAGGTCGCCCGGGGCATCCACCCCGCCGTCCTCACCGACCGGGGGCTCGACGCGGCCCTGTCCTCCGTGGCCGCGCGGAGCGCCGTACCGGTGACGGTCGAGGTCGACCTGCCGGGGCGGCCGGCACCGGCGATCGAGGGGATCGCGTACTTCGCCGTCGTGGAACTCCTGCGGAACGTGCCGGCGCACGCGGGGGCGCGGCGGGCATGGGTGGACGTGTGGCGTGCGGGCGAACGGCTGATGGTGCAGGTACGGGACGACGGGGCGGCCGGGGGGTACGGGAACGGGCTCGGCGCCATGACGGCGCGGGTCGAGGCGGTGGACGGGGTCGTGGCGGTCGACGCGACGACGGTGACCATCGAACTGCCCTGGCGGTAGGCAGGGGGACCCCCGGCCCTGCGGGACGACTGCCCACACGGAGGTGACGCCCCTCCCCGACCCCGGCACCGCCCCGGCGCCCCGCCCCGCAGGGATCCCGCCCCCGTGCGAGCGGGCGTGGGGGACCATGGGGGCGTACGGGGCGGCCTGTGGTCGTCTGGGAGCTAGCTTGGGGGCAGGACGTGGCGGAGCAGGTGCGGGTGGTCATCGCCGAGGATTCGGTGTTGCTGCGCGAGGGGCTGACCCGGCTGCTGACCGATCGGGGTCACGAGGTCGTCGCCGGTGTGGGTGACGGCGACGCGCTGGTGAAGCTGGTGGGTGAGCTCGCGGACCAGGGCGCACTGCCGGACGTCGTCGTCGCCGACGTACGGATGCCGCCGACCCACACCGACGAGGGTGTCCGCGCCGCCGTTCACCTGCGCAGGGAGTATCCGGGACTCGCCGTGCTCGTGTTGTCGCAGTACGTGGAGGAGCAGTACGCCACCGAACTCCTGGCCGGTTCGACGCGCGGCGTCGGCTATCTCCTGAAGGACCGCGTGGCGGAGGTCCGCGAGTTCGTGGACGCCGTCGTCCGGGTCTCCCAGGGCGGTACGGCCCTGGATCCCGAGGTCGTGCAGCAGCTGCTGGGCCGCAGCCGCCAGCAGGACGTGCTGGCCAATCTGACCCCGCGCGAGCGGGAGGTTCTCGGTCTGATGGCGGAGGGGCGGACGAATTCGGCGATCGCGAAGCAGCTCGTTGTCAGCGACGGCGCGGTGGAGAAGCACATCAGCAATATCTTCTTGAAGCTGGGGCTCTCGCCCAGTGAGGGGGACCACCGGCGGGTACTCGCCGTGTTGACGTACTTGAAGTCCTGAGACGACTGCCCGAATCTGACACCCTGTCAGAAAAAGCGGGGAGTACGGCCCGAGGTCCCCTGTCAGACCCCTGACAGCAGGACCTAGGTCCAATGGCCGACCCTCCGCTTGGCCCCCCGGAGCCCCTCCGAGTGGCGACAGAACGTGACAATTCAGGGCAAGAGGGCGTCTCAAAAGAAGATCCGATGCGCGAGAAGTCCCGGGCGGCTCCCCCTCGTGGTCGTAGGGTGGGCCACGGGACGACCGGTGATCGGCCGGCCGTCTCACGAGCCTTCTCCCGCCTCAGGGCGGAAGAGTCCCCTTGCCGCGAGGGAGGTCCAGTTCAGTGACCAGCCAGGTCAGTAGCGAGGCCGGTGAGGCCCTGGTCGGGGAGCAGCGCAGCGCCCCGACGACGGCTCACCACGGCACCGAGAAGGAAGTGCGCCGGCTCGACCGGGTGATCATCCGCTTCGCGGGTGACTCCGGTGACGGCATGCAGCTGACGGGTGACCGCTTCACCTCGGAGACGGCGTCCTTCGGGAACGACCTCTCCACGCTGCCGAACTTCCCGGCCGAGATCCGCGCACCCGCCGGAACCCTGCCGGGCGTCTCGTCCTTCCAGCTGCACTTCGCCGACCACGACATCCTGACGCCGGGCGACGCCCCGAACGTGCTGGTCGCGATGAACCCCGCCGCTCTGAAGGCGAACATCGCCGACGTACCGCGCGGTGGCGAGATCATCGTCAACACCGACGAGTTCGCCAAGCGCGCCATGGCCAAGGTCGGATACGCCGAGAGCCCCCTCGAAGACGGCTCCCTCGACGGGTACCACGTCCACCCCGTGCCGCTCACGACCCTCACCATCGAGGCGCTGAAGGAGTTCGGGCTGTCCCGGAAGGAGGCCGAGCGCAGCAAGAACATGTTTGCGCTCGGACTGCTCTCCTGGATGTACCACCGGCCCACCGAGGGCACGGAGTCCTTCCTCCGGGCCAAGTTCGCGAAGAAGCCGCAGATCGCCGAGGCGAACGTCGCGGCCTTCCGGGCCGGCTGGAACTTCGGCGAGACCACCGAGGACTTCGCCGTCTCGTACGAGGTCGCCCCCGCGACCCGCGCCTTCCCGACGGGCACGTACCGGAACATCTCCGGGAACCTCGCCCTGTCGTACGGGCTCGTCGCCGCGAGCAGGCAGGCCGAGCTGCCGCTCTACCTCGGGTCGTACCCGATCACCCCGGCGTCCGACATCCTGCACGAGCTCAGCAAGCACAAGAACTTCGGCGTCCGCACCTTCCAGGCCGAGGACGAGATCGCCGGCATCGGCGCCGCCCTCGGGGCCGCCTTCGGCGGGTCCCTCGCCGTGACCACCACGAGTGGCCCCGGCGTGGCGCTCAAGAGCGAGACGATCGGTCTCGCGGTCTCTCTTGAGCTGCCGCTGCTGATCGTCGACATCCAGCGCGGCGGCCCGTCCACCGGCCTGCCGACCAAGACCGAGCAGGCCGACCTCCTCCAGGCGATGTACGGGCGCAACGGCGAGGCGCCGGTGCCGATCGTCGCGCCGAAGACCCCGGCGGACTGCTTCGACGCGGCCATCGAGGCGGCGCGCATCGCCCTCGCCTACCGGACCCCCGTCTTCCTCCTCTCCGACGGCTACCTCGCCAACGGCTCCGAGCCCTGGCGGATCCCGGAGGTCGACGAGCTTCCCGACCTCCGGACCGCCTTCGCCACCGGCCCGAACCACACGCAGGCCGACGGCACCGAGGTCTTCTGGCCGTACAAGCGCGATCCCGAGACCCTGGCCCGTCCGTGGGCCGTCCCGGGCACGCCGGGCCTCGAACACCGCATCGGCGGCATCGAGAAGCAGGACGGCACCGGCAACATCTCGTACGACCCCGCCAACCACGAGTTCATGGTCCGCACCCGCCAGGCCAAGATCGACGGCATCGACGTCCCCGACGTCGAGGTCGACGACCCGGACGGCGCGTCGACCCTGGTCCTCGGCTGGGGTTCCACCTACGGGCCGATCACGGCGGCCGTCCGCCGTCTCCGGGCCGCGGGCAAGCCCGTCGCCCAGGCCCACCTGCGGCACGTCAACCCGTTCCCGAAGAACCTCGGGGAGGTGCTGCGGCGGTACGAGAAGGTCGTCGTCCCCGAGATGAACCTCGGGCAGCTCGCGACCCTGATCAGGGCGAAGTACCTCGTCGACGCCCGCAGCCACACCCAGGTCAACGGCATGCCGTTCAAGGCCGAGCAGCTCGCGGCCGTCCTCAAGGAGGCCATCGATGGCTGAGTCCGCGCAGTCCCTCCTGAGCCTGGTGCCCAAGGCCGAGGCCGTCCAGACCATGAAGGACTTCAAGTCCGACCAGGAGGTCCGCTGGTGCCCGGGCTGCGGTGACTACGCGGTCCTCGCCGCCGTCCAGGGCTTCATGCCCGAGCTGGGCCTGGCGAAGGAGAACATCGTCTTCGTCTCCGGCATCGGCTGCTCGTCCCGCTTCCCGTACTACATGAACACCTACGGGATGCATTCGATCCACGGCCGCGCCCCGGCCATCGCCACGGGCCTGGCCACGAGCAGGCGCGACCTCAGCGTCTGGGTCGTCACGGGCGACGGCGACGCGCTGTCCATCGGCGGCAACCACCTGATCCACGCGCTGCGCCGGAACGTGAACCTCAAGATCCTGCTCTTCAACAACCGGATCTACGGCCTCACGAAGGGCCAGTACAGCCCGACGAGCGAGGTCGGCAAGATCACGAAGTCCACGCCGATGGGCTCGCTCGACGCACCCTTCAACCCGGTGTCCCTGGCGCTCGGCGCGGAGGCCTCCTTCGTGGCCCGTACGGTCGACTCCGACCGCAAGCACCTCACCGAGGTGCTGCGCCAGGCCGCCGACCACGACGGCACGGCGCTCGTCGAGATCTACCAGAACTGCAACATCTTCAACGACGGCGCCTTCGAGGTCCTCAAGGACAAGGACCAGGCCAAGGAGGCGGTCATCCGCCTGGAGCACGGGCAGCCGATCCGCTTCGGCGCCGAGCTCGACAAGGGCGTCGTCCGCAACCCCGACACCGGCGACCTCGACGTCGTCACCGTCACGCCCGAGAACGAGTCCCGGATCCTCGTCCACGACGCCCACGCGGCCTCGCCGACGACCGCGTTCGCGCTCTCGCGGCTCGCGGACCCGGACACGCTCCACCGCACCCCCATCGGCGTCTTCCGCTCCGTCGGCCGCCCGGTCTACGACACGCTGATGACCGAGCAGCTCGACACGGCCGTGGAACGGCAGGGCGAGGGCGACCTCGCGCGGCTGCTCACGGGGAACGACACGTGGACGGTGGCGGGGTAGGACCCGTCGTGTGTACGCGGGAGGGGCCCGGTCCGTTCGTCGGACCGGGCCCCTCCCGGCGTACGTCAGGCCCGCGCGTCGTCGTACCGCGCGCGGGCCTCCTCCACCGCCGGGACCCACCGTTCCGTCCAGCGGGCGAGCTCCGCGACCTGCCGGGCGGCCTCCTCGCCGAGGGCGGTGAGGCTGTAGTCGACGCGCGGCGGGATGACGGGCCGGGCCTCGCGGTGGACGAAGCCGTCGCGCTCCAGGGTCTGGAGCGTCTGCGTCAGCATCTTCTCGCTGACCCGCCCGACCCGCCGGCGCAGCTCGCTGAAGCGGTACGGGCGCTCGGCCAGCGCGATGAAGACGAGGACGCCCCACCGGCTGGTGACGTGCTCCAGGACGTTGCGAGCGGGGCACATGGCCCCGTCGACGTCGCCGAGCAGGCTCTCCACGGGACTTTCCACCGCGCTCTCCACGGGCATGTCACTTACCTCCACACCAGTACCTTACTTCAAAGTGGGTACTTACGAATCGACAGCGCCCCACGTACGGTGAGTGGAGACCCCCTCCCCACGCGCAAAGGAACCACCGCCATGAGCAGCATCGTCGTCACCGGCGCCACCGGACAGCTCGGCCGTCTCGTCATCGACGCCCTCCTCGCCACCGTCCCCGCCGAGCAGGTCGCCGCCGTCGTCCGCGACAAGGAGAAGGCGGCCGGCCTCGCCGAGCGCGGTGTCGAGCTGCGGATCGCCGACTACAGCCGTCCCGAGACGCTGGCCGGGGCCTTCGAGGCCGGTGACCGGGTGCTCCTGATCTCCGGCAGCGAGGTCGGGCAGCGGGTTCCGCAGCACGCGGCCGTGATCGACGCGGCGAAGGCGGCGGGCGTCGCCCAGCTCGCGTACACCGGCGTCCTCGGCGGCGACGCGGCCGACTTCACGCTGGCCGACGAGCACAAGGAGACCGAGCGGCTGATCCTCGCCTCCGGCCTCCCGTACACGCTCCTGCGCAACGGCTGGTACAGCGAGAACTACACGGCGAACCTCGCCCCCGTCCTCGCCCACGGCGCCGTCGTCTCCAACGCGGGCGAGGGCCGGATCGCCTCCGCGACCCGCGCCGACTACGCCGCCGCGGCGGCGGCCGTCGTCGCCGGTCCGCTCGACGAGCACCTGGGCAGGACGTACGAGCTGAGCGGCGACACGGCGTGGTCGTTCGCCGAGTACGCGGCCGAGGTCGCCGCCCAGTCCGGCCGCGAGGTCGTCTACAGCGCGCTCCCCGCCGAGGCGCACCTGGAGATCCTCACCGGCGCCGGGGTGCCGGCGGTCTTCGCCGAGATCCTCGTGGACGTGGACCGGGCCGCCGAGCACGGCGCCCTCGCGCTCCGGACCGGCGACCTGTCGCGGCTCATCGGCCGCCCGACGACGCCGATCGCGGAGTCGATCAAGGAGGCCCTGGCGGCCACCACCGCGTAAGAGGTGCGACAGGGAGACGGCTATAACAATGTCATGACCGTATAGCGATACGGCCATGACAACCCGCCTCGCGCGGCGCTACCTTCGACAGGACAGCGTGGCGCGGGGCGGGAGGTCCAGTGAAGACCCAGAAACAGCAGGACAACGGCAGAACGGGACTGCTCTACGGATTCGGCGCCTACGCCGTCTGGGGCCTGGTCCCGCTCTTCTGGCCACTCCTCAAGCCCGCCGGGGCCGTCGAGATCCTCGCCCACCGGATGGTCTGGTCGCTCGCCGTCGTCGGCCTCGCGCTGCTCGCGCTGCGCCGCTGGAGCTGGATACCCGAGCTGGTGCGCGACCCGCGCAAGCTCGGCCTGATCGCCCTCGCCGCGGCCGTCATCGCCGTGAACTGGGGGCTCTACATCTGGTCGGTGAACAACGAACGGGTCGTCGAGGCCTCCCTCGGCTACTTCATCAACCCGCTCGTGACCATCGCCCTCGGCGTCCTCGCCCTCAAGGAGCGGCTTCGGCCGGTCCAGTGGGCGGCCGTCGGCGTCGGCCTCGCGGCCGTGCTCGTCCTCGCCATCGGGTACGGGCGTCCGCCGTGGATCTCCCTCACCCTCGCCTTCTCCTTCGGCATATACGGCCTGGTGAAGAAAAAGGTCAACCTCGGGGGCCTGGAGTCGCTCGCCGCCGAGACCGCCGTCCTCTTCCTGCCGGCCCTCGGCTACCTCGTCTGGCTCGGCACCCAGGGCACGCTGGTCTTCGGCACCGAGGGCCTCGGGCACGCGGCCCTGCTCGCCTCCACCGGCATCGTCACGGCGGTGCCGCTGATCTGCTTCGGCGCGGCCGCCATCCGCGTACCGCTGTCGACGCTCGGCCTGCTCCAGTACCTCGCGCCGACCTTCCAGTTCCTCCTGGGCGTCGTGTACTTCCACGAGGAGATGCCGCCGGAACGCTGGGCCGGCTTCTCCCTCGTCTGGCTGGCGCTCACCATCCTCACCTGGGACGCCCTGCGCACGGCCCGCCGAAACCGGGTGCAGCTGGAGACCCTCGCCGCGCAGCCCGCCGGAAATCCGGTGGCCTCGCCCACGGGGAGCCCGGCACCCTGAGCCGCATGACTCCCGAGCCCAACCAGCGCGTCCGCGCGCTCCACACCGACAGCACGGTCACCGTCTACCAGGCGTACGCCCCCGGAATCGGCCTCCCGGCCGCCCGCGACGGACGCTTCCCGAGCGCGTGGAAGCGGGACCGGATGACGTGGATCAAGCCGTCGTTCCTGTGGATGATGTACCGCTGCGGGTGGGGGACGAAGGAGGGCCAGGAGACCGTCCTCGCCGTCGAGATCACCCGCGAGGGCTTCGAATGGGCCCTCCGGAACGCCGCCCTCTCGCACTACGCGCGCGGCTTCCACGCCGACGAGGCGTCCTGGAAGCGGGAGCTGCGGGACGCCCCCGCCCGGGTCCAGTGGGACCCGGAGCGGGACCTGCGGCTGAACCCGCTCCCGTACCGCTCGCTCCAGCTGGGTCTGGCGGGCGAGGCGTCGCGGCGGTACGCGGACGAGTGGACGGTCTCCGTGCGGGACGTCACGCCGCTCGCCCACGAGATCCACGGCCTGGTGCGGGCGGGCGACCTGACGGCCGCCGAACGCCTACTGCCCCGGGAGACCCCGTACCCGGAGGCACCGGGCCTCCTCGACCGCGTACGGGACCGGAGGGAGGCGCAGGTCCCGGCTCAGCCCTTGGCGACGGAGACGGCGAAGTTGAAGTCCCCCGTCCCGAGGACGCCGTAGAGGCGGAGCCAGATCGGGAGCACCTGCTCGGTCGCGCGGGCGGAGGAGAGGTCGCCGAGGTCGAGGACCCGGTCGGCCGGCCACCCGAAGGAACCGAGCAGCCCGGTGACGACCGCCTTGGCGTCCTCGTCGTCACCGCTCACGAAAACGTTGTGATCCCCGGGCACCAGCCCCGGCTCGACCATCACCGTGTTGCTCATGGTGTTGAGCGTCTTGACGACCCGGGCCTCAGGGAACGCCTTCTGGAGGTGCTCGGCGAGGCTGAGCCCGTCGAAGGTGACGACGTTCGGCGGGAAGCCCTGGGAGAAGTCCAGCGGGTTGGACACGTCGACGAGGACCTTGCCGCGCAGGTTCTCCGCGCCGGCGGCCTCCAGCGCGGCGAGCGAGACGAGCCCGCCGGTCGCGTTCACGACGAGCTCGGCGGAGGCGGCGGCGTCGGCGAACGTCCCGTGAGCCCCGCCGGACTCCTCCGCCCACTTCGCGGCGTCGGCGTTGTCGGCGGTCCGCGACCCGAGGGTCACCTCGTGCCCGAGCCCCGCGAGCCTCCCGGCGATCCGACGCCCGACCTCACCCGTGCCCAGTACGGCGATCTTCATTGCGACGCGCTCCTTCATGCATGACCTTCACGGCCCCTGCGGCCCCCGTGACCCCTCTTGGCCGAAAAACGACCGTCGAGCCCCGACTGTACGGCCACAACTACGGCCCCGCGCGTTCGATTCCCACCACCAGGCCTTTTCTGCGGGCCTGTTGGGGTCGGGCAGCCGCCGCACACGCCGAGGTGACAGATCCACCGGGAGACGGTGGGGCCCGCATCGGCGCGTCCGTAAACTCGCCGCCTCCGCACCAGAGAGTCGTCACATGCTGCACGCTGTCTTCAACGGGCACGGCACCTTCGCCCTCCTCGCCGTCCTGCTCTCCGCCGCTGTCGGACTCGTGGCGTTCAGGAAGGCGCCCGCCGACACCGAACGGCCCTTGTGGCGCGGCCTGTTCGCCGCCTCCGTCACGGCCGTCGTCAGCCTGACGCTGTGGTCGACCGGGGGCACGTCCGACAAGCCGATGACGTGCGTGGTCAACCGGGCCCTGATGGAGCCGTTCTTCACCGAACAAGGGCTGTGGAACGCCGGACTGTTCCTCCCCGTCGGGTTCTTCGGCGTGCTCGCGTACCGCAAGGTGCTCGGGGTGGCGGTCTTCGGCGTGCTCCTGACGGCGGCGATCGAGACGCTTCAGGCCACCCTCATGTTCCTCGGCCGGGGGTGCGACACCAGCGACCTGCTCATGAACTCCGTCGGCGCCGCCACCGGCGCGCTCGCCGGCTGGTTCGTCACCCTCCTGGAACGGCCGAGGAGCCGGTTCGCCCACCGGTGGGAGGCGCGGAGCGCGTACGCCGCGTCGGCGTCGCTCGTGGTCATCGCCCTCGCCATGGGGCTCCTGGTGGAACCACAGCCCATGGAGCGGACGGTGGCGATCGGGCGGGCGACCGACGAGCAGGAGCTCGCGGTCAAGGAAGCCGTACGGGCCGCCTTCGACGGGCGCGTGTCCGTCACGGACGTGCAGTTCGCCTACGGCCCCGGCGATACGGGAACGGTGACGGCCCAGCTCTCCGTGGGCGCGCAGGCGGAGCTTCGCTGGCCGGACCGGAGCCGGTTCCAGGCCACCCTCGACTTCTCCGCCGAGGACGCTCCCACCGGCTACCGGGTCCCGGGGCGGCACACCGCCCCGAAGGACGCCCGGCAGGCCGAGTCGATCGCCCGCGCCTACGCCGCACGCCACGCCGGCTGGGGCCTGTCCGGCACCGTCGCGCGGACGTCCCCGGCCGGCGAGACGGGCGAACTGGGCTGGGACACCAGCTGGCGCCGGACCGACGCGAACGGCGTCCTCATGCCCCTGCGACTCGACGTCCAGGTCGACCGGACCGGTCGCGTCAGCCAGGTGCTGATGAGCAACCTCCCGGACCAGAAGGTCGCCGAACCTCGCGTCCGACGCGAGGAGGCACTCGCGGCACTCCTCGGCCCGGACCGCACCGGCCGCCCCTCGGGGTCGTCGTCGGCCGTACTGATGGCCGCCCGACGCGATGGCGCATGGATTCCCGCCTGGTACGTCGAGGTGCGCGAGGACTCCATGACGACGACGGGCCACGTGGACGCCCTCACCGGCGAGGCGTTCGACGCCGAGGCGCCGTAGCCGACGGGGGCGGGGCCCGGCACGTCCAGGCCCACCGCGACGCTGCTTTCGGCGTCGCGGTGGGCCGCGCGATAAAAGCTTTAAAGCCCTGGGGAAGTACCTTCCCAACCCCTCCCCTCCCTCCCGGAGGCGCCGTCACTCACACGGGTGACTTCTGCCAACTGGACTGGATTTGGGGCCGGTTGCCTGGCATATGCTCACGCCGACAACCCCACAAAACACGTCGGCCCCCGACGGGACTGCAATCCCAGTCGAGGGCCTGACCACCGAGGAAGCGATACCTTCCCGATGGCTTCGTCACAGGCTAGCGCGCTGCCGCGCGCTTCCGGGCTCGTTCACGTCAACGTCCGCCACACGACGCACTACACCGTCGTCGGCAACCACCTCGCCCAGCGCCGGGGCATGTCCCTCGCCGCGAAGGGGCTCGCCACCTACCTCCAGTCGATGCCGGCCGGGGCCTGCGTCAGCGTCAAGGCCGTCGCGGCCGAGCACAAGGACACGGAGTTCCGCGTCGCCGTCTTCATGCGGGAGCTGGAGTCCTACGGCTACCTGGAGCGCGTCCGGGAGCGGCTGCCCAGCGGGCGGTTCGTACAGCGGACGATCTCGTACAACCGGCCGAAGGATGAGCTCGACCTCACGCCGTCGCCGCAGAAGCCGCCGCCAACGCCGCCACCGGCCCCGGAGCCCGAGCCGGACTCGGAGCCCGAGCCCGCACCCCTCGCGGAGCCGCTCTCCGAACAGCACCGGCCCGCCGCCCAGCTGCTCGCCTCACTCCGCCTCCACGAACCCCGGCTCCTGCTCTCCGCCCGGGACGTCGAACGGCTCGCCCCCTCCCTCACCGCCTGGCTCGATCGCGGGGCCCAGGCCGACGCCGTCGTGCGGACGCTCTCCGCCTGCCTCCCGGAGAGACTGGCCCACCCGGCGGGCCTCCTGGCCCACCGCCTCACCACCCTGATGCCGCCGGAGCTACCCGCCCGCGCCTCCGCTCCACCTCCCCGCGCCCTCCAGGTCTGCGAGGAGTGCGAACGCCCCTTCCGCTCCCCCACCACCGACCCCGGCAGCCTCTGCCGCGACTGCCGCGACGTTCACTCCCTCGGGCAACAGGTCGCCTAGCGACGCCGGTCGGGGAGACGTTCGCTCACCGAACTACCCTGACCGGTTTCCGCTCTTGACGCAGAGTCAAACTCTCGCTGAACATTCAGCACGCGCAACGGTGCGCACAGCAGTACGCACGAACAACTGAACACAGCGCACGCACACGCACAGCTCCAGCGCCTCGTGGCACACACGCCCGGGGCGTCTCGCACGTTCCGTCCCCATCCCCGTTCGGAATCCGGAGCCCCCACAGATGAACATCTCCGTGCCCAGACGTGTCACCGCGGTCGCCGCCCTCGCGGCGCTCGCTCTCGGCGGTCTCAGCGGGACCGCCACCGCCGGGTCGCAGGCGGCTGCCGCCGCGCCCGACATTCCGCTCGCCAACGTCAAGCAGCACTTGACCGACCTCCAGTCGATAGCCACCGCCAACGGCGGCAACCGCGCCCATGGCCGTACCGGCTACAAGGCGTCCATCGACTTCGTGAAGGCCAAGCTCGACGCCGCCGGCTACACGACCACGCTGCAGACCTTCACCTCCAGCGGCGCCACCGGCTACAACCTGATAGCCGACTGGCCGGGTGGTGACCCGAACCAGGTCCTCATGGCCGGTTCGCACCTCGACTCGGTCACCTCGGGTCCCGGCATCAACGACAACGGGTCCGGTTCCGCCGCCGTCCTGGAGACCGCGCTCGCCGTCTCCCGCGCCGGGTTCCAGCCCACCAAGCACCTGCGCTTCGGCTGGTGGGGCGCGGAGGAGCTCGGGCTCATCGGCTCGAAGTACTACGTCAACAACCTGCCGACCACCGAGCGTTCGAAGATCAAGGGCTACCTGAACTTCGACATGATCGCCTCGCCCAACCCGGGCTACTTCGTCTACGACGACGACCCGACGATCGAGCAGACCTTCAAGGACTACTTCGCCGGGCTCGGCATCTCCACCGAGATCGAGACCGAGGGCGACGGCCGCTCCGACCACGCCCCGTTCAAGAACGTCGGCATCCCCGTCGGCGGTCTCTTCGCGGGCGCCGACTACATCAAGACGGCGGCCCAGGCCACGAAGTGGGGCGGCACCTCCGGTCAGGCCTTCGACCGGTGCTACCACTCCTCCTGCGACACGACGGCGAACATCAACGACACCGCCCTCGACCGCAACAGCGACGCCATCGCCCACGCGATCTGGACGCTGTCCGGGACCACGACCACCCCGCCCACCGGGACGGTCTTCGAGAACACGGCCGACGTGACCATTCCGGACTCCCCCGGAGCCGCGGTGACCTCGACCGTCAACGTCACCGGGATCACCGGCAACGCCCCGTCGAACCTCGCCGTCGGCGTGGACATCGTCCACACCTACCGCGGTGACCTGGTCGTCGACCTCGTCGCGCCCGACGGCTCGGTCTACAGCCTCTCCAACCGCGCCGGCGGCAGCGCCGACAACATCCAGCAGACCTTCACCGTGAACGCCTCCTCCGAGGTCGCCAACGGCGCCTGGAAGCTCCGCGTCCAGGACAAGGCCTCCGCCGACACCGGGTACATCAACAGCTTCAAGCTGACGTTCCCGTAACGGAGAAACGAGCTCCCGGGTGGGTCGGTGACCATCGCCCCGACCCACCCGGGCTCCCAATCAGCCTGCCCGCGCCGCTTACTTGGCCGCGTTCGCCGCGTCCACCAGCGCGTCCTTCGTCACCGCGCCGACGTACACCGTGCCGTCGTCCGTGACCAGCGCGTTCACGATCTTCGTCGTGAAGACCGTGCCCGAGCCGAACTTCCCGGTGACCTTGTCGCCGAACGAGTCCAGGAGACCCTGGATCTCCTTCGGCGCCTCCTCCGTCCTGGTGGGAGCCGGGGCGCCGGTGTCGATCTTCGCGATCGTCGTCCAGCCCTCTCCGATGACGTTCAGCCCGCCCTTGCCGTCGGGGCCGGCGAAGTCCTCGCCGAGGTCGAGGCCGAACTGCTTCCCGAAGTCCTTGCCGAAGTCGGGGCCGGCGCCGGGGCCCTCGCCCTTCTCCGCCTCGCCGAAGCCCTCCGTCACCTTCGCGCCCTTCGGCGCCTCGAAGGCCGAGGCGGCCGGCTTGCCGAAGTCGACCTTCGTGAAGCCCGCGTCGACGACCGGCTTGCCGCCCTGGACCGAGGCGAGCGTGAACTTCAGCGGCGTACCGGTCGCCGAGTCCACCGCGATCTTGATCGACTCGACCGTCGAGCCGGACTGCTTCGGCTTGATCAGCAGCTGGTACGCGTCCCGGCCGGCCACCTTCGCCGTGCCGCCGACGGTGATCGACGTCGTGTCGCCGGCCGCCTTCAGGACCTCGTCGGCGAGCGCCTTCGGCGTGGCCGGGAGCTCCTTCTCCGCCTCGGCGGAACCCTTGGCGGCGCCCTCGGCCGCGCCCTTCTCGTGGACGGCCTCGTTCGTCTTGCTGTCGTACGCCCAGACGTCGTCGCCGTTGTGGATCAGGCTGTACTCGTCCTTGCCGTCGACGAACGTCAGCTTCTGGCGCTCGGGGCCGTCGGCGGCCACGCGGAGCGTGTGCGTACCGGAGACGAGCTCGGTGAGCTTCGCCGTCGGGTCCGTGGACGGGGAGGCGGAGGCGGAGGACGAGTCGTCACCCGCGATGCCCGCCAGACCCGAGGCCAGGCCGTCGAGCGGCAGGCCGAGGTCGGTCGAGATCCGGAACGTGCCGGAGAGGGTCTGGGTGTCCGAGGCCGCGATCTTCTCGATGAGCTGCTGGGCGGTGATCTCCGGCAGGTCCGGGTCGCCGGACGCGGCCAGCGCCGGGACGAGCCCGATGGTCGCCGCGGCGACGCCTGCCACCGCGGCCGGGACGATGAACCGGCTCGCCTTACGGGTGTCTGCCATGGTCTCCGCTTCCTCCGTGCGCCGATGTGGTGCCGTCGTGGTGCCGTCGTGGTCGATGACTCGACCCCTCGATGACTCCATCTCACCAAAACGGCGGCACGGAAGCGTCAGCCCATGGGATACACCTGACGTACTGCTCCGGTATGACCCGACCCTGAGATTCCCTAGCCCGCGCGGTGGACCACCGCGTCGCACAGCTCCTGCAGCGCCGACTTCGCGTACCCGTCGGGCAGCGGGTCGAGCATCGCCCGCGCCTCCTCCGCGTACCGCACGGTGTCCCGGCGGGCGTGCTCGAGGGCGGGGTGGACGCGCAGGCGGCGCAGCACCTCGGCGTGCCGGGCGTCGTCCGTGAGGTCGCCGTCGACGAGGGCGACGAGCTCGACGTCCTCGGGCCGGCCGTGGGCGGCCGCCTCGGCCCGCAGGCGCAGGACGGGGAGGGTCGGGATGCCCTCGCGGAGGTCGGTGCCGGGGGTCTTGCCGGACTCGTGGGAGTCGGAGGCGATGTCGAGGACGTCGTCGGCGAGCTGGAAGGCGACGCCGAGCCGCTCCCCGTACTGGGTGAGGATGTCGACGACGCCGGGGTCGGCGCCGGCCATCATCGCGCCGAAGCGGCAGGAGACGGCGACGAGCGAGCCGGTCTTCCCGCCGAGGACGTCGAGGTAGTGGTCGATCGGGTCGCGGCCGTCGGTCGGGCCTGCGGTCTCCAGGATCTGACCGGTCACGAGCCGTTCGAACGCCTCGGACTGGATGCGTACGGCCTCGGGACCGAGGTCCGCGAGCGTGTGCGACGCACGGGCGAAGAGGAAGTCACCCGTGAGGACGGCGATGGAGTTGCCCCAGCGCGTGTTGGCGCTCGGGACCCCGCGCCGGACGTCGGCCTCGTCCATGACGTCGTCGTGGTAGAGCGTGGCCAGGTGGGTGAGTTCGACGACCACGGCGGAGGGCACGACGCCCGGCGCGTACGGGTCGCCGAACTGGGCGGCCAGCATCACGAGCAGGGGGCGGAACCGCTTGCCGCCGGCCAGGACGAGGTGCTGCGCGGCCTCGGTGATGAAGGGGACGTCGCTCTTGGTGGCGTCCAGGAGGCCCGCCTCCACGGCCGCCAGACCGCTCTGGACATCGGCCTCAAGAGCCTGGTCCCGCACGCTGAGGCCGAACGGCCCGACGACGGTCACGAGGGGGTCTCCTGTCTGCTGACGCCTGCTCGGCGATCAAACGGTTGTTTACACGGTTGATCACACGGTTGATCACACGGATTGTCGACGTGTCGCTCGATTCGCTCAAGCCAGCGTATCCGGTCACCTTTCGATCACCGTGGGCGCCTTCCCGTCACCCCCGGTATGTTCGTGATCAGCTCATACGACCAGGAGTAGGCGTTTTGTCCCGAACAACGATCGAGAACGATACGAACGGCGACGGCGGCGAGCAACCGCCGCCCGAGGACGACCACGCGTTCCTCGGCCACCCCCGAGGGCTGCTGACGCTCTCGGGCCTCGAAGTCTGGGAGCGGTTCTCGTTCCTCGGCATGCAGGCGATCCTCGTCCTGTACTTCGCCGCGGCCGTCTCCGACGGCGGCCTCGGCATGGACTCCGGGACCGCCGCCTCCGTCTCGGCCGCCTACGGCACGCTCGTCTACCTCGTCTCGGTAGCCGGCGGCTGGCTCGCGGACCGCATCCTCGGCTCGTACCGCGCGGTCCTCTGGGGCGGCATCCTCATCGCCTGCGGCCACTACTCGATGGCCGTGCCGACCGCCGCCATGACCTGGGTCGGCCTCGGCCTGATCAGCGCCGGTACGGGTCTGCTGAAGCCGAACGTGGCGACGATGGTCGGCAAGCTGTACCGCACCGACGACGACCGCCGTGACGCCGGTTTCGCGCTCTACTACATGGCGATCAACATCGGCGCCTTCGCCGGACCGCTGATCACCGGCTGGCTCGCCGACCACAAGGGCTACCACTGGGGCTTCTCGGCCGCCGCCATCGGCATGACCTTCGGCCTCGTCCAGTACGTCACGGGCCGCCGTCACCTGGCCGGACGCAAGCACGGCGCCGAGTTCCCGCTCGCCCCCGACGCGATGCGCGGCGCCGTCCGCATGATGGTGATCGGCGCGGTCGGCGTGGCCGCCGCCGCCACGGCGCTCGCCCTCGCGGGCTGGCTCACCATGGACCGGTTCGTCGACGTCCTGACGCTGATCTCGGTGATCGCGCCCGTCGTCTACTTCTGGGTGATGTTCCGGAGCCCCCGGGTCACCGCCGAGGAGCGCGGCCGCCTGAAGCCGTACATCGTGCTGTTCCTGGCCTCGGTCGCGTTCAACTTCATCCTCTTCCAGGCGTACTCGACGATGATGCTGCTCGCGTCCACCAACGCCCGCACGACCATCCTCGGCTTCGACTTCCCGGCCAGCTGGTACGCCTCCGCCCTCGGCGCCTTCGAGGTCCTCCTGGCCCCCGTGGTGGCCGCCGTCTGGGCCCGGATGGGCCCCCGCCAGCCGCACGCCTCCAACAAGATCGCCTTCGGTGTGATCCTCGGCGGTCTGTCGTTCCTCCTGATGGTCCTGCCGACCTCCGGGCACGCGGACGACACGTACCAGATGGCCGCCTGGTGGATCGTCGGCTCGTACCTGCTCCTCGGCCTCGGTGACGTGCTCCTGGAGACCTCCGGCATGTCCGCGACGAGCAAGCTCGCCCCGAAGGCCTTCTCCAGCCAGACGATGTCCCTCTGGTTCCTCTCGCTGGCGCTCGCCAACGGCATCCAGGCGCAGACCGTGAAGCTCTACGACGACGTCTCCAAGCCCGTGTACTTCGGCGTCAACGGCGCCGTGGCCGTCGCCGTCGGCCTCGCCGTGATCGCCCTGGCGCCCTGGCTGCGCCGCACCATGCACCCCGTCCACTAGGGAACCAAGGGAACCAAGGGAGCCGTGAGGACCCGATGACGAAGATCCGTACCGACTTCCCGTACGAGACCCGGCACGAGGACGTCCGCATCCCGCTGCCGGACGGAACCAGGCTGTACGCGCGCGTGTGGCGGCCCGTCACCGAGGAGCCCGTACCGGCGCTCCTGGAGTACCTGCCGTACCGCCTGACCGACTGGACCGCGCCCCGCGACTGGCAGCGCCACCCCTGGTACGCGGGCCACGGCTACGCGTCCGTACGGGTCGACGTCCGCGGCCACGGCAACAGCGAGGGCCTCCCCGGCGACGAGTACGACGCCGTCGAGCTCGCCGACGGCGTGGCCGTCGTGAACTGGCTCGCCGAGCAGCCCTGGTGCACCGGCAAGGTCGGCATGTTCGGCATCTCCTGGGGCGGCTTCAACTCGCTCCAGATCGCCGCGCTCGCCCCCGAACCGCTCAAGGCCGTCGTCACCGTCTGCTCCACCGACGACCGCTACGACAACGACGTCCACTACATGGGCGGCTCGGTCCTCGGCGTCGACATGCACGCCTGGGCCGCGACCATGCTCGCCTTCGTCGCCCGCCCGCCGGACCCGATGTACGTCGGCGAGGCCTGGCGGGAGCAGTGGCTGGCGCGCCTGGAGTCCGTCGAGCCGCTCATCCACACCTGGCTCGGCCACCAGACCCGGGACGCGTACTGGAAGCACGGCAGCGTCTGCGAGGACTACTCCGCGATCCAGGCCGCCGTCCTCGCCGTCGGCGGCTGGCACGACCCGTACCGGGACACCGTCCTGCGGCTCGCCGAGCACCTCCCCCAGGACCGGGTGCGCGGGATCATCGGCCCCTGGTCCCACCAGTACCCGGACCGCGGCCTGCCGCCCGGCCCCGCGATCGGCTTCCTCCAGGAGACCCTGCGCTGGTGGGACCACCACCTCAAGGGCGCCGACAACGACGTGATGGCCGAGCCGCTGCTGCGTTCCTGGATCAGCGAGTCGCACCCGCCGGCCACCGTCTACGAGGAGCTGCCGGGCCGCTGGGTCGCCGACCCCGCCTGGCCGTCCCCGCACGTCGCCCCCGTGACGTACGCCTTCCAGGGCGCGCCGGTCGTCGTCGACTCGCCGCAGCAGACGGGCATCGACGCGGGCCGCTTCTTCCCCTTCGGCAACGACGCCGACCTGCCGCCGGACCAGCGCGACGAGGACGCCCACTCGGCCTGCTTCGACTTCCCCGTGCCCGAGGACGGCGGCCCGATCGAGATCCTCGGCCGCCCGTCGGTGAGCCTCGCCCTGAAGGCGGGCGCGCCGACCGGTCAGGTCATCGCCCGGCTCTGCGACATCGCGCCCGACGGCTCCTCGACGCTCGTCACGCGCGGCGCGCTGAACTTCTCCGCCCGCTACGGCCGCGACCGGGCGGTGGAGGCGCAGATCGGCGAGACGGAGAGCTTCGTCTTCGAGCTGAACGGCATCGGGCACACCTTCCCGCCCGGCCACCGGGTACGGCTCGCGGTCTCGTCGACGTACTGGCCGTGGATCTGGCCGCAACCGGACGCGGCGGGCTTCACGCTCGACCCGGCGGGCTCCTCGCTCACCCTCCCCGTACGCGAGCACACCGAGGACGCGGTCGAGTGGGAGGAGCCGGAGCAGTCCGCTCCGCTCGGCGTGTCCTACCCGCAGAGCCTGGAGGAGCCGCGCCCCGAGCGGGTCGTGGTCAGGGACGTGGCGAAGGGCGAGTGGAAGCTGGAGGTCGACCCGAAGTACGGCGGCACGCGCGTGTACCCGGACGGCCTGGAGTTCACCGAGGACGCCGTGGAGACGTACACGATCGACGAGGGCGACCCGCTGTCGGCGCGGACCCGCTCGGAGTGGTCCATCCGCCTCCACCGGCCGGAGCTGGCCTGGGACGTGACGGTCGACACGGTGTCGGAGATCGCCTGCGACGCGGACGCGTTCCTCACGCGGAACGAGGTCGTGTGCAAGGAGGGCGGCGAGGTCGTCTTCCACCGGACCTGGGAAGAACACATCCCCCGTACGGCGGGCTGAGGCCGCGCCGTACGGGGGACGTGAGGGGTCTTACGGGTCTTACGGTCCTAACGGGTCTTACGGGCCTTACGGGCCTTACGCCTTCGCGTCGGCCTTGCGGCGGCGGGCGAAGAACAGCGCGCCGGCGCCGAGGGCGACGGCACCCGCGGCGGTGAGGCCGATCGTGCGGGTGCTGTCGTTCGCGCCGGTCGCCGCGAGGGCACCCGTCGCGTGCGAGCCGCCCTGCGCGGTGGTGTTGGTGTTGCCGCCGGAGGTGGCGGTGGCCACCGGGGCGGGCGTGGTGGTCGTCACGGACGGCTCGGGCGAGGGCGTCGCGGTCGGCTCGTCGGTCGGCTTCTCGGTCGGCTCCGGGGTCGGCTTCTCGTCCTCGGCCGCGAGGATGTCGAACTCGGCGGTGTCCATGCCCATGCCGCAGTTCTCGGTGTCGGGCTCGTGCGCGCTCGCGCCGAAGACGACGCCCTGGCCGGCCGGGGCGTCCTCGTCGACGGTGACACGGAGCTTGACGTCCTTGGTGACGCCCCCGTTCAGCGCGCCGAGCACGATGGGGCCGCCCTCCTCGGAGAACTTGGTCCACTTCGGCTGGTCGGCGGTCGACCACTCGACAGTGACGAAGCTGCCGAAGAGGTCGTCCTCGTCGAGCTCGCTGTCCTCGTCGAGCTCGCCCTCCTCGTCGATCGCCTCGTCGGAGAGGGCGAAGGCGCTGGCGAAGGCCTCGACCTGGTTCATGGTCTCGTCGGAGGTGTTGGCGATCTTCATCGAGAACGCCGCGGCCTTGCCCGCGGTGACGGCCTCGGGGCCGGTCAGCGCGACCGTGAGGGCGGGGTCCTCGGCGCAGTCGTCCTTGCCGCCGCCGTTCTCGAACTCGTCGAGGGCGTCCTCCGCCTCGGCGAGCTCCTGCTCGGCGACGACGATGTCGGCGGCGAGCAGGCCGATCTTGCGGGAGAGGGCGACACGGGCGTCGTCCCAGGCCGTCTGCGCCTCCTCCAGGCGGAGCTGGGTGCCCGTCGCCGCGGCCTCCTTGCCCTCGACGGCGGTCTTCGCGTCGGTGACGGCCTGCTCGGCCGCGGTGATCTGCTCGGGAGTGGCGGTGGAGCCGGGCTCCTTCAGCTTCGCCAGGGCGTCCTCGGCGGCGGTGAGCGCCTCCTGGGCGGCGGTGAGCGCGGCCGCCGCCGCCGCGTCGGCGGCCTTGGCCTCGGCCAGCTCGGTCTTCACGGCCTCGCCGATGTTGCCGTCCCGGAGGTCCTGGAGGAGCGCCTTGCGCTGGGCCTTGAGGTCGTCGAGCTTCGCCTGGGCCTTCTCGACGGCGACGGCGAGCTTCTCGTACTCGTCGTAGTCGCCCTCGCCCGGGCCGTCGTCCTCGGAACCGTCCTGAACGGTCTGGCCCGGAACGCTCGGGGTGTCGGCGAACGCCGGCGCCGCCGAGAGGAACACGGCCGGAGTGGTCACGGCGGCGGCCACGGCGGTCGCGAGTATGCGTCGGATCTTCACAGTGCGGACCTTCTCCTGGTCAGGGAAATGACGAACAGAGAGTGAGGGGGCGTACCTCCGCGGGGACTTCACGCGAGACGACGCCATCGTGATCGTAGGCGGGGAAGGTCACCGGCGGGGAACGGGTTTCGGGGGCCGGATCCGTTTACGCCACCATCACGGATGACAAACCGCGCAAACCAGAGCAGTTGCCCACGGATAGCGCACTTTTCGTGTGATCCATGTCATCAGCGCCTCGCGACAAGACCCGTAACGTGTCCCCCACACACGGAAAGCGAGGCACGCACCGATGTCCGAGCACAGCCCGCTCGACCTGGCCGAGGGCGATCCCTTCGGCCCGCACAACCTCCCGTACGGCGTCTTCTCCACCGCCGACGAGCCCGAGCGGCGCCGACTCGGCGTCCGGATCGGCGGGTACGTCCTGGACGCGGGCGCCGCCGCCCACGCGCTCGGCTCCCCGTACGCGGCCCTCCTCGCGCAGCCGAGCCTGAACCCGCTGCTCGCCGCCGGGCGCACCGCCTGGCGCGACGTCCGCCGGGCCCTCACCGCCTGGGTGACCGTCCCCGCGCACCGCGCGGACGTCGAGCCGATGCTCCACCCTCTCGACGCGGTCACCCTGCACCTGCCGTACGAGGTCGCCGACTACGTCGACTTCTACGCGAGCGAGCACCACGCCACCAACGTCGGGAAGATCTTCCGCCCCGACGGCGACGCGCTCACCCCCAACTGGAAGCACCTGCCGATCGGCTACCACGGCCGCGCCGGCACGGTCGTGGTCTCCGGGACCGACGTCGTACGCCCCTCCGGGCAGCGCAAGGCCCCGACGGACGCGGCCCCCGTCTTCGGCCCGTCGGTCAAGCTCGACATCGAGGCCGAGGTCGGCTTCCTCGTCGGCACCCCCTCGGCGCTCGGCACGGCCGTCCCGCTCGCGGACTTCCGCGAGCACGTCTTCGGCCTGACGCTGCTCAACGACTGGTCGGCCCGTGACGTGCAGGCCTGGGAGTACGTGCCGCTGGGCCCGTTCCTCGGCAAGTCCTTCCAGACCTCCGTCTCCGCCTGGGTGACCCCCCTGGAGGCCCTGGACGCCGCCCGTACGGCCCCGCCGGCGCGCGACTTCCCGCTGCTCCCCTACCTCGACGACGCGCACGAGGAGGAGCCCGGCGGCTTCGACCTGCGCATCACGGTCGAGATCAACGGCGAGACGGTCGCCGAGCCGCCGTTCTCCTCCATGTACTGGACGGCCGCCCAGCAGCTCGCCCACATGACGGTGAACGGCGCCTCGCTGCGCACGGGCGACCTGTACGGCTCCGGGACGGTCTCCGGCCCCGAGGTGAACCAGCGCGGCTCGCTGCTCGAACTCACCTGGAACGGCCGGGACGCCCTCGAACTCGCGGGCGGCAAGCGGACGTTCCTGGAGGACGGCGACGAGGTCGTCCTCACCGCGTGGGCCCCGGGCCCCGACGGCACGCGCGTGGCGCTCGGCGAGGTCCGGGGCCGGATCGCCCCCTCCGCGTAAACGGTCGAGCTGTTCTCAGCGGAGCCGCCAGAGCGCCGGGACGTTCGGCGGCTCCCACCCGGGCTGGGCCGTGTGTGCCTGGAGGCACACATAGCCCAGCCCGCCGTACGTGACGGCGTCCCCCGCCTTGTAGGCGGTCCCGACGGCCCACGTGCCGCCGGGCGGCGGGGTCGTCGCCGTGGACGTCGGGGTGGGAGTGGGCGTCGGGGTCGGGCCGGGGTTCTGCGGCACGTTCAGGACGAAGTCGAAGGCCGCCTCCCGGGCGCCTCCCGCGTCCCGCACGGTCATGACGAGCCGCGGGTCGAAGATGGTGTCGGTGTTGTTGCGCGGCTCGTTCGGGAAGTACAGCTGCGTCGTGAGCACCGGGCGGCCGGGGGCCTGCACCTTCACGTGGATGTGCCGGGTGCGGCCGGGGTAGAGCCCGGGGACGATCGTGGTGAGCCGGAAGGCGCCGTTGGCGTCGGTGAACTGGTGGCCCCGGAAACGGTAACCGGTGTTGTCGTACGCGCCGTTGGTGTCGGCCTGCCAGAAGTCCATCAGGACGCCCGAGATCGGACGGCAGGCGAGCCCGAAGACGTAGCCGCTGACGGTCAGGCGCACCCCCGCGGTGCCCGCGTCCACCAGGCTCGCTCGCAGCGGCGAGTTCGGCTTGAAGTAGGGGCCCTCCATCTGCGCCGGGGTGGGGTCGTCGCCGTCGTCGCACTCCGGGGTGAGCTCGGGTGCCGCCTCGCCGGCGGTGAGGGTACGGGCGAGCGCCGGGACGCCCATGAGCACCGCGGGCGCCGCCATGCCGGCGGCGAGCGCGGCGCGCAGCACCGCCTTGCGGGTGACGTGCCCGGTCGTGGTCTCGCTGTCCATTCCTGCTCCTCGTGTGGGGGGCCGGGTTGCACCACGAACCTAGGACCGCGCGGGGCCGCCTTCGAGGGACGGAACGCGGCCGTCGTGGTGTTTTCGGAAGTCCCCCGGACTGCGGCCGGTCTCGCGCCGGAAGAAGCGGCAGAAGTACGCGGGGTCGTCGAAGCCGACCCGCCGGGCGACCTGACGTATCGACAGCTCGGTGCCGACGAGGAGCCGTTGGGCCTCGCGGGTGCGCGCCTCGCGGATCAGCGCGCCCGGCGTCCGGCCGCTGGCGGCCCGTACCGCCGCGGTGAGGTGGCCGGGGGTGACCCCGATCAGCTCGGCGCACTCCCGCACGGAGCGAGCCTCCTCGCCCGCCTGGCCCCCGGTACGGGCGAGGAGCCGGGCGAACTCCTCGGCGACCGCCCCCGGCCTGCGGCTCCCCTCTCCCTCTCCCTTCCCCTTCCCCGGAAGCCGCGCCGCCCGGACGAGCAGCACGCGCAGCAGCGAGCGCAGCACGGTCGCGAAACCGGGGCCCCCTTGGCCGTACTCCTCGACGAGCTCGGCCATCAGCCGGGCGGTACGGGCATGGGCCGGCGCGTCGAGCGCGAGCCAGGGGCGCTCGCCGAGGCGGCGCAGTAACTCCCGGTCTCCGGGCTGGTCGAGGAGGAAGTCCTCGGTGAAGAGGACGGCGGTGCCGTCCAGGCCCCGGGCGTCCTCCCAGTGGTGCACCTGGCCGGGCACGATCACGGCCAGGTGGGGCGGGCGGAGTTCCCAGCGGTCCAGGTCGACGACGTGGGCCCCGGTCCCGGCGGTCACGTGGACGATCTCGTAGAACGTGTGGCGGTGCGGGAAGGGCGCCCTGGACAGGGGGCCGAGGGCGTCCAGGCTCCCGACGGCGAAGGGCACGTCGTCGGGGAGGCGCAGTTCCAGGCGGTGGACGGGCGGGTCGCCCGCCCGCGGGGCGACGCAGGGGGTCCCGGGCAGGACGGTCGAGCCGCGCATCGTGACGCCTCCCTCTCGACGGCTGGTACAGACCATTCGGGGCGGCTCCACGATGGCACGGCGACCTCCAATGGGTCACCCCCGCGTGCGCCGCCCCCACCCCCCGGCCGATGCTTCAGGTGGCGGCAGGACCCGGGGAGAGTCCGCCCCCGTCACGCGCCCCGCACGGGCGCGCCCCCTCCCTAGGAGCACACCCACATGTCCGCTCGATCCCGTTCCCTCCTGGCCGCGATAGCCCTGGCCGCCACCGCGTCCCTGACCCTCGGAGCGGCCCCCGCCGTCTCCGCCACCGCTCAGGGCGACGGCTTCCCCCACCCCGACCTGAAGGTCACCCACGCCGCCACGGTGAAGTACAAGAACGAGCAGGCGGCCCTCGACGACGGCTACCTGCGCACCGACATGTGCGTCGAGGACCCGCAGCTCGGCGGCATGGGCTACCACTACGTCAAGCCCGCCCTGCTCGGTTCGGTCGACCCGGCGAAGCCCACCGCGATGCTGTACGAGAAGAACGAGAAGACCGGCAAGCGCGAACTCGTCGCGGTGGAATGGGTCGTCCCCAACACCGGTCAGCCCCGGCCGCGGCTCTTCGACCGCGGCTTCGACGGGCCGTTCGACTTCCCGCCCGTCGGCCCCCACTACTCGCTGCACGCGTGGATCTACAAGAAGAACCCGAAGGGCGTCTTCACCCCGTACAACCCGCGGGTCCACTGCACCACCTGCCCCGAGGATCACCCGAAGGCGTAGGGGTACGGGGAAGGGGCCCGGCTCTCGACGAGCCGGGCCCCTTCCCCGTACGAACTCCCCCGCGGCTACCGGACGAAGACGCTCGCCTGGTTCGCCAGGTCCAGGAAGTACTGCGGCGCGAGGCCGAGCACCAGCGTCACGACGACACCGGCGGTGATCGTCATCGTCGTCAGCGCGGAGGGCACGGCGACGGTCGGGCCGTCCGCCTTCGGCTCGCTGAAGAACATGAGGACGATGACCCGGATGTAGAAGAACGCGGCGATCGCCGAGGACAGCACACCGACCACGACGAGCGCGCCCGCGCCGCCCTCCGCCGCCGCCTTGAAGACCGCGAACTTGCCGGAGAAGCCGGAGGTCAGCGGGATGCCGGCGAAGGCGAGCAGGAAGACCGCGAAGACCGCCGCGACGAGCGGCGAACGGCGCCCGAGACCGGCCCACTTGGAGAGGTGGGTGGCCTCGCCGCCCGCGTCCCTGACCAGCGTGACGACCGCGAACGCGCCGATCGTCACGAAGGAGTACGCCCCCAGGTAGAACAGGACGGACGAGATGCCGTCCGGGGTGGCGGCGATGACACCGGCGAGCAGGAACCCGGCGTGCGCGATGGACGAGTACGCCAGGAGCCGCTTGATGTCGGTCTGGGTGATGGCGACGATCGCACCGCCCAGCATCGTGAGGATCGCGACGCCCCACATGACGGGCCGCCAGTCCCAGGTGAGCCCCGGCAGCACCACGTACAGGAGCCGGAGCAGCGCGCCGAACGCGGCGACCTTGGTCGCGGCGGCCATGAAGCCGGTGACCGGGGTCGGGGCGCCCTGGTAGACGTCCGGGGTCCACATGTGGAACGGGACGGCGCCGACCTTGAAGAGCAGGCCCATGAGGACCAGCGCGAAGCCGATGAGGAGCAGGACGTCGTTCCCCATGGTGTCGGCGAGCGCCGGGTCGACGGAGACGACGGCGCCGTCGACGACCCGGGCGATCGTGGCGTACGAGACGGAGCCCGCGTAGCCGTAGAGCAGGGCGATCCCGAAGAGCAGGAAGGCCGAGGAGAAGGCGCCGAGCAGGAAGTACTTGACGGCCGCCTCCTGCGACATCAGCCGCTTGCGGCGGGCGACGGCGCAGAGCAGGTACAGCGGGAGGGAGAAGACTTCCAGGGCGACGAAGAGCGTCAGGAGGTCGTTGGCCGCCGGGAAGACGAGCATGCCGGCGACGGCGAAGAGGGCGAGCGGGAAGACCTCGGTGGTCGTGAAGCCGGCCTTGACGGCCGCCTTCTCCTGGTCGCTGCCGGGGACGGCCGCGGCCTCGGCGGCGAAGGAGTCGACCTTGTGACCGTGGTCGGCCGGGTCGAGCCTGCGCTCGGCGAAGGTGAAGATCGCGACGATCGAGGCGAGGAGAATGGTGCCCTGGAGGAAGAGGGCGGGTCCGTCGACGGCGATGGCGCCCATGGCCGCGATGTGGGCCTTGGTGGAGCCGTACCCGCCGGCCGCCAGGCCGACGACGGCGGCGAAGGCGGCGGCGAGGCCGAGGACGGACAGGAAGACCTGGGCGAACCAGCGGCCCTTGCGGGGCACGAAGGCCTCGGCGAGGACGCTGACGATCGCCGCGCCGACCACGATGAGCACGGGCGCGAGCTGCGTGTACTCGATGTGGGGGGCCGGGATCTTCTGGAGCGGTTCCACCGCCGCCGTCGTCCACAGGCTGTGGACAGCCGTTGCACTCACTTGGCCGCCTCCACGGTGGGCACGGTGGGCTGGGGGTCCTTCTGCTGGACGTCCGACATGGTGTGCCGGACGGCCGGGTTGACGACGTCCGTCAGCGGCTTCGGGAAGACGCCGAGGAAGATCAGGAGGGCGATCAGCGGGACGACCACCGCCAGCTCGCGCACCCGCAGGTCGGGCAGCGCGCGCACCTCCTCCTTCACCGGCCCGGTCATCGTCCGCTGGTAGAGGACGAGGACGTAGAGCGCGGCGAGGACGATGCCGGTGGTGGCGACGATGCCGGCCATCGGGTAGCGGGAGTACGTGCCCACCAGGACGAGGAACTCGCTGACGAACGGGGCGAGTCCGGGCAGCGACAGGGTCGCGAGGCCGCCGATCAGGAAGGTGCCGGCGAGCACCGGGGCGACCTTCTGCACACCGCCGTAGTCGGCGATGAGCCGCGAGCCGCGCCGGGAGATGAGGAACCCGGCGACGAGCATGAGCGCGGCCGTCGAGATGCCGTGGTTGACCATGTAGAGCGTGGCACCGGACTGGCCCTGGGTGGTCATCGCGAAGATGCCCAGGATGATGAAGCCGAAGTGCGAGATCGACGCGTAGGCGACGAGCCGCTTGATGTCCCGCTGGCCGACGGCGAGCAGCGCCCCGTACACGATGCTGATCAGCGCGAGGACGATGATCGCCGGGGTGGCCCACTTGCTGGCCTCGGGGAAGAGGCCGAGGCAGAAGCGGAGCATCGCGAAGGTGCCGACCTTGTCGACGACGGCGGTGATGAGGACGGCGACCGGGGCGGTCGCCTCCCCCATCGCGTTCGGCAGCCACGTGTGCAGCGGCCAGAGCGGCGCCTTCACGGCGAAGGCGAAGAAGAAGCCGAGGAAGAGCAGCCGCTCGGTGTTGGTCGCCATGTCGAGCGAGCCGTTGGCCCGGGCCTCGGCGATCTCGGTGAGCGAGAAGTTCCCCGCGACCACGTAGAGCCCGATGACGGCGGCGAGCATGATGAGGCCGCCGACCAGGTTGTAGAGCAGGAACTTGACCGCCGCGTACGACCGCTGGGCCGCCGCGTTCTCGTCGGAGCCGGAGTGCGCGCGGTCGCCGAAGCCGCCGATGAGGAAGTACATCGGGATGAGCATGGCTTCGAAGAGCACGTAGAAGAGGAAGACGTCGGTGGCCTCGAAGGAGAGGATCACCATCGCCTCGACCGCGAGGATCAGGGCGAAGAAGCCCTGGGTCGGCCGCCACCGCTTGGAGGAGGTCTCCAGCGGGTCGGCGTCGTGCCAGCCGGCGAGGATGACGAAGGGGATCAGCAGCGCGGTGAGCGCGATGAGCGCCACCCCGATGCCGTCGACGCCGAGCTCGTACCGCACGCCGAAGTCCTTGATCCAGGCGTGCGATTCGACCAGCTGGTACCGGTCGCCGCCCGGCTCGAAGCGCGCGAAGACGACGCCGGCGAGCACGAGCGTGGCGAGCGAGACGAGCAGCGCCAGCCACTTGGCGGCGGTGCGGCGGGCGGCGGGGACGGCGGCGGTGAGGATCGCACCGGCCGCCGGCACCACGGCCGTCAGGGTGAGGAGCGGGAGAGACATGATCGGTTACACCGCCCTCATCAGCAGGGTCGCGGCGATCAGCACCGCAGTACCTCCGAACATGGAGACCGCGTACGAGCGGGCGTAGCCGTTCTGGAGCTTGCGCAGCCGGCCGGAGAGTCCGCCGACCGCCGCCGCGGTGCCGTTGACGACGCCGTCGACGAGGGTGTGGTCCACGTACACCAGCGAGCGGGTGACGTGGGTGCCGCCGGTGACGAAGACGGCGTGGTTGAAGTCGTCCTGGAGGAGGTCGCGGCGGGCCGCCCGGGTGAGGAGCGAGCCGCGCGGGGCGACGACCGGGACGGGCTTGCGGCCGTACTGGAGCCAGGCGAGGCCGACGCCGATCACCATGACGGCGACGGTGGCGGCGGTGACGGCGGCGGCGCTGATCGGCGGGTGGCCGTGCTCGAAGTCCGTGACGGGCTCCAGCCATTCGACGAACCCGGCGAACTCGAAGAACGCGCCTCCGGCGACCGAGCCGACGGCGAGCAGCACCATCGGGATCACCATGGACTTCGGCGACTCGTGCGGGTGCGGCGGGTTGCCCTCCGCGTCGGGCTGCCAGCGCTTCTCGCCGAAGAAGGTCATCAGCATCACGCGGGTCATGTAGTACGCGGTGATGGCCGCGCCCAGGAGGGTGACCGCGCCGAGGATCCAGCCCTCGGTGCCGCCCTTCGCGAAGGCCGCCTCGATGATCTTGTCCTTGGAGAAGAAGCCGGACAGACCGGGGAAGCCGATGATCGCGAGGTAGCCGAGGCCGAAGGTGACGAAGGTGACCGGCATGTACTTCCGCAGGCCGCCGTAGTGGCGCATGTCCACCTCGTCGTTCATGCCGTGCATGACCGAACCGGCGCCGAGGAACAGCCCGGCCTTGAAGAAGCCGTGCGTCACCAGGTGCATGATCGCGAACACGTACCCGATGGGGCCGAGGCCGGCCGCCAGGATCATGTAGCCGATCTGCGACATCGTCGAGCCGGCGAGGGCCTTCTTGATGTCGTCCTTCGCGCAACCGACGATCGCACCGAAGAGGAGCGTGACGGCGCCGACGATCGTGACGACGAGCTGGGCGTCCGGCGCCGCGTTGAAGATGTCGGCGGAGCGGACGATCAGGTAGACGCCGGCGGTCACCATCGTGGCCGCGTGGATGAGGGCCGAGACCGGGGTCGGGCCCTCCATCGCGTCCCCGAGCCAGGACTGCAGCGGCACCTGGGCCGACTTGCCGCAGGCCGCGAGGAGCAGCATGAGGCCGATCGCCGTCGCCGTGCCCTCGGAGACCTCGCCGCTCGCCTCCAGGACCGGCCCGAAGGCGAAGGTCCCGAAGGTCGTGAACATGATCATGATGGCGACCGAGAGGCCGATGTCGCCGACCCGGTTCACCAGGAAGGCCTTCTTCGCGGCCGTGGCCGCGCTCGGCTTGTGCTGCCAGAAGCCGATCAGGAGGTACGAGGCGAGGCCGACGCCCTCCCAGCCGAAGTACAGCAGCAGGTAGTTGTCGGCGAGGACGAGCAGGAGCATCGCCGCGACGAACAGGTTCAGGTAGCCGAAGAAGCGGCGGCGGCGCTCGTCGTGCTCCATGTACCCGATCGAGTACACGTGGATGAGCGTGCCGACACCGGTGATCAGCAGGACGAACGTCATCGACAGCTGGTCGAGCTGGAACGCGATGTCCGCCTGGAAGCCCTCGACGGGGATCCAGGTGAAGAGCCGCTGGTGCATCGCCCGGTCCTCGGCGCCCTTGCCGAGCATGTCGGCGAAGAGCGCGAGCCCGATGACGAAGGAGACGCCCGCGAGCAGGGTGCCGAGCCAGTGCCCGGCCTTGTCGAGCCGCCGTCCGCCGCAGAGCAGGACGGCCGCGCCGAGCAGGGGCGCCCCGACGAGCAGCGCAATGAGATTTTCCACGGGTCAGCCCCTCACAGCTTCATCAGGCTGGCGTCGTCGACCGAGGCCGAGTGGCGGGCACGGAAGACGGACACGATGATCGCGAGCCCGACGACGACCTCCGCGGCGGCGACGACCATCGTGAAGAACGCGATGATCTGGCCGTCGAGGTTGCCGTGCATGCGGGAGAAGGTGACGAACGCGAGATTGCAGGCGTTGAGCATCAGCTCGACGCACATGAACAGCACGATCGCGTTGCGCCGGATCAGGACCCCGACCGCACCGATGGTGAACAGCAGGGCCGCGAGATACAGGTAGTTGACGGGGTTCACCGGGTGGCCTCCTCTTCGTCCCGGTCGCGGCCGAGCCGCTCCTCGGAGCGCTGCTCCAGGGCCCGGAGGTCGGCCAGCGCCTCGCTGGACACGTCCCGGACCTGGCCCCGCTTGCGCAGGGTCGAGATGACGGTGAGCTCCGACGGCGTGCCGTCGGGCAGCAGACCGGGGACGTCCACCGCGTTGTGCCGGGCGTAGACGCCGGGGGCGGGCAGCGGCGGTACGTGCTTCCCTTCCCGTACGCGCTGCTCGGCGAGCTCGCGCTGGGTGCGGGCCCGCTCGGTGCGCTCCCGGTGGGTCAGCACCATCGCGCCGACGGCGGCGGTGATGAGGAGCGCGCCGGTGATCTCGAAGGCGAAGACGTACTTGGTGAAGATGAGGGCGGCGAGGCCCTCCACGTTCCCGCCGTAGGCCGAGTTCGCCGCGCCGAGCCCGTTGAACTCGGTCAGCGAGGCCTGGCCGATGCCGGCGAAGAGCAGGACGCCGAAGCCGAGGCCGCAGGCGGCGGCCCACCAGCGCTGGCCCTTGATGGTCTCCCGCACCGAGTCCGCGGCCGTGACACCGACCAGCATGACGATGAAGAGGAAGAGCATCATGATCGCGCCGGTGTAGACGACGATCTGGACGATGCCGAGGAAGTACGCGCCGTTGGCGAGGTAGAAGACCGCCAGGATGATCATCGTCCCGGCCAGCGACAGCGCGCTGTGCATGGCCTTCTTCATCAGGATCGTGGCCAGGGCGCCGGCGACGGCGACCGTGCCGAGGACCCAGAACTGGAAGGCCTCCCCGGAGGAAGTGGCGTACGCGGCGAGGTTGGTGGCGCTCATGCGTCCGCCCCCTCCGGCTCGGCGTTCTCGCTGCCCTCGCCCTGCTCGCCCTTGGAGACGGCGACCTGCGGGACCGTGCCCGGCGCGGCCTCGGTGACGAGACCCCGGTAGTAGTCCTGCTCGGTCATCCCCGGGAAGATCGCGTGCGGGGTGTCGACCATGGTCTCTTCGAGCCCCGCGAGCAGCTGCTCCTTGGTGTAGATCAGGTTCTCGCGGGAGGAGTCGGCCAGTTCGAACTCGTTCGTCATCGTCAGCGCGCGCGTCGGGCAGGCCTCGATGCACAGCCCGCACAGGATGCAGCGGGCGTAGTTGATCTGGTAGACGCGGCCGTAGCGCTCGCCGGGCGAGTAGCGCTCCTCGTCCGTGTTGTCCGCGCCCTCCACGTAGATGGCGTCGGCCGGACAGGCCCAGGCGCACAGCTCGCAGCCGACGCACTTCTCCAGACCGTCGGGGTGACGGTTGAGCTGGTGCCGGCCGTGGAAGCGCGGCGCCGTCGTCTTCTCCTGCTCCGGGTACTGCTCGGTCAGCCGCTTCTTGAACATGGCCTTGAAGGTCACGCCGAAACCGGCCACCGGATTCTGGAAGTCAGACACCGTCCGTCTCCTTTCCGTCACTCGCAGTAGCAGTATCTTGGGCGCCACTGACAACGAGGTCCCTGTCGTGCCGCGGCCTGCGCCGGGGCACGGGCGGCAGGGACTGTCCGGGCTTGGGCGGTACGGGGAAGCCTCCGGCCATCGGGTCGAAGGCGGGCGCCTGCGCGGCCCCCTCGGCCGCCTTCGCCTTCCGGTCCCGGAACAGGTCGAAGAGGAAGGAGAGCAGGAGCAGTCCGAGGACGGCACCCGCCACGTACAGGACGATGTCGGAGAACGCGATGTTCTCGTTCCGCAGGGCCCGGACGGTGGCGACCAGCATCAGCCAGACCACCGAGACCGGGATGAGGACCTTCCAGCCGAGCTTCATCAGCTGGTCGTAGCGGACGCGGGGCAGCGTGCCGCGCAGCCAGATGAAGAAGAACAGCAGCAACTGCACCTTGACGACGAACCAGAGCATCGGCCACCAGCCGTGGTTCGCGCCCTCCCAGAACGTGGAGACCGGGTACGGGGCCCGCCAGCCGCCCAGGAAGAGCGTCACCGACACGGCCGAGACCGTCACCATGTTCACGTACTCGGCGAGCATGAACATCGCGAACTTGATGGAGGAGTACTCGGTGTTGAAGCCGCCGACGAGGTCGCCCTCGGACTCCGGCATGTCGAACGGGGCGCGGTTCGTCTCGCCGACCATCGTGATGATGTAGATGATGAACGACACCGGCAGCAGGATCACGAACCAGCGGTCCGCCTGCGCCTCGACGATCGCCGAGGTCGACATCGACCCGGAGTAGAGGAAGACCGAGGCGAAGGCCGCGCCCATCGCGATCTCGTACGAGATCATCTGCGCGGCCGACCGCAGACCGCCGAGCAGCGGGTACGTCGAGCCGGACGACCAGCCGGCGAGGACGATGCCGTAGATGCCGACGGAGGCGACCGCGAGGACGTACAGCATCGCGATCGGCAGGTCGGTGAGCTGCATCGTCGTGCGGTGGCCGAAGACCGACACCTCGTTGCCCGCGGGCCCGAAGGGGATCACGGCGATCGCCATGAACGCGGGGATCGCGGCGATGATCGGGGCGAGGACGTAGACGACCTTGTCGGCCTTCTTGACGATCAGGTCCTCCTTCAGCATCAGCTTGATGCCGTCCGCGAGGGACTGGAGGAAGCCCCAGGGGCCGTGCCGGTTGGGGCCGATGCGCAGCTGCATCCAGGCGACGACCTTGCGCTCCCACACGATGGAGAAGAGCACGGTCACCATCAGGAAGGCGAAGCAGAAGACCGCCTTGATCGCGACGAGCCACCAGGGGTCCGTCCCGAACAGGGAAAGGTCCTCCGCGGCCAGGACGTACGCGCTCATGCCTGCGCCTCCTGCGAGGTGGCCGGGGCGGCCGGGGTCGCCGGGCCGATGCGGACCAGGTCGCCCGGGTGGGCGCCGGTGTCGGAGAGGACGCCGGAGCCCGTCGAGTTCAGCGGGAGCCAGACCACGCGGTCGGGCATCTCCGTGACCTGGAGGGGGAAGGTGACGGAGCCGGCGGGGCCGGAGATCTCCAGGGTGTCGCCGTCCTTGACGCCGGTGTCGGCGGCGGTGGCCGCCGAGAGCCGGGCGACCGCCGCGTGGCGGGTTCCGGCGAGGGCGGTGTCGCCCTCCTGGAGCCTGCCGAGGTCGAGCAGGAGACGGTGTCCGGCGAGGACGGCCTCTCCGTCGCCCGGGCGGGACGCGACCTGGCCGGAGGCGGCGGGCTCGGAGGCGCGCTCCTCGGTCCAGCGGCCGAGCCGGTCCAGTTCGCCGCGGACCGCCCGCAGGTCGGGCAGGCCGAGGTGGACGTCCATGGCGTCGGCGAGCATGTGCAGCACGCGCGCGTCGGTCGGCGCGAGCGGGCGGGTCATCTGCTCGGGCTTGAGCGCGGCCTCGAACATCCGCACCCGGCCCTCCCAGTTGAGGAAGGTGCCGGCCTTCTCGACGACGGCCGCGACCGGGAGGACGACGTCGGCGTGGTCGGTGACCTCGCCGGGCCGCAGCTCCAGGGAGACCACGAAGGCCCGGTCGAGCGCCTCGCGCGCGCGTGCCGGGTCGGGAAGGTCCGCGACCTCGACGCCCGCGACGAGCAGCGCGCCGAGCTCGCCGGTGGCGGCGTGCTCCACGATCTGCCCGGTGTCGCGGCCGTAGCGGTGCGGGAGTTCGCGTACGCCCCAGGCCGCGGCGACCTCCTCCCGCGCGCGCGGGTCGGTCGCGGGCCGGCCGCCGGGCAGCAGCGCCGGGAGGGCGCCCGCCTCGACGGCACCGCGCTCTCCGGCGCGGCGCGGGATCCACACCAGCCGGGCGCCGGTGGCGGTCGCGGCGCGCAGGGCGGCGGTGAGCGCGCCGGGCACGCCCGCGAGCCGCTCGCCGACGGCGATGACCGCGCCGTCCTGGCGCAGGGCCTCGGCGGCGGCGGACCCGTCGCCCGACAGGCCGACCCGGGAGGTCAGCGCGTCGAGCCACTCGGTCTCGGTGCCGGGCGCGGCCGGCAGCAGCGTGCCGCCGGTCTTCTCCAGGCCCCGGGTCGCGAACGCGGCGACGGCGTACGTCTTCTGCCCGTGCTTGCGCCAGGCCTTGCGGAGCCGCAGGAAGACGCCGGGGGCCTCCTCCTCGGACTCCAGGCCGACGAGCAGGACCGCCGGGGCGGCTTCGAGCGAGGTGTACGTGACACCCGTACCGTCCAGGTCCTTGCCGCGTCCGGCGACGGCGGAGGCCAGGAAGTCGGCCTCCTCGCCGGAGTGGACCCGGGCCCGGAAGTCGATGTCGTTGGTGTCGAGGGCGACCCGCGCGAACTTCCCGTACGCGTAGGCGTCCTCGACCGTGAGCCGTCCGCCCGCGAGGACGCCGGTGCGGCCCCGGACGAGTCCGCGGGCGGCGGCCTCCAGGGCCTCCGGCCAGGACGCGGGCTCCAGCTCACCGGTCTCGGCGTCGCGGACCAGCGGCGTGGTGAGCCGGTCGCGCTGCTGCGCGTACCGGAAGCCGAAGCGGCCCTTGTCGCAGAGCCATTCCTCGTTGACCTCGGGGTCCTCGGCGGCGAGCCGCCGCATGACCTTGCCGCGCCGGTGGTCGGTGCGGGTCGCGCAGCCGCCCGCGCAGTGCTCGCAGACCGACGGCGTGGAGACCAGGTCGAAGGGGCGCGAGCGGAAGCGGTAGGCGGCCGAGGTGAGGGCGCCGACGGGGCAGATCTGGATGGTGTTGCCGGAGAAGTACGACTCGAAGGGGTCGCCCTCGCCGGTGCCGACCTGCTGGAGCGCGCCGCGCTCGACGAGCTCGATCATCGGGTCGCCCGCGACCTGGTTGGAGAAGCGGGTGCAGCGGGCGCACAGGACGCACCGCTCGCGGTCGAGCAGCACCTGCGTGGAGATCGGGACCGGCTTCTCGTACGTCCGCTTGACGCCGTCGAACCGGGACTCGGCCTGCCCGTGGGACATGGCCTGGTTCTGCAGGGGGCACTCGCCGCCCTTGTCGCAGACCGGGCAGTCCAGCGGGTGGTTGACGAGGAGCAGCTCCATCACGCCGTGCTGGGCCTTCTCGGCCACCGGCGAGGTCAGCTGCGACCGGACGACCATGCCGTCGGTGCAGGTGATCGTGCAGGAGGCCATCGGCTTGCGCTGGCCCTCGACCTCGACGATGCACTGGCGGCAGGCGCCGGCGGGGTCGAGGAGGGGGTGGTCGCAGAAGCGCGGGATCTCGATGCCGAGCTGTTCGGCGGCGCGGATGACCAGCGTCCCCTTGGGGACGGAGATCTCGATGCCGTCGATGGTCAGCGTGACGAGGTCCTGGGGCGGGAGCGCCGCCTCGCCGCCTCCGGAGGGGGCGGACGTGGTGACTGTCATGCGTTCACCTCCCTGTGGTCTGCGCGCCGGTCGGCCCAGACGGTCGACTTGGCGGGGTCGAAGGGGCAGCCCTTGCCCGTGATGTGCTGCTCGTACTCGTCGCGGAAGTACTTGAGCGAGGAGAAGATCGGCGAGGCGGCGCCGTCGCCGAGGGCGCAGAACGACTTGCCGTTGATGTTGTCGGCGATGTCGTTCAGCTTGTCGAGGTCGTCGAGGGTGCCCTTGCCGGCCTCGATGTCGCGGAGCAACTGGACCAGCCAGTAGGTGCCTTCGCGGCAGGGGGTGCACTTGCCGCAGGACTCGTGGGCGTAGAACTCGGTCCAGCGGGTGACGGCCCGGACGACGCAGGTGGTCTCGTCGAAGCACTGGAGGGCCTTGGTGCCGAGCATGGATCCGGCGGCGCCGACGCCCTCGTAGTCGAGGGGCACGTCGAGGTGCTCCTCGGTGAACATCGGGGTGGAGGAGCCGCCGGGGGTCCAGAACTTGAGGCGGTGGCCCGGCCGGATGCCGCCGCTCATGTCGAGGAGCTGGCGCAGGGTGATCCCGAGGGGCGCCTCGTACTGGCCGGGCGAGGCGACGTGGCCGCTCAGCGAGTAGAGCGTGAAGCCCGGGGACTTCTCGCTGCCCATCGAGGTGAACCATTCCTTGCCCCGGTTGAGGATCGCGGGAACGGACGCGATGGACTCGACGTTGTTCACCACGGTGGGGCAGGCGTACAGACCGGCGACCGCGGGGAAGGGCGGGCGCAGCCGGGGCTGGCCGCGGCGCCCTTCGAGCGAGTCGAGGAGCGCGGTCTCCTCGCCGCAGATGTACGCGCCGGCGCCGGCGTGCACGGTGATGTCCAGGTTCAGTCCGGTGCCGAGGATGTTCTCGCCGAGGTAGCCGGCGGCGTAGGCCTCGCGGACGGCCTCGTGGAGCCTGCGCAGGACGGGGACGACCTCGCCGCGGAGGTAGATGAACGCGTGCTCGGAGCGGATCGCGTAGCAGGCGATGATCATTCCCTCGATGAGGGAGTGCGGGTTGGCGAAGAGGAGGGGGATGTCCTTGCAGGTGCCGGGCTCGGACTCGTCGGCGTTGACGACGAGGTAGTGCGGCTTGCCGTCGCCCTGCGGGATGAACTGCCACTTCATGCCGGTGGGGAAGCCGGCGCCGCCGCGTCCGCGGAGGCCGGATTCCTTGACGTACGCGATGAGGTCGTCGGGCGTCATCGCGAGGGCCCGCTTGAGGCCCTGGTACCCCTCGTGCCGCTCGTAGGTCTCCAGGGTCCAGGAGTTCGGCTGGTCCCAGAAGGCGGAGAGGACGGGGGCGAGAAGCTTCTCGGGGCTGTTGTTGGTGTCGATCTCGGCCGCCAAGGTCATCACTCCCCCTCCTGACGGGTGGCCTCACCGCGCGGGTGAACGATTCGGTGGGTGGGCGCCTCGCCCTTGGCGAGCCGCAGGCCGACGAGGGAGGCGGGGCCCGCCCCGCCGGTGGCCTCGACGGCGCCGGGGCGCTCGTCGGGGAAGCCGGCGAGGATGCGGGCGGTCTCCTTGAAGGTGCACAGGGGCGCGCCGCGGGTGGGTTCGACGGTCCGGCCGGCCCGGAGGTCGTCCACCATCTTCTTGGCGGACTCGGGGGTCTGGTTGTCGAAGAACTCCCAGTTGACCATCACGACGGGCGCGAAGTCGCAGGCCGCGTTGCACTCGATGTGTTCGAGGGTGACCTTGCCGTCCTCGGTGGTCTCGTTGTTGCCGACGCCGAGGTGCTCCTTGAGCTCCTCGAAGATGGCGTCGCCGCCCATGACCGCGCACAGCGTGTTCGTGCAGACGCCGACCTGGTAGTCGCCGGAGGGCTTGCGCCGGTACATCGTGTAGAAGGTGGCGACGGCGGTGACCTCGGCGGTGGTGAGGCCGAGGGTCTCGGCGCAGAACGCCATGCCCGTACGGGTCACGTGGCCCTCCTCCGACTGCACGAGGTGCAGCATCGGGAGGAGCGCGGAGCGGGAGTCCGGGTAGCGGGCGATGATCTCCTTCGCGTCCGCCAGGAGGCGGTCGTGGACCTCCGCCGGGTAGGCGGGGGCGGGGAGCTGGGGCATCCCCAGGCTGACGTTCTCCGTCATCGGTCGACGCCTCCCATCACGGGGTCGATGGAGGCGACGGCGACGATGACGTCGGCGACCTGGCCGCCCTCGCACATCGCGGCCATGGCCTGGAGGTTGGTGAAGGACGGGTCCCGGAAGTGGACCCGGTAGGGGCGGGTGCCGCCGTCGGACACGACGTGCGCGCCGAGCTCGCCCTTGGGCGACTCGACGGCCGCGTAGGCCTGTCCGGCGGGGACTCGGAAGCCCTCGGTGACCAGCTTGAAGTGGTGGATCAGGGCTTCCATCGAGGTGCCCATGATCTTCTTGATGTGGTCGAGGGAGTTGCCGAGGCCGTCGGGGCCGAGCGCGAGCTGCGCGGGCCAGGCGATCTTCTTGTCGCCGACCATGACCGGCCCGGGGGCGAGACGGTCGAGGCACTGCTCGACGATCCGCAGCGACTGGCGCATCTCCTCCAGGCGGACGAGGAAGCGTCCGTAGGAGTCGCAGGTGTCGGCGGTCGGGACGTCGAACTCGTAGTTCTCGTAGCCGCAGTACGGGTCGGTCTTCCGCAGGTCGTGCGGGAGGCCGGCCGAGCGCAGGATCGGGCCGGTGGCGCCGAGGGCCATGCAGCCGGCGAGGTCGAGGTAGCCGACGTCCTGCATGCGGGCCTTGAAGATGGGGTTGCCGGTGGCGAGCTTGTCGTACTCCGGCAGGTTCTTCTTCATGGTCTTCACGAACTCGCGGACGGCGTCGACGGCGCCGGGCGGGAGGTCCTGGGCGAGGCCGCCGGGGCGGATGAACGCGTGGTTCATGCGGAGGCCCGTGATCAGCTCGTACAGGTCCAGGATCATCTCGCGGTCCCGGAAGCCGTAGATCATGATCGTGGTGGCGCCGAGCTCCATGCCGCCGGTGGCGATGCACACCAGGTGCGAGGAGAGCCGGTTGAGCTCCATGAGCAGGACGCGGATGACGCTCGCCCGGTCCGGGACGTCGTCGGTGATGCCGAGCAGCTTCTCCACGCCGAGGCAGTACGCCGTCTCGTTGTAGAACGAGGTGAGGTAGTCCATGCGCGTGACGAAGGTGGTGCCCTGCGTCCAGGTCCGGTATTCGAGGTTCTTCTCGATGCCGGTGTGGAGGTAGCCGATGCCGCAGCGGGCCTCGGTGACGGTCTCGCCGTCGATCTCCAGGATGAGGCGGAGCACGCCGTGGGTGGACGGGTGCTGGGGGCCCATGTTGACGACGATCCGCTCGTCGTCGGCCTTGGCCGCGGACTGGACGACCTCGTCCCAGTCGCCGCCGGTCACCGTGTAGACGGTGCCTTCGGTCGTCTCGCGGGGAGACGCGTGGGAAGTGCTCACGAGTACGACCTCCGCTGGTCCGGAGCCGGGATCTGGGCGCCCTTGTACTCGACGGCGATGCCGCCGAGGGGGTAGTCCTTGCGCTGCGGGTGGCCCGGCCAGTCGTCCGGCATCATGATCCGGGTGAGGGCGGGGTGGCCGTCGAAGACGATGCCGAAGAAGTCGTACGTCTCGCGCTCGTGCCAGTCGTTCGTCGGGTAGACGGCGACGAGCGAGGGGATACGGGGATCGGCGTCCGGCGCCGAGACCTCCAGGCGGATCAGCCGGCCGTGGGTCAGCGAGCGCAGGTGGTAGACGGCGTGCAGCTCGCGGCCCTTGTCGCCGGGGTAGTGCACGCCGGAGACGCCGGTACAGAGCTCGAAGCGGAGCGCCGGGTCGTCGCGCAGCGTGCGGGCGACGCGGACGAGGTGCTCGCGCTCGACGTGGAAGGTGAGCTCGCCGCGGTCGACGACGGTCTTCTCGATGGCGTTCTCGGGGACGAGCCCCTGCTCCTCAAGGGCGCCTTCGAGTTCGTCGGCGACCTCGTCGAAGTAGCCGCCGTACGGGCGGGTGGCCGCGCCCGGCAGCCGGATCGAGCGGACGAGACCGCCGTAACCGGACGTGTCGCCGCCGTTGTTGGCGCCGAACATGCCACGCTGGACGCGTACTTCCTCGCCGTGCTCACCGCGCTGGCCCGGCAGGTTCTGCGCGCTGAGGTCCTTCTCGGGATTGGGTGTCTCGTCGCTCACCGGAGCAGACCCTTCAACTCAATGGTCGGCAGCGCCTTGAGCGCCGCTTCCTCCGCCTCCCGGGCCGCCTCCTCGGCGTTCACGCCGAGCTTGGAGGTCTGGATCTTCTGGTGGAGCTTGAGGATCGCGTCGATGAGCATCTCCGGCCGCGGCGGACAGCCGGGCAGGTAGATGTCGACGGGCACGATGTGGTCGACGCCCTGCACGATCGCGTAGTTGTTGAACATGCCGCCCGAGGAGGCGCAGACGCCCATCGAGATGACCCACTTGGGGTTGGGCATCTGGTCGTAGACCTGCCGCAGGACCGGCGCCATCTTCTGGCTGACCCGGCCCGCGACGATCATCAGGTCGGCCTGGCGCGGCGAGCCGCGGAAGACCTCCATGCCGAAGCGGGCCAGGTCGTACCGGCCGGCGCCGGTGGTCATCATCTCGATGGCGCAGCAGGCGAGGCCGAAGGTCGCGGGGAACACGGACGCCTTGCGCACCCAGCCCGCGGCTTGTTCGACCGTCGTCAGCAGAAAGCCGCTCGGGAGTTTCTCTTCGAGTCCCATAGGTGCCCCTCAGCCCTTCAGTCCCATTCCAGGCCGCCCCGCCGCCACACGTACGCGTAGGCGACGAAGACGGTGAGCACGAAGAGCAGCATCTCCACGAGCCCGAAAAGCCCCAGGGAGTCGAACGTGACCGCCCAGGGGTAGAGGAAGACGATCTCGATGTCGAAGACGATGAAGAGCATCGCCGTCAGGTAGTACTTGATCGGGAAGCGGCCGCCACCGGCCGGAGTGGGCGTCGGTTCGATGCCGCACTCATATGCCTCAAGCTTTGCCCTGTTGTACCGCTTTGGCCCGATAAGCGTGGCCATGACCACGGAGAAGATCGCAAACCCCGCACCCAGGGCACCGAGCACGAGGATGGGCGCGTACGCATTCACGCTCCTCGCTCCTTCCAGTCGTCCTTGACCGTTGGATCGCACGGCCGGGCCCTGAAAGATCGCCCCCATGTGAGGCAGTTCACAAGCCCGGCTGCCCCGCATCTTATGCCCGCCCCTCTGTGATCTGCGACACGGGTGTCAGCAACTAGTTTGTGATCTCCACCACCTGACGAAGGATCATGAAGTCGGATGAGCGGTGATCTTGTCGCGCGAAGCGCCCAGGTGATCACCAGATGTGACATCCGTACCGGAAATCGCTGGTCGGGGGGGTGTCGCACTATCAAGCGTTGCCCCATGCAGGCAAATTGGCGATGGGACTCGTACGAGTGATAAAGGAGCCGGTCTTCGCCCGGTCGGGGGGGTCCGGCGTCGCGAGGTGGACACGTGCGCCCGTTCACGAGCTCGGATGTGACCTGCGTCACTCGCCAAGGGGGCCCGGGGAAGCGGGGGTTGGCCACAGAGGTGAAGAGGTGGTAAGTGACGGGCAATTCGGACTATTCATCGAAAACCCATGATCAAGCCGCCGATGGGCCGTGCCCGATTTGCCCGTTACGGCGTCAATAAGGGTGCCGGAGAAGCGGATTCAGGCCTTCCTGGCCCAACTGTGGCGCAGCCCACGTTTCTTGAAGGGAACCGCGAAGCCCTGATAGCGGTTGTACCCATGTCCCACACCGCTCCCATACCCAGCCACCGGAAGCCCCGCCGCAGCGCCTCGAAGCTCGCGCTCCGCGCCGGAGTCGCCGGTGGTTTCCTCGGCACCATCGCGGTGGCCGGTGCTGCCGGGCCGGCCAATGCCGAGCCGGTGACCGAGACCATCGAAATGCCCACGCTCGGATCCCTCGACACGGGTGGCCTGGCGAACGCCGTCGCCGCCTCCGCCGACGCGTCCCAGCAGGAGGCCCTCGACCAGAGCCTGGAGGCCCAGGAGAACAAGGCCCTCCAGAAGGCCGCCAAGGAGGCCAAGAAGGCCAAGGCCGAGGCGGACCGCAAGGCCGAGGCCGAGCGCGCCGAGAAGGCCCGCGCCGAGGCCGAGGCCAAGGCGGCCGCGGAGAAGGCCGAGCAGGAGCGTCAGGAGCGCCAGGAGGCCGCCGCCCGCGCCTCCCGCGACAGCGCCCGCACCCAGCTCTCCACCACCTCCGCGAGCTCCTCCTCGTCGTCCTCCTCCGCTTCCTCGTCCTCCTCGGACAGCGGCTCGTCCTCGTCCTCCTCGGACGCGGGCTCCACCGCCTCCTCCGGCAGCTCGAACACGACGCAGGCCGCCACCGGCTCCGCCGCCGCGATCGTGGCCTTCGCGCGCGCCCAGGTCGGCGACGCGTACGTCATGGGCGGCACCGGCCCCAACTCGTGGGACTGCTCGGGCCTCGTCCAGGCCGCCTACCGCCAGGCCGGCATCGACCTGCCGCGCATCTCCGGCTCGCAGTCGAGCATGGGCACCTCCGTCTCCCTGAGCAACCTCCAGCCGGGCGACGTCCTCTACTGGGGCAGCCGCAGCGGCTCGTACCACGTCGCCATCTACGTCGGCGGCGGCAAGTACGTGGGCGCGCAGAACCCCTCCACCGGCGTCGTCGAGCGCTCCCTCAGCTGGGACACCCCCTCGGGCGCCGTCCGGATCCTCTGATCCCCACCCCTGCCTGACACGCTGAAGGGCCGACACTCCTCGGGGGAGTGACGGCCCTTCGGTCGTTTTCCGGGCGCCTAAGCCTTCGGGGCCACCTTCGAGAGGCCGTTGATGATGCGGTCCATCGCGTCGCCGCCCGTCGGGTCCGTGAGGTTCGCCAGCATCTTCAGCGTGAACTTCATCAGGAGCGGGTGCGTCAGGCCCTTCTGGGACGCCAGCTTCATGATCTTCGGGTTGCCGATGAGCTTCACGAACGCGCGGCCGAGCGTGTAGTAGCCGCCGTAGGTGTCCTTGAGGATCTGCGGGTAGTTCCGCAGGGCCAGTTCGCGCTGGGCCGGGGTCGTGCGGGCGTGGGCCTGGACGATGACGTCGGCCGCGATCTGGCCGGACTCCATCGCGTACGCGATGCCCTCGCCGTTGAACGGGTTGACCATGCCGCCCGCGTCGCCGACGAGCAGCAGGCCCTTCGTGTAGTGCGGCTGGCGGTTGAAGGCCATCGGGAGGGCGGCGCCGCGGATCGGCGTCGTCATGTTCTCCGGGGTGTAGCCCCAGTCCTCCGGCATCGACGCGCACCAGGCCTTGAGGACCTCGCGCCAGTCCAGCTCCTTGAACGCCGAGGAGGAGTTCAGGATGCCGAGGCCCACGTTCGACGTGCCGTCGCCCATGCCGAAGATCCAGCCGTAGCCGGGCAGCAGCCGGTCCTGCGGGCCGCGGCGGTCCCACAGCTCCAGCCAGGACTCCAGGTAGTCGTCGTCGTGGCGCGGGGAGGTGAAGTACGTGCGGACCGCGACGCCCATCGGGCGGTCCTCGCGGCGGTGCAGCCCCATCGCCAGGGACAGGCGGGTCGAGTTGCCGTCGGCGGCGACCACGAGCGGCGCGTGGAAGGTGACCTCGCGCTTCTCCTCGCCGAGCTTGGCGTGGACGCCCGTGATCCGGCCCGTGCGGTCGTCGACGATCGGCGCGCCCACGTTGCAGCGCTCGTACAGCCGCGCGCCCGCCTTCTGCGCCTGCCGGGCGAGCTGCTCGTCGAAGTCGTCGCGCTTGCGGACGAGTCCGTAGTCCGGGTACGAGGCGAGCTCCGGCCAGTCCAGCTCCAGGCGCACCCCGCCGCCGATGATCCGCAGGCCCTTGTTCCGCAGCCAGCCGGCCTCTTCGGAGATGTCGATGCCCATGGAGACGAGCTGCTTCGTCGCGCGCGGGGTCAGGCCGTCGCCGCAGACCTTCTCGCGCGGGAACGCCGTCTTCTCCAGGAGCAGGACGTCGAGCCCGGCCTTGGCCAGGTAGTACGCGGTGGTGGAGCCGGCCGGGCCCGCGCCGACGACGATCACATCTGCGCTGTGCTCGGAGAGGGGCTGCGGCTCGGTCACGGCGGATCTCCCGAAGGGGTCGAGGGAAGGACGGGGAAAGTTTATGGGCCGGGCGGTTACGGCTTGAAGCCGCGGTGCAGGGCCACGATCCCGCCCGACAGGTTCCGCCACGCGACCTTCTCCCAGCCGGCCTTCTGGAGCATGCCCGCCAGGGTGGGCTGGTCCGGCCAGGAGCGGATGGACTCGGCGAGGTACACGTACGCGTCCGGGTTGGAGGAGACCGCGCGGGCCACCGGCGGCAGCGCGCGCATCAGGTACTCCTCGTACACCGTGCGGAACGGCGCCCAGGTGGCGTGCGAGAACTCGGAGATGACGACCCGGCCGCCGGGCTTCGTCACCCGGTACAGCTCGCGCAGCGCCTTGTCCGTGTCCTGGATGTTGCGCAGGCCGAAGGAGATGGTGACGGCGTCGAACACGTCGTCGCGGAACGGCAGGTTCATGCCGTCGCCGGCCGTGAACGGCATCCACGGGTGCCGCTTCTTGCCGACCTGGAGCATGCCGAGCGAGAAGTCGCAGGGGACGACGTACGCGCCCGCGCGGGCGAAGGGCTGCGAGGAGGTCGCCGTACCGGCCGCGAGGTCGAGGATCCTCTGCGCCGGGCGGGCGTCGACCGCCTTCGCGACCTCCTTGCGCCAGCGACGGTCCTGCCCGAGGGAGAGCACGTCGTTGGTGAGGTCGTAGTTGGCCGCCACGCCGTCGAACATCGTGGCGACTTCGTGCGGCTGCTTGTCCAGGGATGCGCGGGTCACTGCCGTTCGGCCTCGCAGACTCGGTGACGGGAGGGTGGGGTCATTCTTTCAGGGCCCGTACGGCCCTGAGGTCGGCGGGCCCTGAGGTCAGCGGGCCCGGTGGACGAGCCTGCCGCCGATGACCGTGGCGACGCAGGTCGACGCGCCGAGACGGACCAGCGACGCCCGGTCCGGGACGTCGAAGACCGCGAACCGGGCCGGGGCGCCCGGCTGGAGGGCGGGGAGCAGGATCAGCGGCGTGGGAGAGAACGACGGGGTGCCCGCGAGCTTCTCCGGGCGGCGGCCCACCGCCAGGCCCGCCCGGCGGACAGCGTCCGCCGCCGCCGGGACGCGGAGCTCGCCCGCGACCGCGACCGTCCCGTGCGCGAAGAGCCGCTGCACGGCGCGGCGCGCGGAGGCGCTGCGGCGCGAGGCGTCCATGCGGAAGATCCGCTGCGCGCGCTCCCCCGTGATCGGCTCGGTGCCGAAGCCCTCGGCCTCCCGGGGGTCCGGGTGGTACATGCCTTCGAGGAGTTCGGGCGCGTACGGGTTGAGCAGGCCGGGCGTGAGGATGCCCGGCCACTCGCGGACCCGCGCGTCGGGGCGGACGGCGGCCAGGTCCTCGTACGGGCCGACGGCCGCGACGAGGCCGCCGTCGACGAGGACGGCGGTCTCGGGGGTCGCCTCGGCGACGTGGATCGTCAGCAACCGGGCCTCACTCAGTTCGCGTCGAGGAGCTTCAGCTCCGGGTGGGCCGTGCCGCCCTCGATGGCGACGGACGAGATGTGGGAGACGACGCGGTCGTCCACCGGGTCGTTCGCCGGGTCCTCGTGGACGACGAGGTGCTCGTACGTCGTGGCGCGCTGCGCCGGGACGCGGCCCGCCTTGCGGATCAGGTCGATGATCTCCAGGCGGTTCGAGCGGTGCTTGGCACCGGCCGAGGAGACCACGTTCTCCTCCAGCATGATCGAGCCGAGGTCGTCGGCGCCGTAGTGCAGCGACAGCTGGCCGACCTCCTTGCCCGTCGTCAGCCACGAGCCCTGGATGTGGGCCACGTTGTCGAGGAAGAGGCGCGCGATGGCGATCATGCGCAGGTACTCGAAGAGCGTCGCCTGCGTGCGGCCCTTGAGGTGGTTGTTCTCGGGCTGGTACGTGTACGGGATGAAGGCCCGGAAGCCGCCCGTCCGGTCCTGCACGTCACGGATCATCCGCAGGTGCTCGATGCGCTCGGCGTTCGTCTCGCCCGTGCCCATGAGCATCGTGGAGGTCGACTCGACGCCCAGCTTGTGGGCGATCTCCATGATCTCCAGCCAGCGCTCGCCCGACTCCTTGAGGGGCGCGATGGCCTTGCGGGGGCGCTCCGGGAGGAGCTCCGCGCCGGCGCCCGCGAAGGAGTCCAGGCCGGCCGCGTGGATCCGGGTGATGGCCTCCTCCACGGAGACCTTCGAGATGCGGGCCATGTGCTCGACCTCGGAGGCGCCGAGGGAGTGGATGACCAGCTGCGGGTACGCCTTCTTGATCGCGGCGAAGTGCTCTTCGTAGTACTCGACGCCGAAGTCGGGGTGGTGGCCGCCCTGGAACATGATCTGGGTGCCGCCGAGCTCGACGGTCTCCGCGCAGCGGCGCAGGATGTCGTCGAGGTCGCGGGTCCAGCCCTTCTTCGTGTCCTTCGGCGCGGCATAGAAGGCGCAGAACTTGCACGCCGTCACGCAGACGTTCGTGTAGTTGATGTTCCGCTCGATGATGTACGTCGCGATGTGCTCGGTCCCCGCGTACCGGCGGCGGCGCACCGCGTCGGCGGCCGCGCCCAGCGCGTGGAGGGGAGCCGAGCGGTAGAGGTCGAGCGCCTCCTCCGGGGTGATCCGGCCGCCGGCTGCTGCGCGGTCGAGAACGGACTGCAGATCGGCCTTCTCGGTCACCGGGTACGTCCCTTTCGGAGGAGTTCTGGAGGAGTTCTGGAACGGTTCTGAACGACCGAGCCAGCCTACGCCAGCGGTCGTCGCGCGATCGGCGGGGTGCGGTCGGACGGGCACGGGCAGGGCCCGGGGGAAAGGTGAATGGGGCATGACTGACACGTGAAATGTGTGCGCCTTTCCCGCGCGGGAATTCGCCCCGCCCTCTCTCAATTCACGACGGGGCTCTTCAGGAGTTCCACCACGACATCCGCCGGGAATCCCGTCGTCGGTCCCGTGCGGCGGGCGAACTCGCGGACGCCGGCGAGCTGCTCGGGGCCGAATCGGAAGTCGAGCGTGCGGAAGTACCGCTCCAGGAGTTCCGCGTCGAAGGTCTCCCAGCGCGCCGCCTGCTCCGCCACCTTGGCGACCTCTTCGAGGGAGAGGTCGCGGGAGGCCAGGAAGGCCTGGTGGACCTCGTGGACGGTCTCCGGCTCGCGCGCCAGGTAGTCCTTGCGGGCCGCCCACACGGCGAAGACGAACGGGAGGCCCGTCCAGTCCTTCCACATGAGGCCCAGGTCGTGGACCTGGAGCCCGAGGCGGGGGGCGTCGTGGAGGGAGGCGCGGAGGGCCGCGTCGCCGATGAGGACCGCCGCGTCCGCCTCCTGCATCATCAGGCCGAGGTCGGGCGGGCAGGTGTAGTAGTCCGGCGCGACCCCGTACCGCTCGGAAAGCAGCAGCTGGGCGAGGCGGACGGAGGTGCGGGAGGTGGAGCCGAGGGCGACGCGGGCGCCGTCCAGGTCCTCCAGGGGCCGCTGCGAGACGATCACGCAGGACATGACGGGCCCGTCGCAGCCGACGGCGATGTCGGGCAGGGCGACCAGGTCGTCCGCGTTGCGGAGGTACTCGACGAGGGTGATCGGGCCGATGTCGAGGTCGCCCCGCACGAGCCGCTCGCTGAGCTTCTCCGGGGTGTCCTTCGTGAGCTCCAGGTCGAGCAGCGTTCCCGTTCTCGCCAGGCCCCAGTAGAGGGGGAGGCAGTTCAGGAACTGGATGTGTCCGACGCGGGGCCGGTTGCGCTGGTGGTCGTCGGTTGCATTGTCCACATCGCGAGGCTAGTCCCGTCTCGTACGACGGGCATCGCCGGGGCGCCCGGGGAAGGCCGGGGACCCTGTGTTCGAGCGTCTGAACGTCAGCGCTGAACCGCAGATCAAACCTGTGGGTGACGTGATCTTTCCCTCTACCGCCCGTCGCGTCCTGCGTGCTAGGCTCGACGCAAGTTGCAGTTTGGTTTCCCTTGCAGTACAGAGCCTGCGGAGCATGTGACCCGCAGGCTTTTGTAGTTTTCAGACTTGTTTGCAGGTTCTGGAGCAGGGCGACCCTTTGGCCCATAGGAGGGCTCATGGCTACCGGAACCGTGAAGTGGTTCAACGCTGAAAAGGGCTTCGGCTTCATCGCCCAGGACGGCGGCGGCCCGGATGTCTTCGTCCACTACTCCGCGATCAACGCGAACGGCTTCCGTTCGCTTGAGGAGAACCAGCCCGTGACCTTCGACGTCACGCAGGGCCCGAAGGGCCCGCAGGCGGAGAACGTCACCCCGGCCTAAGTGCCAGGGTCGGCGGATACGCCCGACTAGCGCAGTACCCAAGGAGCCCCGCTCCGTGTCTCGGCACGAGCGGGGCTCCTGCCCTTTTCCTGGCCTTTTCCTGGCCGGTCAGCAGGTGGGGATGACGGTGCCGTTGTTGTCGCGGGCCTCGTCGTTGCCCCAGCGGGACAGGTAGTAGGCGGAGACGTACGCCCCGTAACCGTTCTTCCCGGAGTAGACGGTGTCGAGGTCGGTCCGCAGCCACCAGTGGTTGAAGTTGCCGGAGCCGTCCCTGACCTCCTGGCCCCAGACCTTGCAGTAGACGTAGTTCGTGCCCGCGTTCAGCACGCCCTGGGCGTCGTTCGTGTTCGCCTGGGCGTAGCCGGTGGCGTTGGCGAAGGTGTCGACCCAGTACTTCCCGCCGCCCCCGCCCGAGCAGCCGTTGTCGCTGGTCAGGTACTTGGAGCCGTACGAGCCGGGGTAGGGCGCGAGGGAGACGCCGTTGATGACGATGGTCTGGCCGACGCCGTTGTAGAGCTGCTCGTAGTGGATGTGGGCGCCGGAGCTGTTGCCGGTGGTGCCCGTGGTGCCGACCTGCTGGCCCTGGGAGACGGCGGCGCCGTTGGCGACCGAGTAGGCGTTCAGGTGGAAGTAGTACGTCTTCCAGCCGCCGCCGTGGTCGATCACGATGTAGTTGCCCGCGCCGGTCGGCTGGGAGTACCGGTAGGCGGTGCCGGAGGCCGAGGCGAGCACCGGGGTTCCGGCGGTCGTGCCGCCGTCCGACCTGATGAAGTCGAGGGCCTGGCGGACCTCGGCGGAGTGGTGGCTGTAGGTCCACTTCTGGCCGCAGGGGAAGGGCGCCTTGAAGAGCGGCGCCGCCTGGGCGGGAGTGGCGGTCACCAACGCGGTGAGCAGGCCCGCGAGGAGCGCGAGCACGGCGGCGAAGCCGGTGCGGCGGGTGAGGCGGGTGCGGTGGGTGCGGTGGGTGGGGCGGTGACGCATGCTTCCTCCAGTAGCTGGTGAGCCGGTGGGGGCAGGGGTCGACGCGCGTTGAACGACAGCAGCGTGCCGGAAGATCTCGTGCCGTAGTAGCCCGCGAGAACCACACTCGTACCGGGGTGATTACGTAGTCTGGACACATGACCGAACGGAAACCCCCCGGCGTCAGCTTCGAGTCATTCGTGGACAAGCAGATCCGCGAGGCCTCCGAGCGCGGCGACTTCCGGAGTCTGCCCGGCTTCGGAAAGCCCCTGGCCGACGACTCCGCCCCGTACGACGAACTGTGGTGGATCAAGGGCAAGATGCACCGCGAGGGCGCGGCCGTCCTGCCGCCCTCGCTCGCGCTGCGGAAGGCGGCCGAGGACGCGGAGGCGGAGATCGCCGAGGCCGCGTCGGAGCACCAGGTCCGCCGGATCCTCGGCGAGATCAACACCAGGATCGCCGAGGCTCTGCGCCGCCCGCCGGCCGGTCCCCCGCTGAACCTCGGCCTCTTCGACGTCGAGGAGACCGTCGCCCGCTGGAAGCGGAACAGGGAACGGAACAGGGAGACGTCATGAACAGCGCCGGGCTCCTCACCGACGCCTTCGGGCGGATCCGCGAGGTCGTCCACGAGGCGGTCGAGGGCCTGACGGACGGACAACTGGCCACCCGGATCGACCCGGACGCCAACTCGATCGCCTGGCTCGTCTGGCACCTCACCCGTATCCAGGACGACCACCTCGCCGGCGCCTTCGGCACCGCACAGCTGTGGACGGCGGACGGCTGGCGCGACCGCTTCGGCCTCCCCTTCCCGGCGGCGGCCACCGGCTACGGCCACACCTCCGCCCAGGTCGGCGCGGTCCGCGCCTCCGCCGAGCTCCTCCTCGGCTACCACGACGCCGTCCACGCCCGTACGGAGGAACTCCTCGCCCCGGTCACGAACGCGGACCTCGACCGGGTCGTCGACACCTCCTGGGACCCGCCGGTCACCCTCGGCGTACGGCTCGTCTCGGTGATCGCGGACGACCTCCAGCACGCGGGTCAGGCGGCCTACGTCCGGGGGCTGCTCCCCTGATTCCCGGCGGCTCCGGCGCCTCCGCTGCCTCCGGCGGCTCCGCTGCCTCCGCGCACGCGGAGGGCCGTGTCGCGGAGCCAGTGCGCGCTCCGCTTCGGCGTGCGCGTCTGGGTCGCGTAGTCGACGCGGACGAGGCCGAAGCGCTGGGCGTAGCCGTACGCCCACTCGAAGTTGTCGAGGAGCGACCAGGCCAGGTAGCCGCGCACGTCGGCCCCCTGCTCGCGGGCGCGGGCCACGGCGGCGAGGTGGGCGGAGAGGTAGGCGGTGCGTTCTCGGTCGTCGACGAAGCCGTCCTCGTCGGGGCGGTCCTCGTAGGCGGCGCCGTTCTCGGTGATCACCACGGGGATGCCGGGGTAGTCGCGGGCGACGCGGAGCAGCAGGGCGGTGAGGTCGTGCGGCATGACCTCCCAGTCGAGCCCGGTGACGGGCAGTCCGCCGTGCGGGAGGCCCCGGGTGACGGGGAGGCCGCGGGCGTCGGCGGTGGCGCCGTCGGGTCCGGTGCCGGAGGACTTCATGGAGCGGTAGTAGTTGACGCCCAGGGTGTCGATCGGGGTGGCGACGGCGGCCAGGTCGCCGTCGTGGACGGGGATCTCGACGCCCTGCGCGGCGAGGTCGGCGATCAGGTCCTCCGGGTAGGCGCCGCGGAGGATCGGGTCGAGGTAGAAGCGGAAGCCGAAGGCGTCGGCGCGGCGGGCCGCCTCCCGGTCGGCGGGGCTGCCGGTGGCGGGGGCGCTGGTGCCGAGGAGGTGGGTCACGGCCAGGTCGAGGGGGCCCCGGGCGGCGGCGCGCAGCCGCTGCGCGGCGAGGCCGTGGGCGAGGTGCAGGTGGTGCACGGCGGCGACGCCGTCGGCGAGGGAGCGCCCGCCGGGCGCGTGGACGCCCTCGACGTGGCCGAGGACCGCCGAGCAGAAGGGCTCGTTGAGCGTGGTCCAGTGGGTGACGCGGTCGCCGAGCCGGTCGTGGACGAGGGCGGCGTAGTCGGCGAAGCGGTGGGCGGTGTCGCGCTCGGGCCAGCCGCCGGCGTCCTGGAGCTCCTGGGGCAGGTCCCAGTGGTAGAGCGTCAGCCAGGGGGCGATGTCCCGGGCGAGGAGTTCGTCGACGAGCCGGTCGTAGAAGGCGAGGCCCTTCGGGTTGGCGGGGCCCCGGCCGCCGGGCTGGACGCGCGGCCAGGAGACGGAGAAGCGGTACGTGTCGAGGCCGAGGTCCGCCATGAGGGCGACGTCCTCGGGCATCCGGTGGTAGTGGTCGCAGGCGGTGTCCCCGGTGTCGCCGTTGTCGACCGCTCCGGGCACGCGGCAGAAGGTGTCCCAGATGGAGGGGGTGCGGCCGTCCTCGGCGGTGGCGCCCTCGATCTGGAAGGCGGAGGTGGCGGCGCCGATCCGGAAGCCGGGCGGGAGGCGGTCGATGAGGGCGTCGTCTTCGGGGAAGCGGTCGGGGAGACGTCCGGCGGAAGGCATGAGGGCTCCGGGGCGGTCGGGCGTACGGGGGCGGCCCGGCACCGCGACGGGTGTCCGGGCCGCCCCGTACGGGGTGGACGGGGGTGTCAGGGCAGGACGTAGGCGTCGTTCAGCACCTGGCCGCGCTCGGGGCGGTACAGGTCGAAGCCGCGCGCGTCGCACTGCAGGCCGCCGTTGACGCAGTGGTCGACGAGGGCCTTGAGGGTGCGCTCCTCCCACGCGTTGAAGAAGTCGTAGTGGAAGGAGTAGCCGCGCCCGCTGGCGAGGCGGACCTGGCTCATGTCGCCGTTGACCGGCCACGCCATCTTGAACTCGATCATCGGCAGGGCGACCGGGTGGGAGGCGGGGCACATGTTGTCGTTGGTGCCGGGCTTCACGACCGGGTAGGCCATGTGGCTCTTGTGGTCGGGGGTGTCGAGGTACAGGCCGTTCCAACAGCTGGGGGCCTGCATGCGCAGGTTGAGCTGCACGTCGGGCCGGTTCGGACAGCTCGCGGGGATGTCGGTGTTGAAGAAGCTGTCACCGCACTCCCAGCCCTCGACGAAGCCCTTGTGGGCGCGGAACTCCTGCTCGGTCTGGGTGGGGCTGCCGACGACGAACCGCAGGCCCTTGGGGAAGGGCCGCACGCTCCGGTAGTCGGTCACGCCCGACTTGTAGTAGATGACCTGCGGGCCGACGGGCAGGATCTTCTGGTCGCCCTTGAGCAGCGTGGGCATCCAGTACGCGGAGGCGTCCGCCGGTGCCTTGCAGGTGGTGGCGCCGCCGTAGAGGGAGGCGGTGACGCTGGCGGCGTTGGTGGAGGTGTTGCCCATGAACGTGTGGTCGTGGGACTTGCCGAACTGGCCCGGGTAGACGATCGGGTCGTCCCCCGCGGTGTGGGAGACGGCGCAGTTGGCCTGGAACTCGTGGTGGTAGGCCGGCGGCGGGACCGCCGTGGACGGGGTGACGCCGGTGACCTGCGGGACGGCGGGGATGTAGCCGTCCCCGTCGGCGTCGTCGCCCGAGGCCTGGGTGGAGGCGGCCATCTGGTGGCCGACGTGGCCGATGCCGATCTGCTCGGCACGGGGGCCGTCCGAGGCCTGGTTCATGGTGCCGAAGCCGAGGGCTCCGGCGATGAGGGCCGTGCTGACGAGCAGGAACGAGAGTCGCTTCGGACTCGATCTCATGGGGGTCTCCTTGCTCTCCTGGGTTAGGCGTAGACACCGAACTCGTGCAGCGAGTAGCCCCACCCGGTGCCCCGGGCCGTCAGCGAGAGCCTGACGTGGCGGGCGGTGGCGGAGGCCACGACGGTGTCGACGTCGCCGTTGCCGGCGGTCTGGGTGTGGATCGTGCGCCAGGTCTGTCCGTCGTCCGAGACCTGGACCTCGTACGCGCGGGCGTACGCCGGGTCCCAGACGAGCTGGAGGCGGCTGAAGGAGCGGACCGCGCCCAGGTCGACCTGGATCCACTGGGGGTCGCTCCAGTCGCTGGCCCAGCGGGTGGTGAGGTTGCCGTCGGTGGCGTTGCCGGCCGGGCAGGGGCAGTCGCCGTACGAGGCCTGGGAGGAGGAGGCGGTGGTGGGGCGGCCCAGGGCGAGGTTCGTGCCGGCGACCGGCGGGGCGACGACCTTGACGGACTTCGTCTCGATGCCGGCGTTGCCGCGGCCGTCCTCGGCCTGGACGTAGACCTTCCAGACGCCGAGCTTCTCGGGGGCGGTGACGGCGAGCGAGCCGTCGGCGTTGCGGCGGTACGGGGTCTCGATCAGGCGCTTGTCGCCGTTGGCGTAGTTGCCGCTCAGGAAGACCTTGGTGGTGACGGGGTCGCCGTCGGGGTCGCGGACGTCGGCCCGGACGGTGAACTCGCCGCCGGCCGGGGCGGATCCGGACGGGGTGACGGTCATGTTCGTGATGACCGGCGGGGTGTTGTCGCCCGCGGTGCTGCCCGTGTACGCCTTCTTGAGGGCGTAGTACGAGAGCCGCTTGAGGCCGTCGGGCAGGAGGTTGAACCAGACGCCGCCGAAGTCGTGCTCGGTGCCGTAGTGGAAGACGGTGGCGCCCAGCGCGACGCCCTGGTGGCCGGTGACGCAGTTCCAGGCGCGGGTGTAGCCCTCCGCCTTCTGTACGTCGGTGGGCTCCTCGGCGACGCCGTTGGCGTCCTTCGGGGTCTCCCACTCGCCCGCCGGGCCGGTCTCGGTGATGAGGTACGGCTTGGTGTAGCCGCCCTGCTCCCAGTCCGTGCGGACGCGGCACATGTCGCCGTAGGCGTTCATCGAGTACAGGTCGAGGTCGGGGGCGTTGCGCTTGTAGTACGGCCAGGCGCCGGTCCAGGCGTCGGTGGAGGTCACCGGGTGGTCCGGGTCGATGGAGTGGATCTTCTTGGCGACGTCGTTGACGAAGGTCGTGTACGCGTTGCGCTGGGCTTCGAGCGCGGTGCCGGAGTAGCAGTTCTGGAGGCCGAGGACGGACTCGTTGCCGACGTTCCACATGAGGGTGGCGGGGTGGGTCTTGTAGGCCTCGACCCACTTGGCGAACTCGCCGAGCATGGTCGTCTTGTACGCGGTGTCGGTGACGTAGTCGACGCAGCCGCCGGACCCCGGGCCGCCGCCGGGCTGGAGCCAGAAGCCGTTCATGACGCGGATGCCCTGGGCGGCCGCCGCGTCCAGGAGGGGCTTGGTGCTGCCGTCGGTGCCCCAGGTGCGGATGGTGTTGACGCCCAGGGACTTCACGTCGGGCATGTAGCGGCCGGCGTCGGCGACGGACGGGCCCCAGGTGACGCCCTTGACGGTGTACGGCTGTCCGCCGACGGTGAGCTGCCAGGCGCCCTGGGTGCCGGTGACGCGGACGGCGCCGCCGGTCGGGGGCGGGGTGGTGCCGCCCTCCTCCCCGTACACCTTGAACTCCCAGAGGGAGAGGCCGTATCCGCCGGAGCGGGTGACGCCCTGGAGGCGGACGTGGCGGCCGGTGCCGGTGACGGCGATCTCGTCGGTGCCGCCGTCGGAGCCGGTCACGGACTTCACGGTCCGCCAGTCGGTGCCGTTGTCGGAGAGCTGGATGTCGTACGCGGTCGCGTGGGCGGCCTCCCAGCTGAGGACGATCCGGCTGACGGTGACGGTACGGCCCAGGTCGACCTGGAGCCACTGGCCGTCGGTCCACTGGCTGGCCCAGCGGGTGCCGGGGTCGCCGTCGACGGCGGCGGAGGCGGGGAATCCGGCGCCCTCGGTGGAGGAGGCGGTGGCCGTCCGGCCCTGGGAGAGCAGGGTCTCGGCGGCGGAGGCGGGGGCGACGGCGAGGGCCGTCAGGGAGGCGGCGAGCAGGGCGCCGAGGGAGAGGAGGGAGGTGGTGGTGCGGGTCGCGCTGCCGTACGGGGTCATGGGGGGACCTTCCGCGAGGGGGAGGGAGGGCCTTCCGGGCGGCGCGGCGGGACGGATCGCCGCCCGGAAGGAGTGGGTGGTGAACCTTCAGGCCGTCACGGGAAGTTGACGACGGTGGACGGGACGGTCGCCGTGCCCTCGGTCGGGGCGCCGATGTCGTTGATGACGTGGTTGAACTGGCCGTTGCCGCCGAGGGAGACCGTCAGCAGGCTGTGGAACTTCACGCCGGGCTTCACCGGGGCCTTGAAGCCGTGGTCCTGCCGGATGGTGGGGTCGACGTTGTAGTAGCAGTAGCTGCCGAGGCCCCAGCCCTCGTGGGTGTTGACCGAGTCGTCGACCCGGTAGGCGGCGTAGCCCTTGGTCGCGCCGTTCTGGATGGCGGCCTGGTTGGGGGCGTCGTACGCCTTCTCGTTCTGGAAGAAGATCGTCCGGCCGCGCTCGCCGTACCACTCGACGTCGTACTTGTTGAAGTGCTCGACGAAGAGGCCGGTGGCCAGGACGTCGTCACCGGTGACGCGGACGCCGTAGTCGGCGCGGTTGGTCTCCCAGCCGACGCCCTCGCCGTGGTCGGCGCGCCAGACCCAGGTGTGGTCGACGATGACGTCGTCGCTGTTGACGGCCATGCTGGTGGTGGCCTTGCCGGGGCCGGCGCCGCCGATGCGGATGTAGACGTCCTGGACGGTCGTCGGGTTGGCGGTGTGGTCGGCGGCGGAGTTCTGCGGGCCGATCTCCAGCAGGACCGGGGAGTTGACCGGTCCGGCGTCGACGAGGAAGCCGGCGAGGCGGACGCCGTCGACGTCGGCGACCTTCATCGCGGCGACGCCGTTGTCCGGGATGAGCGTGGCGAGGCCGAGGCCGAGCACGATCGTGCCCGCGCGGTTGATCTCGACCGGCCGGTCGACGTGGTAGACGCCGGGCGTGAAGAGCAGGTGCAGACCCTGCTGGACCGCCTGGTTCATGGTCGCCGCGGTGGTGCCGGGCTTGACGACGTAGAACTGGCTGAGCGGGATCTTCTCGCCCTGCGGGGCGCCGTTCGCCCAGCTGGTGCCGCGGGCGTTGGTCCGCTTGGCCGGGGAGAAGACCTTGTACTGGCCGTCCTCCCAGATCAGGTACGGCTTCTCGCGGGAGATCGGGGTGGTGTCGAGGGTGGTGTAGCGCGGCTCGGGGAAGGCGGTCGCGGGCGCGCCCTCGGTGCCGGAGAAGACCTGGTTCCAGACGCTGTTGGACCAGCCGCCGATGGAGCTGTCGCGGGTGTACCACTGCTGCTGCGAGTAGTTGCCGACCTGGCCGTCGATCTTCGAGTCGGCGATGTAGCCGCCGGAGGCCCAGCCGTAGCCGTCGGGGGCGAGGTTGAGGCCGCCCTTGACGTGCATGCGGCGGAAGGAGGAGGCCTGGGAGACGGCCCAGCGGTCGGTGCCGTTGACCGGGTTGAGGGCGAGGCCCTCGGCGCCGCGCCAGAAGTTCTGGGTGGCGTTGCCGTTGAACCAGCCCGCGTCGACGGTGACGTCGCCGTTGATGGTGGTGTCGTCGGGGCGGACGCCGAGGCCGGCGATCTGGGTGTAGAAGCCGAGCTGGGCGTTGAGGCCGCTGTACGTGCCGGGCTTGAGGAGGAAGGCGTGGCGGCCCGCGCCGAACTGGGCGGACTCCTGCTCCTGGAACACGGCGTCCAGCTTGGCCTGGAGGCCGGACGTCGACGGGTCGTAGACGTGCACGTTGGGGCCGAGGTCGCCGCCGCCGGGCAGGGTCGGGCCGGTGCCGTCGGCGGAGCCGTACACCTGGAACTCCCAGAGGGAGTAGCCGTATCCGGTGCCCCGGGCGAGGCCGTTCACGCGGACGTAGCGGCCGGAGCCGGAGAGGGCGACGTCGTCGGTGCCGCCGTCGCCCGCGGAGACGGTGGTGACGGTGCGCCAGTCGGTGCCGTTGTCGGAGGCCTGGATCTCGTAGTTCCTGCCGTAGGCCGCCTCCCAGGTGAGGACGGCCCTGCTGAGCTGCCGGGAGGCGCCGAGGTCGACCTGGAGCCACTGGGCGTCGGTCCACTGGCTGGCCCAGCGGGTGCCGAGGTTGCCGTCGACGGCGGCGGAGGCGGGGAAGGCCGCGCCCTCGACGGTCGAGGCGGTGGCCGTCTTGCCCTGGGAGAGCAGGGTGTCGGCGGCCTGTGCCGAGGCGGCGGGGACCACCGCGAGCAGGGTGCCGGCCAGGGAGGCGACGAGGGCGCCGACCGTGGACCGGCGGAGGGGGGAGGGCATGGATCTCCTCTGGGGAAACATGACGGACACGTGGGAGAGCGCTCTCCGAAACCTTGCCCGGGGCCGGAGTTGACGGTCAAGGCATGTGACACGACTTTTCTTTTGGCTTGCATTAAGCACGTACATCCACCGGACACAGCGCACCGATAAAGTGCGCGGATGGGGAACCGGGGGCCGACTCTCGAAGACGTCGCACGCGAGGCGGGGGTGTCACGCGCGACGGTCTCCCGCGTGGTCAACGGCGTGCGGAACGTGGCCCCGGAGATCCAGGAGGCGGTCCGCGCGGCCGTCGACCGGACCGGCTACGCCCCCAACCAGGCCGCCCGCTCGCTCGTCACCCGGCGCGCCGGCGCCGTCGCCCTGGTCCTCTCCGCGACCGGCGGCTCCTTGACCGGCGGCTCCTTCACCGCCCGCCTCTTCTCCGACCCCTTCTTCGGGCGCGTCGTCGACGGCGTGCTCCCGGTGCTGCGCGCACGCGCCGTACAGCCGGTCCTGCTCGTCGCCGAATCCGAACCGGCCCGCCACCAGCTCGTCTCCTACCTGCGGCGCGGCGGCGCCGACGGGGCCGTCGTCGTGCCGCTCGACGAGGACGACCCGCTGCCCGGGGCGCTCGTCGCGGCCGGCCTGCCCACGGTGCTCTTCGGGCGCCCGCGCGCCGGGGTCCCCTGCGGCTGGGTGGACCTGGACAACGGCGCGGGCGCCCGGCTCGCGGCCGAGCACCTGTGGGCGGCCGGGCGGCGGCGGCCCGCGGTCATCGCCGCGCCGGAGTCGGCGCCCGCCGCGCGCGAACGGCTCGACGGCTTCACGGCCGCCCTCGCCGCGCGCGGGGTGACCGGCGTGCCGGTCGAGCGGGGCCGCTTCACCGAGGAGAGCGGCCGGGACGCGATGGCCCGGCTCCTCGACCGGCACCCGGACCTCGACGCGGTCTTCGCCGCCAACGACCTGATGGCCCGCGGCGCCTGCCGCCTCCTCGCCGAGCGGGGCGTCGCCGTGCCGGGGTCCGTCGCCGTGGTCGGCTTCGACGACTCGGCGGCGGCCCGGGACGCCACTCCCCCGCTGACCACCGTGCGCCAGCCGGTGGAGGAGATGGCGGCGGCGCTGACGGGCGCGTTGCTCGACCAGCTCGACACGGGCACACCGGAGACCGGTTCGAAGGTCTTCGAACCGGTCCTGGTGGCACGGGAGTCGGCCTGATCAGCCGTCCTGATCAGCCGTCCTGATCAGCCGCTGATCTCCCGGTGGGCGCGGATGATCTCCGCGTACCGCCGACCGCTGGTCTTCACGGTCCGCCGCTGGGTCGCGTAGTCGACGTGGACGAGGCCGAACCGCTTGTCGTAGCCGTAGGCCCACTCGAAGTTGTCCAGGAGCGACCAGGCGTAGTACCCGGCGAGCGGGGCGCCCTTGCGGACGGCGCTCGCGCAGGCGGCGAGGTGCTGCTCCAGGTAGCGGGTGCGGTCGGGGTCGTGGACGGCGCCCTCGGGGCCGACGGCGTCGGGGAAGGCCGAGCCGTTCTCGGTGACGTACAGCTCCCGGACGCCGTACTCCTCGGTGAGCCGCATCAGCAGGCTCTCCAGGCCCGCCGCCTCGATCTGCCAGTCCATGCCGGTGCGGGGCACGTCGGGCAGGCGGACCTCGCGGGCGTACGGGACGGGGCCCTCGGGGTCGTCGGCGACGGTGACCGGGAAGTAGTAGTTGAGGCCGTGCCAGTCGAGCGGGGCGGCGATGGTCTCCAGGTCGCCCGGCTGCTCCGGGAGCTCGGCCCCGTGCCGCGCGTACAGCTCGCGCATGTCGGCGGGGAAGCCGCGGCCGTACACCGGGTCGAGGAACCACCGGTTGCTGTGCCCGTCCATGCGGCGGGCGGCGGCGATGTCCTCGGGGCGGCTGGAGGCGGGCTCGACGGTGGAGTGGTTGGTGACCAGGCCGATACGGGCGCCGGGGGCGGCGGCGCGGATCGCGGCGGTGGTGAGGCCGTGGCCGAGGAGCAGGTGGTACGAGGCGCGGACGGCGGCCGTCAGGTCGGTGAGGCCCGGGGCCATCCGGCCCTCCAGGTGCCCGATCCAGGCGGAGCAGAGCGGCTCGTTGAGGGTGGCCCAGCTGGTGACGCGGTCGCCGAGCCGCTCGGCGACGACGGAGGCGTACGCGGCGAGGTGTTCGGCGGTCTCGCGGGAGGTCCAGCCGCCCCGGTCCTGGAGGGCCTGTGGCAGGTCCCAGTGGTAGAGGGTGACGGAGGGGTTGATGCCGGCGTCGAGGAGGCCGTCGACGAGCCGGTCGTAGAAGTCGAGTCCGGCGGCGTTGACGGGGCCGTCGCCGCCGGGGACGACGCGGGGCCAGGCGATCGACATCCGGTACGTGTCGGTGCCGAGCTCCTTCATCAGGGCGAGGTCCTCGGGCCAGCGGTGGTAGTGGTCGCAGGCCGTGTCGCCGGTGTCGCCGTTGTCGATCGCGCCGGGGACGCGGCAGAAGGTGTCCCAGATGGAGGGGGCGCGGCCGTCCGTGTCGACGGCACCCTCGATCTGGTAGGCGGAGGTCGCCGTGCCCCAGGCGAAGGAGGGCGGGAAGGCCGCCAGGTCGATCGGGACGGCGATGGGGTCGGACACGGGGTGCCTTTCTGCGGTGGCGAGGGCGGTACGGGGCTGGGGCGCACGGGGCTGGAGGGGGATCACTTGACCGCACCCGCCGTGAGCCCGGCGACGAGGTAGCGCTGGAGGAGGAGGAACCCGACGACGACGGGCACGCTGACCACGAGGGAGGCGGCCATGACCTGGTTCCAGTAGACGTCGTTGAGGGTGGCGTAGCCCTGGAGTCCGACGGCGAGCGTGCGCGTGCTGTCGGTGGTCATGACGGAGGCGAAGAGGACCTCGCCCCAGGCCGTCATGAAGGCGTAGATCGCGACGGCGACGATGCCGGGCCGGGCGGCGGGCACGATCACCCGGAACAGCGCCGTGACCGGGCCGCAGCCGTCGACCTTCGCCGCCTCGTCCAGCTCGCGCGGGATCGAGTCGAAGTAGCCGGTGAGCATCCAGATGGAGAACGGCAGCGAGAAGGTCAGATAGGTGAGGATCAGGCCCTCGCGGGAGCCGAAGAGCGCGATGCCGGTGGCGTTGCCGAGGTTGACGTAGATGAGGAAGAGCGGCAGCAGGAAGAGGATGCCGGGGAACATCTGCGTCGACAGGACGGTGACGGTGAAGACCCGCTTGCCGCGGAAGGTGTAGCGGCTGACGGCGTACGCGGCGAAGATCGCGACGATCACCGACAGGACCGTGGCTCCGCCCGCGACGACGATCGAGTTCACGAAGTAGTCGGCGAGCGGGACCGTCTCCCAGATGTCGAAGTAGGGAGCGACGGTGAGCCCGGAGGGGATCCACTCGAACTTGCCCGAGACGTCCTCCAGCGGCTTCAGGGAGCTGGAGATCATCACGTACACCGGCAGCAGCACGAAACCGGTGAGGAGGGTGAGGACGATCCGCCGGGTCCACAGGAAGGACCGGGGCGGGGCCATGGGAGACCGTGTCTCAGACATCGGAGGCCTTCCTTCCCCGAGTGGTGAGCAGGAGGTAGACGCCCGTGACGAGGAGGAGGAAGAGCAGCAGGAGCACGGACATGGCCGAGCCGGTGCCGAAGTTCCACGTCTGGAAGGACGACTGGTAGATGTGGAGCGAGATGAGGTCGGCGGCTTCCGGCGCCGCCTCGCCGAAGAGGACGAACGGCGTGTTGAAGTCGTTGAACGTCCACAGGAAGAGGACCAGGACGAGGACCTGGTTGACGGAGCGCAGGGACGGCAGGGTGATGTGCCGGATCTGCTTCCACACGCCGGCCCCGTCGAGGGCGGCCGCCTCGTACATGTCCCTGGGGATGTTCTGGAGTCCGGCCATGACGGTCAGGAAGGCGAAGGGCCAGCCCTTCCAGACGGAGACGACGAGCAGGGCCCAGAAGCTGTTGTCGCCGATGAGCCAGAAGGCGGGGCTGTCGCCGATGCCGAGCTGGTCGTGGAGGACGTGGTTGATGACGCCGTTGTCCCGCTGGAACATGAACGCCCAGGTGATGACGGCGGCGTAGACCGGCAGGGCGTACGGGACGAGGAACAGGGTCCGCAGCACGCCCCGGCCCCGGAAGTTCTCCTGGAGGAGGACCGCGGCGGCCGTGCCGAGGAGCCAGCACAGGCCGACGGAGAGCACGGTGAACTGGCAGGTGGTCAGGAAGGACTTCAGCAGGGACTGGCCGACGGCCGCGTCGAAGTCGAGCGAGACCGAGAAGTTGTCGAGTCCTGACCAGGGGGCGGCGGCCCAGTCCCGGATGTAGAACTGGGTGAGCTCCTTGAAGCTCATGGCGATGCCCATGAGCATCGGCACGAGGTGGACGAGGAGTTCGAGGAGCAGGGCGGGCAGGAGCAGGACGTAGGGCAGTGCGAGGCGGCGGCGCCCGGAGCGGCGCGCGGGACGCGCCCCTCCGGGTGCGGCCTTGCGCACCGCCGGCTCCCGCTCGGGGGTGACGGCGGTCTGGGTCATGGGGCGGGGGCCCACTTCTTCGTCATGAGGCGAGTGCCTGCTTCTTCGTCATCGGGCGGGTGCCTACTGCTTCGCCATCTGCTGCTGGGCCTTGTCGAGCTTGGCCTTCACGGACTCGGTGGTGACGGGCCGGCCGGCGGCGGCGTCGGCGAACAGCTCCTTGACGGCGGTGCCGACGACGGTCTCGAACTGGGACTCCGCCGGGACCTGCGGGAGGGCGGCGGCGCTGGTGGAGAGGGTGTCGCGGATGACGGCGAGGGAGGGGCCGGAGAAGGCGGCGTCCTTCTGGGCGGTCTTGACCGGCGGCACGGAGCCGTAGGTCTTGTTGAGGTCGATCTGCTGCTCGTCGCTGGTCATGTACTTCACGAACTTGAGGGCGCCGTCGAGGTTCTTGGTGTTCTTGAAGACGGCCATGTTGATGCCCGCGACCATGGAGTTGGTGGCGGTGCCGGTGCCCGGCTTGCCCGACGGGACGGGGGCGGGGACGACGCCCCACTCGTCCTCGGACATGCCCTGGGAGGCGAAGGTCTGGGACGGGGTCTGCCACAGGACCATGCCGGTCCGGTCCTTGGCGAAGTCGCTGAGGGACTGGTTCTGGGCGTACTCGGCGTTGCCCGGGGCGACGATCTTGTCGGCGGCCATGAGGTCGACGTACTGCTTCACGGCGGCGACGGCCCCGTCGGAGGTGAAGTCGGGCTTGCCGTCGGCGGTGAAGAAGTCGGCGCCGTGCTGCTTGGCGAGGACGAACACCTGGTGGATGTTGTTGGAGAGGTTGGAGCCCTCGACGCCGATGCCCGACTTCCCGCCCTTGCTGAGCTTCTTGCCGGCGGCGACCACCTCGTCCCAGGTCGTCGGCGGCTTGGCGATGCCGGCGTCCTTGAACATCTGCTTGTTGTAGTAGAGGGCGTACGCCATCGAGTACAGCGGGACGGCGGCCGGGTCCTGGCCGGGGGCGCCGGTGGAGCCGAGGGCCGACTCGACGAAGCGGTCCTTGCCGCCGATGGCCTCGAAGTTCTTCGCGTCCCAGGGGAGCAGGGCGCCGGTGGCCTGGAGGGAGGCGCTCCAGGTGTTGCCGATGTTGAGGACGTCGGGGCCCTGGCCGGAGGTGGTGGCGGTGAGGATCCGGTTGAGCAGGTCGGACCACGGGATCACCTCCAGCTTGACCTTGACCCCGGTCTGGCGCTCGAACTCGTCCAGTTCGGGCTGGAGGACGTTCTTGTCGACCTCCAGGCTGGAGCCCTGGTTGGTGGCCCAGTAGGTGAGGGTCTTCTTCGCCTGGCCGCCGTCGTCCCCACCGCCGCCACAGGCGGTCGCGGTGAGAGCGAGGGAGAGGGTGACGGCACCCGTGACGGCGGCTCTGATTCTGCGCATGGCTCCTGGTCCCTTTCAGGGAAGGCGGGAGTACCGACAGGGGAGCGCCCGGACCGCTCTCCGCCGCATCGGCTTAATTTAGGATGTGAGTTAAACCCCATGAGAAAGTCGCGTCAAGGCTTCGCGCCAACGCTTTCGTGCGGGTATGTTGCAGCCGACGACTACGACGGACGGGGACGAGAGTGCACGCGAAGAGTGGCCGCACAGTGCGCGACCTGCGGCGCGAGAACCGGACGGCGGTGCTGCGGAGGCTCTACTTCGACGGTCCGATGAGCCGCCTGAAACTGGGCCCCGCGACCGGACTCAGCTCCGGATCCATCAGCAACGTCGTCGCCGAGCTGGTCACCGACGGCCTCGTCGAGGAAGCCGGCAGCGTCGACTCCGCCGGCGGCCGCCCCCGCACCCTCCTCCGCATCGCACCGGCCAGCGGCTGCATGATCGGCGTCGACATCGGCGAAACCCGCGTACGGATCGAGCTGTTCGACCTCGCACTCACCGAACTCGCCCGCACCGAACGCCCGTTGGCCACCTCGGGGCCCCGCACCGAGCGGTACGAGGTCGGGGTCGTCGTCCACCACCTGCGGGACGGCATCGCGGAGGTCCTCCGCACCGCCGGAGTGGACGCGGAGCGGCTGCTCGGCGTCGGCATCGGCGTCCCCGGCATCGTCGAACACACCGCCGACAGCGGAGCCGTCGTCCACGGCCAGACCATCGGCTGGGACGCCGTCCCCCTCGAACGCCTCCTCCGCGACGCCGTCGACCTCCCCCAGGAGGTCCCGTACCGCATCGAGAACGGCGCCAAGACCCTCGGCCAGGCCGAGATGTGGTTCGGCTCCGGCCGGGGCGCGGGCAGCGCCGTCGTCGTCCTCTTCGGCTCCGGCGTCGGCGCCTGCGTCGTCACCGACCCGCTGGGACCCGGACGGGCCCTGGAATGGGGCCACTTGACCGTACGGGTCAGGGGCCGGCGCTGCCGCTGCGGCGCCCAGGGCTGCCTGGAGGCGTACGCGGGCGCCGAAGCCCTCCTCGAACGCTGGCGCGAAGCGGGCGGCGAGCCCCCCGCCGGCGCCGACGAGGAAACCGCCCTCACCGCGATGCTCGCCGCCGCCTACCCCGCATCCGGCGCACCCGACGCGACGGCCCTCGCCGTCCTGGAGGAGACCGCCGAGTACCTCGGCGCGGGCATGGCCGACCTGATCAACCTCTTCCAGCCCGAACGCATCCTCGTCGGCGGCTGGGCCGGCCTCCAGCTCGGCCCCCGCTTCCTCGCCGCCGTGTCCGACCACGCCCGCGCGTACGCGCTCCGCCACCCCGGCGACCGCACCGAAATCGCCCTCGGCACGCTGGGCCCGGAGGCGGTGACGGTCGGCGCGGGCCTGCTCCCGCTGGTCGACTTCTTCGCCCAGGGCGGGCGGCGCGCGGAACTGGCGCCGAGCATCCCGGCACCGGCGTGGCAGACGGCGCTGCGGGACCGGGCTACGACGTGAGGCGGGGCGGGGGCTGAGAGCGGGCGGGCGCTGACTCCGTCCGGGCTCGGCGTACTTGACGTACTCGGCGTACAACCTTTCGATCCCCCTGCGGGTCTTGGGGCTGGTGGTGCGACGACAGGCGTCGCGCCCCGTCCCCGGGGGGAGCGTCCTCTTGTCCCGTACGTCCCGCACGTCCCACATCCGGCTCGCCGCCGCGCTTGCCGTCACCGCGTCCCTCACAGTGGGCGCACTCGCCACCGTTCCAGCGGTGGCGGCGACGGCGACGGGAGGCGCCGTTGCGGCCTCCGCCGACGACACGGCCACCGTCCTGCCGTTCCCCAAGGACACCTCCCTCTGGGGCTCGGGCCCGGAGGGTTACGCGACCAAGCAGTACAACGCCAACAGCACCGTCCAGCGCTGGACGCGCCACCGCGACGGGGTCACGACCGTCCTTCCCGCCGGTACGTACGACCTCCCCTCGCCCCAGTCCGACATCGTGCCGCAGACCCTCGGCAACGGCCGTTACGCCATGCACGATATGAGCGCGGGCACCGTCCTGCAGCTCGACATCAGCTCCCTCGGCGCGGGCTACCAGCTCGCCGCGTACGCGGGCGCGGACATCGTCGCGAAGAAGGCCAACGCGACCGGCGGCACCGACCTCCACGTCATCGGCAAGCGAGCGGGCGTCCTCGTCGACGACATCGTGACCGGCCTCCCCGCCGACACCGTGATCAACGCGGTCACCCCGCAGGGACCGAGCAGCGTCCTCGTCCGCTACTCCGCCACCGTCAACGGTGCCCAGCAGAGCCGCCTGGCCATCGTGGACACCCCGTCCCACGCGGTCACCGAGCAGTACGACGTGCCCGCCAACGCCACCGGCTCCGTCGACGTGTCGGCCACCCACATCGCCTGGATCGAGAAGCCCAGCCAGTTCAAGTCGGTGGCAGCGGTGACCCCTCGGCGGACGACCGCGACCAAGAGGTACGCCCTGGGCCCCTACGAGCGCTACTCCGTCTGGCTGGTGGGCGACTGGCTGACCTACGCGACGACCGGGAACGTCGCGCGGTACCCGTTCAGGGTCGCGGCCCCGCTCATGGCCCAGTCCCTCACCGTCGCCAGCCGCCCCGTGCCGCTCCTGGACAACACGGTGAACGCCGCCGAGAGCCCCGACGGAACCCTGCTGGTGCGGGGCGGCACGTTCGACCAGGGCGAGGGCCTCTACCGGATCGACCCCCGCGACGGCGCCACCCAGCCGCCCGCCACCCTCGTGGCGAGCTCGGGCCAGTCCACCAACCTGACACTGGTGAGCCAGGCCGCCTCCGGGACGTTCGCCCTCGACCGGCCCGGTACGCCGACCACCCTGTCCTGGAAGCTCAGCTTCCCCAACAGCCGCGTGCGCGTCGAGGTGACGCACAAGGCGACCGGGAAGACGTGGATCCGGTACCCCGACGCCAGCGGAGCGGACGAGGCACACCGCATCTCCTGGACGGACCTGGCCGAGACGGACGAAGGGCTCACCCCCCTCCCCAACGGCGACTACACCTGGCACCTCACGGCGCGGTACTTCAACGCGAACGGCCCCGCCCTGGACAAGAAGGGCGCCTTCACGATCGCCCGCAAGACGGTCCCGCACGACTTCAACGACAACGGCTCCCCCGACCTGCTCGACCGGGACGACGCCGGGCAGCTGAACCTCTTCAACACGCCCACGCCGGTCGGGACCCGGCACAACGTCTACCCGCAGACGATCGGCACCGGCTGGAGCGGGTACGACCGGCTGCTCACCCCCGGCAACATCGGCGGCGCCCGCTACCCCGACCTCGTCGCCCGCGACAGGACCGGAGTCCTCTGGCTCCACCAGGGCACGGGCCGCGGCGGCTTCTCCACCCGTACGAAGATCGGCGGCGGGTGGAACGCGTACACCCAGCTCACCGCCGGAGGCGACTTCACCAACAACGGCAAGCCCGACCTCCTCGCCGTCGACAAGACCGGCAGACTCTGGCTCTACAAGGGCACCGGCGACGCGACCCGCCCCTTCACCAGCCCCACGAAGATCGGCACCGGTTACGGCGGCTACAACAAGATCGTCGCCACCGGCGACATCACCGGAGCCCCCGCCGGAGACCTCGTCGCCCGTGACAAGGACGGCGTCCTCTGGCTGCACTCCGGCAAGGGCGACGGCACCTTCAACACCCGCACCCGCATCAGCGGCGGCTGGAACGAGTACTCCAACATCATCGGCATCGGCGACCTCGACCACGACGGCCGTGGCGACCTGGTCGGCATCAGGAAGTCCGACAACGTCCCGATCTTCCGCAAGGGCACCGGGGACTGGCGCGCGCTCTTCAAGGCCGGCACCCGGGTGTACGCGAACGTCACCCACAACACCGGAGGCACGTTCTAACCCCCACCGGCACCCGGGCGCGGCGTACTTGACGTACTAGGCGCGCCCGACGTGCTCCACGTACAACCTTTCGATACCCCTGGGGGTCTTGGGACCGGTGGTGCGACGACAGGCGTCGCGCCGCGTCCCCCGGGGGGAGCGTCCTCTTGTCCCGCACGTCCCGTACGTACCGCTTCCGGCTCGCCGCCGCGCTTGCCGCCACCGCGTCGCTCACGGTGGGCACACTCGCCACCGTTCCGGCCGCGACGGCTGCGACGGCGACGGAGAGCGGCACCGCCGCCTTCGTGGCCCCGTTCCCGAAGGGCGACGCCGTGATCACGTCCGCAGGCCCGAAGGGCTTCTCGACGCGGCAGTACAGCGGCACCTCGTACGTCGCCCGGTGGACGCGCTACTCGGACGGGGCCACGACCGTGTTGCCCAGCGGCCAGTACCACGTCGACGTACAGACGGACATCGTGCCGGAGATCCTCGGGCAAGGCGTCTACGCGATGCACGACATGAGCACCGGCGCCGTTACCCAGCTCGACGTCAGCTCGCTGGGCTACACCGTGGCCGGGTTCGTCGGGCCCGACATCCTGATGAAGAAGACCACCACGACCGGCGGCACCGAGCTCCACGCGGTCGGCATGCGGGCGGGCGTCCTCGTCGACGACGTCGTGACCGGGCTGCCCGAGGACGCCGCGATCGCCAAGGTCTTCCTGGAGGGCCCCACCACGGTGGTCGTCTCCTATTCGGGCACGGTGGACGGCGTCCAGCGGAAGCGTGCGGCCGTGGTCGACATCACCGGCCGCACAGTCGTCGAGGAGTACGACCTCCCCGCGACCTTCGAAGGCTTCATGGACCTGTCGTCGACACATATCTCCTGGCTCGAGAAGCCCACCGACACCACGTTCACGGTGGCGGTGATCCCCCGGAAGACCACCACTGCCCCCACCATCGCGCGGTACTCGCTGGGCCAGCTGAGGGAGCCCGTATACCCGAAGCTGGTCGGCGAGTGGCTAACGTACATGCAATGCGGACGCATGGCGGGGGACGCGTGCCCCCTGAATGCCCGTTCCCTGACGACCGGTGAGACCATCACGCTCCTGGAGGACATGAAGCACTCCGTCACCGACCCCACCGGCGCTCTGATGGTGCGAGGAGGGACGGCCGCCCAAGGCGAGGGCCTCTACCGGATCGACCCCAGCAACGGAGCCACCCGGCCCGCCGTCACCCAGGTCGCACGCACCGGTGAACCCTCCTCGATGGAGCTGGTGAGCTACTCCGTCCCCAGCACGATCGACGCCGACAAGCTCACCGGTCCGGTCACCATGAGCTGGCAGCTCAGCAGGACGGGCTCGTCGAAGACGGTCGTGCTGACCCACAAGGCGACCCAGAGGAAGTGGTCGCTGTCGTTGTTCCTGAGCGGGGGTCTCTACAAGGGCCAGTGGACTGCCCTGTCCGGCGTGGACCACAAGAGCACCCCTCCCGCCCCGAACGGCGACTACACCTGGCACCTCACGGCCACCCCGGACAACAAGATCGGCCCCGTCCTCGAAAAGAGCGGGACGTTCAAGGTCGTCCGCAGGACGGTCCCGCACGACTTCAACGACAACGGCACCCCCGACCTGCTCTCCGTCGAACGCGACGGCAGCCTGCTCCTCCACAACACCCCCACGCCGCTCGGGTCCGGGTGGGACAACTCCTCCACGGCCATCGGCATCAGCGGCTGGCGCGCGTACGACCGGCTGCTCACCCCGGGCAACGTCGGCGGCACCGCCTACCCGGACGTCGTCGCCCGCGACAAGACCGGCGTCCTCTGGCTCCACCAGGGCACCGGCCGCGCCTTCTCCACCCGCACGAAGATCGGTGGCGGCTGGAACGCGTACACCCAGCTCACCGCCGGAGGCGACTTCACCGACAACGGCAAGCCCGACCTCCTCGCCGTCGACAAGACCGGCGGACTCTGGCTCTACAAGGGCACCGGCGACACGACCCGCCCCTTCACCAGCCCCACGAAGATCGGCACCGGCTACAACACGTACAACAAGATCGTCGCCACCGGGAACATCGCCGGCGGCCCCGCCGGAGACCTCGTCGGCCGGGACAAGGACGGCGTTCTCTGGCTCCACCAGGGCACCGGCCGCGGCGGCTTCTCCACCCGCACGAAGATCAGCGGCGGATGGAACGCGAACTCCGCGATCATCGGCATCGGCGACCTCGACCGCGACGGCCGCAACGACCTCGCGACCATCTCAACGACCAGCAACGAGGCCTACTTCCACAAGGGCACCGGCGATTGGCGCGCACCCTTCAAGGCCGGCACCCGCGTGTACTACGACCACGGCTACTGGGGCGAACCCGCGTTCTGACTCCCCACCGGCACCACCGCCCACACCGTCTTCCCCACACACCGCTTCCGCACCCCCCACCCCGTCGCGAGCGCGGCCACGAGCACCAGCCCGTAGCCGCTCTCCGCGTCGACGGCCGTCCGGCCGGGGCGGGGGCGGCGTTCGCCGCGCGCGTCCGACAGTTCGACGAGTACGTGGTCGGGCGCGCGCTCCATCCGGACCTCGAAGTCCCGGCCGGGCACCCGCCCGTGCAGGACCGCGTTGTTGGCGAGTTCGGCGACGACCTGTTCCACCGCGAGCGCGGCGGAACCCGTCACTCCCCAGTCGTGCAGTTGCTGCACAGCGAGTAGCCGCGCCAAACGTGCGCCCCGGCGTGTCGAAGAGAGCCGGAGCGCGAACTCACCGGTTGGAGTGGCGATTTCGGATTTCATGCCCCGGAGCCTGTCCGCTCCCCCGTACCCTGACCAGCAGCGACGCCACGACGCTGAGTAACTGTACGAGTACGCCAAAGAAGGCGGTACGGATGTCGGGGAACGAGGACGAGAGGCCGGAACGGCCCTCCGAAACGGACGGTACTGCGCACCTTTTCCGTGCGCTAGGGAAAATCATCAAGCTCCTGCGAAGGAACGCGGGCCTGAGCCAGGCAGAGCTGGCGGAGATCGCCCATTGCAGCGAGGACCTGGTGTCCTCGATCGAGAGGGGCGTACGGGTCCCCCAGCCGGAGTTCCTGCTGGCGGTGGACGGTCCGCTGGGCGCGGACGGGCTGCTGAAGGTGGCGGTGGACGACGTACGGGAGGCGATCTCGCGGGCGCGGGTACGACATCCGGACTGGTTCCGGACCTTCGCTGCGGCGGAGGCGGCAGCGGTGGCGCTGCACTACTACGAGGCGACTGCCATCCCGGGCCTTCTCCAGACTGCCGCCTATGCGGAGGCACTGTTCCGCCAGCGTCGCCCGCTCTACGACGAGCTGACGCTTGAGAAGCGCGTGGCCGACCGGCTGGCCCGTCAGGCGATCCTCGAACGGCAGCCCGGTCCGACGATCAGCTTCGTCATCGAGGAGTCGGTCCTGCGCCGACCGCTGGGCGGCCGGGACGCCTTCCGGCAGCAGCTGCGGCGCCTCACAGAGACCTCCCGGCTGCGCAACGTCCACCTCCAGATCATGCCGGACGATGTGGACGAACATCCCGCCCTGGACGGCTCGTTCACCCTGCTCACCCACAAGGGGCGCCGCGAGGTCGCGTACATCGAACGGTATGGGCACGCCAACCTGATCACCGACCCGGAAGAGGTCCGCATGTACACCGAACGCTATGGGATCATCCGGGCGCAGGCGCTTACCTCCGGAGAGTCCCTGTCGCGGATCGAGAAGATTTTGGGAGAGCTATGAGCACCAAGGATCTGTCCTGGTTCAAGAGCAGCTACAGCAGCGGCGAGGGCGGCGAATGCCTCGAAGTCGCCTACGACTGGCGGAAGTCCAGCTACAGCGGCCAGGAAGGTGGCAACTGCGTCGAGATCGCCGTCCACCCCACCACCATCCACCTCCGCGACTCCAAGAACACCGAAGGCCCCCAGCTCGCCGTGGCCCCCGCGACCTGGTCGTCCTTCGTCTCGTACGCGTCGACTCAGGCGTGAGCAGCGGGCCCGGTGCCGAGGGAAACCGGCACCGGGCCCGACGACCGTCAGCGGCGGATCAGAAGGCCTGGGCGCCTTCCAGCAACCACCAGGAGCTGTACGTCTCTCCGGACTTGGACAGGCTGCCGTCGGCGCTGCCCAGGTACTGGTAGAGCGTCGACAGGTCGGCCGCTTGCAGGTCGGGGCGCCCGTCGCCCGACCTGTCGCCGACGGCGAAGAGCTTGCCCACGTAGTTCCAGTTGTTGCTGCCGACGGCCTTGCGCGTACCGAAGATCCCGCGGCTGGTGCCGGGGTACAGCCACAGCTTGCCCGTGGCCTTCTCCCGCGCGAGGAGGTCGTCCAGGCCGTCGCCGGTCAGGTCGCCCGCGCCGACGAGGGCGTTCATGGCGTTCCAGCCGCTCGAACCGACGGCCTTGCGCACGGCGAGGGTGCCCGTGCTGGTGCCGGCGTAGACCCAGAGCTTGCCGGTGGACTTCTCCACGGCGAGCACGTCGGGGCGGGCGTCGCCGGTCAGGTCGCCGAAGGCGGCGATCGGGCCCATGGAGTTCCAGCCGCTGCTGCCGATGAGCTTGCGCGCCCCGAGAGGGCCCCCGCCGGTGCCGGGGTACAGCCACAGCTTGCCGGTGGACTTCTCGCGGGCGATCACGTCCTCGCGGCCGTCGCGGCTGAAGTCGCCGTGCCGCAAGAGGTCGTACGCCCCCCAGCCGCCGGACCCGATCATGCGGCCGGTGCCGTTGCCGGGCATCAGCCACAGGCGCCCGGCCGAGTCCCGCAGCAGGACGTCCGCCCGGCGGTCGCCGTTCATGTCGCCGAACCCACCGACCGTCGGCGACGTCTTCGCCTCCCAGTAGGGGTAGGCGTCGTCCGAGCACTCGCGCTCGGTGGGAACGAGCTTGATGGAGCTGACCAAGCCCAACCCGCTGTTGGCGACGGATGCCTGGCGGGGAGCGTCCACGAGGGCTCCGCCCTCGAAACCGTAGTTCGGATCGTCATACTGGCAGGAGTACAAGTTCGTGCGGTTGATCGACGACTTGAGCTTGTTGTCCCAGGTGCCCAGCGTGGGCATGCTGACCTGCGTCTTGAGCATCGCACCCTTGGCGTACTCGTCGACCCAGGCGCAGAAGTAGCCCACCGGGCAGTCGCTCACCGCCGCCTGCGCGGGGGCCGTCCCCGCCCCTAGCAGGCCGGCTGCCGTGAGCCCCAGCGTCGTGGCCAGAGTGGCCGCACGCCGCAGCAGAGTGTTGCGCATGGGGTTTCCCCTCCCTCACGCGGCACGGAGCAGGATCTCGACGTGACCGCGCGAGGAAGATACCTCAGGCAACGACCCTCAGAACGCGAATACCGGCGTCGTCCCCGCCGTCAGCTCGCACGCGTTGCCGAAGACCTTTTCCCAGGAGACCGGGACTTTGTCATATGTGCCCTCCGCCGTCGCCGTGACGGGCGCGTACTCGTCCGTGCAGGGCATGTCCGGGTCGCCCTTGAGCGCGTCGAAGTCGCCGCCCACCTCGTGCAGGGCCCCGCAGGCGAGCTCCGCGCTCGGGTGGTTCCCGCCCGTGGGGCGGCAGCCGAGGAAGACGTCCGTCACCACGCCCGCCGCGTCGGTGACCGTCAGGTGGAGGCGGGTGGCCGGGGTCGGGGCCGCCGGAACCGTACCGGTGGTGGCGAGGGTGTCGCCGGGGTCGGGGGACGCGGTGGCGGAGGCGGTGAGCCCGAGGCCGAGGAGGGTGGTGGCGGCGAGGGGCAGGGCGAGGGAGCCGAGAGTTCTCTTCATGCCGGGGTTCTCCCCGTCCACCCGGCCCCCCGCATCCTCTTCGCCGACGACGGCACTCCGATGGACGAGGGCCCCCGCCTGACGCAGGTGCAGCGGGAGCGATCCGGGCCGGGAAGACGCACCGGTACGGTTCTGAGCATGGCGATCCACACAGGCTTCTACGAGGTTCCTGGTACGGGCATCCCCGGGATAGTCGACGAGGCCGCTCGTCAGGGCGTTCCCGTGTTCACGCTCGCCACCGCCGGGCGGACCGACCGGGAGGCCTTCGTCGCGGCTGTACGGGCGGCAGCACTGCCCCTGGATCCGCCGCTCGCGAGCGGCAAGGTGTGGGACGCCGTCTCGGACTCGATGTGGGGCGGGCTCGCCGAGCTGGAGTCTTCCCGCGCGGTCATCGTCTGGCCCGACGCCCCGCCCGTCGCGGGCGCCGAGGGCGATTTCCGGATCGCTCTGCAGATCCTCCGCGATCTGGTCGAAGAGCTCGCCGAAGACCGGTACGCCGACGGAAGGGCGACCCACCTTTCGGTCTACGTCGCATCGGCCGTCGATTCGGCTTCCGCCTCTGCCGCCCCCGCCGTGAAGTACGTCCTCTTCGACGTCGACGGGACCCTGATGGACGCCGTCGAGAACCAGCGCCGCATGTGGCACACGTGGGCGGAGCGGTACGGGCTCGACGGCGCCGAGGTGTGCGCGGTGGCGCTGCGGACGCGGCCGGTGGAGACGTTCGCGACGGTGGCGCCGGGCGCGGACCCGGCCGAGTGTCTCGCCCTCCTGCACGAGCTGGAGGACGAGGACGTGCGGACGGGCACGTACGAGGCCTTCGCGGGCGCGGCGGAGCTGCTGGGCGCGCTGCCGGCGGACCGGTGGGCGCTCGTCACGTCGAACTACGCGCACCGGGTCCGGGGACGGTTCGAGCGCACCGGACTCCCCCTGCCGGGCCTCCTCGTGGACGCGGCCTCGGTGACCGAGGGGAAGCCGTCCCCGGTGCCGTACCTGCTCGCGGCGGAGCGGCTGGGCGCCTCGCCTGCCGAGTGCCTGGTGATCGAGGACGCGCCGTCGGGCGTGCGGTCGGGCCTGGCGGCGGGGATGACGGTGTGGACGGTGAACGGCCCGGAGGCGGGTGAGGGCCACCGCCACTTCGCGACGCTGGCGGAGGCCGCACCCGAGATCCTGGCGCTGGTGGGATAAGAGGGGCCCCTCACGGGAAGTACAGGGCGGCCTTCCCGAGGACGTGGTTCGTGAACATGCCGCCCCAGACGGTGCCGCCCCGGTACATCGAGGTGCGGATGCCCTGCGGGGTCGTCTCGACGGTGATGGGGCGGCTGATCAGGGTCGTCCCGAGGATCCGGGCGTCCTGGGCGGCCCACTGCGCCGCCTCGGGCTGGACGCGGGCACCGACCAGGGCCGGCAGCACGAAGGCCGCGTTGCGGGCGCCGGCGATACCCCTTCGCAGGCTCTTGGCGTAGTCCATGGCCCACCCCGTGAACTCCCCCAGAGTCACCAGATCGACCTCGGGTACGGCGGCCGCGAAGACGAACACCTCCACCTTCGTCCCGAACCACCGGGCCTTGCGGTCCCCCCGGGCACCGGCCACCACGGGGTGGTCACGCCAGGGCGGCGAGGTCACGGTGCAGCCGTCGGCGGTCATGCGCCGGTTGAGCGCGGCGAGGTAGGAGACCGCGGCAGCAGCGGCGGGCTCGGTCGATCCGTTCGATGCGTTCGCATGCGGATTCATGCGGCCGATCCTCCAACACCCGTACGCAGTAAGGGAAGAGGGGCCATGGAAGAGGTCTCCGAGGCGCCAGAGGCGGGGGTTTCCTATGGGCTCCTGGTGGGACCGCCCTCTTTCCGAGAGTCGCAGCTTCCGGCGCCGCGTCAAGGGCAAGTCGGCGAAGCCGATGGCC
>NZ_JBHJVF010000014.1:172193-179021 GCF_042264145.1 Streptomyces sp. NPDC056144 | reverse complement strand
GCCGCCGGGTCAAGGGTGGCCGCAGGCCATCGGCTCCGCCGACTCGCCCTTGACGCGGCGGCGGAGGCCGCCACACTCGGAAAGAGGGCGGCCGCGCCAGGAGCCCTCAAGAAGCCCCCGCCGAAAGGGCCTTGGAGACCTGATCCTCAGCCGGCCGCGTGGCGGGTCTGCTGGACCAGGACGGCCGTGGCGCGTTCCAGGAGGTCGCAGAGGGAGGCGTACTCGGCGGGCGTGAACGCGTCCGTGAGTGCGCCCTCAAGGACGGCCACTTCCCCGTACGCGCGGTCGAGCAGCGTCTGGCCCTCGTCCGTGAGGGTCGCGATCTGCACCTTGGCGTGGACCGGGGACGTCTCCCGCCGGATGAGTCCCTTGCCCTCCATGTTGGTCAGCACACTGCTCATGCTCTGCTGCGTCACCCCGCACGAGCGGGCCAACTGGGCGCCCGACATGCCGCCTTCACGCGACAGGAACAGCAGGACGGTGTACTGCGTCATGGTCAGCCCGTAGGTCCGCAGCACCGCTTCGTGATGCGCCATCAGCGCCTGCTCGGACCGCCTGATCCGGGCGCAGAGGTCGTTCTCGATCCGAGACTCCACCGCGTACTCCCACTCCACTGACAGGTTCATGGGTTGACTCAGGAACCTGATACACCTACCGTCTTCCAGTGTAAGGATACTGAGTCAACGCAGGGGGCTGTACTCATGAAGGCTGTCGTTCTCGACACCGACGACCACTACCGCGTCACCGAACTCGAAGAGCCCACCCCCGGCCCCGGCCAGGTCGCGATCCGCGTCGCGTACGCCGGGATCCAGTGGGGCGACACCATGGTCCGGGACGGCCACTTCCCCGTCCCCCGCCCCTTCGTCCCCGGCTTCGAGGCCTCCGGGCACATCACCGCCGTCGGCGAGGGCGTCGACGCGAGCCGCATCGGCGAGCCGGTCACCACGCTGACCACGGCAGGCGCCTACGCCGAAGTCGTCCTCGCACCCGCCGTACTCACCCTGAACATCGGCGACCTGCCGCTCAGGACGGCCGCCGGCCTCGGGTGGGGCGCACCCACCGCTTACGACCTGATCCACACCGCCGCCCGCGTGCGGCCCGGCGAAAGCGTCCTGATCCACGCCGCCGCCGGCTCCGTCGGCACCCTCGCCGCCCAGTTCGCCCGCCTGGCCGGGGCCGGCCGGATCGTCGGCGTGGTCGGCACCGCCGACCGGGCCGCCTACGCCGCCCGGTTCGGCTACGACCAGCTCCTCCTCCGCGAGGAGTTCCCGGCCAAGCTCGGCGACGACACGTTCGACGTGATCCTCGACCCCGTCGGCGGCGCGACCCGCCACACCGGCCTCGCCGAGCAGCTCGCACCGCACGGCCGACTCGTCGCGTACGGCAACCTCGCCACGTACGAACCCGTCCTCGCCGACGCCAACGCCCTGCTCATGCAGGGCAAATCGCTCCTCACCTACAACAGCAACCTGCTCGGCCAGACCCACCCCGAGCGGCTCGCCGACAGCGCCCGCCGCGCGCTCGCCCTCGTCACCGACGGCCAGGTCCGCACGGACATCACCGCCGAGTACGCCCTCGGCGACCTGGCCACGGCCGTACAGCACCTCGCCGAGGGCACGACCCACGGCAAGAGCGTCCTCCGCGTCGCCTGAGGGCCCGTCGCCTACGCCTCCGTGGCCGCGTACGACACGAAGGACGACCAGGTCGCGGGGGTGACGGCGAGCTGAGGGCCCTCGGTGTTCTTGGAGTCGCGGAGGTGGATGGCGGTGGGGTGGACGGCTACCTCGATGCACTCGCCGCCTTCGGCACTGCTGTAGCTCGACTTGCGCCACTCGTAGGCGACTTCGAGGCAGTTGCCGCCCTCGGGCCCGCTGTAGCTGCTCTTGAACCAGGACAGATCTGCGGTGTTCATCGTTCTCCCAGCAGTTTCTCGATCCACGTCAGCGACTCGGCTTGAGTGAGCGCCTGGGACCGGATAATTCCATAGCGTTCGGCGTATGTGCGAACCTCTTCCGGGTCGGTGATCAGCCGGGCGTGCCCGTAGATCTCGGTGTACGCGACCTCTCGTCGCCCCTTGGGCGTGAGGAGGGTGAAGGCGCCATCCAGGTAGGGGTGTTGCGCGCTGTCCAGCGGCATGATCTGGAAGTCGACCGTGCGCTTCCGGGCCACCTCCAGGATGCGCCGGAGCTGCTCGCGGTGGACGTCCGGGCCGCCGAACGGGCGGAGGAGGACGGCCCCTTCCAGCACGAAGCTGATCGTCGGCGCCGGCCACTTGTCGAGCAGGGCCTGACGCGAGATCCGGTCCGCCACCCGCTTCTCGACGGTCGCCTCGTCCAGCATCGGGCGGCGGTGCTCGAACAACGAACGCGCGTACGCGGGTGTCTGGAGAATCCCCGGCACCGCCTGCACCGCGTAATAGTGCAGCGCGACCGCCTTCGCCTCCTCGTCCGCGAAGTTCCGGAACCAGTCCGGATGCCGTACCCGCGCCCGCGCCAGCGCCGCCCGTACGTCGTCCACGGCGACCTTCAGGACGCCGTCGGCCCCCAGCGGCTCGTCCACCGTCTCCAGGAACTCCGGCTGTGGAGTCCGTACGCCCCTCTCGATCGAGGAGACCAGGTCCTCGCTCACGTGGGCGATGTCCGCCAGTTCCGCCTGGCTCAGGCCCGCGTTCCTGCGCAGCAGCTTGATGATTTTCCCGAGCGCACGAAACAGGTGCGCCGTACCGTCCACCTCGGAGGGCCGTTCCGGCCGCTCCTCCTCGTTCCCCGACATCCGTACCGCCTTCTCTGGCGTACTCGTACAGTGACTCGGCGTCAGCGTACGAGGGCGGTCCCGGCCAGGGGGCGGTAAGCCCGAAACCGCCACCCTAACCAGTGAGTTCACGCCGGGACGCGCGCCGGGACGCGCACCCGGCACGCCCCGCGCGGTCAGTCGAACCAGCGGTCCCGGGCCAGTTCCGCCGTCCTCGACGGGTCCTCCAGGAGGGCCGCCACCTCGAAGCGGCGGGGCCACTGGCCCGCCGCCCACGCGAGGCCCGCCGCCACGCCCTCCAGGGTGGCGGCGTGGAGGACGCCGTCGAGGGTGAGGCGCCAGTCGAGTTCCGTGCCGGCCGCGCGGAGTTCGTCGTGCTCGATGTACGTCGCCGGGGTCGACGGGCCCAGGAGGGCGTGGACCGCCTCCGGGACCTCGTGTTCCTCGCCGACCGTCGTCACCTCCGCCTCGACCGCCTCGCTGAGGACCCGTACCTGGAACAGTTCGGCCAGGTCCGCCGCCCGCGACGGGGCGACGGGGAGCAGCGGCAGTCCCACCGCCAGCGGGAGGAGGTCCGGGGCGTCGGCCACGAACGCCTCCTCCGCGTCCACGACCACGGGTACGCCGTCGACGATCGCCCGCAGCTGCCCCGGGAGGGTCACCTGCTCCGGGTCGAGGTCGGCGAGCGCCGTGTACAGGGCGTGCAGCTGCGGAGCCGTGACCTCGCGGTCCGGGTCGGCCAGGCGGCCCAGGAGTTCCGCCGCCCCGCCGGGTTCGTCGAGGAGCGCCGCGACCGAGGTGCGGACGCCCAGGGCCCGCAGGACCTGTTCGTCCTCGAAGCCGGTCGCGTCGGCGGAGTCGTACAGGCCGGAGAGGAGCGGGTCCGAGCCCGCGGCCCGCAGGCCGGCCGGGCGGCGGCCGTCGAGGACCGGGTGGTCGCGCAGCCACCAGGCCGTGTACGGGGGGACCGTCTCCGTCGTGCCGTCCGACAGGAGGACCCGTACGGGCTGGATCAGGGCGTCCCGCAGGGGCGGCTGGGCGAGGAGCGCGAGCGCCTGGGGCCAGGCGTCGTCCTCGACGAGGTCCAGGTCCCGCACCGCGACGATCTCCGTCGCCACCGGCGGCACCAGCGACATGGGGAGGCGGTCGAGGACGTCCTCGCACCACACGTCGACCGCTTCGAGGAGCCCGGCGTCGTCCGGCTCCGGGTAGTCGGCCTCGCGGGGGTCCATCTCGTCCGGGTCGAGGACGAGGTCGGTCGCGCGGATGAGGGTGAAGTTCGCCAGGACGCCACAGGCCGCCAGGGGCTGCTCGCCCCAGCGGGAAGCCAAGTCGGCATCCGCGTACGCGAGTTCACCCTCACGGATGACAGCGGCGAACGGGGAGTCCGGGAGGACGAGTTCACTCGCGGGGGCGAGTTCGCCGTCCTCGTCGGGGAGGGCGAGCGCGCCGAGCCACGGCTCGTCACCCGGGGCGAGCTCCGCGTCCCGTACGAGTCCGAGGACCGTCTCCGCGAGCTCCTCCGCGTCCAGGGTGTCCGCGTCCTCGTCCCAGATCTCGCCCACGTCGAGCGAGGCCGCGACCGCCGCGCGCACCTGCGGGGTCGTCAGGATCGCGCGGGGCGTCGCCGGGAGCGCGCCCAGCTTCTCCAGGAGCGGGTGCGCGGCCTCCGGGTGCGCCACCTTCAGGCCGAGGCGCGTCAACTCCGCGGGAGTGCGTTCCTCCGGAAGGAGGACCTGGCGAGGACCGACGGCCGTCCGGATACGCGTCCCCTCCTCCGCGTCGGCGGGGACGGCGAGCGGGACCGGGAGGCCCGTCAGGCGGTCCGGGTCGACGCCGGCGAGGGACTCGTACAGCCGCCACCACCACGTCGGGGCCCTGTCCACGCCCGCCAGGCGGTCGATCGCCTCGGTGAGGGGGACGCGGCCGACGCCGAGCGTACGGAGCTCGGGGCGGCGCTCCAGGCCCGCCGGGAGCAGTGTCGGGAAGACCTCCGCCAGCACGCCGACGGTGTCCTTGCCCGCGCCCTCCGTGACCTCCGCCTCGATCGGGCGGAGCGCCGGAAGCTCCTCGGACGGCGCGGCGGGCGCAAGGAACGCGACCCTCGGCAGCCGGTCGAGGATCGCCTCGCGCAGGACGCCGTCGATGTGGCCCTTGCCCAGCGGGCCCGGGACCAGGTCGAGGGTCGCGGTCGTCACCGGGTGCCAGGCGGCGAGGAGTTCGGCGTACGCGTCCGCCGCCCGCTGCACGAGGAACTCGGTCAGCGGACCCGGGGCGGTGTGACGGCGCGTCGTGTCGAGCGGGAGGGACGCGATGAGGAGCGCGGGGATGCCGAGGGGCTCGTCGGTGGGGGTGGGGGCGTGGACGACGGGAGTCGTCCGGGGGTACTGCGGGGCCCCCTCGGCGTCCACAGGAACGGCCCAGGTCACGGACCAGTGAGGGCGGAGGCGCTCCTCCACCGGGCGGTCCCTGAGGAGGTCGGGATCGAGGGGGCCGGTGTGCGTGACGGTGCGCCAGCGGTGGGTCTCCGTGGTGCCGCCCGTGGCCGTCTCGCCCTGGGCCGTCTCTTCGGTGATGTGGACGTAGCCGTCCGCCTCGTGGCGGCGGAGCGTGCGTACGCCCTCCGGGGTCTCGACGACGATCTCGGCGAGGCCCGGGAGAGTCAGGAGCAGGGCGTCGTCGATCGAGTCGAGGAGACGCTCGGCGAGACCGAGAGCGGCGGCGTCGCGGAGCGGGAGGACGACGACGGTGTCGTAGCCGTCCGGGGCCGTGCCCTCGGCGGGCAGCGGGAGACGGAGCAGCGGGACGTGGCCGTCGCGGCGGCGGAGCTCGTCGGCGAGGCCGGGGCTCGCGGCCGCGGATTCCGTCGCCAGCTCCCTCGCCTCCGCCAGAGACCAGCGGATGCCGCCGTGACGGCCCAGGACGGCGGGCTCGTCGCTGACCGCGAGGACGGCGGCGAAGCCGACGCCGAAGCGGCCCACGGCGCCCTGCTCCTTCTGCGGGTCGCGCTTCGCGGAGGCGCGGAGGGTGGAGAGCGACTCGGCGCCGACGGCGTCCAGGGGGGCGCCGGTGTTCGCGGCGGCGAGGACCGCCGGGCCGTCGGCGTCCGCCGGGTGCAGCGTCAGGCGGAAACGGCCCGTGACGGCGGCGCGGTGGGCCGCGTCGGCGGCGTTCTGGGCGAGCTCGACGACCAGGCGGTCGCGGTAGCCGCCGAGCGCGAGATCCTCCTCGGCGTTCGCGTCCTCGCGGAAACGGGCGGGAGAGGCGGTCCAGGCGTCGAGGACGCCCCGCCGGAGCCGGGCGGTGCCGAAGGGGTCGGCTCCGTCGTCGTCGGCCGTCGTCGTCATCGTCGTCCGGACGCTGGCGCTCACGTCTGACTCCAGTCTGGGGTGTCGCGTTGCGTGGTGGGTACGGCTGGGGTGCCTCCCCGGGCGAAGGTATCGCGCGGCGGGGCCGCGCCGTCGTCTGGGCACGTCGGAGTGCGGTGGGGGCGGGACGGGGGGGCCTCGCGGGGGGCCCGGCCCTGGTCTGTCGGGGCGACGCCTACGGGCTGCCGCGCGGGGTGCGGGGCCTGGCCCACCGGGCGGTGACGGCGGGGTGCGGGCCGGGGTGCGGGGCCTGGCCCACCGGGCGGTGACGGCGGGGTGCGGGCCGGGATGTGGCTGCGCCCCGCCGCGCGGTGCCTTCGGGCTGCCGCCCCGGTTCCGACGCCGCCCACCCGGGCGGTGCCCGTGGGCTGGCGCCCAGGCTGTGGCGGCGCGCCGCCGGGCGGTGACTGCGGGCTGCCGCCCGGGTTGTGGGCAGGCGTTCCGCACGGCCGGGGGTCCCCCCTGCTCGAAGAGCTTGGGGGCCGGTGGGCACAACCCACCACGGCGCCGCACCCCGGGTGCGGGTCCAGGCACGGAAGCCTAGGCCCGGCAAGGGGCGCCGTCCCGTGTGCCCACCCGTCCCGCCCCAGCGGGACGAATGCCCACACGGAGGTGCGGCGGGGCACCGCCCCGGATGCGGGCACCGCCCGACCGGGGCGGGCGCGCGGTCGGGCCCGGGAGGGGGCGCCGCTCAGCGGGGCGCGTGCCC
>NZ_JBHJVF010000014.1:0-172095 GCF_042264145.1 Streptomyces sp. NPDC056144 | reverse complement strand
CCACACGGAGGTGCGGCCGGGCACCGCCCCGGATGCGGGCACCGCCCGACCGGGGCGGGCGCGCGGTCGGGCCCGGGAGGGGGCGCCGCTCAGCGGGGCGCGTGCCCACACGGAGGTGCGGCCGGGCACCGCCCCGGATGCGGGCACCGCCCGACCGGGGCGGGCGCGCGGTCGGGCCCGGGAGGGGGCGCCGCTCAGCGGGACGAATGCCCACACGGAGGTGCAGCCGGGGCGGGCGCGCGGTCGGGCTTGGGAAGGCGGGCGCCAGCCCAGCCGGGCGCGTGCCCACGCGGAAGGCGCGCCGGGCACCGCCCGGATGCGGGCACCGCCCGGCCGGGGCGGGCGCCCGGCTGGGCTGGCGCCGCTCAGCGGGGCGCGTGTCCACGCGGGGGTGGCGCCGGGGACCTGTCCGGCAGGGGTGGGGGCCCGCAGGGCCCCCAGGGGCTAGGAGTGGCCCAGGTCCTCTACCGTCGCGTCCGGTTCCGTCGTCGAGCCGGAGTCCTTCGACGGGCGGAGGGGGAAGGCGTCCGTGGCCATCGAGTCCAGGACCGGGGGGGCCGGCCTGGGGGGCTTCGGCATGATGGCCGCTTCCGAGTGGCCGCCGCAGCCGTACGCGAGGGAGACGACCCGGCCGTCCGCCGGGGAGAACTCGTTCGCGCAGACGCCGAACGCCTGCTTCAGGGAGCCCGCGATCGGGACCAGGAAGGCGCAGGACTCGCAGGAGGCCGGTGCCGCCTGGGCCATGGGCGTCTTCGCGCCGAACGCCTCGTCCCAGCGGTCCGCCGCCACGTGGAGCCCGTACCGCGAGAGGACTCGCGCCCTGCGCATGCCGAGCTCGTCCGCGACCGACGCGATCGCGCCACGCGACGGCGTGCGGGTGACGACCTCCGCGTCCTCCGCGTCGAGGTGGTCGGCCATCTCCTCGGAGACGACGGAGTTCGGCGGCGGGGTGTCCTCGCCCGTGTAGCCGGGCTCCAGGCGCAGGTCGTCCTGTTCGGTGGGCAGGAGGTCGCCGGGGCCCATGTCGCCGGGGCGCAGGCGCTCGCTCCACGGCACCCACTCGGGGGCGAGGAGGGCGTCCGCGCCGGGCAGCAGGACGGTTTCGTCAAGCGTGACGTTCTTGGCGCGCGATGCGCGCGTCACCGTCACGGCCCAGCGCCAGCCGCGGTAGCCGGGCTCCTTGGATTCGAAGAAGTGCGTGACGACCCGGTCGCCTTCCGCGACGACCTCGACGTGCGCGCCCACGATGCCGGGCGCGGCCGCCTCCTCGGCGGCCTCCCGCGCGAGGTCTACCGCCTCGACGCACAGGCGGTCGGGGGTACGCGTGGCTCGCGGGGTACGCGGGGCACCGCTTCGCGTCGTCGCAGTACTCACAGGTCTCGCTTCTCTCCTACGCCGTCTCTCGGGTGCGCCGGCCGAGGGGCGAAAGCGAAGCCACGGGCGGCGGGCGGAGCGGACCAGAGGGCCGCATCGACGTCCGCGCCCGACTTTGTCTCGCGTGTCTCGGGCACACCTAACGCCATCCATTCTGCGGGATGCCGAAGAGGCGCGCGGCCGAGAACTTCCGCCGGTGACGCGCTACGCACGCTACCCCGTTCCCGGGCCTCCGCCCACCTGCCCGCCCCAAGTGGACCGGATCGCGGAATCCCCGTGCCCGTGTTCCGGGCGGGCGGGGTGTGGCCGAAAGGGACCCAACACGCCTGCCTGCAGGCCCTGGTGAGGGTTCACAGGGTTCTCACGTGACCGTTCGCGACACCCCAGCTCCGCCCGGTCGCGTTCGTCCCGTCCTCGCGTGGGGCACTATGACGGAGTGGCAGCCGCACGGTCCCCCGCACGATCCCACGATCATGCCGGGCCGCTCCGCCGAGCGGGCCGGTCCGTCGGGCGTGCCCTGCACCTGCCCTTCACGGGGACCGCGCGGGGCATCCGCAGGGCCACGCACGCGCACGGCGCCGGGGAGTCCGGGCTCGGGAAGCTGATCGAGCTGCACGCCGTGAACGGCGCCGGGGACGTCATGATCACCGTCGCCCTCGCCTCCACGGTCTTCTTCTCCGTCCCCACCGACGAGGCCCGCGGCCGCGTCGCGCTCTACCTCGCCGTCACCATGGCCCCCTTCGTTCTTCTCGCCCCGGTGATCGGCCCGCTCCTCGACCGCGTCCCGCACGGCCGTCGTGCCGCCATGGCCGGGGCCATGCTCACCCGGGCCGTCCTCGCGATCCTGATGTCGGGGGCCGTGGCCACGGGCGGTCTCGAGCTGTATCCGGCCGCGCTGGGGGTGCTCGTGGCCTCGAAGGCGTACGGGGTGGTGCGCAGTGCGGTCGTGCCTCGGCTGCTCCCACCGGGGTTCTCGCTCGTGAAGGCCAATTCGCGGGTGACGCTGGCCGGGCTCCTCGCCACCGGCATCGCCGCGCCCGTCGGCGCCGGGCTCCAGCTGATCGGGCCGCCCTGGCCGCTGTACGGCGCCTGCGCGCTCTTCGTCCTCGGCGCGTTCTGGGCGTTCCGCATGCCGCACAAGGTCGACTCGGCCAAGGGCGAGCGGCGCGCGCACCTGCTGACCCACGGGGAGAAGAAGCCGAGTCTGCGGACGGTCGGGCCGTCCGTCCTGCACGGGCTTGAGGCGAACGCCGCTCAGCGCATGCTCTCCGGGTTCCTGATCTTCTTCCTGGCCTTCCTGCTCCGGGAGCATCCCCTCCCCGGGCAGAGCGCCGCCGTCTCCCTCGGCATGGTCGCCGTCGCCGCCGGGGTCGGGAACGCCTGCGGCACGGCCGCCGGCTCGCTCCTGCGCGACCGGGGGCACGGACCCGAGGTGATCATCGCCGCCATGATCACCACCGTCTGCGGTACGGCGATCTGTGCCGCGATCTTCTTCGGCGGCCTCATGGTCGCCGTCCTCGGCGCCGTCGCGGGCCTCACCCAGGCCCTCTCCAAGCTCTCCCTCGACGCCCTGATCCAGCGGGACGTGCCCGAGTCCGTCCGCACCTCCGCCTTCGCCCGCTCCGAGACCGCCCTCCAGATGGCCTGGGTCGTCGGCGGCGGGATCGGCATCTCGCTGCCCCTGAACGGCACCCTCGGCATGGCCGTCGCCGCCGGGATCCTGGCGCTCGGCGCCCTCCTCGCCGTACGGGGGCTCCTCGCCGCCGCCCGCCGCCAGCCCCGCGGCGACTCCCGCGGCGACTCCCGCGGCGATTCGCGGCCACGCGTCACCCGGTGACGCGTGGACCGGACACGCGTACCCGTACGTATGGGTGTTTACGGGGCGCACGAGCGCCCTCCGCAGGTCACGCGGCGGTCACCGGGCCGCGGCACGCCGTACCCCCGCGTGGCGCGGGCGCGACGGCCCGATAGCCTTCGGCTCATGACCGTTGCGTTCTTCTCCGGCTCGCGCCGCCGGGCCGCCGTCGCCCTCGGGGCCGTCTCCGCCGGGCTCCTCGTTCTCTCCGCCTGCGACAAGCCGACGCCGATCGCGACCGTGACGGTCGGGACCGACTCGATCCACTCCGAGGCCTCCTGCTACAACGACGGCGACGCCATCAAGGAGTCGCAGATCCAGCAGTGCCTCAACAAGAAGGCCGAGAAGTCCATCACCGTGGCGATGGACGACAAGATCCGCTTCGGGGTCGACCCCGACGTCGCGGACAACGGCTGGACGATCTTCCTCGGCGGCCAGCAGGCCGAGCCCGAGCCCTACAAGAAGACGTACCGGACCATCCCGGCCAGCGCCTTCTTCTCCAGCCAGTCCGGCGAGGCCACCAACGAGACCCAGGTGACCATCGTCGAGAACACCGGCAAGCAGCTCACAGGCATCTGGCACTTCAAGCTCAAGAAGGAATCCTGATCCACGGGTGACAGCCCACCGGATTCTGATCGTGACGGCCGTGGCGGCGGAGGCTGACTCCGTCGCCGCCGGCCTCACCTTCGACACCTCCCCCGAGGTGGCCTCCCTCCCCGGGGGGCTTTCGCTGCGCCGCCACACCCGTGACGGCCTCCTCGTCGACGTGCTCGTCGGCGGGGTCGGGCCCGCCGCCGTCGCCGCCGCCACCGGGACCGCGCTCGCCGTCGCCTCGGCCGAAGGCCCCGGCTACGACCTCCTCGTCTCCGCCGGGATCGCCGGCGGCTTCGCCCCGCACGCCCCCCTCGGCTCCCTCGTCGTCTCCACGGCGATCGTCGCCGCCGACCTCGGCGCCGACACCCCCGACGGGTACCTCCCCGTCGACGCGCTCGGCTTCGGCCGCTCCGTCCACCCCGTGCCCGAGGCGCTCACCGGCCCCTTCGCCGCCGCCCTCGCCGCCGCCGGGCTGCCGCACACCCTCGCGCCCGTCCTCACCGTCTCCACCGTGACCGGCACCGCCGCCCGCGCCGCCGAGCTCGCCGGGCGCCACCCGGCCGCCGCCGCCGAGGCCATGGAGGGCTTCGGGGTCGCCGAGGCCGCCGCCGGGTACGGCGTCCCCGTGATCGAGGTCCGCGCCGTCTCGAACGCCGTCGGGCCGCGCGACCGGGCCGCCTGGCGCATCGGGGACGCCCTGGAAGCGCTGCGGCGCGCCTTCGCGTCGCTCAGCGGGAACTTCTTCGTTCTGGAGTCTTCGTGACCAAGCTGAAGATCGCCTATTCCCCCTGCCCGAACGACACCTTCGTCTTCGACGCCTGGGCCCACGGCCGCGTCCCCGGCGCCCCGCGCCTCGACGTCACCTTCGCCGACATCGACGTCACCAACGGCTGGGCCGAGAGCGGCACCGACGACCACGACGTCCTCAAGGTCTCGTACGCCGTCCTGCCCTGGATCCTCGACGAGTACGCGCTCCTCCCCTGCGGCGGCGCCCTCGGCCGGGGCTGCGGGCCGCTCGTCCTGACGCGCGAGGAGGGCGTGGACCTCACGGGGAAGACCGTCGCCGTACCGAGCGAGCGCTCGACCGCGTACCTGCTCTTCCGGCTCTGGGCGGCCGAGACCGTGCCCGGCGGTGTCGGGAACGTCGTCGTCATGCCGTTCCACGAGATCATGCCCGCCGTCCGTGACGGCAAGGTCGACGCCGGGCTCGTCATCCACGAGGCCCGGTTCACCTACAAGGGTTACGGGCTCCACTGCCTCGCCGACATGGGCGAGCACTGGGAGGCCACCACGGGGCTCCCGATCCCGCTCGGCGCGATCGTCGCCCGCCGGTCCCTCGGCGAGGAGACCCTGCGGGGGCTCGCCGACGCGGCCCGCGCCTCGGTGCGGATGGCCTGGGAAGACCCGGAGGCCTCGCGGCCGTACGTCCTGGAGCACGCCCAGGAGATGGACCCGAAGGTCGCCGACCAGCACATCGGTCTGTACGTGAACGAGTTCACCGCCGACCTCGGCGAGAACGGCTACGCGGCCGTCCGCGGGCTCCTCACGCGCGCGGCGGCCGAGGGACTCGTACCGCCCCTCGGCCCGGACGCGCTGTCGTTCCCGTAGCCCGACTCAGACGTCCAGCTGGTCCGCGACCGCCCGGAGCAGGCCCGCGATCTTCTTGCCCGCGGCCTTCTCCGGGTAGCGTCCCCGCTCAAGCGCCGGCGTGATGTTCTCCAGGAGCGTCGTCAGGTCCTGGACGATCGACGCCAGCTCGTCGGGCTTGCGGCGCTGGGCCGCCGCCACGGACGGGGTCGGGTCGAGGACCGTGACCGAGAGCGCCTGGTCACCGCGCTGACCCGCGACGACACCGAACTCGACCCGCTGGCCCGGCTTCAGCGCCTCGACTCCGGCGGGGAGCACCGAGGAGTGCACGAAGACGTCGCCGCCGTCGTCGCGGGAGAGAAAGCCGAAGCCCTTCTCGGGGTTGAACCATTTGACCTTGCCGGTAGGCACGTCTGTCCTCGTCCTCGTGATCGTCGCTGGGGTGGGCACCCGTCACTGGGTGTGCAGCAGAAGGCTAGTGGTACGGGAAGCACGGGCGAGACGTCGCCGGAGTGTTCCTCAGACCTGGGAACTACCCTGGCCGAATGCGTAACGAAACCCCCGCGGCGGCCGACGACGACAGCGCGCCCGGTGACGGCCTCGTCAAGGCCGGTGTCGTGATCTTCGGCATCGGGGCGGTGGCGACGCTGGTCACCGTGGCTCCGCTGTTCCTCGGAACCGACCCGTTCCCCACCGTCGCGTACACCGTCTCCATGCTCATGGGCGTCGGCTTCGCCGTCGCCGCCGCCGGAGTCCTGCGGTCGATCGCCGCCCAGCGGCGTCAGGCCCGCAAGGCTTCGGCCACCGGCGTTCAGCCGAGGTAGGCCGCCAGCCAGCCGCGGAAGTCCGTCAGGTCCGCGAGGACCACGTCCGCCCCGGCCGCGCGGAGCTCCTCGGGGGCGCACGGGCCGGTCGCGACGGCCACCGAGAGGGCTCCGGCGGTGGCGGCGCCGCGGACGTCTCCCACGTGGTCGCCGACGTACACCTGGGCGCCCTCGGCGCGCAGCGCCTGCGCCTTGCCCTCGGCCCACAGCTCGCCGAAGACGGCGTCGGCGGGGATGCCGAGGTGCTTCAGGTGGAGCTCGGCGTGCGCGCCCTTCTTGGCGGTGACGACGATCGTCCGGCCGCCGGCCTCCCGTACCGCCTCGACCGCGTCCACGGCGCCCGGCAGGGGGAGCGAGGGCTCGATCGCGTACAGCGGGTAGAGCGCGCGGTAGCGGAGGACCATCTCCGGGACGAGCTCCGCCGGGAACCAGTGCGCCATCTCGCGTTCGAGCGGCGGGCCCAGGCGGGAGACGACGAGGTCGGTGTCGATGTCGACGCCGGTCTCGGTGGCGAAGACCTGCCAGGCGGCCTTGATGCCCGGGCGGGTGTCGAGGAGGGTCAGGTCGAGGTCGAAGCCGACGGTGAGGGGGATCTTCGGGGTCGCTGCGGTCGTCATGCGGCCATTCTCCGGGACCCTCGCCGGGACCTTGGGCCCCGGTCGGGCCGATCTGTGTGCTGCATACACTGAGCCTGCACCGAGCAAGTGAGCCAAGCCTTACCAAACCTCCCCCTGGGGTCCCATGTCAGCCGCTTTCCCCTCCAGACGCGTCCTCGCGACCTCGGCGGCTGTCGTCGCTCTGCTCGTCGCCGTCCTCCTCAGCCTCGCCGTCGGCGCCCGCGCCATCGCCCCCTCGACCGTCTTCGACGCGCTGCTGCACGGCGGGACGAGCGACGACGCCCAGGTCGTACGGGAGCTCCGCGTCCCCCGTACGGTCATCGGGCTCATGGTCGGCGCCGCGCTCGCGCTCGCCGGGACCGCCCTCCAGGGCATCACCCGCAACCCGATCGCCGACCCCGGCATCCTCGGCATCAGCCAGGGCTCGTCCGTGGCCGTCGTCCTCGCCATCGCGTTCCTCGGCGTGCACGACCTCAGCGGGTACGTGTGGTTCGCCTTCGCCGGCGCCGCCCTCGCCTCCGTCGCCGTCTACGCCATCGCCTCCGGCGGGCGCGGCGGCGCGACGCCCGTGAAACTGGCGCTCGGCGGAGCCGCCATCAACGCGCTCCTGCTGTCCGTCACCACCGGCATCCTCACGACGAAGGCCTCGGCGCTCGACGAGTTCCGGTTCTGGCAGATCGGCTCGCTCGACGGCCGGGACGCCGAGATCATCGGCCAGATCTGGCCCTTCCTGCTCCTCGGCCTGATCCTCGTCCTCTCCGTGGCGCGCGGCCTCGACGCGCTCGCGCTCGGCGAGGACGTCGCCAAGGGGCTCGGGCAGCGGGTCGCGACCGTACGGATCGTCGGCGGGCTCGGCGCCACCGTCCTCACCGGCGTGGCCGTCGCCGCCGCAGGCCCGGTCGCCTTCGTGGGCCTCGCCGTCCCGCACATCGCGCGGGCCGTCGTCGGCTCCGACCACCGGTGGGTGCTGCCGATGGCCATGCTCATCGGGCCCGTCATGCTGCTCGTCGCCGACGTCGCCGGGCGGATCGTGTTCCCGCCGGGCGAGGTGCCGGCCGGCGTGATGACGGCGCTGATCGGGGTGCCGTTCCTGGTGACGCTGGTGCGGCGGAAGGCGGTGCCGGCATGAGCGCGGTGACACCGGCCGGTTATCGGCTGATACGCGTCGGGCGCGCGTCCTTCCTCGTGCACCGGCGGTCGGCGGCCGTCGCCGCCGGGCTGGTGCTGCTGCTCGCCGCCGCCTCCGTCGCGTACCTCTGCGTCGGCGAACGGTTCGTGCCGCCGTCGGAGATCGTCCGCATCCTCCTCGGCGAGTCCTCGCCGTCCGCGTTCGTCGTCGAGAAACTGCGCGAACCGCGGCTCGCCACGGCGCTCGCCGTCGGAGCGGCGTTCGGCATCGCGGGCGCGCTCATCCAGACCGTCGCCCGCAACCCGCTCGCCAGCCCCGACATCATCGGCATCAGCCAGGGCGCCGGGGCCGTCACCGTCGCCGCGATGACCTTCGGGTTCGCCTCGTACACCGTCCTGCCGTACCTCTCGATCGCCGGCGGCGTGCTCGCCGCCGCCCTCGTCTACGCCTTCGCGTGGCGGGGCGGCCTGCACGCGACCCGGTTCGTGCTCATCGGCATCGGATTCGCGATCGCCCTGCGGTCGCTCACCACGCTGTTCATGACGAAGGGCGACTTCCTCGTCGCCCAGCAGGCACAGATCTGGATGACCGGCTCCCTCAACGGGCGAGGCTGGGAGGAATCCGCGCCGATCCGCTGGACGCTGCTCCTCATGCTCCCCGCCGTCCTGTGGGCCGCCCGCGCCCAGCGGACCGTGTCCCTGGACGACGACACGGCGACCGGGCTCGGCGTACGGCTCGGACGGGTACGGCTCGGACTCGTCGCCGTCGGCGTCATCCTCGCGTCCGTCGCCACCGGAGTCGCCGGACCCGTCGACTTCGTGGCGCTCCTCGCGCCGCAGATCGCCCGCCGCATGACGCGGACCGCGCAGGTCCCGCTGCTCTGCTCCGCGCTCGGCGGAGCGGTCATCGTCGTCGTGGCCGACCTGCTGGGCCGGCGGCTCTTCTCACCCGTCGAACTGCCCGTGGGCGTGCTCACGGCCGCCGTCGGCGCCCCGTATCTGATCTGGCTCATCGTGCGGAGCCGAGCTGTTGGTGGAGGTAAGGCGTGACCATGACCAGGTTGACCGCGAACCGGCTGACTCTCGCGTACGAGGACCGGACCGTCGTCGAATCCCTCGACCTCGCCGTCCCCGACGGCAAGGTCACGGTCATCGTCGGACCGAACGCCTGCGGCAAATCGACCACCCTGCGGGCGCTCGGACGACTGCTCAAGCCGGCGGGCGGGGCGGTCCTCCTCGACGGGGAATCCCTCGCGAAACTGCCGACGAAACGGATCGCCCAGTCGATCGGCCTGCTCCCGCAGACCCCCGTCGCCCCCGAGGCGATCACCGTCGCCGACCTCGTCTCGCGCGGCCGCCAGCCGCACCAGGCCTGGTGGAAGCAGTGGTCCGAGGAGGACGAACGGGCCGTCGTCGACGCCATGGCCCGAACGGACGTCACGGCGCTCGCGGACCGGTCCGTGGACGAGCTGTCCGGGGGGCAGCGGCAGCGGGTCTGGATCGCGATGGCGCTCGCGCAGGAAACGGACCTGCTGCTCCTCGACGAACCGACGACCTACCTGGACATCGCGCACCAGGTCGAAGTCCTGGACCTCGTGCGCCGCCTCAACCGGCTGCGCGGCCGGACGATCGTGCTCGTCCTCCACGACCTCAACCAGGCCGCCCGGTACGCCGACCACCTCGTCGCGATGAAGGCGGGGCGGGTGGTGGCGGAGGGCGCGCCGGGGGATGTCGTGACGGCGGAACTGGTGCGGGACGTGTTCGGACTGGAGTCGGTGGTGGTTCCGGATCCGGTGACGGGGTCGCCGCTGGTGGTGCCGGGGGTGCCGTGGGAGGTGGGTGGGGAGTAGGGGGTGGGGGGCGCCTGCGGGTCCGGGGCGCCTGCGGGTCCGGGGGCCGCTGCGCGGGGCCTTCACCCCACCCCGCCCCTTCCCGAAACCGGGGGCAAGCCCCCGGACCCCCGTACGGCCTGACGGCCGTGCCCTCAAACGCCGGGCAGGCTGAGATTTCCCGCCCTGCGGGCGGAAATCCAGCCGCGCTGGCGCTTGATGCGCACTTCAGCCCCGCCGGCGTTTGAGGCGCGGGGTCCGGGGCGGAGCCCCGAGTGCTTCAGCCCGTCGGGCATCAGCGGACCCGGGCCCGGGGCGGAGGCCCTAACGCTTCAGCCCGTCCGGCGTTTGAGGACCGGGGTCCGGGGCAGCGCCCCGGTTTCGGGAAGGGGCGGGGTGGGGTGGAGGCCCCGCGCAGCGGCCCCCCGCCAACCCGCCCGCCCGCACCCTCACCGTCTCCGCGACCTCCACACCAAGAACAGCGCCGACGCCACCGCCGCCCCCCGCAGCACCCACGGCCACGTCTCCGCGATCGCCGCGCTCATCGCCGGGCCGCCCGCCGCCACCGGTTCGCCCCAGCGGCCGCCTACGCGGCCCCAGATCCAGGCGATGCCGGCCGTCGCCGACAGGCCGGGGAGGACGAGGACGGCGGTCTTGATCTCGGCGGGGGTCAGGCGGCGGGAGGCGTACGCCAGGATCCAGCCCGCCGCCAGGGCGATCAGGGAGCCGTAGATCGCTCCGCCCAGGAGCAGCAGGGCGGCCAGGAGGACGAAGGGGTTCGAGAAGCGGGGCAGGCGGCGGCCGCCGGTGGGGAGGGGGAGGGGGGAGGGGTCCTCGTGGTCCTCGTACTCCTCCTCGTCCTCGGGCTCCTGCTGGGGGTTCCCGCGGCGCAGTCTCGTCCTCAGGCGCCTCCACGCGCTCCGCCGTTCGGCGGAACCTTCCTCCTCCTGTGACTCGTCCTCCTCCGGCTCCGGCTCCGGCGCGAAGAACAGGTCCGGGCGTTCGATCCCGCCCTCGAAGCCGAGCTTCTCCTCGCCCTCCGTGCTCCACCAGTCCGGCTGGCGCGGGGCCGGGACCGATGTCGGGGCGCGGTCCACCACCTCGTCCGGTGTTCCCAGCTCGCCGAGGATTCCCCGTACCGTCTCCTCCGATTCCGAGGAGTCCGCCGCGCCCGCCCGCCTCCGGTCGATCTCGCTCCGCAGCGTCGACACCAGCCGCATCCGGTCGCTCTCCGGCAGCTCCCGCTGCTGCGCCAGGTCGCCGACCCTGCTCAGGTAGTCGTAGACCAACTGGTCGTTCTCGAACCCCACGGTGCCCCTCCCCAGCCGGTTCGCCCGGTACGGACCCGACGGTAGCGCGCGGGCAGGGGCTAACGTGGTGCGGATGGGGATCGGTGAGCTCGACCGGGAGGCGCACGTGCCCGAAGCAACTGGCGCCGCAGCCGCGGCCGCGCCGCGCACGCTCGCGGAGGCGCTGCGCGCGCGGGGCGACGAGGGGCTCGCCGCGCTGCTGCGCGCCCGGCCGGATCTGCTGAGTCCCGTGCCGAACGATCTGACGCAGTTGGCGACCCGTGCCGGCACGCGCGGTTCGGTCGTGCGGGCGGTCGAGCGGCTGGACCGGTTCGCGCTCCAGACGGCCGAGGCGCTCGCGGTGGCCCCGGACCCGACCCCGTACCCCGTACTCCTCGCCCTGCTCACCGGCGACGAGCCCGAGCCGGCGATCGAGGCCGCGCTGCCCGGCGCCGTCGCCCTGCTCCGCGAGCAGGCGCTCGTGTGGGGTGACGACGAGCGGCTGCGGCTCGTGCGGACGGCGCGGGAGCTGCTCGCGCCGTCGGCGCAGCACCCGTCCCCGACCGGTCTGGGGCCGACCGTCGCCGAGGCGACTTCCGGGATGTCCCCGGGCCGTGTGCAGGAGATCATCGAGGCGGCCGGGCTGCCCGCGACGCACGACCCGGTGTCGGCCGTCGCCGCGCTGACCGCGCTCTTCACGGACCGCGTCCGCATGGGCGCGCTTCTCGACACCGCGCCGCCGGAGGCCCTGGGCGTCGTCGACCGGCTGGTCTGGGGACCGCCGTACGGCGAGGTCACGGCCAATCCGGCGCCGCCCGTGCGCTGGCTGCGGGACCGTGGCCTGCTCCTGCCCGTGTCGGCGCGGACGATGGTCCTGCCGCGTGAGGTGGCGCTGCACCTGCGCGGGGGGCGGGCGCACCGCGCGCCCGAGCCGGTGGCTCCGGAGCCGCTGGTCTCGCGCGAGTACCGTCCCCAGGTTGTGGACAGTGCCGCCGCCGGTCAGGCGCACGTCGCCCTCGCGACCGTCGAGGAGCTCCTGAAGTCCTGGGATCTCGGCGGCCCGCCGGTCCTGCGGGCGGGCGGCATGGCCGTACGGGACCTGAAGCGGGTCGCGGCCGAGCTCGACGTGTCCGAGCGGATCGCCGCGTTCTGGATGGAGCTGGGGTACGGGGCGGGGCTGCTCGCCTCCGACGGCGAGGCCGACGAGCGGTACGCGCCGACGCCCGCCTACGACGACTGGCTCGACCTCCCGCCCGCCGAGCGGTGGGCCGCGCTCGTCACGCCCTGGCTAACCGCGACCCGCACCGCCGGGCTCGTCGGCGGCCAGGACGCGAAGGGGCGGACGCTGTCCGCGCTCGGCCCCGACCTGGACCGGTCCGCCGCGCCCGAGGTACGCCACCGGGTGCTGCTGCTCCTCGCGACCCTGCCGCCCGGCTCCGCCGCCGATCCGGAGTCGCTGCTCGCGCGGCTGCGGTGGGAGCGGCCGCTGCGCGGAGCAGGGGACGCGGGAGGGGCGGATCTGCGGTCGGATCTGCGGTCGCTCGTCGCCGGCTGGACCCTCGAAGAGGCCGAGCTGCTCGGGCTCACCGGGCGCGGCGCGCTCTCCGGACCCGCCCGCGCCCTGCTGAACCTGCCGCTCGCCGAGGCCGCCTCGGCCACCGACGAGGGCGGCGGCGTCGAACCGTCGGTCGCCGCGACCCGGGCGGCGACGCTGCTCGCGCCGCTGCTTCCCGAGGCCGTCGACCACGTCCTCCTCCAGGCCGACCTGACGGCCGTCGCGCCCGGGCCGCTGCGGCGGCCCCTCGCCGACGCGCTCGGCGTCCTCGCGGACGTGGAGTCGAAGGGCGGTGCGACGGTCTACCGCTTCACTCCCGGTTCCGTGCGGCGCGCGCTCGACTCCGGGCAGACCGCGACCGACCTGCACGCCTTCCTCGCCGCGCACTCCCGGACGCCCGTCCCGCAGCCGCTGGCCTATCTCATCGACGACGTGGCCCGGCGGCACGGCCACCTGAAGGTGGGGGCGGCCTCGGCGTACGTGCGCTGCGACGACGACACCGTCCTCGGCGAGATCCTCGCCGACCGGCGCTCGGCCCACCTGGGCCTGCGGCGGCTCGCGCCAACGGTCCTCGCGGCGCAGGCCGACCCGGTGACGCTGCTCGACGGGCTGCGGGCCCTCGGCTACGCGCCGGCGGCCGAGTCCGCCGAGGGCGACCTCCTGATCGCCCGCGCCGACGCGTACCGCACCTCGGCCCGTACGGCCCCGGTGCCCGTCCCCGACGGCCCGCCCACGCCGGACGCGACCCTGCTCGGCGCGGCGGTGAAGGCGATCCGGGCGGGCGACCGGGCGGCGACGGCGGTACGCAAGGAGCCGGCCGCCCCCACGACCTCCGGCGGCCTGCCCCGCACGTCCGCGGCCGAGACCCTGGCGACGGTCCAGATGGCGGCGATGACGGGCACGGCGGTCTGGATCGGGTACGTCAACGCGGAGGGCGCGGCGAGCCAGCGGGTCATCGCCCCCGTACGGGTGGAAGGCGGCTTCGTGACGGGCTACGACCACACGGCCGACGAGGTCCGCACGTATCCGCTGCACCGGATCACGGGGGTGGCGGAGCTGGCGGACGACCAGGTCTGAGGGCGACCGGGTTTGGGCTCAGTCCAGTTCGAGGACGACGCGCACCCTCGCCTCGACGGCGGCGAGTTCCGAGGGCGCGAGCAGCCCGAGCATGCGGCGCAGTCGCGGCTTGCCGACAGTGTGCAGTTCGGTGCAGTCGACGTACGACTCCGCGTACTTCTTGAGGCCGCTCTCCGGGCCGACGGCGACGTGCGTCTCCTCCGGCCCGGACGTGCCGGTGACCAGCGCGACCGTGACACCGGCGAGGCGTCGGGAGATCCTGTTGGCCGTCAGCACGACCACGGGGTGCGGCCCGGTCGGCTGGGGAAAGGCGCAGGCCCACACCTGGCCGCGCAGCGGAGGCATCGAGAGGGTCGGCGTCACGCTCAGAACTCCGCCGTGTCCGCTGCCGCGAGGTCCGCCTCGGTGACCAGTTCGTCGAGCAGCGGGCCGGGGGCTCCGCCCTCCCCGTAGAACCGGGCGATGTTCCGCGCCGCCTCGATCTGGCGGGCCTCCCTGTGCAGGAGCCGGATGGCCTCCCGCAGTGCGTCCGAGGTCGATTCGAGGCGCAGTATCGCCATCGTCTCCCGCAGGTCCGCCCAGTCCTGCCGGGAGAGCCTCACCTGGGCAGGGCTGCCGGCCGTCTCCGCCGCTCGTGCGGCCGCTCGTCCAGACGCTTGTCCAGCCGCTCGTTCAGCCGCTCGTTCAGCCGCCATGGGAATCGACTCCCCGCCTCGCGTAATACATCTGTCATACGGGTACCTCGCGAGCATCCCACGCACTGCCCCGCATCGGCAACCATGCTGCACACTGGAGGATTGGCCGTCGTCGGAGCGGCCCGGGAAGGATCTGATCGCGCGTGAACGGTCCACTCATCGTCCAGAGTGACAAGACGCTGCTCCTGGAGGTCGACCACGAGCTCGCCGAGGCGTGCCGCCGGGCCATCGCGCCGTTCGCGGAGCTGGAGCGGGCGCCCGAGCACATCCACACGTACCGGCTCACGCCGCTCGGGCTGTGGAACGCGCGGGCCGCCGGGCACGACGCCGAGCAGGTCGTGGACGCGCTCGTCGAGTACTCCCGCTACCCCGTGCCGAACGCCCTGCTCGTCGACATCGCCGAGACGATGGACCGGTACGGGCGGCTGACCCTGTCCAAGCACCCGGCGCACGGGCTCGTGCTCACCACCACCGACCGGCCGGTGCTCGAAGAGATCCTGCGGTCGAAGAAGGTGCAGCCGCTGGTCGGCGCCCGGATCGACCCGGACACCGTCGTCGTGCACCCCTCCGAGCGCGGGCAGATCAAGCAGACGCTGCTCAAGCTGGGCTGGCCGGCCGAGGACCTCGCCGGGTACGTGGACGGGGAGGCGCACCCGATCGAGCTCGCGGAGGACGGCTGGACCCTGCGGCCGTACCAGCGGCAGGCCGTGGACGGCTTCTGGCACGGCGGTTCCGGCGTCGTCGTGCTGCCCTGCGGCGCGGGCAAGACGCTCGTCGGCGCCGGCGCGATGGCCGAGGCCAAGGCGACGACGCTGATCCTCGTCACGAACACCGTCTCGGCCCGGCAGTGGAAGGCCGAGCTGGTGAAGCGGACCTCGCTGACGGAGGACGAGATCGGCGAGTACAGCGGGACCCGGAAGGAGATCCGGCCCGTCACGATCGCCACGTACCAGGTACTGACGACCAAGCGGAAGGGCATCTACCCGCACCTGGAGCTCTTCGACTCCCGCGACTGGGGTCTCGTCGTCTACGACGAGGTCCACCTGCTGCCCGCGCCGGTCTTCAAGTTCACCGCCGACCTCCAGGCACGGCGGCGGCTCGGGCTCACCGCGACCCTCGTCCGCGAGGACGGGCGCGAGTCCGACGTCTTCTCGCTCATCGGGCCCAAGCGGTTCGACGCGCCGTGGAAGGAGATCGAGGCGCAGGGCTACATCGCGCCGGCCGACTGCGTCGAGGTCCGGGTGAACCTCACCGACTCCGAGCGGCTCGCGTACGCGACGGCCGAGCCGGAGGAGAAGTACCGCTTCTGCGCGACGACGGCGACGAAGCGGAAGGTCACGGAAGCGCTGGTCAAGAAGTTCGAGGGGCAGCAGATCCTCGTCATCGGCCAGTACATCGACCAGCTCGACGAGCTCGGCGCGCACCTCGACGCGCCCGTCATCAAGGGCGAGACGTCGAACAAGGAGCGGGAGCGTCTCTTCGACGCGTTCCGCAACGGCGAGATCAGCGTGCTCGTGGTGTCGAAGGTCGCGAACTTCTCCATCGACCTGCCGGAGGCCACGGTCGCCATCCAGGTCTCGGGCACCTTCGGCTCCCGCCAGGAGGAGGCCCAGCGCCTGGGACGGGTGCTGCGCCCGAAGGCGGACGGTCACCAGGCGCACTTCTACTCGGTCGTCGCGCGGGACACGATCGACCAGGACTTCGCGGCGCACCGGCAGCGGTTCCTGGCGGAGCAGGGGTACGCGTACCGGATCGTCGACGCGGACGAGCTGCTCGCGCCCTAACGGATGTGCGTGGGGCGGGGGTCTCTGACTCCCGCCTCCGGCGGGCCGTAGTCGCCGAGGAGGGCGACCGAGACGGCCGCGCCGCCGAAGGCGCGTATCGCCCGGAGGGTCCTGGCCAGGGCGTGGGGCCGGAGGCGGGGTCGGGGTCGGGTGGTCACGAGGGTGAAGGTCGTCGCTGCCATGTCTCCATGATGGAATCCGGACATTCCGAACACATCGGCCTGGGGTGGGAATCCTCGTACGCCTCACGTCGGACGCCGTCCCCTAGGGGGTGTCTTGGCGGATGACGTTCGCCCCTCCCACCCGCACCGCGTTACACTCGTCGGCTCCCCCGCCTCCCGTTTCACGGAGCGCCGCCGCCCGGTCGGAAACCGGCGGCCACCTTGTCGTGTCCGTGTAACCACCTGCTCGGAGGCTTCGTCGTGTCCACACCCGCACCCGTACCCGATACCGATTCCGGTGCCGATCCGCTCGCCCGGGAGCGCGCCCACCTCGCCTCCTCCCGTGCCGCCCTGCGCGCCATGCGCGAGGACGTCGAGGCGCTCGACATCAAGGACGTCACGGCGAACTGGGTCAACTCCCTCGTCCTCGGGCGGCAGATCGAGGACCGGATCAAGGCGCTCGCCGACCTCGCCGACACCCCGCTGTTCTTCGGCCGGCTCGACTACCTGCACACCACGCAGGAGGGCCAGCGCTTCTACATCGGCCGGCGGCACGTCCACGACGCCGACGGCGACCCGATGGTCATCGACTGGCGCGCGCCGGTCTCGCAGCCGTACTACCAGGCCTCGAAGAAGGACCCGCAGGACGTCGGGCTGCGCCGCCGCTTCGGGTACACGGGCGGCGAGCTCACCGCGTACGAGGACGAGCACCTCTCCGACCCCTCCGAGCTCGAACACACCAGCCGCCTGCTCCAGGCCGAGATCGAGCGGCCCCGCGTCGGCCCCATGCGGGACATCGTCGCCACGATCCAGCCCGAGCAGGACGGGATCGTCCGCTCCGACCTGGCCGGCACGGTCTGCGTCCAGGGAGGCCCGGGGACCGGCAAGACCGCCGTCGGCCTGCACCGTGTCGCGTACCTGCTGTACGCGTTCCGGGAGCGGCTGGCCCGCACCGGCACCCTCGTCATCGGGCCGAACCGCTCCTTCCTCCAGTACATCGAGCAGGTCCTCCCCGCCCTCGGCGAGCTGGACGTCCAGCAGGCGACCGTCGACGACCTCGTCGCGCACGTCGAGGTGCGCGGTACGGACGAGGCGGCGACCGCCGTCGTCAAGGGCGACGCCCGCATGGCGGAGGTCCTGCGCCGCGCCCTGCGCTCGCACATCGCGATGCCGACGGAGGCGCTGATGGTCGTGCGCGGCTCGCGGCGCTGGCGCGTCCCCGCGTACGAGATCGAGGAGATGGTCCGGGAGCTGACGGACCGTGACATCCGTTACGGGGCCGCCCGCGAGGCGCTCCCGCAGCGGATCGCGCACGCCGTCCTCGTCCGGATGGAGGAGGCGGGCGAGGCGCCCGACGACCGGGTGCAGAACGCGGTCGCGCGGAACACGGCCGTGAAGGCCGTCGTGAAGGAGTGCTGGCCGCTCGTCGAGCCCGCGAAGCTGGTGCTGCGGCTCCTCTCCGACGCGGAGTTCCTGGCCGAGCACGCCGACGGCGTGCTCACCGAGGACGAGCAGAAGCTGCTGCTCTGGGCGAAGCCCGCGCGGAGCGTGAAGGCCGCGAAGTGGTCGGCGGCGGACGCCGTCCTCATCGACGAGGCCCGCGACCTGATCGAGCGGACCCACTCGCTCGGCCACGTCGTCCTCGACGAGGCCCAGGACCTGTCCCCCATGCAGTACCGGGCCGTCGGCCGCCGCTGCACCACCGGCTCCGCGACCATCCTCGGCGACCTCGCGCAGGGCACGACCCCGTGGGCGACGGAGAGCTGGGCGCAGGCGCTCGCGCACCTGGGGAAGCCGGAGGCGCTCGTCGAGGAGCTGACCGCCGGCTTCCGCGTGCCGCGCGAGGTCATCGCGTACGCCTCCCGGCTCCTCCCCCACATGTCGCCGGGGCTCGCCCCCGTCGCCTCCGTACGGGAGAACCCGGGCTCGCTGGAGATCCGCGCGGCCACCGGGGACACCGGGGACACCCTGGACGCCGGGGACACCCTGGACGCCGGGGACACCCTGGACGCCGGGGACACCCTGGACGCCGACGTGGTCGCGGCCTGCCGCGACTCCCTCGCCCACGAGGGCTCCATCGGCCTGATCGCCGCCGACGCGCGGATCGCGCCGCTCGCGGAGGCGCTGACGGCCGCCGGGCTCGCGTACCTCTCCCCCGGCGAGGAGACGAGCGCCGAGTCCCGGCTGACACTGGTCCCCGCCTCGCTCGCGAAGGGCCTGGAGTACGACTACGTGGTCCTGGACGAGCCGGCGGCGGTCGTCGACGGCGAGCCCGACGAGCGGACGGGTCTGCGGCGGCTGTACGTGGCGCTGACGCGTGCCGTGTCCGGCCTGACGATCGTTCACGCGGCGCCGCTGCCGACGCAGTTGGGGGAGCTGTGAGCCCCTCCGCGCCCGTCGGCGCCCTGCACCACGTCGAACTGTGGGTGGGCGACCTGGCCGTCGCCGAGACGAGCTTCGGGTGGCTCCTCGGCGCCCTCGGGTACACGCCCTTCCAGCACTGGGAGGGCGGCCGGAGCTGGGCGCTCGGCGGCACGTACCTCGTCGTCGAGCAGTCCCCGGCGCGTACGTCGGACGGCCACGACCGGCTCCGCCCCGGCCTCAACCACCTGGCCTTCCACGCGGGCGACCGCGCCGCCGTCGACGCCCTCGCGGCGGCCGCCCCGGAGCACGGCTGGCGGCTGATGTTCGCCGACCGTCACCCGTACGCGGGCGGCGAAGGCCACTACGCGGCCTACCTGGAGAACGGGGACGGCTTCGAAGTGGAGCTCATCGCGTCCGTTTGAAGCGGGGATCGAACCAGGGATCGAATCGGGGGAACCCGCTCCCGCCTGCGGGTTCTCATGATCCACCAACTTCCTTCACAACGCCCTGAATTGGACACTGCGCGACCCCTCGGCGAGGGCTTACCATCACTCTGCGCTCACCGAGATTCCCGTGCACCGCGTGCACGAACGGAACACCTGGGGGACCTGTGTCAGAACTGCTCACTGTCACCGCGGAAGTCGCTCCCTACCTCTCCACCTTCTTCGGCACCCTCGGCGGGGCGGTGGCGACCACCGCCGTCCAGCGCGTCGCCGACGGAAGCGTGGACGCGGGCGAGGGCTTCCTCCGCCGCCTCGTCCCCTGGGGCGACCGCACCGATCCGGAGCTCCTCGACGAGGACGAGGAGCGCCAGGCGGACGCGGGCCTCTCGCGGCTCGACGAGGACGAACGACGCGAGCTGGCCGGGGTGCTGACCGACTGGCTGGCCGAGGCGGAGGAGGACGGGGTCGTGCCCGATCCGGAACGGCTGGTGGAGCTCGTACGGGAACGGGAGACCGACCCGGAGGCCGCGGCATTGGCCCCGCCCCCGGCCGTCACCAAGACCTACACCACCTCCGGCCCGAACTCGCCGATCATCGACAAGGTCGGCGACAACGCCACGTTCAACTTCGGCACCTGACCATGGCCGGAACAGACGGAAGAGGCGGCAGAGGAGGCCGGGGCGACCGAGGCGGCGGGGACGAGAGCTACAGCACCAACGGGAGCAACTCGCCGCTCATCGTGCCCCGGGGCGACAACACCGTCATCAACTTCAAGTTCATCCAGCGCCTCCTGGAGGCGCTGCCCCTCCTCGTCGCCATCGCCGTCGTCGCGTACACCGTCCAGACCTGGCCCGGCGGCCCGCAGAACCAGTACGTCCTCTTCTACGGGTTCCTCGTCGTCGGCTTCGTCTGCTCCGTCGCGTACGCCGTCCGGGGCCAGGGGTGGCTCGTGCTCACCCTGGCCCTGGGCGGCACCCTCCTCGCCTTCGGCACCCACGCGTACGTCGCCCGCAACGGCGAGGTCTCCGTCACCGTCACCGCCCCGGACCGGCTCACCCCGTCCGTCGCCCACGAGATCGTCATGGTCGCCCCTGCGCCCGACAAGGTCCGTGACCGGCTCCGGATCACGCTGGCCTTCTACGACGTCGACCCCGACGCCCCCACCTGTGTCCACCGGACGACCGGGACCCTGTCGGCCACCACCGCCGGCGTCACGCCCAGTTCGGTCCTGGTCACGGCCGACTCCCCCGTCGTCGACCTCGACCTCGGGGGGAACCAGGGGGCAGTAGTCCTCTCCCTCGTCCCGCACACCGACCCGAACTGCGCCATGCGCCTCGGGACCGTGACGGGCACTCTTCACAACCGCTGAACCCCGGAGGTACGTGCGTGAGCGTCACCCACAAGGCGGGACGTCGGTCCCTCGGACTCCGGCTGGGGGCGCTCGTCTTACCCGCGCTCCTCGCCGCGGGCTGCGCCACCACCGGGGGCACCGGCACCGCGCCTCCCACCCAGTCCCAGCCGGACCCGGCACCGGCGCCGCTGGACCCGTCGGACCGGGCGATCCTCGCCGAGGGCCAGACCATCCGGCTCGGGATGAAGAGCGACCAGCCCGGCACCGGCTTCATGCGGCACGCCAAGCAGTTCGAGGGATTCGACCTGGTGATCACCAGTCAGCTGGTGACCCTGGTCGGCCTCAACTCCGCGTCCGTCAAGCCCACAGCGGTCGGGTCCGCGGACCGGATCCCGGACCTCCAGAACAAGGATCTCGACCTGGTCGCCGCGACCTTCTCCATCACGTCCAAGCGCACCATGGCGCGCCCCGCGGGCGACGGCCTCGACTTCGTGGGCCCGTACGCCACCACGTACCAGGGCATCCTCGTCCGGGCCGAGGACAAGGACCGCTACCGCACCCTCGCCGACCTCGACTACAAGCAGGTCTGTGTCTGGGGTGACACGACGTCGAAGAACGAGCTGGACAAGCCCGCGTACGAGAAGATCCGCAAGCTGCCCCTGACGGACGCCGGGGAATGCGTCCAGGCCCTCAAGAAGGGCGAGGTGGACGCCGTCTCCACCGACCGGCTGATCCTCTTCGGCTTCGCGCACGCCGACCCCTCGGTCGTCGTCGCCCCGAAGATCAAACTGGGCGACCCCAACCAGTACGGCATCGCCATGCTCCGCACCCCCCGCCACCTCAAGGACTGCCAACGGCTCCGGGAGGCCCTGAAGCAGTACCTCAGCGGCAACGACTGGGACCGCGACTTCCGCGACAGCTTCCCCTCCATCGCCGAGGAGGACCTCATCAGGGCGCGCCCCAAGGCCTCCGAGGTCGACGCCCTGTCCTGCCGCGAACGCCCGGGGAACGCGCCAGCGAGCTAGGACCTGTCCGGCCCCTGTGCCGGGAACTCCGGAAGCGCCTGGGACCACGTGCGGTGGGCGACGGCGGCGAGGACCGGGTTCTTCTCGCGGTAGTACGCCTCCGTCACCAGGCCCCAGCTCAGGGCCCAGCCCCGGCCGCGGGCCCAGGTGGTGTCGTCGACCTCGGCGGCCTCGCGGAAGGCGGGGCGGGTGTCGGGGGTGAGGAGGGACCAGGCCGGGAGCAGGTCGACGGCCGGGTCGCCCGTGCCGAGGCCGCCGAAGTCGATGACCGCGCTGAGGCGGCCCTCGTGGGTGAGGACGTTGCCGGGGAGCAGGTCGGCGTGGATCCAGACGGGGGCGCCCTCCCACTGCGGGAGGCGCCGGACCGACTCCCATGCCTCCGTCGCCCGCTCCGCGTCGACCGTGCCGTCGGCGGCGAGCGTCCGGATCGCGCCCGGCGTGGCGCCCTCCTCCCAGTCCATGACCGTGCCGCCCCGGAAGGACTCCGGCGCGCCGGTCGCGTCGAGGGCGCGGAGCGCGGCCGTGAAGCGGCCCAACTGCTCGGCGGCGTGCGGGAGGTCGGCGATCGGGGCGGTGAACGCGTCGGAGCCTTCGAGCCACGCGTACACGGCCCATTCCAGCGGGAAGCCCTCCCCGGGCGCGCCGAGCGCGAGCGGCGCGGGGACGGGGAGCGGGAGGTGGGGGGCGAGGCGCGGGAGCCAGCGGTGCTCCATGGCCGACTGCCCCGCCGCCCAGTCCGCCTTCGGCAGCCGTACGACGAGGTCGTCGCCCAGGCGGAACATCGCGTTGTCCGTACCGGCCGAGGCCACCTCCCGTACCGGGAGGTCCGCCCACGCGGGGAACTGGGCGGCGAGCAGGCGCCTCACGAGGTCGGTGTCGGTGGCGATGCCGGAGGTCGTCATGGGGGTGAGGCTAGGCGGGGGCCTTCCCGTACGGCCACGGGTTTTGCGGGCGGCCACGGGTTTGCGACGGCCACGGGTTTTGCGACGGCCACGGGTTTTGCGACGGCGCCGCCGTCGTGGGCCCCACCCCCTGCGGGGCTACGCGTCGACCGCCTCGCGCCACACCCGTACCGCGTCCGCCGAGACCGGGGCCGTCCAGCCCTGGGGGCGGGCCGCGCCGCCGATGTGGAAGGCGTCGAGGCCGGCGGCGCGCAGTTCGGGGAGGTGGTCGAGGCGCAGGCCGCCGCCGACGAGGATGCGGGCCTCGTAGCCGGGCTCGCCCGCGCGGGCGGCCTCGGCCTTGAGGGTGGCGAGGCCGTCGTCGACGCCCGTCGCCGAGCCCGCCGTCAGGTAGGTGTCGAGGCCGGGGAGGTCGGCGAGGCGCTTGCGCAGGCCGTCGCGGTCGGTGGTGCGGTCGATCGCGCGGTGGAAGGTCCAGCGGCAGCCGTCGAGGACGGCGATGAGGCGCTCGACGGCGACGAGGTCGGGCTCGCCGTCGACGGTGAGGAAGCCGAGGACGAACTCGTCCGCGCCCGCCTCGCGGAGCTCCGCGGCACGGGCGACGAGGGTGTCGATGCCCTCGGGGCCGCCGGCCGAGAAGCCGTCGGTGAGGCGGAGCATCACGCGCAGCGGGATGTCGACGGCGGCGCGGATGGCGGCGAAGTCGGCCACGGACGGGGTGAGGCCGTCGGCCGCCATGTCCGTGACGAGTTCGAGGCGGTCGGCACCACCGGTCTGGGCAGCGACCGCGTCCTCCACGTCGAGGGCGATCACCTCAAGGACTGCACGGTTGCTCATCGCTGCCCATTCCTCCATGAATGACGGCTACAGGTCGGTCTACGCCTACAGGTCTAGTCCAATGACCAGACTAGCCGTGCGCGTGGCCCGATGCACCGTCCCTGGACACCTCGGGAGCGGGAACGTTCCCGCGACCCGTGTCCGCACCCGTGTCCGCACCCGCGTCCGCACCCGTGTCCGCGTCCACAGCTGCGCCCGCGCCCGCGGTGACCGTGAAGGCCGCCGTGCGGACCTTCCCCTCGTGCTGGAAGTCCAGAAACAGACGGTACGTCCCCGCGCTGGGCGCCGTCGCGGTGAAGGAGACGTCCGGGCCGGGACCCCCCTCGTTCGGGTGTACGTGCAGGTAGGCGAGGTCGCCGTCGCGGAGGGCGACGAGGTGCCCGTACGCCCCGAGGTACGGCTCCAGGTCGGTGACCGGCTTCCCCGCCTTGGAGACGGTCAGCCGCAGCTCGCCCGCCTTGCCCGGGTCGAGGGTGCCGCCGAGGCGGACCCGGTAGCCGTCGACGTCCGCCGTCGGCGCGACGGCGGGCAGCGGCTTCGGGGCGAAGGCCCCCGGTACGGCGAGGTCGGCGCCGAGCGTGACGGCCCCGGCGCCCGGGGCGGCGGGCGTGAAGTCGGCGAAGGCCTTGTAGGCGCCGGCGGCGGGAAGGTCCGCGTCCACCGACCAGGTGCCGTCGGCCGCCCGGACCGGGTGCAGGTGGCGGAAGGTCGTGAGGTCGCGCGAGGCGACGATGAAGTGGAGCTGCTTGCCGTGCTCGGTGGCGAAGGCGGTGACCTTCTCGCCGGCCGCGTCCTTGATGGCGAACCTGAGGGTGCTCTTGCCGCGCGCGGGGGTCGGGGTGTCGAGCGCGAGGGTGTAGCCACCCTCGGAGACCTGGAGGCCGCCGGGGAGGTCGGCGGGGGCCGACGCCCCCGTCTCCCCGGCCGCCGCCTCCGCGTGCTCCGCGTGCGTCGCCTCCCGCGGCTCGTCGACCGGGCCGACCGCCTGGCCCACCCCGTACGCGGCGCCGAACGTCGCGGCGAGCGCTGCGGCGAATGCGGTGATCTTCACTCCGGTGTTCATGGCTGCTCTCCCGTAGGGCGTAGAGACCTTCGACTGCACTTCACGATACCCCTGGGGGGTATAAATTCAAGTGCGGTCGACCCTTGCACACCACACCCCTGGGGGGTATACATTGACACCGAAGCCGAGATACCCCCCAAGGGTATCCAGACAAGGGAGACACACCATGGGTTCCTGCTGCACCCCCGACAACAGCTGCTCCACCGCCACCGACGGCACCACCACGGTCACCATCGTCGAGAGCACCACCACGGCCTACGCGGTCTCCGGCATGACCTGCGGCCACTGCAAGACCGCGATCACCACCTCCGTCAGCGCCCTCGCCGGCGTCATCTCCGTGGACGTCGACGTCACCGCCGGCCTGGTCACCGTCACCACCGGCGGCGCACCGGACGACGCCGCCATCGCCGCCGCCATCGACGACGCGGGCTACGAGCTCACCGGCCGCGCCTGACCCGCACCCGCCCCCGAACCACCGCCCACGAGGAGCAGCACTCATGACCACGACCGCCCCGGGCACCGCCACCGCCCAGGTCGAGCTCGCCATCGGCGGCATGACCTGCGCCTCGTGCGCGGCCCGCATCGAGAAGAAGCTCAACCGCATGGACGGGGTCGAGGCCACCGTCAACTACGCGACCGAGAAGGCGAAGGTCACCTTCGACGCGGGCGCCGACGTCGACGTCGCCGCCCTGATCGCCACCGTCGAGGCCACCGGCTACACCGCCAAGGAGCCGGAGCCGCCGAAGAGCGAGGCCCCCGGAGCCCCCGAGGGCCCCTCCGACGAGGAGATCGCCGACGCCGAACTCCGGCCGCTCAAGCAGCGCCTGATCACCGCCGTCGTCCTCGCCGTGCCGACGATCCTCATGGCGATGGTCCCGGCCTTCCAGTTCGAGTACTGGCAGTGGCTGAGCCTCACGCTCGCCGCGCCCGTCGTCACGTACGCCGCCTGGCCCTTCCACAAGGCCGCCTGGACCAACGCCAGGCACGGCGCGGCCACCATGGACACGCTGATCTCGGTCGGTACGAGCGCCGCGTTCCTGTGGTCCGTGTGGGCGCTGTTCTTCGGCACCGCCGGTACGCCGGGGATGACGCACCCCTTCGAGTTCACGATCGCCCGCTCCGACGGCGCCGGGAACATCTACCTGGAGGCCGCCGCCGGCGTCACCGCCTTCATCCTGGCCGGCCGCTACTTCGAGGCCCGCTCGAAGCGGAAGGCGGGCGCGGCGCTCAAGGCGCTCCTCCAGCTCGGCGCGAAGGAGGTCACCGTCCTGCGGGGCGGCGGCGAGGTCACCGTACCGACCGCCGAACTCCAGGTCGGGGACCGCTTCCTGGTCCGCCCCGGCGAGAAGATCGCCACCGACGGCACCGTCGTCGAGGGGTCGTCGGCCGTCGACGCCTCCATGCTGACCGGCGAGTCCGTCCCGGTCGAGGTCTCCGTCGGCGACTCCGTCACCGGCGCCACCCTGAACGCCGGGGGCCGCCTCGTCGTCGAGGCCACCCGCGTCGGCGCCGACACCCAGCTCGCCCGCATGGCGAAGCTCGTCGAGGACGCGCAGAACGGCAAGGCCGCCGCCCAGCGCCTCGCCGACCGGATCTCCGCCGTCTTCGTCCCGGTCGTCATCGCACTCGCCCTCGGCACCCTCGGCTTCTGGCTGGGTACGGGCCAGGGCCTCACCGCCGCGTTCACCGCGGCCGTCGCCGTCCTGATCATCGCCTGCCCCTGCGCCCTCGGCCTGGCCACCCCGACCGCCCTCATGGTCGGCACCGGCCGCGGCGCGCAGCTCGGCATCCTCATCAAGGGCCCCGAGGTCCTGGAGACCACCCGCAAGGTCGACACGATCGTCCTCGACAAGACCGGCACCGTCACCACCGGCCGTATGACCCTCCTCAAGGTCCACACCGCCGACGGCACCGACGAGACCGACGTCCTGCGCCTCGCCGGCGCCCTGGAGCACTCCTCCGAGCACCCGATCGCCCAGGCCGTCGCCACCGGCGCCGCCGCCCGGGTCGGCACCCTGCCCACCCCCGAGGACTTCGCCAACGTCCCCGGCCTCGGCGTCCAGGGCATCGTCGACGGCCACGCCGTCCTCGTCGGCCGCGAGCGGCTGCTCGACGAGTGGGCGATGACGCTCCCGCCGAAGCTGAAGACCGCGAAGGACACGGCCGAGAAGGCCGGGAAGACCGCCATCGCGGTCGCCTGGGACGGCGAGGCCCGCGCGGTCCTCGAAGTCGCCGACGCGGTGAAGGAGACCAGCGCCGAGGCCATCCGGCGGCTCCGCGCCCTCGGCCTCACCCCGATCCTGCTCACCGGCGACAACACGGCGGTCGCCGAGGCCGTCGCCGCCGAGGTCGGCATCGACGAGGTCATCGCGGAGGTCATGCCGCAGGACAAGGTCGACGTCGTCAAGCGCCTCCAGGCGGAGGGCCGTTCGGTCGCCATGGTCGGCGACGGCGTCAACGACGCCGCCGCGCTCGCCCAGGCCGACCTCGGCCTCGCGATGGGCACCGGCACCGACGCCGCCATCGAGGCCGGCGACCTGACCCTCGTACGGGGAGACCTGCGGGCCGCCGCCGACGCGATCCGGCTCTCCCGCAAGACGCTCGGCACGATCCGCTCGAACCTCTTCTGGGCCTTCGCCTACAACGTGGCCGCCCTGCCGCTCGCCGCGGCCGGACTGCTCAACCCGATGATCGCGGGAGCGGCCATGGCCTTCTCCTCGGTCTTCGTGGTCGGCAACAGCCTCCGCCTGCGGGGCTTCCAGGCGGCGGACAAGGCCTGAGGATCCATCCCCGTCATGGGGGTCCTGCCGTCCTTGTGACGTCAGGACCCCCATGAGACGGTGAACGCCACACGGGGACGCGTGCGCCAACACGCGTACGAGGAGGGGGAGTTCACGCCATGGGAACCACCGAGGACCTGTACCGGCTCCTGATCGACCAGTACCTCACCAAGGTCGAGGCCCGGCAGGATGCGTACTACGCGGTGGCCACCGGCCTGCGCTCCTACGCCGACCTGATCGGGAACAACGCGGGCGACGCGAACCTCGCCGTCCAGCGCCTCCTGTCCAGCGGCAGCGGCGAGGCGATGGACGCCCTCGCCGCCCACTGGGCGAAGGTCCTCGGCCACGACACGCAGTCGATGGCGGACGCGGCCCGGCTGACGGCCGACGTGGCGACGACGATCGGCGCCGCCATCGAGACGGCCAAACTCCAGAACATCGAGATCGCCGCCACCTGCGCCGCGGAGTGCACCGCCACGATCGTCGCGGGCGCCCTCACCTTCGGCGCCTCCCAGCCCGTCGTGAACGCGGCCTTCGCCAAGGCCCAGTACGCGTCACAGACCCTCGTCGTCGGCTGCCACCGCCGCATCTCCGCCGACCTGGCCTCGCTCCAGAGCACCCCGTCCGTCGCGGCCCTCCCCACGATCGTCACGGACCTGGCGTCGGGAGTAGGCGGGGGCACGGGCGGGGGCGGGGGCGCGGGCCAGGACTCCGGCCGCGCCTGGGGCAACACCCTCCCCGGCACGGGCACGGGCGGCACGACCCTCCGCGTCGACCACGCCGAACACGAACGCGCCGCCGGCCGCCTCCGCGAGGAGGCCGTCGAGGTCTGGGGCACCACCGCCGGCACCATCCAGGGCTGCCAGGGCGACCACAACAACGCCGCCAACAGCGGCACCCTCGGCGCCGCCATCGGCGGCGTCCTCGGCCCGGTCCTCCAGAACCTCTCCTCGGCCACCACCGAGTTCGGCGCCCACCTGGACGGCGCACTCGCCGACGCGATCCTCCAGATCTCCCTCGACCAGCAGTCCACGGACGGCGACCTCAAGCAGCGGATGTCGGATCTGGACCGCTAGCTAGGCTGAGGACATGAACAGATCACTGTCGTCGCTGTCGCTGTGGTCGCGGGACTCGTTCCTGTCCGTCGGGTCCGTGGGGTCGGTGCTGTCCGTGGGATCGGTCGGGTCCTTCCTCTCCGTCGGGTCGGTGGGGTCGGCGCTGTCCGTGGGGTCCGTCGGGTCCTGGGTGAGCGTCGGGTCGCTGCTGTCCGCGCGGTCGGCGTGGTCGGTGATGTCGTACCGGTCGCGGTGCGGGGTGATGGCGGCCGGAGCGGGAGCGGTCGCGGCGGGGGTCGTAGCGGTGGGTGCCGTGCTCGCCGTACGGGCCCGGGGCTAGGGGTCGGGCGGCCTTAGAGCGGCTCCTCGACGCCCGGGGTCAGGCGGCGGAGGCGGCCGGTGAGGTCCGGGGTGGCGAAGGCCTCGTCGATGCGCGCCGGGTCCTCGGCGAAGTGGTCCCAGCCCTCGAAGTGGAGCGGGATCACCGTGCGCGCGCCGAGTGCGCGGGCGAGTTCGGCGCCGTCGCGCGCGCTCATCGAGAAGGCGCGGTCGCCGGTGGACGGGAAGTGGGCGTCGCCGAGGTGGAGGAAGGCGATGTCGACGGGGAAGTGGTGGCCGATCGCCGTCAGGGCGTCGTGGCGGACGGTGTCCCCCGAGAGGTAGAGGTGGACCGTCGCGCCGTTCTCGTCCTCGTAGGCGAGGACGAAGCCCGTCACCGGGCCCGTCACGTGTTCCGTGCCCTCCGGGCCGTGCCGGGCCGGGGTCGCGGTGACCGTGACCGTGGTGGCGCCGGCCGTGACCTTGCGGCTCTCCCAGGGGGCGAGCCCCTCCGCGCGCCCGCCGAGGCGGTCGGCGGCCTCCGGGGTGGTGAGGACGGCGGCGGCCCGTTCGAGGACCTCGCGGCCGGTGTGGTCGAGGTTGTCGGCGTGCTGGTCGTGGGAGAGCAGCACCAGGTCGACGGGCGGCAGCCGGTCTGCGGTGACCGCCGGGCCCGCCGTGCGGCGGAGGGGGCGGGCGGCCGGGTAGTCGGTGGGGGCGGGGTCGAACGCCGGGTCCGTGAGGACGGTGAGGTCGCCGATCCGGAGGAGGACGGTGGCGGTGCCGATGTACGTGACGGTGTTCGTCGTTGCGGTCATGACGCCGCTGCCTCGATCTTCGTCTGGAGCTCCGTCAGGAGGCCGCGGAGCAGGTCGATCGTGATCTCGTCCGTCAGCTGACCGGCCTCGTCGAAGCGCTCGTGCGAGCGGAAGACGTGGACCTCGGGCTTCACGACGACGTCGCTGTCCGTCCAGAGGAAGAGCTGTCGCAGCGCGAGCTGCGCGCGGACGGTGCCGAAGGCGGTGGGCGCGGCGCCGAGGATCGCGGTGGGCTTGCGGTGCAGGGGGAGGCCCTCGGTGCGGGTCCAGTCGGTGCTGAGCCAGTCGAGGGCGTTCTTGAGGACGCCGGGGACGCCGTAGTTGAACTCGGGCGTGGCGATGAGCAGGCCGTCCGCCTCCGTGACCCGGCGGCGGAGGTCCTGGACCACGGCCGGGCGGAGCTCGGGGGTGTCGAGGTCCATGTCGTACGGCGGGATCGAGCGGAGTTCCTCGTAGATCTCGATGTCCTGGCCGGTGTTGAACTTCTGGGCGGCGCGGAGGAGCTGGGTGTTGTGGGAGTCGGCGCGGAGCGAGCCGGAGAGGGCGAGGATCTTCGACGCGGTCGTGGACGCGGTCGTGGACGCGGTCATGGGAGCTCCTTGGAGGCGAGGCGGGGTGGGCCGTGCTCGATGACCAGAAAGCTAAACCGATCGGTTCAGTCTGTCAACAGAACGGTTCAGTCTTGACGGTGAACTGAATCGTGTAGTTCATTGAAGCCATGGTTCACGCCACCGCCACGCCGCGGGCCCTGGCGCCCTCCGCGCCCTCCGGCCCCCTCCTCGCCCTCCTCGCCGCACCCGCCGCCATGGGTGTCTCCGGCCCCACCCTCGCCCTCCCCGAAGCCGCCCGCGCGCTCGCCGTCTCCCCCGGAGCGGCGGCCTGGCTGATGACGGCCTACGGCATCGGCATGGCCGTCGGCACCCCCCTGCTCTCCGCCGCCGGCGGACGGCGCGGACCCGCCCGGACCGTCCAGGCCGGCGCCCTCCTCGTCCTCCTCGGCGCCCTCCTCGTCGGCCTCGCCCCGAACCTCCCCCTCGCCGTCGCCGGCCGCGCCCTGGAAGCCGTCGGCGCGGCCGGACTCAACGTCGCCGCCTTCCAGTTCGCCGCCCGCGACCACTCGGGCCGCGCGCCCGGGATCGTCGCCATCGGCAGCGCGGTCGGCGGCACGACGGGGGTCTTCCTGGGAGCCGCCGTCGCCGAGGTGCTCGGCTGGCGCTCGGCGCTCGTCCTGCCGGTGCTCGGGCTGCTCGCCGTGGGGCCTGTGCTGCGGGGGAACGGGTGGGGCCGGCCGGTGGGCGGGCCCGCGCGCGAAGGGCGCAGCCCCCGTACCCCCGCCTTGCCCGTGGACGTGCTGCGCGCGCCGGGATTCCGCACCGCCGCCGGGCTCATGCTCGGGCTCGCCACCGTCAACTTCGCGATTCTGTACGGAGCTCCGCGCCGCGTCGCCGACCTCACCGGCTGGGGCCCGACCGGTACGGGCGCGGCCGCCTCGGTCGCCGCCCTCCTCGGGGCGCTGCTCTCCTGGTGGCTGGTCCGCGCCGCGCCGGGACTCGGCACGCGCCGCGTACGGCTGATCCTCGTGGGCGGGGCCGCGACGGCGGCGGCGCTGGCCGGGTTCGCGCCGTGGGCGGTGGTCGTCCTGGCCGGTTCGGCGGCGAGTTCGCTGGTCACCGCCGGCGGTCAGGGGCTGCTGACGGGCCCGGCGGCGGAGGGCCTCCCGGAGGAGCGGCGGGGGACGGCGATCGGGCTGTTCAACCTGGCGTTCCTGATCGGGGTGGCGGTGGGGCCGGCGCTCGCGGAGGGGTTGCTGACGACGAGTTGACGGCGACGAGGACCTGACCCGTACGGACGATCACCGACGCAAACGAACGAACACCTTCCAAGGAGCAGACGATGTCGCTCATCCGCCCCAGCCACCCCGCCTATCCCGCCGCCCGCTACCTCGGCGGCGACCAGGGCGAGATCAACGCCCGCTTCCGTCCCGCCTCCACCCCGGCCGACCTCGTCTCGGGGACGGGCCCGGGCGCCACCACGTACCACTACCTGTCGACCTCGGCCTCGACCGACGGCGACTACGGGCTCTACCGCGTCGACATGGGACCGCGGGCCGGCGGCCCGAGCACGCACTTCCACAAGGCGATCTCGGAGGCGTTCTTCGTACTCTCCGGCAGCGTGCGGCTCTTCGACGGCGAGCGGTGGGTCACGGCCCGCTCCGGCGACCACCTCCACGTCCCCGTCGGCGGCCTGCACGGCTTCCGCAACGACGCCGACGACCCGGCCTCGATGCTCATGCTGTTCGCGCCGGGGGCGCCCCGGGAGGGGTATTTCGAGGCGATCACGCGGCTGCCGGACATGAGCGAGGAGGAGCGGCGGGAGTTCTGCGAGGCCCACGACAGCTTCTTCGTGTGAGAGGCTCGCCGGGCTTTGCAGACCGAACGGTTCAGTTCATATACTGGACGGCCCCCCTCCGCCTGACGACGTTAAGGAACCGCCCATGGGAGCCGAAGTCGACGAGTACGGCATCCCGATCATCCCGGACCCCGCCGACGCCGCCTCGCGCAAGCGCCAGGCGATCATCGACGCGGCCCTCGCCGAGTTCCTCGCCGAGGGGTACTCCGCGGCCTCCATGGACGCGATCACCCGGGCCTCCGGGGTCTCCAAGGCGACGATCTACAAGCACTTCGGCAGCAAGGAACGGCTCTTCCTCGCCGTCATCGGCGGCGTCCTGCCGAAGACGTACGCGGACCTGGAGCCCTCCAACTCCACCCTCGCCGACGCTCCCGACCTGCGCGCCGCGCTCGTCCGGCTCACCACCGACTGGGCGCGGATCCTGCTCCGCCCCGACATCATGTCGCTGCGGCGCCTGGTCATCGGCGAGATCGACCGCTTCCCGCAGCTCGGACAGCTCTGGTACCGGGTCAGCTACGACATGAACAACGGCCCGCTCGTCGAGGCCTTCACCGAGCTGACCGCGCGCGGCACCCTCGCCGTCCCCGACGCGAAGCTCGCCGTGCAGCAGCTGGTGGCGACGACGGTGGGCGTGCCGCAGCTCGTCCACACCTTCTCGCCGGACGCGGAGGTCGACGACGCCGAGCTGACACGGGTGATCAGCTCGGGAGTGGATCTGTTCCTGGCGCGGTACGCGACCTCCGCCTGACCCGCTTCCCCCACGCGAGGAGGAGCAGCGCCGCCGCCCACGCCCCCGTCGTCAGGATCTGCGTGCGGCTGGCGGCGTCGCCGAGCATGAACACCAGCACCCCGCCGATCCCCGCCAGCGCCACCACGGCCCGTACGGAACGCCCGCGCAGGCGCCAGTGGGAGGCGGCGATCAGCGCCCACACGACGAGGATCGCGGCGCCGATCGAGTTCAGCAGGAACGGGAAGACCGTCCGAGGCCAGAGCAGGCTGAGGACGACGGAGACGAAGCCGAAGGCGGCCGAGGCGAGCACGGCGGTGTACGGGACGCCGGTACGCGTCCTCGCGAGCGCGCGGGGCGCGTCGCCGCGGGCGACGAGGGCGTGGAGCATGCGGGAGGAACCGTAGATGTTCGCGTTCATCGCGGACAGCAGCGCGACGAGGACGACGGCCTTCATCAGGTCCTCGGCGCCGGGCACCCCGATCCGCCCCATGACGGCGGCGTACGGGCCGTCGGCGGTCACGGCGGGATCGTTCCACGGGACCAGCGCGACGATCACGGCCATCGAGCCGAGGTAGCAGACCGCCACCCGCCACATCACGGCCCGCACGCCGCGCCGGACGGCGCGGACCGGGTCCTCGCACTCGGCGGCGGCGATCGTCACGGTCTCCAGGCCGCCGAACGCGAAGACGGCCGCGACCGTACCGACGGCGACGCCGTACCAGCCCTCGGGCAGGAAACCGCCGTGACCGAGGAGGTGCGCCGTCCCCGGCGAGTCCTGCCAGGGCGACAGCCCGAACAGCACCACGGCCCCGAGAACGAGGAACGCGACGATCGCGGCGATCTTCAACCCGGCGAACCAGAACTCCAGTTCGCCGAAATGCCGCACACCGGCGAGGTTGCTCGCCGTGAACACGCTCATGAAGAGGGCGACCCACGCCCAGCCCGGCACCCCCGGCACCCAGCCCTCGACGAGGTGCGCCGCACCGACGGCCTCGGCGGCGACGCTGACGACGAGCAGCGCCCAGTACATCCAGCCGGCCAGCAGCCCGGCCCACGCCCCGAACGCCGACCGCGCGTGCTCGGCGAACGAACCGGAGACCGGGCGGGCGGCGGACATCTCGCCGAGCATGCGCATCACGAGGACGGTCAGGACGCCGGCGAAGGCGTACGAGACGAGGATCCCGGGCCCGGCGGCGGCGATGCCGAACCCGGATCCGACGAAGAGCCCGGCACCGATGGCGCCGCCCATGGCGATCATGGCGAGATGCCGCTGGCGCAGCCCCGTACCCAGAGCGTGGTCGACTACCTGGTCAGTCACGATTCCCCCGAACTGTTGACGACAGCGTGGGATCTTGACCGAAAAGGACCGGGCAAGGCAACCGGAAGCGGCGCCTCACATCACCAGCCGCACGGCCAGCACCAGAATGAGCCCGCCGGAGGCGAGCGCCGTCACCAACCGCCCCCTCGGAGAGGTGACAAGATGCCCAAGGACGGTCCCGCCGACGGCGAGGAGAAGCTGCCAACTCGCGGAGGCCGCAAAGGCGGCGGCGACGAAGACGGCGGCCTCGGCCGTCCCGGTGCCGGTGCTTCCACCGAGTCCACCGAATCCACCGAGTCCACCGAGGACGAGGGCGGTGAAGTACAGCACCGTCATGGGGTTGAGCACGGTGATGCCGAGGAAGGCGAGAAAGGCCCGCCGGGCCGAACCGCCGCCGCCCCCACCGGCGGAGTCCTCCCCGCCTCCCGCCCGATAGGCGCGCAGGGCGGCCACGGAAGACCGCAGGGCGAGCACGACGAGAACACCGGCGGAAGCCCAACGCAGAGGCGTGGCAACAGAATTGAGCACCGGAACGAGAGCGGACCCGCCGAGGACCGCGACCAGGGCGTACACCCCGTCGGCGGTGGCGACGCCGAGCGCCGCGCCCACTCCCGTACGCCAGGGACCGCGGGCCGCGACCGCCACCAGATGGGCGCCGACGGCGCCGACCGGAATCGCGATGCCGTAGCCGGCCAGCAGACCGGCCACCACCGCGGCCGTCACGCGACGGCGGTGATCGCGCCTCCGGGGGAGCCGGGCTGCTGCTGTCGACGGTAGGCCGAGCCGTCCTTCGTACGGGCGAGGAAGCCGCCGACCACGAGATAGCGCCGGAGGGCCGAGAAGTCCTCGTGCACGGTGAGCAGGGCCTCGTTCACCTCCCGCTCGCCGTACTCGCGGCCGTCCTCGAACAACGACTCGGCGAGATGCGCGAGAAGCGCCTCGCGGCGGGCGGGCTTGCGCGGGACGGCCTTGAGGCGCCCGTCGGCGGAGAAGAGATCCGCGACGGGGCGGATCCGGGAAACGTCACTGGTCATGGCCACGAAGCCTGACGGCACCCCCCACCGCCCCGCAAAGCATTTTCCCCCCGAGACTCCCCCCCACTCCCCCCACTCCCCTAGTGCCGACGCAACTCGACGTTCACCGCCTGCTGCACGTGCGGGATGACCCGGGGCATGCCACCGCGCTCGAAGATCGGCCGCGCGTTCTCCAGGAACGCGAGGAAGTCCTCCTCGGACTCCCAGAAGTCCACGACCCGCCACCCCCCGCTCCCGTCGGGCCCTGCGGCATGCGCGATGAACCCCTTCGGCGGCCACCACTCGGCGGCGGCGAGCTCCGCGTGGGTCTCCTCGTACTCGGCCTGGGTACGCCCGGGAATCTCGACGGTGATGATGACGGCCATGGGCCTGCTCCTGTACGTGGGGGGGGGAGGGTCGAAATCCCACCCAGCTCACCACCCGCTCCCCCGCCCCGCACCCCCACACGCCCCGAACGAGCGAGCGCCGCCCGGCGGCCGGGGGGCGGCGGTGGGCGGCGCTCGGGGTGGGCGGGGGATAGCGGTCGTCGTCAGGCGGGCTGCCTTGGGGAGTCGGGGGAGGTCGGGGTGGTGGCTGCCGTCTCCGCCGCCAACGCCTTGTCGCTCTTCATGAGGAGGAGGGTGAGGAGGCCGCCTGCCGCCGCGATGATCGCCGCGCCGGTGAACGCCGCCGAGAAGCCGTCCGTCAGTTCGGGCAGGTTGCCGAGCTGGTCGGCGCCCTGGGACATGGCGACGGCGGTGAGGGCGGCGAGGCCGAGGGCGGAGCCGACGTTGTAGGTGGTGTTGACGATGCCGGAGGCGAGGCCGGCCTGTTCCTGCGGGGCGCCGGACATCGCGGCGATCATCGCCGGGATGTAGGCGAGGGACATGCCGAGCGCGGCGACGAGCGAGGCCGGGAGGACGTCGACCAGGAAGGTGCCGGTCGGCGGGACGGCGGCGAGCCAGACCAGGCCGGCCGCGAGGACGAGGAGACCGGTGCCGACGAGCGGCTTCGCGCCGACCTTCGCCATCAGGCGGGCGGTGACGGCCGTCATGAAGATCATGAGCAGGACGGTCATCGGCAGCAGCGCGGCGCCGGAGGCGAACGCCCCGTAACCGAGGACCTGTTGGAGGTACAGGTTGAGGAAGTACCACATCGGGATCCACGCGGCGCCGAGGAGCGTCATCGCGAGGTTGGCGGAGCCGAGGCGCGGGACCCGCCAGATGGCGAGCGGCATGAGGGGCTCGCGTACGGACTTCTGGATGAGGAGGAAGAGGGTCAGGAGGGCCGCCGCACCGGCCAGTTCGAGGATCGTGGCGGTCGAGCCCCAGCCGGCTTCGGGGGCGCGGACGACCGCGAAGACGGCGAGCGCGAGACCGGCGGTGACGGCGACGGCGCCGAGGACGTCGACGGAGCCGCGGCGGGACCCGACGTCCGGGAGGAGCCGGGTGGCGGCGAGGGTCGCGAGGCCGATCGGGATGTAGATGACGAAGACCCACTGCCAGGCCGCCCACTCGGTGAAGACGCCGCCGAGGAAGACGCCCGCGGTGCCGCCGGCGGGGGCCGCGGCGCCGTAGAGGGCCATGGCCTTGCCGAGCTCCTTCGGGTCGTGCATGAAGAGCATCATGAGCAGGGTCATGGCGGAGGGGGCGATGAGCGCGCCGCCGACGCCCTGGACGGCGCGGCCGGCGATCTCGACCCAGGCGGTCTGCGCGGCGGCGGCGAGGACGGAGCCGCCGATCATGACGGCCCAGCCGGTGACGAAGATCCTGCGGGCTCCGACGAGGTCGGAGAGGCGTCCGCCGAGGAGCAGCAGGCCGCCGAAGACGATGACGTAGGCGTTGAAGACCCACTGGAGCTCGCCCTGGGTGAAGCCGAGGTCCTTCTGCATCTCGGGGAGTGCGACGCCGATGATCGAGGTGTCCATGATGACCATGAACTGCGCGGCGGCGAGCACGACGAGTGCCCACCAGCGCCGGGGATTGACGGGTGACATGGCTGGCCCTTCGCTCGTTTCCGGCTTCCACGGATACCCCCTAGGGGTATCTGTGCGGAGCAACGTAGCATACCCATGGGGGGTATGTAAGGGTGAGGCGCGAGAAGGGTGAGGGAGTGTCAGGGAGAGGGACTCCGCGTCCCCCGGCGGGCACAATGCGTCCATGACCGTCGAGGACGACCACACGCACCCGGAACTGCTCCGGCGCTGGAACGCCACCCTGCTCGCGGCCCGCGCCGGCCGCGAGGGCCCCGACCCCGGCCCGTACGGCCGCAACCTGCTCGCCCGCTGGGCCGAGCCGCAGCGCGCGTACCACACGGTCGACCACCTGCGGGCCGTCCTGGACCGCGTCGACGAACTCGTCGACCAGGGCGGGGAGGGCGGCGAGCTGGAACTCGTACGCCTGGCCGCCTGGTTCCACGACGCGGTGTACCGGCCCGACCGCTCCGAGAACGAGGAGCGGTCCGCGGCCCTCGCGGAGAAGGCGCTCACCGAGGCGGGGCTGACCGAGCACGAGGTCCACGAGGTCGCCCGCCTGGTACGCCTCACGATCACGCACGACCCGGCACCCGGCGACCTCAACGGCGAGACGCTCTGCGACGCGGACCTCGCGATCCTCGCGACGGACGCCGACACCTACCGGGGGTATGCCGACGCGGTCCGCACCGAGTACGCCTTCGTCCCGGACGAGGCCTTCCGGGCGGGACGGGCCGCCGTCCTCCGTCAACTCCTCGCACTGCCACGGCTGTTCAGGACGCCGTACGGGGCTGCCGCCTGGGAGGAGAAGGCGCGCGCGAACCTGGAGCGCGAGCTGGACGAGCTCACCGTGCGGGAGGCCTGAGGCCCCGACCGGCCGTCCACCCCCTCCCGCCCCCCGTCTCGCATCGCGAGACATTCCCGGCACGGGGAATGTCAGGAACAAACCGCCCGTTGACGCATGTCATGCCGCCTTCCTCTGCCGAGCCCGGTTCCCCGGCCCCTACCCCTATCCCCGCCCCCGCCTCCGCCCCCGCCCGCATGCCCCTGGCCGTCTACATCCTCGGCCTCGCCGTCTTCGCGCTCGGCACGAGCGAGTTCATGCTGTCCGGCCTCCTCCCGCCCATCGCGGAGGACATGGACGTCTCCATCCCCCAGGCCGGACTGCTCATCTCCGCCTTCGCCATCGGCATGGTCATCGGCGCGCCGCTGCTCGCCGTCGCCACGCTGCGGCTGCCCCGCAAGACGACGCTCGTCGCGCTCATCACCGTCTTCGGGCTCGGGCAGATAGCCGGGGCGCTGGCGCCCACGTACGAGATCCTCTTCGCGTCCCGCGTGGTCAGCGCGTTCGCGTGCGCCGGGTTCTGGGCCGTCGGCGCGGCCGTCGCCATCGCGATGGTGCAGGAGAACCAGCGGGCCCGCGCCATGGCCGTCATGATCGGCGGGCTCTCCATCGCCAACGTCCTCGGCGTCCCCGCCGGCGCGTTCCTCGGCGAGCACCTCGGCTGGCGCTCCGCCTTCTGGGCCGTCGCCGCCGCCTCCGCCGTCGCCCTCGTCGGCGTCGTGACCCGCATCCCGCACATCCCGCTGCCCGCGACGAAGCCCCGCCTCAAGCGGGAGCTCACCATCTACCGCGACCGCCAGGTCCTGCTCTCGATCGTCGTCACCGCGCTCGCCGCCGGCGGCGTCTTCTGCGCGTTCTCGTACCTCGCCCCGCTCCTCACCGACGTCTCCGGCCTCGACGCCGGCTGGGTCTCCGGCGTCCTCGGGCTCTTCGGCATCGGCGCGCTCGTCGGCACGACGATCGGCGGCCGGGTCGCCGACGCGCACCTCTTCGGCGTCCTGCTCAGCGGCATCACGGCCTCGACGGTCTTCCTCGTCGCGCTCGCCCTCCTCGCCCCCAGCCCGGCGGCCACGATCGTCCTGACCTTCCTCCTCGGCGTCTCCGCCTTCTACACGGCCCCCGCGCTGAACGCCCGCATGTTCAACGTCGCCGACGCCGCCCCCACCCTCGCGGGCGCCACCACCACCGCCGCCTTCAACCTCGGCAACACCGGCGGCCCCTGGCTCGGCGGCTCGGTCATCGACGCGGGCCTCGGCTACACCGCCACGGCCTGGGCAGGCGCCGCCATGACCATCACGGCCCTCGCGGTCACCTTCCTCTCCCTGCGCCTCACGAAGCGGCCGTCGCGGGTGGTGGCGTCGGGTACGGGCGCGGGTACGGGCGCGGCTTCGGGTGAGCACGTACCGGGCGAGGCAACGGCGACCACGACCGGTTGACCCGGTGCCCCAGGTGACCGGGTGACCCGGTGCCCCAGGTGACCGGGTGACCCGGTGCCCCAGGTGACCGGGTGACCCGGTGCCCCGGTGACCGGGTCGCCAACGCGGTCGAGGCGTACCGCGTCCGGGTGGTCTTGTCCCTGCCTTCACCGTTCCGCCGCACCGAGGGCGGACCGAGGCGCGACCATGGCACGGCCGCCCAGACAAGCAAGGGAACGCCAGATGACAAGCACGGCAAGCATCGCGGACAAGCTCGGCATCGAACCGGGCGCGGTCGTCCAGGAGCTCGGCTGGGACGAGGACTGTGACGACTCGCTCCGGCCCGTGGTGGAGGAGCGCACCGGCAGGGAGCTCCTCGACGAGCAGGCGACCGAGACCGTGGGCGTGGTCCTGCTGTGGTGGCGGGAGGACGACGGCGACCTGACGGACGCGCTCGTCGGCGCACTCGGCCCGCTGGCGCGGAACGGGGCGATCTGGGTCCTCACCCCCAAGGTCGGCCGCCACGGATACGTCGAGCCCTCCGACGTCGCCGAAGCCGCCATCTCCGCGGGCCTGTCCCGGACCTCCGCCGTCAGCGTCGGCGAGGACTGGTCCGGCACCCGCCTCGTCCCCTCGAAGACGGCCCAGCCGCGTTGATCACGAGCTGAGCGGAGAAGCGGGCGCTTCCCGTATGCCGATCCAAGCGGTCTCGTGAAACGTCGGCGGCGCCCCGGAAGCGTGCTCTACCTTGAGTGATCCGTGCACGCATCCGGGGGGATCACCGCCGCCGTGGAACAGCTGACGGGGGAGGACCCCGCCTACATAGGTCCGTACCGGCTCATCGCCCGCCTCGGCGCGGGCGGGATGGGGCTGGTGTATCTGGGCCGCTCCGACCTCGGCCGTACCGTCGCCGTCAAGGTCGTCCAGGCCGAGCACGCCCAGCATCCCGAGTTCCGGCGGCGGTTCGCGCGCGAGGTGGCCGCCGCGCGGCGGGTCGGCGGGGACTGGACCGCCGACGTCCTCGACGCCGACACCGAGGCCGCCGTGCCGTGGGTGGCGACCCAGTACATCCCGGGTCCGGACCTCACCTCCGTCGTCGCCCGCGACTTCGGGCCGCTGCCCGAGCACTCCGTCCGCACCCTCGCCAACCGGCTCGCCCTCGCCCTCCAGGCCGTGCACGCGGCCGGACTCATCCACCGCGACCTCAAGCCCTCGAACGTCCTCGTCACCGTCGACGGCCCCCGCGTCATCGACTTCGGCATCGCGCGGGCGATGGACAGCCTGGCGGGCGACAGTCTGCACACCCGGACCGGGATGCTCATCGGCTCCCCCGGGTTCATGTCCCCCGAGCAGGTCCGCGGGCTCGAACTCACCCCCGCTTCCGATGTGTTCTGCCTCGGCGCGCTCCTCGTGTACGCCGCCACGGGACGTCTCCTCTTCGGCGCCACGGACACCGGCCTGAACGCCCACCTCTTCCGCGTCGCCGAGGAGGAGGCGGACCTGACCGGCGTACCGGACGCGCTCGTCGACCTCGTCCGCGCGTGCCTGGAGAAGGACCCGGCGAAGCGGCCGACGCCGAGCGAGGTGGCGGCGCGGACCCACGCCGTCACGGGCGAGGGCGAGTGGCTTCCCGGGACCGTGCTCGCGCAGCTCGGGCGGCGGGCGGCGCACCTGCTCGATTACGCGCCCGCCGGGGCGGCCGTCGCGGTGACACCTACGACGCCCGCCGTGCCCGCCGCGCCCGCCGCGCCCGTCGTCGCCGTCCCGCCGCCTCCCGCGTACGCGCCCACCGCTCCCGCGTACGCCCCGGCCCCTGCTCCTTCCGGGGCCGCCCCCGGGCGCGGACTGCTCGCCCTCGCGTTCGCGCAGTTCGTCGTCCTCGTCGAGGCGGCGTTCTCCGGCCTGGCGATGATCTGGCACGGCGCCCGCTACGACCTGGGGCTCCCCGCCGAGGACCTGAAGCTGTCGGACACCGTCTACCTGGACGTGATGCCCGTCCTCTACCCGCTCGCCTTCCTCCTCGTCCTGCCCTTCGGCGCCCGCCTCGCCGGCCGCGCCGGGCGCAAGACGGTGCTGGTCTCCGGCCTCGTCGGCTTCGCCGTCGCCTCCGCGATCGGCGCGAGCGCGACCGGCTCCGGCATGTGGATGACGGCCCGCGTGCTGCAAGGCGTCTTCGCGGCGCTGGTGACGGCGTCCGTGCCCGGCCTGATGGGCTCCCTCTCCGGCCCCCGCAAGGCCTTCGGCACCTACGCCGCCGTCGCGGGTCTGGGCCCGGCGCTCGGCGTGCTGTGCGCGTGGCTGCTCCCGTGGGGGTGGGAGTGGCGCTGGTGGATGTACGCCACCGTCTCGCTCACCCTCGTCGCCGTGGCGCTCGTCGCACCCCAGGTGCGCCCCCAGCCCGGTGGCCTCTCCGCGCGGTCCGACGGGCCCGGCGTGGCATTCGCCGTCCTCGGGATCGTCGCCATCAGCGGAGCCGCCCCGTACTTCACCGGCGCCGAGTACCTGCTGGTCGCCGCCGGCGTCCTGCTCGCGGCCCTCGCCTGGCGCCAGACCCTCCTCCCGGGCACCCGCCCGCGCGCCCCGCTCGGCGTCCTCTACGCGGTGGCGGCGGTCAACGGGGTCCTGGCCGTGCTGTTCCTGTCGTCAGGGCACTACCTGTACTAGCGCTGCCCGCGCCAGAACTGCCTGGGCCTGATTCCCGTCGGCCGACGGGAATCAGGCCCTCGAAAGCGTGCATATGGGCACAAAAGTGCGAGATGACTCGCATCGGGACTGCCGAATGATCTTCCCTGGGATTCAAAGGACCGTGATGGTGCAGCTGGAGGGCGCTCGTGCTCACACACTGTGTTGATCCGCAAGGCGCGTTCAACGGCAGCGACCGGCGGTCGGACGGCCCGGAGATCGAACCGCCCATGGCGAGCTCCGCAGACTCCGTGCGATGGTGGTGCCTGCAATACCTCGCGGCAACTTAGCTGAGGTATTCCTAAGTACGGCAAAGGGGCCCCCGGCCTGCAAAACCATGAGGGCCCCCCGCCGTTACTGCGGTGTCGACTCCTGGCAGGTGGTAGTTACCACCGCCAGGGGGCGGCCCAGTCGGGCAGCTGCCCAAGGACCAGCAACGTGCAGTACATGGCCCAGGCGACGGCGGCCCACACCTTGGCCACCTTCAGAACCTGCTCCGAGCGCGGGGACCGCGCCGGCGCCTTGTACGGCTGCGCTCGCGAGGAACGCGCACGCTTCGACTTCTTGCGGACGGCTCGTCCCATTTCGGGGACTCCCCTTTCACCTCAGCTTCCCTGGTGCATCCAGGGCCACCGGGCTTCTCAGCCCGATCGACGCCCAGAAACCCTCTGACCCTGGAGGAAGTTCGGGTGAACCGCTGAGAGAAGTCCACCACATGACCCCGCGTCAGCGATAACGAGCGCCCATTGCGCTCCGTGGTGGCACTCCGTGCCGGGGGTCACTCACCGCTAGCGTTACACGTGACAAGGGGTGAGATAGACGTGTGATTCGCCTCACAGAATTCGCCAAAACCCATACCGGCGGGGGAGTGAAGGCGTTCCCCCAGCGGGAGGCGCGGAGGGCGCCCCATCACCGTGAGTCACGGTCGGTAACAGTTGATGATCATGAGGGGTGCGCGGGTGTCGCGCAGATCACAGATGCCGATTTCCGTATTCTCACTGCTCTTTGACACTTGATCAGGACATAAGAACCTTCATTTCGCCAGCACTCGCCACCCCTCGCCACGGCGATCGGATCAACGCACCAGGCCGAGAAGCCGACTCACGAGCGGTCGTCCCTGGCTTCCTCCGGGGCGGCCGGCGGCCTGTTCTTCGGGCGGCGCAGGCCCGCGTCCGTCAGGCGGCGGAGGAGTTCCTTCGAGCCGACCTCGACCGCGCCGCCCGCGACCGCGTCCGCGTAGCGGTCCGACGGGATGTCGTAGTGGTCGCGTTCGAAGGCGCGCGGCGGGGCGCCGATCGCGGCGGCGAAGGCGTGGAGCTCCTCGAAGGAGACGTCGCTGACCAGGTGCGACCACATGCGGCCGTGGCCGGGCCAGGTCGGCGGGTCGATGTAGAGGGTCATCCGGAGACCACCACGTCTCTCACGTCAGGCCGCCCACCGGCGCGACCACCACGCCCTGCTTCCCGCACACCCAGTGCGGGTCCGGGCCCAGCTCCGGTTCCACGTCGAGGGCGTGCGGGTCGCCCGAGGAGCAGACCGGGCAGAGGGGCCAGCGGCCGTACTGTTCGAGCAGGGCGTCCTGGACGTCCTGGGCGACGAGGCCGGCGACGTACTCCGTACCTTCCGGCCACTGCTCGACCCACCAGCGCCGGTGGGTCACCGCGTCCTCCACCATCGACACGACCTCGGCGGCGGCCACGTCCCGTGCCACCAGGTCGGCCAGTACCAGCGCGCGGGCGGTGTGCAGCGCCTGCTCGACGGGGTCGATCTCATCCATGGACTCATTGTCCCCCGGGGGCGCGAAAGGACGAAGGTCCCCTCCGTTTCCGGGACCCAGTCGGGACCGTAAAGGTCTTGTCGGTCCCGCACCGCCGAAAGTATCTTTCACGTGTGACCAATGAAGTGAAGGAAACTTTCAGGAGCGACGCTCCGCCCGCGCCCGCCGCCCTCGCGGCCAAGGTGCGGACCCTCGCGCCCTCCATGACCCGCTCGATGCAGCGGGTCGCCGAAGCCGTCGCCGGCGACCCGGCCGGCTGCGCCGCCCTCACGGTCACCGGCCTCGCCGAGCTCACCGGGACGAGCGAGGCGACCGTCGTCCGGACCGCCCGGCTCCTCGGCTACCCCGGCTACCGCGACCTCCGGCTCGCGCTCGCCGGCCTCGCCGCCCAGCAGCAGTCCGGCCGCGCGCCCGCCGTCACCGCCGACATCGCGGTCGACGACCCGGTCGCCGACGTCGTCGCCAAGCTCGCCTACGACGAGCAGCAGACGCTCGCCGACACCGCCGCCGGACTCGACACCGTCCAGCTCGGCGCCGCCGTCACCGCGCTCGCCGCCGCCCGCCGCGTCGACATCTACGGCGTCGGGGCCTCCGGCCTCGTCGCCCAGGACCTCGCGCAGAAGCTGCTCCGGATCGGCCTGATCGCGCACGCGCACAGCGACCCGCACCTGGCCGTCACCAACGCCGTCCAGCTCCGCTCCGGCGACGTCGCCATCGCCATCACGCACTCCGGCTCCACCGGCGACGTCATAGAGCCGCTGCGAGTGGCCTTCGACCACGGCGCGACCACGGTCGCGATCACGGGCCGCCCGGACGCGCCGGTCACGCAGTACGCCGACCACATCCTGACCACCTCGACCGCCCGCGAGAGCGAACTCCGCCCCGCGGCCATGTCGTCCCGCACCAGCCAACTGCTGGTCGTGGACTGCCTGTTCACCTGCGTCACCCAGCGTACGTACGAGACGGCGGCCCCTGCCCTCGCCGCCTCGTACGAAGCCCTCGCCCACCGCCACTCCCCCCGGAGCAGATAGCCGCCCGGCCCCCGCCCAACAGCCACACCCCACACACCCACACCCACACCCACACCCACACCCCCCACACCCGCGGGCCCCCCACGGACCGCACCCCGCCCCAACCGCCGAGACACCGTCGTCGACGCACCGAAAGAGCACCCCATGTCCACTCCCACCACGTCCACGTACTCCGAACTCCGCGCCCAGCTCGCCACGCTGAGCACCGAGGCCTTCCGCCCCGAGCTCGCCGAGATCGACCGGCTGTCCACGCTGGAGATCGCCCGGACGATGAACGGCGAGGACCAGGCCGTCCCCGCCGCCGTCGCCCGCGAGCTGCCCGCCATCGCCGCCGCGATCGAGGCCACCGCCGAGCGCATGGCCCGCGGCGGCCGGCTGATCTACATGGGCGCGGGCACGGCCGGCCGGCTCGGCGTCCTGGACGCCAGCGAGTGCCCGCCGACCTTCAACACCGACCCGTCCCAGGTCGTGGGCCTCATCGCGGGCGGCCCGTCTGCCATGGTGAAGGCCGTCGAAGGCGCCGAGGACTCCAAGGAGCTCGCGGTCGAGGACCTGACGGCGCTCGGCCTGACCGCCGACGACACCGTGGTCGGCATCTCCGCCTCCGGCCGTACGCCGTACGCCATCGGGGCCGTCGAGCACGCCCGTACCGTCGGCGCGCTGACCATCGGCCTCTCCTGCAACGCGGACAGCGCGCTCGCCGCCGCCGCCGAGCACGGCATCGAGGTCGTCCCCGGTCCCGAGCTCCTCACCGGCTCGACCCGGCTCAAGGCGGGTACGGCCCAGAAGCTCGTCCTCAACATGATCTCGACGATCACCATGATCCGTCTGGGCAAGACGTACGGGAACCTCATGGTCGACGTCCGCGCCTCCAACGAGAAGCTCCAGGCCCGTTCGCGGCGGATCGTCGCGCTGGCCACCGGCGCGCCGGACGAGCAGATCGAGAAGGCCCTCGCCGCCGCCGACGGGGAGGTGAAGAACGCGATCCTCATGATCCTCGCCGACGTCGACGCCCCCACCGCCGCCGCCCGGCTCACCGCATCCCAGGGCCACCTGCGCGCAGCGCTGCACGCAGCCGGCTGACGCCGCCCGCGCCTCCCCCCACCCCCGTACAGCAAGGCCACCGCACCATGAGCACAGACGACAAGAACCGCGCCATCGCCGCCGCGATCCTCCCCCTCGTCGGCGGCGCCGAGAACATCAGCTCCGTAGCCCACTGCATGACCCGCCTCCGGCTGGGCCTGCGGGACCGCTCGCTCGTCCAGGACGAGGCCCTCAAGGCCCTGCCCGACGTGATGGGTGTGGTGGAGGACGAGACGTACCAGATCGTCCTCGGCCCCGGGAAGGTCGCCCGCGTGACCCCGGAGTTCGAGGCCCTGATCGCCGAGGCCCCGAAGCCGGAAACCCCCGCCGCCTCGGGCGCCTCCGGCGCCGACGACCTGGCCGCGCAGGGCGCCGCGATCAAGGCGGCGCAGAAGCAGAAGAACGCCACCCCGTTCAAGCTGTTCCTGCGCAAGATCGCGAACATCTTCGTCCCGCTGATCCCCGCCCTCATCGGCTGCGGCATCATCGCCGGCCTCAACGGCCTGCTGATCAACCTCGGCTGGCTGCCCGGCGTCACCCCCGCGCTCGCCGCCATCGCGAGCGGCTTCATGGCCCTCATCGCGGTCTTCGTCGGCTACAACACGGCGAAGGAGTTCGGCGGTACGGCGATCCTCGGCGGCGCGGTCGCCTCGATCATCGTCTTCGCGGGCGTCGCGAAGATCGACGTCTTCGGCCAGACGCTCTCCCCCGGCCAGGGCGGCGTGCTCGGCGCGCTCGGCGCGGCGGTCCTCGCGGTGTACGTGGAGAAGTGGTGCCGACGCTGGGTCCCCGAGGCCCTGGACGTCCTGGTCACCCCGACCCTCACCGTCCTGATCTCCGGCCTGGTCACGATCTACGGCCTGATGTTCGTCGCCGGTGAGATCTCCACGGCGATCGGCGAGGCCGCGAACTGGCTCCTCGCCAACGCGGGCGCCGGCGCCGGCCTCCTCCTCGGCGGCCTGTTCCTCCCGCTCGTGATGCTCGGCCTGCACCAGGCCCTGATCCCGATCCACACCACGCTGATCGAGCAGCAGGGCTACACGGTCCTCCTCCCCATCCTCGCGATGGCGGGCGCCGGCCAGGTCGGCGCGGCCATGGCCGTCTACCTCAAGCTCCCCCGCAATGGCTCGATCCGCCGCACCATCAAGTCCGCCCTCCCGGCCGGCTTCCTGGGCGTCGGCGAGCCCCTGATCTACGGCGTCTCGCTCCCCCTGGGCCGCCCGTTCATCACGGCCTGCGTCGGCGGCGCGGCGGGCGGCGCGTTCATCGGCTTCTTCTCGATGCTCGGCGCCTCGGTCGGCTCCACCGCGATCGGCCCCTCGGGCTGGGCCCTCTTCCCCCTCCTCGACGGCAACAAGGGCCTCGGCGAAACGATCGCCATCTACGCGGGCGGCCTCCTGGTCGGCTACGCGGTCGGCTTCCTCGCCACCTACTTCTGGGGCTTCAACAAGGGCCTCCTGGAGGAGTTCAACGTGGACACGGAGGCACAGGCGGCGACGGCGACCCCCGCGGTGAGTGAGGGCGCGGCGGCCACCCCGGCCACGACCACCCCGGAGACGAAGCCGGAGCAGGAACCGGTGAAGGTCTGACACACGACGCCGCACGCGGCGCCACACACAGCGGTACGGGGAAGGGCCCGGCGGCACACAGCCGCCGGGCCCTCGCGCGTCCCCGACCCGTCACCGGCAGAGCACGTCCCGCGCCGGGCGCACGCCCTCCGTCAGGTAGCGGGTGACCGTCGTGTCGCCGCACGCGTTGCCGTTGCCCAGGTAGACGCCGTGGCCGCCGTGGTCGACGGAGACGAGGCGGGCGCGGGCGCCGAGGGCCGCGCGCATCTTCAGGCCGTTGGCGTACGGGGTGGACGGGTCGCGGAGGTTCTGGATCATCAGGATGTTGGACGGGCCCCGGTCGGTGATGCGGACCGGCTTCTCGGCCGCGCCGCCCTTCCAGAAGGAGCAGGGCGTGATGTTGGCCGGCATGCCGGCCGTCAGGGGGTGGCGGGCGCGGTCGGTGGCGACCGCGCGCTCGTACGCCGGGACGGACGCCGGCCAGTTCACGTCGTTGCAGATCACGCCGACCGTCACGGCCGCCGCGTCGTCCGGCATCGCGCCCGCCAGCTCGCGCGGGAGGACGGGCTTGCCGTCCGGGTCGGAGGCGTCCGCCACGAGGCGGGCGAAGGCGGGGAAGGCGGCGTCGGAGTACAGGGCCTGCTGGAGGGCCTGGAGCAGCATCGTCCCCGTGAGCGGGACGCCGGGCGCCGCGGGCTCGCCCGGCAGGACCGTGGCGTGCGGCTCGCGGTCCAGGCGGGCCGCCAGGGCCAGGACCCGTCCCCGTACGTCCTCCGGCCGCTCCGCGAGCCGCAGCCCCTCGGCCGCCCGGTCCGGGTGCGCGGCCCAGGCCGCGAAGTCCGGGAAGCGGTCCTCGGCGCCCCGGGCCATGCCTTCGAGCCAGCCGCGCGCGACCCGCTTCGGGTCCGGGTCGTTGCTGCTGTCCAGGACCCAGCGGTCGGTCCGCTCCGGGTACCTCTCGGCGTACGCGGCCGCCACGTACGTCCCGTACGACACGCTCCACGCCGACAGCTTCCGCTCGCCGAGCGCCTGCCGCAGCCGCTCCATGTCCCGTACCTGGTTCGCCGTCGTCAGCCCGCGCAGCATCGCGCCGCCGTTCCGGGCGCACGCCTCCGCGATCCGCTTCGACCGGGCCACGTTCGCGTCGATCCCGCCGTCCGCCCCCGGCCACGACCGCAGCGTCACCATCCACCGGTCGCCCTCGTCGAGCCCGCACCGCGCCTTCGCCGAGCCGCCGATCCCGCGCGGGTCGAACGCCACCAGGTCGTACGCCCCGGCCGTCTCCCGCTCCAGCGCCGCGCCCTTCTGCGCGAGCCGCTGCACCCCGGAGCTCCCGGGCCCGCCCGGGATCACCATGAGCGCCCCGCGCCGCGCCTCGGGCCGCGTGCTCGCGATCCGGGAGACCGCGAGCCCGATCTGCTCGCCGTCGGGGTCGGCGTAGTCCAGCGGTACGGAGAGGGTGGCGCACTCCTGCCCCGGCAGCGGCCGCACGGTGGGCGCGCACGCGCCCCACGCGAGCCCGGGCGCGGACTCCGGCGCCGCCACGGCGGCGGGGCCGGAGAGGGCGACACCCGCGACGGCGGTGGCGGACAGGGCGAGGAGGAGGGCCTTGCGACCGCGATTCGTTGTCATGCGCACAGCCTTCCGGAACCGGCTCCGGCGCCCCATCCGGCAGGCATGCGGACGGTGGGTGGGGGCAACCCCCGGGCGGGCGGGGGGCGTTCCGTGCGGGCGTTGGCGTCGTGGAGGGACCTGGGAGATCATCCGCCCCATGACCACCACCCCGGACTCCGCCAACGCCGCAGCCAACACCTCCGGCACCACCGGCACCGCCGCCGACCTCACCGCCATCGCCGCCGACCTCGCCCCCACCGGCACCCTCCGCGCCTCCGTCAACCTCGGCAACCCCGTCCTCGCCCAGGGCACCCCCGACGCGCCCTCCGGCATCACCGTCGACCTCGCACGGGAGATCGGCGCCCGCCTCGGGCTCCCCGTCGAGCTGCTCTGCTTCGACGCGGCGCGGAAGTCCTTCGACGCGATGGCGGAGGGCCGGGCCGACCTCTGCTTCCTGGCCGTGGACCCGGCACGCGAGAAGGAGGTCGCGTTCACGGCCCCGTACGTCGTCATCGAGGGCGTGTACGCCGTCCCGCGCGACTCGGCGCTGACCACGGTGGACGAGGTCGACGCCCCCGGCGTCCGTATCGGCGTGAAGCAGGGCTCGGCCTACGACCTGTTCCTGTCCCGCTCCCTCGCCCACGCGACCGTCGTGCGCGGCGACGAGGGCGTGGACGTCTTCCGCGCCGAGGGCCTGGAGGCGGGCGCGGGCATCCGGCAGCCGATGACGGCGTACGCCGCCGCCCACGCGGAGCACGTACGCCTCATCGAGGACCGCTTCATGGAGATCCGCCAGGCGGTCGGCACCACGGTCGACCGCGCCCCCGAGACCGTCGCCTTCCTCCGCGAAACGGTCGAGGACCTGAAGGCGAACGGCTTCGTCGCCGACTCCCTCGCCCGCGCCGGCCAGGACCCGGCGCTGGTCGCTCCGTAAGGACGGATTCCGGTCGAGAAAGCGTGCCGGGCGGGGCCTAAAAGGGCCCTTTCCGGCCCCTCAGGGGACCTGTGCGGAGGCGTACGCCCTCCCCCGCACCCCCGGGGTCCAGCCGCCTCGCGGCGGGCCGCCCAGGGCCCTCCCCGACCCTCCCCACACCACCTCTGACCTGCACTTTCTCCCCCAACTCCCCTATCCTGGAGACCTACTTGGAGGGGGATTTCCATGGACCGCAACAGCCTCGCCCGCCGTGACATCCGCACGGTCGAGGACGTCCTGAGCCTGCTCGACGGGCTCTTCGCGCCCGATGCCGACCGGTGGTCGGAGGACGGGGCCGGCTGGTGGGACGGGTTCTACGCGGACCGGGACAAGCCGGTGCCGTTCTTCGTCCCCAAGCCGGACGAGAACCTCGTCTCGTACGCGGAGAGGGGGCTGCTCCCGAAGGGCGGGCGGGTGCTCGACCTGGGGTGCGGGCCCGGCCGGAACACCGTCTACCTCGCCTCGCTCGGATACGAGGTCGACGCGGTCGACCTGTCCGCCACCGCCCTCGCCTGGGCGGCGGAACGGGCCCGTGAGACGGGCGCGGAGGGCGCCATCAGGTTCGTGAACGGGAACGCCTTCGCCGCCGACGGGATCGACGAAATCGACGGCCCGTACGACCTCGTCTACGACTCCGGCTGCCTCCACCACCTGCCCCCGCACCGCCGCGTCAGCTACCTCGCGCTCCTCGGCCGCGTCCTCGCGCCCGGCGGGCACTTCGCGCTCACCCAGTTCGCCGCCGGCGAGGGCGGCATGGGCTCGGAGCTGCCGGACGCCGACTTCTACCGGAAGGGGCGGCTGGACGGCGGACTCGCCTTCACCGCCGACGAGTTGCGCGCGCTCTTCGCCGACCTGAACGAGGTCGAGATCCGGCGCATGCGCGACGAACCGGCGGAGTCGGAGCGCTTCGGGGAGTCCTTCCTCTGGACGGGGCTCTTCCGCCGCTGACCCCGGCCGGATTTCATGATCATCTCGGGTGCACAATGGCCGCATGTCAAAGACGACTAATGCACCCAACCACCCCAACAGCCCCAACTCCCCGAAAACAGCCACCCTCGACGACGCCGACTCCGTCAGCCGCTCCCTGGCCCGCGCCTTCCACGACGACCCGATGATGGGGTTCTTCTTCCCCGACGCGGCCACCCGCGAGGAGACGCTCGGCCGCTACTTCTCCACCCTCTTCACCCGCCAGTACGCCCAGAACGCCGTCTGCGAACTCACCGAGTCCGCGGCGGCGTTCTGGGTTCCGGCCGAAGCCGCCGAGAAGGCCGCGCCCGATGCCGGCACCATCGCCGAGCTCACCGCCCTCCTCGGCGACACCGCGCCCCTCTTCGGGCAGGCCGTCGCCGCCTCCGAGGCGCACACCCCCGAGGAACCGCACTGGTTCCTGGCCGTCATCGGCGCCGACCCGGCCGCCCAGGGCCAGGGCCACGGCGCCGCACTCCTCCGCTCCGGCCTCGCCCAGGCCGACGCGGCCGGCCTGCCCGTCTACCTGGAGTCCTCGAAGGAGAGCAACCTCCCCTTCTACGCGCACTTCGGCTTCGCCGTGCGCGAGGAACTCCGCCTGCCCGGCGGCGGCCCGAAGCTGTGGTCGATGTGGCGCGAGGCGCAGGTCTAAGCCCCCTTCAGGTACGCCGCCAGCCGGTCGTACTGCTCCCGCACGCCCGCCTCCATCCCCGCCGCGAGCGCCTGGTCCCTGATCTCGTTCGAGGGCCAGACCGACGTACTGGTCAGCGCGGTCCCGCCGTCGGGCGTCGCGTCGAAGGTGAGGGTGACGCGGACCGGATCGGCGTCCGGCATCTGCTCGAAGACCTCCGTGTAGTCGAGCCGCTCGGCCGGGACGACCTCCTCGTACGTACCGGAGAAGACGATCTCCTGGCCGTCGGGCGCGGTCTGCCCCCAGCGCCAGGCGCCGCCCACCCGCAGGTCGACGTCGACGACCGTCGTGGTCAGCGCGGAGGAGCCGTACCACTCCCGTACCTGCTCGGGGCGCGTCCACGCCTCCCAGAGGCGGCCCGGCGGGGCGTCGAAGGTGCTGGTGATGACCAGCTCCCGGTCGGACGGTGTCGTCAGCAGCGTGACCATGAGAGCGATCCCTTCCGAGGGGGGCTTCCCCTCCAGGATCCACGGAACGCCCGAGGGCGGCACCCCCACACGGGGAGTGCCGCCCTCGGTCGCGTTCAGCGATGAACCACCGATCCCTGGGGATCAGAAGTCCATGTCACCGCCCGGCATGCCGCCGCCGGCGGGCGCGCCCGCCTTCTCCGGCTTGTCGGCGATGACGGCCTCGGTGGTGAGGAACAGCGCGGCGATCGACGCGGCGTTCTGCAGCGCGGAGCGCGTGACCTTCGCCGGGTCGATGATGCCCTCGGCGATGAGGTCGACGTACTCGTTGGTCGCGGCGTTGAGGCCGTGGCCGACGGGCAGGTTGCGGACCTTCTCCGCCACGACGCCGCCCTCGAGGCCGGCGTTGACGGCGATCTGCTTCAGCGGGGCGTCGAGCGCCTTGCGGACGATGTCGGCACCGGTGGCCTCGTCACCCGAGAGCTCCAGCTTGTCGAACACACCGTCGGCCTGGACGAGGGCGACGCCACCGCCGGCGACGATGCCCTCCTCGACGGCCGCCTTCGCGTTGCGAACGGCGTCCTCGATGCGGTGCTTGCGCTCCTTGAGCTCGACCTCGGTCGCGGCACCGGCCTTGATGACGGCCACGCCGCCGGCCAGCTTCGCGAGGCGCTCCTGGAGCTTCTCGCGGTCGTAGTCCGAGTCGGAGTTCTCGATCTCGGCGCGGATCTGGTTCACGCGACCGGCGACCTGCTCGCTGTCACCGGCACCGTCGACGATGGTGGTCTCGTCCTTGGTGATGACGACCTTGCGGGCGCGGCCCAGCAGGTCGAGGCCCGCGTTCTCCAGCTTGAGGCCGACCTCCTCGGAGATGACCGTGCCGCCGGTGAGGATGGCGATGTCGTTCAGCATGGCCTTGCGACGGTCGCCGAAGCCCGGGGCCTTGACCGCGACGGACTTGAAGGTGCCGCGGATCTTGTTGACGACCAGGGTCGACAGGGCCTCGCCCTCGACGTCCTCGGCGATGATCAGCAGCGGCTTGCCCGACTGCATGACCTTCTCCAGGAGCGGAAGGAGGTCCTTCACGGAGGAGATCTTGGAGTTGACGATCAGGAGGTACGGGTCGTCGAGGGACGACTCCATGCGCTCCATGTCGGTGGCGAAGTACGCCGAGATGTAGCCCTTGTCGAAGCGCATACCCTCGGTGAGCTCCAGCTCCAGACCGAAGGTCTGGGACTCCTCGACGGTGATGACGCCTTCCTTGCCGACCTTGTCCATCGCCTCGGCGATGAGCTCGCCGATCTGGGTGTCGGCGGCGGAGATGGAGGCCGTGGAAGCGATCTGCTCCTTGGTCTCGACATCCTTCGCCTGCTCGAGCAGGGCGCCGGAGACGGCCTCGACGGCCTTCTCGATGCCGCGCTTGAGGGCCATCGGGTTGGCACCCGCGGCGACGTTGCGGAGGCCCTCGCGGACGAGCGCCTGGGCGAGAACGGTGGCGGTGGTCGTACCGTCGCCGGCGACGTCGTCCGTCTTCTTGGCGACTTCCTTGACCAGCTCGGCGCCGATCTTCTCGTACGGGTCCTCGAGCTCGATCTCCTTGGCGATGGAGACACCATCGTTGGTGATCGTGGGGGCGCCCCACTTCTTCTCGAGGACGACGTTGCGGCCCTTGGGGCCGAGGGTGACCTTGACGGCGTCAGCGAGCTGGTTCATGCCGCGCTCGAGACCGCGCCGGGCCTCCTCGTCGAACGCGATGATCTTGGCCATGTGAAGTGGTCCTCCCGGACATGGGGTGGATAACGCTCCAGGACCGCGCCGACGCCCGCGACGGACGGCCTCCGCGACTCCGCGTGGTTCCTTGCCCCACCCGGACGGCGACCTCGTCTGCCCGATCCTCGTAGCACTCTCACCTTCCGAGTGCTAACGCCAATGATTAGCACTCGCCCTAGGAGAGTGCAAGCGACTCTCGATGATCGGGACGCACTCATGGGAGAGGGGTGCACCGCTCCGGGAACGCGTGAGGGGCCCGTATCCCCTCAGGGATGCGGGCCCCTCGACGGCGTTGCGTCGGTGGCCGATCGCGCCGCGCTCAGACGGCGAGCTTGACCATGTCCGCCTGCGGACCCTTCTGGCCCTGCGAGATCTCGAACTCGACTCGCTGTCCCTCTTCGAGGCTGCGGTAGCCATCCATCTGGATCGCGCTGTAGTGGACGAAAACATCCGCACCACCGTCGACCGCGATGAAGCCGTAGCCCTTCTCCGCGTTGAACCACTTGACGGTGCCCTGAGCCATGCCTAACTCCCCTATTACTGGCCCTTGCGCGGGCCCCGCACTTCGCGGAACCCGGGTCAGACCCTGCGCCGGAACGCGTCGACCGCCGCTGAATGTATCTGCCCAACTGCCCTCCGCAACAGGCCATTCGGGCGAGAATTCTGGGCACTGCTGAAAGGGGAATTGGGGATAATCCCCGGGCTTCCGGGGCAAGTCGGGCCCGGCAAAACGCGCAGAACGTACACAACGCTCACGCACTTTGGCTGCTTCCTGACGTGCAAGGACGCATTCTCATATGCGGGCGGCACGGGCAGCGGAGGGGGCTTCCCCAACTCTACCCCGCTCAACCATGCAGAATTGCCCCTTCCGCTTTATGGCGCGGAAGGGGCAATTCACGAAACTCGGAACGACTCGGAAGTGATCAGCCGCCGGCGACGGCCGGGATGATCGAGACGCCCGCGCCGGCCGGCGTGGCCGTCTCCAGGCCCTGCTCGAAGCGCACGTCGTCGTCGTTCACGTACACGTTCACGAAGCGGCGCAGCTTGCCCTGGTCGTCCAGGACGCGGGCGGCGATGCCCGCGTGGTTCTTCTCCAGGTCCGCGATGACCTCGGCGAGGGTCGCGCCCTCGGCCTGGACCTCGGACTGGCCGCCCGTGTAGGTGCGGAGGATGGTGGGGATGCGGACGTTCACGGCCATGTCTTCGTACCTCTCGGAGACGCTTGCAGAGCGACGCTTGCGGAGCGCGGGATCAGTGGGCCAGGCCCGCGTCGCGGAACGCGTCCAGGCTCGGGCGGATGGTGGCGGTCGCCTGCGAGGTCTCGGCCACCGCGTCCAGGGTCTTGAGGCCGTCGCCGGTGTTGAGGACGACGGTCGTGAGCTCCGGGTCGAGGAGACCGGCCTCGACGAGCTTCTGGGTCACGCCGACGGTCACGCCGCCCGCGGTCTCCGCGAAGATGCCCTCGGTCCGCGCGAGCAGCTTGATCGCGTCGACGACCTGCTCGTCGTTCACGTCCTCCACCGCGCCACCCGTCCGGCGGGCGATGTCGAGGACGTACGGGCCGTCGGCCGGGTTGCCGATCGCGAGCGACTTGGCGATCGTGTTCGGCTTCTGCGGGCGGACGACGTCGTGGCCGGCCTTGAAGGCGGCCGACACCGGGGAGCAGCCCTCGGCCTGGGCGCCGAAGATCTTGTACGGCTTGTCCTCGACGAGGCCCAGCTTGATGAGCTCCTGGAGACCCTTGTCGATCTTCGTGAGCTGCGAGCCGGAGGCGATCGGGATGACGAGCTGGTCGGGGATGACCCAGCCGAGCTGCTCGCAGATCTCGTACGCGAGCGTCTTGGAGCCCTCGCCGTAGTACGGGCGCAGGTTGACGTTCACGAAGCCCCAGCCCTCGCCGAGCGGGTCGCCGATGAGCTCCGAGCAGAAGCGGTTGACGTCGTCGTAGTTGCCCTCGATGCCGACGAGGTCGCCGCCGTAGACGGCGGCCATGACGACCTTGCCCTGCTCCAGGTCGTGCGGGATGAACACGCAGGAGCGGAAGCCGGCGCGGGCGGCGGCGGCGCCGACGGCGCCGGCCAGGTTGCCGGTGGAGGAGCAGGAGAGGGTGGTGAAGCCGAAGGCGCGGGCGGCTTCGAGCGCCTGGGCGACGACCCGGTCCTTGAAGGAGTGGGTCGGGTTGCCGGAGTCGTCCTTGACGAAGAGCTTGCCGGGGGCGACGCCGATCTCGCGGGCGAGGTTGTCGGCCTGGACGAGCTTGGTCCAGCCGGGGTTCAGGTTCGGCTTCTCGGCGACGTCGGCCGGGACGGGCAGCAGCGGGGCGTAGCGCCAGATGTTGGCGGGGCCGGCCTCGATCTGCTTGCGCAGCGCCTCGGGGTCACCGGTGGGCAGGTCGTACGCGACTTCCAGCGGTCCGAAGCACAGTTCGCAGGCGAAGATCGGGCCGAGGGCGAAGACCTCGCCGCATTCGCGACAGGAAAGTCCGGAAGCGGGACCGAGGTCGACGGGGGAAGCGGCGGCGTTGTCGGTACCGGGGGAAGCGACAGTCTGTACAGCCATGGAGGCGAGGCCCTTTCTCCTCATCTTTCGCATGACGAATTTTTCGCCATGCGACGGATTTGGCACCTTCCCTAGCCGGGGGCCTCGCGGATACGAGACAAACCGACTGGAGGGTTGCCGGGGCTTCAACGGGCCGTTTCCCTCTGCCCCTCTGGATGAGCGGTATTCGATTGTGGAACGCGGTCGGCACCCCGACGTGCATCGGGGATCCGCGTTGCTCAAGACTGTAACCGAAGGCCTGGGCGCTCGGACGGGCCGTCCGTACCGCGAGATGGAGATCACGTGCTGGAAGAGGTGGAGCGCTGGCTGGCCCGGCGGTCCTGGTCCGTGGCCGACCGGCCGATGGAGCGGATCCTCGCCGCCAAGCGCAACACGAAGGTCAGCGTGGTGCTGCCCGCGCTGAACGAGGAGGCCACGGTCGGCGACATCGTCGCCGTGATCCGCCGTGAGCTGATGAGCGCGTCCGTGCCCCTCGTCGACGAGCTCGTGGTGATCGACTCGGGCTCCACCGACCGTACGGCGGAGGTCGCCGCGGCGGCCGGCGCGCGGGTGGTGGCGCGGGACGAGGTCCTCCCCCGGCTGCCGGCACTGCCCGGCAAGGGCGAGGTGCTCTGGCGGTCACTGATGGTGACGAGCGGGGACGTGATCTGCTTCGTCGACGCGGACCTGAGGGACTTCTCGGCGGACTTCGTGACGGGCATCGTGGGCCCGCTCCTGACCGACCCGGACGTCCACTTCGTGAAGGCGATGTACGACCGGCCCTTCGGAGACACCCCTGGTCAGGGCGGCCGGGTGACGGAGCTGGTGGCGCGCCCGCTCCTCAACCTCCACTGGCCGCAGCTGGCCGGCTTCGTGCAGCCGCTGGGCGGCGAGTACGCGGCGCGGCGCGAGCTGCTCGAACGCCTGCCCTTCCCGGTCGGTTACGGAGTGGAGCTGGGGCTCCTCGTCGACGCGCTGCACACGGTGGGCCTGGACGGGCTCGCACAGGTGGACGTCGGCGTGCGCAAGCACCGCCATCAGGACGGGCAGGCGCTGGGCCGGATGGCCGCGGCGATCTACCGGACGGCGCAACTGCGGCTCTCCCGCGGGCACCTCGTACGGCCCCGCCTCACGCAGTTCGAGCGCGGCGAGAAGGGCTTCGTCCCTCGGACGTACGACGTGGACACGGAGGAACGGCCCCCGATGGCCGAAATCGTGGAGTACGCACACCGCCGCGTGGCGTAACATCGCCACGCGGTCCGTTTTACCTACATTGCCCTCTTATGCGCAGTACACAAGAGGAACATAAGAGAAGTAGCGGGGCCAGAAGCAGAAGCCTTCGGGGGACAGCGGCGGCGACCGGCCTTGCGGTCGCGTCGCTCGCCTTCGCCTTCTTCCCGATGGGGCAGGCCAACGCCGACGTGGTCGAGCCCTTCGGGAAGCGGTACGACGAATCGCTGTACGGCGACTTCACGACCATCGGCAACACCGTCATGGGCTGCCCGACCGACCCCGCCGACCTGGCCGCGCGCTGCGCGATCGCGAAGAACGGCGAAGGCTCGGACAACAACAACACCTTCGTGATGCAGCGGATCGACCTGGGCGGCGTCGGGGACACCGGCTACGGCTCCAGCATCGGCCACGTCAAGGTCCCCGAGGGCGCGGAGGTCGCGTACGCCCGCCTCTTCTGGGGCGGCAACGACGGCACGTACCGGGGCCCGAGCGGCGCGGCGCTCAAGCGCTGCGACATCACCGGCGCCGACGCCGTCCCCTCCCCCGGCGACCCGGCGACGACCAACCCGGTCATCAAGGTCGGCTCCGGGGCCCCGGTCCCGGTCGCGATCGACACCATGGTCACCGACCCGGCCACCACCAGCGGCCCGCACTACTACACGGGCGAGTCGGACGTCACCGCCGCCTTCGCGGGCGTCTCGGGGACGGACGCGCAGGTCGCGGTCGGCAACCTCTGGGCGCCGAACGGCAAGGGCTGCGTGGCGGGCTGGTCCCTGACCGTCGTCCACAAGTTCCCGGGCCCCGACCCGGTCAAGGCACCCGAGCGGCGGAACGTGTACGTGTACGGGGGCCACGTCCTCCAGCGGTCGACCTCGCCGGCCACCACCGTCACCGTCGACGGCTTCTACCGGGGCCCCGGCAAGGTGCGGGCGAGCGTCACGGCGTACGAGGGCGACTGGAACACCCCCGGCGACAAGTTCCTGGTCGACGGCCAGAACGTCACCGAGTCCCACACGGGCAACACGAACAACTTCTTCATCAGCGAGGACGACGGCGCCGTCGCGCCGAACACGGTCAACAACCTGAGCATCGACGCGAAGGCCTTCGACATCCCGGACGGCGCGGTCAAGCCGGGCGCGACCAAGGCGGACCTGACGTTCTCCACGAACGGCGACACGTACGTGCCCTCGGGCCTCGCCTTCTCGGTGCCGGTCCCCGACCTGGAGATCACCAAGACGGCGAGCCCGCAGAAGGTGAAGCCGGGCGACACCCTCACGTACACGGTCACCGCGAAGAACATCAGCGAGATCGACTACCCGAACGCGAAGTTCACCGACGACCTGACGGGCAACCTCGACGACGCCGACTACGCCGGGGACGCGAAGGCGGACCTGGGCGAGGCGACGTACACGGAGCCGAAGATCAGCTACCTCGGGACCATCCCGGCCGGGGAGACGGCGACGATCACGTACTCCGTGAAGATCAAGGACCCGGTGGCGGGCGACGGAAAGCTCCGCAACAGCGTCGAGGTGGAGACCCCGCGCTCGAACTGCGGCACGGGCAGCGAGGACCCCTCGTGCGTGGTGACCCCGGTCCTGGAGGACACGGGGGCAACGCCGACGCCGACGAGCCCGACCCCGACGGACCCGACGACGGAGCCCACCCCCACGGACCCGACGCCGACGGACCCGACCACGGAGCCCACCCCGACCGACCCGACTCCCACGGACCCGACGACGGAGCCCACCCCCACGGACCCGACCCCGACGGACCCGACGGCGACGCCGACGGACCGGACCCCGACGCCGACCGACCCGCCGACGTCGACGTCCCCGAGCGCGTCGGTGTCCCCGACGGCTTCCGCCTCTACGTCCCCGACGTACCAGCCGACGTACCAGCCGACGTCCTCCCGCACCTCCCCGCCGCCTCCCCCGGCCCCCGGGCCGCAGGGCGGCTCCGGCGGGCAGATGGCGGAGACGGGCAGCAACGGCGAGCGGCTGTGGCTGCTCGGCGCGCTGGGCGTGGCGCTGGCGGCGGCCGGCCTGGTGGCGAAGGCGGCCATGCGCGGCCGACGCGACTGACGAGTAACCCCTGACCTGCGGCAACGCAGGGTGGCCGAATCAGCCCGTCTCGTATACGTACGTTTGAGCGTTTACGGGACGGGCTAGGTTCGCCATATGGCTACCGTTCTCGTGGCATCCAACCGTGGCCCGGTCTCGTACGCGCTCCGGGACGACGGAGAACTCGACGCCCGCAAGGGAGGCGGCGGCCTGGCCTCCGCCCTGAGCGGCATCAGCTCCCCGGACAACCTCTGGGTGTGCGCGGCGCTGAGCGAGGCCGACCGGGAGGCGGTGCGCAGGGGCGTCGCGGAGCCCGGCGTGCGGATGCTGGACATCCCGCCGGACGTCTACGCGGACGCGTACAACGGCATCGCGAACTCGGTGCTGTGGTTCCTGCACCACCACCTGTACGACATCCCGCGCGAGCCGGTGTTCGACGCGGAGTTCCGGCGCCTGTGGGAGTCGTACCGCGCGTACAACACGGCGTTCACCGAGGCGCTGGCGGCGGAGGCGGCGCAGGGGGCGGCGGTCCTGGTGCAGGACTACCACCTGGCGCTGGTCCCGGGGCAGCTCCGCGCGGTGCGCCCGGACCTCAGGATCGCCCACTTCACGCACACCCCCTGGGCTTCGCCCGCCTACCTCCGGATGCTCCCGGACGACATCCGCGAGGAGCTGCTGCGGGGAATGCTGGGCGCGGACGAGCTGGGCTTCCACACGAGGGCGTGGGCGAAGGAGTTCCGGGCCTGCGCGGAGCCGCTGGGCCTGTCCCGGACGCACGTGGCGGTCCACCCCTTGGGCGTGGACGCGGACGACCTCCGGAAGATGGCCCACACCCCCGAGGTGGACGACCGGCTGGCCGCGCTGCGCGCGGAGGTCGGCCCCCGGAAGACGATCGTCCGCGTGGACCGCACGGAACTCTCGAAGAACATCCTGAGAGGCCTGCTGGCCTACCGCGAGCTCCTCACCACCCACCCCGAGTGGCGCGACAAGGTGGTCCACCTGGCGTCGGCGTACCCGTCGCGCCAGGACCTGGAGTCGTACCGCGCGTACACGGAAGCGGTACGAACGCTGGCCGACGAGATCAACACCGACTTCGGCACCCCGACCTGGCAACCGGTCCTGGTCTCGGTGAAGGACGACTTCACCCGCTCGCTCGCGGCGTACCGCCTGGCGGACGTGGCGCTGGTGAACCCGGTGCGGGACGGCATGAACCTGGTGGCGAAGGAGATACCGGTGGTCTCGGAGCAGGGCTGCGCCCTGGTCCTCTCCACGGAGGCGGGCGCGTACGAGGAACTCCACGAGGACGCCCTCACCGTGAACCCCTTCGACGTCTCCGCCACGGCGGAAGCCCTCCACCGGGCCCTCACGATGCCCCCCGCGGACCGCACCGACCGCACCAAACGCCTCGCGGCCGCCGCGACCGCCTTCCCGCCCCAACGCTGGTTCCTGAACCAGCTGTCGTCCCTGCGGGACCGCTGAGGACCGCTGAGGATCGGTGCGGACCGCGGAGGACCGGCGCGTCAGCGAGGAACGACGGCTGGCCGTCGGCAGCGGGGAGGAGGACCTGACCGGGGTCGTGGATCTGCTCCTCGCCCGCGCCGGACGTCTCTGACCTCGCCGCTCAGGAACCGTTCGCGTGGAGCGTCTGGTGCGTGACGTTGGTGGCGCCGGGGCTCTTGAGGTTGTTGTTGACGCTGATGTTGTTGAACATCGGCAGGACGCCGCTGAGGCTGATGGGCAGGAGCGAACCGCCGCCCGTGCCTCCGCCGTTGCCGCCGCCCGGCTGTTCGTACGTGATGGTCACCGCGGCCGGGCCGGTGGCCTGGCCCGAAGTGCCGCCCGCCGGAACGCGGTTGGAGCCGCCACCACCGCCGCCGGGCCCGGCGGCCCCGTCGGTGATCCCTTCGCAGCCGCCTCCGCCACCGCCGCCGAACCAGCCGGCTCCGCCGCCACCGCCGGAGAAGGGGTTGCCGCCGTTGCCGCCGGTACCGGCACCGCCGGGGGTGCCGGGCGCGGGAGGTCCGGGCACGGGACCGTCGGGGCATGCCACTCCACCCGCGCCGGGCGTCGTCTGCGTTCCCCCCTCTCCCCCTGCGCCGCTGCCGGGCCTGCTGCCACCCGTCTGGCCGGTGACCCCGGCGTCCCCTCCGGTCAACTCGGGAGCGGGGGAGAACTCGACGCCGACTCCGCCGCCTCCGCCGCCGCCCGCGACGATGAGCCGGGGGTCGGTGGCGCTGACGCCGGTCAGGGTGCAGCCCGGGCTGGTGGAGTCGCAGGTCCGCACGTCGCTGGCTCCGCCGCCCCCGCCGCCGCCTCCGTCGCCACCCGACACGCCGCCGCCCGTGTCGACGTTGACGTACAGGGTGGTCGTGCCCGCCGGCACGTTGACGGTTCCGGTGACGGTCGAGCCGTCGCCGCCCACTCCCCCGTACTGGCCGTTGTCCCCGGCGGCGCCCGTGGCGGTGACGGTCAGCTGGGTGACACCGGCGGGGACGGTGAAGGGCTGGTTCGCGCCAGGGGTGAAGGTGACGCTCACGGGAGCCGCTGCCGCAGGCGCGGCCAGCGGGCCCAGCAGCGCCACGGGAAACGCGGCGGCGGCGAGCAGGACCGCGCCGCGTCTGGCCGGGGTCGGACCGCCTCGTCGTGGGGACGGGGCCGCAGAGGGCTTGGGGTGGGTCACGTCGGGCTCCTCGTCACGGGATGCCGAAGGGGGCCTCGATCAACCCACAGGGGGCGCGGCGGAGTCCCCGGACACACCGGCGGGTACGCCGTGCGGGCCGAATAGTCCTCAAGTCGGAGAAGATCCGGGCCTCAGGGCTTCCGTACCGCCCGCGCCAGTTCCGTGAGGAAGCCGACGACGCCCGGCGGGCCGTCCACCGACAGGTCCGCGCGGTCCGCGAGCTCCTCGACCTCCGAGGAGCCGCTGCACACCAGCAGGCCCGGCATGCCGTCCGAGCGGAGCTTCTCGACTGCCGCGAAGGCGGGGAGGTCGCCGAGGTCGTCGCCCGCGTAGAGGACGGAACCCGCGCCCGCCTCCCGTACGAACTTCCCGAGCGCCACTCCCTTGTCCATGCCCGGCGGGCGGAGCTCCAGGACCATGCGGCCCGGCTCCAGGACGAGCCCGTGGTGGGTGGCGAGGTCGCCGAGGGGGCCCTTGAGGGCCTCGAAGGCGCCTTCCGGGTCCTTCGCGCGGCGGGTGTGGACGGCGACCGCGCGGCCCTTCTCCTCGATCCAGACGCCCGGCCACGCGCCGAGGCGGTCGAGGAAGCCGGGGAGTTCGGCGCGGACCGAGGCGACGCCGGGGTGCGGGGCTGCGGCCCGTACGGTTCCGGTGACCGCGTCCCAGCGCTCGGCGCCGTAGTGGCCGAGGACCGTGAGGTGTTCGAGGCCGGGGACACCGGCGAAGCCGCCGTACCGTACGGCGACCCCTGCGGGGCGGCCGGTCACGACGACGACCGAGCGGACCTCGGGGGCGAGGGCGGCGAGCGCCTCGACGGCGCCGGGGTGGGCGCGGGCCCGCTCGGGGTCGGGGACGATCTCGGCGAGCGTGCCGTCGAAGTCGAGGGCGACGACGGCTTCGGAGGGCCGTGCGAGGAAGGCCGCCAGGCCCTCGCGGCCGGCGGGGGTTGTCGGGGTGGTCGGGTGCGGGAGGCTGTTGACCATGTCCACGACCCTAGCGAGGGTCCCGGCTCACGTCAGCGTGACCGGAGTCATCCCTCCGGTCCCTCCTGCCCCTACCGCTTCCCCCGTCGCTCGTCCCTCACCCGCCTCAGGCGGTTGACCGTCACGGGGTCGTGGGCCAGCGCCCTGGGGTCGTCCAGGAGCGCGTTGAGGAGCTGGTAGTAGAGCGTCGGCGAGAGCCCGAGGCGCTCGCGCACGGCCCGCTCCTTGGCCCCGGGACCGGGCCAGGAGCGGCGCTCGACGGCGAGGAGGGCCCGTTCGCGTTCGCCGAGGCCCTCGTCGCCCTCACCCGCCGTCTCTTCGCTCATACGCTCAACCTATTACTCGGCCGCCTCCGCCGCCGTCGCCGCCTGTCCGATCTGGGCGAGCACCTCCGCCGGGCGGCCCGCCGGGGTCACCGCCCTGCCGATGTTCTGCTTGATCCGCTCGCTGACCGTGGCCCAGGAGGTCTTGCCGACCGGCGGGAGCTGCGCGTCCGGCAGGGCGGCGAGGAACTCGTGCAGGTGGGCGTACTTCGGGTCGCTCTCCATGGTGGTGGAGGCGCTGACCGTGACGGGCAGCAGGTCGTTGTCCCCGGCGAACTTGAGGACGTTCTCGTCGCTGAAGACGAAGTCGAGGAAGGAGCCGATCTCCGCCCGGTGGCCGTTCTCCTTGAAGCCCATGATCCAGTCGGCCACGCCCATGGAGCTGTCGGGCTTGCCGTCGATGCCGGGCAGCGGGACCTGGCCGACCTGGACGCCCTTCTTCGCGGCCTCCTTGAGGAGCGAGGGGTGGCCGTTGAGCATGCCGACGTCACCCGCGGCGAAGGAGGCGAACGCGGCCTTGCGGTCGAGCTTGCCGGGGGCGACGGGGCCGGTGAGGCCCTTGCCGACGAGGTCGTCCTTGAGCCAGTCGAAGGTGGCGACGTTGGCCGCCGAGTCGACGGCGTACCGGTCGCTGAAGTCGGTCCAGCCGCCCCCGCCGCTGAGCAGCCACATCATGGCCTCGGCCTGGGCCTCCTCGGGGCCGAGGGGCAGCGCGAAGGGGGTGCGCACGCCGTCGTCCTTGAGCTTCTTCGCGGCGGCGGCCAGCTCGTCCCAGGTGGTGGGGGGCTTGGCGCCGGCGGAGGTGAAGAGGGCCTTGTTGTAGAAGAGGGTGCGGGTGGAGGCGACGAACGGCAGGCCGTACTGGATGCGGTCGGTCTCCCCGGCGGCGGCGAGCGCGGGCAGGAAGTTGGCCTGGACCGGGATGGAGAGCAGGTCGTCGGCGGGGTACAGCTTGCCGTCGGCGGCGTAGTCGGCGTAGGCGCCGATCTGCGCGATGTCGGGGGCGTCGCCGGCCTTGACCATCTCGGCGACCTTGCGGTCGACGTCGGTCCAGGACTCGACGCTGACCTCGACCTTGACGTCGGGGTGCTCGGCCTCGTAGGCGGCGACGAGGTCGTTCCAGTACTTCTTGGTGGTGTCCCCGCCGGTGAGGTCGTAGTCGGCGGCGACCAGTCTGAGGGTCACGGGCCCGGAGTCGCCTCCGAGAACGCCGCATCCGGAGACCGTCGCGGTCAGTCCGAGGGCGGCGGCGGCCGCGGTCAGTCCAAGGAATCGTCGCCGCTCCACGGCTCATCCACCTTTGGTCGTCAGTTGCTCGTCATTGAGCCGATCGCGCTGCGGGATCCGTCCCGCAGAGAGCCGTCAGTCTCCCCTGCCGCCGAGCGAGAGGTCTAGTCCACTCACGTATCGCTTGCGCAACGCCGACGGGACCATGGACCCATGAGGTGTCCAGCAGGGGTCCCGAATTTGTATCCGAGCGCAACAATCCAGGTAAGTGGACTAGACCTATGAGGGGGCCGCGCGACAGACTGTCCCCCGTGAGACACGTCATCGCCCTGGATGTGGGCGGCACCGGCATGAAAGCCGCCCTCGTCGGGGCGGACGGCACCCTGCTCCACGAGGCCCGCCGCGCCACCGAGCGCGAGCGCGGCGCCGAGGCGGTCGTCGAGACCATCCTCGGCTTCGCCGCGGAGCTCCGCGCCCTCGGCGAGGAGCGGTACGGCGAACCCGCCGCCGCGGCCGGAGTCGCCGTACCCGGCATCGTCGACGCCGAGAACGGCATCGCCGCCTACTCCGCCAACCTCGGCTGGCGCGACGTACCGCTGCGCGCCCTCCTCAGCGAGCGGCTCGACGGCGTCCCCGTCGCCCTCGGCCACGACGTCCGCACCGGCGGCCTCGCCGAAGGCCGGATCGGCGCGGGCAACGGCGCCGACCGCTTCCTCTTCATCCCCCTCGGCACCGGCATCGCCGGCGCCATCGGGATCGCCGACCGCATCGAGACCGGCGCCCACGGCTACGCGGGCGAGATCGGCCACATCGTGGTCCGCCCCGGCGGCATCGAATGCAGCTGCGGCCAGCGCGGCTGCCTGGAGCGGTACGCCTCCGCCTCCGCCGTCTCCCTCGCCTGGGCCACCGCCTGCGGCGACCCCGACGCCGACGCCGCCGACTGCGCGAAGGCCGTCGCCTCCGGCGACCCGCTCGCCGCCCGCGTCTGGCAGGAGGCCGTCGACGCGCTCGCCGACGGGCTCGTCACCGCGCTCACCCTCCTCGACCCCCGCACGCTCATCATCGGTGGCGGTCTGGCCGAAGCCGGGGAAACCTTGTTCACACCACTTCGGGCCGCGGTGGAGGAACGGGTCACGTTCCAGAAGCTGCCCGCCATCGTCCCGGCGGCCCTCGGGGACACCGCCGGATGCCTGGGAGCGGGCCTCCTCGCGTGGGACCTGCTCGCCGCCCGGCAGGACGGGCACGACCGGCACGACCAGGCCGACCGGCACGACCAGGCCGACCGGCACGACCAGGCCACCCGGGCCGACCAGCACGCCCCGCGCCCCACCGACTCGGAGGTTTCCGCCTGATGGCCGATCACAAGGTTCTCGCCGGCGCACACGTCGTGCTGCCCACCGGGATCGTCGAGAACGGACGCGTGATCGTCGACGGCGAGCGCATCGCGGGCGCGGCTCCCGAGAGCGCCGAGACGATCGACCTCACCGGCCACTGGCTCGTCCCCGGCTTCGTCGACATGCACAACCACGGCGGTGGCGGCGGCTCCTTCACCTCCGGCACGGTCGAGGACGTCCTCAAGGGCGTCCACACCCACCGCGAGCACGGCACGACCACCGTCGTCGCCTCCTTCGTCACCGGCGACATGGACTTCCTCGTCCAGCGCGCCGGACTGCTCTCCGAGCTCGCCGAACAGGGCGACATCGCGGGCCTCCACTTCGAGGGCCCGTTCATCTCCCCCTGCCGCAAGGGCGCCCACGACGAGACGCTGCTCCGCGACCCGCACCCGGCCGACGTCCGCAAGCTCGTCGAGGCCGGACGCGGCCACGCCAAGATGGTCACCCTCGCCACCGAGCTGCCGGGCGGCATCGACTCCGTACGGCTCCTCGCCGAGCACGGCGTGATCGCCGCGATCGGGCACACCGACGCGACGTACGAGCAGACCGTCGACGCGATCGACGCGGGCGCCACCGTCGCCACCCACCTCTTCAACGCGATGCCCGGCCTCGGACACCGCGCGCCCGGCCCCATCGCCGCGCTCCTGGAAGACCCGCGGATCACCGTCGAGCTCATCAACGACGGCACCCACCTCCACCCCGCCGCCCTGGAGCTCGCCTTCCACCACGCGGGCGCCGAGCGGGTCGCCTTCATCACCGACGCCATGGACGCGGCCGGCTTCGGCGACGGCACCTACATGCTCGGCCCGATGGAGGTCGAGGTGAAGGACAGCGTCGCCCGGCTCGTCGAGGGCGGCTCCATCGCCGGCTCGACGCTCACCCTCGACCGCGCCTTCAAGCGCGCCGCGACGATCGACGGCCTCCCCGTCGAGTCGGTCGTCCAGGCGATCTCCGCCAACCCGGCGCGACTGCTCGGCGTCTACGACCGGGTCGGCTCGCTGGAGCCCGGCAAGGACGCGGACATCGTGGTCCTGGACGCGGAATTCACCCTGAAGGGCGTCATGCGCAAGGGCGAGTGGATCGTCGACCCGACGAAGGCCTGAACCGCAGGGAAACGGCGGTCGGTCACAGGTCTGGGCCGCCCGCCGTTCCTTTGGCATGATCGGTGCCCGCCGACACAGACATCAACGGAGGGTGGCCGCGTCATGATCCTCACCGTCACCCTCAACACGGCCCTCGACCTGACCTACCGGGTCCCCGCCCTCACCCCGCACGCCTCCCACCGCGTCACGCAGGTGATCGAGCGCCCCGGCGGCAAGGGGCTCAACGTCGCCCGCGTCCTCGCCACCCTCGGGTACGAGACGGTCGCCACCGGCTTCGCGGGCGGCGCGACGGGCGCGACCCTCCGCGAGGCCCTCGCGGCCACTCCCGTACGCGACGAACTCGTCGAGACGGCGGGCCCCACCCGCCGCACGGTCGCGGTCGTCGACAACGCGACCGGCGACACGACCCAGCTGAACGAGCCGGGGCCGGGCATCACGCCCGCCGAGTGGACGGACTTCCGCACCCGCTTCACGTCACTCCTCGACGGGGCAGCGGCGGTCGCCCTCTGCGGCAGCCTCCCGCCGGGCGTCCACGTCGGCGCGTACGCGGAGCTGATCCGGCTCGCCCGTACGGCCGGGGTCCCGGTCCTCCTCGACACCAGCGGCGAACCGCTCCGCCGGGGCATCGCCGCCCGCCCCGACCTGGTCAAGCCGAACGCCGACGAACTCGCCCAGCTCACCGGCTCCCGCGAACCCCACCGCGCCACCCGCGACGCCCGCCGCCGCGGCGCCCACGCCGTGATCTCGTCCCTGGGCCCCGAGGGCCTCCTCGCCGCCACCCCCGAGGGCCTGTGGCGCGCGGCCCCGCCGGCCCCGGTGAAGGGCAACCCGACGGGCGCGGGCGACTCGGCCGTGGCGGGCCTGCTCTCGGGCCTGGTGGACGGCGTCCCCTGGCCCGACCGCCTGGCCCGAGCGGTCGCCCTCTCGGCGGCGACGGTCCTCTCCCCGGTGGCCGGGGAGTACGACGCGACGGCTTACGCGGAGCTGCTGCCGAAGGTGGCGGTCACCCCCGTTACTGCGTGACTTCCAGCCAGTCGAGCAGCACGTCGCACTGGTTGCCGGTCTCGCACGAGATCTTGATCTCGTTGTCGCCCTTCTGGAGGTCGACCGGCGCCCAGGTGGTCTGCCAGTTCTTCTCCAGGTTCGGGTCCGTGGACTTGATGAAGTTCTTGAGCCCGAGCGGCGAGGAGTTGGCCTTGCCGTTGACCGTCAGGGTGGCGTTGGCGTCGACCGCGGGGATCGCGTAGCGGACGGTCAGGCGGTACGAGCCCTTCGTCGGCATCTTCGCTTTCCAGGTCACCGAGGAACCGACCTGGTTGAAGCCGGAGACGTACACGCCGTTCGCGCCCTCGGCACCCGGCGTGACCTTGTCCGTGGCGGCCGAGCCGCCAAGCTTCAGCGTCGCCGCGTCCTGCTTCGGGAGTTCGACCTTCGTCGGCTCCGTGCTCGGGGCCTTGGTGGGGGGCTGTTCCGAGGACTGCTGGGAGGGCGCGGCCGAGGAGGTGGCGCCTCCGCCGGCCTGGTCGTCCTTCTTGTCGCCGCCCTGGTTGCTGATCACGGCCGCGGCGATGCCGACGACCACGACCGCGACGACCGCGACCGCGCCGATCAGCAGGCCGCGGGTGTTCGGGCCGCGGCCGCCGCCGCCGCGCTGGGGCGGCAGGGGCGGCGGGGTCTGGCGGGGCGGCTGGCCGTACGTCTCCGGGGCCGCGTACTGCGCGTGCGGCTGGCCGTAGGGGGGCTGCTGATGGCCCGGCTGCTGGCCGTACGGGGCCTGCTGCTGCGGCGGCAGGTAGCCCTGCTGGCCGCCCATCGTCGGGCCGCCGCCGTACTGGCGCTCGCCGACCGTCCTGACCTGGTTGTACGAGGTCCGGGGCACGCCGGGCTGCGCGGGCGCGGGGCCTGGGTAGCCGTAGCCGCCGCCCTGCGGCGCCTGGGCGCCCGCTGCCTGACCATCCGCGTACAGGTAGCCGAACGGATCGTCGTCCTCGGGCTTGTTCGCGCCGTCGTTTCCGGCAGCCATCCGGGCCTTCCTCTCCATGCTCGCCAGCCGTCGCCGACCGGCCGAGCCTACCTCGAACAGACCAACGCCCGGCGAGGGCCTTGACAGCGGGAGAGGCGACGGAGCCTCAGCCGGCCCTGCGGTGGACCTTGGCGCGCGAGCGCTTCTCCACGTACATCCGCTGGTCGGCGGAGTTCAGGACCTCTTCGACGGTCATGCCGCACTCGGCCCAGCCGATGCCGAAACTCGCCCCGACGCGGACCGCCCGCCCGTCCACCCGGATCGGCGGAATGATCGCGTTCCGGAGCCGTACGGCGAGGTCGGCGGCGTCCGCCGAGCCGAGCCCGTCGGCGAGGACGACGAACTCGTCGCCGCCGAGCCGCGCCACCGTGTCCCCGTCCCGGACGCCGGTGGTGAGCCGCCGGGCGACCTCGACGAGGACCGCGTCGCCCGTGTGGTGCCCGAAGCGGTCGTTGATCGACTTGAAGCCGTCGAGGTCGCAGAAGAGGACCGCGAGCCCCTTCGTCCCGTCGTCGGCCTCGCCCGAGGCGGCGGCGGGCGCGACGGTGTGGACGTGGTGGTCGTACGGCCCGGCGCCGTGCCCCGCGTCGAAACCGAAGCCGTGCTCGTGTTCGTGCTCGTACGGGGAGTCGTAGCCCGACTCGTAGCCCGACTCGTAGCCGGAGTCGTAGCCCCCGTCGGCTCCGCTCTCGTACCGGGCGGCGCCGCCGTATCCGCCGTCGTGGCCGCCGCTCTCGTGGCCACCGCCCTCGTACCCCGCGTACGGCCCGCCGGCGCCGACCGTCTGGGCGGCCGGGCGCTCGCAGATCCGGGAGGAGAGCCGGGAGCGCAGCTCGGCGCTGTTGGGGAGGCCGGTGAGGGCGTCGTGCGAGGCCCGGTGGGCGAGCTGGAGCTCGTGGCGCTTGCGCTCCTCGATGTCCTCGACGTGGGTGAGGAGGAAGCGCGGTCCGTCGGCGGTGTCGGCGACGACGGAGTTCCGCAGGGAGACCCAGACGTACGTGCCGTCGCGCCGTCCGAGCCGCAGCTCGGCGCGCCCGCCCTCGGCGGAGGTCCGGAGCAGGGTGCCTATGTCCTCGGGGTGGACGAGGTCGGCGAAGGAGTACCGGCGCATCACGGACGCGGGCCGGCCGAGGAGGCGGCAGAGGGCGTCGTTGGTGCGGAGCAGCCGGCCGTGCTGGTCGCCGCCCATCTCGGCGATGGCCATGCCGGAGGGGGCGTACTCGAAGGCCTGGCGGAAGGACTCCTCGGAGGCCCTGAGGGCCTGCTGCTCGCGCTCCAGGCGGACGAGGGCGCGCTGCATGTTGGAGCGGAGCCGGGCGTTGCTGATGGCGATGGCGGACTGCGAGGCGTACATCTGGAGCGCCTCCTGTCCCCACGGCCCGGGGTGGCGGCCGTTGCGCGGGCGGTCGACGGATATGACGCCGAGCAGCTCGCGGCCGGAGCCCGAGGCGTACATGGGGGCGTAGAGGCGGTCGTGGGGGTGCCACTCGTCCTCGAAGCGCGGGGCGGGGCCGTCGGTGTGCCACTGGGGGACGTCGTCCTCCATGAGGACCCAGCCCTCGGTGTGCGGGATGAACCGCAGGTCGCCCCAGGCGTCGCCCATGGCGAGGCGGCGGTCCCAGGAGGCGCGGGAGCCGACGCGGCCGGTGATCAGGGCCTCGGCGGCGGAGCTGCCGGCGAAGGCGGCGACGACGAGGTCACCGTCGGGGCGTACGAGGTTGACGCAGGCCAGCTCGTAGTTGAGGCCGGTCACGACACCGTCGGCGACGGTCTGCAGGGTGTCCGCAAGGCTGCGGGCTGTGTTGAGATCCGCCACGACCTGATGCAGCTGCCGCAGGGTCGAGAGACGGACGTACGGCTCCGACTCGGTCTCCATCGCTCGCTCTCCCCGAGACCTCGACAGCAACTCCAGGGTTCTCATCGGCTTCGTGCTCACTGTCCCTGCCACTGAATCACAGTGAGCTGTGCACTCGGTACACAGGGTCAGCAAATAGTGCCCTCTGTGACTCAAGTCACAGCAGGTCATGGCGGGTCGCGTGCAACCCCTGGGCGAGGTCTGGACCTCACCGGCACCGGTCCTAGGACCGTCGGGGGATGCCGGGTCTGGTCCCGGGGCCCGATGCGGCGCTCTCCGCGCTCGGACTAGCGTGCGGGTGTGCTCCAGACGACCCCTCTCCCGCTCCGCGCCGCCCCGCCGGTCACCGACCTGGCCATCCCGCATGCTGAGGGGGTGAGCAACGACGAGTTCCGCGCGGCGATGTCCCGCCTCGCCGCCGGCGTGGTCCTGGTGACCGCGCACGCGCCCGACGAGGGCCCGCGCGGCGAGGACGTCGGCATGACGGCCACCGCCTTCATGTCGGTCTCGCTCGACCCGCCGCTCGTCCTCGTGAGCCTCCGCAACGGCTCCCGCATGGACGACCTGCTCGCCGAACAGCCCCTGTGGGCGGTCTCCGTCCTCGCGGAGAGCCAGCGGCAGGTCGCCGGCTGGTTCTCCATGAAGAACCGCGTCAGCGACCGCCTGCTCTTCGACGGCGTGCCGCACACGCGCGGCGAGGCGAGCGGGGCGCTCCTCCTCGACGGGGCGCTCTCGGTCCTGGAGTGCCGGACGGAGAGCCGGGTCGTGGCCGGCGACCACACGCTGGTCGTGGGACGGGTCCTGACGGCCGGCCTGCCGACGGCGGACGGCAGCGGCCCCCTGACGTACTTCCAGGGCAAGTACCGCCACCTGAGCTGACCGCCAGCTGAGCTGACCGCCACCTGACTGACCGCCACCTGAGTTGACGGACTCGGCGGCCCGTCAGCCCCAGTCGCCGCCGCCGCGCGACTGGCGCGTGCGCTTCGTCTCCGAGCGCTGCTTCTTCTCCCGCAGCCGCCGCTCGTTGATCCCGCGCGGGATCTTCGTCGCCCTGCGGGGCTTCGGCGGCGGTGCCGTCGCCTCGGCGAGGAGCGCGGCGAGGCGGACGGCGGCCGTCTCTCGGTTGCGCCACTGGGAGCGGTGCTCCGACGCCCGTACGGACACGACGCCGTCGACCAGGCGGTCGGCGAGGCGCTCCAGGGCGCGGGCCTTCCACACCTCGGGCAGTGCGGTGGTGGCGGCCAGGTCGAAGCGGAGTTCCACCTTCGAGTCGCTGGTGTTGACGTGCTGCCCGCCGGGCCCCGACGACCGCGAGAAACGCCACTGGAGCTCGGCCTCGGGAAGCGAGACGGAGCCGCGGATGGGATAGGGACCGGACATGTCATCCATGTTCCCCGGAGGGGGCCCGGGGAGTCATCCTGTTTTCGCGACGCCGCATCCGGGAACCGTGGGCGGCGGAAGCGCGTTTCTCCAGGCGAGCGACGACATCACGACGAAAGTAGGGACTTTCCATGGCTGTGAGCCTGTCCAAGGGTGGCAACGTCTCCCTGACCAAGGAGGCCCCCGGCCTCACCGCCGTCACCGTGGGCCTCGGCTGGGACGTCCGCACCACCACCGGCACCGACTTCGACCTCGACGCCTCGGCGATCGGCGTGGACGCGGCCGGCAAGGTCGTCTCCGACGGCCACTTCGTCTTCTTCAACAACAAGTCGACGCCGGACCAGACCATCGTCCACACCGGTGACAACCGCACCGGCGAGGGCGGCGGCGACGACGAGCAGATCAACGTCAACCTCGCGGGCCTCCCGGCGAACGTCGACAAGATCGTCTTCCCGGTCTCCATCTACGACGCGGTCAGCCGCTCGCAGAACTTCGGCCAGGTGCGCAACGCGTACATCCGCATCGTGAACCAGGCCGGCGGCGCCGAGATCGCCCGCTACGACCTCTCCGAGGACGCGGCCGTCGAGACCGCCATGGTCTTCGGCGAGCTCTACCGCAACGGCGCGGAGTGGAAGTTCCGCGCGGTCGGCCAGGGCTACGCCTCCGGCCTTGAGGGCATCGCCCGCGACTTCGGCGTGAACCTCTAAGAAGCACCCGCAGCGCCACCGAGCCCCCGCCGGGATCCCCGGCGGGGGCTCTACGCTCGGCCGGGTGATCGTCGAAACGCTCGCCCCCAAGGCCCTGGAGGACGGCGCGGCCCTCCCCGGCGCGCTGCTCACCGAACTCACCGCGCTCTACGCGTCGAACGAGGAGTTCCACGAACTCAGCGGCGACTTCCCGGACCCCGCCGACGTCCGGCCCGAGCAGGTCGCCGCGGCCCTCGCCGACGACCTCGCCGAGCCGTCCGCGGAGGTCCTCCTCGCCCGCTCCGAGGGCCGCCTCGTCGCCGTGGCCGTGACCCTCGGCCGGCACCCCGACCCGGCCGACCCGGACCCCTGGCTCGGCCTGCTCCTCGTCCACGCCGGGGAACACCGCGCGGGCCACGGCCGCCGCCTCGCCGCGTACGTCGAGGACCGCTTCCGCGCCCGGGGGCGCGAGGGGCTGCGCCTCGCGGTCCTGGAGAACAACCCGAAGGCGCTGGCCTTCTGGACGTCCCTCGGGTACGAGGAGACGGACCGCCGCCCGGACCTGGCCAAGGGCCGGGCGTGCGTGGTGATGCGGAAGAGCCTGGTCTGACCGGCCCGGCGGCCCCCTACGGCTTCGCGGGCTTCCCGTCCCCGTACAGCCAGACCTTCCACAGCTCGTCGAGCTCCTCCTTGAGGTCCGCGCCCGCCACGCTCTCCGCGTACGCCGTGAAGTCCTCCGTCGACGCGTTCGCGTGGCGGTACTTCGCGGGCCAGCCCTGGAGGATCTCGTCGAAGGCCTCGTCCCCGACCGTCTCGCGCAGCTGGTGGAGGACCATCGCGCCGCGCTGGTACACGGGCGGGTCGAAGAGGTTCTCAGCGGCGGGCGGGTCGGCGGGCGGGAAGGCCCAGTTGGCGTCCTGGGCGTAGGCGCGGTCGAAGTGGGACTGGGCGGGGACGTCCTCGTACTCCTCCGTGTACAGCCATTCGGCGTACGTGGCGAAGCCCTCGTTCAGCCACAGGTCCTTCCAGGTCTCCGGCGTGACCGAGTTGCCGAACCACTGGTGGGCCAGCTCGTGGACGAGGGTCGTGCGGTCGAAGGAGGCGGCGGGGAAGACGGGGCGGGTCTGGGTCTCCAGGGCGTACCCGAGGGTGCCGTCCTCGGTGACGGTCGCCCCGGCGGCCGAGAACGGGTACGGGCCGAAACGCTTCACCTGACGGGAGAGGATCTCCGGGATCTCGCCCCGCAGCGCCGCGCTGGCCTTCGCGACCGAGGGCTCGGCGGCGGTGAGGACGGGCAGGGAACCGGGGCCGGTCGCCGACGCCGTGTCGTACCGGCCGATGGCGACGGTCGCGAGATAGCTCGCCATCGGCTCGGCGGTGTGCCAGACGGAGGTGACCCGGCCGTCGGGGTCCGTCCGCAGCTCGCTCCTGACGCCGTTGGACAGCGCTTCGAGCCCGGCGGGGACGGTGAGCCGGATGTCGTAGGTGGCCTTGTCGGAGGGGTGGTGGTTGCCTGGGAACCAGGTCATCGACCCGGTGGGTTCGCCGACCGCGACCGCGCCGCCGTCGGTGCGCAGCCAGCCCTCCTTCGAGCCGTCCGCGTCGGTGACCGGCTCCGGGACACCCGAATAGGTGATGTCGACCGTGAACTCGTCGCCCTCGCGGAGGTCGTCGTGGGGGCGGATCGTGAGCTCGTCGCCCGCCCTGTTCTGCGCGGCGGTGGCGCCGTTCACGCGCGCGCCGGTGACGGTGAGCCCGGCGAGGTCGAGGTTGAAGGCGCTGAGGTCCTGGGTGGCGCGCGCGGTGATCGCGGCGCTGCCGTCGAGCCGCCCGCTCGCCGGGTCGTAGGCGAGGGTCAGGTCGTAGTGGCGTACGTCGTAGCCGCCGTTGCCGAGCTTCTGGAAGTACGGGTCCCGCAGCCCGGCGGCCCCGGGCGTTCCCCGTACGCCGGTGGCGTCGTCGTCGCAGGCGCCCGCGAGGACGGCGAGGGCGAGGAGGCCGGCTGCGGCGCCGAAGCGGCGGCGCCTGCTCACGTGCGCGTACACATCCACGTACCGATCCTAGGCAGTGTTCACAATTCGCACGAAAACGGCGGTGACGCCCGGCGGGGGAACCGGGCGTCACCGCCAGTCGAGGGTGACCCGAGAGGGTCAGTTCGCGAGGGCGGCGACGCCGGCCTGGGCGAACTTCTCGTCCAGGTCGCCGGAGGGGGCGCCCGCGACGCCGATGCCCGCGATCGGGGCGCCCTTGGCGGTCACCGGGGCACCGCCGGCGAGGAAGAGGGTGCCGGGGATGTCCTTCAGGGTCGGCGCGTTGGCGAGGCGGCCCGCGAGGACGGAGGTCGGGGCGTTCCAGGAGACGGCGGTGAAGGCCTTGCGCTCGGCCGACTCGTAGGACTGCGGGCCGGCGCCGTCGCCGCGGAGGGTGACGATGGTGTTGCCGTTGCGGTCGACGACGGCGACGGAGACGCGCTGGTTCTCCTTCTCGGCAGCGTCGAGCGTGGCCTGCGCGGCCTTCGTCGCGGCCTCGATCGTGAGGTGCGTCGACTGCTGGAGGTTGTCGTTGCCCGCGTCGGCCTTCACGACGGCGGCGGGGGCGGCGGCCGGGGCGGAGGCGTTCGCGGAGACGGCACCGAAGGTACCGGCGGCGACGACAGCGGCAGCGGTGGCACCGAAGAGGATCTTCTTCATGAGGAACTCCGTGAGGTGAGAAGGAGGCGGAGGCCGGGTGCCCCGTTCGCTCTGAGATCCATCCTGTGGCCGCCCCCGGGGCCTTTCGGTCCACGGTCCGGCTGCCCTCCTCACGCACACTGGTGGACAGGCGGGTCAGCCGATCGGTTGATGCCCACCTGGCCCTAACGGGCCAGGATGGACAGATACCCCCAGGTCAGAGCAGTACATCGGAGCGAAGGGAAGGCCGGCAGGTGACCACGACCCAGCCGCCCACCGGGAGCGACCAGGACCCGGACGCCCCCTGGCTCGCCCGCGTCATGCACATCGCGTTCTTCCTCCTCCTCGGCGCCTCCCTCGCCCGCTTCCTCCTCCGGCACCCCTGGGAAGCCCGCAGCCCCTGGATCATCGCCCTCTCCGGCGCGCTCGCCTCCCTCTACCTCCTCGGCCCCGTCCTCGGCACCCGCGCCGCCCCCCGCCGCATCGCCTGGCTCGGCACGGTCGTCGCCGTCTGGATCGTCCTCGTCGTCCTCGCGCCCAGCTTCGCCTGGTGCGCGGTGCCGCTCTTCTACACCGGCCTGCGCACCCTCCCGCCGCGCGCCGCGCTCGGCCTCGTCGTTCTGCTCACCGCCTTCGTCGTCTTCGCGCAGGTGCAGCTCGCGCACGGCGGCTGGGACCCGAACCTCGTCGTCGCGCCGCCGGCCGTCGCCGCCATCGCGACGGGCGTGTTCGTGTACTCGGACCGGCAGGCCGCCCGGCAGCGGGCGCTCATCGACGACCTCATCCGCACCCGCCGCGAACTGGCCGCGATCGAGCGCCGCGAGGGCACGCTCGCCGAACGCCAGCGGCTCTCGATGGAGATCCACGACACCCTCGCCCAGGGCCTGTCCAGTCAGCAGATGCTGCTCCAGGCGGCCGACCGCACGTGGGACAGCGACCCGGGGACGGCCCGCCGTCATGTCCGTACGGCCGAGTCGATCGCCGAACGGAACCTCGCCGAGGCCCGCCGCTTCGTCCACGACCTCGCGCCCGCCGACCTCGCCGAGGGCGGCGGCCTGGAGGAGGCGCTGCGGGGCCTGGCCGCGCGGGAGGCGGCGGAGTTCCGGGTGGACGGGTCGCCGGTGCCGCTGCCCGACCGGGCGCAGTCGGCGCTCCTGCGGATCGCGCAGGGCGCCCTCGCGAACATCCGCGAGCACGCGGGCGCGACCTCCGCCGCCCTGACCCTGACCTACCTCGACGACCTCGTCGTCCTCGACATCGCCGACGACGGCCACGGCTTCGACCCGGCGCTCGCCCGCCCCGACCGGGGCGACCGGGGCCACGGGCTGCCCGCCATGCGGGTCCGCGCGCAGCAGCTCGGCGGCACGCTCACGGTCGAGTCCGCCCCCGGCGAGGGCACGGTCCTCTCGGCGTCCATCCCCCTCACCCCCGCTTCCCCTCTGGAGTCCTGATGTCCGTACGGATCCTCCTCTGCGACGACCACGTCGTCGTCCGCGCCGGCCTGCTCGCCCTCCTCGGCAGCACCCCCGACATCGAGGTCGTCGGCGAGGCCGGCAGCGGCGAGGAGGCCGTCGCGATGGCCGCGAAGCTGAAGCCGGACGTCGTCCTGATGGACCTCCAGCTCGGGGCGGGCATCGACGGGGTGGAGGCGACCCGCAGGATCGCGCCCACCGGGGTCCACGTCCTCGTCCTCACCACGTACGACACGGACGCGGACATCACGCGCGCGATCGAGGCGGGCGCGACCGGCTACCTCCTCAAGGCCGAGCGCCCCGAGGAGCTTTTCGCCGCGATCCACTCGGCCGCGCAGGGCCGCACCGCGCTCTCCCCGCCGGTCGCGAGCCGCGTCATGGACCGGATGCGGGGAGCGGCGGGCCCCTCGCTCACCGACCGGGAACGGGACATCCTCGGGCAGCTGGGGCGCGGGCTCGGCAACCGGGAGATCGCCCGGGCGCTGTTCATCAGCGAGGCGACGGTCAAGACCCACCTGGGCCGGATCTACGCGAAGCTCGGCGTGGACACCCGGGCGGGCGCGGTGGCCGTGGCGAAGGAACAACGCCTCCTCCCGTAGCTGCTACCGTGCGTGGCCATCCGACCGCACCATGTGACGTGGCGGTCTCAGTCTCCGTGGGAGCGCACGTGAAGCTCGCCATCGTCGGCGGTGGCCCCGCCGGCCTGTACCTCTCGATCCTGCTGAAGCGGCAGGACCCGTCGCACGACATCACCGTGTACGAGCGGAACCCGGAGGGTTCCACGTACGGCTGGGGCGTCACCTACTGGGCCGGGCTCCTCGACAAGCTGCGCGCCGGCGACCCCGAATCCGCGGCGGCCGTCGCGGAGGCGTCGGTGACGTGGAACGACGGGGTCGCGATCGTCCGCGACGAACGGACGGTGCACCGGGGCGACGCGGGCTTCGGCATCGGCCGCCGGAAGATGCTCATGCTCCTCGCGGACCGGGCGGAGGACCTGGGCGTCACGGTCTCCTTCGAACACGACATCACCGGCCCCGACGCCCCCGAACTGGCCGACGCGGACCTGGTCGTGGCGGCCGACGGGGTGAACAGCGTGCTGCGGGAGGCGCACGCGGAGCACTTCGGCAGCGCGACGACGGCCGGCCGGAACCAGTACATCTGGCTCGGTACGACGAAGGTCTTCGACTCGTTCAGCTTCGCGTTCAAGGAGACGGAGCACGGCTGGATCTGGTGCTACGCGTACGGGTTCAGCGGCGAGCGGTCGACGTGCGTCGTGGAGTGCTCCCCGGCCACGTGGAAGGGGCTCGGCCTGGACACCGCCGACGAGCCCGACACCCTCACTCTTCTTGAAAAGCTCTTCCACGACCTCCTCGACGGCCACGAGCTGATCGGCCGGGCGCAGGCCGACGGGGCGCCGCAGTGGCTCACCTTCCGCACCCTCACCAACCGGGTCTGGCACCGCGGCAACCTGGTCCTCCTCGGCGACGCGGCCCACACCACGCACTACTCGATCGGCGCGGGCACGACCCTGGCCCTGGAGGACGCGCTCGCTCTCGCGGCCGCCCTGCGCCGCGCCCCCGCCGACGGCCTGGACGCGGCGCTCACGACGTACGGGAAGCGGCGGCGCGCCGAACTCGTCTCGGCGCAGAGCGCGGCCCGGTACAGCGCTCAGTGGTACGAGAACCTCCCCCGGTACATGCGCCTGGAGCCGTCCCAGATGTTCGCGCTCCTCGGCCAGCGGCACTCCCCGCTGCTCCCCCACATCCCGCCCCAGCTGTACTACCGCATCGACCGCGCGGCGGAGCAGCTGGAACCGCTGCGGCGCCTCAAGCGGTGGCTGGGCCCGCGGGTGGCGAAGGCGGTCCACGGCCGCCGCTGAGGCGTGACACCATCGGCAGGTGCTCGACATCGGCTACTCCCTCTCCCGACGCTTCCCCGACCCGCCGCAGACCGACTACCGGCGGGCGGACGTCCACGCGCTGCGGCACGACCTCTTCTGCGGGGACGTGTACCTCGCGGACACCGAGACGGACCGCGAGGTGTCCACAGCCTGGGGATGGGTACCGGTGCTCGACTTCGCGTGGGCGCTGTGCGACATCGTCGAACAGCTCGACCAGGACCCGCGCGGCAGCCGCGCGGCACAGCCGCAGTACGCGGAGCTGGACTTCACCGAATCCTCGGACCGGATGCTCTTCGAGCGACGGTTCGGGTGGGTGGACGTGGAGGCGGACTGGATGCCGGGGGACGAGCCGCCGGTCACCTTCAACCACGCCGAGCTGCGGCGCGAGGCGCGCGACTTTCTCCACGACCTGATCGCCGACCTCACGGACATGCACGAGGGCCTGTCCGACAACCCCGCCATCTGGACCCTCCAGTCCCGCTTCCCCCGCACCCCGTAACCCGCCACTCCGCCGCGGACCGCGCCCGCCGCACCCCCGTGTGGGCGGCGCCCCGCCGTTTCGTTGTGGGCCGCGCCCGCCGCACCCCCGTGTGGGCAATCGTCCCGCAGGGCGGGACGGGTGGGCACACGGGACGGCGCCCTCAGCGGCGCCTCGCACCCCGCGCCTGAACCCGCACCGGTACCGCACCGCACTGGGGGTGCGGGTCCAGGCACGGAAGCCTCGGGCGCCGGCAAGGGCGCCGTTCCGTTGTGCCCACCCGTTCCGCCCTGCGGAACGACTGCCCACAACGAAACGGCGGGCGCGGCCCACACGGGGGTGGGCACCGGCCCCCGAGCGGGGCACCGCCCACCGGGCGCGGGCACGGCCCCGTGCGGCCGGGGGCCGTCAGTCCTCGACGCGGAGGCCCAGGTGGGTGGCCAGGACCGGGGCCAGGTCCAGGAGTTGGGTCGTGGAGATGCGCGCGCCCGAGAGGCAGTCCACGCCCCGCGCGACATCCAGCCGGTGCACGCCCCGCAGGTCCACGTCCTTCAGCCGCGCGGCGGAGAAGTCCGCGCCCGTCAGGGCGCAGTCCACGAACTCCACCCGCTCCAGCACCGCACCCCCGAAGTCCGGCTCACTCAGCACGCACCCTTCGAAGACCACGTCCTTCAGCTTCGCCGCCCGCAGGTTCAGGTAGTCGCTCTTCCCGCCCCGCACCACCACCCGCTCCAGCACCGCCCCGTGCAGCTGCGCCCCGCCGAGCCGCGCCTCCACGAGCTCCACGTCCCGGAACTGGGCCCCTGACAGGTCGGTCCCCACTCCCCGTACCCCCGTGAGCACCGAGTCGAGGAACCGGGCTCTCGTCAGCCGTGCCTCGTCGAGCCCGCAGTCGCGCAGCGCGCAGTCCAGGAAGCGGGCGCCTTCGCCGGACTGCCCGGTCAGGTCGAGGCCGGTCAGCTCCAGGCCGTCGTAGTCGCCGTCCGGTTCGAGACCGCCCTCGTACGGCGTGAGGGGAGGCAGCCGGAGCTCCGGCCGTCGCGCGCTCGCCGTCGTGGTCTTCTTCTTCGCCATGCCCCCATGGTGATCCACGCCACTGACAACGCGGCGCCTCGATGTCACAAACCCGGGGCCGCCGTCCGTCCTCCCCGTGAACGGGAAAACGCCACCGCACGAGGGAGAGCGACATGCGCAAGCTCACGATCATCGGCGCCGGCTTCGCCGGTCTCACCGCCGCCATCACGGCCGCCGAGGCCGGCGCCAAGGTGACCGTGTACGAGGCCCACCGGACCCCCGGTGGCCGCGCCCGCACCGCCGAGGGCCCGTACCGCACCAACGAGGGCCCCCACGCCCTCTACAACGGCGGCCCGCACTGGACCTGGCTCAAGCAGCGCGGCCTGATCGGCAAGGGTGACATCGCCGCCCTCCCGCCCGCCGAACTGCTCCGCTTCCGCTTCCAGCAGGACGGCGCCCTCCGTCACGTACCCCCGCTCGGTCTCCTCCGGCTCGCCCGCCGCGCCCCCGAGCAGGCCCCGGTCGACCTCGACTTCCACACCTGGGCCCGCGGCCTCGCCGGCGAGCGGACGGCACGTCAGGCGGCCACGTTCAGCGCCGTCGCGCTGTTCCACCACGACCCCGGCGCCCTCTCCGCCCGCTTCGTGCAGGAGCGCCTGCACCGCGTCACCGGCTTCCCGGCCGAGGCGCACTACCTGCGCGGCGGCTGGGGCGAGCTCATCGAGCGGATGGTCGCGCGGGCGTGGGAGATGGGCGTACGGATCGAGACCTCGGCCCGCGTCGACGCCCTCCCGACCGACGGCGGCCCCGTCGTCGTCGCCACCGCCCTGCCCGCCGCCGCCCGGCTCCTCGGCGACCCGTCCCTGACCTGGGACAGCGGCCGTACGGTCCTGTTCGACCTGGCGCTGCGCACCCGCAAGGGCGACCCGTTCATCGTCTCCGACCTCGACGCTCCCGGCTGGATCGAGCGGTTCACGGCCCCGGACCCCTCCCTCGCCCCCGCCGGGCAGCAGCTGATCCAGGCCCAGCTGCCCATCGGCCCCGACGCGGCCAAGGCGGACGGCGTCGCCCGTGCCGAACGCCTCCTCGACCTCGCGTTCCCCGGCTGGCGCGAGCGGACCGTCTGGCGGCGCGAGGCCGTCTCCCAGGGCCGTACGGGCGCGGTCGACCGCCCCGGCAGCACCTGGCGCGACCGGCCGGCCATCGACCGGGGGGACGGGATCTACCTGGTCGGCGACCAGGTCGCCGCGCCGGGCGTGCTGTCGGAGGTCTCGTTCACGAGCGCCGTCGAGGCGGTCTCCCTGGCCATGCGGAGCGAGGTGCTTGACCTCAAGCGCGCTTGAGGTCGCACGCTCGACACCAAGCCGCCAAGCCGAGCCGAGCCGCCAAGCCGAGCCGCCCCAGGAAAGCGAGTCCCCGTCATGCACGCCATCCGCCTCCACGCCTTCGGCCCCGCCGAGAACCTCACCTACGAGCAGGCTCCCGACCCCGTCCCGGGCCCCGGCCAGGTCCGTATCCGTGTCGCCGCGGCCGGCGTGCATCTGCTCGACACCGCCCTCCGCGAGGGCGCGACGGGCCCCTTCCCCGCCCCCGCCGAACTCCCCACGATCCCCGGCCGCGAGGTCGCGGGCACCGTCGACGCCCTCGGCGAGGGCACCGATCCGGCCTGGCTGGGCAAGCGGGTCGTCGCCCACCTCGGCATGGTCCCCGGCGGGTACGCCGAACTCGCCGTCACCGACGCCGCCCGCCTCCACGAACTCCCCGCCCATCTCGGCGAGGCGGAGGCCGTCGCGATGATCGGCACGGGCCGGACGACGCTGGGAATCCTCCAGTTCACCGAGCTCGGCCCCGGCTCGACCGCGATCGTCCCGGCCGCCGCGGGTGGCATCGGCACGCTCCTCGTCCAGTACGCGAAGAACGCGGGCGCCACCGTCATCGGCCTCGCCGGCGGCCCCGCCAAGGTCGCCCTCGTCGAGGCGAACGGGGCCGACCTCGCCGTCGACTACACCCTCCCCGACTGGCCGGAGAAGGTCCGCGCCCACCTCGACGAGACGGGCCGCGGCGCCGCCACCGTCGTCTTCGACTCGGTCGGCGGCGACACCGGCCGTGCCGCCGTCGACCTCCTCGGCCCCGGCGGACAGCACGTCGTCTTCGGCTGGTCGGGCTCCGGCGGCGGCCTCCACGACGGCGAGCCGCTGACCTTCACGCCCGAGGAGCTCGCCGGACGCGGCATCACGTCCGAGTCCGTCCTCGGCCCCGTCATGCTCCGGAAGGCGGGCGGCGACATCCGGACGCTCGAACTCGCCGCCCTCGCCGCCGCGGCCGACGGCACCCTCCGCCCGGCGGTCCACCGCTTCCCGCTCGCGAAGGCGGCGGAGGCCCATCACGCCCTGGAGAACCGGGGCACGACGGGCAAGGTGGTCCTGATCCCGTAGACCGGACCGGGGAAGCCCGGGGAAGCCCGGGGAAGCCCGGGGAAGCCCGGGGAAGCCCGGGGAAGCCCGGGGATCAGATCCCGAGGACGTCCCACGAGTGCGCCTTGAACTCCTTCTGGAACTCGGCGTGGTCCTCCCACATCCGCGCCGCCGACCGCAGCACGTCCCAGTTGTGCTCCAGGGCCTGGTCCACGACGGGCCGCAGCTCCGGCGCCGACTCACGCTTCTCGACGAGGCCCTTCACCGCCGACGCGGCCTGCACGGTGTAGCGCAGGGCACGCAGGGCGCGGGAGGTGTCGTCCATCCCGAAGCCGTGGTCCTTGCCGTTGGCCGGGTCGAAGAGGGGCGTGAGGCGTGCCTCGATGAAGTCGGTGATCCGCTGGAAACGCTGCTCGATGTCCGAGGCGGTGTCCGTGGCGATGTCCATAGTCATGCCCCCTTCCTACAGCACGGCTTCCCCCGCCACGCCTACAGCACCCCGACCCCGCCCCCGAGCTCCGCGAGCGCCGTGTCCGTCAGGCGGTAGACCGTCCACTCGTCCTGCGGGCGGGCGCCGAGGGACTCGTAGAAGTCGATCGCCGGCGTGTTCCAGTCGAGGACGGACCACTCCAGGCGCTCGTACCCCCGGTCGACGCAGATCCGGGCCAGCTCGCGCAGCAGCGCCTTGCCGTGGCCGCCGCCCCGCGCCTCCGGACGGACGTACAGGTCCTCCAGGTAGATGCCGTGGACCCCGCGCCAGGTCGAGAAGTTGAGGAACCAGAGCGCGAAGCCGGCGATCTCGCCGTCCTCGGTCTCGGCGATGTGCGCGAACGCGGCGGGGTGCGGGCCGAAGAGGGCCTCGTGGAGCTGGTCCGTGGTGGTGCGGACCTCGTGGAGCGCCTTCTCGTACGCGGCGAGGTCGCGGATCATGGCGAAGACGACGGGCACGTCGGCGGGGGTGGCGGTACGGATCATGGGGCCACCTTGCCCCCGTCAGGCCCTCCTGGCCAGCAGGATCCGCGCGAGCTCCACCTGTTCGGGGTCGGGGCCGTCCCCGTCCTCGGCGTCCCACAGCGCGTTCTGGAGCACCCGCCCGAGCGTCCACGCCACCGCCCGCCGCCGGTCCCCGACGACGTCCGCGAGCAGGTCGAACCGCCACAGGACCTCGTCGGTACGGGGATCCCACCGGTCCATCAGGGCGGGAAGGAGCTCGAAGCCGGGGTCGCCCGCGAGGGGCTTGGGGTCGATGGCCAGCCACGGTTCGCGTGCACCCGCGAGGACGTTGCCGAGGTGGAGGTCCCAGTGCAGCAGCCGGTCCCCGGGAGCGTCGGCCACGTCCCGTACGGCCGCCGCGCACTCCTCCACCAGGGCCGCCTCCTCCGCGCTCATCCCGGAGACGGCCTCCGGCACCTCGGCCAGCATCCCCGCGGCGATGTCGCCGAGCCGCCGCAGCCCGTCGGGCGCGGGGAGGGCGACGAGCCGGGCGAGCAGTCCCGCCACGACCCGCAGGGCCTCGCGGGGGTCGTCGAGGGAGGACAACGGCCGCCCCGCGTCGAGCCGTTCGAGCAGCAGGGTGCCGCTCACGGGATCGTGGTCGAGGAGCCGTACGGACCCTGCCCCGTCCCACTCCCGCAGCGCCACCGGCTCGCCCTCGGTCTCCTCGTCCACGAGGGTCAGCTTCAGCGCGGCGGGCGTGCCGTCCGCGATCCGCGCCACGGGCAGGACGAGCGAGACGGCCCCGTGCAGGGAGGGCCCGGTGACCCGCAGCCCCCAGCGGCCGAGGAACTCCTCGGCGAGCGCGGGCAGTCCGGCGACGAACTCCCGCCCGGTGTCACCGTTGAACAGGGCCTGGGTGCGCGCGAGTTCGCCCGGTACGTGGATCACGCACCGAGCCTAGAAGAGCGAGCGCGAGATCACACCCCGGCGTCGCGCAAGGCCCTCGCGAACGCGTCCGCGTCGTACAGCGCGTTCCCGGCCGGCAGCGCCGTCCCGTCGACGAGGACCGTCGGCGTGCCGCCCACGCCCGCGTCCTCGAAGGCCTTCTCGGCGTCCGCGACCCACTGCTTGTGAGTGTCGTCCCGCACGGCCTTGTCGAAGGCGTCCCCGCGCAGCCCCTCGACCTGGTCGGCGATCCGGAGCAGGTGGTCGACCGAGAAGCCGTCCTCGGACTCGCCGGCCGGCTGGGAGGCGAACAGGGCCGCCTGGAACGCGGCGAACCTGCCCGTCCCCGCGTCCGCCGCCGCGCGCAGCGCGTTCGCCGCGCGGGCCGAGGCCGTGCCGCCCGTGCGGGCGTCCAGGAAGGAGGCGACGACGTACTCGACGCGCACCTTCCCCGCCGCCGCCTCGTCCGCGAGGACCGTCCCGGCGCTCGCCTCGAACTTCGCGCAGTAGCTGCACCGGGGGTCGACGAAGACGGTGACGGTGTGCGGGGCCTTCGCCGGACCGACGACGATCTTCGTACCCTCGACGGCCGACGGGAGCTTCGCGAGCACCTCCGCGTGGTCGTCGGGGACGACGGTCACGGCCGCGGCGACCGGCGCCCCGTCCTCCGCACCGCCCGAACACCCCACGGCCGCAAGCCCGATGAGACCGGCCGAGAGGGCGGCGGCGACGAGGCTCCGAGTCCTGCGTACGGGCATGGGAGGGTCCTTCCGGAACGACGAAATCCGTCGGCGCCGCGCGGGGAAAGAGGTGGCGACACGTACATCCGAACCTAGGCCGCCCCCGCCCCCGGAACCCGCGTCGAAAGGCCCGTATCCACAGGACCAAGGCCCCCGGTAACGTCCCGCCCACGCACCCGGAAGAGGGATACACATGAGTACGGTCAACGGCGGCATTTCGTTCTGGTACGCGCAGGAGGGCGCCCCCGCGCCCCGCGAACCGCTCCCCGGAGACACCACGGCCGACGTCTGCATCGTGGGCGGCGGCTACACCGGCCTGTGGACCGCCTACTACCTGAAGAAGGCCGTCCCCTTCCTGAACATCACGGTCCTGGAGGCCAAGTTCTGCGGGTACGGGGCCTCCGGCCGCAACGGCGGCTGGCTCTACAACGGCATCGCGGGCCGCGCCCGCTACGCCAAGCTCCACGGCCACGAGGCCGCCCTCCGCCTCCAGCAGGCGATGAACGCGACCGTCGCCGAGGTCGTCGAGGTCTGCGAGACGGAGAAGATCGACGCCGACCTCCACCAGGGCGGTGTCCTGGAGGTCGCCCTCTCCCCCGCACAGCTCGCCCGCCTCAAGGAGTTCCACGCGACCGAGCTCGCCTTCGGCGAGACCGACCGCACCTTCCACGGAGCCCGCGAGACCGCCGAGCGCATCCGCGTCACCGGCGCCGTCGGCTCCTCCTGGACCCCGCACGGCGCCCGCCTGCACCCGGTCAAGCTCGTCAAGGGCCTCGCGGACGCCGTCGAGGCGCTCGGCGTCACCCTCCACGAGTCGACGCCGGTCACCGAGATCAAGCCGAAGCACGCGATCACCCCGTACGGCACGGTCCGCGCCCCGTACGTCCTGCGCTGCACCGAGGGCTTCACGGCCTCCCTCGCGGGCCAGCGCCGCACCTGGCTCCCCATGAACTCCTCGATGATCACCACCGAGCCGCTGACCGACGCCCAGTGGGAGTCGATCGGCTGGGAGGGCCGCGAGACCCTCGGAGACATGGCCCACGCCTACATGTACGCCCAGCGCACCGCCGACGGCCGCATCGCGCTCGGCGGCCGGGGCGTCCCGTACCGCTACGGCTCGAAGACCGACAACGACGGCCGCACCCAGCCCCAGACCATCGAGGCGCTCCGCGAGATCCTGGTCCGCTTCTTCCCGCAGCTCGCCGGCGTCGGCATCGACCACGCCTGGTCCGGCGTCCTCGGCGTCCCCCGCGACTGGTGCGCCACCGTCACCCTCGACCGCTCCACGGGCCTCGGCTGGGCCGGCGGCTACGTCGGCTCGGGCGTCGCCACCGCCAACCTCGCGGCCCGCACCCTCCGCGACCTGATCCAGCAGGACTCCGGCCAGTCGGGCCCCACCGACCTCACCGCCCTCCCCTGGGTCAACCACAAGGTCCGCAAGTGGGAGCCCGAGCCGCTCCGCTGGCTCGCCGTCCAGACGATGTACGCGGCCTTCCGCGGCGCCGACCGCCGCGAACTGACCAGCCACACCGCGACGACCGACCCGGTCGCGACCCTCGCCGACAAGGTCTCGGGCCGCCACTGAGAACGACGAAGGCCCCGGACACGAGATGTCCGGGGCCTTCGGCACGTGCAGAGCACGTACAGAGCCGCCTGTCGGAATCGAACCGACGACCTCAAGATTACAAGTCAAGCGCTCTAGCCAACTGAGCTAAGGCGGCAGCGGGAGCAGTCTAACCAACCCGCGCGACCGGCGGTCGGAAATCTCACGCCCTTCGAACTACTGACAGAACGCGGCCCGCCGGGTAGCGTCGCCCGGAGTCCGCTCCGGTGGACTGGACCACATCCTTCCTTTACTCGGATCGTCCGGCACGTTCCTGCCGGTGAGGGGACACATCACCATGGCTTCCGTCACGTTCGACAAGGCGACCCGGATCTACCCCGGCGCCACCAAGCCGTCCGTCGACCAGCTCGACATCGAGATCGCCGACGGCGAGTTCCTCGTCCTCGTCGGCCCCTCCGGCTGCGGCAAGTCGACCTCGCTCCGCATGCTCGCGGGCCTCGAGGACGTCAACGCCGGCGCCATCCGCATCGGCGACCGCGACGTCACGCACCTGCCGCCGAAGGACCGGGACATCGCGATGGTGTTCCAGAACTACGCGCTGTACCCGCACATGACCGTCGCCGACAACATGGGCTTCGCGCTCAAGATCGCCGGCGTCAACAAGTCGGAGATCCGCGCCAAGGTCGAAGAGGCCGCGAAGATCCTCGACCTCACCGAGTACCTCGACCGCAAGCCGAAGGCGCTCTCCGGCGGTCAGCGCCAGCGTGTCGCCATGGGCCGCGCGATCGTCCGCGAGCCGCAGGTCTTCCTCATGGACGAGCCGCTGTCGAACCTCGACGCCAAGCTCCGCGTCTCGACCCGTACGCAGATCGCCGGTCTCCAGCGCCGTCTGGGCATCACCACGGTCTACGTCACCCACGACCAGACCGAGGCCCTCACGATGGGCGACCGCGTCGCCGTCCTGAAGGACGGTCTGCTCCAGCAGGTCGACACCCCGCGCAACATGTACGACAAGCCCGCGAACCTCTTCGTCGCCGGCTTCATCGGCTCCCCCGCCATGAACCTCGTCGAGGTCCCGATCACCGACGGCGGCGTGAAGTTCGGCAACAGCGTCGTCCCGGTCTCCCGTGACGCCATCGCCGCCGCCTCCGCCAAGGGCGACACCACCGTCACCGTCGGCGTCCGCCCCGAGCACTTCGACGTGGCCGGCTCCGACAGCGACCAGGGCCTCGCCGTCACGGTCAACGTCGTCGAGGAGCTCGGCTCCGACGGCTTCATCTACGGCTCCACCCGCGTCGGCGGCGAGGACAAGGACCTGGTCGTCCGCGTCGGCGGCCGTGACGTCCCCGCCAAGGGCTCCACGCTGCACGTCGTCCCGCGCGCGGCCGAGCTGCACGTCTTCTCGACGTCCACGGGCGCCCGCCTCAGCGACTGACACAGCGACTGACACAGCGCCTGGCGCGGCGGCCGCCCTCGGCGACCGATACAGCCGCTGCCCGAGTGACTGACCGGACGGCCCCGCATCTCTTGCAGATGCGGGGCCGTTGGCCTAAGTGGCGGCAAGAAGGGGTTTACCCCGGAAAACCCCGGCATTCGGGGCCCTCCACCAGGTCGCGCACACCCGCTCAGGACCCCCGCGTCAACACGTAATTCGAAAAGCCACCTCGAACCATCCCCCGCGAGAGTGACTAAATGTCGCCATATCACTACCGGCCGCTACGCTCGCCTGCGTGACGCACACTGCCCGCCGAATCGGCCGCTCTCTCGCCCTCGTCCTGCCCGTCGTCCTGGTGCTCTCGGGAACGCTCGCGGTGTCCGCCGTTCCGTGGGCCGGACAGGACTCCGCCACCCAGCTGACGGCATCCTCCTCCGAGGTGTCCACCCGCGCCAAGTCCCGCGCCCCGCAGGACCTCCTCCGCGACCAGCTCCTCGCCGAGCTCCAGGAGAAGGACCCCGGCACGGCCCTGACGCACCTCCAGCGCGAGGTCGAGAACCGGCCGTCGCTCGCCAAGCACTGCATCTCCATCGCCCGCGCCCTCGGCCGCGCCGCCGTCGAGCACTACGGCCCCTCCCGCGCCCAGTCCTTCTCCCGCCCGGTCTGCGACACCTCGTACGCGACCGGCGTCATGCGCGCGAGCTGACGGTCCGAGAGCCGGCGGCCCGCGAGCTGAGCGGCCCGGTGCGTACGGGACGCCTATCGTTCCCCGTATGCACTCCACTCCGACGCAGGCCGTGGTCCTGGCAGGCGGCCAGGGCTCACGGCTCCGCCCGTACACCGACGACCGCCCCAAGCCGATGGTCGAGATCCCGGGAACCGGGACCCCGATCATCGGCCATCAGCTTTCCTGGCTCGCCGCCGAAGGCGTGACCGACGCCGTCGTCTCCTGCGGTCACCTCGCCGAGGTCCTCCAGGAGTGGCTGGAAACCGCGGACCTCCCCCTCAAGGTGACCACGGTCGTCGAGACCGAGCCCCTCGGCCGCGGCGGCGGCCTCAAGTACGCCGCCGCGCACCTCCCCGCGCCCGAACAGCCCTGGTACGCGACCAACGGCGACATCTGGACCCGCTTCTCGCTGCGCGAGATGGCCGAGTTCCACGCCGAGCGCGACGCCACCGCCACGCTCGCCCTCGCCCGCCCCCGCATCCCCTGGGGCGCCGTCGAGACCGACACCTTCGGCCACATCACCGACTTCGTCGAGGCGCCGCCGTCGCCGTTCCTCATCAACGCCGGCGTGTACGTCTTCTCCGCCGCCTTCACCGAGCTCCTCCCCGACCTCGGCGACCACGAGCGGACCACGTTCCCCCGCCTCGCCCGCGAACGGCGCCTGGCGGGCTTCCCGCTGCCCCAGGGCGCCTACTGGAGGGCCATCGACACCGCCAAGGACCTCACGGAGGCGGCGAAGGAGCTCGCCGCCCAGCGGGCCTGATCCGGGCCCCTCGGACGTACGAGAAGGGCGGTACCGCTTCGGAAGCGGTACCGCCCTTTCTCGTACGCGGGCGGGCTCAGCCCAGCAGGCCGCCGATCGGGTTCCGCGCCCCGCCGTCCGAGGGCGAGCCGCCGTCCGTCGGCGTGCTCCCCGTCGAACCGGTGGTGCCGGTCGAACCCGTCGTCCCCGCCGGGCTCTTCGGGGTGTCGCTGGTCGCCGGCGGGGCCGCCGGCTTCGACTCGGCCGGCGGGCGGGTCGTCGAGGAGGACGAGGACGAGGAGGACGACGAGGAGGAGCCCGTGCTCTCCTGCGTGGCCGCGGGGCGCTGCTCCTGCGTACGGGGAGCCTGCGGGGTCGTCTCCGTCGGCCGGGCCGCCTCCTCGGTCGCCTCGCGCTCGGCCGTGGCCTCGCTCGTCGTGCTGCTCGCCTCGGGCTCGGGCGCCTTCGAGGCGCTCGACGACGGAGCCCGGCGGGTCGGCTCGGCCGGCAACGGCTGACCGGGAAGGTGGTTGATCGGGTCGTCGTTCGGACCCGGGACGGTGACCATCTCGGTGGAGCGGACCGCGCCGCCGAGGACGGAGCCGACGAGGAGGGTGAGGCCGACGACGACGGAGGCGAGGAGGGTGCTGCGGCGCACGACGCGGCGGCGGAGGTCCCACAGCTCGGCGCGCGGCCCGAGGGTCCGCCAGGCCTCGCCCGCGAGGCGGGCGTCGAGGGAGTAGACGGGGGCGCCCGCGATGATCAGCGGCGACCAGGCGGCCAGGTAGATGATGTCGGCGGAGTCGTAGACCGGGACGGTCTTCCAGCTGACGGTCAGCAGCAGCGCGGCGGAGAGCAGCGCGCCGATGACCGCGGCGACGCGCTGCCAGAGGCCGAGGACGGTCAGGACGCCGACGACGACCTGGAGGAAGGCGACGGTGAGCCCGGCGCCGACCGGGTGCTGGAGGGCGAAGTCACGGAGCGGCTCGGCGAGCGCCCACGGGTGCAGCGAGTTGAGCCACTTGACCATGGAGCCGCGCTCGCCGCCGTCGAAGTAGACGGGGTCGCAGAGCTTGCCCATGCCCGCGTAGATGGAGATGAAGCCGAGGAAGACGCGCAGCGGGAGCAGCACGACGCCGAGGTTCATCCGGCGGCCCGGGTAGTAGGCGTGCCGGACCGGGTCGTGGGCTCCTCGCCGGGAGGCACGGCCGTCGGCCGGGTCGGCCGGGTCGTCGTACGGGCCGGGGGCGCCGGGCCTGAGCTCGTACACCTCGTCGTACGCGCCCTCGGCGCGGCGCATCGGCGGCAGCAGCGGCGCGGCGGGCTGGTCCGGCACGACGGGGGTCGGCATGGTGTCGTCGATGCGCGGGATGGCCTGGGTGGCGCCGGCGTCGAGTCCGGCGTGTCCCACCGACGGGTCGAGCGTGGCGACGGAGGATTCCCGTACGGCCTGGAGCAGTCCGGTCGCGCCCGGCGCGGACTTGCCCGTCCACACGACGGGGCGACGGCGCGCGCCCGCGCCGCCCGCCGCTCCGGCGGCTCCCGCGACCGCGCCCGCACCGGCGAGCGCGGCGAGACGGGGATTGGCGGCGAACGTCGGCGCCTTGGCCGGCGCGAGCCGCACACGGAAGCTGGCGTGGTTCACGATCACCTGAGCGGGATCGGAATCCACTTTGACCATGCTCAGCGCGGGCTGGTCGTCGAACCCCGGCCGGGGCGTTCTGGTGTCCACACTCATCTAACCGAGTGATCTGGGTTTAGGACACTGCCTTGACGGCTCGCAAATGTCCGAGACCCGTCAAGATCACGCCATGGCCGGGGTGCGGCCCGTCGGTCAGCCCATGCGGCGGCGGGCCGCCTCGTACAGGACGACACCGGCGGCGACACCGGCGTTCAGCGACTCGGCGCCGCCCGGCATCGGGATGCGGACGAGGAAGTCGCAGGTCTCGCCGACGAGGCGGGACAGGCCCTTGCCCTCGGAGCCGACGACGATGACGACGGGGCCGCCCAGCTCCTCCAGCTCGTGGACCGCGCGGTCACCGTCGGCGGCCAGACCGACGACCGTGATGCCGGCCTTCTGGTACGCCTCCAGGCAGCGGGTCAGGTTGGTCGCGCGGGCGACCGGGGTACGGGCGGCGGTGCCGGCCGAGGTCTTCCACGCACCGGCGGTCATGCCGGCCGCGCGGCGCTCGGGCACGACGACGCCGTGGCCGCCGAAGGCGGAGACGGAGCGGACGACGGCGCCGAGGTTGCGCGGGTCGGTGACGCCGTCGAGGGCGACGATCAGCGGCTCGTCGTGGTCGTCGTACGCGGCGGCGGCGAGGTCCTCCGGGTGCGCGTACTCGTACGGCGGGACCTGGAGGACGAGACCCTGGTGGTTCAGGCCGTTCGTCATCCGGTCCAGCTCGGGGCGCGGCGCCTCCATGATGTGGATGTTGCCGCGGCCGGTGGCGAGGTTCAGGGCCTCGCGCACGCGCTCGTCGTTGTCGATGAACTGCTGCACGTACAGGGTCGTGGCGGGCACGCCGTCGCGCAGCGCCTCGAAGACCGGGTTGCGGCCGACGACCATCTCCGACTGGCCCTTGCCGCCGCGGCGGGCGATGGGCGGCTTGCGCTTGGCCGCGTTGCGGGCCATCGCGTTGGAGACGCGGAAGGCCTTGTGGCCCTTGCGGTCCTCGGCCTTGGGGGTCGGGCCCTTGCCTTCGAGGCCCTTGCGCCGCTGGCCACCGCTGCCGACCGTCGCACCCTTCTTGTTGGACGTGCGACGGTTCCTGCGCTGGCTGTTCCCGGCCATGACTACCTGTTTCCTCTGATGCCTGCGTACACAAGTCTGTAAGTGAAGTGTGCCGCCCGGGGACCCGGGCGGCACATCATCGGCGTTCTAGCGGTTGCCCAGCGTCCACCGGGGACCGTCGGGGCCGTCCTCGATCGCGAGGCCGGACTGGGTCAGCTGGTCGCGGATCGCGTCCGCGCTCGCCCAGTCCTTCCGCTCACGGGCCGACTCGCGCTGCTGGAGCACGAGCCGGACGAGGGTGTCGACGACGCCGTGGAGCTCCTCGCCGCCACCGGACTCCGCGGCCCACTGCGGGTCGAGCGGGTCCAGGCCGAGGACGCCGAGCATCGCACGGACCTCGGCGAGGCGGGCGACGGCCTCGTCCTTGTCGTCCGCGGCGAGGGCGCTGTTCCCCTGGCGCACGGTGGTGTGGATGATCGCGAGGGCGTGCGGAACGCCCAGGTCGTCGTCCATGGCCTCGGCGAAGGCCGGCGGCACCTCGGCGGCGGGCTCGACGGTCGTCCCGGCCTTCTCGGTGGCCCGCTGGACGAAGCCCTCGATGCGGGCGAACGCCGCCTCGGCCTCGCGCAGGGCCTCCTCGCTGTACTCGATCATCGACCGGTAGTGCGGGGTGCCGAGGTAGTAGCGCAGGACGATCGGGCGCCAGTTCTTCACCATCTCGGACACGAGCACGCTGTTGCCGAGCGACTTCGACATCTTCTCGCCGCTCATGGTGACCCAGGCGTTGTGCACCCAGTAGTGGGCGAACTCGTCGCCGAAGGCCTTGGCCTGGGCGATCTCGTTCTCGTGGTGCGGGAAGATCAGGTCGAGGCCGCCGCCGTGGATGTCGAAGGCGGAGCCCAGGTACTTGTGGGCCATCGCCGAGCACTCCAGGTGCCAGCCGGGACGGCCGCGGCCCCACGGGGTCTCCCAGTCGGGCTCGCCCGGCTTGGTCGCCTTCCACATCGCGAAGTCGCGGGGGTCGCGCTTGCCGGTGATGCCGTCCTCGGCGGGCTGGCGGAGGTCGTCGATGTCCTGGTTCGACAGCTCCAGGTACCCCGGGAACGAGCGCACGTCGAAGTAGACGCTGCCGTCCGCCTCGTAGGCGTGGCCGCGCTCGATGAGACCGCGCATCATCTCGATCATCTCGGGGACGTGCCCGGTGGCGCGGGGCTCGTAGGTCGGCGGGAGGCAGCCGAGGGCCTGGTAGCCGTCGTTGAACGCCCGCTCGTTCTCGTACCCGATGGACCACCAGGGGCGGTTCTGCTGGTCCGCCTTCCAGATGATCTTGTCGTCGATGTCGGTGACGTTCCGGATGAACGTGACGTCGTAGCCGCGGTAGGCGAACCAGCGGCGCATGATGTCGAAGTTCAGCCCCGACCGGATGTGGCCGATGTGCGGGGCCGCCTGCACGGTGGCACCACAGAGGTAGATCGAGACACAGCCCGGCGTGAGCGGGGTGAAGTCACGGATCTGCCGGGCGCTGGTGTCGTACAGGCGAATAGTCACGCCTCCAGGGTAGTGGGCGTGTGGTAGTGCCCCGCGACCGTTCGGGTGTCGCGGGGCACGTTTTTCCGTACGCGCTCCGCGTCTACGGGGCCTGTACGGGGTAGACCAGGGCGGTCGCGAGGGCGGCGAGGCCCTCGGCGCGGCCGGTCAGGCCGAGGCCGTCGGTCGTCGTGCCGGACACCGAGACGGGCGCGCCGGCCGCCTCGCTCAGCGCCTTCTGCGCCTCGTCGCGGCGCTTGCCGATCTTCGGGCGGACGCCGACGACCTGCACGGCGATGTTGCCGATCTCGAACCCCGCGGCGCGGACGATCCGGGCGGCCTCGGCGAGGAGGGTGACGCCGGAGGCGCCGGAGTACTCGGGACGCGAGGTGCCGAAGTGGGCGCCGAGGTCGCCGATGCCGGCGGCGGAGAAGAGCGCGTCGCAGGCGGCGTGGGCGGCGACGTCACCGTCGGAGTGCCCGGCGAGCCCGTACTTCTCCTCTTCCCAGAGCAGACCGGCGCACCACAGCTCACGGCCCTCCTCGAAGGCGTGGACGTCGGTGCCGATGCCGACGAGCGGGATGAGGGGGGTCTGCGGGGTGTTCTCAGAAGCCATCGTTGGCCCTCCTGCGGGCGAGTACGGCCTCGGCGAGGACGAGGTCGAGGGGGCGGGTCACCTTGAAGGCCTCTTCGTGGCCGGGCACGACGACGACGGGCGCGCCGAGCCGCTCGACCATGCCGGCGTCGTCGGTGGCGCCCTCGCCGGCGAGGGCGATGGTGGCGTGGGCGTTGACCAGCGTGTCGTGGTCGAAGCCCTGCGGGGTCTGGACGGCGCGGAGGCGGGCGCGGACCGGGGTCGCGACGACCTGCTCGGGGTCGCCGGGCTTCTCGGCCGGCTCGACCTCCTTCACGGTGTCCGCGAGGGGCATCGCGGGGACGACGGCGACGGCCCCGTCCCGTACGGCCTCGATGACGGCGTCCACGGTGTCGACGGGGACCAGGGGGCGGGCCGCGTCGTGGACGAGGACGGTGGTGACGCCCTCGGGCAGCGCCTTCAGGCCGAGGTGCACGGACTCCTGGCGGGTCGCGCCGCCGGGCACGACGAGGTAGTCCGTCCGCTCGGGCAGGGCGTGCGCGTCGAGGAGGTTCTTGACCTCGGCGGCGCCGTCGGGCGGCGCGACCACGACGACGAGCGAGACCGCTCGGGAGGCGGCCATCGCGCGGACGGCGTGGATGAGCATGGGGGTGCCGCTCAGCGTGCGGAGCGCCTTGGGGGCGCCCGGGCCGAGGCGTACGCCCCGTCCTGCCGCCGGGATCACCACGGCGGTACGAGAAGGACGCGCTTCGTCTGACATCGGTTGCACTCCGACAGGTTTGTTTCCGCGGCCGACATGGGTATGGCCTCAGCGTGCCGGACGCACCGCCTTGACCGGGCCCTTTCCGTGACGACGGTCGAGGCGTTGGCCGCGTGGGCACTGGGGTTCGGACAGCAGGGGGTGCGGGTTACTTCAGCGGCGTACGGGCGCGCCTGTACGCGAACATGCCGCAGCGCCCGGCGACAGCGCTGTGTGGTTCACAGCGCGCCATCGGGCACCGCGGCATCGCTTCACTTGGAGCTATCGCCCATTCAGGACGCGAGGACCTCGTCGAGGAGAGCCTCGGCCTTGTCCTCGTTCGTGTTCTCCGCGAGGGCCAGCTCGCTGACCAGGATCTGCCGCGCCTTGGCGAGCATGCGCTTCTCACCGGCGGAGAGACCGCGCTCGCGCTCCCGGCGCCACAGGTCGCGGACTACTTCGGCGACCTTGATGACATCGCCGGAGGCGAGCTTCTCGAGGTTCGCCTTGTAGCGACGGGACCAGTTCGTGGGCTCTTCGGCGTACGGCGCGCGAAGCACCTCGAAGACCCGGTCCAGCCCATCCTGACCGACCACGTCGCGAACACCGACGAACTCCGCATTGTCCGCCGGCACACGAACCGTCAGGTCGCCCTGCGCGACCTTGAGCACCAAGTAGGTCTTGTCCACGCCTTTGATCTGGCGAGTTTCGATGGCCTCGATCAGCGCGGCCCCGTGATGGGGATAGACCACGGTGTCGCCAACCTTGAACGTCATGTGACAGGTACCCCTTCCGTGGCTATCCAGGGTAACACGGATTCAGCTTCTTCTGAATGGCGTTTTCGCAGGTCAGGGCATATCTCGGGGCTTGACAACGGCATCACGGACGTGCTGCGGAGGGCTTCCGGAAGGCGGTATTCGCAGGTCGGAGCGGCTGTGTCGACGGAGAGAAACGCGCACGTTACACGCGCCCGGAGGCCCTCCAGAGGGCTCCGATGCCCCGATTTGTCCGGTTCAGAGTGGCCTTCTTCACGTACTCCGTTCGAGGATCGTCCACTCGTACGGATGCACGCCGGGGTGATTCCGAAATTTGATCAGGTCGACGACTGTGCGTGATTTCCCGGAGACGGCCGCGGAGAATGCGGGGCGATCACGGAATTGATCAAGGCGGATATGTGAACGGCGGGTCAATGGGGCGAGATCCGGCCACGACGACTTGATGACGGTGTCCGGAGAAGGTGAGGCCGCACCCCGTCCCCGTACCCCTCCGTGCCCGCCCGAGCACACGTCCGAGTCGGTCGCTCGCGACGGCGGTGGCTCGTTAGGGGCGGGTCGGGTGCGGGACGGAGAGTGCGGCTCGGTAACCTAAGCGCGCTGACACACCTTTAGCTCGTCCTTAGTTTTTCCCCGCCTGTCCGTTCGTCCAAGGAGATGCCGCCGCCGTGAGCCGCAGCCTTCGACGCGGCGCCCTCGCCGCCACCGCCATCGTGTTCTCGATCGCCGCGCTGTCCGCCTGTGGCGCGGGCAACGACGCCCAGACGCTCGGCATCAAGCCGGACAACGCTGCCGTCTCGGTGGACGACGTCAAGATCCAGAACGCGCTCGTCATCACCCAGCCGTTCGAGCGCGTGAAGGGCCCGGCCGTCGTCTCGGCCACCGTCTTCAACAACGGCCGCGTCCCGCAGACCGTCGACGCGATCACCCTGCCCGGTACGACCGCGACCGTGAAGCTGACGTCCGCCGAGGGCACCGGCCCGATCACCGTCCCGCCGCTCGGCTACGTCGTCATCGGCGGCGAGGGCAACGCCTCCGCCGTCATCGAGAACGGCGCCGAGGCCGCCAAGGACGGCGACCAGCAGAAGGTCGTCTTCAAGCTCAGCAAGACCGGCGACGTGAGCATCGGCGCCTTCGTCGTCCCGGCGAAGAGCTACTTCAAGGACTTCGGTCCGTCGATCATCCCGGCGCCCCCGGGCTCCTCCCCGACCGCCGAGGCGACCGAGGGCGCGGAGCACGGCGACGCCGGCACCGACGGCGGCGCCGAGCACGGCGAGACCCCGGCCGCGGGCCACTGACGCCGCCGCTGACGCGCTGATACGGAGAAGGGGCGCCCCCCATTGGGGGGCGCCCCTTCTCCGTACAACCGCCTCTGTTTTACGGCTCGAACTTGTAGCCCAGGCCGCGGACCGTCACCAGGTAGCGAGGCGCACCGGGGTCCGGTTCGATCTTGGCGCGGAGGCGCTTCACGTGGACGTCGAGGGTCTTCGTGTCGCCGACGTAGTCCGCGCCCCAGACCCGGTCGATGAGCTGCATGCGGGTCAGCACGCGGCCCGCGTTGCGCAGGAGCATCTCCAGGAGGTCGAACTCCTTCAGCGGCAGGTCGACCTTGCCGCCCGAGACCGTCACCACGTGGCGGTCGACGTCCATGCGGACCGGGCCGGCCTCCAGGGCCGCCGGGGTGACCTCCTCCGGCTCGCCGCGGCGGCGGAGCACCGCGCGGATGCGGGCGACCAGCTCCCGCGAGGAGAAGGGCTTCGTCACGTAGTCGTCGGCTCCTATTTCCAGGCCGACGACCTTGTCGATCTCGCTGTCCTTGGCGGTCACCATGATGACCGGGACGTTGGAGCGGCCGCGCAGCTGGCGGCAGACCTCGGTGCCGGGCAGGCCCGGCAGCATCAGGTCGAGGAGGACGAGGTCGGCGCCGTTGCGCTCGAACTCGTCGAGGCCGTCGGGCCCGGTCGCCGCCACGGCGACCTCGAAGCCTTCCTTGCGGAGCATGTAGGACAGGGCGTCGCTGAAGGATTCCTCATCCTCGACGACGAGCACTCGGGTCACGGAAGGACCTCCGGGGCGGGAAGCGGTTCGGTCATGAGATCAGGGGTGGGGGAGGTCACGGGCGGCCGGCGGTCGCGCGCGACGCCCGCCTCGGGCAGCCGCAGGGTGAAGGTGGAGCCCTGTCCCTCGGTGCTCCAGACGGTGACCTCCCCGCCGTGCGAGGCGGCCACGTGCTTCACGATGGCCAGGCCGAGGCCCGTGCCTCCGGTGGCCCGCGAGCGGGCCGGGTCGACGCGGTAGAAGCGCTCGAAGACGCGCTCCTTGTCCTTGTCGGGGATGCCGATGCCCTGGTCGGTGACGGCTATCTCGATGAGGTCGCCGCCGGGCGCGGCGACCTTGCGGGCCGCGATGCCGACGCGGGTGTGGGCGGGTGAGTAGTTGACGGCGTTCTCGACGAGGTTGCCGAGCGCGGCGGCGAGCTGGCCGCGGCTCCCCCAGACCCGCAGGTCCGCCGCGCCGCCGGAGACCATGGAGATCTGTTTGGTGGAGGCCGTGTGCCGGGAGCGGTCGATCGCCTCGGCGACGAGCTCGTCCACGGAGACGGGCTCGGAGTCCTCCAGCGGGTCGTCGTTCTGCACGCGGGAGAGGTCGATGAGCTCCTGTACGAGGTTGGTGAGCCGGGTCGCCTCGATCTGCATGCGGCCGGCGAAGCGGGTGACCGCCTCGGGGTCGTCCGAGGCGTCCATGACGGCCTCGGAGAGCAGGGAGAGCGCACCGACGGGTGTCTTGAGCTCGTGGCTCACGTTCGCGACGAAGTCGCGCCGTACCGCTTCGATACGGCGGGCCTCGGTGAGGTCCTCGACCAGGAGCAGCACGAGCCGCGAGCCGAGCGGGGCGACCCGGGCGGAGACGGCGAGGGCCTCGCCGCGTCCGGTGCCGCGCCGCGCCAGGTCCAGCTCGACCTGGCGTATCTCCCCGTCGCGGCGGGTGTCGCGGGCCATGTTGAGCATGGGCTCGACGGCCAGCTTGCCGCCCCGCACCAGTCCGAGGGCGTACGCCGCCGAGCTGGCCTTCACCACGGAGTCGCTCTCGTCGAGCACGACCGCGGAGGAGCGCAGGACGGACAGCACCGTGTCGACGCCGGGCGGGAGCACGGCGTCGGTGTGCAGGGAGGTCCGGGTGGGCCGGGCCTGGTCCCGCTCGCTCCAGCGGAACGCCAGCATGGCGATCACGCCGGTGCACACGCCGGCGATCGCTGCCAATGCGGCGACCGCCGCGTTCACGTCCATGCCCACCAGGTTATGCGGGGCGACGGACACTCTCCCAGCCGTCCGAGTGGCTGCTCGAACAGTCGTCGCCCAGAGTTCACCATGGCGACGGTAGTGGTTCATTTGCCCCGAAGCCCGCAGCGACGCGAGTCGCCCAGAGTTCACCTAGGGGAAAGTGCCGGTTCATTTCAGGGGGTGGAGCCGGACGCACGAGGGGCCGAACGTGGGAGCGTGGGAGTCCGAGGATCAGTGGACCGGACCCCTGAGCTTGTGCAGAAGAGCTTGTGCAGAGAGCTTTGCCGTAGGCAGGAGAGAGGGACCCCATGCGGGACGCGTACCACGAGGAACTGGACTCGATCGGTGAAGGGCTGGTCGAGATGGCCCGGCTCGTCGGGTCGGCGATCGGGCGTGCCACGACGGCGATGCTCGACGCGGACCTGAAGCTCGCGGAGAGCGTGATCGCGGCGGACCAGAAGGTCGACGACCTCCAGCACGACCTGGAGGCCCGGGCGATAGCGCTGCTCGCTCGGCAGCAGCCGGTGGCGACGGACCTGCGGATCGTGGTGACCTCGCTGCGCATGAGCGCCGACCTGGAGCGCTCGGGCGACCTGGCCCAGCACGTGGCCAAGCTGGCCCGGCTGCGGTTCCCGGCCACGGCGGTGCCGCGCGACCTGCACGCCACCATCCTGGAGATGGGGCAGCTGGCGCAGCGTCTGATGGCGAAGGCGGCGGAGGTCATCATCACGAAGGACGTCGACCTGGCGCTCCAGCTGGAGCAGGACGACGACGAGATGGACCTGCTGCACCGGACGCTCTTCCAGCACCTGATGGACGACCGCTGGAAGCACGGCATCGAGACGGCCGTCGACGTGACGCTGCTCGGCCGGTACTACGAGCGGTTCGCCGACCACGCGGTGTCGGTGGCGAAGCGCGTCGTCTACCTGGTGACCGGCGAGCACGCGGACGAGCTCCAGGCCGGGGACTCCCCGGTTGAAGGCGCGTAGCACCGCCGCGGACGGCGCCTCGGGGGCTCGGGCGCCTGTGCGCCGTCGATGCGCCGTTGTCGTGCCGGTCGGAGTGGGCATGCAATGGGGGGAGGCGATGTGCGCCTCGAAAGGGAGGGACCCCATGGCCGAATCCCCTATGACGATCGACCCGCAGCAGGAGGCTCCTCGTGAGCCGACGCTGCTGCCCGTGCTCGGCGCCTGCGGTTGCGGCTCGGGCTGCGGCTGCGGCTGCCAGTCGGGCGCGCCGTGCCAGTGCGGGGGCTGACCGGCGGCACGTAGAGAGGAGGGGAAGGGCAGGGCCACACGGCCCCGCCCTTCCCCTCCGCGTCCTCTCACACGTCGATGACGCCGACGGTCTGGGTGCCCGCGAGCTCTCCGGTCGTACGGAAGCCGAGCCGCTCGTAGAAGGCGCCGGGGCCGTTCTCGCCGGGCTCCCAGGTGACGTACATCTTCGGGATGCCCCGGCGGCGGAGTTCCTCGCGCACGGCCTCGACGGCGAAGCGGCCGTACCCCTTGCCCTGGGCGTCGGCGGAGATGTTGAGGCGCCAGAGTCCGCTGCGGATGTCGTCGGGGTCGTCCTGCTCCTCGCCCCACGCGATGCCGAGGAAGACCATGAGGAACCCGACGAGCTCGTCGCCGTCGAAGATCAGCCGCGGCCAGGCCGTCTCGCCCCTGACGTACGCCTCGGCGAGGGAGTGGGCCACCGGCGCCACGTTCTGTTCCTGATGGGGGTGGACGCGCAGGGCGATCGCGGCGTCGACGGTGGCGGGGGTGACCGGTTCCAAGCGAAGTGACGTGCTCATGCGCATGAAGGTAACGATTCACCGCGATGTCCGCCGGTGAATATCCGGGGGCCGCACGGGCGGGCCAGGATGCCGACATGATCGCCACCTGGGTCCGCCGCGCCCTGCTCACCGCCGCCGTCCTGCCGCTGGTGCCCACGCTCGCCGGCTGCAGCGTGCCGCCGGCGGGGTTCACGGGCGTCTCGGTGACGGCGGACGGGAAGCCCCTGATCGTGGCCCTGGCATGCCACGACGGGATCGACCAGGTGCTCCTGTACCCCGACCCGGAGGCCGCCGACCCGGACGCGGAGGCCGCCGACCCGGACGCGGAGGCCGCCGTCGAGCCGGAGTACACGGACGTCTGGAACGCGGCGGAACCGGTCGGCGGGTTCACCTCCTTCCCGCTGACCGACCCGGCCGGCGGAAACGGCTGGACCCCGGACGAGACCCCGCGCGCGCTGAAGCCGGAACAGCTCTACGAGGTGTACGGGGCGACCACCGACAACTCCTGGATGACGCTCCACCACTCCTTCACCCTCGCGGACCTGAAGGAGCTCACGCCGGACCAGGTCGCGTACACCGACGACGACAAGGTCCGGACGACGACCGTGGCGGACTTCCGCGCTCACGCCTGCGACGGCTTCTGACACCCCGTCGCGCTCGCGCTCGCCTTCGCGTCAGCCGTCGAGGAACACCACCGAGCGCAGCAGGAGCCGGTCGGAGGCCGGCCGGCCGTGCGGCCGCAGGGTCCACTGGTCACCCGTGCAGTCGGTGCCGGTGAAGACGACGGCGTACGCGTCGGTGTCGTTGTGCGGCGCGAAGGCGGGCTCGGAGGAGCCGGGGTCGGCGGCCTCGGGGATCGTCACGCACTCGCCGCTCGGCGGGTCGTACAGGGTGCCGGTCTGCGGGTCGCCGCTGATGCCGACGAACCGGTAGTGGAACTCGCCGGTGGCCGCGTGGGCGGGCGCGGCGAGGGCGGCGGTCAGGGCGAGGGCGCCGCAGACGGCGGTGAGGGAGGAGCGGAGACGCACGGGACTCTCGTTTCATGGACGGACGGGTACGGGGACACCGGCAGACCTACCGCGCCCCGCCCCCGCCATGCGCCCCTCCCGGCGCCGTAAGGTTTCGCCCTCACCCGTATGGCCCAGGAACCGCCCCGCCTACGGGGTGAAGACCTGCTCCAGGCGGTGGATGGCGCCGTCGTCCCCGGTCGCGTACCGGAAGACGAGGCCCGCGTCGGGGTGCGCGTCGATCCAGTCGATCAGTTCCTGGACCCCGATCCGCCGGCTGGCCGAACCGTCGACGATCGGGTTGGTGGCGGTGACGTACGCGGCCTGGTCGAGCGCCCAGCGGCTCTCCTCGCCGGTCCCGACGAACGGCGCCGCCTCGCCGTCCTCCCCCGGGCATCCCCAAACGCCGTGCTGGAGGACGAGGTTGACCTTCCCCGTACTGGGGTCGAGCTCCTCGACGCGGTAGACGGCGACCTCGTCGGGGTCGACCTCGTCGGGGCTCGGCGGAGTGTCGACGCAGTCGGGCGAGGACGGCGACGAGGGCTTCTTGATGCTCGTCTTGCCCCCGGTCTTGCCGCCGGTCTTGCTCCCCTTCTTGCTCCCCGACTTGGCCCCGGACTTCGTCGGCACCTTGGCCGGCGCCTTGGTGACCGGCGGCACGGGAGCCTCGTCGACCGGCTCGGCGGGAACCTCCTCGGGCACGTCCGTCGGAAGGTCCGCCGGCTCCTCCACCGGCACCTCGACCGTCACCTCGTCGACACCGGCCGAACCGTCATCCCCCGCCCCCGCCCCCTGGCACCCGGTCAGCGCGGCAGCGGCCAGCGCGACGGCGGCCAGCGCGAGGACCGCGGGTCTGATCCGATCGACGTTCATCCGGGACTCCCCCCTCCGGGCGGCCCCACGGACCGCACCCCGCCCCGGAACGTAGCGCCGCCCCGCCCCCACCGCAGCCCCTCGCCCCGACCTGTCACCGACCTGCGACACCCCGGGGACTCCCCCAGGACACGGCAAAGCCCCCGCCCGCCGCGAACGGCAGGACGGGGGCTCTCTCGTGGGTAAGCGTTACTTCTTCTTGCCCTGGTTCTTGACGGCCTCGATGGCGGCCGCGGCGGCCTCCGGGTCGAGGTACGTGCCGCCCGGGTTGAGGGGCTTGAAGTTCTCGTCGAGTTCGTACGAGAGGGGGATGCCGGTCGGGATGTTGAGGCCCGCGATGTCGGCGTCCGAGACGCCGTCCAGGTGCTTCACCAGGGCGCGGAGGCTGTTGCCGTGGGCCGCGACCAGGACCGTGCGGCCGGCGAGGAGGTCCGGGACGATGGCGTCGTACCAGTACGGGAGCATCCGCTCGACGACGTCCTTGAGGCACTCGGTCTGCGGGCGCAGCTCCGGCGGGATCGTCGCGTAGCGGGCGTCGTGGGCCTGCGAGTACTCGTTGTCGTCCGCGAGGGCCGGCGGCGGGGTGTCGTAGGAGCGGCGCCACAGCATGAACTGCTCCTCGCCGAACTCGGCGAGGGTCTGGGCCTTGTCCTTGCCCTGCAGAGCGCCGTAGTGGCGCTCGTTGAGCCGCCAGGAGCGGTTGACCGGGATCCAGTGGCGGTCAGCCGACTCCAGCGCGAGCTGCGCCGTGCGGATGGCGCGCTTCTGGAGGGAGGTGTGCAGGACGTCGGGCAGCAGGCCGGCGTCCTTGAGCAGCTCGCCGCCGCGCGTCGCCTCCTTCTCGCCCTTCGCGGTGAGGTTCACGTCCACCCAACCGGTGAACAGATTCTTCTCGTTCCACTCGCTCTCGCCGTGGCGGAGGAGGATCAGCTTGTACGGTGCGTCGGCCATGCGTCCGAGCCTAATCGACCCCCGACGATTGACGCGCACCGTCAATTCACTGGCGTCCACCATAAGAGATACGTAAGTTACGAGGGCCGAGGTAGGGGCTTACAGACAGCAAGGGGTCGGCCGCCACATGTCCTTCGATTCGCTCAAACGATCAGCACTCACCACCGTTTCGGGACTTCCGCAGGGCTTCTGGTGGCTCTGGCTGTCGACTTTGGTCAACCGCACCGGGGCCTTCGTCACGACTTTCCTCTCCCTCTACCTCACCCAGGAGCTCGGGCACTCCGCCTGGTTCGCGGGACTCGTCGTCGCCCTCCACGGCCTCGGCGGCGTCGCCGGCTCGCCGCTCGGCGGTCAGCTCACCGACCGCTGGGGCCGCCGCCCCACCATGATCACGATGCACCTGGCCGCCGCCGTCTGCGCCGGCGCCCTCGCCTTCGTCACCAGCGCCTGGGGCGTCGCCACCGTCGTCCTGCTCATGGGCGTCGCCATGCAGGCCGTCCGGCCGTCCATCAACGCCACGATCGCCGACATGGTCCCCGCGGGCGAGGTCCGCCGGGCGTTCGCCCTCAACTACTGGGCCCTCAACCTCGGCTTCGCCATCGCCGCCATCGGCGGCGGCGCCGCGATGGTCCTCGGCTACCGCACCCTCTTCGTCGCCGACGCCGTCGCCACCGCCCTCTGCGCCCTCATCGTCTTCCTGCGGCTCCCCGAGACGCGCCCCGAGATCCCCGTCGACAAGGCGGGCAAGCCCGAGGCCGAGGCCAAGGTCAGCATGCTCACCGTGCTGCGCGACGCGCCCTTCCGGACCCTCGTCCTGCTCAACCTCCTCGTCTGCCTCGTCTTCCTCGCCCCCTGGATCGGCCTCCCGCTGACCATGAGCGAGCAGGGCCTCGCCCCCTCCGCGTACGGCATGGTCATCGCCGTCAACGGCGTCGTGATCGTCGCCTTCCAGCTGCTCGTCAACAAGCTCACCGACAAGCGCTCCCCCGTCGTCCTGCTCGCCTTCTCCTCCCTCCTCTTCGCCGTCGGCACCGGCGCCACCGCCCTCGCCGGCTCCCCCGTCGCGTTCGCCGCGACGGTCATCGTCTGGACGGTCGGCGAGATGATCCACGTGCCGACGAACTCCGCCGCCACCGCCCGTCTCGCCCCCGAGCACGCGCGCGGCCGCTACCAGGGCGTCATGGGCATGTCGTGGGCCGTCGGCGGCTTCGTCGCCCCCGTGGCGGCCGGCGCGATCGTCGACGGGCCCGGGTCGGACGTGCTGTGGGCGGCCTGCGCCGCCATCGGTCTCGTCGCCGCCCTCGGGTACTACACCCGGCTGCGGAAGGCCCTCGCGGACACGGAGGACGAGACCCCCGTGAAGGACGAGAGCCTGGTGATGAAGGAGGAGGTCCCCACCCCTGTGAAGGACGAGACCCTGGTGAAGGACGAGATCCTGGTGAAGGACGAGATCCTGGTGAAGGACGAGGCGCCGGTGAAGGGCGCGAGCCCCTCCGTCAGCGCCTGAGCCGCCCTTCTCCTCAGCTCTCGGACTTCTGGAGCAGGTGGCTGAAGGCGTCGAGGTTGCGGGTCGACTCGCCGCGCGAGACCCGCCACTCGTACTCCCGGCGGATCGCCGACGCGAACCCGAGCTCCAGGAGCGTGTTGAAGTCGCCGTCCGCCGCTTCGAGGACCGACCCGAGGAGCCGGTCGAGCTCCTCGGGCGTGACGGCGGCGAGCGGGAGCTTGCCGGCGAGGTAGATGTCGCCGAGGCCGTCGATCGCGTACCCGACCCCGTACAGCTTGAGGTTGCGTTCGAGCAGCCAGCGGTGGACGCCCGCCTCGTTCTCGTCCGGGTGGCGGATGACGAAGGCGTTGAGGGAGAGCGAGTGGCGGCCGGCGCGCAGCGAGAGCGTCGTGAAGAGCTTGCGCGTGCCGGGGAGCTTGACGACGTAGTCGCCGGGGCCGGTGGACTCCCAGTCCAGTTCCGCGTCCTGGAGCGTGGACTCGATGATCCGCCGTACGTCCCCTGCTACGTCCTCAGCCATGGTGGGAGCGTACGCGACGGCGGTTCTCGCGCACCCGGTGGTCGTGCATGGCCGCCGTGTACACGTCCGCCGTGCCCGAGGCCGCCGTGTCCCAGCCGAACGAGCCCGCGTGCAGCGCCGCCGCCTCGCCCATCCGGACCGACAGCGTCGGGTCCGCGACGAAGCGGCCGAGCGCACGGGCGTAGTCCACCGGGTCGTGCCCCTGCACGAGGAAGCCGGTCACCTCGTCCCGTACGGCCACGGGCAGACCGCCCACCGCCGCCGCGACGACCGGCGTGCCCGCCGCCTGCGCCTCGATGGCGACGAGCCCGAAGGACTCGCTGTACGAGGGCATGACGAGGACGCTCGCCGCGCGGAACCAGTCCGCGAGCCGCTCCTGCCCCACCGGCGGGTGGAAGCGGACGACGTCGGAGATGCCGAGCCTGGCGGCGAGCTTCTGGAGCCCCTCCGGCTTGGCGAGGCCGCTGCCGCTCGGGCCGCCGACGACCGGGACGACCATCCGGGTCCGCAGCGTCGGGTCCTGTTCCAGGAGCCGGGCGGCGGCGTGCAGCAGGATGTCCGGGGCCTTGAGCGGCTGTATCCGCCCGGCGAAGACCGGGATGAAGGCGTCCTGCGGGAGGCCGAGGCGCGCGCGGGCGGCGGCGCGGCCGTCGGCGGGACGGAAGTGGTCGAGGTTCACGCCCGGGTGGACGACGGCGATCTTGCCGGGGTCGGCGTCGTAGAAGCGGGCGAGCTCGTCCGCCTCCTCGGCCGTGTTGGCGATCAGCCGGTCGGCGGCGGAGACGATCTGCGTCTCGCCGATGACCCGGGCGGCGGGCTCGGGGGTGTCGCCCTCGGCGAGCGCCGCGTTCTTGACCTTCGCCATGGTGTGCATGGCGTGGACGAGGGGCACGCCCCAGCGCTCGGCGGCGAGCCAGCCGACGTGGCCGGAGAGCCAGTAGTGGGAGTGGACGAGGTCGTAGTGGCCGGGGCGGTGGCCCGCCCAGGCCTGCATCACGCCGTGCGTGAAGGCGCAGAGCTGCGCGGGCAGCTCCTCCTTGGCCAGACCCTCGTACGGGCCCGCGTCGACGTGCCGGACGAGGACGCCGGGGGCGAGCTCGACGACGGGCGCGAGGCCGCCGGTGGTGGCGCGGGTGAAGATCTCGACCTCGATGTCGATGGCGGCGAGACGCTTGGCGAGCTCGACGATGTAGACGTTCATGCCGCCCGCGTCGCCGGTGCCCGGCTGGTGCAGCGGGGAGGTGTGAACGCTGAGCATGGCCACCCGGCGCGGGGGCCGGTTGCGGCCGGGAAGCCGGAGCCGGGGCGGCGCGGGGTGCCGGTGCCGGGTGCCGGCGAACCGGGACACGTACTGGCTCACGTCGGCGGTCCTTCCGCTAGGGCCTGTCCGACCATTGGCGTCGGATCAGGCCGGGTCGTTCGGTGCGTGCGATCGGCGTGCGGCCGGGACGTCCTCGTAGCGGAGCTACGTGGGCGTTTCGGCCGTGCGGCGAGCGTGCGTGCCGGGCGGGCCGGACCCGACGCTAGTGGTCGGACAGGCCCTGGGCTGCGCCCGGCCCTGGCGGGGCCGGCCCTGTGGAGCTGGGCATGGCGAGGAGAGGACGCGACGCCCTTTCGGTGCACACAACAGCGGAATGACACCTTTCATTTCCGATGACTTCGAGAAACACGCCACTTTGCCAATTCATTACGGTCATGGGGCGGCGTGTCCCGCGCGAGCCAGGGGCGTACGCGTGAGCGCGCGGCCCGGGGCCGTACACCCGGGCCCAGGGCCGTACGCTCGTGTCATGGCCCCGCGCACCACCCGCCCCGTCGGCAACCCGACCCGCGGGACCACCAACCCCAACCGGCTGCGCCGCATGGACCGCTGGATCGCCGCCGTCCACGGGCCCGCGCTGCGCCGCTCCCCCGAGCCGCCCGTCGCCGTCGACCTCGGGTACGGCGCCGCCCCCTGGACCGCCGTCGAGCTCCTGGCCCGGCTCCGCACCGCCGAACCCCGCACCCGCCTGTACGGGATCGAGATCGAGCCCGCGCGCGTCGAGGCCGCGAAGCCGTACGAGCACGAGGGCCTCGGCTTCCTGCACGGCGGCTTCGAGGTGCCGGTGCCCGGCCGGGTCGACCTCATCCGCGCGGCGAACGTGCTCCGCCAGTACGACGAGGAGCAGGTCGCGGCCGTGTGGGCCCGGCTGTGCGCGCGGCTCGCGCCCGGCGGGCTGCTCGTCGAGGGCACCTGCGACGAGATCGGGCGGCGGCACGTCTGGGTGGCGCTCGACGGTGCGGGGCCGCGGACGGTGACCTTCGCGACCCGGCTCGGCTCGCTCGACCGGCCCTCGGACCTCGCCGAGCGGCTGCCGAAGGCGCTCATCCACCGGAACGTGCCGGGAGAGCCGGTCCACGCCTTCCTGCGGGACTTCGACCGGGCGTGGGCGGCGGCCGCCCCGTACGCCTCGCTCGGCGCCCGGCAGCGGTGGATCCGCTCCGTGCGCGACCTCGCCGCCGACTGGCCGCTCGCGGACGGGCCGCGACGGTGGCGGCAGGGCGAGGTGACGGTGCGGTGGGAGGCGCTGGCACCGCGCGCGTACGCGTAGGGGTGGCGAACCCGCCGCGCGCGTACGCGTAGGGGTGGCGAACCGCCGCGCGCAGGGGCGTTCCCCTGACTTTCTCTCGGGTTTCCCCAACTCCGGCTGAATTTCCGGTGCGTCGGGAACGCCTCTCGCGCCCCACTCGTCACCCCGGAGGAGGGTCGGCCCGACAGGCCCTGGTTTCCCCTGTTGCTTTCCGGTTTCGCGTGGCACTATCGCGAAGGCCGCCGACAAGTTACTGACGGTAAATCAGATTCGGCCGGGGCTGTTCAACGAGGGGGAGCTTGTGAACCGACGTCGCCACACCACCGCCGCGATCACCGTGATCTGCGCCCTGGCGGTGCTGGCCTCACCCGCGCTCACCCTCCAGGCCTCCGCGGCCCCGCTCCCGCCGCCCCCTCCGAAGAAGAGCCTGGAGGAGGTCCGGACCGAGATCGACGCCCTCTACCGTCAGGCCGCCGTCGCCACCGACGCGTACAACCTCGCCGAGGAGCAGACCAGGGAGCAGTCCTCCGAGATCGTCAGGCTCGCCCGGATGATCGTCGAGGGCCGCGAGAAGGTCGACGACCTCAAGGCGAAGGCGGGCGCCGCCGCCCGCGCCCAGTACCGCAACGGCGGGCTCCCCGAGGGCGCGCAGCTCGTCCTCACCGACGACCCGCAGATCTTCCTCGACACCGCCGGACGGCTCCAGGCCGGCGCGAAGGCGACCACCGACCTCCTCGGCGAGATGACCCGCACGCAGGCCGAGCTGGGGACGTACGCGAAGGACGCCGGCGACAACTGGACCAAGCTGGAGGCCCACCGGGTCAAGCAGGAGCAGGCGAAGAAGGAGATCAACGACAAGATCGCCGCCGCGAAGAAGCTGGAGTCCGAGCTCGCCGCCGAGGAGCGCGAGCGGCTGCGCCGCCTGGAGGAGCAGGCCCAGTACCGCGCGCAGACGACCTGGCTCGACACCGGCATCCTCGACGAGCTCAAGGCCTCGGCGACCCCGGAGGGCCGGAAGGCGGTCGCGTTCGCGACGGCGCAGATCGGCAAGCCGTACGTGTGGGGGGCCGAGGGCCCCGACTCGTTCGACTGCTCGGGGCTGACCCAGAGCGCCTGGACCGCGGCGGGCCGGAACATCCCGCGCACCTCGCAGGAGCAGTGGCGGCTGCTGCCGCGCGTGGACATCAAGGACATGCGGCCGGGCGACCTCATCGTCTACTTCAAGGACGCGAGCCACATCGGGATGTACATCGGCAAGGGCGCGATCGTGCACGCCCCGCGGCCCGGGCGGAACGTGACGCTGGCGGGGGCGGGCTCGATGGAGATCCTCGGGGTCGTACGACCGGGCTAGGCCCTGTCCGACGACGGGCGGGTGACAGGAGTCACCCGGCCGCTCACCCGCCCGCTCACCCGGCCGCTCACCCGCCCGCCGGACACAACGGCGGAATCCGACCCTCCGACCTGACGGACGCCTTCTCCCCCGGCGTGACCTTTCTCATTGCCACCGGCCGGGTCCACCACGCTCACGCGCCCTTTACGGCGGCAACTACCTCCCCTTCCGGGGCATATGCCGATCCCGCCGGGCCCGCTCACCCCGTGATCGCCATTCCGCTGCGCACCGACCTACCGCTAGGGTCCGGGACGGGTCAGATCAGAGCCAGAGAAACGTCTCTGCGTACGCGGGACCCGGCGACGCCACCGCTATGGATGCCACCGTGATGACCGGCACAGGAACAGGAACAGCAACCGACCGCACCGATCTCACCCTTCTGGTCGTCGAGGACGACCCGGCGGGTGCCCTCGCCGTACCCGAACTGCTCGACGCGGCCGGCCCCGCCGGCACCCGCGTGCGCATCCGCACCGCCCGCAATCTGACCGAGGCCGAGCGGCTCCTCACCGACGACGTCCACTGCGTCCTCGTCGACCTCTCCCTGCCCGCGCCCCGCGTGGCCGCGGGCGAGGACCCCCTCGCGCCGCTCCGCCACATCCTCCGCCTCGCCCCGCGCCACGCCGTCCTCGCCCTCGCCGCCTCCGCCGACGCCGAGCTCGCCGCCGAGGCCGTACGCGTCGGGGCCCAGGACCACCTCTTCCGCGAGGAGCTCGACGGGCGCCTCCTCAGCCGGGCCATCCGGTACGCCGTCGAGCGCAAGCGCGCCGACGCCGTCCAGGTGAAACTGGCCGAGTCCCGGCTCCGCGCCCAGGAGAACGCCCGCCTCGAACGCGGCCTCCTCCCCACCCCGCTCCTGGAGGGCTCCGACCTCCGCTTCGCCGCCCACTACCGGCCCGGACGCTCCCGCGCCCTGCTCGGCGGAGACTTCTACGACGTCGTCCGCACCCCCGACGGCACCGTCCACGCCATGATCGGCGACGTCTGCGGCCACGGCCCCGACGAGGCCGCGCTCGGCGTCGAGCTGCGGATCGCCTGGCGCGCCCTGACCTTCGCGGGCCTCTGCGGCGACGAGTTGCTCTCGACCATGCAGCAGGTCCTGGAGCACGAGCGGGAGAGCGACGAGATCTTCGCGACCCTCTGCACCGTCGACATCGCGCCCGACGGCCGCCGGGCGGCCCTCGCCCTCGCCGGCCACCCGTCGCCGCTGATCGCCCGGCAGGGACGGGCCGCACACCTCCTCCCGTACGAGGACGGGGGCCCCGCCCTCGGCCTGCTGCCGCGCGCCCGCTGGCCGCGCCGCCAGGTGGAGCTGGGCGGGGCGTGGAGCCTGCTCATGTACACGGACGGCCTCATCGAGGGCCGCTCGGCGGGCCCCGGCTCGCCGCGCCTCGGCCAGGACGGCATGGTCACGATGATCGACCGACAGCTGGCGGCCGGGCTGCGGGGCGAGGAGCTCCTGGAGGCGGCGGTCACCGAGGTCCGCTCGCTGAACGGCGGCGAGCTCACGGACGACGTCGCCGTCCTGGCCCTGGAACGGGACAGGACCCGGGGATGATCCCCGGGCCCTGTGCGATGTCCTGACGGCTTGACCGCTTGACGGCGTCACGGCTGACGGCTCAGCGGCCCCCGTTGTACGGCCCGTACGGTCCGTCGCTGCTGGAGCCTCCGCCCCGGCGCCCGCCACGTCCCCCGCCCGAGACCTGGGCGAGCGCGGGGCGTACGTCCACCATGAAGACGATGGCGGCGATCAGACCCGCGATCTGGAGGAACAGCATCGGCAGCACCAGGTTCAGGAGCAGGTTGATGCCGAGGATGATCAGCCAGAACTTCTTCGTCTGCTTCTCGGCGGCGCGGTAGGCGTCCTCGCGGGCCATGGCGGCGAAGACGAGCGCCGCGATGGCGAAGCCGGTGAAGATCAGGAAGAGCAGGATGTTGAGAAGGGAGTCGAACCCCGCTGCCAGCATGCTGAGCACCGCCTAGTGGTGATGGAGAGAGAGCGCCTCGCGGTCAAGGTACCCGTTACAACGCCCCGAGCACCCGCATTGGTGCCCGCGCTCGCTGTTACTCCTTGGTCCCAGTGTCCGCCCCGGACGCGACGACCGCCTCCGGCGCGTCGTCCGCCGCCGGCTCCTCGGCCGCTTCCGGCTCCTTCGCCGCCTCCGGCTCGACGGCCACGGCGATCTCGACGATCTCCTCGGCGGCCTCGCCGCGCCACGTCTTCACGGCCTCCTCGCCGCGCGCCGCGACCTCCTCGTACTTCTCGCGCGCCTTCACGGCGTACTCGGCGGCGACGCCGACACCGCGCAGCGCGAGGTCCTGGGCGGTCTCGCCGAGCTTCTTGAGGTCCGTGTCGAGCCCGCCGACGACCTCGGCGAACTTCGCCTGCACGGTCGCCTGGGCCCCCTTGGCCTGCGCGGACACCTTCTCCTGCACGACCTTCGGGTCGGTCTTCCGGACGGCCTCGATACGGGCGGGCGCCTCGGCGGCCAGCTGCTCGATCAGGCCGGGGACCTTCTTGGCGCCCTGCACGGCGAGGTCGGCGGTGCCGGCGGCGAAGAAGAGAGGGGTACGCAGTTCGTCGATGATGGCCATGCTGGTGGTCCTCCCGGATGTGGCGTACTGACTCTTGGCTCTTAGCTCTGAGGCTTCTCGGCATCGGCATCGGCATCGGCATCGGCGCCGGCCTCGGTCCCGGCGGCTGCCGAGGCTTCGGCCGCCGCCGCGGACGCGGCGTCCGCGGCGTTCTCCTTGCGGAACGAGTCGTAGATCTGGAGCAGCACCTGCTTCTGCCGCTCGTTGATCGAGGGATCGGCCACGATGACGGCCCGCGTCTCCAGCTCGTCCAGTTCCCGCTCGTCGAGGATCCCGGCCCGCACGTACAGCGTCTCGGCCGAGATCCGCAGCGCCTTGGCGACCTGCTGGAGCACGTCGGCGCTCGGCTTGCGCAGCCCGCGCTCGATCTGGCTCAGGTACGGGTTCGAGACCCCCGCCGCCTCGGCGAGCTGCCGCAGGGACAACTGCGCGGTCCGCCGCTGCTCGCGGAGGTACTCGCCGAGATTGCCGACGTTGAGCGATGCCATGCCCCGACCATGCCAGCCCGCGCTAACTATTGCAAGCATCTGCTTGCAACAGGCTCCCCCTGGCGTGTCACACCGGCTGTGACTCGCAGCGGCATCCGTCACTTCGCAGGGGTTTCCGTCACCAGCCATCCGCAGTCGTCGGACCTTGAGCCGTGACGGGCAAGGCGGGAACCGAAGCGAAGAACCCGCTCACTAGGGGACCAGGGCCGCCACGCCATCGAAGATCCGCTCCAGGCCGAAGTCCAGCGGACTCCCCCCCTGCGGGGCGAAGGCGCCCGCCGCGATCGCCTCCGTCAGGGCGGGAAAGCGCTCCTCGTGCCGCTCCAGGACTTCGGCCGTCAGATGCGCCCACTCTTCGTTCGCCGACCCGTCGTGGTCGACGTACTGCTGGGCGACATTGCGAATATGGCCCACGAGCAGGAGGAACGTGTCATGCCGCTGGGTGGCCGACAGCCCTGTTTCGGCCAGTGCGGCCAAGGCCGTGTCCAGCCAGCCGAGTTGATGAGGGCCCATGATCTGGCGGCGCATGCCGGTCGCCGTCAGGATCCACGGGTGGCGGCGGTACATCGCCAGGCACTGCCGGGCCCACTCGGTCAGCTGCGGGCGCCAGCCGCCGGGGATGTCGCCGACCGGGACCGGGGGGCCGATCGCGAGGTCGACCATCAGGTCGAGGAGTTCCGTCTTGCCGGGAACGTACCGGTAGAGCGCCATCGCGGTGACGCCGAATTCCTTGGCCACCCGCGCCAGCGAGACTGCGTCCAGGCCCTCCCTGTCGGCGATCCCGATGGCCGCCTCCGCGATCCGGCCCGCGGTGAGCGAGGGCTTCGGGCCCCGGCTCGGCAGCTCCTGCTCGCCCCAGAGCAGCGCGAAGCTCGCCTTCACGCCGGCCTGCCTCCCGGCCTTCTTCGTTGCCACACGCGCCTCCTCCGCCGATTCCCGTTGACACCCCACTCTAACTGTTTATAACGTATAGCCAACCGCTTACGGCATATACAGTTTCGCTGGAACGGACACTCAAGGAGTCGTCATGCTCGCCGCCATCGTCGCCACCTCCGCAGCCGCCCTCCTCGCCGCGCCGACGGCCGGCGTCCTCGGCCACCGCGCCCTCAAGCGCTCCCGCAACGCCTCCCTCATGAAGATCGACGCCCCGAACGGCATCGACGAGCAGGGCTTCGTCCGCATCGGCGGCATCGACCAGTGGATCTCGGTCCGCGGCGAGGATCTGGCCAACCCGGTCATCCTGGAACTGCACGGCGGCCCCGGAGCCTCGACCGCGATCTTCGGGCCGCGCACCAGATCCTGGGAGAAGCACTTCACGATCGTCCGCTGGGACATGCGCGGCGCCCTCAAGACCCTCGGCCGCGGCGGTCCGGAGGGACAGGGCGAGATGACCTTCGACCGGATCTACGCGGACGCGATCGAGGTCACCGACCACGTACGCACCCGCCTCGGCGCCGACAAGATCGTCCTGCTCGGCCATTCCTACGGGAGCGCCTTCGGCCTGCGGCTCGCCCGCGAGTTCCCCGAGCGCTACTCCGCATACGTCGGCACCGACCAGAACATCCACGACGCCGGCCGCGACAACTCCGTACACCAGGCCCTGCTCACCCGCCTGCGCGCTGCCGGAAAGCGTAAGGAACTGGCGGCAGTCGGGGCGCTCCACGCCGATGAGCAGCGGTGGACAGCCCGCGAACGCGCGATGCACGCCAAGCTGCTGGCCACCAGCGACCCGCTGACCCTGGACACGATGAAGAAGATCGTCATGGGGTCCCTGTGGCTCTCGCCGCTGCACTCGCTGCGAGAGCTGGGGCTCTTCGTCAAAGGCATGACCCTCTCGGAGCAGATCACTCAGGCCACCGCCGGGTTCGACGACTGGGCGGACGGCACGACATTCGAGCTCCCCTTCTTCATCCTTCAGGGCGAGAAGGACGTCCTTACGTCGCCGGAGCTCGCCCGCCGCTTTTTTGACGACGTCCAGGCGCCGGTCAAGGGCTTCGCGGTGATCGAGGACTGCAGCCACTTCGCGGCGTTCCGACGGCCGGAGCGGTTCCTGGAACTGCTGCTGGCCCACGTACGGCCGCTGGTCGCCAGCCAGTCGGCTGTTGCGGCACGCGCCTGACCAGAGGTGGCCGGTCTTGGAACTCACCTACGAAGCCAGGGCCTGCAGGCCTTCGACCCGGCCGACGTCGGCGTGTTCTTCCTGTCGGAAGACGAGTGACACTCATCGCTGTGAGTCGCACCGGCGTGCCACCCTGGAACACGTGCCCCTCGACCTCGACGACCTCGTCCGTCTCCGCCGCGCGCGGGACACGATGGACCGCGACTACGCGCTGCCGCTCGACGTGCCGGCGCTCGCGCGCGTCGCCCTCATGTCCACCGGGCACTTCTCGCGCAGCTTCCGCGCCGCGTACGGCGAGACCCCGTACGGGTACCTCATGACCCGCCGCGTCGAGCGGGCGAAGGCGCTGCTCCGGCGGGGCGACCTGAGCGTGACCGAGGTGTGCTTCGCGGTGGGGTGCACCTCGCTCGGGTCGTTCAGCTCGCGGTTCACGGAGCTGGTGGGCGAGAGCCCGAGCGCGTACCGGGCGAGGCGGCACGAGCCGGGGGCGGCGGTGATCCCGGCGTGCGTGGCGAAGGTCCACACGCGCCCCACGAGGAACACGGACTGATCAGGATCGGAGAAGCACCCTCCGCCTCCCCGCCGTAGCGTCGGTCCCATGAGCATCAACGTCACCCTCTCCCAGTGCTTCATCGCCGTCGACGACCACGACAAGGCCCTCGCCTTCTACCGTGACGCCCTCGGCCTGGAAGTCCGTAACGACGTCGGTTTCGAGGGCATGCGGTGGGTCACCGTCGGCTCCCCCGCCCAGCCCGGCGTCGAGATCGTCCTCGAACCGCCGCTCGCCGACCCGAACGCCTCCGCCGCCGACCGCCAGGTCATGGCCGAGCTCCTCGCCAAGGGACTGCTGCGGGGCGTGATCTTCTCCACCGACGACGTCGACGCCACCTTCGAGCACATCCGCGCGGCCGGCGGCGAGGTGCTCCAGGAGCCGGTCGACCAGCCGTACGGCGTGCGGGACTGCGCGTTCCGCGACCCGGCGGGCAACATGCTCCGCTTCTCCCAGCCCCGCACCTGACGACCCGCCACCGTTTGTCGTACCCCCGTGCCAGCATGGAGGCAACAGGGGAGGTACGACATGGCAGTTGAACGCATCTGGCTGGACGTCCCGTACGCGGAGAAGGACGAGGCCAAGCGCGGCGGCGCGCGCTGGGACGCCACGGCCCGACGGTGGTACGCGCCCCGCCCCGGAATCCCCGAGCTGGCGCGGTGGGCCGCCGCCGACGACGTACCGGACCTGCTGCCCGGCGAGGACCGGACGCTCGGCGCCGGCCTCTTCGTCGACCTCGTGCCGCGCACCTGCTGGTTCACCAACGTCCGCTCGTGCGTGGCGCAGGCGGACTGGGAGCGGCTGCGCCGGATGATCACCGGCCGCGCCGGTCTGCGCTGCGAGGCCTGCGGGGCGGGCGAGGACCGGGACGCGCGGCGGTGGCTGGAGGCCCACGAGCGGTGGACCTACGACGAGCGGTCCCGCACCCAGACCCTCAAGCGGCTGATCTGCCTCTGCACGGACTGCCACGAGGTGACCCACTTCGGCCTCGCCCAGGTGCGGGGCGTCGAGGACCGCGCCTTCGCCCACCTCGTACGGGTCACCGGGCTGAGCGAGCAGGCCGCACGCGAGCACGTCCGGTCGGCGTTCGCCGTGTGGGAGCGGCGTTCGCGCCACGACTGGCGGCTCGACCTCGGCATCCTCACCGACGCGGGCATCACCCTCGCCCCGCCCCCGGCCGCTGCCGAGCGCGCCCGCACGGCGAGCGACCTGCTGCCCCGCCCCCGCCAGGCCGGCCCGGGAGAGAACCGATGGTGAACGCGAACCCGACCGCGACCCCGAACCCGGGCCCGACACCTCCCCCGCCCCGCCGCCGCGCGGACGTCCTCGTCGAGCCGCTCGACGACGCCTCCCGGAGCCCCCGCTTCACGGGCCCCGCGACCGGCGACGAGCGCGCCATGCTGGTCCGCTTCCTCGCGGACCAGCGCCGCACCCTGGTCCTGAAGTGCGAGGGCCTCACCCACGAACTGGCGGCCCGGTCCGCCGCCCCGTCCACCCTCTCGCTCCTCGGCCTCGTCCGGCACCTCGCCGACGTCGAGCGCCGCTGGTTCCGCGAGATCCTCGCCGCCGAACCCGGCACGGCCCCGCTCTTCTCCTCCCCCGCCTCCCCGGACGGCGACTTCGACGAGGCGACCGCCGACCCGGCCTCCGTCGCCGAAGCCTGGACCGCCTGGCACGCGGCGGTGGCCTACGCCGAGGACTTCACGGAGAAGGCCCCCGACCTCGACGTCACCGGCGAGGACGACTGGCGCGGCACGGTCTCGCTCCGCTGGGTCCTGATCCACATGATCGAGGAGTACGCCCGCCACAACGGCCACGCGGACCTCCTGAGAGAGCGCCTGGACGGCGCGACGGGCGTGTGAGGGTCCTTTCGACCAGTACGCGAGGGCCCTTCGTCCACTTCCAAACCATCCGCGACGGATCGACTTTCGTTACCCTGGCGGGCATGACAGCCATGACGCCCGCCCGCACGGAGCCCGACCTCTCCTACCTCCTCGACCACACCAGCCACGTCCTGCGGACGCGCATGACGGCCGAGCTCGGCGAGATCGGGCTCACCCCGCGCATGCACTGCGTCCTCGTCCACGCCCTGGAGGAGGAGCGCACCCAGGCGCAGCTCGCCGAGATCGGGGACATGGACAAGACCACGATGGTCGTGACGGTCGACGCGCTCGAAAAGGCGGGGCTCGCGGAGCGGAAGCCGTCGAGCACGGACCGGCGGGCGCGGATCATCGCGGTGACCGAGGAGGGCGCGAAGCTGGCGCGGGAGAGCCAGCGGATCGTCGACGGCGTCCATGAGAACGCCCTCGCCTCCCTCCCCGGGGCCGAGCGCGAGGCGCTGCTGCGCGCCCTGAACCACCTGGTCACGGGCCATCTGGAGAATCCGGTGGAGGGCCCGTCGGCCGCCCGTCGACCGCGCCAGCGCGGCTGAGCCGACCAAGCCCCCCCTGGATCCTGGGCCCAGGACCCGGAAGCCTGGGCCCAGGGCCCGGAGTCCAGGGCCCAGGAACTCCTCCCGTGAAAAATAGTCTGCAACAAAACCATCTGCTAGCGTCTCTCTTGTCGCCTCCATCGACAGGAGAGATCCATGCGCCCCCCTGCCCCCGCCCAGGCCCCCGCCGCCCGCTCCCCCTGGCTCGCCCTCGGCGTCCTCGCCACCAGCCTCCTCATGACCGTCCTCGACGGCAGCATCGTCACCGTCGCGATGCCCGCCATGCAGGCCGACCTCGGCTTCACCCCCGCCGGCCTCAGCTGGATCGTCAACGCCTACCTGATCGCCTTCGGCTCGCTCCTGCTCCTCGCCGGCCGGCTCGGCGACCTCATCGGCCGCAAGCGGATGTTCCTGATCGGCACGGCCCTCTTCACCGCCGCCTCGCTCCTCGCCGGAATCGCCGCCACCCCCGCCGTCCTGATCGCGGCCCGCTTCCTCCAGGGCATCGGCAGCGCGATGTCCTCGGCCGTCGGCCTCGGCATCCTCGTCACCCTCTTCACCGAACCCCGCGAACGCGCCCGCGCCATCGCCGTGTTCAGCTTCACCGGCGCCGCGGGCGCCTCCCTCGGCCAGGTGCTCGGCGGCCTCCTCACCGACGCCCTCGCCTGGAACTGGATCTTCTTCATCAACCTCCCCATCGGCGTCGCCGCGCTCCTCCTCGCGCTCCCCGCCCTGCCCGCCGACCGCGGCCTCGGCCTCGGGGCCGGCGCGGACGTCCTCGGCGCGGTCCTCGTCACGGCCGGCCTGATGCTCGGGATCTACGCGGTCGTCACCATCGAGGAGTACGGGGCCGGTTCGGCCCACACCCTCGGCCTCGGCGCCCTCTCGCTCGCCCTCCTGGCCGGCTTCCTCGTCCGCCAGGCCAAGGCCGCCCACCCGCTGATGCCGCTGCGGATCCTCCGCTCGCGCAGCGTCGCCGGGGCCAACCTCGTCCAGATGCTGATGGTCGCCGCGCTCTTCTCCTTCCAGATCCTCGTCGCCCTCTACCTCCAGAAGGTCCTCGGCTACGGCGCCGCCGAGACCGGCCTCGCGATGCTGCCCGCGGCCGTCGTCATCGGCGTCGTCTCCCTCGGCGTCTCGGCCCGCCTCATCGCCCGCTTCGGCGAGCGCGCCGTCCTCCTCGCCGGGATCGTTCTGCTCGTCGGCGTCCTCGGCTGGCTGACCCGCCTCCCCGTCCGCGCCGACTACGTCACCGACCTGCTCCCCGTGATGCTCCTCGCCGCGGGCTTCGGCCTCGCGCTGCCCGCCCTCACCTCGCTCGCCATGTCCGGCACCGAGGAGTCCGACGCGGGCCTCGCCTCCGGCCTCTTCAACACGACCCAGCAGATCGGCATGGCCCTCGGCATCGCGGTCCTCTCCACCCTGGCCGCCGCCCGCACCGAATCCCTCACCGCGGCGGGCCGCCCCACCGCCGAGGCCCTGACCAGCGGCTACCACCTGGCCTTCGCCGTCGGCACGGCCCTCGTCCTGGCGGCCCTGGCCGTCGCCTTCACGACCCTCCGCCGCCCGGCGACGCCGAAGGAAACCGGGAACCCCACGGCCGGAAACCCCACGGCCGGAAGCCCCACCGCCGGGAACCCCACGGCGGAGAAGCTCGTGCTCCCGGCGGCCTGAGGACCTGAGGACCTGAGGACCTGAGGACCTCGGGGCAGACGGATCAGAAGATGTCGGGCGAGAAGGCCCGCAGGGACGTACGGAACAGGAGGTCGGCGCGGGTTCCCGCGCCGGCCTTCCGTTCGTCGACGCGGCCCAGACGGACCAGGCGGACCGCGGACTCGTCGCCGAAGGCGAGCGTGCCCAGGTCGGCGACGTCGAGGGCGAGGTCGGCGGAGTCGGTCGTACGGACGCAGGTCGCGCCCTCCGGTGACGCGTCCAGGCGGTAGCGGCCGCCGGCCAGGCCGTCCTTGTCGCGGAGGTCGAGGACCAGCGAGTCCGCCAGCGGGTACGTCCGGGTCTCCAGGACCTTCGCGACGTCCAGGACCCGGACCCACAGCATGTCCACGTGCGTCACCGTCCTGGCCGCGCGCGGGTTCGGGAGCAGCTGGGGCAGCGGGTCGTCCGGGGCGCGGTGGCCGGAGCGGACCGTGGCGATCCAGTCGACCGAGCAGAGGTAGTGCCAGAGTGCGCGCTCGGCCGCGGGGGTGACGGCGACCATGTCCCGTACGGACGCGGTGTTCTCCGGCTGCTTCGCGTCGTCCCACTTGCTGTCGGCGGTGTAGGCGACGTACCCCTCGGCCTCGCCGGACTCGGCGCGGTAGACCGCGTAGAAGGGCTCCTTCCACGGGTCCGTCTGGTAGCCGAGTCCGGTGCCCAGCTCCCAGAGGCGCGGGGAGCGGTCGGTGATGCCCGCGCGGAGGCCGGCGAACCGGCGGTGGAGGTCAGGACCGATCGCGCGGATCTCCGCGCCGTCCGTCAGGTCGATCCGGCCGCCGTCCTCCGGCCGGCCCGTGCGGCGCGGGTCGAGCCCGGCCCGCCGGACGTCGACGGACCACTCGGTGGACCAGCTCGCCGGGCCGAAGCCGTACCGCCCGTAGATCGGGTACTCGGCGGCGATCAGCGTCGCGACCGCGTCGCCCCGTTCCTTCGCCGCGGCCAGGTCCGTGGCCATCATGCGGCTGAGCAGGCCCTGCCTGCGGTGCGTCGGCGAGACGGTGACCTGGGTGATCGCGTCGGCGGCGAGAGCGCCGCCGCCGACCGCGCTCACCTCCTGCGCGAACGAACGGAAGGTCGCGACGATCCGGCCCCGGTCGTCGAAGGCGCCCTGCGTCCGCGCGAGGTCCGCGTGGGCCAGCCGGTCGGCGACCAGTTCGTCGGGCGTGTGGGGCGGTCGCAGAAAGCCGGTCTGGAGGGCCCGGATCCAGCCGGGGAACTCGGACTCCGTCACCGTGCGCACGTCGACACTCATCCCTCGACCCAAGCACGGCGGCACGGCCGCCGCACCCGGATTTCCCCGGGCCCGCCGCTCAGGCCAGCAGGTCGTCGACCTGTGCCTCGCCCTCCCGGTAGCGGCGGGCGATCTCGCCGCTGCAGTCGTCGGCGGTCCGCTGGAGATGGTGCCGGCGCCGGGAGATCTGCTGCTCGTACCCGGCGAGGCGGCCCATCGCCGCGTGCAGCTCCTCGTCCGTGCGGGCCGACAGGTCCGACAGCTCGACCTCCGACAGCATCTCGGACGCGAGCCGCCGGTACTCGTCGCCGCGCGGAGTCGACAGCGTCACGTGCCGCGCCGAGCTACGGTGCGCCGGGGGCGCGTCCGCGAGGATCTCCGAGAGCCGGTCGAGGACCGGCGTCTCCGGGTCGGTCCGCCGCGCCAGCTCCGCCCGCAGGATGTCGATACGGCCCTGGAGCATGCGCCGTACGTAGCTCAGGTCGGCCTCGTCGCTCTGCGCCTCGCGCCGCAGCGCCCGCAGCTCGGGCAGCCGCAGCGCCCCGAAGTCGGGCCGCGCCACCCCGTCGGGCAGGGCGGCGGAGTCGGCGGTCCGCTGCACGGGCGGACGCGCGATCGGACTTCCGCCGACGCCCGCGGCGGCGCGGAACAGCGGTACGGAGCCGGACGGCGTCGGCCCGGTGCCAGGTGCACTCATGAGAATCGTCCCCTCGACCGGTGCGGAGCCGCACCGCCTGACAGGCATCGTGCCACTCCCACCCGTGCACGTGCAGGCGCTCTGCACCCGTTCGGCCCCGCGCGATTCCCGGCCGGTACGTTGGGACCCATGCGAGCAGTGGTGCAGAGAGTGGACGGCGCGAGCGTCGTCGTCGCAGGAGAGACCGTCGGCGAGATCGCCGGCGAGGGGCTGTGCGTCCTGGTCGGGGTGACCCATGAGGACACCCCCGAGAAGGCCGCCCAATTGGCCAGAAAGCTCTGGTCCGTCCGGGTGCTGAACGACGAGAAGTCGTGCTCCGACGTCAACGCGCCGCTCCTCGTCATCTCCCAGTTCACCCTCTACGGAGACGCCCGCAAGGGCCGCCGCCCCACCTGGAACGCGGCCGCGCCCGGCCCCGTCGCCGAGCCGCTCGTCGACGAGGTCGTCGCCCAGCTCCGCGCCCTCGGCGCGCACGTGGAGACGGGCCGCTTCGGAGCGAAGATGCGTGTCTCGCTCACGAACGACGGCCCGTTCACGGTGCTGCTCGAAGTCTGAGCCTCCCCAGGGGGCTACGGCTCGACGACGGTCTCCTGCGCGGCGGCCGTCGTCCCCACGATCAGGGGCGCGTCCACCGGAACGTTCCGCTTCACCAGCGCCAGGGCGATCGGGCCCAGCTCGTGGTGGCGGACCGCCGTCGTCACGAAGCCGAGCTGGCGGCCCTCCTCGCCGTCGGCGGCGAGCCGGACCGGCGTGCCGTGGGCCGGCAGCAGGACCTCGCTGCCGTCGAGGTGCAGGAAGACCAGCCGACGCGGCGGCTTCCCCAGGTTCTGGACGCGGGCGACGGTCTCCTGCCCCCGGTAGCAGCCCTTCTGGAGGTGGACCGCGCTGCCGATGACACCGATCTCGTGCGGGATGGTCCGGTGGTCGGTCTCGAAGCCGAGCCGCGGCCGGTGCCCCTCGACGCGCAGCGCCTCGTACGCGAGGACGCCCGCCGCCGGGCCGTGCGCGGCCGCGAAGGACTCCAGCTCCGCGCGGGGCAGGAAGACGTCCCGGCCGTGCGCGGTCTCCCGTACGGCCGCGCCCTCGGGCACCTCCGCGATGGAGCCGGCCGGAAGGTGGACGACCGCGATGTCCTCCGTACGGTCGGCGACCTCGACCCGGTAGAAGAACTTCATCGACTCCAGGTACGCGATCAGCTCCTCCCGCGTCCCCGGCTCCACGTGCGCCCACACCGTCTCGCCGTCGTCGACGAGGTACAGCGCGTGCTCGATGTGCCCGTTCGCGGAGAGGATCAGCGCCTCGGTCGCCCGCCCCGGCGGAAGATCCGTCATGTGCTGCGTGAGCAGCAGGTGCAGCCAGCTCAGCCGGTCGTCGCCGGTGACGGCGACGACACCGCGGTGCGAGAGGTCGACGAATCCGGTGCCGGCGGCGAGGGCGCGCTGCTCGCGGAACAGTTCGCCGTAGTGGGCGGCGACGCCTTCGTCACGGCCTTCGGCGGGGACGGCGCCGGGCAGGGACAACAGAGGGCTCTTCATACTCCAGAGCCTACGACTTCGCCTCCGCGGCCTTCTCCGCGCAGTCGCCGCACCGGCCGAAGATCGCGAAGTGCTTCATGTCCGTCTCGAAGCCGAAGGTCGCGCGGAGCTTCCCGGTGAACTCGGCGGCCACCTCGACGTCCGCCTCGATCACCTTCTCGCAGTCCCGGCAGACCAGGTGCAGATGGTGGTGCCGGTCGGCGAGGTGGTACGTCGGGGCCCCGTGCCCCAGATGCGCGTGGCTCACGAGCCCGAGCTCCTCCAGGAGCTCCAGGGTCCGGTACACGGTGGAGATGTTCACCCCGGAGGCCGTCCTGCGGACCTCGACGAGGATGGCGTCCGGAGTCGCGTGCTCCAGCGCGTCCACGGCTTCGAGGACGAGCTGCCGCTGCGGGGTCAGCCGGTAGCCGCGCTGCCGCAGGTCGCTCTTCCAGTCGGTGCTGTCGGTGGTCACCACGCCCTCCAGTGTAGGAGGGCGCGGTGAACGGCCCTCTGCGGTCTAGCGGAAGAAGGCGATGCCGTCGTCCGGCAGGTCACCGAGGTTGCGCGCCATCTCGGCGACCTCCTCGGGCGTCACGACCTTCTTCAGGTGCGCCGACATGTACGGGCGGAGCGGGACCTCGGGGGTCGCCTTCTCGCCGACCCACATGAGGTCGCTCTTCACGTAGCCGTAGAGACGCTTGCCACCGCTGTACGGGCCCGAGGCCGCGGTGCGGGCGACGGCGTCCGTCGCCAGGTCGATCTGCGGCTTCTGGTCGGCGAGCTCGCCGTACCAGATCTCGACGACACCGTCGTCACGGACCATGACGACCTCGACCTTGCGGTCCTTGTCGATCCGCCAGTAGCCGCTCTCGCTCTCCAGCGGGCGGACCTTGTTGCCGTCGTTGTCCAGGACCCACGAGTGCGAGTGGTACTCGAGGAAGTCCCGGCCGTCGTGGCTGAACGTCACGGACTGGCCGAAGTTGCACTTCTCGGAGCCGGGGAAGTCGGCGACACCCGCGCCCTCCCACGTACCGAGAAGGAACGCGAGGGGGACGAGGCCCGGGTTGAGGTCGGAGGGGATCTCGATCATGAGCAGCTCTGGCGTTCTCTAGAGGGGTTTGGCGAGGCGGTTAGCGCTGACCCTGGTACAGCTTCTTCACGGCCAGACCGGTGAAGGCGAGAACGCCGACACAGACCAGGACCAGCAGAGCTTCGAAGAAAACGATCACGGGGTGCTCCTCGACTGAGCGATGAAGGCTGAAAGGGCCGGACCCCAGCTTAGTGGGCGGGGGCCCGGCCCACTCTGTGAGGTGGGTCTACGGCGGATTCGGCGGCGTCGCCGGTCAGCCGAGCAGCTGCGCCTGGAGGGCGACCGTCTGCTGGAAGGGCACGGTGAGCACCCCGCCCTTCCTGGTCTGGGTGATCACCCCGAAGGTGTCGCCCGCCTGGACGTAGGCCCAGCGGGTCTGCTCGCCGCCGTACGGCTCCTCTTCCTCGTAGGCGTAGACGGAGAGGTTCGGGACCCGGACGTCCTTGACGGACATGTCGATCTTCGCCGACTCGACGCCGACGGGCAGCCGGGTGTTCTGGGAGATCTTCCGCAGGGTCTCGTCCTTGAGGGCCTCCGAGAACGCCACCGACGAGAACCTCAGCAGGTGGACCCGGGTGGTCGTGCCGTCCGGAGTGGTCCAGCCGCGGGTCGCCACGTGCCGGAGCGCCGATTCGGCCAGATGCTCCTTCACCGCGCCCCGTTCCTTCTCCGGCAGCAGCGCGAGGTACGCGTCGACACCGGTCCAGCCGCCCTTCGCCTTCGGGTCGAGCGTGGCCTCCGCCGGGGCCGGCAGCAGGAGCTGCCGCAGGTCGGCGTGGTGGACCTCGCCTTCGTTGCCCTCCGTCCACGGGCGCGGCGCGTCCGCGGGGAGGGCGGGGAGGGCGAGCCTCGGGTACGTCCAGCGGCCGTCGGACTCCGTCGCGAGGCCGGGTACGGCGTCACGGTCCATGGCCGTGATCCCCAGGGCCGTACCGGCGCCGACACCGCCGAAGACGAGGACGGCGGCGGTCCAGCGGAGGACACCCCAGAGAAGGGGGCGCCGGGAGGCCCGGGACGGGGGAACGGGCTCCGCGCCTCCGGCGACGGCGGGGGCGGAGGCCGGGGTCGGGTCCGGGTCCGGGGCCGGGCCCGGGCCCGGGGCGGGGTCCGGGGTCGGGTCCGGGGCCGGGCCCGGGGCGGGGTCCGGGGTCGGGTCCGGGTCCAGGGCCGGAGCGGGTGCCGGGGCGGGCTCGGCCGCCGCCTGCGCCGGGACGGACGCCTCGGTCTGGATCTGCTCGGTCATACGTACTCCCCCGGGGACTGGACGTGTTCGAGCTGCTTCTTCAGCAGGTCCGCCACGCGCGCCTTGTCGAACGGCCTGGCGCCCGCCGCTCTGACCATGACCATGACCTCGTCGTCGTACGCGAGGCAGATCATCTCGCCCAGCTCCTCGGCCCGCTCCTTCTTCGTCAGCGAGTCGTCCTCGGGCGCCAGGTAGCACGAGGCGTTCCGGGCGCCCTTCACCTGAGGTCCCTTCGGGAACTCGAGGGTGTCCAGGACCTCCTTGCGGAGCCGGTAGCTGTTCCTGATCTGCCTCTTGTCCTTCATCCGCGCGAGCTGAACGGTGACGACGAGCGCGTCGTCCGGATCGGCGAAGGAACGGACGGCGACGCCCTCGAGGCCGAGCTTGTCGACCTCCTTCTCGAACGCGCGGCGCTTCTTCCCGGAGAGCCCCTCGCCCGTCTGCTTCATCAGGGCGGTGGCCTCCGCGGCGCCGAGTTCGCCGTCGTTCCCGTACAGCCCCGCGTCCGGGCCGAACTCGTACCCGTCGGGCAGCGGCAGCAGGAGCTTGCTCAGCGGTGTCCCGCTCTTGCCGCGGGCGTGGGCGGAGGCGGGGTCCTCGTCGTTCCGCGGGGTTCCCTCCTTCCCACCCCACACCTCGGTGGGCGCGGTGCGGTCGGCGGAGGAGACGGTGACGGCGGTGTACGCGACCCCGCCGCCGGCCAGTCCGAGGACGAGCACGGAGGGGAGGACGACACCGAGCAGGACCCGGCGGACGCGGCCCTTCTCCTTGTCCTTCGGCACCTCGGTCACAGGGGCGGCGGTCACGGTGCCGCGGTCCTCGCTCACAGTCGCTCCAGCTGTCGTTCGGCCAGCGAGCGGATGTACTTCCCGGAGATCTTCTTCGTGCCGGCGACGAAGATCTCCACCGCGATGTCACCGCGGTGGAAGTAGGCCCGGGCCTCGTAGATGTCCAGGTAGCCGGCCTTCCGCTGCACGGGGAAGACGTAGTAGCGGCCGTCGGCCGAGCCCTTGAGGGCCGTGCCCTCGCTGCCGGCGTAGTCCTCGTCCGGCATGTAGGCCTGCTGGTCGTCGACGAAGTCCGCCGCGCCGAGGCCGTCGTTCGAGCGGTACTGGACGAGCCGGATCTCGGTCGCGATGTCGTCCTCGGTCACCCAGGAGGTGGCCGCGATCCGCCGGATGCCCAGGTCCAGCTGGTAGCCGAGCGCGCCGCCCGGCTGCTTGAAGTGCGACGCGAACCGGCTCACCTCCATCCAGCCGTCGCCGGAGGAGAACTCGCTCTCCTTCGTCCCCGCGGGCCGCGGCAGGACCAGCTTCCGCAGGTCGCCCTGCGCCTTCGCCTGGAGGTCCTCCGAGGCCGGGAGCGGCTTCGCCTTCTGGCCCTTCGGGAGCGGCTTCGGGTAGGCGAGGCCCGGCTGGTTGAGCGGCGGAAGGGCGACGGGCTCGCGCTGCGCCTGGACGCCGTATCCGACGGCGGTGCCGCCGACGGCGCCGAGGACGGCTGCCGTGGCGAGGAGTCCGGCCGTACGCAGCAGGCGGCGACGGCGGCGCGGACGGGCACCCGGAGGAGCGGGTGCGGTTTCTTCGATGCTCAAAAGTCCCCCCACGAGACCTGAAGCACGGATTCCGATCATCCGTGCGACCAGGTGACACGTGAGGGACACGAGAGGTTGCAGGGCCGCGCATTACAGTTCGGCATATGGCGAAGAAGCTCGTGATCAAGGTGACCGCAGGGGCCGACGCCCCCGAACGCTGCTCGCAGGCCTTCACGGTGGCGGCCGTCGCCGTCGCCAGCGGCGTCGAGGTGTCGCTCTGGCTGACCGGCGAGTCCTCGTGGTTCGCGCTCCCGGGGCGCGCGGCGGAGTTCGAGCTCCCGCACGCGGCACCGCTGCCGGACCTGATCGACTCGATCCTGGCGGCCGGCCGGGTGACCCTCTGCACGCAGTGCGCGACCCGCCGCGAGATCACGGAGAAGGACGTCCTGGACGGCATCCGCATCGCGGGCGCGCAGGTCTTCGTCCAGGAGGTCATGGGCGAGGACACCCAGGCACTCGTCTACTAGCCCGCGGGCCTACTGGTCCCCCGGGCCTACTGGTCCTCCCGGCGCCGCTTCTTCCCGTCCAGCTCGTCCCACCACTCGTCCGACTTCGGGTCCCCGGAGGGGTCGTCCCACCAGCGGTCGTCCGGGCCCTTGCGGTTCGCGACCATCGCGGCGATCGGGGGGATGACCATGGCGACGACGCACATGCCGACGGCGACCGGGATCGAGAAGAGGCGCACGACGGCCCAGGCGCCCACGAAGAGGACCAGGCAGGCGCCCATCAACCAGAAGTAGACGTGCCGACGCCGCGCGTACACACCTTCAGCGTACGCGCGGCGTCAGCCCCCCGAAAGGCCGCGAAAAAGGCCGCGAAAAGGCGGAGGCCGGAGGGTCGTGCCTCAGGTCCTGGTGTGGCGTCCAACCCCCCAGGAGGCACGGCCCTCCGGCCGTTCGTGGTCGCGGATCAGACCGCGATGGCGACGTCCGTCAGGCTGCCGGCCTCGGTGACGACGACCTTGCGGTCGGCCTGGGCGCCGGGGACCAGCGCGCGCAGGGTCCACTCGCCGGTCGCCGCGTAGAAGCGGAACTGGCCGGTGGCCGAGGTCGGGACCTCGGCGGTGAACTCGCCGGAGCCGTCGAGGAGGCGCACGTAACCGGTGACGGGCTCGCCGTCCTTGGTCACCTGGCCCTGGATGGCCGTCTCACCGGGCTTGAGCGTGCTGACGTCGGGGCCGCCGACCTGGGCTCCACACATGTTCGCTGTCCTGTCCTGGGGAAGAAGTGGGGTTACTTGTTGGCGCCGAGCTCGATCGGCACGCCGACGAGGGAGCCGTACTCGGTCCACGAGCCGTCGTAGTTCTTGACGTTCGTGACCTCGAGGAGCTCGTGCAGCACGAACCAGGTCAGCGCGGAGCGCTCACCGATGCGGCAGTAGGCGATGGTGTCCTTCGCCAGGTCGACCTGCTCGTCCTCGTAGAGGGCCTTGAGCTCGTCGTCCGACTTGAAGGTGCCGTCGTCGTTGGCGTTCTTCGACCACGGGATGTTGCGGGCGCTCGGCACGTGGCCGGGGCGCTGCGACTGCTCCTGCGGGAGGTGCGCCGGGGCGAGCAGCTTGCCGGAGAACTCGTCGGGCGACCGGACGTCGACCAGGTTCTGGGAGCCGATCGCGGCCACGACGTCGTCGCGGAAGGCGCGGATCGAGGCGTCCTGGGCCTTGGCCTTGTACTCGGTGGCCGGGCGGGCCGGGACCTCGGCGACGAGGTCGCGGGAGTCGAGCTCCCACTTCTTGCGGCCGCCGTCGAGGAGCTTGACGTCCTGGTGGCCGTAGAGCTTGAAGTACCAGTAGGCGTAGGAGGCGAACCAGTTGTTGTTGCCGCCGTAGAGGACGACCGTCGTGTCGTTGCCGATGCCCTTGGCCGACAGGAGCTTCTCGAAGCCCTCCTGGTCGACGAAGTCACGGCGGACCGGGTCCTGGAGGTCCTTCGTCCAGTCGATCCGGATGGCGTTGCGGATGTGGTTCTTCTCGTAGGCCGAGGTGTCCTCGTCGACCTCGACGATGGCGACCTGCGGGTTGTCGAGGTTGGCCTCGACCCAGTCCGCGTCGACCAGGACGTCGCTGCGAGCCATGCTGTTCTCCTCCGGGGCAGTGTGCGGGGGTGTGGTGCGCTTCGGTGCGATTGGTGCGGGTTTGTGCCGCGGTACGCGTCGTCGCGTTCGGCGTTCGTACGGACTTGGGTACGGCTGCACAGGTCGGCCCCGACCGCGGTCGAAGGGCCTGAAGGAATACGGGAGTCGGCGCTCCCGCTCAGACCGAAGGACAGAGCATGGCGGCGACGCGGCACAGGTCTACTGCCCGCCGCTTCGTGAGATCCGCCTGTCGCTTCATGCCCTCGATCGTAGGGACGGACAGGCGGCCGTGTCACCGGTGTGTCGTATTTTGAGACGCGATCGTCCGAGATGTGGGACGAGAGTGCCGTCGGGGTCGGCTCGGGACGGCTCCGCGCCAGGTGTCCGGGTTCGGTATCTGCGGATCGGACGGGGGCGTCTCAGCATGTGGCCGAAGGGGGTTCACCCGCGGTTTCACGGGCCCCGAAGACGGGCCCGAAGGCGGGCCCCGAGGCGGGCAGCAGGGGGGCGTCAGCCCGCCAGCGACACGTTCCGGCCGCTCACCGCCACCGCCAGGCCCTCCGGCCCGACCTCGACCTTCTCCACCTTCATCCCGGCCATCAGCCCGATCGACCGCTCGAAGTCCGTCTTCTCGCGGATCTTGTCCTCCACGAGCGGGATCCCCTCGCCCGGCACCTCGTCCGCGCGGACCTTGAACGTGTCCCCGTCCACGACGGTCACCGTCGACAGCACCGAACGCGTCAGCTTCCGGCCCAGGATCTGGACGCTGCCGGTGACCTTCACCTTGCCGTCGCCGCCGTACGCCACCGTCACGCCCGGGTCGGCGGCGGCCGTGAGGTCCGCGTACGAGATGAGGGCCGTGCCGCTCGCGGAACCGGCCCGCGCGCCCGACCAGTCACCGGTGACCGTCACGTCCCTGAGCGCGGCCGTCAGCTCCTGGACCCGGATGCGACGGTCGCCCGCCGTCGTCTCGGCCCCGCGCGCGACCACGTCGACCTCGTCGAACCGCTTGTCCAGGACCTGGGTGAGGAACGGGAAGCCCTTGATGTCGACCTCGACGTCCCCGGTCTCCGCGGCCTCCGACAGCTTCACCCGGCTCGCCGCCTCCGACTCCGCGTACGCCAGGGCGAGCCGGTCGACCCCGACGAGCACACCGCCCAGCACGACGGCCACGATCAACAGAATCCGCAGTGCTCGCATGGGTGGTGCTTCTCCCCGTAGGTACCCGTAAGGCAGAAAAAATCGGCCCCCCGACACGAAGATCGACGTGTCGGGGGGCCGCTTGGTTCCCTCTGGGTGTCCCGCCCGTCAGCCCAGCGCGCGGCCGAGCAGGTAGACGGCCGGTGCCGCCGCCGTCAGCGGCAGCGCGATCCCGGCGGTCATGTGGACGAAGCGCGAGGGGTAGTCGTAGCTCGCGGCCCGCAGGCCGACCAGCGCGCAGACCCCGGCCGCGAGGCCGACGAGCGCGCCCGCGCTCCCCAGGTCGGTGAAGCCGCCCGCCGCGATCCCCGCGCCCGCGCCGGCGAGCAGCGCGACGACCAGCGAGACCGGACCGGGCAGCGGGAGCGCCCGCGCGACGGTCGCGGCGGCGACCGCGACCCCGCCGACGACGACCGCGTCCGGCTCCGCGCCGAGGTACCCGGCGGCGACGACGGCCAGGGCGGCCGAGACGACGCCGGCCATCAGGCCGTACATCCGCTCGTCCGGGTCGGCGTGGCTGCGCAGCTGGAGCACGAGGCAGAGCAGCACCCAGACGCCGAGCGTGCCGAGGATCGCGCCGGCCGCGTGCTCGCGGCCGACCGCGAGGAGGGCCCCGTCGGCGACGAGGCCGCCGAGGAAGGCGAGGGCGATGCCCTGCCGGGCGGGCCACATGCCGTTGAGCCGGAACCAGCCGGCGGCGGTGAGGCCCTGGAGCAGGACGAGCGGGACGAGGAGCCCGTACGAGCCGAGCGCGGCGCCGCCCGCGAGCAGCAGGCCGAGCACGGCGGTCAGCGCCGCCGGCTGGATCCCGGGCTCGATGACGGGCGACCGGCCCTCGGCCCGCGCGCGCTGGGCGTCGGTGATGCGGGTGTTCCCCGAGGTGGTGGGCGAGGAGTACGCGGGCGCCCCCGCCGACGCCGGTGCCGCTTCGGCCACGGGGGCGGGAGCAGGGGCGGGAGCCTCGTACTGCTGCGGCGGCAGGTACGCCGTGCTGTCGAACGCGGCGGACTCGTACGCGCCGGACTCGTACACGGGCTGCTGCCCGTACGCGGACTGCTGCCCGTACGGAGCGTCGTAAGCCTGCTGAGCCTGCTGCGGCTGTGCGGCGTACGGCGTCTCGTACGACGGCACCGCCGGCTGGAACTGGGTGTCCCAGGTCTGCCCCTCCCACGTCTGCGCGACGTCGGGACCCTGCTGGGGCTGCGGGACCTGCTGGGCCTGCTGGGCCTGCGGGTGGGCATGCCCGCCGTACCCGTTCGCGTACGGGTCGTAGCTGCCGTGACTCTGGTCGTTGCTCATGCTGCGGGGTTCACCCTCCTGCGAACGGGGGGAGCACCTCGACCGTGCCGCCCTCGGCAAGCCGTACCGTCTCATGACCGCGCGTCCCGACAGGATCGCCGTCGATCAGGAACGAGCACCGCTGGAGGACCCGGACGAGCTCGCCGGGGTGCTTCGCGCGAGCCGCGTCCAGCGCCTCGGCGAGGGTCTCCGCGGTGTACGGCTCCTCGGCGACACCGGCTGCGGCCTTGGCCGCGGCCCAGTAGCGGATGGTTCCCGCTGCCATAGCGGCGCTCCCTTCGTTCGTGTGCGCGCCGCCCCCCATGATGGGCTATCCGCCGACGAGCCAGTCGCCCAGCCGGGCGAGCAGCGCCGCGTCCGCCGCGTTCTCCGCGTGACCCATGCCCGGCTCCAGCCACAGCTCGGCCGCGTCCCCGCCGGCCGCCGCCAGCGCCCGCGGGTGGTCGAGCGGGAAGTACGCGTCCCGGTCCCCGTGCACGATCAGCAGCGGTACGGGGGCGATCAGCGGGACCGCCTCGACGGGCGACAGGGGTACGGGGTCCCAGGCGCGCCGGTCGATGCGGGTGCCGAGCCCGTACCGGCCGACGAGGCGGCCCTCGGGGCGGGTGACCACCCAGTGGAGGCGGCGCATCGGGGCCGTACCCCGGTAGTACCAGCGTGCGGGGGCGGAGACGGCCGCGACCGCGTCCACGGCTCCCGCACCGCCGGCTTCGAGGGCCGCGTGCCGCAGCACCACCGACCCGCCCATCGAGAAGCCGACCGTCACCACGCGCGCGTGGCCGAGCTCGCGGGCCCAGCGGACGGCGGCGGAGAGGTCGAGGACCTCGCGGTCGCCGACCGTGGACCGGCCGCCGGAGCCGCCGTGCCCGCGGAAGGAGAAGGTGACGACCGAGGCCCCGCGCTCGGCGAAGGCCCGCGCGGCGCGCCGGACGGCCGGCCGGTCGACCGACCCGGTGAACCCGTGCGCGAGGACGACGGCCGTATCGAGGACGGCGGCCGTATCGGTGACCGGCGTGACCGCCGTATCGGTGACACTTGCTACCGAGGGTTCGTAAACCGCCTCGATCCGGACACCGTCATCGGTACGCAACATCCGCCGCCGGGGCACCCGGCGGTGGACGGAAGTGAGCGAGGAAACATCCAGGATGTGAAATCGGCCCTCTGCCTCGGAACTCATGTGAGCTATTCTGCTTCGCGGAGGATCCGGGCAACGCAGCCCCCGGGTCCTTTTGTGTTTTCCGACCGTTGTTACGGACGGATGAACAAAAGCTCTCAGGGCGCGAGAGAGCCAGCGTGAGCACACATAGACGTCCTCGCAGGGACCGAGGAGGAACCGACGTCATGGACGAGCGAACGACGCGAACGACGCACGACGGATCGACGACGAACCGGGCAGGTGGCCGACGATGAGCTCTCTGCTGCTCCTGACCAACGCCCTCCAGCCGTCGACCGAGGTGCTCCCCGCCCTCGGCCTGCTGCTGCACAACGTCCGGGTCGCCCCGGCCGAGGGCCCCGCCCTCGTGGACACCCCCGGCGCGGACGTGATCCTCGTCGACGGGCGGCGCGACCTCCCGCAGGTCCGCTCGCTCTGCCAGCTGCTCCGCTCCACGGGGCCCGGCTGTCCGCTGATCCTCGTCGTCACGGAGGGCGGCCTCGCGGCCGTCACCGCCGACTGGGGCATCGACGACGTGCTCCTCGACACCGCGGGACCGGCCGAGGTCGAGGCCCGGCTGCGGCTCGCGATGGGCCGGCAGCAGATCGGCGCCGACGACTCCCCCATGGAGATCCGCAACGGCGACCTGTCGGTCGACGAGGCCACGTACAGCGCGAAGCTCAAGGGCCGGGTCCTCGACCTGACCTTCAAGGAGTTCGAGCTCCTCAAGTACCTCGCCCAGCACCCGGGACGCGTCTTCACCCGCGCCCAGCTCCTCCAGGAGGTGTGGGGGTACGACTACTTCGGCGGCACCCGCACGGTCGACGTCCACGTACGGCGGCTCCGGGCGAAACTCGGTCCCGAGCACGAGTCGCTGATCGGCACCGTCCGCAACGTCGGCTACCGCTTCGTCACCCCCGAGAAGGTCGAACGGGCGGCGGAGGAGGCCCGCGCCAAGGAGTCCACGCGGTCCCAGGAGGCCGCTCGCGCCCAGGGCGCGGCCCGCGCGGAGGCCGACCGTGTCAAGGAGGCGGACCGAGAAGTCACCCCGGTGGCGGACAGGTAACGTGGCGCACACCACAAGGCGACCTGCCGGTAGGTAGGTCCCCCCGCGTAGACTGCCGCGCGTGGCCAAGGTGACGAGGGATGACGTAGCGCGACTTGCGGGTACTTCCACCGCGGTCGTGAGCTACGTCATCAACAACGGACCCCGGCCGGTCGCCCCGGCCACGCGCGAGCGTGTCCTCGCCGCCATCAAGGAGCTGGGTTACCGCCCCGACCGGGTGGCCCAGGCGATGGCGTCCCGCCGCACGGACCTCATAGGCATGATCGTCCCGGACGCCCGGCAGCCGTTCTTCGCCGAGCTCGCGCACTCGGTCGAGCAGGCCGCCGCCGAGCGCGGGAAGATGGTGCTCGTCGGCAACTCCGACTACCGCACCGAGCGCGAGATCCACTACCTGCGCGCCTTCCTCGGCATGCGGGTCTCCGGCCTGATCCTCGTCAGCCAGGGCATGAGCGAGCAGGCCGCGAGCGAGATCGAGGCCTGGGACGCGCGCGTGGTCCTGCTCCACGAGCGGCCCGAGGCGATCGACGACGTGGCCGTCGTGACGGACGACATCGACGGCGCCAAGCTCGCCACCCGCCACCTGCTCGAACACGGTTACGCGTACGTGGCCTGCCTCGGCGGCAACCCGAACACCCCGGCCGTCGGCGACCCCGTCGCCGACCACGTCGAGGGCTGGCGGCAGGCCATGGCGGAGGCGGGCCTCCCGACCGAGGGCCGGCTCTTCGAGGCCCCGTACAACCGCTACGACGCCTACCAGGTGGCCCTGAAGCTCCTCGCGGGCCCCGACCGGCCGCCGGCGATCTTCTGCTCCACCGACGACCAGGCCTTCGGCGTCCTGCGGGCCGCGCGCGAGCTGCGCATCGAGGTGCCGACGGAGCTCGCGGTCGCGGGCTACGACGACGTGAAGGAAGCGGCGCTGACCGATCCGCCGCTGACGACGGTCTCCTCGGACCGGCCGGCGATGGCGCGGGCCGCCGTCGACCTGGTCCTGGACGACTCGCTGCGGGTCGCGGGCTCGCGCCGCGAGCGCGTGAAGCTCTTCCCGTCGACGCTGGTGGTCCGCCGCTCCTGCGGCTGCGAGCAGTAGATCACCCGTACCCGACAGTTCTTTATTTCGGGCATACAGGCTTCTGTCGGGCTTCTCACCCCGTCCTCAGACGGTTCTCATCTACGGATCCGAGAGTCGTGGTCATGACGGACTTCCAGGAGCAGCAGCCGCAGCAGCAGCCGTACGACCCGACGTACCCCCCGAGGCCGCCGTACGCCCCGGGCGGTCGGTCGTACGACTCCGCGCAGACGCCCCAGCAGGGCTACGAGGCCACCCAGCCGATCAGCACCGAGCCCGGCACCACCATCTGGCCCTCGGGCGGCGGGAACTTCCCGCCCTCGGAGCCGCCCCTCGCGGACCCGGCCCCGTACCCCGCCGCCTCCCCGTCCCCCTCCCCCGTCCCCCGCCGCCGCGCCAAGCGCGGTGTCGGCCTCGTCGCGGCCGTGGCGATCGCCGCCGCCGCGGTCGGCGGCGGCACGGCGACGCTCCTCCAGCAGTGGACCTCCGACTCCCCCGCCACCGCCTCCTCGGCCGTGAGCGGCACGAACGTCTCCGCGAGCAGCAAGGGCACGGTCGCGGGCGTCGCCCAGGCCGTCTCGCCGTCCATCGTCGAGATCTCCGCGAGCTCGAACGCCGGCAAGTCGACCGGCTCGGGCGTGATCATCACCTCCGACGGCGAGATCATCACCAACAACCACGTCATCTCGGGCGCCTCCGAGATCACCGTGCAGCTCAGCGACGGCAAGAAGTACCAGGCCGAGGTCGTCGGCACCGACGCCGACAAGGACCTCGCGCTGATCAAACTGAAGGGCGCCTCGGGCCTGAAGGCGGCCACGCTCGGCGACTCCTCGAAGGTGAAGGTCGGCGAGGAGGTCGTGGCGATCGGCTCCCCCGAGGGCCTGACCGGCACGGTCACGAGCGGCATCGTCTCGGCCCTCGACCGGGACGTGACCGTCGCGAAGGACGAGAACAGCGGCGGGAACAGCAACGGCGGCAGCAGCCAGGAGGACCAGCAGCAGGGCCAGGGCCAGCAGCAGTGGGACCCGCGGCAGGGCTGGCCGTTCGAGTTCGGCGGTCAGCAGTTCAACGGCGACACCGGCTCGTCGAAGACGACGTACAAGGCGATCCAGACCGACGCCTCACTGAACCCGGGGAATTCCGGCGGCGCCTTGATCAATATGAACGGCGAGATCATCGGAATCAATTCGGCCATGTATTCGCCCAGTTCTTCCAGCAGTTCGACGGCCGGAAGTGTCGGCCTCGGATTCGCCATTCCGGTCGACACCGTGAAGGCCGACCTCGACAGCCTGCGCGCGGGCGGCGAGAACTGACCGGCGAAGGCCCCTCGTGCGAGGCTGACCCCATGACGGGAACGACTGGACAGCAGCACGGCGACGTCGAACGCATCCTCATCGTCGAGGACGAGCCCGCCGTCCGCGAGGCCCTGCGCCGCAGCCTCGCCTTCGAGGGGTACGAGACGCAGGACGCCGTCGACGGGCTCGACGCGCTCGACCGGCTCCAGACGTACGCCCCCGATCTCATCGTCCTGGACGTGCAGATGCCCCGCATGGACGGGCTCACCGCGGCCCGCCGCATCAGGGCCTCCGGCTCGACCGTGCCGATCCTCATGCTGACCGCGCGCGACACCGTCGGCGACCGGGTCACCGGCCTCGACGCGGGCGCGGACGACTACCTCGTGAAGCCCTTCGAGCTCGACGAGCTGTTCGCCCGCATCCGGGCCCTGCTCCGGCGCAGCTCGTACGCCTCCGCCGGCTCGGCCCCCGCCGCCGACGAGGACGTCCTGTCCTTCGAGGACCTGCGGATGGACCTGGCGACCCGCGAGGTCACCCGGAACGGGCGGACCGTCGAACTGACCCGGACCGAGTACACGCTCCTGGAGATGTTCCTGACGCACCCCCGGCAGGTGCTGACCCGCGAGCAGATCCTGAAGGCGGTCTGGGGCTTCGACTTCGAGCCGAGCTCCAACTCGCTCGACGTGTACGTGATGTACCTGCGGCGCAAGACCGAGGCGGGCGGCGAGCCGCGCCTCGTGCACACGGTGCGGGGCGTCGGCTACGCCCTGCGCGGAGGAGGAGCGACCGAGTGACGGGTACCCCTCCCCCGACCCGGTTCCGCCCCGCAGCACGGTTCCGCCCCCTGACGTGGTTCCGCTCCCGGCCCCTGCGGTCGCGGCTCGCGCTGCTCACCGCCTTCGCGGTGGCCGTCGCCGTCGCCGCCGTCTCCACGGCCTGCTGGTTCGTGACCCGCGCGCAGCTGGAGGCCGAGATGGACTCCGCGCTCCGCAACAGCCGGCTCGACCCGTCCGCCGTGACGAGCCTCCTCACCATGTGCCGCCAGGGCACCACGCCCCCGCCCGTCGGCGGCTCGTACACGGTCCAGGTCATCGTCTCCAACGGCGGCGTCTGCACCTCGGGCCAGGCCCCCATCCCGGCGAGCGCGACCGACCTCGCCGTGGCGCAGGGCGGCCTCGCGTACGCGCTGCACACGACGAAGGACCAGGACGGCCGGGAGATGCGGGTCTACACCTACCCGCAGGAAGGCCCGATCAGCGGGATCGCCGTCTCCGTCGCCCGCCCGCTCTCCGAGATCGACAACTCGATGTCCACCCTGCGCTGGGTGCTGCTCCTCGTCTCCGGGATCGGCGTCGTCGGCGCGGGCGCGGCCGGCCTGTGGGTCGCCCGGACCGGCCTCGAACCCGTGAACCGGCTGACCGGCGCGGTCGAGCACGTCGCCGCGACCGAGGACCTCACCGTCCGCATCCCCGTCGAGGGCGAGGACGAGATCGCCCGCCTCTCCCGCTCCTTCAACGCCATGACGGCGGCGCTCGCGACCTCCCGCGACCGGCAGTCCCAGCTCATCGCCGACGCCGGCCACGAACTCCGCACGCCCCTCACGTCCCTCCGCACCAACATCGAGCTGCTCGCGCGCATCGAGGAGACCGGCCGGACGATCCCGGCGGACGACCGGCGTGCCCTGATGGCCTCGGTGAAGGCGCAGATGACGGAGCTGGCCTCGCTGATCGGCGACCTCCAGGAGCTGGCCCGCCCGGACACGGCGAGGCCCGGCATCCTCGAAGTCGTCCCCCTGCACGGCATCCTGCGCACGGCCCTCGACCGGGCGAAGCTGCGCGGCCCGGAGCTCACCTTCGTCACGGACCTCGCCCCCTGGTACGTGCGCGGGGACGCACCCGCCCTCGAACGGGCCCTCGTCAACGTCCTCGACAACGCGGTGAAGTTCTCGCCGCCCCGGGGCACGGTCGAGGTCACCCTGATGAGGGGCGAACTGACCGTACGGGACCACGGCCCCGGCATCCCCGTCGAGGAGCTCCCGCACGTCTTCGACCGCTTCTGGCGCTCCCCGTCGGCCCGCAGCCTGCCGGGCTCGGGCCTCGGCCTGTCGATCGTGGCGCGGACGATCCAGCAGGCGGGCGGCACGGTCTCCCTGTCCCCGGCGGAGGGCGGCGGCACGGTGGCCACCCTCACCCTGCCGGGCGCGCCGACGCCCCCGCCCGAACTGGAGCCCTCGTGAACGACCACGGCCTGAACCCCGACGGAACGATCGCCCGGGAGGGCTCCCTGGACCGCGTGCCGGCGGAGTTCCTGCCCGTCGTCGAGGCGGCACGGACGCGCATCGCCTCGGTCTTCACCCCGGACCGGCTGCACAGCGCGTACGTGTACGGCAGCATCCCCCGGGGCACGGCGACCGCCGGCGTCTCCGACCTGGACGTCCAGCTGGCCCTGCACGAGGACCCCACGGACGCGGACCGGTCCGACGCCCGCGCCCTGGAGGCCGCCCTCGACCGCGACCTCCCGCAGATCGACGGCGCCGGCATCCTCCTGAGCGGCACGCGCACCCTCCTCAGCGACCTCGAACGCCACGACCTGGGCTTCTTCGTGGCCTGCCTCTGCACCCCGCTCCTCGGCCCCGACCTGGCGGCCGACCTCCCCCCGTACCGCCCGACCTCACTCCTCGCCCGCGAGACCAACGGCGACCTGGCCCGCGTCCTGCCCGGCTGGCGGGCCAGGGCGACCGAAGGCGCGGACCCCCTCCTCGCCCGCCACGTCGGCCGCCGCCTGGTCCGCACGGGCTTCACGCTCGTCATGCCCCGCTGGACCGGCTGGACGAGCGACCTGGACCGCTCGGCGGAACTCTTCGGCGGCTACTACCCGGCCCGGGCGGAGCAGATGCGGCACGCGGTCACGGCGGGCAGGTCCCGCACGGCCCCGGACCCGGCGGTCCTCACCGACCTGATCGAGGACCTGGGCCCGTGGCTGGCGGCCGAGTACACCTCCGTACACGGGGAGAAGGCCCCGCGCTGAGGGCCGGAGCGCCCCAGCCCTCAGGCCCTGCGCCGCACTTCCTCCGCGAACTGCGGCGCACCGCCCGCGGACAGCCGGTCGAGGAGACCGTGCAGGTCGCGGGGGTCGCGCTGGTAGCTCGCGACCTGGCGCCGGAGCACCGCGAGAACCATGACAGGTGCGAGATCCAGGATGTCGAGCAGGAAGTCGTCGGGGTGCAGGATCTCGATGTCGTACGGGTCCGCCGCCGCCTGCGGGAAATCGCGGAGGTTCACCGTCACAACGGCCTGCGCCTGCCCCCGTACAGCGGCCGCCAGGACATGCCGGTCCTTGGGTTCGTTGCCCATGACAGGGATCAGGGACGCGTACTCCGTCACCGAACTGTCGGGAAAGGTCCGCTCCAGGCTCTCGACCAGCCTCTTGGCCTTGCCCTCCCCGATCCTCTCGGCGATGTTCCGCCGAAGCTCCTCGAGGATGTCGGCCGACCAGAGAGGCTCGTAGAGCTCAGCCTCGGTCAGCCTCAGCAGGGTGTCCCTGAGGTAGTTCGGGTACAGGACACAGGTATCCAGAACAACGCGCTGCACTTCGCTCCCAGAGAATCAGTCGCCGTAGAGTCCGGCTTCTTCGGTCAGTTCGACCAGTTCGTCCAGACCCCCACGCCGCCGTGTGCGACGTTTCTCGCGGTAGGCGAGGACGTCTGTCAGCAGCACCCGCCGATGACGGGCTGGGCGTGAGAAGGGGATGTCGCCCTGGTCCAGGAGCTTGACCAGGGTGGGTCGACTCACGCCGAGCATGTTCGCCGCTTCCTGGGTGGTGAGCGTGGTGGCTTGGGGAGCGACCGTGACGGCCTTGCCCTCGGACAGCGCGTGGACGACGGCAAGCAGTGCCTCGTACACCTCCGGGGGCAGTGCCTTCACGCTGCCATCAGGCCCGCGCAGCAGCGCACGCTCGGCCGCGCTCGGCGTCAGGTCGAGCCAATCGCGCAGGTCCGCGATCTCCGCGCGATGTTCCGGAAGGAGCGTCCTGTCCTCTGCGGTGCTGTTCATGTCGTCTCCTTGTGTGGCTCCCTCCCACCATGGACGCAAAACGAAAGAAACGCAACCTTCGAAAGAAACGAAAAAGGGGCGGCCGGATCGCCGAAACGATCCGCCCGCCCCTCAGGGCGCTACAGGGAACTACTTGACGACCGTGATGCGGTTCGCGGCCGGGGCCGGCAGCGGGTTGGCCGCCGAGGTGTTGGCGGCGAGGTAGGCGTTGAACAGGTCCAGGTCGGAGGCGCCGACCAGCTTGTTCGTGCCGGTGGCGAGGGCGCCGAAGCCGTCGCCGCCGCCCGCGAGGAACTCGTTCATCGCGACGCGGTAGGTCTTCGACGGGTCGATCGCCTCACCGTTCAGCTTGATCGTGCCGTCGACGACGCGGTCGGCGCCGGTCTTCGTCATGTCGAGCGTGTAGGTGAGCCCCTTCGAGATCTGGAGGATCTTGACGGAGTTCAGGTTCGAGCCGCTGACCTGCTGCTTCAGCGCGGTGATGAGGTTGGCGCCGGTGAGGTCGACGACGTTCATCATGTTGGTGAAGGGCTGCACGGTGAAGGACTCGCCGTACGTGACGACGCCGTCGCCCTCGGAGCCGGACTGCTTGTAGACCAGGTCGGCGCGGATGCCGCCCGGGTTCATGAGGGCGAGCTGCGCGCCGCCCTTGTCGGCCGGGGCGAGGCCCTCCAGCTGCGCGTCGGCGATGACGTCGCCGAGCGGCTTCTCGTACGCCGTGGAGCCACGGCCGTTGATGTCGGCGGCGATGAAGCCCTGCGGGCGGTTGGCGATCGGGGCCGCCAGCGTGTTCCAGTCCTTGATCAGCTGGGTGAGGTCGGCGGCCTTCGGGACGTCACGGGTGACGACGTGGTTGGCGGAGCCGACGGCCGTGCGCACGATGTCCTTGGTGGCGCGGTCGTAGGTCAGCGTCGTGTCGGTGTAGACCTTGCCGAAGGAGGACGCCGAGGTGACCAGACGGGGCTTGCCGTTCGGGTCCGGGATCGAGCAGACGTACGCCTGGTGGGTGTGGCCCGTGACCATCGCGTCGACCTGCGGCGAGACGTTCTTCGCGATGTCGACGATCGCGCCGGAGACGCCCTCGCCGGAACCGTCGCCGTCCCCGTCGCAGTTGTAGTTCACGGAGGACGAGGCGGGCATGCCGCCCTCGTGGATCAGGGCGACGATGGACTTGACGCCCTTGCGCTCCAGGATCTTCGTGTACTTGTTGATCGTCTCGACCTCGTCACCGAACTTGAGGCCCTTGACGCCCTCGGCGGTGACGACGTTCGGGGTGCCCTCCAGGGTCACGCCGATGAAGCCGATCCGGACGCCGTCCTTCTCCCAGATGAAGGTCGGGTCGAGCAGCGGCTTGCCGGTCTTCTCGTCCGTCACGTTGGCCGCGAGGTACGGGAAGTCGGCGCCGCCGAAGGGCTTGCCGTCGACGTAACAGCCGGCGGTCGGGTGACAGCCGCCGTTCTGCATGCGGGCCAGCTCGCGCGCGCCCTCGTCGAACTCGTGGTTGCCGACCGACGTGACGTCGAGGTCCAGGGCGTTGAGCGCGCCGATGGTGGGCTCGTCGTGGAAGAGACCGGACAGCATCGGCGAGGCGCCGATGAGGTCGCCGGCGCCGGCCGTGATGGAGTAACGATTCCCCTCGCGGGCGTCACGCAGGTGCGTGGCGAGGTACTCGACGCCGCCGGCGTCGACCTTCTCGGTGGTCCCGTCCTCCTTGAGGCGGGTGACCTGGCCGGAGGAACCGCTCGGCGGCTCCAGGGTGCCGTGCAGGTCGTTGAAGGAGAGCAGCTGGACGTCGACCATCCGGCCCCAGCCCTTGCCGTTCGTGCTCTGGCTCACGAACTCGTCTCCCGCGGCACCCGCAGAAGGCATCGCGGCGACGAGCGCCCCGACCGTCGCGAGCCCCGCCCCGGCGGCCAGGATCCGCCGCGCCGTCTTGTTCTTCCTCGGTGTAGCTGCCATCTCTCCCACTCGTCCGTTGCCCGGTGCCCGGTGCCCGACTCGCGCGCTCGATTCGCGTGATGCGCGTGATGCGCGTGCCCGATTCGCGGCCTTGATCTACCCCCGTCCCGCGAGAGCCTAGAGTCAACGCGCGTAGCGCAACAGGGGTTGGCTGGTTACAAGACAGTTGCCTCTGTCTGACGAGCTGTCGGCCGTAGGCTCGGTGGCATGACTTCCGACGCGGCGCCGGTCCTCGAACCGGGACGGCAGATCCACACGTATGACGAGCTCTCCCCCGAGCAGGTCCAGGACGTCCTGGGCCTCCTGGAGGCCGCCGACGAGGCGGACGGGCTGCACGCGGTGTCCGAGCAGGGCCGCCTCTACCTGCGGCACGGCCGCCGGGAGGGCGTACGCCACTTCCTCCTGACCGTGGGCCCCGAGCTCTACGCCTACGCCCAGCTGGAGGAGACCGACCCCATCGAGGCCCCGGCCGCCGAGCTCGTCGTCCACCCGGCGCAGCGCGGCCGCGGCCACGGCCGTGCCCTCGGCACGGCCCTGCTCACGGCCTCCGGCAAGCGGCTGCGGGTCTGGGCGCACGGCGGCAAGGCGGCGGCCCGGCACCTCGCCCAGGTCCTCGGCCTGACGCTCTTCCGCGAACTGCGCCAGCTGCGCCGCCCCCTGACCCCCCTGGACATCCCGGAGCCGGTCCTCCCGGAGGGCGTCACGATCCGCACCTTCGTCCCCGGTCAGGACGACACGGCGTGGCTCGCCGTCAACGCGACCGCCTTCGCCCACCACCCCGAGCAGGGCTCGCTGACCCAGCGGGACCTGGACGACCGGATGGCCGAGCCGTGGTTCGACCCGAAGGGCTTCTTCCTCGCGGAGAGGGACGGCGAACTCGTCGGCTACCACTGGACGAAGACGCACGCCGAGGAGCAGCTCGGCGAGGTGTACGTGGTCGGCATCCTGCCCCGCGCCCAGGGCGGCGGCCTCGGCAAGGCCCTGACCGCGATCGGCCTGCGGCACCTGGCGGCCCAGGGCCTGCCGACGGCGATGCTGTACGTGGACGCGGACAACACGGCGGCGGTCCGGGTGTACGAGGGACTCGGCTTCGCGACGCACGAGGTGGACCTGATGTACCGCACGGAGTCCTGACCGAACAGGCGGGTTCCAGGGGGCGGTTGTCGATGATCCCCCATTGACACCGCCCCCTTCTTTCCACCACCCTTTCACTACTTGATTAGTGAAAGGGTGGTGGAAGGGATCGTGGTCGAGTACCGCATCGACCGGCGCAGCGGCGTCGCCACCTACCTCCAGATCGTCCAGCAGACGAAGCAGGCCCTCCGGATGGGCCTCCTGGAACCCGGCGACAAACTGCCCACCGCACGCGAGGTCGTCGAAGCCACGGCCATCAACCCGAACACGGTCCTCAAGGCCTACCGCGAGCTCGAACGCGAAGGCCTCGTCGAGGCCCGCCGCGGCCTCGGCACCTTCGTCCGAGCCACCCTCGGCACCGCCCCCGCCGACTCCCCCCTGCGCGGCGAACTCGCCGACTGGGCGCGGCGGGCGAAGGCGGCGGGGCTGGAGCGGGAGGACGTGGCCGCGCTCTTCACTTCCGTACTGAAGGAACACTTCGAGGGGGACGAATGACCGACCCGGTCATCGAGGCCGAAGGCCTCGGGAGGCACTACCGACGGCACGGCTGGGCCCTGAGGGAGTGCGGATTCGCCCTCCCCGCCGGCCGGATCTGCGCCCTCGTCGGCCCCAACGGCGCCGGCAAGTCCACGCTCCTCGCCCTCGCGGCCGGGCTCCTCCAGCCCACCGAGGGCACCGTCGAGGCCCCGCCGCGCGAACGCATCGCGTACGTCGCCCAGGACAAGCCGCTCCACCCCCGGCTCACCGTCGCCGACACCCTCCGCCTCGGCCGCGAGCTCAACCCGGCCACCTGGGACGACGCCACCGCCGACCGCGTGATCGCCGGCGCGCTCGACCCGCGCGCCCTCGTACGGAACCTCTCCGGCGGCCAGCGCACCCGCGTCGCCCTCGCACTCGCCCTCGGCAAGCGGGCCGAACTCCTGCTCCTGGACGAGCCGATGGCCGACCTCGACCCGCTCGCCCGCCACCAGCTGATGGGCCTGCTCATGGCCGACGCCGCCGAACACGGCACCACCGTCGTCATGTCCTCGCACATCCTCACCGAGCTGGAGGGCGCCTGCGACCACCTCCTCCTGCTCCACGGCGGCCGCATCCGCCTCGACGGCCCCGTCGACGAGCTCCTCGCGGCCCACACCCTCCTCACCGGCCCGGTCGCCGACCTCGCCCCGCACCGGGTGATCGAGGCCCGCACGACGGGCCGTCAACTCACGGCCCTGGTGCGCCGCGAGGGCCCCATCGAAGGCCCCTGGGAAACCCAGGAACCCTCCCTGGAGGACCTCCTCCTCGCCCACCTCCGCACCCCCGAGGGAGCCCCGGCATGAGCAGCGCTTTCGCCCTGAAGGGCTCCTACTGGGTGACGGTCCGCCAGTACCGCCGGACGCTGTGGCTGGCGGCCGCGCTGGTGACGGCGGCGCTGGTGGTGATCGGGGGGCTGCGGATATGGGACGCGCAGTATCCGGACGTGCGAGTGGAGGGCGGATACTGGCAGACGGCCGACGACAACCACGCCTACGGACTGCTCCGGTTCGCCGCGGAGGAGCTGTCTCTCGGCATGCTCCTCCTGCCCCTGCTCGTCGGCGCCTTCGCCGCTGGCCCGCTCATCGCCCGCGAGTTCGAGTCGGGGACATACAAACTGTCCCTCACCCAGTCGACGAGCCCGGCAACCTGGCTCCGCTCGAAGTTGCTCACCGCCGGGATCGTGGCCCTCACGACCGCCCTCCTGCTGACGGCCGTCTACGCGCTCGGCTGGTCCCGGGTCGGCGGCACCAGCCAGCTCCACTGGGCGGATCGGGGCTCGTACGAGATCCTCGGCACCGCGCTCACCGCGTACGTCCTGTTCGCCCTCGCCGTCGGCGCCCTCGTCGGCCTGCTGATCCACCGCACGGTCGTGGCCATGGCGGTCACCGGCTTGATCACCGGAATCGCCCTGGCCGTGCTCGGTGCCGTGCGGTGGGACTTCCTGTCCGTCGTCACGATCACCGGCCCTGCCGTCGAGAACGCCTCCATGCTCATGATGCCCGAGGACGGCCTGATCATGGGTCAAGGGCTGATCGGCGTCTCCGGGCGACGACTGCCGGGCTGGTTCTGCTCTCCCGAAACGATGCCCGGCAGCGTCTGCCGTCCGGACGAACCGATCGCCGCCCAGTATCTCGACTACCACCCCGAGTCCCATTTCTGGCCCACCCAGCTCATCGAGTCCGGCATCCTCCTCGCCCTCGCCGCCCTCGCCGCCTACGCCGCCTTCCGCGTCCTGCGCACCCGCCACCCCTAGAAGACACGCGGAGAACACGCGTAGACCAACCCGGGGGCGGGGCCCGCACAAGGCCCCGCCCCCGATCAGCCCCCGATTCCCGTACGACATGTCGTCGTTACCGGCCATTCAGACGCGCTTGCGACGCTCACGCAATGACGCGCTCCGTGCCCACGCCCCTCAGGGCGGTCCTCCCGAAGGGGAGACTCCCGGACCCCACGGGCCGCTCCGACGCGCCCGACCGCCCCTTCGCGCGGAAGAATGGGCCCATGAGCCAGCAGCCCGCCGAGGTCCCGGTCCAGTCCTCCGCCACGCCGTCCGCCAAGACGTCGCCCAAGACGCCCGCCAAGGCCTCGACGAAGGCCTCCTCGAAGGCTTCGACGAAGGCCCCAGCGAAGGCCTCGACGAAGGCGCCGGCCACCGAGAAGGCCCCCGCCGCGCCCGCCGCCCCCGCCTCCCTCGGTTCCATAACCGCCCGCCGCCCCCACGTCGACCCGAACGCCGAGGCCGACCGTGCCGCCGACCGGGCGACCGAGGCCGACATGGACGCCGACGCGGACACCTTCGTCAGCGACGGCGAGCTCGGCGCCGAGCTCCCTCAGGGCCGCTTCCTCGACCGCGAACGCAGCTGGCTCGCGTTCAACGAGCGCGTCCTCGAACTCGCCGAGGACCCGAACACCCCCCTCCTCGAACGAGCGAACTTCCTCGCGATCTTCGCCTCGAACCTCGACGAGTTCTTCATGGTCCGCGTCGCCGGCCTCAAGCGCCGCATCGCGACCGGCGTCGCCACCCGCTCCGCCTCCGGCCTCCAGCCCCGCGAGGTCCTCGACCTCATCTGGACCCGTTCGCGCGAGCTCATGGCCCGGCACGCCGCCTGCTACCAGCAGGACGTCGCCCCCGCGCTCGCCGACGAGGGCATCCACCTCATCCGCTGGCCCGAGCTGACCGAGAAGGAGCAGGCGCGCCTCTTCACCCTCTTCCGCCAGCAGATCTTCCCGGTCCTCACGCCCCTCGCGGTGGATCCGGCGCACCCCTTCCCGTACATCTCCGGCCTCTCCCTCAACCTCGCCGTCGTCGTCCGCAACCCGGTCAGCGGCCACCGCCACTTCGCCCGGGTCAAGGTCCCGCCCCTCCTCTCCCGCTTCCTCGAGGCGTCCCCGCAGCGGTACGTCCCGCTCGAAGACGTCATCGCGGCACACCTGGAGGAGCTGTTCCCCGGCATGGAGGTGCTGGCGCACCACATGTTCCGGGTGACGCGGAACGAGGACCTGGAGGTCGAGGAGGACGACACCGAGAACCTGCTCCAGGCCCTGGAGAAGGAGCTCATGCGCCGCCGCTTCGGCCCGCCGGTGCGCCTGGAGGTGGAGGAGTCGATCGACCCGTACGTCCTCGACCTCCTCGTCCGCGAGCTGAAGATCTCCGACGCCGAGGTGTACCCGCTGCCCGGCCCCCTCGACCTCACCGGCCTCTTCGGGATCGCCGGGCAGGACCGGCCCGAGCTCAAGTACCCGAAGTTCGTCGCGGGCACGCACCGCGACCTCGCCGAGGTGGAGTCGGCGTCCGCGCCCGACATCTTCGCGGCGCTGCGCGAACGCGACGTCCTCCTCCACCACCCGTACGACAGCTTCTCCACCTCCGTACAGGCGTTCCTGGAGCAGGCGGCGGCGGACCCCGACGTCCTCGCGATCAAGCAGACCCTCTACCGCACCTCCGGCGACTCCCCGATAGTGGACGCCCTCATCGACGCCGCCGAGTCCGGCAAGCAGGTCCTCGTCCTCGTCGAGATCAAGGCCCGCTTCGACGAGCAGGCCAACATCAAGTGGGCGCGGAAGCTGGAGGAGGCCGGCTGCCACGTCGTGTACGGCCTGGTGGGCCTCAAGACCCACTGCAAGCTGTCGCTCGTCGTCCGCCAGGAGGGCGAGACGCTGCGCCGCTACTCGCACGTCGGCACCGGCAACTACCACCCGAAGACGGCCCGGCTGTACGAGGACCTCGGCCTGCTCACGGCCGACCCGCAGGTCGGCGCGGACCTCTCCGACCTGTTCAACCGGCTCTCCGGCTACTCGCGCCGCGAGACGTACCGCCGCCTGCTCACGGCCCCGAAGTCGCTCCGCGACGGCCTGGTCTCCCGCATCACCAAGGAGATCGCCCACCACCGGGCGGGCCGCCCGGCCTACGTCCGCATCAAGGTCAACTCGATGGTCGACGAGGCCGTCATCGACGCCTGCTACCAGGCCTCGCGGGCGGGCGTCCCCGTCGACATCTGGGTCCGCGGCATCTGCGCCGTACGCCCCGGGGTCACCGGCCTCTCGGAGAACATCCGGGTCCGCTCGATCCTCGGCCGCTTCCTCGAACACTCCCGGATCTTCGCCTTCGGCAACGGCGGCGAACCCGAGGTGTGGTTCGGCAGCGCCGACATGATGCACCGCAACCTGGACCGCCGGATCGAGGCCCTCGTACGGGTCTCGGACCCGGCGCACCGGGCCGCCCTGACCCGGCTCCTGGAGACCGGGATGTCCGACACCACCTCCTCCTGGCACCTCGGCCCCGACGGGAACTGGACGCGGCACGCGACCGACCCCGAGGGCCGGCCGCTCCGGCACGTGCAGGAGATGCTCATCGACGCGCGGAGGCGCCGGCGTGCACAACCTTGACCCCCTGCGGGACGTCACGGCGGGGGAGGTCGTGGCCCCCTATCTCCACGCCCGGGCCGCGGACTTCCTCCGCGGCCTGCGGATCCACGGCGAGAGCGGCGCCGACTCGGCCGGTACGGAGGAGGCCGCCCGGACGCTGCGCGGCGCCGCGCGGCGCATCGGCGGCACCCTCCACACCTTCCGGCCGCTGCTCGACACGGCCTGGGCGGACCAGCTGCGCACCGAGCTCGCCTGGCTCTCGGGCACCCTGGCGGTGGAGCACGCCTACACCTCCCGCCTGGTCCGCCTGGTGGACGCCCTGTCCCGCCTGTCGAACGGCGGGGGCCAGGTCCCGGCGGCCCGCGGAGAAGGTACGGGGGTGAGCGCCAACGGCCTCACGGTCGGCGCCGCCCGGGCGGGCGCCCTCCTGGAACGCCAGCTGACCCTGGCCCGTACCCGAGCGCACTCGGCCGCGCTCCAGGCCCTCGGCTCGTCCCGCTTCCACGCGGTGGCGGACGCGGTCGCCCTCCTGGCCTCCGAGGTCCCCCTGGGTCCGGCCGGCAGCGCCCCGGCCCTGGAGACGGTGGACGGCCCGGCGGCGGTGGCGGAACGCCGCCTCCTGGACTCCGTCGACGCCCTCCCCCTCTCCCGCGCGGCGCACCCGTACAACGCGGACGCCCTGGCCCTGGCCACCGGCGAGCTCCAGGACGCACCCTGGCACCGCACGCGCCACCTCCTCCGCCTGCACCGGTACGCCTCCGAGCTCCTCCACACGGGCGGCGAGCCGGACCCCGTCCTGTACGAGTCGGCCCGAGCGCTGGACCGGCACCGCGACGCGGCGGAGGCGGCAGCGGCGGCGGCGACGGCCGCCCGCACCCCGAGGATCGCCCCGGCGACGGCGTACGCCCTGGGCGTCCTCCACGCGGACCAGCGCCACGAGGTGGAAGCGGCCCGCTTCGCCTTCCACCAGGCCTGGCACAGAACGAAGGCACACGTCTCATGACCGCTCCCGCCCCCACCCCGATCCAGGCAGCGGGCTGCGTCCTCTGGCGCCCGTCCCCCTCGGGCGAGGGCATCGAGATCGCCCTGGTCCACCGTCCGAAATACGACGACTGGTCGCACCCGAAGGGCAAGCGGAAGCGCGGCGAGTCGGCGGAGGCGTGCGCGCTCCGCGAGGTCCTGGAGGAGACGGGCCGCCGCTGCGAACTGGGCAGACGCCTCCCGACGGCCCACTACACGGTGGACGGCCGCCCGAAGGAGGTCGTCTACTGGTCGGCCCGCGCCCTGGACGGCGGCTTCGTCCCCACCAAGGAGATCGACGCCCTCGTCTGGCTCCCCCCGGGAACGGCCCGCCACCGCCTCACCCAGCCGAGGGACCGCACGCTCCTGGACGCGGCGGTCCCCACCGCCCACGCCTAGAGCACCTCTCTCCCCTCCCCCGAGCCCGGCCACAGGCCGGGCTCGCCCCTTTTCCGGACCCGGGCCGCGGGCCCACCCCCGTCCTTCCGGCACGGTTCACTTTCCGTTCACTCTCCCCCGCCGACCGCTTCACCTGTTCTGCCTAATTTCGGACTCACACGGTGCACGGAGCACAGCGATGCACCTCCAACCGACACACGCCGCCGTACAACGACAGGGCAGGGGACACGCCCCAGGCCCAGGCGGCTTCTGGAAGGAACACCCGAAAGTGAAGCTTTCGCGCAAGAACGGGCTTCGCGCCTCCGCGATCGGTGCCCTCGTCGTCTCCGGTGCGCTCGTCCTCTCGGCGTGTGGCTCGGACAACAACACGGAGACCCCCTCGAAGGAGGGCGGCGCCACCACCTCCGCCGCCGGCGCCACCGCGTCGAACATCGCGTGCGAGGGCGCCAAGGGCCAGCTGCTCGCCGCCGGCTCCAGCGCGCAGAAGAACGCCATGGACCTGTGGGTCAAGAACTTCCAGGCGGCCTGCGACGGCGTCGAGATCAACTACCAGGCCATCGGCTCCGGCGGCGGCATCACCAAGTTCAACCAGGGCCAGGTCGCCTTCGCGGGCTCCGACTCCGCCCTGAAGGACGAAGAGGTCGCCGAGTCCCAGAAGATCTGCAAGGGCGGCACGGGCGTCAACCTGCCCATGGTCGGCGGCCCCATCGCCATCGGCTACAAGCTGGACGGCGTGGACAACCTCGTCCTCGACGCCTCCACCATCGCCAAGATCTTCGACAACAAGATCACCAAGTGGAACGACCCGGCGATCGCCAAGCTGAACCCGGGCGCCAAGCTCCCCGACTCCACCATCCAGGCCTTCCACCGCTCGGACGAGTCGGGCACCACCCAGAACCTCGGCAAGTACCTCTCGAAGGCCGCCCCGGCCGACTGGAAGCACGACCCGAAGTCGAAGTCGTGGCCCGCCCAGGGCGGCCAGGCCGCCAACGGCTCCTCCGGTGTCGCCACCGCGGTCAAGGACGCCGAGGGCTCCATCGGCTACTTCGAGCTCTCGTACGCCACCGCGAACAAGATCTCCACCGTCAGCGTCGCCACCGGCGCCTCCGCCCCGGTCGCCGCGACCACGGAGAACGCCTCCAAGGCCATCGCCGCCGCCAAGGTCAAGGGCACGGGCAGCGACGTCGCCCTCTCCCTGGACTACGAGACCAAGGCCGAGGGCGCGTACCCGATCGTCCTCGTCACCTACGAGATCGCCTGCGACAAGGGCAACAAGGCGGAGACCCTGCCGACCCTGAAGGCCTTCCTCAACTACACCGTGAGCGAGGAGGGCCAGAAGGTCCTCTCCGAGGCCGGCTACGCCCCGCTCCCGGCCGAGATCGCCGCCAAGGTCAAGGCGATCGTCCCCACCCTGTCCTGACCCCCGGCCGGTTCCGGCTCCCTCACCCGAGGGGGCCGGCCCCGGCATCCGGTGCACCGCCGCCAGGGCCCCGTACCCGTACGGGACCCGCAGACCGGAGAAGAACAGATGGCTACCACCACACCAGACATACAGAGGAAGCGCCGCGCCAAGAGCGCGTCGCGCCCCGGGGACCGCATCTTCAGCGGCCTGTCCCGAGGCTCCGGCATCACCCTCCTCGTGATCATGGCCGCGATCGCGGTCTTCCTGACCTACCGCACGGTCCTCGCCGTCTCGAAGGACAGCGCCAACTTCTTCACGACCTTCGAGTGGAACCCGGCCGGCGACCCGCCGGTCTTCGGCATCGCGGTCCTCGCCTACGGCACGGTCGTCTCCTCGGTCATCGCGATGGTCATCGCCGTGCCCGTCGCGATCGGCATCGCGCTCTTCATCTCGCACTACGCCCCGCGCAAGCTGGCCAAGCCGCTCGCGTACGTGGTCGACCTGCTCGCCGCCGTGCCCAGCATCATCTACGGCCTCTGGGGCGCGATCTTCCTCGTCCCCTACCTGGACGGCCTCAACAAGTGGCTCGACCAGTACATGGGCTGGACGTACATCTTCGACAAGTCCGCCGACGGCGTCGCCCGCAACCTCTTCACCGTGGGCATCCTGCTGGCGATCATGATCCTCCCGATCATCACCAACGTGACCCGCGAGGTCTTCCTCCAGGCCCCGAAGATGCACGAGGAAGCCGCCCTCGCCCTCGGCGCCACGCGCTGGGAGGTCATCCGCATGGCGGTGCTGCCCTTCGGCCGCTCCGGCATCATCTCCGCCTCGATGCTCGGCCTCGGCCGCGCCCTCGGCGAGACCATGGCCGTCGCCGTGGTCCTCTCCCCCAGCTTCCTCATCTCGGGCCACCTCCTCGACCCGGGCGGCGGCACCTTCGCGCAGAACATCGCCGCCAAGTTCAACGAGGCCAACGAGTACGGCCGTGACGCCCTGATCGCCTCCGGCCTCGTCCTCTTCGTCATCACCCTGCTGGTCAACGGCGCCGCCCGCTGGATCATCGGCCGCCGCAAGGAGTACTCGGGGGCAGCGGCATGAGCCACGCCATACAGGACCGCCCGATCACGCTGGCCCCGCGCCGCGGATCGCTCTCCCACGCCCGCCTCCCGCGCTGGACCCCCGCCGCGGTCGCCGCCGGCTCGGTCGCCGCCGGCACCGGCATCGGCCTCGCCGCCGGCTGGCACAGCAAGGTCCAGTGGGGCCTGATCGCCGCGCTGCTCTTCGTCCTCACGACGTACGTCCTCACCACCAAGGTCGAGGGCAGCCGCCAGGCCAGGGACCGCATCGCGACCAGCCTCGTCTGGGTCTGCTTCGTCCTCGCCGTCGTCCCCCTGCTCTCCCTCGCCTGGGTGACGGTCAGCAAGGGCATCGAGGTCCTCGACGTCTACTTCCTGACCCACTCGATGAACGGCGTCCTCGACGCCGAGGCCGGCGGCGGCGTCTACCACGCGCTGCTCGGCACCATCGAACAGGTCGGCATCGCGACCGTGATCGCCGCGCCGATCGGCCTCCTCACCGCGGTCTACCTCGTCGAGTACGGCGGCGGGAAGCTCGCCCAGGCCGTCACCTTCTTCGTCGACGTCATGACGGGCATCCCGTCGATCGTCGCCGGCCTCTTCATCCTCTCCACCTGGACCCTGATGCTGGACTTCGGTCCCTCCGGGTTCGCCGGAGCGATGGCCCTCGCCATCCTGATGATGCCGGTCGTCGTCCGCTCCACCGAGGAGATGCTCAAGCTCGTCCCGAACGAGCTCCGCGAGGCCTCCCTCGCCCTCGGCATCCCGAAGTGGCGCACGATCCTGAAGGTGGTCCTCCCCACCGCGATCGGCGGCATCACCACGGGCGTCATGCTCGCGGTCGCCCGCATCACCGGCGAGACGGCCCCCATCCTCCTCCTCGTGTTCGGTACGAAGCTCATCAACCCGAACCCCTTCGAAGGCGCCCAGTCCTCCCTGCCGCTCTACGTGTACGAGCAGTACGCGGTCGGCACCGACGCAGCCGTGGCCCGCGCCTGGGCCGCAGCGCTCGTCCTGATCGCCTTCGTCATGATCCTCAACCTGGTGGCCCGCGGCATCGCCCGCTGGAAGGCCCCCAAGACCGGCCGCTGACCGCGGCAACATGGAAGTAGTGATTCACATGGCCAAGCGAATCGACGTCAGCGGCCTCTCCGCCTACTACGGCGCCCACAAGGCGATCGACGACATCTCGATGACCGTCGAGCCCCGCTCCGTGACGGCCTTCATCGGCCCCTCCGGCTGCGGCAAGTCCACCTTCCTGCGCACCCTGAACCGCATGCACGAGGTCACCCCCGGCGGCCGCGTCGAGGGCAAGGTGCTCCTGGACGACGAGAACCTGTACGGGAGCAACGTGGACCCCGTCGCCGTGCGCCGCACGGTCGGCATGGTCTTCCAGCGCCCCAACCCCTTCCCCACCATGTCGATCTTCGACAACGTGGCGGCGGGCCTGCGCCTCAACGGCAAGTACAAGAAGTCCGAGCTCGGCGACATCGTCGAGCGCTCCCTCAAGGGCGCGAACCTCTGGAACGAGGTCAAGGACCGCCTCAACAAGCCCGGCTCCGGCCTCTCCGGCGGCCAGCAGCAGCGTCTGTGCATCGCCCGCGCCATCGCGGTCGAGCCCGACGTCCTGCTCATGGACGAGCCCTGCTCGGCCCTCGACCCGATCTCGACCCTGGCGATCGAGGACCTCATCGGCGAGCTGAAGGAGCGCTTCACGATCGTCATCGTGACGCACAACATGCAGCAGGCCGCCCGAGTCTCCGACCGCACGGCCTTCTTCAACCTGGCGGCCGTCGGCCAGCCCGGCAAGCTGATCGAGCTGGACGACACCGAGCGCATCTTCTCCAACCCGAGCGTCCAGGCGACCGAGGACTACATCTCCGGCCGCTTCGGATAAAGACCCCTTGTGGTGCTGCATGGCGGTGCCACCACAAGGCGAAGGGCCCGGCTCCCCCACAGGGGAGCCGGGCCCATTTCCGTACGACCAACAGGTCAGCCGAAGAGCAGCGCCACGACGTAGTAGCTCAGCGCGGCGACGACCGCCGCCGCCGGCATCGTGATGAACCAGCCGAGGATGATGTTCTTGGCGACACCCCACCGCACCGCGTTGACGCGCTTCGTCGCGCCGACGCCCATGATCGCGGAGGTGATGACGTGGGTCGTCGAGATCGGCGCGTGGAAGAGGAACGCGGAACCGAACATGATCGACGCGCCCGTGGTCTCCGCCGCGAAGCCCTGCGGCGGGTCCAGCTCGATGATCTTGCGGCCGAGCGTCCGCATGATGCGCCAGCCACCCGCGTACGTACCGAGCGAGAGCATCACGGCACAGGCGATCTTCACCCACACCGGGATGTCGTCGCCCGCCTGCTGCACGTCGGCGATGACGAGGGCCATCACCACGATGCCCATGGTCTTCTGCGCGTCCTGGAGACCGTGACCGAGGGCCATGCCGGCCGCCGACACCGTCTGGGCGATACGGAAGCCGCGCTTGGCCTTGTGCGGGTTGGCCTTGCGGAAGAGCCACAGGATCACGCACATGACCAGGTAACCGGCGACGAGGCCGACCACCGGCGAGATGAACATCGGGATGACGACCTTGTCCAGGACGCCGCCCCAGATGACCTCCGTGCCACCCGCGAGCGCCGCGCCCACCATGCCGCCGAACAGGGCGTGCGAGGAGGAGGACGGCAGTCCGAAGTACCAGGTGACGAGGTTCCAGATGATCGCGCCGACGAGCGCGGCGAAGAGGATGCCCATCCCCTTGTCGCCGTGCGGCGTCTCGATCAGGCCCTCACTGACGGTCTTGGCGACCCCGCTGCCCATGAAGGCACCCGCGAGGTTCATGACCGCCGCCATCGCGAGCGCCGCCCGCGGCGTCAGGGCCCGGGTCGACACCGAGGTGGCGATGGCGTTGGCGGAGTCGTGGAAGCCGTTCGTATACGTGAAGCCGAGCGCGACACCGATGGTCACGATCAGAGCGAAGGTGTCCACGAAGCTCAGGACTCCTTGACCGCGATGGTCTCCACGGTGTTCGCCACGTGCTCGAACGCGTCGGCCGCCTCCTCGAGGACGTCCACGACCTGCTTGAGCTTCAGCACCTCGATGGCGTCGTACTTGCCGTTGAAGAGCTGGGCGAGCAGCTTGCGGTGGATCTGGTCGGCCTGGTTCTCCAGACGGTTGACCTCGATCCAGTACTCGGTGAGGTTGTCCATCGTGCGCAGGTTCGGCATGGCCTCGGCGGTCAGCTCGGCCGCGCGGGCCAGGACCTCGATCTGCTGCTCGACACCCTTGGGGAGCTCTTCGATGTTGTAGAGGACGACCAGGTCGACGGCCTCTTCCATGAAGTCCATGATGTCGTCGAGGGACGAGGCGAGGGAGTAGATGTCCTCGCGGTCGAACGGCGTGATGAACGAGGAGTTCAGCTGGTGGAAGATCGCGTGGGTCGCGTCGTCGCCGGCGTGCTCCGCTGCCCGCATCCGCTCCGCGATCTCGGCCCGGGCGGAAGGCTCCGCTCCGAGCAGTTCCATCAGGAGCTTGGAGCCCGTGACGATGTTGTCCGCGGACGCGGCGAACATGTCGTAGAAGCTCGTCTCCCTGGGGGTCAGACGAAATCGCACGTGAGGTCCTCGGGGTGCTGGGTTTCGGTCAGGCTGATGCTAGGCGCATCATCCGGCCACGGCTAACCGGCGTCCTCTCAGTGTCGCCCATCAGGCACAGTGAACTGCACGAGGCCCCCGCCCGGAACGGCGAGGATCGGTACCATATACCCACGAGGGGTATACCCCCTCCAATCCGGACAACGGGAGGACGCGATGACGACCACCGAGGCGGCCCAGGCCACCCCCGCGCTCGCCGAGACGGCCGAGGCCGTCGCGCCCACGCCCACCGCGGCCGTGGAGCCCGCCGACCACGACCACGGCGTGCACGGCTACCACCACCAGAAGGACGAGCACCTCAAGCGGCTCCGCCGCATCGAGGGCCAGATCCGCGGCCTCCAGCGGATGGTCGACGAGGACGTCTACTGCATCGACATACTCACGCAGGTCTCGGCGTCCACGAAGGCGCTCCAGTCCTTCGCCCTCCAGCTCCTGGAGGAGCACCTGCGGCACTGCGTCGCGGACGCGGCCACGAAGGGCGGGGACGGGATCGACGCGAAGGTCGAGGAGGCCACGAAGGCCATCGCCCGGATGATGCGCACCTGACGCGGCCGCGAGCGGAGGGCCGTACGCGTACCGGAGACCGTTCAGAGTTCCCGTACGGCCCGCAGGACCTCGTCGATCCGGTCCGCGCTGAGCCGCTCCCCGTCCGCGGCGGAGGCCGCGATGATCAGCTCGCCGCACAGTTCGATCTCGGCGAGGGCGACGCGGTCCTGGACGCGGTCCTGGTCTGCGGGAACGGTCGCTGTACCGGGCGAAGCCACGTGCGGTCACCTCTTCCTGCCGGATTCCTGCCGGTGTCGGTCCCCCAGAGGTCTCCCAGCGTAGGGAGGGCGCCCGGCGGGGCGCATGACACGTCCGGACCATTTGGCGATGGTCCGAACCACCACCCTCAGGCCTTGATCTTCCCCGCGTAGATGTCCCGCCGGTCCGGCAGCGTCACCTCGACGGCCGCGCCGAATCCGTACAGCAGCGTCGTCGACGCGACCGCGACCGTACGTCCCTGGTTGCTGAAGCTGAACTGGTGGCGGACCTTCCGCAGCCGGCCGTCCCCGTCGAGGTACGCGTCGAAGGGGACGGTGTCCTTGGCGAACCCTTTCGCCGCCGCGGCGAGCGCGCCCCGCACCTGCGGCGAGGCGACCCGGGCGGCCTCGGCGATGTCCGCGACGCCCCGGTAGTGGGCGACCTTCACCCCGGCGAGCTCGACCTCTCCGACGTACGTGACCTGACGGGCGCCCCGCAGCAGCTCGGCGGCGGCGGCCGGATCGGTGGCGCCGCCCGTGACGAGGTTCCCGTCGTCGAGGGTGGTGGTGTCGACGCGGACCCACTTGTCGGCGGGGACCCCGGCACCCCTGTTCTTCATGTAGAGCGCGCCCGGCGTGAGGAGCTCGGTGATCGGCCGGTGCTCGTCGGCGCCGGCCGCGTCCCTGGGCAGCACCACCTGGAGCCGGCCGGTGCGGCGCCGGAAGTCGTAGGTGCCCTCGCCCCGGATGGTGACCCGGGTCCCGCCCGCGGCCATCTCCATCGAGGTGCTCGCCTTGGAGCTGCCGGCCTTCGCCAGCGCGTCCGCCGCGTTCCGTACCGCCGGGAGGTGATCACCGGCCGGCTTCGGGTCCTCGGGGGCGGCGCACCCGGCGACCGCCGAGGCCCCCACGAGGGAGCCGACCAGGACGGCGGTGACGGTCCACGCCCCGCTCCCGTGCCCGCGCGGACGCCCGTACCGCTGCACCACCATCGCTCCCCAACCCCCCACGCCTCACCGCTGCTTGCCCGGGACCCGCACGCCCCCGGCCCCCGCGGGTCCGGGTCACCCGCTCCGGATAACGACGGCCCGGGCGAGCCGTCACGCGCAGTACGGTGGTGGTGTGCACGCGCAGGCCTTCACCCACACGACCACGACGACGGAGCGCGGCTCGTTCGCGCTGGCACGCTGCAGCTGCGGCTGGATCGGCCCGGCCCGCAGATCACGCGAGCGAGCCCGTACGGACGCCACGGAACACCTCCGTACGACGGCGTCCGACCCCTCCTAGGCCCTGTCAGGCGGCGAGGTCGTTCCGCCCCGCCCCCGCGTTCGGCCCGGCGAGCCGCGGCTCGGGAATGCCGACGGTCTCGGGCCGGCGCGGCCCCCCGGCGCTCCGCGAGCGGACGAGCCGGCCCGCGCGGCCGGAGCGGGACACGGCGGAGACGACGGGCGTGAGCAGCGCCAGCGCGACGGGCGCGAGGAGCAGCGCGACCGCCGTGCCGAGGGCGAAGCCGCCGATGACGTCGGTCGGGTAGTGGACGCCCATGTAGACCCGGGCGAAGCCCTCGGCGAGGGCGAGGCCGATGGCGACGAGGCCGAGCCTGCGGTGGGCGACGAAGAGGCCGACGCCGAGGGCCATGGCCATGGTGGCGTGGTCGCTGACGAACGAGAAGTCGGTCTTGCCGTCGACGAGGACTTCAAGGCCCTGGTGGTCCTTGAAGGGCCGGGGACGCTCGACGAAGCCCCGGATGGGGATGTTCACGAGGAGGGCGATGCCGGCGGCCAGCGGGGCCCAGACGAGCCCGGCGACGGCCGAGACGGAGTCCCCGAGGGTGCCCTCGCGGCGGACGCTCCACCAGCACCACAGCACGACCAGGACCATCCCGAGCATGATCCCGTACTCGCCGACGAACCCCATGACGCGGTCGAACCACGCCGGGGCGTCCTTCGCCAGCCCGTTGATGTCGTAGAGCAGGCTGACATCGGGGTTGGCACCGTCCGATGCGAGTCCAGCCATCGCTTGAGGCCCCTTGCTTCTCGTGTCTGTCGTCCCACCCCCGTGGTCAGAGCGGTCGAGTCAGGGAACGAACTGCCTGAGGCGCTCGTTCCGCTCTCGACGGTGGATCATGACGACGTTACCGAAGAGTGACGGTTCGCCGCAGCTCAGGGCCAGGACGTGACGGAGAGTTCCGGCCAATGTCGCCCGCCGTCCGACGGTCCGTCTCCTTCCGTCACGGCTGCGGAAGATGGGTCGGCAGCGCCGCCGCACCCTCCGCCGTGACCCGGGTCGCACCGAAGTAGTCCGGAGTGTCGATCCGGTCGAAACGGATCACCGCACCGGTCCGCGGAGCGTCGATCATGTAGCCGCCGCCGACGTAAATGCCCACGTGCCGGATGGCGCGGGAGTTCGTCAGGTCATCGGAGAAGAACACCAGATCCCCCGGCAGCAGCTCGCCCCGGCTCGGATGCGGCCCCGCGTTGTACTGGTCGTTCGCCACCCGCGGCAGCCGGATCCCGACACTCTCGTACGCCGCCTGCGTCAGCCCGGAGCAATCGAACCGGCCATTCTGCTCCGCCGTACCCGTACCGCCCCAGAGATACGGCGTACCGAGCTTGCCCTGCGCGTAGTGAATGGCCCCCGCCGCCTGCCGCGACGGATCCACCCGCCCCACCGGACGCGCGAAACTCGCCGCCAGCGACCGGATGATCCGCACATACCCCTGCGTCTCCTTGTACGGCGGGACACCCCCGTACTTGATGACCGCGTACGCCCCCGCGTTGTACGCGGCCAGCATGTTCGACGTCGGATCGCCGGGCGCGCCCTTCACGTACCCCGCCAGCGAGCAGTCGTACGAGGCCGCCGAGGGAATCGCGTCCGCCGGGTCCCAGATGTCCCGGTCCCCGTCCCCGTCCCCGTCGACCCCGTGCCCCGCCCACGTCCCCGGCATGAACTGCGCGATCCCCTTCGCGCCCACCGGCGACACCGCCCGCGGGTTCCAGCCGCTCTCCTGGTACAGCTGCGCGGCCAGCAACGCCGGATTGATCGCGGGACACAGATTGCCCCACCGCTGCACGAGCCCCTGGTACAAGGCGGGAACCGCACCCTTGGCCAGCGCCACCGTGCCCCCCGCGGCGCTCCCCGCACCCCCCAGGAGACCCGCGGCCGCCGAGTACGTACCGACGACGAGCAGGGCGACGAAACACAGACAGGCCCCGAGGGCCCCACCGGCGACGAGCCACGCCCTCCCAGCCCTACGCACCGTCAACCACCCCTCGGCCCATGGCAGTACGTCCCGGAGCGCCAGTCTAGGCGGCGAGGAGCCCGCCGGGGAGACGCCCCAAGAGTGCAACAACGATGATCGTTGCCCGGAGTCACCCCCCGTGATACACAGAGTGACCATACGCTTCTTCGCACAGAAACCGGCCACACCACCGCAGGTCAAGACGGTCAGACCGGTCACGTGTGCGGTGATCGGGTAAAGAGAGCCGTCAAGCCGTCACACACGAGCGGTTTCATCAGCGAAGATAGGACGATGACCCATGCCGTCCGGCAGGGGCGGTCAACAACCCAACAGGGGCGGTGAGTTACATGTACCTGGCGGCAGAAAAAGGCGACATCACCACCATCATCGGTGGAATCGCCCCGAACTGGGGTCCTTTCGGGAGCCTGGGCAACGAAGCCAAGGTGATGATCGAGGTCGTGATGGCGGTGGCCATCCTGCTCTGCCTCGGCATCGCCATCTGGGGCGCGGCCAAACAGCGCATCGGCGCGACCGCACTCCGCGACACCTTCAGCGCCGAACAGGGCAAGGGCCTGATCGTGGCCGGCCTCACCGGCGTCTTCATCATCGGCTCCCTCGGCACCCTCTTCACCATCGTGTACGGGATGGCCGTCTGACCCCCCGTCGGACCCCATCCACCACCCGAGGCCTGCCGATGTCGCGTTCCCTGATGCCCAGTCATGTTGCAGCACTGTCGTACCCGCGAACGAGTGGAGGGGCGTACCCGGCATGAGCCTCGGCGACGAGCACGACGGCTACGGCGGCGTCGGCGGCGCCCGCCAGACCCGCACCCGCCTGCCCGAGGGCAACAGCGGCGACATCTACGGCGGCGCCCGCCGCCCCACCCGCAGCTCCCGCTCCCTCATCACCGTCGTCGGCGTGGTGGTCCTCCTCATCGCCGCCATCGCCTTCGCCAACCGCGGCGAAGGCGACCCCGCGGACGCGGCCCCCACCACCGGCACCCCCGGCAAACCCGCCTCCACCGCCGCCACCGGCACCCGCCCCGTCACCACCAAGAACGGCCCCCTCCCCACCGGCCACCCCCACAACGAACAGGGCGCCCAGAGCGCCGCCACGAACTACGCCGTCGCCCTCGGCTCCGCCGACATGTTCCAGGACGGCCCCCGCGAGGACCTCGTGCGCGCCATCCTCGACCCCGCGAGCGTCGACACCCTCCTGAAGCAGCTCGACGCCCAGTACTCCCCCGGCCTCCTCGCCGGCATGGGTCTCGACGAACACGGCGCGGCCCCCGCCGGCCTCACCTTCGTCTCCCGCACCATCCCCATCGGCGCCAGAATCCGGGACTACACGGAGAACTCCGCGACCGTCGAGGTCTGGTGCACCAGCCTCGGCGGCCTCGCCGGCACGGGCTCCACCAAGCCCGTCACCTCCAGCTGGTTCACCCTCACGCAGAAGCTCACCTGGGTCGACGGCGACTGGCGCGTGAAGTCCTACAACCAGACCGAGGGCCCCACCCCGGTCAACGGCGACAGCCGCGCCTCCGTCGCCGACGAGATCGCCGAGGCCGTCGAGGGATACGGAGCGTTCACCTATGCCCGCTAGCCGCAGCCTGGCGAGGCGCGCGACGACAGCGGCCCTCGCCGCCTTCCTCGCCGTACCCCTCCTGCTCACCACGAACGCCCACGCGGCCCCGACCCCGACCCCGACGCCGACGCCGTCCCCGACCCCGGGGAAGGCGCAGTGCGGACTCCTCACAGGAACGGCCCGACAGCTCTGCGAGAGAAGCGAGTCCGGCGGTCAGGCACCCCTGCCCGACACCACCACCGCCGTCGACCCCCTCTCCTCCCTGGCCAAGGGCTGCGCCGACGCCGCCATCAAAGTCATCGACGAACTCTCCCAGGCCGTCAAAACCACCGCCGACGTCGACTTCACCAACATGGCCTTCCTCGGCCGCTACGCCGTCGTCTTCGCCGCCGCCACCTTCCTCACCCTCCTCCTCTGGCTCCTCGCCGTAGCCAAGCGAGCCATCCGAGGCGTCCCCCTCACCACCGCCCTCTCCGAAGCCATCGGCTTCCTCTGGCTGACGGTCCTCGCCTCCGCCTTCACCCCCCTGATCCTCTACACCGTCGTCAACGCCACCGACGCCGTCACCGAGGTCATCGCCTCCGGCACCGGCCAGCAGACCGACACCTTCTTCGGCGGCTTCAAACAAGCCCTCCAGCAGGGCAACAGCATGGGCGGCGGCCCCATCATGCTGATCATCGTCTCGCTGGTGACCGTCCTCGCCGCCGGCGTGCTCTTCCTCGAGCTCTTCCTCCGCGCCGTCATGCTCTACGTCGGCGCCCTCCTCGGCGTCGTCGTCTACTCCGGCCTCGTCGACAAGAACATGTGGGGCCACGTCCGCCGCTGGGCCGGCATCATGATCGCGATCATCCTGGTCAAACCCATCATCGTGATCGTCCTCGGCCTCGCCGGCGCCCTCTCCTCCGGCACCGGCCCCAACGCCTTCTCCGCCGTCGTCTCCGGCCTCGCGATCATCCTGCTCGCCATCTTCGCCTCCGCGATGATCTACCGCTTCGTCCCCGGCTTCGGCGACGAGATCGTCGCCTCCCGCAACAACCGCCTCCACCGCGCCGGCGAGAACACCGCCGCCGCCGTCATCTCCTCCCCCGCCTCCCTCGTCTCCCAGGGCATCAAGACCCACAGCACCCGCGACAGCGGAGGCGGCAGCGGCGGCGGAACCCAGTCCGCCCGCCCCGCCAACCCCCTCTCCGGCGGCATCGCCGCCCACAGCAGCCGCGGCGCGAGCAGCGGCGGAGGAGGCGGAGCCACACCCCCGCCCCCACCCCGTAGCAGCAACCCCACCGCCGGCACCCCGCACAGCAACCGCAAGAACTCTGGAGGTGGAGGGCGTTGACGACCCAGTCCCAGCCGGTCGCGCCCCGCCGCACGTATCTCGTCGGCCGCGCCCGGCCCAACGCGATCGTCGGCAAGAACCGCGAGACGGGCGAGATCGCCCTGATCATCGTCGGCGCGTTCCTCGGCATGATGAGCGGACTCCTCGTCCCCCTCCTCCCCCTGCGGATCGCGCTCCTCGCCGGCCTCCCCATGCTCGGGATCGCCGCCGTATACCTCCCGTACAAGCACCGCACGTTCTACAAGTGGTTCGAGATCAACCGCAGCTACAAGCGCATGCTCAAGCGCGGCACCGCCTACCGCTCCGTCGCCACCGAAGCCGGCACCCGCCTCGACGGCCGCGAGGTCGAGATCGGCCCGCCCCCCGGCATCGGCCGCGTCAGCTGGCTCGCCGCCCCCTTCGGCCCCGACGAGATCGCCGTACTCCTCCACGCCGACCGCCGCACCGTCACCGCCGCCATCGAGATCGAGGGCCCCGGCGTCGGCCTCCGCGACAGCGAGGACCAGGAAGCCCTCGTCGACCGCTTCGGCACCCTCCTCAAGCACGTCGCCAACGGAGACGGCTTCGTCACCCGCCTCCAGATGCTCGCCCGCACCCTCCCCGCCGACCCCGACGCCCACGCCAAGGACGTCCTCCAGCGCGGCGACACCACCGCCCCCGCCTGGCTCAAGGAGTCCTACGACCAGCTCCAGTCGATGGTCTCCACCTCCAGCGAGCAGCACCGCGCCTACCTCGTCGCCTGCATGCACTACACCCGCGAACTCGCCGCCGAGGCCAACGCGATGGCCCACGCCACCCGTCACGCCACCGGCACCCGCAAGCTCGACCGCGACGCCGGCCTCGCCGTCGTCATGGCCCGCGAACTCACCGACATCTGCGCCCGCCTCGCCGAGGCCGACATCCGCGTCCGCCAGCCCCTCGGCCAGTCCCGCCTCGCCTCCCTCGTCCACTCCATGTACGACCCCGACCACCCCATCGACCACATCCAGGCCATGACGAAACGAAACGCTTGGCCCGCCGAACTCGACGCGATGGAACCCACCTACCTCCAGGCCAAGACCCGCGAGTCCTCCACCCGCGCCCCCTGGTGCCACGCCACCGCCTGGGTCAAGGAATGGCCCATGACCCCGGTCGGCGTGAACTTCCTCGCCCCCCTCCTCGTCCACACCCCCGACGTCATCCGCACCGTCGCCGTCACCATGGACCTGGAACCCACCGAGGTCGCCATCGAGCGCATGCTCACCGAGAAGACCAACGACGAGGCCGACGCCAGCCGCGCCGCCAAGATGAACCGCACCGTCGACCCCCGCGACATCGCCGCCCACGGCCGACTCGACCAGCGGGGTGAAGATCTCGCCAGCGGCGCTGCCGGAGTCAACCTCGTCGGGTACATCACGGTGTCGTCGCGTTCACCCGAGGCCCTCGCCCGGGACAAGCGCACGATCAGGGCCTCCGCCGGCAAGTCGTACCTCAAGCTGGAGTGGTGCGACCGCGAGCACCACCGGGCCTTTGTGAACACCCTGCCGTTCGCGACCGGCATCCGCCGCTAAGGCCGAAGGGGCACCGACCGATGCGAGATCCGCTGTCCGTCCTGACCGACGCCTTCACCTCCTTCGTCCTCGGCAAGGTGGAGACGACCCGTCTTCCCGTCCGCACCTCCACCGGACAGGCCCAGGCCGTCTACCTGCCGACCGCCGCCCCCGGCCTCGGCGACTCCGGCGTGATCATCGGCCGCGAGGTCTACAGCGGCAAGGGGTACATCTACGACCCCTTCCAGCTGTACGGCCAGCAGCTCCCCGCCCCCCACTGGCTCGTCCTCGGCGAATCCGGCAACGGAAAGTCCGCCCTGGAGAAGACCTACGTGCTCCGCCAGCTCCGCTTCCGCGACCGCCAGGTCGTCGTCCTCGACGCCCAGGGCGAGGACGGCGTCGGCGAATGGAACCTCATCGCCCAGGAGCTGGGGATAACCCCCATCCGCCTGGACCCCATGGTCGCCAACGACTCCGGGATCCGCCTCAACCCCCTCGACCCGGCCATCACCACCACCGGCCAGCTGGCCCTGCTCCGCACCATCATCGAAGTGGCGATGGGCCACGGCCTCGACGAGCGCGCCGGCTTCGCCCTCAAGGTCGCCCACGCCCACGTCAACGACCACATCACCCACCGCCAGCCGATCCTCACCGACATCGTCGAACAACTCCGCCACCCCGAGGCCGAGTCCGCCGAGGCCATGAACGTCGACATAGACGATGTACGGGCCTGGGGCCTCGACGTCGCCCTCGTCCTCGACCGCCTCGTCGACGGCGACCTCCGCGGCATGTTCGACGGCCCCACCACCGTCGGCATCGACCTCGACGCGCCCCTGATCGTCTTCGACCTCTCCCACATCGACCGCAACTCCATCGCCATGCCCATCCTCATGGCGATCGTCGGCGTCTGGCTCGAACACACCTGGATCCGCCCCGACCGGAAGAAGCGCATCTTCCTCGTCGAGGAGGCCTGGCACATCATCAACAGCCCCTTCGTGGCGCAGCTGTTCCAGCGCCTCCTGAAGTTCGGCCGCCGCCTCGGCCTGTCCTTCGTCGCCGTCGTCCACCACCTCTCCGACGTCGTCGACGGAGCCGCCGCCAAGGAAGCCGCCGCCATCCTCAAGATGGCGAGCACCCGCACCATCTACGCCCAGAAAGCCGACGAGGCCCGCAACACCGGCCGCGTCCTCGGCCTTCCCCGCTGGGCCGTCGAGATCATCCCGACCCTCACCCCCGGCATCGCCGTCTGGGACGTCAACGGCAACGTCCAGGTCGTCAAACACCTCATCACCGAACGCGAACGCCCCCTCGTCTACACCGACCGCGCCATGACCGAGGCCTCCGTCACCGACCCCGAACTCGAATGGGAGACGGAACAACGCGCGATCCTCATCGAGCAGCAGATGAACGACACGCCCTCGCAGTCGACGGTGGCGTAGATGAGCGACACCGCACGCAAGGAGGGGGGCGTCTCCGACGGCCTCCTCCTGACCCTCTTCGCGCTCCTCCTCTGCGTCACCGTCCTCATCTGGACCGCGACCGGCCTCGCCGCCCTCCTCGCCCGCGGCAGCTGGCCGGACGGAGTCGCCTTCACCGGCAGCCCGTCCGCCCTCCGCTCCCTCGCGACCGCCCCCACCGACCTCCCGGCCGCCTGGCCCGGCACCCCGCCGGCCCAGCTCTCCGGCTACGGCCTCTTCTGGGGCCTCCTCATCGGCGAGGCGATGATCCTCCTCGTCCTCGCCGTCTTCGCCCTCGGCACGATCACCCGCTGGCGAGCCGTACGAGCACACCGCAAGGCGGGCCTGTACGAGAAGCAGCCGGCCCCCACCGAGGACCCTGCCCCCGCCGAGAGAACCCCGGCCCCCGCGCAGGAAACCCCCGGCAAGCCCCCGGCCCCCATACGAGGAGAGCAGACCGCTCCCACCCCCCGCCGCCCGGCGGTGGAGGAGGAACCCGCCCCTCCCGCCGGCACCTCCAACCCCCTCTACGGCCCCCAGAACACCCGCCGCCCCTCGGCGATCCGCCGGATCCGCGAAGCCGAGGGCCCGGCCCTCGTCGTCACCTCCGACCCCACCGTCTGGTCGGCGACCAAGGACGCCCGCGGCAAACTCGGCCCGGTCCTCGTGTACGACCCCGACCACCTCTGCGACACCCCGGCCCGCCTCCACTGGTCCCCCGCCGAAGGCTGCGAGGACCCGGACACCGCCGAGACCCGCGCACGGGCCCTGCTGGCCCCCGTCCGCCCGCACTCCCGCCTGGACGCGACGGTCACCGACACCGCCGAAACCCTCCTGCGCGGCTGGCTGCACGCCGCCGCCGTGGACGGCCGCCCCTTCCGCCAGGTGCACCGCTGGGCCCAGGGCGCCGAAGCCCACGAACCCGTACGCATCCTCCGCGGCCACCCCAAGGCCGCCGCCGGCCTCGCCGGCCGGCTCGAAGCAGCCCTCACCGGCGACCCCGAAACCCGCCGCAGGGCGCAGGAACTGACGACCCGTTCCCTCATCGCCCTCTCGTCGATCCACCTCCGCGAGGCCTGCGTCCCGAATCGAACGGACTCCCTGGCCCTCGCATCTTTCCTCGACGAAGGGGGCACCCTCTACGTGGTGGGCGAACCGATCGAAGACCCCCGAACCCACCCCGGCGCGATGCCCCTCCTGACGGCCCTCGCCGCAAGCGTGGTCGAGCACGGCCGCCGCATGGCCGCACGGTCATCCGACGGTCGGCTCGACCCACCACTGACGATCGTCCTCGACGACGTCGCCGCCGTGGCCCCGCTCCCCGACCTCCCGGAGCTCCTCGCCACCGGCGACCACCAGGGCCTCCCGACCCTGGCCCTCCTGCGCTCCGAGGAACAGATCAGAAGCCGCTGGCCACAGCGGGTTCCTTAGGCCTGCCCGGCAGGCCGCGGCACCTCGAACTCCAGCTCGTACGCGCCCTCGGCCCCGAGCGGGATCTTCACACCCGTCTCCCCGAACCCGAGCCGCCGATAGGCGGCCTGCGCCCGCCCGTTCTCGGCGTGCACGATCAGCCGCACCCGCGCGATCTCCGGCTCGGCCAGCGACCAGCACCAGTCCACCGCCGCCGCGAACAGCGCGTCGATCACCCCGGAGCCCCGCGCCTCGTCCCGTACGAACACCCCGACGACGTGCGCCTGCTCCACCTCGGGAACGTCCCCGAAGAACGTCTCCGCCCCGGCCCGCTCGACCAGCACCGACACCGAGCCGACCCACCGCCCGTCCGCCGCCTCGGCGACGAACTGCCGCACCGAGCCGTCCCCGTCCTCCGACCCGCCGACCGTCCGCTCCTGCCAGAACGCGTCAGGCTGCGCGGAGGCCTTCTCATAGGTGTCGAGAAAGGCGAGGTGCGCGACCGGGTCCTGAAGAGCGGCCAGCCGAAGCTCCCGGTTCTTCTCCCACTCGTCGGCACGGAGGGTACGAATCACATAGTCCATGCCCGCGATCCTGACCACCGCCCACCTCCCCTGACAAGCAGTTATCCCTCACACCGCCCGCCGTAGTACCCCGGTACCACGCCCCACTCACCGCACCCGACCACGGTCCGACGCCGCCACCCCACCCCCCTCCCTACCGTCGAAGACATGATCCGAGCAGAGAACCTCACCAAGCGGTACGGGAACACCACCGTCGTCCAGGACCTCAGCTTCACCGTCCACCCCGGCACCGTCACCGGCTTCCTCGGCCCGAACGGCGCCGGAAAGTCCACGACCCTCCGCATGCTCCTCGGCCTAGACACCCCCACCCGCGGCCACGCCACGATCGACGGCCGCCCGTACGCCGCCCACCGCGCCCCCCTCACCCACGTCGGCGCCCTCCTCGAAGCCCGCTCCCTCCACCCCGGCCGCTCGGCCCGCAACCACCTCACGGCCCTCGCCCACACCCACGGCATCCCCCGCTCCCGCGTCGACCGGGTCCTCGCCCTCACCGGCCTCACCCACGTCGCCGACAAACGCGTCAAAGGCTTCTCCCTCGGCATGGGCCAGCGCCTCGGCATCGCCGCCGCCCTCCTCGGCGACCCGTCCACCGTCGTCCTCGACGAACCGGTCAACGGCCTCGACCCCGAAGGCGTCCTCTGGATCCGCACCCTCCTCACGAACCTGGCCGCCGAAGGCCGTACGGTCCTCGTCTCGTCCCACCTCATGAGCGAGATGGCCCTCACCGCCGACCACCTCGTCGTCATCGGCAAGGGCCGCCTGCTCGCCGACACCACGGTCGAGGAGCTCGTACGAAGCCACGGCGGCGCCACGGTCAAGGTCGTCACCCCCGACCCCACCCGCCTCCGCACCCTCCTCCCCCACGCCGACATCACCCAGGACGCTCCCGACACGCTCCTGATCGCCGGCCCGAACGCCCGCGAGATCGGCGAGACGGCCGCGGCCCACGGCCTCCCCCTCCACGAACTCACCCCCCAGGCCGCCTCCCTGGAGCAGGCGTTCATGGCCCTCACCGAGGAAGCAGTCGAATACCAGGGAGCAGCAGCATGACGACGACCGCCACCACCACGACCACCTACCGCATCACCCCCACCCGCGTCCTGCTCTCCGAGTGGCACAAACTCCGCACGGTCCGCTCCACCTGGATCACCGCCCTCACCGCGGCCGCCCTCGTCCTCGGCGTCGGCATCCTCATGGGCGCGACCTACACCTCCGGCGGAGGCGACGCCGACGTCGACACGGTCGTCCTCACGCTCTACGGTTCCCAGCTCGGCGCCATCGCCCTCGCCGTCCTCGGCATCCTCGTCACCGCGGGCGAGTACGCGACCGGCATGATCCGCGCGACCCTCACCGCGGTCCCCACCCGCACACCGGTCCTCTGGGCGAAGGCAGCGGTCTACACGACCACCGTCTACACCCTCTCCCTCCTCACGGCCCTCCTCACCTTCCTCACGGCACAGGTGTTCCTCGACGACACCGACCAGGCGGCCTCCCTCACCGACGACGGCGTCCTCGCCGCCCTCGCGGGCAACGCCGCCGGCGTCACCCTCCTCGGCCTCATCGCCCTCGGCCTCGGCGCGGCCCTCCGCTCGGTCCCGGGCGCGATCGGCGCCTTCGTCGGCGGGGTCCTCATCGTCCCGGAGATCCTCCGCATGCTCCCGTACGAGGCCACGGACACCGCCCTCCGCTACTTCCCCACCCAGGCCGCCGGCGCCCTCGGCACGGCCACTCCGATCCCCGGCACGGCAAGCCCGGCAGCGGCCCTCCTGGCCCTCGCCCTCTGGGCCGCGGCCGCCCTCGCGATCCCCGCGCTCTTACTGAAGCACCGGGACGTATGAGGAAGATGATCAGGTGACCACGGAGGAGAACAGGCAACCGACCGCCCCGAGCAGGCACGCCCAAAGCCTGCTCCACCGCACCCGCGCGTTCGACACCCGCCACCCCCGCGTCTGGGACACCGCCCTGACCAGCGGCTGGACGCTGGCGGCACTCGTGGACGCGAGCGGCGGCTGGCGGACCACCGCGGAGGACCCCTCCCTCCCGGTCTGGCTGATCGTCACACTGAGCCTGGCCCTGGCCCTCCCCCTGTACGAGCGCCGCCGCCACCCCCTGGCGGCCCTGACCGTGATGACCGTGGCGGCGACGGTCAGCGTGGTCTCGGGCGCCTCCCTCCAGGCCGCCTACCTCCAGGCGATCCCCCTCTTCCACATCGCCCTGACCCGCCCCTCGCGCACCCTGCTCTGGTCCCTCCCCCTCCTTCTGGCCCCGCTGCTCACGACCGCGTCGTCCCGGTCGCTCCACCTCCTCCCCACCCTCCTGGCGTACGCGCTCGTCGCCCTCCTCGGCATCGTGGTCCGCTCCCGCAGGGACCACGCGGCGACCCGCATCGAGCAGGAGACCCGTCTGGCGGCAGCAGCCGAACGCACCCGCATAGCCCGGGAGATGCACGACATCATCGGCCACAACCTCTCCGTCATCACGGGCCTGGCCGACGGCGGCCGCTACGCGGCGAAGAAGAACCCCGACCGCGCCGCCCAGGCGCTGGACGCCATCGCCACGACGAGCCGCCAGGCCCTCGCCGACCTCCGCCGCCTCCTGGACGTCCTCAAGGAAGACGAGGAGGAAGCGGCCCGCACCCCCCAGCCCACCCTGGACGACCTCGACCCCCTCCTCGCCGGCGTACGGGAAGCAGGCCTCCCCGTCACCCTCCGGACCACCGGCACCCCACCCGCCCACCTCTCCGCGGGCGCCCACCTGACGGTCTACCGAGTAGTCCAGGAAGCCCTGACGAACACCCTCAAGCACGCGGGCCCCACCACCGACGCAACCGTCCATCTCACCTACGCCCCAAAGGAACTGACGGCAGCCATCACGAACACCCCCGGCACAGCACCGCCACCGTCCCCGCCGCACACCCCAGGCCGAGGCATCACGGGCATGCGCGACCGGGCAGCCCTCTACGACGGCACCCTCGACAGCGGCCCGCTCCCCGACGGAGGCTGGCAGGTACGCCTCCGACTCCCCCTGAAGGACACCCCCACGTGACGACCGTACTGATCGCCGACGACCAGCCGATGCAGCGCTTCGGCTTCCGCATGCTCCTGGAGAGCCAGGACGACATGACGGTGGTCGGAGAGGCCGCCAACGGCGCCGAGGCGGTCCGCCTGGTCGACCGGCACCACCCCGACATCGTCCTGATGGACATCCGCATGCCCGGCCTCGACGGCATCGAGGCCACCCGCCGCATCGTCGCCACCGGCGCCCGCACCCGCGTCCTGATCGTCACCACCTTCGACCTCGACGAGTACGCGTACGAGGGCCTCCGCGCCGGCGCCAGCGGCTTCCTGGTGAAGGACGCGCAGCCGGAGGAACTCCTCGCCGGCATCAGAGCGGTGACCGTCGGCGACGCCGTCGTGGCCCCCAGCCTGACCCGCCGCCTCCTGGACGCCTATCTCCACCACCTCCCGGCCGCCACCACCCAGCAGCCGGCCACTCCCCCCGCACGAGACCCCCGCCTGGCGGCGCTCACCGACCGAGAACAGGAAATCCTCAGGGTCGTGGGCATGGGCTGGACGAACAAGGAAATCGCGGTACGCCTGCACCTGGCCGAATCCACGGTCAAGACCCACGTGAGCCGCATCCTCGCGAAAACCGAGTCGAGGGACCGCGTCCAAGCAGTGATCCTGGCCTACGAAACAGGCCTGGTATCAACCAGGGGATAAACGCAGAAAAGCCCCGCACCAGAAGGTGCGGGGCTTTCCCACAATGATTGTTCGGCGGCGTCCTACTCTCCCACAGGGTCCCCCCTGCAGTACCATCGGCGCTGAAAGGCTTAGCTTCCGGGTTCGGAATGTAACCGGGCG
>NZ_JBHJVF010000013.1:0-194184 GCF_042264145.1 Streptomyces sp. NPDC056144 | reverse complement strand
CGGGCCTTTCAGCGGTTCCGACTCTATCAGACCTTTTCAGTGCCTGACCCCCAGTCAGCGGGGCTTGTCTTTCCGGCTGTTGGGCCGTTCCGACGAGTGAGACTTTAGCGAATTCCTGCCTCCGACGCTAATCGGGCGGCTGCGTTCAGTCTTTCGAACGCGGATTCCTCATTTCGCAAAAACGCACGGAAAACCGGATGGCACGACAAAGCGCCATCAGCTTCAGTAGGTCTTGCGGAATGGCTGTCCGGGGCCGACCGGGGTCGGTGCTCACGTCGGACAACTCGGAGAACAGTACGCACCGGGCCATCCCGTGTCAACCCCGGGCCTCGGGTGTCCCCTCTCCGTATGACTACGCGTGCGCTCCCGGGTGACGGAAGGCGTTGCGGTAGTCGCGTGGGCTGGTGGCGAGGTGGGTCGCGAAGTGCTGGCGCATGGTGACCTCGCTGCCGAAGCCCGCGCGGCGGGCCACCTCGGGGAGGGGGTGGTCGGTGCGTTCGAGGAGCTTCTGAGCCGCGGCGACGCGCTGGGCGATGAGCCAGTGCAGGGGTGTGGTTCCGGTGGTGGCCTGGAAGTGGCGGGCGAAGGAGCGGGGGGACATGCCGGCCAGGGCGGCCAGGCTGGCGACCGTGTGCGGTGCGGACAGGTGGGCCAGGGCGTGGGCGCGTACCGCCGCGAGGGCGTCGGCGTCGCGGTCGGCCCTCGGGGTGGGGTGCTCGATGAACTGGGCCTGGGTCCCCGTGCGGAAGGGGGCGGTGACCATCGAGCGGGCGATGGTGGCGGCGGCCTCGGCGCCGTGGGCCGTACGGACGAGGTGGAGGCAGAGGTCGATGCCGGCGGCGGTGCCGGCGGAGGTCCAGATGCCGGAGTCCTCGACGAAGAGGGCGTCGGGTTCGACGCGGATCCCGGGGTGGCGGGCCGCGAGGGCCGGGGCCAGGTGCCAGTGGGTGACGGCCCGGCGGCCGTCGAGGAGTCCGGCGCGGGCGAGGACGAAGGCTCCGGCGCAGAGCGAGGCGACGGGGATGCCGGCGGTGTGGGCGCGGCAGAGTGCGTCGAGGACGGGAGTGGGGAGCTCGGTGTCGGGGTCCTCGATGCCGGGGACGAGGACGAGGTCCGCCGGGGTGAGCTCGTCGAGCCAGGTCAGGGGGCGGTCGGGGGTGAGGCTGAGGCCGCCGGTGAGGGGGATGGGGGTGTGCGGGTCCGCGGCCGCCCGGTGGAGCGTGAAGGGCGGGGCTCCTCGGTCGGTGCGGTCGGTGCCCCAGACCTCGGTGACGACGGAGACGTCGAAGGCGCGGATGCCGGGGAAGGCGAGGAGGGCGACGCGCTGGGGGTGGGGTGTGGAGGGTGACTGCGGCACGTTTGGCAGTAAAACATCGATCGCTGGCTTTTCATCCTCTGGGGATGTCGGCACGACGGCGACAGGATCGTGGGCATGGAGATCTACGAGAACGCAGCGCTGGTGGTCGTCGACGTGCAGAAGGGCTTCGACAGGTCGGAGTTCTGGGGGCGGCGGAACAATCCGGAGGCCGAGGGGAACATCGCGACGCTGATCGACGCCTGGCAGGAGACGGGCCGGCCGGTGGTGTTCGTACGGCACGACTCGGTGCAGCCGGGTTCCCCGCTGGGGGCGGGGACCGAGGGCAACGCCTTCAAGGACCTCGTCGAGGAGCGGCGGGGGAAGGGGACCGGGCCCGAGCTGCTGGTCACGAAGAGCGTGAACTCGGCGTTCTACGGGGAGCCGGATCTCGACGCCTGGCTGAAGGGCGGGGGGATCCGGCAGATCGTGATCGTCGGGATCCAGACGAACATGTGCAACGAGACGACGGCCCGGATGGGCGGGAACCTCGGGTACGACGTCGTGTTCGTGCTGGACGCGATGCACACGTTCGATCTTCAGGGGCCGTTCGGCTGGTCGCAGACGGCGGAGGAGCTGACCCGGGCGACGGCGGTGTCGCTGCACGGCGGAGGGTTCGCCCGGGTCGTGGCCACGGAGGACGTGGTGTCAGCTGTTGCCTGAGGCGAGTTCGCGGCTGCGGTCGCGGGCCGCTTCCAGGGCGGCGATGAGGGCGGCCCGTACGCCGTGGTTCTCCAGTTCGCGGATGGCGCTGATGGTGGTGCCGGCCGGGGAGGTGACGGCCTCGCGGAGCTTGACGGGGTGCTCGCCGCTGTCGCGGAGCATCACGGCGGCGCCGATGGCGGCCTGGACGATGAGGTCGTGGGCCTGGGCGCGGGGCAGGCCGAGGAGGATGCCGGCGTCGGTCATGGCCTCGACGAGGAAGTAGAAGTAGGCCGGGCCCGAGCCGGAGAGGGCGGTGGCCGCGTCCTGCTGGGTCTCGGGGACGCGGAGGGTCTTGCCGACACCGCCGAAGATCTCCTCGGTGTGGGCGAGGTGGGCGGGGGTGGCGTGGCTGCCGCCGGAGATGACGGACATGCCTTCGTCCACGAGGACGGGGGTGTTGGGCATGACCCGGACGACGGGGGTGCCGGTGGTGAGGCGTTCCTCGATGAAGGACGTGGTGATGCCGGCGGCGGCGCTGATGACGAGGCGGTCGGCGGCGACGTGGGGGGCGAGCTCGTCGAGGAGGCGGCCCATGTCCTGGGGCTTGACGGCCAGGATGAGGGTGTCGGCGCGCTTGGCGGCCTCGGCGTTGGTGACGGCCTCGACGCCGTAGCGGGCGTGGAGCTCCTCGGCGCGCTCGCTGCGGCGCGCGGTGACGAGGAGGTTTCCGGGGCGCCAGCCGGCGCGGATCATGCCGCTGAGGAGCGCTTCGCCGATCTTGCCCGTGCCGAGGACTGCGACGGTCTGGGTCATGGTCTTTCACCTCGCCGGAGGGGGGTATGTCCGGTCATCCTCGCATCGGGGGTGCCGGGCGTGCGTGGGTGTCCGAGGGGCGGTCACGCGGTGCGGCGGCGGAGGGTGGCCGCGCCGAGGCCGAGGACGAGGACGGCGCATCCGGCGACGATCAGGGCGTCGCGGACGAAGGCGGCGGTGATGTCGGGGTTGTGGAGGACCTCGTTCATGCCGTCGACGGCGTACGACATGGGCAGGACGTTCGAGATCGCTTCGAGGGCGGGGGCCATCTTGTCGCGCGGGGTGAAGAGGCCGCAGAGGAGGAGCTGGGGGAAGATCACGGCCGGCATGAACTGGACGGCCTGGAACTCCGAGGCGGCGAAGGCGGAGACGAAGAGGCCGAGGGCGGTGCCGAGGAGGGCGTCGAGGAGGGCGACCAGGAGGAGCAGCCAGGGGGAGCCGACGACGTCGAGGCCGAGGAACCAGACGGCGAGGCCGGTGGCCAGGACGGACTGGACGACGGCGACGAGGCCGAAGGCGAGGGCGTAGCCGGCGATGAGGTCGCCCTTGCCGAGGGGCATGGCGAGGAGGCGTTCGAGGGTGCCGGAGGTGCGTTCCCTGAGGGTGGCGATGGAGGTCACCAGGAACATCGTGATGAGCGGGAAGATGCCGAGCAGGGAGGCGCCGATGTTGTCGAAGGTGCCGGGGCTTCCGTCGAAGACGTAGCGGAGCAGGAAGAGCATCACGCAGGGGACGAGGAGCATCAGCGCGATCGAGCGGGGGTCGTGGCGCAGCTGGCGCAGGACGCGGGCGGCGGTGGCGAGGGTGCGGGCGCCGTTCATGAGCGGGGCTCCTGGTGCGCGGGGGCGGACGTGGGGGCCTGGGCGGCCTGGGCCGCGCGGGCGGCGGCCGCGTCGACGAGGTGGAGGAAGGCCTCTTCGACGGTGGCGGTGTCGTTGCGTCGGCGGAGGGCGTCCGGGGTGTCCTCGGCGAGGATCTCGCCCTCGCGCATGAGGAGGAGCCGGTGGCAGCGCTCGGCCTCGTCCATGACGTGGGAGGAGACGAGGAGCGTGGTGCCGCGGTCGGCGGCGATGTGGTGGAAGAGGTCCCAGAGGTCGCGGCGGAGGACGGGGTCGAGGCCGACGGTGGGTTCGTCGAGGACGAGGAGGTCGGGGGTGCCGAGGAGGGCGACGGCGAGGGAGACGCGGCTGCGCTGGCCTCCGGAGAGGCGGCCGGCGAGGGAGTCGGCGTGCGAGGTGAGGTCGACGTCGGCGATGGCGCGGTCGACGGCGGCTCGGCGGTCGTGGCGGCGGGCGCGGCCGGGGAGGAGGACGGCGGCGAAGTAGTCGAGGTTCTGTCGGACGGTGAGGTCGTCGTAGACGGAGGGGGCCTGGGTGACGTAGCCGATGCGGGAGCGGAGGGCGGGGTCGCCGGCGGGGCGGCCGAGGACCTGGAGGGTGCCGCCGACCTTGGCCTGGGTGCCGACGATCGCGCGCATGAGGGTGGTCTTGCCGCAGCCGGAGGGGCCGAGGAGGCCGGTGATGCGGCCGGCGGGGACGGTGAAGTCGAGGCCGCGCAGGACCGTGCGGTCGCCGCGGACGGCGGTGAGGGCCTGGGCGGTGATGGCGGCCGGGGCCGTCCCCGTGGGGGAATTCATCATGTGATGAATTCTGGACCTGGGGGTGTCGGCCGTCAAGCAGTCGGGCGGACGGTCGTGCCTACTTGCGCTTGGGCTTCTTGCGGGCGGCCGGGTTGCCGGTGCGGGCGCCGCGGCGCTTCTCGTACTGGGCGAGGGCGGTCTCGTACTCGGCGCGGCGGAGCTTCTCGCCGGGGGCCTCGGTGAAGCAGCGGAAGAAGTAGGCGAAGAGCGAGCCGATGAAGCCGATCGCCTTGAGGCTGCGGAGGGAGTCCTCGCGGGCCGGGTCGGCGGGGCGGCGGCCGAAGCCCTCCCAGGTCTTGGCGAAGGCGATGGCGCTGCAGACCGCGAACATCACGACGACCAGCAGGTTCACGAAGGAGCCGATCTCCGCGATCTGAAGGCCCTGGTAGGCGAAGCGCAGGACGAAGCAGGCCGCGACGGCGGCGGCGAGCGAGCCGGCGGCCACGCCGACGCGGCGGAGGGCGTAGTTGCCGCTGTGGTCGACCCAGGTCGTGCCGAAGAAACGGATCTCCTCGGGCTGCGGGCCGCCGGGCTTCGCCGGGGTCTGGCTGGGGGTCTGCTCTTCGTCGCTCACGAGGTCGATTATCCCGGAGCGGCGGCGGAAACCCTCAGACGCAGCGCGGTGCGACGTAGCTGTCGCTGCCCGTGTGCACGTACGCGTCGGAGACGTACTCGGCGGTGGCTATGTTGTCCCAGACGTTGGTGGTGCCGTACGGGCCGCTGACCCATTCGCCCGGCTTCTGGCAGTGGACCGGCACCGTGGCGCCGGAGGCGAGGGTGCGGACGATCGGGTACTGCGTGCTCGGGCCCGAGCGGACGTTCACCCGGTAGCCCGGGGCGGTGGCGTAGCGCTTCACGGTCATCTTCGGTGTCCTCCCCCGCGGCGCGAAAAGCCCTGCGCCTGGTTTCACTCTCTGCGACGCGCAGGCTAGCAAGCTCCTCCGACATCACGGGCCCCATGGACTAGGCTCCGTCGGGTCGCGCACGCGCGCGATGTGACGGGGAATCACACGGGGGTGGGGCATGCCGCCGTTGCGCGGGACCGGCGCCGACCGGGACGCGGAAGAGCCGGAGTACGCGGGCGAGTACCGGCTCCAGGCCTGTCTGGGGTCCGGCGGCATGGGCGTCGTCCATCTCGCGGCCTCGGCCTCGGGGCTGCGGCTCGCGGTCAAGGTCGTCCACGCCCGGTACGCGGAGGACCCGGAGTTCAGGGCGCGCTTCCGCCAGGAGGTCGCGGCGGCCCGCAGGGTCAGCGGCGCCTTCACGGCGTCCGTCGTGGACGCCGACCCCGATGCCGTACGCCCCTGGATGGCGACCCTCCACGTGCCCGGGCCGACCCTCGCCGACCAGGTGAAGCGGAACGGGCCGCTGTCCCCCGCCGAACTGCGCCGGCTCACCGCCGGGCTCGCGGAGGCACTGCGGGACATCCACCGTGCCGGGGTCGTCCACCGGGACCTCAAGCCCAGCAACGTCCTGCTGACGGACACCGGGCCGAAGGTCATCGACTTCGGCATCTCCCGGCCGGTCGACAGCGACCTGCACACGGAGACCGGCAAGCTCATCGGTTCGCCGCCGTTCATGGCGCCCGAGCAGTTCCAGCGGCCGAAGGAGGTCGGCCCGGCGGCGGACGTCTTCGCGCTGGGCTCGGTCCTCGTGCACGCGGCGACCGGGCACGGCCCGTTCGACTCCGACAGCCCCTACATCGTGGCCTACCAGGTCGTCCACGACGAGCCCGACCTCACCGGCGTACCGGAGGAGCTGGCGCCGCTCGTCGCGCGCTGCCTCGCCAAGGACCCGGCCGGCCGCCCGACGCCCGCCGAGATCATGTCGGGGCTGCTGCCTCCCTCGTACGAGGCGGAGGCCTTCATACCGACGCAGCGGCGGCGGCCCACCCTGCCGGTGCCCGGGCCCGGCACGGAGGACGGCGGCGCGCCCGGCGGCGCGCCCTCCTGGGACGTGGACACCCGGGTCAGAGAGGCGGCGGCCACCGCCCCCGGCGCCGCCAACGCCCCCACCGTCCCCGGCCGACGGCGCGCGACGCGCCCCCGCGCGCGCGTGCGGCCGCGTCTGACCCTCGCGCTCGTCGCCGTGCTCGCGCTCACCGGCGCCGGGCTGTACGCGGCGCTGAGCACCCCGGCGGACGGCGGACCCGAGACACCCGCGCGCCCGGACAAGGTCGCCACGGCCTTCGCCGGCTGGCGGACCCCCTTGCAGAAGAGCAGCCCCGCCACCGCCCCGGCCTGCACCCACGGCGACGGAGGGCTGTACTGCGCCGCCCGCGGCGTCGGCCTCGCCCGGCTCGACCCGGTCACCGGCCGGCTCCTCTGGTCGCGGACCGTCCCCGTCGAGGCGGAGATCCCGGCCGCCCCCGTCCTCCTCGGCGCGGGCCTCGTCGGCGTCGCCGAACCGACGGGCCCGCTCAGGGCGTACGCGGCCCGGGGCGGCTCCCTCGCCTGGAGCGTGGCGGAGAGGAAGAACGGCGAGGCACCGGAGTCGTACCTCGTGGCCGGTGACGCCGTCGTCCTGAACGACGGGCGCGGCGGCCTGCGGGCGGTCGACAGCTCCAGCGGCGACGAGCTCTGGCGGCACGGGATCCCCGGCTTCACCGCGCCGCACCTCGGGCCCTACGACCCGGTCTCCGGGCTGATCACCCTCTCCGACGTCCTGGCCGACGGGTCCCGCACGCGGATCGCCTTCGTCCGGCCGACGACCGGCGAAGTCGTCCGGGAGCTCTCCCCGGAGGGCGATCTCGCCCCGCTGGCGCACACCGGCGACGGGGCGCTCGTCCTCGGCGAGCTCTACGGGGAGGAGCCGCTCGACGAGCTGGTGATCGTCCCGCCGGGCGGCGGCGCCGACTCCGTGCGCCGGCTGCCCCTCCCGTACCGGATCGACGTCCAGGGCATCGCCGCGCGCGGCCCGGTCCTGTACGTCCTCGACACGTCCGGGCACCTCACCGCCCTGGACACCACTCCGCCCGGGGGCCGGGTCCTCTGGGAGTTCGAGACCGGCGCCGGCAACACCTCCCCGCCGGTCGTCGGCCCCGGGGACCGGCTCTACTTCTCCGTCCAGGACGGACGGCTCATCGCCGTGGACACCGCGCGCGGCGCGCTGATCGGCCAGACCCGGCCGAAGCTGCGGAACGGCCGGCTCGCCTACGCGCCCCACGTGCCCGAGCCGCTGGTCGCCGGGGACCGGATCTTCGGGACCGCGCCCGACGGCTCCGTCTTCGCGGTCGACGCGCGCGAGCCCGAGGCCTGGTAGGCGAGAGGGGGGTACGGGGCTGGTGCCCGTACCCCCCTCTCGCCCAGGCCGTGCAGATCTCGCCGGCCGCGCCGGGCTCAGCCCAGCTTCGTCACGTCCCGGACCGCGCCCTTGTCGGCGCTCGTCGCCATCGCCGCGTACGCCCGTAGGGCCGCGGAGACCTTGCGCTCTCGGTTCTTCGGCGCGTACACGCCGTTCAGCGCCTCGCGGCGGGCCGCGAGGGTGGCGTCGTCGACGAGGAGCTCGATCGAGCGGTTCGGGATGTCGATACGGATGCGGTCACCGTCCTCGACGAGGGCGATCGTGCCGCCGGACGCGGCCTCCGGGGAGGCGTGGCCGATGGAGAGGCCCGAGGTGCCGCCGGAGAAGCGGCCGTCGGTGACCAGGGCGCACGCCTTGCCCAGGCCGCGGCCCTTCAGGTACGAGGTCGGGTAGAGCATCTCCTGCATGCCGGGGCCGCCCTTGGGGCCCTCGTAACGGATGACGACGACGTCGCCCTCCTTGACCTCCTTGAGGAGGATCTTCTGGACGGCCTCGTCCTGCGACTCGCAGACGACCGCCGGGCCCTCGAAGGTCCAGATCGACTCGTCGACGCCGGCCGTCTTCACGACGCAGCCGTCGACGGCGAGGTTGCCGTGCAGGACCGCGAGGCCGCCGTCCTTCGAGTACGCGTGGGCCGCGTCGCGGATGCAGCCGCCGGCCGCGTCCACGTCGAGGGCCTCCCAGCGCTCGGACTGGGAGAAGGCGGTCGCGGAGCGGACGCAGCCGGGGCCCGCGTGGAACATCTCGACGGCCTCGTCGGAGGCGGCGCCGCCGCGGACGTCCCAGGTGTCGAGCCACTCCTTGATGGAGGGGGAGTGCACGGAGTGGACGTCCTCGTTGAGCAGGCCCGCGCGGTACAGCTCGCCGAGGATGGCCGGGATGCCGCCGGCCCGGTGCACGTCCTCCATGTAGTACGTGCGGTCCTTGGCGACGTTCGGCGCGACCTTGGCGAGGCAGGGGACGCGGCGGGAGACCTCGTCCATGTCCGGCAGGCCGTAGGCGACCTCGGCCTCCTGCGCGGCGGCGAGGAGGTGGAGGATCGTGTTGGTCGAGCCGCCCATGGCGATGTCGAGGGCCATGGCGTTCTCGAAGGCCGCGCGGGTCGCGATGGAGCGGGGCAGGACGGAGGCGTCGTCCTCGTCGTAGTACCGGCGGGTGATGTCGACGACCGTGCGCGCCGCGGCCTCGTACAGCTCCTTGCGGGCGGTGTGGGTGGCGAGCAGCGAGCCGTTGCCGGGGAGGGAGAGGCCGATGGCCTCGGTCAGGCAGTTCATGGAGTTGGCCGTGAACATGCCGGAACAGGAGCCGCAGGTCGGACAGGCGTTCTCCTCGATCCGGAGCATGTCCTCGTCCGAGATCTTCGGGTTCACGGCGTCGGACATCGCGTCGACCAGGTCGAGCGTGCGGACCGTGCCGTCGACCAGCACCGCGCGGCCGGCCTCCATCGGGCCGCCGGAGACGAAGACCGTCGGGATGTTGAGGCGCAGGGCGGCCATCAGCATGCCGGGGGTGATCTTGTCGCAGTTGGAGATGCAGATCAGGGCGTCGGCGCAGTGCGCCTCGACCATGTACTCCACGCTGTCCGCGATCAGGTCGCGGGAGGGCAGGGAGTAGAGCATGCCGCCGTGGCCCATCGCGATGCCGTCGTCGACGGCGATCGTGTTGAACTCTCGGGCGATGCCGCCGGCCGCCGTGATGGCGTCGGAGACGATCCGGCCGACCGGCTGGAGGTGGGTGTGACCGGGGACGAACTCCGTGAAGGAGTTGGCGACCGCGATGATGGGCTTCCGGCCGATGTCCGCGCCGGGTACACCGGAGGCGCGCATAAGGGCGCGGGCGCCCGCCATGTTGCGGCCGTGGGTGACTGTGCGGGACCTCAGCTCGGGCATCGTCGCTCGCTCCTCGTGACGGGTGTGCTTGTTTCGAGCGTACGCCGACGCTCCAAGATCTGGACAGGGTGTCCGGGATACGGACGGGGTGTTCAGGCTTCGGTCAGCCCACGTGCCGCGCCTCAGGCCTCGGTCAGGTACCGCTGGAGGGTCGGGGCCACCCGCGCCACGATCTCCTCCGGGTCCACCGAGGCCAGCGGCTCGACCTCGATCACGTACCGCAGGATCGCGATCCCGATCATGTGCGAGGCCGCGAGCTCCGCGCGCAGCTTCGGATCCGGTACGTCGAGCTCGGCGGCGATCCGCTCCAGGAGGCGGCGGAGCACGAAGCCCCGCAGCACCTTGGCCGCCGCCTCGTGGGTCAGCGCCGAACGGACGACGGCGAGGAGCGGGGCCCGGCTGACCGGGTTCTCCCAGACGCCGACGAAGAAGCGCGCGAGGCGCTCCCCGATGGCCTCGCGGGGGCCGCCGATGATCGCCGGGACGACGAGCGCCGGCTCGAAGGAGACCTCGATCGCGGCGGCGAAGACCTCGTCCTTCGTGCCGAAGTAGTGGTGCACGAGCGCCGGGTCGACCCCGGCGGCCTTGGCGATGCCGCGCACGGACGCCTTGTCGTAACCGCGCTCGGCGAACTGCGTACGCGCGGCGTCGAGGATGCGGGTCCGCGCGTCGGGGCCGGTCTCCTCCTCCGTACGGGAGGGACGGCCGCGCCGGCGCGGGGCCGGGTCGGTCATGGGCGCGGCACCCCTTCGGTCCGCCCGGTGGTCCGCCCGGTGGTCCGCTCGGTGGTGTGGTCGGCCGCCGGGTCGGCGGTCCGTGCGGCCGCCGGGTCGAGGGTCCGTGCGGCCGCCGGGCCGGGGGCGCGGCCCGCCGCCGAGGCGAGGTGGAGCCGGGTGAAGGCGAGGGCCTCGGCGAGGTCGGCCTCGCGTTCGGCGGCTGACATCGCGCGACGGGTGTTGACCTCGATGACGACGTGCCCGTCGAAGCCGGTGAGCGCGAGCCGCTCCAGGAGTTCGGCGCAGGGCTGGGTGCCGCGGCCGGGGACCAGGTGCTCGTCCTTGGCGGAGCCCCTGCCGTCCGCGAGGTGGACGTGGCCGAGGCGGTCGCCCATGCGGTCGATCATCGCGAGGGCGTCCGTGCGGGCGGTCGCGGTGTGCGAGAGGTCGACGGTGAAGTGCCGGTAGTCGTCCTTCGTGACGTCCCACTCGGGGGCGTACGCGAGCATCTCGCGGTCCTTGTACCGCCACGGGTACATGTTCTCGACGGCGAACCGGACGTCGGTCTCGTCGGCCATCCGCCAGATGCCGGAGACGAAGTCCTTGGCGTACTGGCGCTGCCAGCGGAAGGGCGGGTGGACGACGACCGTCGACGCACCGAGCCGCTCGGCGGCGGCCTGCGCGCGCTGGAGCTTGACCCACGGGTCGGTGGACCAGACGCGCTGGGTGATGAGGAGGCAGGGGGCGTGGACGGCGAGGATCGGGACCTGGTGGTAGTCGGAGAGGCGGCGGAGCGCCTCGACGTCCTGGCTGACCGGGTCGGTCCACACCATGACCTCGACGCCGTCGTAGCCCAGGCGCGCGGCGATCTCGAAGGCCGTCGCCGTCGACTCCGGATAGACCGAGGCCGTCGACAGGGCGACCTTCGCATCCGGAATGCGCACCACTGCTTCTGCCATCTGGACAGGGTACGGGGCGGGGCGGGGCGTCCGGCGTGGTTCCGGTCACGCCTGGCCCGGCCCCGGGACGGCGCCTCACTCCTCCGGCAGGTGGTCCAGGCGGCGCAGGATCACGCCCTCGCGCAGGGCCCACGGGCAGATCTCCAGCTCCTCCACGCCGAGCAGGTCCATCGCGCCCTCGGCGACGAGCGCGCCCGCGAGGAGCTGCGGGGCGCGGCCCTCCGAGACGCCGGGCAGGGCGGAGCGCTCGGCGACGGTCATCTCGGCGAGGCGCGGGACCCACTCCTCCAGGGCCTTGCGGGACAGGACGCGCTGGACGTACAGCCCGTCGCCCGATCCGGGTGCTCCGGCGATCCGGGCGAGCTGCTTGAAGGTCTTGGAGGTGGCCACGACGTGGTCGGGACGGCCGAAGCGGCTGAACTCGCCGACCGTACGGGCGATCTGGGCGCGGACGTGGCGGCGCAGGGCCTTCACGTCGGCGCTGTCGGCCGGGTCGCCGGGCAGCCAGCCCGCGGTGAGGCGGCCGGCGCCGAGCGGCAGCGAGACGGCCGTGTCCGGGTCCTCGTCGATGCCGTACGCGACTTCGAGGGAGCCGCCGCCGATGTCGAGGAGGAGGAGCTTGCCGGCGGACCAGCCGAACCAGCGGCGGGCGGCGAGGAAGGTGAGCCGGGCCTCCTCCCCGCCGGTGAGGACCTGGAGGTCGACGCCGGTCTCCGCCTTGACGCGGGCGAGGACCTCGTCGGCGTTGGTCGCCTCCCGCACCGCCGAGGTCGCGAACGGCAGGACCTCTTCGCAGCCCTTGTCCTCGGCGGCCTGGAGCGCGTCGCGGACGGTCGCGATCAGCCGCTCGACGCCGCTCGGCGCGATCGCCCCGCGCTCGTCGAGGAGCTCGGCGAGGCGCAGCTCCGCCTTGTGGGAGTGGGCGGGCAGCGGGCGGGCGCCTGGATGGGCGTCCACCACGAGCAGGTGCACTGTGTTCGAACCGACGTCGAGGACTCCGAGTCTCATGGGCGGAACGCTACTGCGCCCGCCCGCATAGGCTGGACTTTGTGCCAAAGACGAAGAAGGCCGACAAGGTCGGTAAGGCCGCGAAGAACGCCGACGTGAAGAGCGCCGTCGTGAAGAGCGCCGACGTGAAGAGCGCCGACGTGAAGAGCGCCAAGAAGCGGGGCAAGGGCGCGGAACCCGACGAGAAGGGCCTCGACTTCGCGCGCGCGTGGGTCGAGTTCCCCGACCCGGCCGACGACGAACAGGTCTTCCGCTGCGACCTGACGTGGCTGACCTCGCGGTGGACCTGCGTCTTCGGCAGCGGCTGCCAGGGCATCCAGGCGGGCCGGGCGGACGACGGCTGCTGCACGCTGGGCGCGCACTTCTCCGACGAGGACGACGAGAAGCGGGTCGCGTCGCACGTGGCGCGCCTGACGCCGGAGCTGTGGCAGTTCCACGACGTCGGCACGGACTCGGGCTGGACGCAGCTCGACGAGGACGGCGACCGGCAGACCCGCCGCTGGGAGGGGTCCTGCATCTTCCAGAACCGTCCCGGCTTCGCGGGCGGCGTGGGCTGCTCGCTGCACATCCTGGCCCTGAAGGAGGGCAAGGAGCCGCTGGAGACGAAGCCGGACGTCTGCTGGCAGCTGCCGGTCCGCAGGACGTACGACTGGATCGACCGGCCCGACGACACCCGGGTCCTCCAGGTGTCGATCGGCGAGTACGACCGCAGGGGCTGGGGTCCCGGCGGTCACGACCTGCACTGGTGGTGCACCTCGGCGACCTCGGCGCACGGCGCCGGGGAGCCCGTCTACGTCTCGTACCGGCCCGAGCTCACCGAGATGATGGGCAAGGAGGCGTACGAGGTCCTCGTCGGGCTCTGCGAGGCGCGGCTCGCGTCGGCGCTGCCGCTGGTGGCTCCGCATCCGGCGGACCCCGCGTAGGTCCCTCGGGGCTTCCTCCAGGACGTCCTAAGAAGAGGACGGCGGGGGTGTCGTGCCCGGGTCCGTCGTCCCGGGGTCCGTGGGTCCCGGGTCGGCCGGCCCGGGATCCGGCGTGCCCGGGTCCGTCGTCGGGGGCGGGTCGGTGGTCGGCGGGGGTGTCGTCGGGTCCGTCGTCGGGGGTGAGGTGGGCGGGTCCGTCGGCGGCGAGGTCGGCGGATCGGTGGTCGGCGGGGGTGTCGTCGGGTCCGTCGTCGGGGGTGACGTGGGCGGGTCCGTCGGCGGCGAGGTCGGCGGGTCCGTCGGCGTCGTCGGGGGCGCGGTCGGCGGGGTGGTCGGGGCGGTCGTGGCCGGCGGCGGGCCGGGCGGCTGCACGACCCGGGTCTGAGTGCGTCCCTTTCCGCTGATCCGGACCACCGCGCCCGAGGGGTTCACGCCGATCCGGGCGCTCCACGCGCGCGTGGGTTCGCGGCCGTGGTCCACGCGGACGACGACGGTGATCGTCCCGCCGGGGCGGAGGGTGCCGGAGGCCTGGCTCACGTACAGCCAGGGGGCGTCCGTCCAGAGGACCCAGTCGACGGGGGTCCCGCCGGCGGCGGTGAGGGTGAGCAGGGTGAGGTCGCCGTTCGCCCGCGCGCCGACGGTCAGCCAGCCGGGGGCCGGTTCGCCGGGGCGGGCGGGAGCCGTGGGGCCGGTGGGGCCGCCGGGGCTGACGACCTCGACCGAGACGTCGGGGGCGCGGCTGCCCTGGGTGAGGCGGGGGTCGGGGCTGGCCTGGGCGTTGCCCGCGTTCTCGTAGCGGTCGTACGGACCGCCGTCCGGGCCCGTCGGATCGTCCGCCTCGCGCGCGCTGACCCGGGTCCGGTCCCTGGGCCCCGAGTCGGCGGCCGGGGCGCCGCGGTACGAGGTCCACAGGGCGAGGACCGGGGCCGCCACGACGGCGGCGACGACGGTGGTCGTGACCGCGCGGGCGCGCAGCCGGTCGCGGCGGGCCGAGTGGTCCTTCGGGTCGAGGGGGAAGCCGGTGGGCGCGAAGCGGGGGGCACCGGCACGCGCGCGCGGGACGTGCAGCATCGCCATGTACGCGGCGGCCCTGGGCGCTTCGACGATCGGGAGCCGGGCCGGGGGCAGGGGCGCGGCGCCGGGCCAGGGGCCGATGGCGCCGACGCGCTCGGCGGCCCGGCGGCAGCGCGGGCAGTCGTCGACGTGCCGGACCAGTTCGGCGCGGAGGGCGGCCGAGAGCAGCACCCGCTGGTCGCCGGTGAGCCGGGCGACGGTGGGGCAGCTGCCGGTCTCGACGACGGCGAGGGCGGCGCGGGTCCGCTCGACCTCGCAGGCGGCGGTGGCGAGGAGTTCACGGGCGGCGAGCGGGTCGAGGGAGAGGACGGCGGCGACCTGGCGGTGGTTCAGGCCGTGCCGGAAGGCCAGTTCGAGGGCCTCGCGCTGCTCGGGGGTGGTGCCGGCGGCCTCGGGCCAGGCGAGCCGGGCGAGTTCGGCGCGGCGGCGCTCGGCGGTCGCCTCGGGGACGGGGGGCGGCTCGGGCGCGGTGACGGCGGGGCGGCCGGTGTGGGCGCCCTGGCGCTTGCGGCGCTGCTCGGCGAGGGTGCGCAGGCAGGCCCAGCGCGCGAGCGCGTACAGCCAGGCCGTCCGGCCGTCCTCGTCGGAGGGGCAGCGGCCGTGGTGGCGGTCGGCGACGGCGAGGACGTCGCCGAGGACGGCGGTGGCCGTGTCGTGGTCGCAGAGCACGGAGAGGCAGTACGTGTAGAGGCCGTCGAGCGCGGCCTCGTAACGGGCCGGGGGGCGCCGGCCGAGCGCGCGCGGTCCCTGCGCCGCGGCACCGCGACGGGCCCGGTGTGCGCCGGTGGTGCGTGTCGGGGGGTCCAGCCTGCTGCTCGTCACGGGGCGACGGTAGGCAGCGCGGGGGGCGTTCTTCGTACCGGTTGAGCACTTCTCATTCGTACGGGTGAAGCTATCGCTCGAAAGGGGACAGGAAGCGGCCGTTCCGTCACCCGATCGTGGAGGGCCGGGGCCTGGGCATCGCTGTCGGTGGCGGGGCGGGCGCGGTCTCCGGGGCGGTGTCAGTGGGGGCCGCTACGGTGTGGGACATGGCTGCCCGTACGAAAACCGCCAAGGACCGTCCGTCCTACCGCTGCACCGAGTGCGGCTGGCAGACGGCCAAGTGGCTCGGCCGCTGCCCCGAATGCCAGGCATGGGGGACGGTCGAGGAGTACGGCGCGCCCGCCGTCCGGACGACCGCGGCGGGACGCGTCTCCACCGCCGCGCTGCCCATCGGCCAGGTCGACGGCCGGCAGGCGACCGCCCGCTCCACCGGCGTCGACGAACTGGACCGGGTCCTCGGCGGAGGGCTCGTGCCCGGCGCCGTCGTGCTGCTCGCGGGCGAGCCGGGCGTCGGCAAGTCCACGCTGCTGCTCGACGTGGCGGCGAAGGCGGCCAGCGACGAGCACCGCACGCTGTACGTGACGGGCGAGGAGTCCGCGAGCCAGGTCCGGCTGCGCGCCGACCGGATCGGCGCGCTCAGCGACCACCTCTACCTGGCGGCCGAGACCGACCTGTCGGCCGTCCTCGGGCACCTCGACGCCGTGAAGCCCTCGCTGCTGATCATGGACTCGGTGCAGACCGTCGCCTCCCCCGAGATCGACGGCGCCCCGGGCGGCATGGCCCAGGTCCGCGAGGTCGCCGGCGCGCTCATCCGGGCCTCCAAGGAGCGGGGCATGTCCACGCTCCTCGTCGGTCACGTCACCAAGGACGGGGCCATCGCCGGTCCCCGGCTCCTGGAGCACCTGGTCGACGTCGTCCTGAGCTTCGAAGGCGACCGGCACGCGCGGCTGCGGCTGGTCCGCGGCGTGAAGAACCGGTACGGGGCGACGGACGAGGTCGGCTGCTTCGAACTGCACGACGAGGGCATCACGGGTCTGGCCGACCCGTCGGGACTCTTCCTGACCCGGCGTGACGTGGCCGTGCCCGGCACCTGCCTGACGGTCACGCTGGAAGGCCGCCGGCCGCTCGTCGCCGAGGTCCAGTCGCTGACGGTCGACTCCCAGATCCCCTCCCCGCGGCGGACCGTCTCCGGCCTGGAGACCTCCCGGGTCTCGATGATGCTCGCGGTCCTGGAGCAGCGGGGCCGGATCAGCGCGCTCGGCAAGCGGGACATCTACAGCGCGACGGTGGGCGGCGTGAAGCTGTCCGAGCCCGCCGCCGACCTGGCGATCGCGCTCGCGCTCGCCTCGGCGGCGAGCGACACCCCGCTGCCGAAGAATCTCGTCGCGATCGGCGAGGTCGGTCTCGCGGGCGAGGTCCGCCGGGTGACGGGCGTCCAGCGCCGGCTGGCCGAGGCGCACCGCCTCGGCTTCACGCACGCGCTGGTCCCGCCGGACCCGGGCAAGGTGCCGCCCGGCATGAAGGTGACGGAGGTGGCGGACATGGGGGACGCGCTGCGGGTCCTTCCTCGGGGGCGGAGGGCCAAGCCGGCGGAGGGGGCGGCGGGGGGCTGAGGGTCGGTGCGGGGCTGAGGGTCGGTGCGGGGCTGAGGGTCGGTGCGGGTGGGTGACACCTGCGGGTGTGGCGCCTGCGGGTGTGGCGCCTGCGGCGGGCCGTTCCCCCACCCCGCCCCTTCCCGAAACCGGGGCTCCGCCCCGGACCCCGCGCCTCAAACGCCGGCGGGGCTGAAGTGAGGGGCTCTGCCCCGGGCCCCGCGCTTCAGACGCCGGCGGGGCTGGGTATCCGGGCAACTCCTGGAGCCGTTCGCGCGTCTTCGTACCGAGGGCTGGAGCTCCCGATCCCGCCCCGCGGGACATATGGCCACGACCCCGGCCGGGTGGTGTCGCTAGACTTTGCCCTGGTCTCGCCCATCCGTACGAGCCGGAGGAGTGCAGTGGCAGCCAAGGACGGGGCAGCAGCTCCCGGAAAGTCCGGCGCGGGCTCCGGCAACGAAGCGCTGATGCGCGCCGCCCTGAGCGCGGTCGCCCCGGGTACCGCGCTGCGCGACGGCCTGGAGCGGATCCTCCGGGGGAACACCGGCGGTCTCATCGTGCTCGGCATGGACAAGACGGTCGACTCGATGTGCACCGGTGGCTTCGTGATCGATGTCGAGTTCGCCGCGACGCGCCTGCGCGAGCTCTGCAAGCTCGACGGCGCCATCGTCCTCGACAAGGACATCACCAAGATCCACCGCGCCGGTGTGCAGCTGGTCCCGGACGCCTCCATCCCCACCGAGGAGACCGGCACCCGCCACCGCACCGCGGACCGGGTCTCCAAGCAGTGCAACTTCCCGGTCGTCTCCGTCTCCCAGTCCATGCGCCTGATCGCGCTGTACGTGAACGGCGAGCGCCGGGTCCTGGAGGAGTCCGCCGCGATCCTCTCCCGCGCCAACCAGGCCCTCGCGACCCTGGAGCGGTACAAGCTCCGTCTCGACGAGGTGGCCGGCACGCTCTCCGCCCTGGAGATCGAGGACCTCGTGACGGTCCGGGACGTGACGGCGGTCGCCCAGCGTCTGGAGATGGTCCGCCGGATCGCCACCGAGATCGCGGAGTACGTGGTCGAGCTCGGCACCGACGGCCGTCTGCTCTCCCTCCAGCTCGACGAGCTGATCGCGGGCGTCGAGCCGGAGCGCGAGCTCGTCGTCAGGGACTACGTGCCCGAGCCCACGGCCAAGCGGGCGCGGACGGTCGCCGAGGCGCTCACCGAGCTGGACGCGCTCACCCACACCGAGCTCCTGGAGCTCCCGGTCGTGGCGCGCGCCCTCGGTTACAGCGGTTCGCCCGAGACCCTCGACTCGGCGGTCTCGCCGCGCGGCTACCGGCTCCTCGCGAAGGTGCCGCGGCTGCCGGGCGCGATCATCGAGCGGCTCGTGGAGCACTTCGGCGGGCTGCAGAAGCTCCTCGCCGCGAGCGTGGACGACCTCCAGACGGTCGACGGCGTCGGCGAGGCCCGTGCCCGCAGCGTCCGCGAGGGTCTGTCGCGGCTCGCGGAGTCCTCGATCCTCGAGCGGTACGTCTGACCCGAGACAGACGAGGAACGGCCGGGCGGTGGCAACCGCCCGGCCGTTCCTCGTGTGCTCTGTGTCTGGTCTCGCTCAGTCCTTCGCCAGCGTGAACGACGCCGGGGACACCTTCGCGCCCGGCATCGTCGCCTCCACCAGGTACGTCCCGGGGCCCGCCCGGCCCGCCGGCGGGGTGGCGCAGGCCGGGGCGCTGCGGTCGCGGTCCCACGCGACGGTGTGGGTGACCGTGGCGTGCGCGGGGAGGCTCAGCAGGACGGGGGCGGCAGATGCCGGGCAGTCGTCGGAGGCCCAGACCTGGTCGTCCTGCTTGTCACTGATCGTCAGAACCGCGCTGCGCGGCCCGAAGTCGGCCTTGCAGGCGGTGTTCGACGTGTTCTCGACGACCAGCTGGAACGTCGGCTTCTCGTCGGCCTCGTAGGTGAGCTTGACGCTGCGCAGGGTCAACTTCAGGGATCCGACGGGGCAGTTCGGGAGCGGGGAGTTCGCCGGGACCCGCTGTCCCGCGCCGGTGCCCGCGCCGCCGTCCCCGCCCGCGCCGTCGGTGTCGCCGTTCTTGCCGACGCCCGCGGTGCCGGCGTCCGCGCCCGCGTCCGTACCGGCGTCCGTGCCGGTGCCCGCACTCGTACCCGTACCGGATCCGGTGGAGTCGCCGTCGCCGGAGTCGCCGCCGTCGCCGGACTCGTCCCGGCCGCCGGGCTGTTGGCTGATCGCCGGCCCGGTGCCGGCGGGTCCCGGCGTGATGGAGGGGGGTGTGGGGGCGGGGCCGTTGGCGGCGTCGCCCGTCTTCTTGCCGCCGCCGTCACCCGAGGTGAGGGCCCAGACGGAGAGCAGGGCGAGAACCGCGACCAGGCACAGCGCGACCGCCCTCCGTCGCCAGTAGATGGTGGAGGGAAGCGGCCCGACCGGATTGCGCAAAGATCCCACGACCGAACCTTACGAGAGATCCGGTCCAACTCCGGCCCCACCCGCCGCTCAAGGTCCCAAGTTTTACCGATGATCACATCCGTCCCTGACGGGAACTTTCCTGGAACTCGCTTGTGGAGGAAGGGAATCGGGTGGATACGGCGTTTCCGGAGCGGTCGGCGCGGGGCGAAGGGCCCCGGATTCCGGTTAGCGTCGTGCACCATGGACTCCCTCCTCGACCTCTCCGAACGGCTGTATCTCGACGTCGCCGGCTTCGCCCACTCCACCCCCCACTGGTTCCAGTGGCTCGCCGAGGTGTGGACCGAGCTGGGGCTGCTGCTCTTCGGCGTCCTGTTCCTCGCCGGCTGGTGGCGCTCCCGCGAGGGTTCGAGCCGGATGATGGCGCTCGCGCTCCTCGCGCCGCTCGCCACCGCCTTCGGTTACGTGGTGAGCGAGGCCCTGAAGTCGCTGATCGACGAGGAGCGGCCGTGCCGGGCGGTCGTCGGCGCGCCCGCCGCGCTCGTGGACTGCCCGGCGTACGGCGACTGGTCCTTCCCCAGCAACCACTCGGCCATCGCGGGGGCCGCCGCCGTCGCGCTCGCGCTGTCCTGGCGCGGGATGGTCTGGCTGACCGTGCCGATGGCGCTGCTCATGGCCTTCTCCCGGGTCTTCGTCGGCGTGCACTACCCGCACGACGTGACCGTCGGCCTCCTCGTCGGCGCCGTGGTCGCCTTCCTCGTCATGCGGCTCGGCGAGCGGCCGGTGCGGTCCCTGGTGGAGACGGCGAGGTCGAGCCGGAACCGGACCGTCCTGTGGTGTGCGGGGCGCGGGGTCGGCGCACACTCTGCCGCGCACGCCCCCGCGCACGCCGAACGGCGTGAGCGCGCGCGCCACGGCGCGTACTGATCCCGCGGCGGACGTGCCAGGATCGGAGGTGCCATGACTTCCATCGACGCTCCCTCCCCGATCCCCGTCCGCGCCTCCGACACGGACCCCGCCCTCCCGCAGGAGCTGCACGGGCCCGTCCTCGCCTGGTTCGACCGGCACGCCCGCGACCTCCCCTGGCGCCGCCCCGAGGCCGGGGCGTGGGGGGTGATGGTCAGCGAGTTCATGCTCCAGCAGACCCCCGTCGTCCGGGTCCTCCCGGTGTACGAGCAGTGGCTCGCCCGCTGGCCGCGCCCGGCCGACCTGGCCGCCGAGGCGCCCGGCGAGGCCGTGCGCGCCTGGGGGCGGCTCGGCTACCCGCGCCGGGCCCTGCGGCTGCACGCCGCGGCCGTGGCCATAACGGAACGGCACGGCGGCGACGTACCCCGCGATCACGGGCAGCTGCTGGCGCTGCCCGGGATCGGCGAGTACACGGCGGCGGCGGTGGCCTCCTTCGCGTACGGGCAGCGGCACGCGGTCCTGGACACCAACGTGCGCCGGGTCTTCGCGCGGGCCGCGACCGGCGTCCAGTACCCGCCGAACGCGACGACGGCCGCCGAGCGCAGGCTCGCCCGGGCGCTGCTCCCGGAGGACGAGGCGACCGCCTCCCGCTGGGCCGCCGCCTCGATGGAGCTCGGCGCGCTGGTCTGCACGGCCCGCAACGAGGACTGCGGCCGCTGCCCGATCGCCGAGCGCTGCGCCTGGCAGCTGGCCGGGAAGCCGGCCCACGACGGTCCGCCGCGGCGCGGCCAGACGTACGCGGGCACCGACCGGCAGGTGCGCGGCCGGCTCCTCGCGGTCCTGCGCGAGGCGACGGACCCGGTCCCGCAGGCCGCCCTGGACGCGGTCTGGGACGAGCCGATCCAGCGGGGCAGGGCCCTGGACGGCCTGGTCTCCGACGGCCTGGTCGAACCGCTGGACGGCGGCCGGTACCGCCTGCCCCTGACCTGAGGCCGGGGCCGCGACGGGCGCGGGCGCGGGCCGGGGGGCCGGGAGGCCGCCTCCCCCGGCCCGCGCGGCCCCGGTCCCGTACCCCCGTGGCCCGCGCGGCCCTGGTCCCGCATCCCTGTGGGCCCGCGCGCCTCCGGTCCCGCACCCCCGACGGGCCCGGGCGGCCCCGCCGCGCATCCCCGTGGGCCCGCGCGGCCCGTCCCGTACCCCCACCGCCCGCGCTGTTACACAACCGACGGGTAGCCGTGCGTCCGCCGACGGCTGGACCGCACAGTGCCGTGACAACTCCTCCGTAGCGTCGGCGACGACAACGAGGACACACGCGGGACATCACGCGGGGCAACACGCGGGACATGCGGTCACGGGGATCGGAGGCGGTTCGGATGAGGCACGGCGAGGTGCTCGACTTCGAGGAGTACGTACGCACGCGGCAGGACGCCCTGCTGCGCAGCGCGCGCCGGCTCGTGCCCGACCCCGTCGACGCCCAGGACCTGCTGCAGACCGCGCTCGCGCGGACGTACGGCCGCTGGGACGGCATCGCCGACAAGTCCCTCGCCGACGCCTACCTCCGCCGCGTCATGATCAACACCCGCACCGAGTGGTGGCGCTCCCGCAAGCTGGAGGAGGTGCCCACCGAGCAGCTCCCGGACGCGTGCGTCGACGACCGGACCGAGCAGCACGCCGACCGGGCCCTCCTCATGGACGTCCTCAAGGTCCTCGCGCCGAAGCAGCGCAGCGTCGTCGTCCTGCGCCACTGGGAGCAGATGAGCACGGAGGAGACGGCGGCGGCGCTCGGCATGTCGGCGGGTACGGTGAAGTCCACGCTCCACCGCGCGCTGGCCCGGCTCCGTCAGGAGCTGGAGAGCCGCGACCTCGACGCCCGCGCCCTGGGCGACCGGGCCGGGGAGCGGACCGACGGCCGAGGCGACGAGAGGGGGCTGGGGCGGTGCGCGGCAGCCTAGACGCCGGCAGTGGGGCCGAGGCCCGGAGAGGCCCCGGCGGGACGGGCGGTGCCCCCGGCCGTGCCGGAGGGCCCGCGCGGCCCCGGCGTACCGCCACGGCGGCGAGCATCACGGCGGTGGCCGGGCTCGTCGCCTTCGGGCTGTTCCTGACCGCCTGCTCCACCGGCGGTACGGGCTCCCGCGACGAGGGCGCGGCCCGGGTCGACGAGACCGCGGCCGCCGCGCCGAGCCCCGCCGCCCAGTCCTCCTCGGGCGACCCGCGCGCCGCCGCCCGGGTGGATCCGATCGCGCTCCTGAAGGCCGACCCGAAGATCGGCACCCGGTTCAAGGACGATCTGAAGCCCTGTGTCGCCGACAGTTATCCGGTGGACGCCTCCTACGGGAATCTCACGGCCGGGATCGCCCCCGATGTCGTCGTCAACGTGATGACCTGCGGCGATGCCATCGGCATCGGCACGTATGTGTACCGGAAGGAGGGCAACCGGTACGAGAATGTCTTCATGGCGGAGGACGCGGCCGTCTACGGCACGATCGACCGCGGCGACCTCATCATCACCAAGCAGGTGTACGCGAAGGGCGACCCGGTCGCGTACCCCTCGGGCGAGGACGTGATCACGTACCGCTGGGCGGGGAACAAGTTCACCCAGCACGACTGGGTGCACAACGACTTCAGCCGCGCCGTCGACGGCGCCGTCGACCCCTCGCCGAGCGAACCCGCCGAGAACTGATCCCTCCCCCACTCTGAAGGACACCCACGCACGATGGCCGAAACCCATGTCCTCTTCGTCGAGGACGACGACGTCATCCGTGAGGCCACCCAGCTCGCCCTGGAACGGGACGGCTTCCGGGTCACGGCCATGCCGGACGGCCTCTCCGGCCTCGACGCCTTCCGGGCGCGGCGGCCGGACATCGCCCTCCTCGACGTGATGCTGCCCGGCATGGACGGCGTCAGCCTCTGCCGCCGCATCCGCGACGAGTCGACCGTCCCGGTCATCATGCTGTCGGCGCGCGCCGACTCCATCGACGTCGTCCTCGGCCTGGAGGCCGGGGCCGACGACTACGTCACCAAGCCCTTCGACGGCGCCGTCCTCATGGCCCGCATCCGGGCCGTCCTGCGGCGTTTCGGCCACGCGGGCGGCGCCGGCTCCGGGGAACACGGCGACGGGCAGGCCGACTGCGGGCTGCTCTCCTTCGGCGACCTGGAGGTCGACACCGAGGGCATGGAGGTCCGCAAGGACGGCAAGCCGGTCGCGCTGACCCCGACCGAGATGCGGCTGCTCCTGGAGTTCTCGACCGCGCCCGGCACCGTCCTGTCCCGCGACAAGCTCCTGGAGCGGGTCTGGGACTACGGCTGGGGCGGCGACACCCGGGTCGTGGACGTCCACGTGCAGCGGCTGCGCGCCAAGATCGGCCAGGACCGGATCGAGACGGTCCGGGGCTTCGGCTACAAGCTCAAGGGCTGAGCGTGCCGATCCGACGACCGGGGAGGCGCCTCGTGAGACCCCCCGCCCTGCGCACCGGTGTCCGGTGGAAGATCGCCGTCGCCATCGCGGCGGTCGGCGCCCTCATCGCCGTCACCCTGAGCGTCGTCGTGCACAACGCCGCCCGCATCTCGATGCTCGACAACGCGCGCGAGGTCCAGATGGAGCGGCTGCTCTTCGCGCAGCGGATGTACGAGACCTCGAAGCCGAAGGAACCCCGTTTCGGCACGAAGATCAACGACCCGGCGCTGCCCCGCCAGCTCGACCAGCTGATGCGGGACCGGCGGCGGGGCACGTACGTGCAGGAGCACCGGCACGGCGGGCCGCCCGACGTGTGGGCCGCCGTGCCGCTGGCCAACGGCGACGTCCTGTCGCTGCACATCCCCTTCGCCGACCGCAGCACGGCGATCATGAAGGACCTGGACCGGGCGCTCGTCATCGGCTCGGTCTCCGTGGTGTTCGGCGGCTGCGCGCTCGGCGTGCTCATCGGCGGCCAGCTCTCTCGGCGGCTGCGGAAAGCCGCCGCCGCGGCCGGCCGGGTCGCCCAGGGCAACACGGACGTGCGGGTGCGGGACGCGATCGGCGGAGTCGTACGGGACGAGACCGACGAGCTGGCCCGCGCGGTCGACGCCCTGACCGACGCCCTGAACGAGCGGATCGAGGCCGAGCGGCGGGTCACCGCCGACATCGCGCACGAGCTGCGCACCCCCGTGACCGGGCTGCTCACGGCGGCCGAGCTGCTGCCCCCGGGGCGCCCGACCGAGCTCGTACGGGACCGGGCGCAGGCGATGCGGACGCTGGTCGAGGACGTGCTGGAGGTGGCCCGGCTCGACAGCGCCTCGGAGCGGGCCGAGCTCCAGGAGATCGCGCTCGGCGAGTTCGTGGAGCGGCGGGTGCGGGGGCTGCGGGGGGCCGATCCCGAGGTGGTCGTCCGGGTCGTCCACGACTCCTGGGTGAACACCGATCCGCGCCGTCTCGAACGGATCCTCGGCAATCTCCTCACGAACGCCGCGAAGCACGGCAAGCCGCCGGTGGAGGTCACCGTCGAGGGCCGGGTGATCCGGGTCCGCGACCACGGCCCCGGCTTCCCCGAGGCGCTCCTCAAGGAGGGCCCGAGCCGGTTCCGCACGGGGACGAGCGACCGCGCGGGCCAGGGCCACGGGCTCGGCCTGACGATCGCGGCGGGCCAGGCGCGGGTGCTCGGCGCCCGGCTGACCTTCCGGAACGTGGCCTCGGCGGCGGGACCCGGCGGGGTGGGCGGCGCCATCGCGGTGCTGTGGCTGCCGGACCACGCGCCGACGGTCACGGGGAGCTTCCCGGTCCTGCGGTCCGCCGAGTAGGCGGCGGTACGGGGAAGGGGCCGGGTCCTGTGTGGACCCGGCCCCTTCCCCGTACCCGCTGTGCTTCTGTGTCCGGTCAGACCGTCTCGGCGACCTTCGGCGCCTCGTCGGCCTCCGCCTTCGGCGCGGCGGCCGGTCCGGCGCCGCGCAGCGCCACCTCCTTGACGAAGAAGGCGAGGACGAAGCCGAGGACGGAGACCGAGGCGGCGACCAGGAAGGCCGAGTGCGTGCCGGCGGCGACCGCGTGCTGGTAGGCCTCGCGCAGCGCCTCCGGCAGCTTGGCCAGGCTCGCGGCGTCGAGCTGCGCGGTGTGCGCGGTCAGGCCGGAGCCGCCGCGCGCCGCCATCTCGTCCTGGACCCGGTTCGTGAAGAGCGCGCCCATGATGGCGACGCCGAAGGAGGAACCGAGGGTCCGGAAGAGGGTCGTGGAGGACGAGGCGACGCCCATGTCCTTCATCTCGACGCTGTTCTGCGCGACGAGCATCGTGATCTGCATCAGGAAGCCCATGCCCGCGCCGAGGACGGCCATCCAGACGCCGGAGACCAGCCGCGAGGTGCCGGTGTCCATCGTGGAGAGCAGGAAGAGGCCGGCCGTCATGAGGGCGCCGCCGACGATCGGGAAGATCTTGTACTTGCCGGTGCTGGTGGTGAAGCGGCCGACGAGCAGCGAGACGACCATCATCGAGAGCAGCATCGGCAGGAGCAGCAGGCCGGAGTTGGTCGCCGAGGCGCCCTGGACGGACTGCTGGAAGATCGGCAGGTAGAGGACCGCGCCGAACATGACGAAGCCGGTGAGGAAGCCGATCAGCGACATGAGCGTGAAGTTGCGGCTGCGGAAGATGTGCAGCGGCATGATCGGGTCGCTCGCGCGGGTCTCCACGTACAGGAAGGCGGCGAGCGCGGCGAGGCCGCCGGCGGTCAGGCCGACGATGGTGGCCGAGCCCCAGGCGTACTCCGTACCGCCCCAGGTGGTGACGAGGACGATGGCGGTGATGCCGACGGTCAGCAGCGCGGCGCCGAGGAAGTCGATCCGGGTGCCCGTGGCCCGCTGCTTCTTCGGCAGGTGCAGGACGGTGGAGACCATGGCGAGGGCGACGATGCCGAGCGGCAGGTTGATGTAGAAGGACCAGCGCCAGCCCCAGTGGTCGGTGATGGTGCCGCCGACCAGCGGTCCGCCGATCATGGCGAGGGCCATCACGCCGGCCATCATGCCCTGGTACTTGCCGCGCTCGCGGGGCGGGATGAGGTCGCCGATGATCGCCATGACGCCGACCATGAGACCACCGGCGCCGAGGCCCTGGATGGTGCGGAAGCCGATGAGCTGGCCCATGTCCTGGGCCATGCCGCTGAGGGCCGAGCCGATCAGGAAGATCACGATCGAGGTGAGGAAGACGCCCTTGCGGCCGAACATGTCGCCGACCTTGCCCCAGATGGGGGTGGAGGCGGCGGTGGCCAGGGTGTAGGCGGTGACGACCCAGGAGAGGTGCTCCAGGCCGCCGAGCTCGCCGACGATCGTCGGCATGGCGGTGCCGATGATCATGTTGTCCAGCATCGCGAGGAGCATCGCGATCATGAGGGCGAGGAGGACGACACGGACACTGCGCGGCTGCGGGCCGCCCGCCGTCTCCCCCTCGGCCGCCTCGGCCTTCTGTTGCGTCGCCATGTCGCTTTCCCCTGCTTCCCTCTTCAGACTTACTTGCCGCCCGGCTAGTAACTACACTGAGGAAGGTAGGGCGGTCACTAGCCGGTCGTCAAGTAAGTTTTGTGGAAAGTCGAGAGTGGAGAGCAGCCATGGCCCGAGGCAACACCCGCCAGCGCATCCAGGACGTGGCCCTCGAACTCTTCGCCGAGCAGGGCTACGAGAAGACCTCGCTGCGTGAGATCGCCGAACGCCTCGACGTCACCAAGGCCGCGCTCTACTACCACTTCAAGACGAAGGAAGACATCCTCGTCGGGATCTTCGACGACCTGACCCGGCCCATGGACGAGCTGATCGCGTGGGCGAAGGAACAGCCGCGCACGCTGGAGACCCGGCGCGAGACCCTCGTCCGCTACCAGGCGGCACTGGCCGCCGCCCGCCCGCTCTTCCGCTTCATGCAGGAGAACCAGGCGGCGGTGGGCAAGCTGAGCATCGGCATGACGTTCAAGGAACGCATGCACGACCTGACGGCCCTGCTCCAGGACCCGGACTTCTCGGTGAAGGACCAGGTGCGGGCGCTCAGCGCGATCTTCACGCTGCACGCGGGGACGTTCTTCATGATGAACAACGTGGAGGGCGACCCCGAGGAGCGGCAGGAAGCCATCCTCGAGGTCGCCCTCGACATGCTGGAGCAGGCCCACGAGGGGCACTGACTCCTTGCTCTTCGTCTCTTAGATGTTCACGCCGTGGGTCCGCAGGAAGGCGGACGGGTTGACGGCGGAGCCGTAGTTCGGGGTCGTACGGATCTCGAAGTGCAGGTGCGGGCCGGAGGAGTTGCCGGTGTTGCCCGAGAGGGCGATCCGCTGGCCGGCGGAGACCTTCTGGCCGACGTTGACCTGGATCTTCGACAGGTGGGCGTACTGGGAGTACGTGCCGTTGGCGTGCTTCACGACGATCGCGTTGCCGTACGCCGGGCCGTCGCCGCCACCGTTGGGGCCGGCCTTCACGACGGTGCCCGAACCCGCGGCCTTGACCGGGGTGCCGACCGGGACGGCGAAGTCCTGGCCGGAGTGCTTGTGGGACCACATCGCGCCGCCCTGGTTGTAGCTGGCGGTGAGCGTGTACGAGCTGACCGGCTTCACCCAGGCGTTGGCCTTCTTGGCGGCGGCCTGCTTCACCGCGGCGGCCTTGGCGGCCTTGGCCTCGACGGCCTTCGCCTGCTGGGCCTTGATGTTGGCGGCCTGGGCCTTCGCGGCGGCGGCCTTCACCTGGGCGGCGTGCGCCTGGGCCTCGGCCTGGGCGGCGACGGCCGCGGCGGCGGTCTCGGGGAGCTGGACGGGAGCCTTGGCGGCGGCCTTGCCCTCGGCGGCGAAGGCGGACCCAGCTCCGGCGACCACCGACGCTCCGAGACCCGCGGCGGCGAGGGCGGCGACGGTGACACGGGCGGCGGGGTTCATGACGCGCTTCGACATACGGGGGAGGACCTCCGGGTCAGGGGACAAACGGAACCCGTCGCGAACGGCTCTGCGTCGCTGTGCGGCGGCGCTGTGCGGCGGGCTTGCTCATCCTTGGTAACCCGGACCCCCATTTCGGCCAAAACACCCCATCTACGACATCGTGTCGTAGCGATCTTCGACGAAGATCGCCCGCGAGTACCCCCGTCGCCGCCCCTCAAAAACGGACAAAACGACCTAAGAGGATCGGTTTAGCTGCATGTCACGGCGGCTGGAGCTGCCAGGAAGCCCCTGCGGTGTCCGGTTCGGGACCCTTCAGGACCTAGGTCCCGCCGGTTGACACCGGAACGTCCCGAATCAGGGCCAAAGGTTCCTACTATTCCGGCTAGTACCCCCCGAAACCCCTGTGCGCCTTGTCACCAGCCGGGGACCCCGAAAGCGACCTGGGTCACGCAACCGAGCCTCCCGAAACGCCCTCCGGGGGCGGCTCGACGTGGGTACGTTCCGGGCATGACCGAGACCGAGACCGAGATCGAACTCGCCGACGCCATCGAGTCCGTCCGCGACCAGCTCATCACCGCCGCCACCCGCGCCACGGGGCAGGCCGTCGCCTTCGAGGTGGGCGACATCGACATGGAGTTCACGATCGAACTCCGGAGGGAGATCAAGGGCGGGGGCAAGGTGAAGGCGTGGGTCGTCGAGGCCGGGACGGACGTGAGCCAGGTGCGCGGGGTGACACACCGGGTGTCGTTCACGCTGAAGCCGCGGAACGCGGTGACCGGGGGGAGCTGGCTGGTGGGGAACCCGGACGGGGCGGACCTGTCGGACTTCGGGGGCGGAGCTGAGGGGCGGTGACGGCGGCGAGCGTGGTGGCCGTGTTCGGGCGGCTGCAGGGCAGTGGGGTGGTCATCACCCCCAGGCTGGTCCTGACCTCCGCCCACGTCGTGGGCGGAGCGCATACCGTGACGGTCGCACTCCCAGGAGAGGCCGGGCCGCGACGCTTGCACGTGGTGTGGTCCGACGACCGCCTCGACGCAGCGCTGCTCCAGAGCACCCGAACGCTGGTCGCCCGTCCAGCGGGGATAAGCCAGATCGCCACCGAGCGACCGATCCCCGGATGCGAGATCCTGGGCTTCCCCCTCATCCAGCGTTACGGGGACCGGAAACCTGACCTCGACCAGTACACCGGCACCGTCCTCCCCATGGCCGGGCTGCTGCGGCGCATCCTGACCGTCGAACTGGACCATCCGCCGGTCGCCTCCGACGAGGACGGGTCCTCCCCGCTCGCCGGCCTCTCGGGCGCCCCCGTCTTCGCCGACGGAAGAGTCCTCGGCATCGTCCGCGCCGTCCCTCGCGGGCGTGGCCATCGACGGCTGGAGTGCGTCCCCTTCACCGCCGTCTTCGCCGACAAGGAGGCGGAGCGGTTCCTTTTCGGCGTCCTCGAACCACCGACACCGGTGACCCGCACCCACCCGCGCGACCAGCCCCACGAGGAGGACTACGCCGAAGCCCTCGGCGCCGCCTACCGCCGCACCAAGATCTTCGGGCTGGACGAACTCGGCAAGCGGGCCTCCGAGTGGGATCTCGACACCGCGTACCTCTCCCTGGAAGCCAGCTCCCGCGACCAGGAGACTGTCCCAGCCTCCCGCCGCATCGACGACCTGCTCGCCACCCGCCCCCGCGTCCTGCTCCGCGGCGACGCGGGCGCCGGGAAGACCACCCTCATGTGGTGGCTGGCCGCCCACGCCGCCGCCGGGACGCTCGGCTCCGAGCTCGCCGAGCTCAACGGGCTCGTCCCCTTCGTCGTCCCCCTGCGGACGCTACGGGCGCGCGGGGACGGCTTCCCCTCCCCCGCCGAGCTGCCCGGCGTCGCCGGACTCATGATCGACGCAGCCCCCGACGGCTGGGCGGGGCGGGTCCTCGCGGCCGGGCGCGGGCTGCTGCTCGTCGACGGCCTCGACGAGGTCACCGAGTCCGACCGGGAGGACGCCCACGCCTGGCTGAGCGGGCTGCTCGGCCGATACCCCCGGACCCGGTGCGTCGCGACCGTCCGGCCCCACGCCGTGGCCGCCGACTGGCTGGCCGGCGAAGGGTTCGAGGAGCTCACCCTCCTGCCCCTCCGGGGCGACGACATCCAGGCGTTCGTCGCCGCCTGGCACGAGGCGGCACGACTCGACGCGGGCAGGGACGAGAACCTGGCAGACCTCGAACGGGACCTCGCCCAGCAGTTCCGCCACAACCCGACGCTGGCCGACCTCGCCCGTACGCCCCTGCTCTGCGCGGTCATCTGCGCCCTCCACCGGTTACGGGAGGGGTTCCTGCCCGACACCCGCTGGGAGCTCTACCGGTCCGCGCTCCAGATGCTGCTCGGCGAGCGGGACAAGCGGCGGCGCATCGACGCGCCCGACGGCATCCGCATGTCGGTCGAGGAGCAGACGCAGCTCCTCCAGCGGCTGGCGGCCTGGCTGGTCCGGGGCGGCCAGACGGAGTTCAACCGCGAGCAGGCGCTGCACCAGCTGCAGCGCGCGCTGAACGGCATGCCGAGGGTCGCGGAGCAGGGCACCCCGGACGAGATCCTCACCCACCTCCTGAACCGCAGCGGTCTCCTCCAGGAGCGGACGAACGGCGTCTACTTCTTCGCCCACCGCACCTTCCAGGACTTCCTGGCCGCGAAGGAACTCGTCGAGGACGACCAGCTGGCGGAGGCCCTCCGTCACGCCCACGACCAGCAGTGGCACGACGTCCTCCTGCTGGCCGCCGGCCACTGCACCCGGCGCGGCCTGTCGGTCCTCGTGGAAGGACTCCTGAAGGCCGGCTCCGAGACACGGAAGCGGGACCTGAAGACGACGCTGTACGTCCTCGCTGCGCTGGCGGCGCAGCACGGGGCCTGGCTGGACGGGGCGCTGAGCTCCCGGGTGCGCAAGGCGGTGAAGACGGTGGTCCCGCCACGCAGCCCCGGGGAGGTGGCTCGGCTGGCCCGGCTCGGCGAGTACGTGCTGCCCCTGCTGCCAGGCGCGGACCCGTGGCACGGCGAGGAGGCCCTTCACGCGACCGCCACTCTCATCGGTGCCGTCGGCGGCAGGGCGGCGCTGCCCTACGCCCGCGCTTTCGCCGAGGCGGGCATGGGCGGCTACTTCGCCACCGCCTGGTACGCCTTTCCCGCCGAGGCGTTCGCGCGGGAGGTCCTCCCCTACTTGCGTCCCCAGGACATGGTCACTGTCTGGACGCCGGAACAGCTTCGCCTTCTGCGGGAATCCGCCGCGCCGGTGGGCATCACCATCGCCGCGGAATGCGCTCCGGACGAGATCGTCCAGGCGCTGCGCGGGCGGGCGCTGGACACTCTGGGCGTCACGATGCATCCCCGGCTCACCGACCTGTCCTTCCTCCGCTCACTGGACTGCGGTCGCCTCCACGGTCTGGTCGTCAGCGGCGACTCGTTCCCCACCGACGTCGAGGCGGTGGCCGAGATCCCGTCCCTCCGCGCCTTCTCGGTCCACCGCCGGCTCGTCCAGGACGCGAAGCTGGACCTCACCCCCCTGCGGTCGTGTCCCAAGCTCCTGGTCACCGTCCAGGGAACCCACCGCAAGAACATCCTCGGCGCCGACGCCCTCGGCGACCGCCTCACCATCACATGACGAAGGGGCGGCCCCGGAACCGTTGCCAGTTCCGGGGCCGCCCCTTGCGTGCGGCTACGCCTTACGCGTCCTTCGACAGGTTCGGGCCCGTGCCGCCCGTCGCCTCGATCGGCGGGGCGTCCGGCAGGGCCGACTTCTCCTCGCCGCGGAAGGTGAACGTGCGCTCCTCGCCCTCGCCCTCGGTGTCCACGACCACGATGTGGCCGGGGCGCACCTCGCCGAAGAGGATCTTCTCGGAGAGCGTGTCCTCGATCTCGCGCTGGATCGTCCGGCGCAGCGGCCGGGCGCCCATCACGGGGTCGTAGCCCTTCTTGGCGAGGAGCTCCTTCGCGGACTGGGAGAGCTCGATGCCCATGTCCCGGTCCTTGAGGCGCTCGTCGACGCGGCCGATCATCAGGTCGACGATCTGGAGGATGTCCTCCTGCGTCAGCTGCGGGAAGACGATGATGTCGTCCACACGGTTGAGGAACTCCGGACGGAAGTGCTGCTTCAGCTCGTCGCTGACCTTCGCCTTCATCCGCTCGTAGTTGGACTTCGTGTCGCCCTGGGCCGCGAAGCCGAGGTTGAAGCCCTTCGAGATGTCCCGGGTCCCGAGGTTGGTCGTCATGATGATGACCGTGTTCTTGAAGTCCACGACCCGGCCCTGGGAGTCGGTCAGGCGACCGTCCTCCAGGATCTGGAGAAGGGAATTGAAGATATCGGGGTGGGCCTTCTCGACCTCGTCGAAGAGGACGACGGAGAACGGCTTGCGGCGCACCTTCTCGGTGAGCTGGCCGCCCTCTTCGTAGCCGACGTATCCGGGCGGCGAACCGAAGAGACGGGAAACCGTGTGCTTCTCGCTGAACTCCGACATGTCGAGGGAGATCATCGCGTCCTCGTCGCCGAAGAGGAATTCGGCGAGAGCCTTGGAAAGCTCGGTCTTACCGACGCCGGACGGGCCGGCGAAGATGAACGAGCCACCGGGGCGCTTCGGGTCCTTCAGGCCGGCGCGCGTGCGACGGATCGCCCGCGAGAGGCCGATGACGGCGTCCTTCTGGCCGATGACGCGCTTGTGGAGCTCGTCCTCCATGCGGAGCAGACGCGAGGACTCCTCCTCGGTCAGCTTGAAGACCGGGATGCCGGTGGCGGTCGCGAGGACCTCGGCGATGAGCTCGCCGTCGACCTCGGCGACGACGTCCATGTCGCCGGCCTTCCACTCCTTCTCGCGCTTGGCCTTCGCGGCGAGGAGCTGCTTCTCCTTGTCGCGCAGGGACGCGGCCTTCTCGAAGTCCTGCGAGTCGATCGCGGACTCCTTGTCGCGGCGGACGCCGGCGATCTTCTCGTCGAACTCGCGGAGGTCCGGCGGCGCGGTCATCCGGCGGATGCGCATCCGGGAGCCGGCCTCGTCGATCAGGTCGATCGCCTTGTCCGGGAGGAAGCGGTCCGAGATGTACCGGTCGGCCAGGGTCGCGGCCTGGACGAGGGCCTCGTCGGTGATGGAGACCCGGTGGTGGGCCTCGTACCGGTCGCGGAGACCCTTGAGGATCTCGATCGTGTGGGGGAGGGAAGGCTCCGCCACCTGGATCGGCTGGAAGCGGCGCTCGAGGGCCGCGTCCTTCTCCAGGTACTTGCGGTACTCGTCGAGCGTGGTGGCACCGATGGTCTGGAGCTCACCGCGGGCCAGCATCGGCTTGAGGATGCTGGCGGCGTCGATCGCGCCCTCGGCGGCGCCCGCACCCACGAGGGTGTGGAGCTCGTCGATGAACAGGATGATGTCGCCGCGGGTGCGGATCTCCTTGAGGACCTTCTTCAGGCGCTCCTCGAAGTCACCGCGGTAGCGGGAGCCGGCGACCAGCGCGCCGAGGTCGAGGGTGTAGAGGTGCTTGTCCTTGAGGGTCTCGGGCACCTCGCCCTTGACGATGGCCTGCGCGAGGCCTTCGACGACGGCGGTCTTGCCGACGCCGGGCTCGCCGATGAGGACCGGGTTGTTCTTGGTGCGGCGGGACAGCACCTGCATGACCCGCTCGATCTCCTTCTCGCGCCCGATGACCGGGTCGAGCTTGGATTCGCGGGCCGCCTGGGTGAGGTTCCGGCCGAACTGGTCGAGGACCAGGGACGTCGAGGGGGTGCCCTCGGCAGGGCCGCCGGCCGTGGCGGCTTCCTTGCCCTGGTAGCCGGAGAGCAGCTGGATGACCTGCTGCCGCACCCGGTTGAGGTCGGCGCCCAGCTTCACGAGGACCTGGGCGGCGACGCCCTCGCCCTCGCGGATCAGGCCGAGCAGGATGTGCTCGGTGCCGATGTAGTTGTGGCCGAGCTGGAGGGCCTCGCGGAGCGAGAGCTCCAGGACCTTCTTGGCACGAGGGGTGAAGGGGATGTGCCCGGACGGGGCCTGCTGGCCCTGACCGATGATCTCCTCCACCTGCTGGCGGACCGCCTCGAGCGAAATCCCGAGGCTCTCCAGGGCCTTAGCGGCGACACCCTCACCCTCATGGATAAGGCCCAGAAGGATGTGCTCGGTGCCGATGTAGTTGTGGTTGAGCATCCGGGCTTCTTCCTGAGCCAGGACGACAACCCGCCGCGCGCGGTCGGTGAACCTCTCGAACATCGTTAATCGCTCCTCAGAGCGGTCAGTCAGTTAGGGGTCGATCCCCTCCCTGTCCTTCCGCAGCTTAGTCCCGCAAGCGGGGACCGCTCATTCCAACTGCCGACATCCGTCCGGATCACCCCTCTTCCGCGGGGAGACCTGCCGCCGAACAACCGACAAATGCTCCAACCCGATGGTGCGAGACGATGTTCCCGCAGGCCAAGTAGTTACCCGCGCCTTGAGTACGCCGATGGCGAACGTGAGACGCCGAAGCCCGCGAGTCGCCCCTCTCCACTAGGAATGTCTTACCCGTAGGGACTGACACTCCATGCGGCACACCCCGGTTCCCTCCGCTACCAGCGAACACCCTTGCGCTGCCGAATGCGTCTCAATACCCCATCTCGGACACGGTACGTGGTCGAGTGGGCGCGCTGGGTCAGCGGGGTGCGTAACCGGGAAGGCGTTCGCGAAGTTGGCCGGTCATGGCCTTCACCGTCCCGCTCCCCCGCTCGCCGCTCGGCGACGACGGCACCGGCACGGGCGCCGCCGACGGCTTGGGCGATGGCCTGGGCGACGGCGGTCTGATGCGGTGGTACGAGCGCGAGCTCGGCTGGACGGCCGTGCCGGGGCCCCCGGTGCAGCTGGTCACCGGGCTGCGCTTCGACGTGCTGGAGCTGCCCGCCGCCGCCGGGCGCGGCGTGCTGCGCCGGGTGGGCGCGGCGACCGGGCCCGTGGCCCTGATGGGGCGCCGGATGCGGCTCCTCGTGGCCCCGGGGGGCGCGGAGGAGCTGCCGGGGCTGCTCGACTGGCTCGAGTGGGGCGGGATCTCGCTGGACCTCGCGGCCCTTGGCACCGACGGCCGGATGACCGCGCCCCCTCCGCCGGGGCGGGGCGGTTCCGGCGCGCCGGGTGCCGCTGTGTGGCTGCGGGCGCCCGAGCCGGGCCGCGAGGTCGAGGCCTCGCTGCCGGCGCTGCGCTCCGCGCCGTGGGGCCGTGCGGACGCCCCCTGTCTGGTGCGGCTCGTGGCCGCCGCCGCGGTGGAGTGCCACCGGGCGCGGCTGCTGAGCGCCCGGGCTCGCGGCCCGGCGCCTCAACAGCTCTCGCCTCAGCGGTTGGCGTCCTCGTAGGCCGCCTTCACCTTGGCCGGAACGCGGCCGCGGTCGTTGACCTCGTGGCCGTTCTCCTTGGCCCAGGCGCGGATCTTGGCGGTGTCGGCGCTGCCGCCGGCGGAGACCCGGCTCTTGCCACGGGTGGTGGCGCTGCGGCCACCCGTGCGGCGCCCGCTCTTGGTGTACGGCTCGAGCAGGTCACGGAGCTTTTCCGCGTTGGCGGCGGTGAGGTCGATCTCGTAGGTCTTGCCGTCCAGCGCGAACGTCACGGTCTCGTCCGCCTCGACGCCGTCGAGGTCGTCGACAAGAAGGACCTGAACCTTCTGTGCCACCGGATTTCCTTTCATCGAAAATGCAGTACGCGGAAAGGAAACCGCTTTTCCCGGAAAAACACAAACCCCTGGGAGAGGTTCAGAACCCTGGCAACGCGGGAAACGTGCGCGTATCGGACATAGGGCTCCCCTTCGGGTTCCCGGTCAGAGGTGCAGAAGCATCCGACTGTTGCCCAAGGTGTTCGGCTTCACTCGTTCGAGACCGAGGAACTCGGCGACTCCCTCGTCATAGGAACGGAGGAGCTCGCTGTAGACATCTCCGTCGACCGGGGTCTCGCCGATCTCGACGAAGCCGTGCTTCGCGAAGAAGTCGACTTCGAAGGTCAGGCAGAATACGCGCCGTACCCCGAGCCAACGTGCGGTGTGCAACAACTTGCCGAGCACCTGATGACCGATGCCGGCGCCCTTGAACTCGGGATCGACGGCGAGAGTACGGACTTCCGCGAGGTCTTCCCACATCACGTGGAGAGCGCCGCAAGCGACGACCCTGGCGTCCTCGTCGCGTTCCGCGACCCAGAACTCCTGGATGGCCTCGTAAAGGGTCACGGTCGCCTTGTCGAGAAGGATCCCGCGCTTGATGAAGGGATCGACGAGGCGGCGCAGGGCGGGGACGTCCGAGGTGCGGGCCCTGCGGATGGTGACGGCTTCAGACGGCATGGGGGGACGCTATCGCTCCCCCGCCCGACTTCCCTAGGGGGTTCCCGTTCCCGGCACGGTGTCGCCGCCGGGAACGGGGTCGCGCTGGACGATGCGGATGGCGTCGTTGAGCGCCTCGCGCTGGTCCTGCGACATCATGCCGAAGAAGGCGACGAGGGCCGCCGCGGGGTTGTCGCTCTGCGCCCAGGCCTCGTTCATCAGCGCGGCCGAGTAAGCGGCGCGGGTGGAGACCGCCGTATAGCGATAGGCGCGGCCGTCGACTTCCCTGCGCACCCAGCCCTTCTGATGGAGATTGTCCATGACGGTCATGACGGTGGTGTAGGCGATGGACCGTTCCTGCTGGAGGTCTTCCAGAACTTCCCGGACGGTCACCGGTCGGTTCCATTGCCAGACGCGCGTCATGACGGCGTCCTCAAGCTCTCCCAATGGACGGGGCACACTGTCACCATAGTTCGCAAAGAGTGAATAAGCGGCTATTTACCTCGGGAAACGCAACAAAAAGGACGTACAACCTCGAAAGGTCGCACGTCCCGGTGGTGCGGGGCCCTCTGCGCGAGGTGGCCGCGAGGGGTCAGGGGGTGGTGCCGTCCGCCTGACGGGTGGCCTCGGCGCGGGCGAGGGCGGCGTCCACGACCGCGTCCTCCTTGGCCTTGTTCGGGCCGCCCTGGGTCTTGACGATGGTGACGACGAGGGCGATGAAGAACGCGGCCATCGCGACGGGGGGAACGAGCGCGGATACGTATTCCATGCCGACCAGAGTAGCTATCCGGCCACCCGTTCCTCGGGCGGGGGCGGGGGTACGGGGAGTCGGCGCGGCGGGAACACCTCGGAGGGCTTGGGCACCGGGCGCTCGGCGGGGGCCGGACCGGCCGGCGGGTTGGGCTTCGGGTCGTCCGCCGCCGACCGCCCGCCGGGGAGGGCGAGCAGGTGCGCGCGGGAGCCGATCGCCGCTCCGGCGGGCGCGGCGGCCACGGCGGAGGCGGTCGCCTGGGAGACCCGGGCGAGGCGGGCGCGCACGGAGCGCTCGGCGAGGATCTGGCAGCGTTCGAGCAGCTCGGCGGCGGCCGGGTTGGCGCGCAGGGCGCGGAGCGCGGCGAGGTCGTCGACACCGGGGTCGTACCCGCCGGCGAGGGCGTCCGCGAGGAGCTCCAGGTAGCCGGTGAGCGATCCGGGGAGGGCCTGGCGGTAGCGGGCCAGGTCGTCGAGGAGGAAGGCGCGGAGCCGGCCGGCCTCGCTTACCGCCTCGTCCACGGATTCGGCGAGGCGCAGGCAGTCCTGGACGTCCTCGACCTGGAGGGGGGCGGGGTGGAGGGCGATGGCAAGGGCGCGGCGGAGCACACGCAGCTCGTCCGCGCTGAAGGCCATGCCGCCGCGAGATCCGTATGGCGTGGGCATGGGCCGACGATACGCGCTAATCGGACAATTTTCTCTTAGCGATCATTCCGGCGCGTCGGAATGATCGCCCAGCGACCGACCGTCCCCGTCCCGCGGGACCACCTGCGGGACCACCTGCGGGACTACCTGCGGGACACGTTCCTTTCGTACACCAGTCGGAGGCCGATCAGCGTGAGCCACGGCTCGTGGTGGTCGATCTCCTTAGCCTCGCCGAGGACCATCGGGGCGAGGCCGCCCGTCGCGATCACGGTGACCTCGGAGGGGTCGCCCTTGGGGCCGACGAGCTCGCGCTTCATCCGCGACACGACGCCGTCGACCTGGCCGGCGTAGCCGTAGACGATGCCGGACTGCATCGCCTCGACCGTGTTCTTGCCGATCACGTTCCGGGGGCGGGCCAGCTCGATCTTGCGGAGCATGGCGCCCTTCACGCCCAGGGCCTCGACGGAGATCTCGATGCCCGGGGCGATGGCGCCGCCCGCGTACTCGCCGCGCGCGGTCACCGCGTCGTACGTGGTGGCCGTGCCGAAGTCGACGACGATCGCCGGACCGCCGTACAGCTCGACCGCCGCGACCGCGTTGATCACGCGGTCGGCACCGACCTCCTTGGGGTGGTCGGTGATGATCGGGACGCCCGTCTTGACGCCCGGCTCCACCAGGACCGCCGGCACGTCCCCGTAGTACCGGCGGGTGACCTCGCGCAGCTCGTGCAGGACCGAGGGGACGGTCGCGCAGATCGCGATCCCCTCGATGCCGTCGCTCAGCTCGACGCCGAGCAGGGGGTGCATGCCCATGAGGCCCTGGAGCAGGACCGCCATCTCGTCGGCCGTCCGGCTCGGGTCCGTGGAGATCCGCCAGTGCTCGACGATCTCGTCGCCGTCGAAGAGGCCGAGGACCGTGTGCGTGTTGCCGACGTCGATGGTGAGCAGCATCAGGCCCGCACCTCGCGCAGGTCGAGTCCGATGTCGAGGATCGGGGAGGAGTGGGTGAGGCCGCCGACGGCGAGGTAGTCGACGCCGGTCGCCGCGTACGCCGCCGCGTTCTCCAGGGTCAGGCGGCCCGAGGACTCCAGGATCGCGCGGCCGGCGACGATCGCGACGGCCTCCTCGGTCTCGCCCGGGGTGAAGTTGTCGAGCAGGATCAGGTCGGCGCCCGCGTCGAGGACCTCGCGGACCTGGTGCATGGTGTCGACCTCGACCTCGATCGGGAGGTCGGGGAAGAGCTCCCGTACGGCCTTGAAGGCCTCCGCGACGCCGCCGGCGGCCACCACGTGGTTGTCCTTCACGAGGGCCGCGTCGGAGAGCGACATGCGGTGGTTGACGCCGCCGCCGCAGCGGACCGCGTACTTCTCCAGGGCGCGCAGGCCGGGGGTGGTCTTGCGGGTGTCGCGGACCTTGGCGTTCGTGCCCTCCAGGACGTCCGCCCACGCGCGCGTGGCGGTGGCGATGCCGGAGAGGCGGCACAGGATGTTGAGGGCGCTGCGCTCGCCGGTGAGCAGGTCGCGGGTGCGGGCGGTGACGCTGAGGAGGACGTCCCCGGCCTCGACGGACTCGCCGTCCTCGATGTGCCGCTCGACCTCGAACTCGTCGGTGCAGACGATCGACAGGACGGCCTCGGCGACCCGCAGGCCCGCCACGACGCCGGCCTCGCGGGCGGTGAAGTCGGCGGTCGCGACGGCGTCCTCGGGGACGGTCGCCACGGTCGTCACGTCCACGCCGCCGTCGAGGTCCTCGGCGATGGCCAGGTGGGCGATGTCCTCGACCTGGACGGGGTCGAGGCCCGCGTCCGCGAGGAGCTCCGCGAGCGCGGGGTCGAGGCCGCACTCGAACTCCTCGCCCTCTCCGCCGCAGCCGCAGCCGTCGCCGCAGCCGCCCTCGGCCGCCTCGGCGGGGGCGCTGATCTGGATCAGAGGGACGTCCACAGGCACGGGACGGCTCTCCTCGGGCGTGCTCGGCGTGGTCACTTACGGCTCCCGGGGGCTTCGAGGGTGGAGGGGAAGTCGGAGGTCTCGGTGGTGCGGACCTCCAGTGTCCGCTCCGGGGTGAGGTGGACGACGAGGTGGCGCCGCCAGGCGGCGTCGTCCCGGTCGGGGTGGTCCTCGCGCCAGTGGCAGCCGCGGGTCTCCTCGCGGCGGCGGGCGGCGGCGACCAGGACGCGGGCGACGCACAGCAGGTTGGTGGTCTCCCAGGACTCGACGCCGGGCACCGACGTCTTGGTGTCGCCCTCGGCGGACTCCCCGCTCGCGAGCGCGTCGCTGTGCAGGGCGTCGAGGGCCTCGGCCGTGTCCCGGAGGCTGCTCGCGGAGCGCAGGACGCCCGCGCCGGCCGTCATGACCCGCTGGATACGGGTACGGGCTCCGGCCACCGGAAGCGGCAGGGTCACGGGGGCCGGGGGCGGCACGGCGGCGCCGGGCACGCGCGGCGCGGCGGCGGTGATCTCCTCGGCGATCCGCTCGGCGAAGACCAGGCCCTCCAGGAGCGAGTTCGACGCGAGGCGGTTGGCGCCGTGGACGCCCGTGCAGGCGACCTCGCCGCACGCGTACAGGCCGGGGACGGTCGTCCGGCCGCGCAGGTCCGTGCGGATGCCGCCGGAGGCGTAGTGCGCGGCGGGCGCGACCGGGATCGGCTCGGTCACCGGGTCGATGCCGTGGGAGCGGCAGGCGGCCAGGATCGTGGGGAAGCGCTCCGCCCACATCTCGGCACCGAAGTGACGGGCGTCGAGGTACATGTGCTCGGCGTCCTGCTCCTGCATGCGCCGCGTGATCGCCTTGGCGACGATGTCCCGGGGTGCCAGCTCGGCCAGCTCGTGCTGCCCGAGCATGAAGCGGACCCCGTCCGCGTCGACCAGGTGGGCGCCCTCGCCGCGTACCGCCTCGGAGACCAGCGGCTGCTGGCCCTCGGAGCCGGCGCCGAGGAAGAGCACCGTGGGGTGGAACTGGACGAACTCCAGGTCGGAGACCTCGGCCCCGGCGCGCAGCGCGAGGGCGACGCCGTCGCCGGTGGAGACCGACGGGTTGGTGGTCGCGGAGTAGACCTGGCCCATGCCGCCGGTCGCGAGGACCACGGCGGGGGCGTGGACGGCGCCGACGCCGTCGTGCTGGCCCTCGCCCATGACGTGCAGGGTCACGCCCGCCGTGCGGCCCTCGGCGTCGGTGAGGAGGTCGAGGACGAGCGCGTGCTCGATGGTGCGGACGCCCCGGTCCCGTATCGCCTCGACGAGGGCGCGGGAGATCTCGGCGCCGGTCGCGTCGCCGCCGGCGTGCGCGATGCGGCGGCGGTGGTGGCCGCCCTCGCGGGTCAGCGCGATCTCGCCGTCGGCGGTCTTGTCGAAGTCGGCGCCGGTCGCGATGAGGCGGCGGACCGCCTCGGGGCCCTCGGTGACGAGCAGCCGGACGGCCTCCTCGTCGCAGAGCCCGGCACCGGCCACGAGGGTGTCGTCGAGGTGCTGCTCGGGGGTGTCGCCCTCGCCGAGGGCGGCGGCGATGCCGCCCTGGGCCCAGCGCGTGGAGCCGTCGTCGAGGTTCGCCTTGGTGACGACGACCGCCCGGAGCCCGGCGGCGGTGCAGCGCAGGGCGGCGGTGAGGCCCGCGACGCCGGAGCCGACCACGACGACGTCGGCGTCGATGGCCCAGCCCGGGGCGGGCGCGTCCAGCCGTATTCCGGTCACTTGGTGGCTCCGAAGGTCAGGGGGATGTTGTCGATGAGCCGCGTGCTCCCGACCCGGGCGGCGAGGGCGAGGACCGCCTCGCCCTCGTGGTCGTCGGCGACCTCGGTGAAGTCGGCCGGGTCGACCAGCGCCAGGTAGTCCAGGACGATCGGCGGCTCGGCCTTCGCCGCCTCGTCGAGGACGGCGAGGGCGGCGGCCCGCACGGCGTCGGCGCCGCCGCCCTCGGCGGCCTGCGCGACCGCGTGGGCGTCGGCGGCGGCCCGGGCCTCGCCGAGCCGCTGGAGCGCCTCGGCGCGGTTCCCGGCCCGGCCGGGGTCGCCGGGCAGGGACGCGGCACGCGCGCGCAGCGCCTCCTGGGCGGCGAGCCGGTCGCGGGCGGCGAACAGCGCGCCGGACAGCGCCAGGGCCGTACGGCGCTCGTCGGACGACAGGTAGCGGTTGCGGCTGGACAGGGCGAGGCCGTCGGGCTCGCGGACGGTCTCCACGCCGACGATCTCGACCGGGAAGTTCAGGTCCCGGGCCATGCGGCGGATGAGGGCCAGCTGCTGGGCGTCCTTCTGGCCGAAGAAGGCCAGGTCGGGCGCGGTGAGGTGGAGGAGCTTGGCGACGACGGTCAGCATCCCGTCGAAGTGCCCGGGCCGCGAGGAGCCTTCGAGGCGCTCGCCCATGGGGCCGGCGGTGACCCGGACCTGCGGCTCGCCCCCGGGGTAGACCTCGTCGACGGAGGGCGCGAAGACGACGCTCGCGCCCGCGTCGAAGGCGAGCTCCAGGTCGGCGTCGAGGGTGCGGGGGTAGCGGTCGAGGTCCTCGCCCGCGCCGAACTGGAGCGGGTTCACGAAGACCGTCACGACGACGAAGCCCTCGGCGCCGACGCGCGCGCGTGCGGCGCGGATCAGGGTGGCGTGGCCCTCGTGGAGGGCGCCCATGGTCATGACGACGGCGTTGCGGCCGGGGGCGCCGTGGTGGTCGCGGGCGGCCCGGAGGTCCTCGGCCGTGGGGACCAGCTCGGCGGGCTCGTGGCGGGCGGACCGGCCGCTCTCGGCGCTCTCGGCGCTCTCGGCGCTCTCGGCGCTCTTGCGGGCGGACAGGGTCATCGGTCGTCTCCTTGCGGCCCGTCCGCGGCGGTGCCGGTGCCGGTGGTCCCGGTCCCGTCGGCGGCGAGCACTCCGAGCAGGTCCTCGGCGAGTTCGGGCTTGAGCAGGCCGTGCGCGAGCGCCCGGTCGGCGGTCGTGCGGGCCATCGCCAGGTAGCCGGCGACGGTGGCCGGCGCGTGCTTGCGCAGCTCGGCGACGTGGGCGGCGACCGTACCGGCGTCACCGCGCGCGACGGGGCCGGTCAGGGCCGCGTCCCCGGACCGCAGGGCGTTGTCCAGGGCGGCACCGAGGAGCGGGCCGAGCATGCGGTCGGGCGCGCCGACCCCGGCCTTGCGGAGCAGCTCCATCGACTGGGCCACGAGGGTGACCAGGTGGTTCGCGCCGAGGGCCAGGGCCGCGTGGTAGAGCGGGCGGGCGTCCTCGGCGATCCACTCGGGCTCGCCGCCCATCTCGATGACCAGGGCCTCGGCGGCGAGCCGCAGCTCCTCGGGCGCGGTGACGCCGAAGGAGCAGCCGGCCAGCCGCTGGACGTCCACGGCGGTGCCGGTGAAGGTCATGGCGGGGTGCAGGGCGAGCGGCAGCGCGCCGGCCCTGCGGGCGGGGTCGAGGACCCCCACGCCGTACCGCCCGGAGGTGTGGACGATCAGCTGCCCCGGCCGTACGGCTCCGGTGTCGGCGAGGCCCTCGACGAGGCCCGGCAGGGCGTCGTCCGGGACCGTCAGGAGGACCAGGTCGGCGAGGGCCAGGACCTTGGCGGGCTCCACGACCGGGACGTCGGGCAGGAGCTCGGCGGCGCGGCGGCGGGAGGCGTCGGAGACGGCCGAGACGGCGACGGGACGGTGTCCCGCGAGCCGGAGGGCGGCGGCGAGGGCGGGGCCCACGCGGCCTGCGCCGACGACCCCGACGGTGAGCCGGGCGGGCCGGTCCTCGGCTCGGGGCTCAGGGGCCCGGGAGGCCCCGGCTCGGGGGTCTGGCGCTGCTGGTGCGTTCACGGTGGGACGGCCTTCCGTTCCAGTCCTCGGTGGGTACCGGACGATTTCTGGTCATGCTACGCCAGCGTTTCGCGCTGCTCCGTGGCTGTCCACAGGGTGTGGGCGACGGTGTGATGATCGACCCATGAAACCTGTGAGCCCCGAAGATCCCGTCGCCGGTCCGGCCTACAGTCCGGCCGGCAGTCCGGCCGGCAGTCCGGTCGCCAGCCCGGCCGACAGCCCCGCCGATGAGGAAGCCCTCCGGATCCACCGCGCGCGGGTCTGGGGCTCCGCCCCGCGCAAGCTGTGGGAGACCTCGGTGGACGGCACAGTCGGCGCGCGGCTGCGCGAGCTGGCCGACTGGACGGAGGCGGCGGGGCACGCCGGGACGACACCGGAGACGTACGGCTCCGGGCTCGTCGCGGAGCTGGAGCGCCGGGTCGCCGAGGAGCTCGGCCTCCCCTCGGCCGTCTTCTTCCCGACGGGCACCATGGCCCAGCAGGTCGCCCTGCGCTGCTGGGCCGGGCGCACCGGCAACCCGGTCGTCGCCCTCCACCCGCTCGCCCACCCCGAACTCCACGAGGGCGGCGCCTTCGGGGCCGTCTCCGGGCTCCGTACCGTCCACCTGACCGACGCGCCCCGGCTGCCGACCGCCGACGAGGTGCGCGACCACCCGGAGCCCTTCGGGGCGCTCATGCTGGAGCTGCCGCTGCGCGACGCCGGCTTCGTCCTGCCGTCCTGGGAGGAGCTCGTCGAGGTCGTCGAGGCGGCCCGGGAGCGGGACGCGGTGGTCCACTTCGACGGGGCGCGCCTGTGGGAGTGCCCGACGCCGCTGGGCCGGCCGCTCGCGGAGATCGCCGGGCTCGCCGACAGCGTCTACGTCTCGTTCTACAAGTCCCTCGGCGGCCTGTCCGGGGCCGCGCTCGCCGGGCCCGAGGACGTCATGGAGGAGGCGCGGGTCTGGCGTCACCGGTACGGGGGGCTCCTCTTCCAGCAGTACCCGGTGGCGCTCTCCGCGCTCCGGGGCCTGGAGACCGAGCTGCCCCGGCTGCCCTCGTACGTGGCACACGCGCGCGTGGTGGCCGACGCGCTCCGGGAGGCGTTCGCGGAGGCGGGCACGGGCTGGTCCCGGGTCCACCCGGAGGTCCCGCACACCCACCAGTTCCAGGTGTGGCTGCCGTACGACCCCGAGGTCCTGACGGCGGCGGCGCTCGCCCAGACGGAGGCGACCGGCACCACCCTCTTCCGCCGGTGGTTCGCCCCGGGCGCGGGCGGCCCGCCGGGGGTCTCCCTGACGGAGGTGACGGTGACGGCGCCGGGTCTGGAGTGGACGGCGGAGGACGTGAAGGAGGCGGTACGGGACTTCCTCGCGCGCGTGGAGGCCCTCGGGGGCACCCCCTAGGACCGCGAGCGGGGGCGCGTCCACCGGAGCAGTGCGGCCCGCAGGCCGCCGCGCGCCGGGCGGCCCGCGAGGACCCGCTCGAAGCGGCGGCGGTCCGCGCGGCGGTCACGGATCTGCCGCAGGACGGCCACGTCGTGGGTGCCGGGCGCCGGCGGCATCGGCTCGCCGAGCTGCTCGGCCCGGTAGGTGTCGAAGAGGTACTGATGCAGCGCGTTCATGGCCTCACCGTGCGCCGCTCCGGCACGGACCGGCGCGCCGATTGACGGCACTCGTCAAACGGCGCGACACCGCCCCCGTCCCACCCCGCACCATGGGGTGGTGAGCGTGACGATCGACATCACCGGACTGCCGCAGGAGCGCATCGCCTTCTGCCCCTCGCCCCTGGCCGAGCTGGGCGCCGCCCTGCACGCCCTCGCCGAGCCCGCGCACCACCCCAGGCTGCACGCCTGGACGACCACGACCTCGGCGGCGCTCAAGCCCGAGCTCGCGGACCGGCTCCACGAGGCCGACTTCATGTGGCGCTCCACCCGCGCCGACATCCTGCTGCCCGCCCGGCCCCGCGAGACGCTCGCCGAGGAGCTGGACGACCTCGACCGCATGGACGACGAGACGTACGTGGGCGCGGCCCTGGAGATCTCCTGCGCGAGCCAGTACTACACGACGGGTCTTCCCTCCCCGCTCGTCGACGAGCGGGGGCGCCGCCGCGCCCTCGACCTGGCCGCCGCGCGCGGCCCGCGACAGGCCTCGTTCGTCGAGCGGATGCTCGCCGATCCGCCCGGCACGCGCGCGTGGGTCCGGCGTCTCCTGGAGGACTGCGACGAGGCGTTCTTCGCGGACACCTGGCGGCGGGTCGGCGTGCAGCTCGCCGCCGACGCGCGCCACAAGACCGAGCTGATGCGCCGCAAGGGCCTGGGCGAGGCCGTCTCCGCCGCCTCCTCGGCGATGGTCCTGGAGGAGGACGAGCGGGGTTCGCGGATCGTCGTCGACAAGCTGGTCCACAGCCGGACGACCGCCGAGGGCACGGGCGTGACGTTTCTGCCGACGGCCTTCGGCTGGCCGCACCTCCTGGCGGGGGCCGCCCCCGGCTGGCAGCCGGTCGTCCAGTACCCCGTGCCCACCCGTGACCTCGGCGGCGCCGCCACGACCGCGGAGGTCACCCTGCGCCTGGAGGCCGTCGCGCACCCGATGCGCATGCGGCTCTGCCGCAGCCTCGCCCGGGGCGCGTACACGACGGGCGAGCTGGCCGACGCGCACGGCATCACCGCGCCGGAGGTCTCCCGCCACCTCGCCGTCATGAAGAAGGCCGGGCTGCTCACCACCCGGCGCCGGGGCCGTTACGTGCTCCACCAGCTCGACGTGGCCGTGGTCGCCCGGCTCGGCAGCGACTTCCTGGAGTCGGTGCTCCGGTAACGCGCGGACAGCCCTCAGGCCGCGCCGCCGCCCGCCCGGACGAGGCCCGACTCGTACGCGAGCACCACGACCTGCACCCGGTCGCGCAGGCCCAGCTTGGTCAGGATGCGGCCGACGTGGGTCTTCACCGTCGCCTCGGAGAGGACGAGCCGGGCGGCGATCTCGCCGTTCGACAGGCCCTGGGCGACCAGCAGCATCACCTCGCGCTCCCGGTCCGTCAGCCGCTGGATCGCGCTGTCCGAGGCCCGCGTCTCGCCGCCCGTCGACGGCAGCATCGGCGAGAACCGGTCGAGCAGCCGCCGGGTCGTCGAGGGCGCCACCACCGCGTCGCCGCTGTGCACCGAGCGGATCGCCGCGAGCAGCTCGCCCGGCGGCACGTCCTTCAGCATGAAGCCGCTCGCACCCGCCTTCAGCCCCGAGAACGCGTACTCGTCGAGGTCGAAGGTGGTCAGGATCAGCACCTTCGGCGCGTCCGGCTGGGAACAGATCCGCCGGGTCGTCTCCACCCCGTCCAGCTTCGGCATGCGCACGTCCATCAGGACGACGTCCACCGCCGTCGAACGCAGCACCTCCAGGGCCTCCACCCCGTCGCCCGCCTCCGCCACGACCTCCATGTCCGGCTGGGCGGCGAGCACCATGCGGAAGCCGGTACGCAGCAGCACCTGGTCGTCGACGAGCATCACGCGAATGGACATCTCGGGAACCTCTTCTAGTGGGCGGTCTTGAGCGGGAGCAGGGCGCTGATCCGGAACCCGCCGCCGGGCCGCGGCCCCGCGTCCAGCGTGCCGCCGACCATCCCGACGCGCTCCCGCATCCCGATCAGACCATGGCCGCGGCCGTCGGCGCCCCCGTCCTCGTACATCTCCTGCGGCGCGCCGCGGCCGTCGTCCTCGACGAGCAGGCCGAGCCCGTCGTCGAAGTAGACGAGCCGGACGCTCGCGCCCGCGTCGGGACCGCCGTGCTTGCGCGTGTTCGTGAGGGCCTCCTGCACGATCCGGTACGCGGTGAGCTCGACGCCGCTCGGCAGCGGGCGGGGGCTGCCCTCGATCGCGAAGTCGACGGCGAGACCGGCGGCGCGGACCTGCTCGACGAGGTCCTCGATCTGCTGGACGTCCGGCTGGGGCACGTACTCCCCCGCCTCCTGGTGCTCGCCGGTGCGCAGGATGCCGAGGAGGCGGCGCATCTCGGCGAGCGCCTGCCGGCCGGTGGTGGAGATGGTCTCCAGGGCCTGCTTGGCGGTCTCCGGGGACGAGTCCATGACGTAGGCGGCGCCGTCGGCCTGGACGACCATGACCGACACGTTGTGCGCGACGACGTCGTGCAGCTCGCGGGCGATCCGGGCCCGCTCGGCGGCGACCGCGACCTTGGCCTGCGCCTCGCGCTCCCGCTCCAGGCGGGAGGCCCGCTCCTCCAGCTGCGCGAAGTACGCGCGGCGGGTGCGGAGCGAGTCGCCGAGGACCCAGGCGAGGGCGAACGGCACGGTCATGATGACCACGAAGAACACCTTGGCGCCGGTGGAGTCCGGTCCGCTCACCGGCCATCTCAGCTGCGAGAGCGTGGCGGCGCACAGGCCGCCGACGAGCGCGAGCCGGGAGGCCCAGCGCGGGCCGTCGTGCGCCGCGACCGTGTAGATGATCACCAGCATGGCGAAGTCGGCGACGAACGGGCTGAGGCCGAAGGCCAGCTGGGCGAGGCCGAGGGCGGTCGTGAGCAGCAGCATCTTCTCGGGGGCGCGCCGGCGCAGGGCCACCACGAGGGAGAAGAGCGCCGCGACGACCCCGTACGCGAGGGGGTTGTCGGCCGTCGGATAGGTCGACACCACCCACAGCAGGGAGAACCCGAGGAGGACGACGGCCCAGAAGGTGTCGACGCCCGTCGGGTGCCTGCGGATGAAGTCGTAGAGGGGCTGCACGTCACCCAGAGTAGGGAAAGGCGGAGGGTGCCCGGATCAACCGTGCGGTCGATCCTTGGCGCGGGGCCCGTACTCCCCGAGGTGGAGACTGGGGCACGTGACGGATGAGACGTGTCAGTGGCAGGGGTGGCGCGAGGCCACGGAAGCGGCGCTGTACGGCCCCGGTGGCTTCTACCTGAGCCCCGAGGGGCCCGCGGGCCACTTCCGTACCTCGGTGCACGCCTCTCCGCTCTTCGCGGGGGCGGTCGCGCGGCTGCTCCGTGAGGTCGCGGAGGAGCTGGGGACGGACGAGGTCGACCTCGTGGACGTGGGCGCGGGGCGCGGGGAACTCCTCACGGGGGTCCTCGCGGCGACCGCGGGCGACCTCGTGGTGCGGGCGTACGCGGTGGAGCGCGCCGCGCGGCCCGACGGTCTCGACCCCCGGATCACGTGGACCGACCGGATTCCGGCGGGCGTCCGCGGACTGCTCTTCGCGAACGAGTGGCTCGACAACGTGCCGGTGGACGTCGCCGAGGCCGACGCGGCGGGCGTCGCCCGGTACGTGGAGGTCGGCCCCGACGGTACGGAGCGGCTCGCCGCGCCCGTGACGGGCGCCGACGCGGAGTGGCTGGCGCGCTGGTGGCCACTGCGGGAGCCGGGCGCGCGGGCGGAGATCGGACGGCCCCGGGACGAGGCCTGGGCGGCGGCGACGGGCTCGCTGGCGGCGGGCCGCGCGGTGGCGGTCGACTACGCGCACGTACGGGAGAACCGGCCGCCCTTCGGGACGCTGACCGGCTTCCGGGCGGGCCGCGAGGTCCCGCCGGTGCCGGACGGGAGCTGCGACATCACGGCGCACGTGGCGATGGACGCGTGCGGGTTCCCCGGGGGCGGGGGCCATGGGGGTGGGTGGCTCGCGCCGGGGGACGGGTCGGCGCTGGACGGCGTACGGCCTCCGGGAGCCGGAGCGCTGCCCGTGCCCGAGCTGATCACCCAGCGGGAGGCGCTCGGGCGGCTCGGGGTGTCCGGGGGGCGGCCGCCGCTCGCGCTCGCGTCGAGCGACCCGGCCGCCTACGTCCGCGCGCTCGGCTCCGCCGGCGAGGCGGCCGAGCTCACCGCGCGCGGCGGACTCGGCGACTTCCTGTGGCTGGTCCAGCGGGTTCCGGACGGGGCTCCGTAGGCGGGGGCGCGGCAGGGGATACTGTCCCGCATGACGGAGACGACGGTCGGAATCGGCGGCGCGGCGGAGAGCACCGACATGGTGCTGAACATCGGCCCGCAGCACCCTTCGACGCACGGCGTGCTCCGACTCCGGCTCGTGCTCGACGGCGAGGTCGTCCGGGAGGCCGAGCCGGTCATCGGCTACATGCACCGCGGCGCCGAGAAGCTCTTCGAGGCGCGGGACTACCGTCAGATCATCATGCTGGCCAACCGTCACGACTGGCTGTCGGCCTTCTCGAACGAGCTCGGCGTCGTCATGGCCGTCGAGCGGATGCTCGGCATGGAGGTCCCGGAGCGGGCCGTGTGGAGCCGTACGCTCCTCGCCGAGCTGAACCGGGTCCTGAACCACCTGATGTTCCTCGGCTCGTACCCCCTCGAACTGGGCGGGATCACCCCCGTCTTCCACGCCTTCCGGGAGCGCGAGGAGCTCCAGGCCGTGATGGAGGAGGTCTCCGGCGGCCGGATGCACTACATGTTCAACCGGGTCGGCGGCCTCAAGGAGGACCTGCCGGCCGGCTGGCTCGGACGGGCCCGGCAGGCGGTCGCGGACGTGCGGTCGCGGATGGACGTGTACGACAAGCTCGTCCTCGGCAACGAGATCTTCCGGGGCCGTACGCGCGGGGTCGGCGTCCTGAGCAAGGAGGCCGTGCACGCGTACGGCGTGACCGGGCCGATCGCCCGCGCCTCCGGTGTCGACTTCGACCTTCGGCGCGACGAGCCGTACCTCGCGTACGGGGAGCTCCAGGACACGCTGCGGGTCGCGGTGCGCGAGGAGGGCGACTGCCTCGCCCGCTTCGAGTGCCTCCTTGAGCAGACGCACAACTCCCTCGACCTCGCGGACGCCTGTCTCGACCGGATGGAGGAGCTGCCGCAGGGGCCGGTCAACCAGCGGCTGCCGAAGGTGCTGAAGGCGCCGGAGGGGCACACGTACGCCTGGACCGAGAACCCGCTCGGCGTGAACGGCTACTACCTGGTCTCGAAGGGCGAGAAGACGCCGTACCGGCTCAAGCTGCGGTCGGCTTCCTTCAACAACATCCAGGCGCTGGTGGAGCTGCTGCCGGGGACGCTGGTCGCGGACATGGTGGCGATCCTGGGGTCGCTGTTCTTCGTCGTCGGCGACATCGACAAGTAGACGGACGGTCACACGCGTGAGGGCCGGACCCGTTCCACCGGTCCGGCCCTCATCCGTGTCCTCGCGTCAGGAGTTGACGGCTCCGCGCAGCTCGGCGACGTCGAGCTGTTCGGTCTCGTCGTGCGCGGTCAGGTCGATGACCTGACCGGCCGTCCGGGGCGCCGCGGGCGCGGGCACCGGCGCGGACACGACGGTGAGGGCCTCTTCGAGGACCTCCTCGCCGACGACGTCGGCGAGGTCGGTGTGCTGCACGGCCTCGATGGCCGCCGCCACCTTCTGCGTGCCCTGCGTACCGAAGAAGTCGAAGTTGCCCTCGGGGCGCGAGGCCCTGCGGGCCGCGTACGGGACGATCGCCGCGGCGACCGGCACGGCCGGGAGCGACGCGGGCTTCGGCAGCGGCGCGAGGGGCGCGGGCGCCTGGGCCTTGTCCTGCGCCTGCGCCTGCGCCGGCAGCGGTACGGAGCCGGTGGCGGCCGGCAGGGCCGCCGGGGTGGTGGCGGGGGCGAGGGCGGGGGCGGCCGTACGGCTGTGCTGCTCGGTGCCGGCGGCCGCCGCGTGCTTCCCCTGCGGCTCCTCCGTCTCACGGGCCCGCTCGGCGAGGTCGCGCTCGCGGGCCGCCTCGGCGGTGCGCTTGGCGTGCTGTGCGGCGGCGTTCCGCGAGAGGTCGCGCAGGGCCTGGGCGGCCTTGCGGTACGCCTCCGGGGTGGGCGTGGAGCCGGCCGCCGGCAGCGCCTTGACCTCGGCACCGGCCGCGGGGGTCGCGGCGGCGGTCTCCATGGCGAGGACGCGGCGGCCCTCCAGGGCGCTCGCGCGCTCGGTCTCCGCCGTCGCGTACCGGCGCAGGAGGTCGGCGTGCTCGCCGCGCAGCCCGGCGAGCTCGACCCGCTTGGCGCGGAGCTTGGCGTCGAGCCGGATCCGCAGCGCGCGGGACTCCTCCAGGTCGGACTCCAGCTCGGCGACCCGCTCCTCCGCCTTCCACTGGTCGGCGGTCCTGGCCCGGCTGAGCTCGGCGACGCGGGCGCCGGCGCTGCGGTCCCAGCCGCGCATGAGGACGGCACCGGTGACGGCGGCCGCCGCGGCGGCGACCGCGAGCAGCCTCACGAACAGCAGGTCGCCGGGCAGCCAGGCGGCCGCGGCGCACACGACCGCGGCGCCGGCGACCGCGGACGGCGGCAGCAGTTTGTGCAAAGGCGGGGAATGGCGGTGGCGTCCACGTGGCATGGCCTGAAATTTACCGTGCGTAGGCGCCCTGTGAAGCCCCGGCCCGGCAATCTCTTGGCCACTTCTCGCCGTCGGAAGTGGGCATCAACCCTTCCGGTTCCGTTTCGCACCGAGTGCCCTCCCCCGCGACCTACTTGTCGAGCAGCCCCTTCTCCGTCAGATAGGCCTTGGCGACGTCCTCCACCTTGGCCCGCTCGGCGTCGACCTTGCGATTGAGTTCGGCGAGATCCGACGTGGTCAGCACCTTGGTGAGGGCGTCGAGCGCGGTCGCGATCTCGGGCGCCCCGGCGTCCTTGGCGTTCACCACCGGCAGCACGTTGTCCGCGTTCTGCAGCTTCTTGTCGTCGGTCAGGAAGACCAGGCCGAAGTTCTCGATCGTGGCGTCCGTCGTGGTCGTCAGGACCAGCTGGTCCACCCCGTCCTTGACGGCCTGCTTGGCCTGCGGGGTCCCGACGCCCTTGGGGTCGATGCCGGTCACGTCGATCCCGTACGTCTTCTTCAGACCGGGCGCGCAGAACGGCCGCACCGCGCATTCGTCACCGGCCGCGATCTTCACCTTGAGCTTCGACGCGCCGAGGTCCGAAAGGGTCGTCAGCTTGTTCTTCTCGGCGAATTCCTTCGTCACCGCGAAGGCGTTCTGATCGACCGCCTCACCGACGGCGAGCACCTTCAGTCCGCGCGGTTCGGCGAGCTTCCGCAGCGCCTCCACCGTCGCGTTCGCGTCACCGGAGGCGACCGGCTTCTCCTCGGGCGCCTTCGGCCCGTTCACCTTCGCGTTGAGGAATTCCGCGATCGTCGCCGCGTATTCCGGTACGACGTCGATCTCGCCCTTCTCCAAGGACGGCTCGTACAGCTCGCGGTTCTTCACCGTCGTGATCGACGTGGAGTATCCGGCGGCGCGCAGCGACTGCGCGTACAGCTCGGCGAGGACCTTCGACTCGGTGAAGGCCGCCGCGCCGATGACGAGCGAACCCTTCTCCGCTCCGGCGCCCGCGGACGCCCCGCCGGAGGCGTCCTTCTGCTTGCCCGCCTCCAGGCTGTCACCGCCGCACGCGGCGAGCGCGACGGCCAGCGCCGTCGTCCCCAGCACCGCACCCGCGATACGCGAGACCCTGTTCACAAGACCACCCATCTCCGTCGAAAACCGTCAACCGTCAGCCGTGCCATGCCAGTCGTGCCATGCCAGTCGTGCCGTCTCAGTCGGCCAGCGCGCGGGCCCGAGCCGGTCCCGCCATCAGCCGGTCGGCGCCCGCGAGGACGCCCTCCACCAGGAGCGCGAGCAGCGCCACGAGCACGGCGCCCGCGACCACCTGTGCGGTGTCGTAGAGGGCGAAGCCGGCCGTGATGATCCGGCCGAGACCGCCCTGCCCGACCATCGCCGCGACCGTGGCGGTCGCGATCACCTGCACCGCCGCCGAGCGCACCCCGGTCATCACCACCGGTCTCGCGAGCGGCAGTTCGACCCTCAGGAAGGTCTGACCGCCCGTCATCCCCATGCCGCGCGCGGCGCGCACGGCGGCCTGGTCGACCTCCCGCACGCCCACATACGCGTTGGTGAGGAGCGGCGGGATCGCGAAGAGCACCAGGGCGACGACCGTCGGGACGTACCCGGCGTTGCGCAGCGGCGAGACCATGAACAGGGCGAGCACCGCGAAGACGGGGACCGCCCGCCCCACGTTCGACACGTTCACCGCGAGGGCGCCGCCGCGGCCGACGTGGCCGAGCCAGAGGCCGAGCGGCAGCGCGAGCGCGGCCGCGATCAGCAGCGCGGCCCCGCTCACGTACACGTGCTCGGCGAGCCGCTGCCCGATGCCCTCGTCGCCGGTCCAGTGCGCGCCGGTGGTGAGCCAGGACCAGGCGCCCGTCAGGATGTCCATCTCACGCACCCCCCGGCGCGGTACGGACCCGGGCCCACGGCGTCAGGAGCCGCTGGAGGCCCAGCAGGAGCAGGTCGGCGACGACGGCGAGGAGCACGCACAGCACGGAGGCGGCGAGCACCTGCGCCTTGAAGAAGGTGGGCAGCGCGTCCTCGATGAGGTTCCCCAGGCCGCCGCGGCCGACGACCGAGCCGATCGTGGTCAGCGCGATCGTGGAGACCGTCGCCATCCGGATGCCGGCCATCAGGACGGGGAGCGCCAGCGGGAGTTCGACCTGCCAGAGCAGCCGCCACGGGCCGAACCCCATGCCCCGGGCGGCCTCGCGCGTCTCGGCCGGGACCGCTTCGAGCCCCGCCAGCGTGTTCCGCACGAGGATCGTCAGCGCGTACAGCACGAGGCCGGTGACGACGAGCGCAGCCGAGAGGCCGAAGACGGGCAGGAGCAGCGAGAACATGGCGAGCGACGGCACCGTGTAGAGCAGGGTCGTCAGGCCGAGGACCGGGCCCTTGAAGCGGGGCCTCGCCCGCACGAGCAGGGCGAGCGGCACGGCGACGAGCAGCGCGAGCAGCACGGACGCGACGGTGATTCCCACATGCTGGAGGGTGGCGTCCGTCAGCTCCGCGCTGCGCGTGCGCAGGTACTCCCCGCAGATCCAGTCGTTCGTGACCAGGCAGTTCGGCGTACTCATCGGCGTGCTCATCAGGCCCTCCCCCCGGGTCCTCGGCGTGCTCCGAACGTTTGTCTGCCGACCCTAACCCCCGCCACCGACAATCGCCGGGACCCGCCACAATGCGGCAACACACCCTTCACACACCGCCGTCGCGCAGGGGCCAGAATGGGGAACCATGATCCGGTTCGAGCACGTGACCAAGCGGTACGCGGACGGCACCACGGCCGTCGACGACCTCTCCTTCGAGGTCGCCGAGGGCGAACTCGTCACCCTCGTGGGGCCGTCGGGCTGTGGCAAGACGACCACGATGATGATGGTGAACCGGCTCGTCGAGCCGACCTCGGGCCGGATCCTCGTCGGCGGCGAGGACGTCTCCGGCGTCGACCCGGTCGCCCTGCGCCGCAAGATCGGCTACGTCATCCAGCAGGTCGGCCTCTTCCCGCACCGCACGGTCCTCGACAACACGGCGACCGTCCCCGCGCTCCTCGGCTGGAAGAAGGCCGCCGCACGCGCGCGTGCCGCCGAACTCCTCGACCTCGTGGGCCTCGACCCGGCCACGTACGGATCGCGCTACCCCGCGCAGCTCTCCGGCGGCCAGCGCCAGCGCGTCGGCGTGGCCCGCGCGCTCGCCGCCGACCCGCCGGTCCTCCTCATGGACGAGCCCTTCGGCGCCGTCGACCCGGTCGTCCGCGAGCGGCTCCAGAACGAGTTCCTCGCCCTCCAGGCCACGGTCCGCAAGACCGTCCTCCTCGTCACCCACGACATCGAGGAGGCCGTCCGCATGGGCGACCGCATGGCCGTGTACGGGCAGGGGCGCATCGAGCAGTTCGACACCCCGGCCACCGTGCTCGGCTCCCCCGCCACCCCGTACGTCGCGGAGTTCGTCGGGAACGACCGGGGGCTCAAGCGGCTGGCCGTCACCCCGGTCACGGAGGCGGACCTCGACCCCGCCGGGGAGCCCGAGGGGCACCGGGACGACGCCCGTGTACCGCTGGGGACCTCGCTCAAGGACGCGCTGGCCGCGCTCCTCCAGCACGACGCGGGCCGCCTCACCGTCACCGGCGAGGACGGCCGGCCGGTCGGCGTCCTCACCCCGGACGGGGTCCACCGCGCCCTGCGGAGGGCCACCGCCGCCACCGCCGACTGAGGCTCACGCTCGGGAGCGGTGCTCACGCTCCGGAGCAGAGCTCACGCCCCGGAGCAGGGCTCACGCCCCGGTGAGCTTGCCGCTCAGCCAGACCATCCCCGGCGGGATCTCCCTGTTCCAGGTGGTGAAGTTGTGGCCACCGCTCTTCAGGGTGATCGAGGAGACCCGCGCGGGGCTCTTCACCTTCTTGATGAAGTCGAGCGTCCCCTTCAGGTTCCCCTCGCCCTGCTTCGACGTCGTCACCAGGAACGACGACTTCCCCTGCGGCAGGTGGTCCAGGCTCCACAGCAGGTCCGCGCGCTTGCGCAGGGAGTCGTCGCCCTGGAAGAGGTCGCCGGTCGTCACGTCCTCCGCCGCCCGGTAGTACGCCGAGAAGCCCGCCCCGGCCGCGAACCTGTCCGGGTGGTGCAGCGCGATCTTCAGCGCGCAGTACGCGCCCGTCGAGTTGCCCATGAAGCCCCAGTTCCGCGCCTCGGTCCCGACGCGGTACGTCTCCGAGATCACCTTCGGCAGGTCCTCGGCGAAGTAGGTCTCGGTCTGCGGGCCGCCGGGGATGTCCACGCACTCGGTGTCGCGCGGCGGCGCCACCGTCGGCCGGAGCATGACCAGGATCATCGGCTGCATCTTCCCCTCCTTGGCCTGGAGGTAGGCGGTCTTCGGGTACTTGAGGCCCTTGATCAGGTTCTCCGCCGTGCCCGGGTAGCCGGTGAGCACCACCGAGGCGGGGAAACGCTTCTTCGCGTACCGCTCCTGGAAGTACTCCGGCGGCAGGTAGACGTACGCCGGTGAGGTGATCCCCGAGCGGTCGCCCTTGATCACGACCTTCTGTATCTGTCCGCCGACGTCCGGGCGGGCGCCGCCCGGCACGTCGAGCCGCTGCTTGCCGACGACCTGCAGGTCCTTCGAGCCGGCCGCGTGGTCGACGACCACGCCCATCTCCTGCTCCTGCCCGAAGAGGTCCGCCCAGGAGCCGTAGAACAGGAAGGAACGGTTCGCCGCGAGGCCGATCGCCGCGAACAGCGCCAGCTGGGTCGCGAGCAGCAGTCCTACCCGCCCCACGACCGCGCGCCACCCGCGCCGCGCGAGCCGCGGCCACAGCCAGACCGTGGCGAAGAACAGCACCACGGCCAGCGCCACCGCCAGCACGAGGACTTTGTTGCTGGTGAGCCCCATGAGACGACCGAGCCTTCTTTCCTGAGATTTCCCTGTGGACCAATGAACCCTGCCCCGTACCGCGCCGTCCTAGAGGGCGCATCGAAGACCACCGGAGTACGGGAGTACGGGAAGCCATGTCTGTCACGCTAGATGAGGACAAATCGGGATTGGTTCCGGTTCGGGTCCGGCGGATTCTCCGCGGCCCCCGCCCCGAGAAGGTCCCCGCCCTCGTCGGCACGGCCTGCACCGTCATCGGCCTCATCGACATCGGAGCGGGCGTCTTCCCCCGCTTCCGCGCCAGCCGCATGCACGCCGTCGCCGAGGTCCTCCCCGGCACCCTCGGCCCCCTCTCCGCCGCGCTCTCCCTCAGCGTCGGCGTCCTCCTGCTCCTCCTCGCCCACGGCCTCAAGCGGAACAAGCGGCGCGCCTGGCGCGCGGCCGTCGTCCTGCTGCCCCTCGGCGGCGCCGCCCAGTTCGTCTGGCGCCACTCGGTCTGCGGCGCCCTGCTCTCCCTCGCGCTCCTCGCGCTCCTGATCCGCCACCGCGACCAGTTCGCCGCCCTGCCCGACCCGCGCAGCCGCTGGCGGGCCCTCGCCAACTTCGTCGTCGTCGGCGCCGGCTCCCTCGTCCTCGGTCTCGTCATCGTCAGCGCCCACCCGCGCCGGACCGTCGGCGACCCCAGCCTCACCGACCGCCTCGAACACGTCCTGTACGGGCTCGTCGGCGTCGAAGGCCCCGTCGCCTACACCAAGGGCGTCGACTGGACCGTCGGCTACTCCCTCGGCGCCCTCGGCATGCTCACCGCCCTCACCACCATCTACCTGGCCTTCCGCCCCGAGCACCCCGCCGCCCGGCTCACCGAGGACGACGAGACCCGGCTGCGCGACCTGCTCGGCCGGCACGGCGGCCGCGACTCCCTCGGCCACTTCGCCCTCCGCGAGGACAAGGGCGTCGTCTTCTCCCCCAGCGGCAAGGCCGCCGTCTGCTACCGCGTCGTCTCCGGCGTGATGCTCGCCAGCGGCGACCCCATCGGCGACGTCGAGGCCTGGCCCGGCGCCATCGAACGCTTCATGGACGAGGCCAAGGCCCACTCCTGGACCCCCGCCGTCATGGGCTGCTCCGAGACCGGCGGCCAGGTCTGGACCCGCGAGACCGGGCTCGACGCCCTCGAACTCGGCGACGAGGCCATCGTCGACGTCGCCGACTTCTCCCTCTCCGGACGCGCCATGCGCAACGTCCGCCAGATGGTCAAGCGCATCGAACGCAACGGGTACACCACCCGCGTCCGGCGCGTCCGCGACCTCGACGAGGAGGAACTCGAACGCGTCCGCCGCGCCGCCGCCGACTGGCGCGGCACCGACACCGAACGCGGCTTCTCCATGGCCCTCGGCCGCATCGGCGCGCCCGGCGACGGGGACGCGGTCATAGCGACCGCCCACAAAGCCGACCCCGACGGCACCGAGGACCCCTCCGGCGCCTCCCCCTACGGCGACCTGAAGGCGATCATCCACTTCGTCCCCTGGGGCACCGACGGCATGTCGCTCGAACTCATGCGCCGCGACCGCTCCGCCGACCCCGGCATGAACGAGCTCCTCATCGTCGCCGCCCTCCAGGCCTCCCCCGGCCTCGGCGTCGCCCGGGTCTCCCTCAACTTCGCGATGTTCCGCTCCGCCCTCGCCCGCGGCGAGAAGATCGGCGCGGGCCCCGTCCTGCGCGTCTGGCGCGGTCTCCTCGTCTTCCTCTCCCGCTGGTTCCAGATCGAGTCGCTCTACAAGTTCAACGCCAAGTTCCGGCCGCGCTGGGAACCCCGCTTCGTCGTCTACCGGAAGAGCCGCGACCTCCCCCGCATCGGCCTCGCCGCCATGCGCGCCGAAGGCTTCGTCACCCTCTCCCTCCCCCGCCCCTTCCCCCGCAGGCGCCCCGCCCGGGCCCCCCGCCCCTGCGCCCACGTCGTCCCGGTCCAGACGCCCGCCACTCCCCCGGCGCCCGTCCCCGTCCCCGTACGGGAGAAGGCCCACGCGGCCTGAAGCCGCCCCTGGGCCCTACGCTGGTCGCATGAGGACGACGATCGACCGGGGTACGGCCCTGGGCCTGCCGGAGTGGGACCGCTGCGCGGTCATGGGCGTGGTCAACGTGACCCCCGACTCCTTCTCCGACGGCGGCCGCTGGTTCGACACCACGGCCGCCGTCAAACACGGCCTCGACCTCGTCGCCCAGGGCGCCGACCTCGTCGACGTCGGCGGCGAGTCCACCCGGCCCGGCGCCACCCGCGTCGACGAGGAGGAAGAGCTCCGCCGCGTCGTCCCCGTCGTCCGCGAACTCGCCGCCGAGGGCGTCACCGTCTCCGTCGACACCATGCGCGCCACCGTCGCCGCCCGCGCCGTCGAGGCCGGCGCGATCCTCGTCAACGACGTCAGCGGCGGACTCGCCGACCCCGGCATGATCCCCGCCGTCGCCGCCGCCGAGGTCCCCTTCGTCGTCATGCACTGGCGGGGCTTCAGCGAGGACATGAACAGCCTCGCGGTGTACGAGGACGTCGTCGGCGAAGTGCTCTCGGAACTCCGCACCCGCCTCGACGCCGTCGTCGACGGCGGCATCGCCCCCGAGCGGATCGTCGTCGACCCCGGCCTCGGCTTCGCCAAGCTCGCCCCGCACGACCTGGCCCTCGTCGCCCACCTCCCGGAGCTCCGCGCCCTCGGCCGCCCGCTCCTGGTCGCCGCCTCCCGCAAGCGTTTCCTCGGCCACGTCCTGACCCGCGACGGCGCCACCCCGCCGCCCGCCCGCGAACGCGACGCCGCCACCGCCGCCGTCTCCGCCATCGCCGCCCACGAGGGAGCCTGGGCGGTCCGCGTCCACGAGGTACGGGCCACCGCCGACGCCGTACGCGTCGCCCGCGCCGTCGAGGGAGCCAGGTGACCGGCGCCGACCGGCGCGAAGCCGACCGGGCGGCCGTCGAAGCCGCCAACACCGCCTTCTACGAGGCCATGGAGCGCGGCGACTTCGAGGCCGTCTCCGGCCTCTGGCTCGACGACGGCGCCACCCCCATCACCTGCGTCCACCCCGGCTGGCCCGTGCTCACCGGGCGCGGCGAGGTGCTCCGCTCGTACGCCCTGATCATGGCGAACACCGAGTACATCCAGTTCTTCCTGACCGACCTCGGGATCTCGCTCGCCGGCTCCACCGCGATCGTCACCTGCACCGAGAACATCCTCAGCGGCGGCCCCGCCGAGGACGGCGCCGAACTCGGCCCCCTCGTCGGCCAGCTCGTCGTCGCCACCAACGTGTTCCGCGACACACCCGACGGATGGCGGATCTGGTCCCACCACGCCTCCCCCGTCATCGCCGACACCGACGGGACGCCCGAAGGAAACCCCGGCCCGGACGGCAACGAATCCACGGCCTGACCCGCCCTCGGCCCCCCGAAGGCAAGCGTTGTCGGTCCCCGCAGGTAGATTCGACAGTGGACACCCGGCCGTCCGCACCCGGCTGCGTGACCACCGAACTACGACAGCAGGAGTGATTCGCGTGGATCGTGTCGCGCTGCGCGGCCTCAAGGCCCGGGGCCACCATGGCGTCTTCCCCAAGGAGCGCGAGGAGGGCCAGACCTTCATCGTCGACCTGGTCCTCAGCCTGGACACCCGTCCGGCGGCCGCCGACGACGACCTGGCGAAGACCGTGCACTACGGCATCGTCGCCGAGGAGGTCGTCGACGTCGTCCAGGGCGAGCCCGTCGACCTCATCGAAACCCTCGCCGAGCGCATCGCCCAGCAATGCCTCAGCCACGCCGGGGTACAGGAAGTAGAGGTCGTCGTCCACAAGCCCGACGCCCCCATCACCGTGCCCTTCGACGACGTCACCATCACGATCACCCGGAGCCGACGATGAAGCCGACGCAGAGCGATCCCACCGTCCAGCCCGTACCGGCGTCCGTCGTCGCGACCGTCGACGCCGCCGACACCACGCTCTCCAACCCGCGCTGGGCCGTCCTGGCCCTCGGCTCCAACCTCGGCAACCGCCTGGAGACCCTCCAGGGCGCCGTCGACGCCCTCGCGGACACCCCCGGCCTCCGGGTCAAGGCCGTCTCCCCCGTGTACGAGACGGAGCCCTGGGGCGTCGAGCCGGGCACCCAGCCCTCGTACCTCAACGCGGTCGCCCTCGTGAAGACGACCCTGCCGCCCTCCTCCCTCCTGGAGCGCGCCCAGGCCGTCGAGGAGGCCTTCCACCGCGTCCGCGAGGAGCGCTGGGGCGCCCGCACCATCGACGTCGACATCGTGACGTACGCGGACGTCGTCTCCGACGACCCCGTCCTCACCCTGCCGCACCCCCGCGCCCACGAGCGCACCTTCGTCCTCGCCCCCTGGAACGACGTCGACCCCGCCGCGGAGCTCCCCGGCCACGGCCCCGTCGCCGCGCTCCTCGCCGCCCTCGGCACGGCGGACGTCACTCCCCGTGCCGACCTGGAACTCCGCCTCCCGGAGTAGTCGTTACGCTCGTGCCAGACCGCCCCCGCGACGACACGAAGGACACCCGGTGAAACAACTGCGGCTGAAGGTGCTCACCGGACTCTTCCTCGCGGCGGGCGTCCTCTCCTGGGGCGGCACCCGGCTCTGGGACTCGGTCGGCACCCTGCCCAGCGTGCCGGTCGCCGCGCCGATCGTCCTCGCCGTGATCGCGGTCGTCCTGACCGCGACCGCCCTCTCCCTGCGGTCCCGGCTCAAGGCCCAGCGCGAGCGCCGCCCCGGCGCCAAGGGCGTGGAGCCGCTGATGGCGGCCCGCGCGGTGGTCTTCGGCCAGGCGAGCGCCCTGGTGGCCGCCCTCGTCGCCGGCATGTACGCCGGCACGGCCGTCCACCTCCTCGCCTCCCTGGGGGACAACCCCGCCCGCCGCGACCAGGCCCTCTACGCGGGCCTGGCGACCGCGGCGGGCATCGCCGTCATCGCGGCGGCGCTCTTCCTGGAGCGGGTCTGCAAGCTCCCCGAGGACCCCGAGAACGGCGAAGGCCCGGGCAAGGCCCGGGCCTGAACCACTCCGCCTCCGTGGCGCGTCAGCGCGCCATGATGAGGCTCATCGCCTCCGCGCGGGTCGCGGAGTCCCGCAGCTGGCCGCGGACGGCCGAGGTGATGGTCTTGGCGCCCGGCTTGCGGATGCCGCGCATCGACATGCACATGTGCTCGCACTCGAAGACCACGATGACTCCGCGCGGCTCCAGGATCTCCATCAGGGAGTCCGCCACCTGGGTGGTCAGCCGCTCCTGCACCTGGGGACGGCGGGCGTACACGTCCACGAGCCGGGCGAGCTTCGACAGTCCGGTGATCTTGCCCGTCGTGGACGGGATGTACCCGACGTGCGCCACCCCGCGGAACGGGACGAGGTGGTGCTCACAGGTCGAGTACACCTCGATGTCCTTGACCAGCACCATCTCGTCGTGACCGAGGTCGAAGGTGGTCGTCAGGACGTCCTCGGGCTGCTGCCACAGGCCCGCGAATATCTCCTTGTACGCGCGGGCGACACGGCCCGGCGTCTCGCGCAGCCCCTCGCGGTCCGGGTCCTCGCCGACCGCGATGAGGAGTTCGCGGACGGCGGCCTCGGCGCGCTTCTCGTCGAACTCGCCGATCGTTCCCTCGCCGTCCAGCGTCACCGGGTCGGTCATCCTGTGCCTCGTTCCGTCTGACTGTTGTGCGCGGGAAATGACCACGCCCCCACAGGCTAGAACCTGTGAGGGCGTGGCTTCCATTCCGGGGGGTCCGGCCGGTCAGTCCTCGGGGGTGTCGACCGGGGCGATGTCGATGCCCTTGGTCGTGTCCACGGGGGTGGCCGAGCCGGTCGCCGTGCCGTTCGCGCTGTTCGTCAGGGCGAGCTCCTTGGGGGAGAGCACCGGCGGACGCGTGGACGGGGTGCGGCGGGAGGAGCCGGTCCAGGCCGGGCGGGCCGGGCGGCGGACGATGGGGGCGAAGATCTCGGCGATCTCCTCCTTGCCCAGCGTCTCCTTCTCCAGGAGCGCGAGAACCAGGTTGTCGAGGATGTCGCGGTTCTCGACCAGGATCTCCCACGCCTCGTTGTGCGCGGTCTCGATGAGCTTCTTGACCTCTTCGTCGACCAGCGCCGCGACCTCTTCCGAGTAGTCACGGCTGTGCGCCATCTCGCGGCCGAGGAACGGCTCCGTGTTGTCGCCGCCGAACTTGATCGCGCCGAGACGCTCGGTCATGCCGTACTGCGTGACCATCGCGCGGGCCGTGGCCGTGGCCTTCTCGATGTCGTTGGCGGCGCCGGTGGTCGGGTCGTGGAAGACCAGTTCCTCCGCGGCGCGGCCGCCCAGCATGTACGCCAGCTGGTCGAGCATCTCGTTGCGCGTGGTCGAGTACTTGTCCTCGTCCGGCAGGACCATCGTGTAGCCCAGGGCGCGGCCGCGGGACAGGATGGTGATCTTGTGGACGGGGTCGGAGTTCGGCGAGGCCGCCGCGACGAGGGCGTGGCCGCCCTCGTGGTACGCGGTGATCTTCTTCTCCTTGTCCGACATGATCCGGGTCCGCTTCTGCGGGCCCGCGACCACACGGTCGATCGCCTCGTCCAGAGCCTTGTTGTCGATCAGCTTCTGGTCGCTGCGGGCCGTGAGCAGCGCCGCCTCGTTGAGGACGTTGGAGAGGTCCGCGCCCGTGAAGCCGGGGGTGCGGCGGGCGACGGCGCCGAGGTCGACGTCCGGGGCGACCGGCTTGCCCTTCTGGTGGACCTTGAGGATCTCCAGACGGCCCTGCATGTCCGGACGGTCGACGGCGATCTGCCGGTCGAAGCGGCCGGGGCGCAGGAGGGCCGGGTCGAGGATGTCGGGGCGGTTGGTCGCCGCGATGAGGATGACGCCGCCCTTGACGTCGAAGCCGTCCATCTCGACGAGCAGCTGGTTGAGCGTCTGCTCGCGCTCGTCGTGACCGCCGCCGAGGCCGGCGCCGCGGTGGCGTCCGACGGCGTCGATCTCGTCGACGAAGACGATGGCCGGGGCGTTGGCCTTGGCCTGCTCGAAGAGGTCGCGGACACGCGAGGCGCCGACACCGACGAACATCTCGACGAAGTCGGAGCCGGAGATCGAGTAGAACGGCACACCGGCCTCGCCGGCGACGGCGCGCGCGAGGAGCGTCTTGCCGGTTCCGGGCGGGCCGTAGAGCAGAACGCCCTTGGGGATCTTGGCGCCGACGGCCTGGAACTTCGCGGGCTCCTGGAGGAATTCCTTGATCTCGTGGAGTTCCTCGACGGCCTCGTCCGAGCCGGCGACGTCGGCGAACGTGGTCTTCGGCGTGTCCTTGGTGATGAGCTTGGCCTTGGACTTGCCGAACTGCATGACGCGGGAGCCGCCGCCCTGCATCTGGTTCATCAGGAAGAGGAAGACGACCACGATGAGGACGAAGGGGAGGAGCGAGAGAAGGATCGAGACGAGGGGCGACTGCTTCGTCGGCGAGACGGTGTAGCCCTTCTCGATCTGCCCGGCCTCGAACTTCTGCTGCAGCTTGTCGGCAATGTCCACACCCTGGCTGCCGATGTAGCTGGCCTGGACCTTGCTGCTGCCGTCGATCTTGGTGTCACCGGAGAGTTCGATCTTGACGATCGCGTCGTCGCCGGTGGTGATCTTTGCCTGCTTGACCTGGTTCTTGTCGATCGCCTGGACGACCTGGCCGGTGTCCACCGTCTTGTAGCCCTCGGACGAGCCGACGACCTGCATCAGCACGACCACGGCGAGGACGGCCAGCACGATCCACATGACCGGCCCACGGAAGTATCGCTTCACGTCCATCCATACGGAGCGAGAACGCCCCGTCCCTCCTGCCCGTAGGAAAATGCTGCTGTGAGAGCTGCTATGTGAAAAAGCTGTTCTTCGGACGGTACCTCAGCATCGTCGCCCGCGACCGCCTTCCCGTGGTTCAACGGGGGGAAGGCGGTGCGGGTTCCCCGTATGGCGGGGGTTTCGACGGGGGTGGGTCAGCCGCCGTAGACGTGCGGGGCGAGCGTGCCGACGAACGGAAGGTTCCGGTACTTCTCGGCGTAGTCGAGGCCGTAGCCGACGACGAACTCGTTGGGGATGTCGAAGCCGATCCACTTGACGTCGATGGCGACCTTGGCGGCCTCGGGCTTCCGCAGCAGGGTGCACACCTCGAGGGAGGCGGGCTCGCGGGAGCCGAGGTTCGACAGGAGCCAGGACAGCGTCAGGCCGGAGTCGATGATGTCCTCGACGATCAGGACGTGCTTGCCCTTGATGTCGGTGTCGAGGTCCTTGAGGATGCGGACGACGCCCGAGGACTGGGTGCCCGCGCCGTACGAGGAGACGGCCATCCAGTCCATGGTGACGGGGGTGGAAAGGGCGCGAGCCAGATCCGCCATCACCATCACCGCGCCCTTGAGGACGCCGACGATGAGCAGGTCCTTGCCCGCGTATTCCGCGTCGATCTTCGCGGCCAGCTCTGCCAGCTTGGCGTCGATCTCTTCCTTGGTGATGAGCACCGACTGGAGGTCGGTGCCCATGTCCTTCTCGTTCACCCGGGTCACTTTCGTTGCAGCGTTCGTCAGCCTTGCCGGATGACCAGTCTGCCACCCTGGCGGCGGGCTTCCACCCGTCCGGGCAGGTTGATGGCCCCTTGGCCGCGCCAGCCGGTGATGAGGCGGTCCACTTCCTCGATGTGCCGGGCGAAGAGGGAACCGGCCGGGGCGCCTTCGGCGATGACGGCGCGGCGCAGGACGCGGCGGCGTACGGCGGGGGGCAGTCCGTGGAGTTTGGCGCACTCCAGGGCGCCCGCCTCGTCGCGTACGGCGGTCTCGGCGTCGGCCGCCCAGGTGTCGAGGGCGTCGGCGTCGTCCCGGGAGAGTTGGGCCGTTCGGGCGAGGGCTTCGACGACTCCCTTGCCGAGGGCCTTCTCCAGGGCGGGGAGCCCCTCGTGGCGGAGGCGGGAGCGGGTGTAGGCGGGGTCGGTGTTGTGGGGGTCGTCCCAGACGGCGAGTTCCTGCGCGATGCAGGCCTTGCGGACGGTCTGGCGGTCGAGCTGGAGGAAGGGGCGGCGGTAGCGGCCGGAGGCCCCGGAGATGGCGGCCATGCCGGAGAGGGAGCGGATGCCGGAGCCCCGGGCGAGGCCGAGGAGGACGGTCTCCGCCTGGTCGTCGCGGGTGTGGCCGAGGAGGATCGCGGTGGCGCCGTGTCGTTCGGCGGCGGCGTCGAGTGCGGCGTAGCGCGCGTCGCGCGCGGCCGCTTCGGGCCCGCCTTCGCGGCCGACGGTGACGCTGACGGCCTCGACGGGGGTGAGGCCGAGGGCGGTCATGCGGGCGGCGACCTCGGCGGCCCGGGTGTCGGAGCCGTCCTGGAGGCCGTGGTCGACGGTGATGCCGCCGGCGCGCACGGGGAGTTTGCGGGTCTCGAAGGCGAGGGCGGAGGCGAGCGCCATCGAGTCGGCGCCTCCGGAGCACGCGACGAGGACGAGCGGCTCTTCGGCCGCCGGGTGCGCTGAGTGCCCCGCGGCGAGCGCGGCGGTGTGTTCGGTGAGGACGTCGTGGAGTACGCGGCGGACCGCCAGGCGTATCGCCGCGACCGCAGGATGGGGACCCATGTCCGGTGCCCTTCGTGATGGAGTGGGGTGCCTCGGTCGGTGTCTTAACGGTCGGAACAGGGGGTTCGGTCACTCAGTCAGTCACTCAGAGTGCGTCGATGGTGACAGAAACCCGCCCCTTACCCGAGCATTGCACGGCCCACCCCCCGCCCAGGGTCCCTCGGACGGGTGATTGGTGGGTGTTCCGATGGCGTTCTTACGTCGTCCGACGCACCTGTCTCACGAGTCTGCCCTACGGTGCACCCGCGCGATCCAGTCGGCCGGGGCGGCGATCTCCGCCTTGGTCGGGAGCGTGTTGGGCGAGGTCCACACGCGGTTGAAGCCGTCCATGCCGACCTGGTCGACGACGGCGCGGACGAAGCGCTCGCCGTCGCGGTACTGGCGGAGCTTGGCGTCGAGGCCGAGGAGCTTGCGCAGGGCGAGGTCGAGGCGGGAGGCGCCGCGCGCCCGGCGCTGCTGGAACTTCTCGCGGATCTCGGCGACCGAGGGGACGACGTCGGGGCCGACGCCGTCCATGACGTAGTCGGCGTGGCCTTCGAGCAGGGACATGACGGCGGTGAGGCGGCCGAGGATCTCGCGCTGCTCGGGGGTCTGGACGATCTCGACGAGGGAGGGGGAGGGTTCACCCTCCTCGGCCTCGGGGCGGCCGCCGGAGAAGGCCTGGACGGCTTCACGGAGGCGCTCGACGAAGGTGCCGGGGTCGACGTCCGTGGCGGCCAGGAATGACTGGATCTCGCCCTGGAGGTGGTCGCGGAGCCAGGGGACGGCGGTGAACTGGGTGCGGTGGGTCTCCTCGTGGAGGCAGACCCAGAGCCGGAAGTCGTGCGGGGAGACCTCCAGTTCGCGCTCGACGTGGACGATGTTCGGCGCGACGAGGAGGAGCCTGCCGCCGCCCTCGGTGCTCCCGGGGAGGTCGCGGGTGACGGGGGCGAAGGTCTCGTACTGGCCGAGGATGCGGGAGGCCAGGAAGGACAGGAGCATGCCGAGTTCGACGCCGGTGACCTTGCCGCCGACGGCGCCGAGGACCGCGTTGCCCGGGGTGGTGGAGCGGCGCTCCTGCATCTTGCCGAGGAGCGGGCTGAGGAGTTCGCGGAAGCCGGCGACGTTGGCCTTGATCCATCCGGCGCGGTCGACGACGAGGACGGGGGTGTCGTGGACGTCGGCGCCCTCGGGGAGCATCCGGGTGTAGGCGCGGACGTGCCGCTCGGAGGCCTTGGCGTGCTTGCGGAGTTCGGCGACGACCTCGCGGGCCTCGTCGCGGCTGACTTCGGGTCCGGGCCGCACGAGGCGGGTCGCGGTCGCGACCGCGAGGTTCCAGTCGACCATCCCGGATGTGCCTGCGCCACCGATGCTCGTCATGCGTCAACCGTACGGGCTCCGCGCCTGTTCGGGGCCGGTTCGGGCCGCTCGTCCTCGCGCGGGGCGGGGTCAGGCGCGGCCGGTGAGGGCGGCGGAGAGGCGGTCGAGGGCGGGCTGGGCCTCGTACGGGGAAAGGGTCTGTCCGGCGAGGAAGGCGAAGGCCAGGAGGCGGCCGTCGGCGGTGACGACGGTTCCGGCGAGGGTGTTGACGCCGGTGAGGGTGCCGGTCTTGGCGCGCACGAGTCCGGCCCCCGCGGGGGCGGTGTCGAAGCGGCCGGCGAGGGTGCCGGTGAAGCCGCCGACGGGCAGGCCGGTGAGGACGGGCCGCAGGGCGGGGCGGGCGGGGTCGGCCGCGCGGGTGAGCAGGCCGGTGAGGAGGGCGGCGGAGACGCGGTCGCGGCGGTCGAGGCCGCTGCCGTCGGCGAAGCGGGCCCCGGCGAGGGGCAGTCCGAGGCCGGCGAGTTCGTCCCGTACGGCCTTGCCCGCGCCGTCGAAACTCGCGGGCTGCTTCCGGGCGAGGGCGGTCTGCCGGGCGAGGGCCTCGGCGAGGTCGTTGTCGCTGTGGGTGAGGGTGCGCTCGGCGAGGTCGGCGAGGGGCGCGGAGTACGTACGGGCGAGGGGGGCGTCCTTCGCCGGCGCGGCGGCCTTCGGCGGAGCCTTCGGGGCGGGGGCCGGGGCGCCGGTGAGCTTGATGCCGGCGGCCTTGAGGAGGCCGGCGAAGGCGGTGGCCGTGTCGCCCGCCGGGTCGGCGGTGCGCGGGGCGGGGCCGCTGTGGCTGCCGTCGAGGCGGCCCTCGTCGGTCATGAGGGCGGTGACGGGCGCGAGGTTCTCGTTGGGGCCGATGGGGTGAAGGGCCGGCCCGCCGTAGAGGTGCGTGTCGTAGGCGAGGCGTACGGAGGTGTGGCCGCGTTTCCTCAGGGCGCGGGCGGTGTCGCCCGCGAGGGCCTTGAGGCGGGCCGGGTCGAGGGTGGGGTCGCCGCCGCCGACGAGGGTGACGGTGCGGCCGTCGGGGGTCGCGGTGACCGTCGTCGGGATGCGGTGGTCGGGGCCGAGGGCGGAGAGCGCGGCGGCGACGGTGGCGATCTTGACGGTGGACGCGGGCGTCATCGGGGTCCCGGCCCCCTCGCCGAAGAGCTGCGCGCCGGTGGCGGTGTCGACGACGGAGGCCGTACGGAGGGAGCCGAGGCCGGGGTCGGCGAGGAGCGGCACGAGGGTGGCGGCGAGATCGGCCGGACGGGTGGCCGGAGGGGTGGCGGGACGCGTAGCCGGTCCGGCCGGGGGGACGGCGGCGGTGTCCGGGGCCGGGAGGGCCCGCAGGACTCCGGGGGCGCTGGGGGCCGGGGCGGGCTTGGCGGGGCGGGGCGGGGCCGCGGCCGGGGCGGGGGCGGGTGCGAGACGCGTCACACCGGGGGAAGCGGCGGCCGCGTGGGCCCGCTCGGCCGTACGCTGGCCCCCGTCCCATGGTCCGGACGCGGCCACCGCCGCGGTCGCCAGGACGAGTCCGAGGGCGGCGGAACCCGCCGTGAACTGCCACGCTCTCGGCTCTGGCATGTGATGACCAGCCCCTTTCGCGATCACACCCGTGCGTGAGGGACACTTAACCACCGCGCGCCGTCGCGAGCATTCACTTGTGTTGATTCAGGAGGAGCCACCCGTGGAGTTCGACGTTCTCATCGAGATCCCCAAGGGATCCCGCAACAAGTACGAGGTCGACCACGAGACCGGTCGCATCCGTCTTGACCGTCGCCTCTTCACGTCGACGGCCTACCCGACCGACTACGGCTACGTCGAGAACACCCTCGGCGAGGACGGCGACCCGCTGGACGCGCTGGTCATCCTCGACGAGCCCACGTTCCCGGGCTGCCTGATCAAGTGCCGCGCCATCGGCATGTTCCGCATGACGGACGAGGCCGGCGGCGACGACAAGCTGCTCTGCGTCCCGGCGACGGACCCGCGCATGGAGCACCTGCGCGACATCCACCACGTGTCGGAGTTCGACCGCCTGGAGATCCAGCACTTCTTCGAGGTCTACAAGGACCTGGAGCCGGGCAAGTCCGTCGAGGGCGCCGACTGGGTCGGCCGCGCCGAGGCCGAGGCCGAGATCGAGCGCTCCTTCGCGCGTCTGAAGGAGCAGGGCGGCCACTGAGCCCCCTGCCGGAAGGCGGTGCACCCCTTCGGGGGGCACCGCCTTTCGCATTCGGGGGTGCACCCCTTTCGCACGTCTGTCACACCTTCATACTGGAATCCACGATTCCCTGGGGATGAGGCGGACAGAGTGGTGGCGGAGCCGGAGGACGGCGCTCCTGAGGACCGGAAGCCGCAGTCGGACGAGGCACGGAGCGCGTTCGTCCCCCCGGCCGGGGTCGAGCAGCCCGCGCCGCCGGAGGAGGAGCACCCGACCTCCGAGTTCGCGCTCCCCGAGGGGTTCACGGCGGAGGCGCCGGCCGAGCCGGAGGGTTCGGCGTTCGCCCCGCCCGCCACGTACTCGGCGAAGAGCTCCCCGCCCGCCTTCACCCCGGCCTTCGGGGTGCCGATGGTGCGGATGTCGCAGGACGCGCCCTGGCAGGACCGGATGCGGACCATGCTGCGGCTGCCGGTGCACGACCGGCCGGTGCCGGAGGCGCCGCGCAAGGAGGACGAGTCGGGGCCCTCGGTGCCGCGCGTCCTCGACCTGACCCTGCGCATCGGCGAGCTGCTGCTCGCGGGCGGGGAGGGCGCGGAGGACGTCGAGGCGGCGATGTTCGCGATCTGCCGCTCGTACGGGCTCGACCGGGTCGAGCCGACGGTGACGTTCACCCTGTTGTCCGTCACGTACCAGCCGTCGCTGGTCGACGACCCGATCACGGCGAACCGGACGGTACGGCGACGGGGCACCGACTACACGCGCCTGGCGGCGGTCTACACGCTGCTCGCCGACATCAACGACCCGGACCAGGAGGTGTCGCCGGAGGACGCGTACCGGCGGCTCGCGGAGATACGGCGCAACCGGCACCCGTACCCGGGGTGGGTCCTCACGACGGCGGCGGGCATCCTCGCCGGCGCCGCCTCGGTGCTGCTCGGCGGCGGGGCGACGGTCTTCCTGGTGGCGGCGCTCGGCGCGGTGCTCGGCGACCGGCTGGCGTGGCTGTGCGCGGGGCGCGGACTGCCGGAGTTCTACCAGTTCCTGGTGGCGGCGATGCCGCCGGCGGCGATGGGCGTGCTCCTGACGCTGTTCCACTCGGACCTGCGGCCCTCGGCGGTGATCACCGGTGGCCTGTTCGCGCTGATCCCGGGGCGGGCGCTCGTCGCGGCCGTGCAGGACGGCCTGACCGGTTTCTACATCACGGCCTCGGCGCGGCTCCTGGAGGTCGCGTACTTCTTCGTGGCGATCGTCGTGGGCGTCCTGTCGGTTCTCTACATCGCGGTGCAGTTCAACGCGCAGCTGAACCCGGAGGGGGCGCTGCGGCCGGTGGAGCGGCCGGTGACGCAGATCATCGCGTCGATGGTGCTGTGCGCGACCTTCGCGATCCTGTTGCAGCAGTCGCGGGCGACGGTGGTCTTCGCGACGCTGAACGGCGGGGTCGCGTGGGTGGTCTACGCGTCGATAGCGGTGACGGCGGGGGGCTCGACCGTGATGGCGACGGCCGTGGCGGCCGGGCTCGTGGGTCTCTTCGGGCAGCTGATCGCCCGCCATCTGCACACGTCCTCGCTGCCGTACGTGACGGCGGCGATCGGTCCGCTGCTGCCGGGTTCGGCGACGTACTTCGGAGTGCTCGCCATCGCGCAGAACAACACGGACCAGGGCTTCGCGTCGCTGGCGAAGGCGGCGGCGCTGGCGCTCGCCATCGCGATCGGGGTGAACCTGGGGAGCGAGCTGGCCCGGTTCTTCATCCAGGCCCCGGGCGCGGGCGCGGCACGCAGGTCCGCGAAGCGCACCAGGGGCTTCTGACCGAAACAGGGGCTCCTGGCGGACCGGGAAGGTCCGCCGGAAGCCCCTGGTGCGGGTGCGGTGCCGGTACGGCGGTGGGTCAGCGCTTCGCGTGGCGGCCGCGGCTCGCCGGCGGGTTCGGGGTGCCGGGGCCGTCGTGGTCGCCGTTCTGCGCGGGCGGGTTCTTCTTCGCCTGCGAGCGGGCGCGGAGCAGCTCGATCGCGACCGGGATGACCGAGACGAGGACGATGCCGACGAGGATCGCCTCGATGTGCTTGTGGACGAACTCGACGTTGCCCAGGGAGGCGCCGAGGAGGGTGACGCCCGCGCCCCAGAGCACGCCGCCGATGACGTTGAAGATGATGAACGAGCGGTAGTTCATCCGGCTGACGCCCGCGATGATCGGCGTGAACGTCCGGACGATCGGGACGAAGCGGGCCAGGATGAGCGACTTCGGGCCGTGCTTCTCGAAGAAGGCGTGGGCCTTCTCCACGTTCTCCTGCTTGAAGAGCTTGGAGTCGGGGCGCTTGAAGAGCGCGGGGCCGACCTTGCGGCCGAAGAGGTAGCCCACCTGGTCGCCGATGATCGCGGCGGCGACGACGAGCGTGCACACCAGCCACAGCGGAGTGTCGATCTTGCCGGTGGTGACCAGGAGACCCGTGGTGAAGAGCAGCGAGTCGCCGGGCAGGAAGAAGCCGATGAGGAGACCGGACTCGGCGAAGACGATGACGAGGACACCGATCAGACCAAAGGTCCCGATCAGGTTGTCCGGGTCGAGCCAGCTCGGTCCGAGGGCAAGCGTGTTCACGGGGTTCCGGGCTCCTGCGGTTCGGTGGGGGCTGGGCACCTCCCACGGGGGTGCCTTGGGGGACGGCGCGCCCCAAGCTATCAACGTGAGGCGAACGCGGGCGGTTCCAGTCGGCGCCCACGGGATGCGGGAAGTCCGGACCGGCCCGAGGCTGGGAGGTCAGGAGGTGTGTGCCGATGGGCATCGAGGAATTCGGAGGCGGCCAGGTGCCGCAGTCCGACGTACTGGTCGTGACCACGAACGACGTGCCGGGCTACGAGGTCCGGCAGGTCATCGGTGAGGTCTTCGGGCTCACCGTGCGCTCCCGCCATCTGGGCAGCCAGATCGGCGCGGGTCTGAAGTCGATGATCGGCGGCGAGCTGAAGGGCCTGACGAAGACCCTCGTCGAGACGCGGAACCAGGCGATGGGACGGCTGGTGGAGCAGGCGCGGGCGCGCGGGGCGAACGCGGTGCTGATGTTCCGCTTCGACGTGACGGAGGCGGCCGATGTCGGTACGGAGGTGTGCGCGTACGGCACCGCGGTGGTCATCGCGCCACGCGCCTGAGCCCCCGGCCCGTCAACCAGCGGCCAAATAACTCCGTTTCGGGATGTTGTGCGGCTTTTGCTCACTTATGGTGGTGCGGTGGCCACTGATCATGCTCCGTCCGCGTCGCCGTCCTCCCCCGCCGAGGCCCCCCTACGCGTCCTGCTCCCCCTGGTCCTGCCCGCGCTCGTGGTCGGTGTGGCGGCGAGCCTGCTCTTCCTCGGCATCAGCAAGCTCGCCGAGGAGTTCCAGGGGGTGCTCTGGCACGACCTGCCCGACGCCCTCGGCATCGGCGGGTACTCGTCCCTCTGGATGATCGTCATGCTCACGGCGGCCGGTGTCGCCGTGGGCCTGGTCGTGTGGAAGGTGCCCGGCCACGCCGGGCCCGACCCGGCGTCCGAGGGCCTCGGCGGGGCGCCGCTGGCCCCCGGCGTCGTCCCCGGCCTCCTCCTCGCGAGCACGTTCACCCTGGCCGGCGGCGTCAGCCTCGGCCCCGAGAACCCGATCATCGCGGCGAACATCGCCCTCGCGTACTGGCTCGGCCGCAAGGCCGCGCCCGTGCTGCCCGCCGCCGTCTGGGTCTCCCTCGCCTCGGCCGCCACCATCGGCGCCCTCTTCGGTACGCCGGTGGCCGCCGCCCTCGTGCTCTCCGAGGCCCTCGCCTCCCAGCCGGGACGCGGCTCGCTCTGGGACCGGCTCCTGCCGCCGCTCGTCGCCGCCGGCGCGGGCGCGATGACGACCCAGCTGCTCGCCGAGCCCAGCTTCGACATGGGCCTTCCGACGCTGACGAACCCGGGCTTCGGCGACCTCCTCGCCGCCATGGTCATCGCCTCCGCCGCGGCCGTCTACGGCCTCGCCTCCTGCTACCTCTTCCCGCACGTCCACCGGGCCTTCCGGAAACTGCGCCACCCGATGCTCATGCTGCCGGTCGGCGGTCTCGTCCTCGGCCTCCTGGGCGCGCTCGGCGGGCACGAGACGCTCTTCAAGGGCCTGGAGGAGACCAGGGAGCTCACCGAGAACGTCGGCACCTGGTCCTCCGGCGAGCTCGCGAAGTTCGCCGCCGTGAAGCTCATCGCCCTCGTCATCGCCGCCTCCTGCGGCTTCCGGGGCGGCCGGATCTTCCCCGCCGTCTTCATGGGCGCCGCCTTCGGCCTCCTCGCCCAGGCGCTCGTCCCCGAGGTCCACCCGGCGGTCGCCGTCTCCTCCGCCGTCCTCGGCGTCCTGCTCGCCACCACCCGGCAGGGCTGGATCAGCCTCTTCACCGGCGCGGTCCTGGCCGCCTCCCCGGCGATGCTCGCCCTGCTCTGCATCGCCTCCCTCCCGGCCTGGCTGATCGTCACCGGCCGCCCGCAGCTCGAACTCGACCACGAGGGCAACGCCCTCCGCTGACCCCACAGCCACAGCCATCGCCCCGAGGAAGTCCCACGAGGAAAGGAACCGCACCATGCCGCTGCACCAAGGTCCCGCCGCCTCCCCGTCCGAGCCCGAGCGCCGGCTCGCGCTCAACCCCTTCTACGGGGCGGCCGACCCGGTCGGCGGCATGACCGAGGCCCCGCCGCACCACCGCCTCCCCGACGGGCCGATGCCCCCGACCAGCGCCTACCAGCTCGTCCACGACGAGCTGATGCTCGACGGGAACTCCCGGCTCAACCTCGCCACCTTCGTCACCACCTGGATGGAGCCCCAGGCCGGTGTCCTCATGAGCGAGTGCCGCGACAAGAACATGATCGACAAGGACGAGTACCCGCGCACCGCCGAACTGGAGCGCCGCTGCGTCGCCATGCTCGCCCACCTGTGGAACGCGCCGGACCCGGCCACCGCCGTCGGCTGCTCCACCACCGGCTCCAGCGAGGCCTGCATGCTCGCCGGACTCGCCCTCAAGCGCCGCTGGGCGAAGAAGAACCCCGACCGGTACCCGTCCACCGCCCGCCCCAACCTGGTCATGGGCGTCAACGTCCAGGTCTGCTGGGAGAAGTTCTGCGAGTTCTGGGAGGTCGAGCCCCGGCTTGTCCCCATGGACGGCGACCGCTTCCACCTGGACGCCGAGTCCGCCGCCGCCCTCTGCGACGAGAACACCATCGGCGTCGTCGCCGTCCTCGGCTCCACCTTCGACGGCTCCTACGAACCCGTCGCCGACATCTGCGCGGCCCTCGACGCCCTCCAGGAACGCACCGGCCTCGACATCCCCGTCCACGTCGACGGGGCCTCCGGCGCCATGGTCGCCCCCTTCCTCGACGAGGACCTCGTCTGGGACTTCCGCCTCCCCCGCGTCTCCTCCATCAACACCTCGGGACACAAGTACGGCCTCGTCTACCCCGGCGTCGGCTGGGCCCTGTGGCGGGACGCCGGCCACCTCCCCGAGGAGCTCGTCTTCCGGGTGAACTACCTCGGCGGCGACATGCCCACCTTCGCCCTCAACTTCTCCCGCCCCGGCGCCCAGGTCGTCGCGCAGTACTACACCTTCCTCAGGCTCGGCCGCGAGGGCTACCGCGCCGTCCAGCAGACCTCCCGGAGCATCGCCCGCGGCCTGGCCGAACGCGTCGAGGCCATGGGCGACTTCCGCCTCCTCACCCGCGGCGACGAACTGCCCGTCTTCGCCTTCACCACCGCCCCCGACGTCACGAACTACGACGTCTTCGACGTGTCACGGCGCCTGCGCGAGAACGGCTGGCTCGTCCCCGCCTACACCTTCCCCGCCAACCGCGAGGACCTCTCCGTCCTGCGGATCGTCTGCCGCAACGGCTTCTCCGCCGACCTCGCCGCGCTCCTCTGCGAGGACCTCCACCGGCTCCTCCCCGAACTCCGGCGCCAGCCGCACCCGTTCACCGGCGACAAGGACAAGGCGACCTCGTTCCATCACTGATCCGGAGCGGCGGTGCCGGCCGTGCCCTCCTCGCCGCAGGCGAGGAGGAACGGCGCCCACCGGACCCCGTCCCGCGTGATCCCGTACTGGCACGGGGCCTCCTCGCGCAGCAGGCCGAGGGCCGTCCGGCGGACGTACGAGGTGCCGTCCTCCAGCTCCGTGAAGGTCTTCCCGCCGTCCACGCTCCGGTACCCGGAGAACATCGCGGCGATCTCCACCCGGTCGCCGGGTCCCGGGACCGGCAGCCCGAGGAGGGACCGGGGCTCCCGCTCCGCGCCCGTGGTCCACATCCGCCGCCAGGTCCGGCCGCCGTCGACGGAACGGTGCAGGGCCCGCATCGAGTTGAGGATCTCCTCGCCCTCCGTCAGCTCCCCCATCTCCGCCGCGTAGACGGCGGACGGGCCGACCACCACCGCCGTGTACCGGCCGGGTCCGGCCGCCGGGCTCGGCAGGACGCTCACCCGCCAGCTGCGGCCCGCGTCCCGGGAGACGGCGACCGCCGCCCGGCCGGTGCGCGGATCGGCCCCCGAGACCCACCAGGACCCGTCCGGCTCCGGCAGCGGCGCCGGGGCCGGGTGCGCGCCGAGGAGCGGCACCCGGGCCAGCGCCCGCCGCCGCCCGTCCACCGGCGAGACCACGACGAGCCGCTGCCGCGCGCAGTCGTCGGGTACGGCTCCGGCGGGCTCCGCGCAGTCGGTGGCGAGCACCGCGTCCGCCGGGATGTCCGGGGTCGTGCCGACCGTACGGCCGTCCCCCCGGCGCCAGGTGCGGCCGCCGTCCCGGGTGAACCAGGTCCGGGTTCCGGGCTCGTCGGAGAAGTCCTCGATCAGCGCCCGCCCGGGGCCCAGCGGCAGCAGGCCGGCGGAGACGCCCTCGGTCCCGCGCGTCTCGGGCAGCGGCGAGCGCCTGGCCACCCACTCCTTGGCGCCGGTGTCGAGGACCGCCACGTACTGGCGGCAGAAACCGTTCTCCGGTGCCGCCGGGTCCCCCACGCAGTCCGCGAGCAGCGCGAACCCGCTGCCGTCGCGCGCGAACACCGGGGTGTACGCCCGCCCCGGGAGCCCCGGCTGGGACGGGATCGCGGGTGGGGACGTGAGGCGCACGGGTGGGGGCGGGAAGGGTGGGCCGTCGGTGGCTTCCGCGGGGGGACCGGGGCTCCCGGTGCACCCGGCCAGTACGGCGGAGGTCAGCGCCGCTACGACGGCGGCGAGCGTTCCCACGGGTCTCACGGGTCTCACGGGTCTCACGGGTCTGGTGCGCATCGGACGGTCCCCCTTCCGCGGCGCGCGCCGCGGACTTCAGTAGACCGCCCGCGGGGCCCGGGTTCCAGAGGGCTACGTCTCCAGGACGCCCACGAAGGGCTCGCCCTCGCCCGCGAAGACGTACGCCCCCGCCTCGATCCGTGCGATCAGGCCGAGCGTCCACTCCTTGCCCGCGTCCGCCGAGTGCGTCCAGAAGTGCATGATCTCGCCGATGTGGCCGAGCTGTTCGAGCCCGCCCTCCGGCGTCCAGTCCTCGGCGACCGCCGCCCGCCACGCCTCCAGCGCGGCCACCCGGCGGCGCAGCAGCTCCACCGCCTCCGTCCTCGGCAGGTCCACGATGAAGCCGATGCCCGCCGAGAGCACGTCACGCCCCTGGTCCGGCCTCGTCAACGCCTCGCGGAGCAGCGCGAGGTACTCCTCGCGGCCCCGCTCGGTCAGCTCGTACTCGACGCGCGGCGGCCCGCCGGCCGTGCTCGGCGCGCTCTCGTGGGCCCTCAGGAATCCCTGCTTCGCCAGCTGCTTGAGCGCGTGGTAGATCGAACCGGGCTTGGCGTGGGACCACTCGTGCGCGCCCCAGTGTTCGAGGTCGCCGCGCACCTGGTAGCCGTGGGCGCGGCCGTGCTGCCTGACCGCGCCCAGGACGAGCAGGCGGATCGCCGACATCGCCGCGTACCTCCCTGGTCAATTCCGACCAGGGTACGGGTACGGGTGCGGGGTCAGCGGCCCTGCTCCTCCGCGATCAGCGCGAAGGAGACCTTGCCGTCCAGCGACTCGCGGATGACGTCCGCGTGCCCGGCGTGCCGTCCCGCCTCCTGGACCAGGTGGAGCAGCATCCAGCGGATCGACACCCGGCCGTCCTTCGGGAACCAGGGCGCCTCCGGCAGCGGGAACGTGTCGTCGAGGCTCGGCACGGAGCGGACGAACTCCTCCGTCTCCTTCGCCACGCGCGCCCAGAAGTCGACCATCTCGGGGATCGTCTCGTCGCCGACGAGGCGGAAGCCGTCGCCCCAGGTCTCCTCGGTGCGCTGCTTCTCGTTCGGCCGCTGCTGCGCCAGGCGCAGCCAGTTCAGCTCGACCTCGGCGACGTGCTTGAGCAGCCCGGACAGGGTCAGCTCGCTGGCGCTGGGGCGGCTCGCCGCCTGTTCCTCGGTCAGGCCGAGGAGGGAACGGCGGATCGCGGCGCGCTGGGCCTCGATGAAGTTGAGGAGCGCGCCGCGCTCGTCGCCGTGGGCCTCGGTGGGAACGAGAGCGACCATGATGTCCGCCTTCCGTAGCGTGCTGCGCTGTCCTGCCTTCTGACACCGACCACGCTACGGAAGAACTAGGACAGGTCACGTCCTAGATACGGCGAGTCGCGCCGAGAACTAGAAGGGGAAACGGCTCCGGCCGTGCTGGATCGAGATCCACTTCTGGGTCGTGAACGCGTCCACCATCGCGTCGCCGTTCAGCCGCCCGATGCCCGAGTGCTTCTCGCCGCCGAAGGGCACGATCGGCTCGTCGTGCACGGTGCCGTCGTTGATGTGGATCATGCCGGTGTGGATGCGCCGGGCGATCCGCACACCCCGCTCGACGTCGCCGGTGTGCACGGCGCCGCTCAGCCCGTACGGCGTGTCGTTCGCGATCCGCACCGCCTCCTCCTCCCCGTCGAAGGGCACGAGGAGCGCCACCGGGCCGAAGATCTCCTGGCTCAGGACCGGGGAGTCGGCCGCGATGTCGGTGAGGACGGACGGGGAGACGAGGTTGCCCTCCACCGTGCCGTGCAGGAGGGCCGTCGCGCCGGCCGCCACGGTCTGCTCGACGAGCGCCGAAACGGCGTCCGCCTGCTGGGAGTTGATGAGCGGTCCGATGTGCGTGGCGGGGTCGGCCGGGTCGCCGACGCGCAGGGTCCGCACCTTCGCCACGAACTTCTCGGTGAACTCCTCCGCGAGCGTCCGGTCCACCAGGATGCGGTTGGCGGCCATGCAGACCTGGCCCTGGTGCACGAAGCGGCTGAAGACGGCCGCGTCGACCGCGTAGTCCACGTCGGCGTCGTCGAGGACGATCAGGGCGCTGTTGCCGCCGAGTTCGAGGACGGACTGCTTGAAGTTCTGCGCGCAGACCGTGGCCACGTGACGGCCGACCTTGTCGGAGCCGGTGAAGGAGATGACCTTCGGGACCGGGTGGGTCAGGAGCGCGTCGCCGATCTCGGCGATGTCGGTGACGACGACGTTCAGCAGGCCGGACGGGAGTCCGGCCTCCTCCAGGACCTTCGCGACGAGCGTGCCGCCGCAGATCGGGGTGTTCTGGTGCGGCTTGAGGACCACCGCGTTGCCCAGCGCGAGCGCGGGCGCCACCGACTTGATCGAGAGGAGGAAGGGGAAGTTGAAGGGGGATATGACGCCGACGACGCCGACCGGCACGCGGTAGACGCGGTTCTCCTTGCCGTCGACCGGGGACGGCAGGATGCGGCCCTCGGCGCGCAGCGCCAGCTGGACCGCCTCGCGCAGGAACTCCTTGGCGAGGTGCAGCTCGAAGGCGGCCTTGAGGCGGGTGCCGCCGAGCTCGGCGACGATCGTCTCGGCGAGCTCCTCTTCGCGGTCCTCGACGATCCGCAGCGCGCGCTCGAAGACGAGCCGGCGGGTGTACGGGTTGGTCTCCGCCCACTCCGCCTGGGCGCGCTCGGCGGCGCGGTAGGCCCGGTCCACCTCGTCGGCGGTGGCGACGGTGATCGAGGCGAGCTTCTCCCCCGTGTACGGGTTGAAGTCGATGATGTCCCACGAGCCGCTGCCGGGCTTCCACTCGCCGTCGATGTACTGGCTTGCCAGGTCGGTGAAGTGCGACATGGATCGGAACCCCTTGACTGACAGACTGACTGACGGACGTACGGACGGAAGCACTGATGTTCCGTCATCGTACTGATGTGTCAGCTGAGTTGAAGGAGACCCCGAAGAAGATCGCGGCTTTCGGCCGGATCGGGACTGTCCTTCTGGAGGCGCTCCATCACCCGCTGGTACTGGGCGACCTCCTCGCGCTTGTCGAGGTAGAGGGCGCTGGTGAGCTGCTCCAGGTAGACGAGGTCGGAGAGGTCGGACTCGGGGAAGCTCAGCATCGTGAACGCGCCACTCTCGCCCGCGTGACCGCCGAAGCTGAAGGGCATGACCTGGAGGGTGACGCCCGGGTGCTCGGAGATCTCGATGAGGTGCTTCAGCTGCCCCCGCATGACGGCCCGGTCGCCGTACGGGCGGCGCAGCGCGGCCTCGTCGAGCACGGCGTGGAACTGCGGTGCCCGCTCGGAGACGAGGACCTTCTGGCGCTCCAGGCGGAGCGCGACACGGCGGTCGATCTCGGCGGGCGAGGCCTCGGGCATGCCCCGGGTGACGACGGCCTGGGCGTACGCCTCGGTCTGCAACAGGCCGTGGACGAACTGGACTTCGTAGACGCGGATGAGGGAGGCGGCGCCTTCGAGGCCGATGTAGGTGGGGAACCAGCCGGGGAGGACGTCGCCGTAACTGTGCCACCAGCCGGTGACGTTGGCCTCGCGGGCCAGGCCGAGGAGCGCGCCGCGCTCGGCCTCGTCGCCGACTCCGTAGAGCGTGAGCAGATCCTCGATGTCCCTGGCCTTGAAGCTCACCCGTCCCAACTCCATGCGGCTGATCTTGGATTCCGACGCGCGGATCGAGTAACCGGCCGCCTCGCGGGTGATCCCGCGCGACTCGCGCAACCGCCTCAGCTGGGAGCCCAGCAGGATGCGTCGCACCACGCTCCCGCTCGCTCCGCCGGATTCACCTGCGGTCACGGCTGTCAGCCTCCCCTTTACGGTGTCGAACCCCCGTCCAACCCCCGTCGCGGTCCCGCCGCGGCCCCGTTCGGACCCGCCGAGCACCCCGTCGAGCCCAGGATTCTGCCACCAAACGCTTCAGCGCGTACACATTCGATTACGGAATGGGGGCGACTTCCGGGCAAGGCAAGCCGAAGGGGGGACCTCGGCCACAGAAGATATCCACAGAATCACCACAGGGATGGACAGGTCCGGCGCGTGCACGTGCATCTGCCCTTGCATCCCGTGGGCGCATTCGGAACCATGGGTCCCGCGCAGCCGCGTACTCGTTCGTGTTGTCGTGTTGTCGCACCACAGTCGCGATTCCCGGGAGTGCCTCGCATGGGGACGAATGGATCGACCGTGCTCGAGCCGTTACGGCAGGGCCTGCCGCCGATCGATCCCGGCGCCGTCTCCACTTCCGCCTCCTGTGCCCTGCCCGCCCGCTTCGAAGCCGTGCGCGGCGCGCGGAAGTTCACCAGCGCGACGCTCGACCGGTGGGACCTGAACGACCGCTTCGACGACGTGGCCCTGGTCGTCTCCGAACTCGTCACCAACGCGCTGCGTCACGCGGTGCCCGCCGGCGACGGGTGCGCGGACGCCCGCGAGGGGCTTCGCGAGGGAACTCGTGAGGGACTTCGTGAAGGGCTTCGTGAAGACGGCCAGAATCCGCCGGTCCGCCTGCACCTGATGCGCTGGGCCTCGCGCCTGGTGTGCGCCGTGCGCGACCCGAGCGCGCAGAGCCCGGAGGCCCGGGGCGGCGAGGAGGACTTCTCCGCCGAGTCGGGGCGCGGCCTCTTCCTGGTGGAGTCGTTCAGCGACAGCTGGGGCTGGCACCCGCTCGCCGGAGCCCTCCAGGGCAAGGTGGTGTGGGCGCTGTTCCGGGTCGGACCGGAGTAGACGCGAAGAACGGAGAGAAGGGCCCCGGCGGAATCACCGCCGGGGCCCTTCTCGCATGCCTCTCACGACTTTCACATGCCTCTCACGACCACGCTCACACCAGGTGGTCGAACTCCCCGTCCTTGACACCGAGCAGCAGCGCCTCTATCTCCGCCGGCGTGTAGACGAGCGCGGGCCCGTCGGGGAAGCGCGAGTTCCGCACCGCGACCTCTCCCCCCGGAAGCTTCGCGAACTCCACACATGATCCCTGGGAGTTGCTGTGCCTGCTCTTCTGCCACACGACGCCGCGCAGCTCCGTGGCCGCCATGCCGTTGTACGCGTGATGCGCAAGATGCACTGGTAGCTCCCCGAGTTGCTTGGTGCAGATGTCAACTTCCTCGGATCATAGCTGTGTTCACATGCGGATGCGCGAGCAGATGCACGTGCACGAGGCGTGGCGGTACGGCTACAGCGATCACTCTCGGGCCACCCCGTTCACCCTACGGCTCCCGGGGTCCGGATCTTCGGGCTCACACCGTGAGGAAGGTGTCGAAGTCGGAGACCAGCCCCCTCCAGGACTCGCGCCCCGCCGCGTACTCGGCGTCGGTGAGCAGGCAGGAGCCGAGGAGTTCGGCGAGTCCCTCGCGGTCGAGACCCGGCGAGGTGAAGACGAGGTGCTGGCAGCGGTCCCCGTGCTCCGGATGCCAATCGAGGGCCGCCGCCGCACGCCGTACCGGCGGGACCTCCTCCCAGGCGGCGTCCGGCAGCGAGGCGAGCCACGGGCCCGCGCTCTCCACGCACAGCGCGCCGCCCGCCGCGTCCCACGCGAGGAGGGTGTCGGGCCGGTCGGCCAGGTAGAAACGGCCGCGGCTGCGGGCGGCGGCGCAGGTCAGGTGCTCCAGGGCGGCGTAGAGCCGCTCGGGGTGGAAGGGCCGGTGGTGGCGCCAGACGTACGTGCCGACGCCGTGGCCCTCCGCCTCCTGCGGCAGGAGCGCGCAGGCCGGGTGCTGGGCGGCGGCCGCGGCCTCGACGTCGAAGCCGGCGAAGGCGGCCCGGACGAGAGCCGGTCCGTCCTCGACGGGGACGCGCAGGGCGGTCGGGTGGAGCTGGTCGAGCAGCGCCCGGTCCTCGGCGTCGGCCGGGGCCTCCGGGTTCTCGACGACGGCGAGGACGGGGGCGTACTCCAGCTGGCGGGCCCAGGTGTCGGCGATCGTCCGGCGGTCGGTGGCCGCCGCCGCGAGCCCGGCGTCGGCGAGGTCGTCGCCGTTGCCGAGGTACGGGAGGAGGAGCGCCGGGTCGACGGCGGTGACGACCGCGCCGATCCGGAAGCCGGCGGCGGCGACGACCTCGGCCATCGCCTTGGGTTCGACGGAGTCCCAGAGCTCGACGACGGCGAGCCGGGTGAGCCCGGCGTCGCGGAACCGCTCCAGCTCGGGGACGAGATCGGCCCGCAGGGCGCAGCAGGCGCAGTCGTCGACGAGGGGGGTCTCGCCGGTGGACAGGACGCCGGTGGCGTCCCGGACCGTACGGGCGACGACCCCCGTCCGGGGGGCCGTCGCGAGGTCGTGGTGGAGCGCCACGCTGCCGGGGACCTCGGCGAGGAGCCGGTCCACGGCAGCACGGCGGGCGTCGGAGTGCAGGCCTCCGACGAGGGCGACGGAGAGCATCAGGGGGCCTCGCGCCGTCCGTACCGCTTCTCGAAGCGCTCGACGCGGCCGGCGGTGTCGAGCACGCGCGCGGTGCCGGTGTAGAAGGGGTGGCTCGCCGACGAGATCTCGACGTCGACGACGGGATAGGTGCGGCCGTCCTCCCACTCCACCGTCTTGTCGCTGGTGCGGGTGGAGCGGGTGAGGAAGGCGAAGCCGCCGGCCTTGTCGCGGAAGACGACGGGCTCGTAGGCGGGGTGGATGCCGGGCTGCATGGCGGGCTCAGCGCTCCTCTCGGAAGTCGACGTGCTGACGGGCCACGGGGTCGAACTTGCGCAGGGTGAGACGGTCGGGGTCGTTGCGCCGGTTCTTGCGGGTGACGTAGGTGAACCCGGTGCCCGCGGTGGACCGGAGCTTGATGATCGGTCGGAGTTCGTTGCGTGCCATGCTGTGTAGAGTAAATGAAAATGAATCCCATTGCCAACAATGGCGACGGGCTCCCGACGGAATCCCGACGAACTCCCACGAACTCCTCTGGAGAGGCAGGTCACCCATGTCCGCCCACTGCCAGCTGACCGGCGCGAAGCCCGGCTTCGGCAACCGGATCTCGCACTCGCACCGGCGCACCTCCCGCCGCTTCGACCCCAACATCCAGACCAAGCGGTACTGGCTCCCCGGCGAGGGCCGGTACGTCCGGCTCACGCTCAGCGCCCGCGCGATCAGGACGGTCGACGTCATCGGCGTCGAGGCGGCCGTGGCCCGCATCCGGGCGCGCGGAGGGAAGGTCTGATGGCGAAGACCGGCAAGATCGCGCGCAACGAGCACCGGAAGGCGGTCGTCGCGCGGTACGCCGAGCGGCGGGCCGCGCTCAAGGAGCTGATCCGCCGCCCCTCGACGCCGGCGGCCGAGCGCGAGGCGGCGGCCCGCGAACTGGCCCGCCAGCCCCGGGACGCGAGCGCGACCCGGGTGCGGAACAGGGACGCGGTGGACGGCAGGCCGCGGGGCCACCTGCGGAAGTTCGGCCTGTCGCGGGTACGGGTGCGGGCGCAGGCGCACGCGGGGTTCCTGCCGGGGGTGCGAAAGGCCTCGTGGTGAGACGTCTCTCCGCCCTCAGCGGGGGTACGAGGTGACCCGGGCGCCCTCACGGTCGTACACCGTCACGGTGAGCTCCTTCTTGTACGCCTCCGGCCCGGTGTGGGCGTACCAGACGCCCCAGCCGGGGCGGCCCGGCAGTTCGAGGAGGGTCGCCGTGACCGTGCGGAGGCCGGGGGCGGTGAGCTCGACGCGGCCCGCGTCGCGGGTCCCGTGGTAGATGCCCGAGCGGAAGGCACCGGCCGGGCCGCCGGGGCTCTGGACGGTGACGCCCGGCTCGGCGGTGGCGATGTTCCCGAAGTCCCCGATGTTCCCGTCGGTGACGCTGCGGAAGTCCTCGTCCCCCTCGGGCCCGGACCAGTGCTTGCCCTCCGGCGTGAGCCAGACGGTCCATCCCCGGCCGGCGTCGACGCGCTCGCCGGGGGCGACGGTGCGGACGGGGGGCGGGGTGGGGGCGGGGCGGGACGTCGGGGCCACGGAATCGACGGCGGCGGGCGGGACGGACGTCGGCCGCCCGGCTCCCGGCCCGGCGGTCACGACGGCGGCCACGCCGAGGACGGACAGGACGGAGAGGGCCGAGAGGGCGGAGACCGTGGCCGTACGGCGACGGTGACGGCGGGCGAGCCCGGCGCGCCGGAGCTCGGCGACGGGAGCGGGCCCGGGGGCGAGAGCGAGGACCTCCCGGGCGAACGCCTGCCGGATCGCCTCGGCCTCGGGCTGGGTCTCAAGGGTCACGGGCGGGCTCCGGACGGGGCGGCGTCGGCGTACGGGCGGGCGGGGTCCGAGGAAGGCGTGATGATCCCGGGATGGCGGCGGAGGGCTTCGAGTCCGCGCCGTGCGTGCGTCTTGACCGTGCCGACCGAGCACTGGAGCACGCTCGCGATCTCCTGCTCGGTCAGGTCCTCCCAGTAGCGCAGGACCACCACGGCCCGCTGGCGCGCGGTCAGGTCCGCCAAGGCGGCCCCGACGGCGGTGCGTTGGTCGACGACGTCGGCGTGCCCCGCGTCCCGGTGACGGAGGGACTCCGGCAGGACGGGGGTGAGGAGGTGGGCGACGCGCTTGCGGCGCAGGCGGCTGAGGTTGTTGTTGACGAGGGCGCGGCGCACGTACAGGTCGATCTCGGCCCGGGGGACCCACCGCCACCGCCCGTACACCTTGGCGAGCGTCGTCTGCACCAGGTCCTCGGCCTCGTGGAAGTCGCCGGTGAGGAGCTGGGCCGTACGCACCAGTCGGGGCCAGGCGGCCACGGCGTACGCGCCGAAGCCGTCGTCGTCCGGGGCGGGCGGGTGGGGCACGGTGGGGGGCCTCGCGATCGGTGGGGGGCGTGGGCGCGGTGTGCGGTGTGCGGGGGCGGGACCCGCCCCGTGTCGGGCCCCGCCCCCGGTCTCGGGGGTCGGCCCCTGGCCGGGAGTTCCAGCCGGGGCCTCACACCTCTCTCAACTCCGACCGGCCCCCCGCCGGATGACATGCCCGCGAAAAGTTTTGGCGTGCCGAAGTCTTAGCGCGTCTTCGAGGAGTCCGACAGAGCGGCGGTGAGTTCGTCCAGGGCGTCGAGGAGGAGCCTGGCGCCCTTGTCGAGGAGGAAGTGGTCCGGCGGATCGGCGGTCCAGGCGGCGACGGTCTCGCGGAGCTCGTCCCAGTGGGGCTCGCGGCGTTCGCGTACCTCCTTGGCGCCGCGCTCGGTCGCGTGGTGGAGGGCCTCCGCGAGAGCCGTGGCGGCGGGGAGCGGAGTGGCGCCGCGCTCGGGGAGGTGCGCCTCCAGGAGCATCGCCGCCCGGCCGAACTCCGCGAGGGCCTGCCCGGCGGCCTCGGCCGTGGCGTGCGAGAGGCCCCGGTGGCGTACCGGCTCGTGGGCGGCGCGGGCGACGGCCTCCTGCCAGGCGACACGGGCGGCGCGGGTGGCGAGGAGCGCCTCGCGGACGTCGGGGCAGGAGTGCCCGGCCGGTTCGGCGTACCGGGCGGCGACGGCGGCGGCGTACCGGCCCGCGGCGGTGAGCCAGTCGGCGAGGCGGCCGCGCAGGCGGGGCGTCTCCCAGGCGGGGAAGACGGCGTACGCGAGCATCGCGAGAAGGCCGCCGAGGAGGGTGAGCAGGACGCGCTCCCGGACGGTCTGGGAGACGCCCTCGCCGGCCATGCCGAGGAGGAAGACGACGTAGGCGGCCACGCAGACCTGGCTGACGGCGTAGCCGGTGCGCATGAGGAGGTACATGCCGAAGGCGCAGAGGACGGCGAAGGCGGCGGAGAGGTACGTGCCCGGGTGGGCGGTCTGCACGACGACGGTGGCGAAGGCCACGCCGACGAGGGTGCCGCCGAAGCGGGCGACCGAGCGGGAGTAGGTCTGGGTGAAGTCGGGGCGCATGACCATGACGGAGGCCATGGGGGCCCAGTAGCCGTGGCCGAAGGGGAGCGCGGTGCCGAGGAGGTAGCCGGCGGCGGTGACGGCGGAGACGCGGACGGCGTGGCGGAGGATCGGGGAGTCGGGGCGCAACTCGGCGCGCATCTTGGCGAGGACGATCGGCGCGAGGCGCGGCAGCGTGGGCCGGGTGCGCCCGCCGGACTCCCCGGGGCTCGTCTCCGTACGGGGCTCCGCCGTCTCGACGACGTCGCCGAGCAGGGCGCCGAGGCGGAGGGCGGCGCGGCGGGACGGGCCGGAGAGGATCGCGCCGGTGTCGGGGGTACGGAGCGCGGCGACGGCCGCCGGAGGAAGGATCACCGGCTCGCCGTGCCGGATGGCGCGGGCGGCGGCGTCCAGGAGCTCGGCGGAGGCGGCGAGCAGCTCCCGCACCCGCGCCCGCTGCGGCCCCTCCTCGGGGACGCCGACGGCCGGGTCGGCGAGCGAGGCGAGGACCGGCCGGATCCGCTCCGCGAGCCCGCGGGCCCCGTGCAGCTCGGCGGGACGGCGGCGGGCCTGGCGGGGGGTGACGGCGGCGGCGTTGCGGGCGGTCATGAGGGGGACCGGGTCGAACTCGGCGACCGGGTCGTGGCGCAGGCGGCGGGCGTAGTCGGCCTCGGCGGCGAGCGCGTCCGCGAGGGCGTCGCGCTGGGCGCCCCAGCGGCGGACGGGCAGCAGGACGACGAGGGCCGCCTGGACGAGGCCGCCGGTGAAGATCATGGCGGCGTGGCCGGCGGCGCCCGCGACGGAGGTGGGGAGCGTGACGGTGACCAGCATCATCGCGACGTTGGAGGAGGCGATGATGCCGGCGGTGGGACCGGCGGCCCAGGAGAGCCCGGCGGCGAAGGTCCAGAGCAGGAGCAGGCCCAGAAACAGGGCGGGGTGGGCGCTCGCGTCGGTGAGATACCCGAGAAACGTCGACACGGCGAGGCTGGCGCCGGAGGCGAGGGCGAGGGTGGGCCGGGGCCGCCAGGAACGCTGGAAGGTGGCGATGGCCGCCTGGAAGGCGCCGAAGGCGGAGGAGGCGGCGACGGCGGGCCCGAAGAAGGCGAGCGAGACCCCGACGACGAGAGCGAGCCCGAGGGCGCCACGCGCGGCGATGGCGGGTTCGAGCCGCCGCCGCTCGACGCTGAGCCCCGAGCGGGCGGTCTCCTTCAGGGCCCGGAGCCAACTCATGCCTTGAGCGTATCCGCGAACGCGACGTAACCGGGCATTTCGCTCTTTTGTCGCTCCCCCACCCCGCCCCTTCCCGAAACCCTGCCGGGGGCGGGTGGGGCACGCCTACGGCGGAACTGGAACCCCGTCCGGGAGTACGGGGGTTGCCGCCCGCCCCCCGGGCGCGGCCGACGGCACGACGGGCCCGGCCCGTCCGCCCCGACACCTCCTCCCGCCCCCCGAGTCCGCAAGTCGAGGCGAAGGTCAGCGGGAACCCCCGCCTTTCGGCCCACCGCGGGCGGTCCGGGACGGGCCGAAAGGCGGGGGTACCCAGCCCCGCCGGCGCTTGAGGCGCACACTCAGCCCCGCCGGCGTTTGAGGCGCGGGGTCCGGGGCAGAGCCCCGGTTTCGGGAAGGGGCGGGGTGGGGTGAAGGCCCGCCGCAGGCGCCCACCCCACCCACCCGCACCCAGACCCGGACCCGGCCCCGGACCCGGCCCCGGCCCCGGACCCACACCCGCCCACAGACGGGCTACCGCAGCCGCGCCCGCCCCGGCTGCAACCCCGCCCGATCGGCCGCGTCAGAACCCCCCGCCCACCCCGCCTCGTCCCACGCCGCCCGGACCCGAGTCGTACGGGTCTCCGGGAACAGCTCGTCCGTGCGCGCCGTCACCGCGACCTCCCGGCTCGCCAGCGCCGGAAGCAGCGTCGGCGCCTCCGCCGCCACCCGCCGCGACGTCGCGGAGAGACGTTTGCCGAGCCGGTTCGCGTACGCGAGGAAGAACGACTGCCGGAACGACTTCGTGCGTTTGCGGCCTCCCGCCCGCTGCTCCGCCTCCGCCCGCGCCATCGCCGCGGTCCCCTGCACGAGCAGCGAGGTGTAGAGCAGTTCCACGGGGTCGAGGTCCGCCTCGAAGCCGACGACCGTCGAGAAGCCGTACGCCTCGTTCCACACCGCCCGGCAGTGGTTCGCCGTCGCGACCGCGTCGAGCAGGATCGCCTTCGCCTGTTCGTACGGCGGCTCCACGCCGATTCGGATCGCCCCGGGCGTCTCCGGGGACGGCGCCCCCGCCGCGAGCGTCGCCTCGTCGAGGCTGTGCCGGGCCATCAGCTCCTGGGCCTTCGCCGTGAGCGCCTCCGCCTCTTCCGGGTACCCCGTCGCCTCGGCCTTCGCGAGCAGCGCCCTGATCCGCGTCAGCATCCGGGGTTCACCGGCGGCCGCGGGCGGCAGCGCCTCACCCGGCACGGGCCCGACGGCGTCGAGCCTGGGGAGCCGGACCAGGAGCCGGTACAGCTCCAGGACCGTCGTGGCGTACGAGAAGCGGTCGGTGGGGCGGACGGCGCCCGCGTCGAGGGCCTCCAGCTGCGCCTCCCAGCGGTGCGGCAGCCGTTCGTACCGCGCGGTCTCCCGCGCGATCAGCCCGGCGAGCACGCGCGCGTGCTCGTCCTCCAGCTCCCGCCGGACCGTCCTCGCCAGGTCCGCCGGCTGCCAGCCGCGCCCCCACAGGGTCCGTACGAACTCCTCGCCGCGCCGCGCCAGCTCCGCGTCGGCCTCGCGGTCGGCCGCGAGCAGCGAGGCTGCCGTGTCGAGGGCGTCCAGCGCGCGGTCACCGCCCGCGTACAGCGCCTCGAAGGCCTTGTCGACGGTGCCGCTGGTCATGCCGTGTACCCCTCTACTCCCGATGCAGATGCCGATGCCGGTCCCGCTCCCCCGATGGTCTCAGGGGTAGGGCAGGCCCTACCTCCGGGACGCCCCCTGGTGGTCGTGATCGGCGCGCGCGGAAACGGTTCGCTGGAGCCATGACCCCGACCGTCACCTCCACCACCTCCACCACCTCCACCACCTCCACCGCCGTACGGCTCCGCGGCCTCGTCCGCCATCACCGCGACGTCCGCGCCCTCGACGGCGTCGACCTCGACTTCGCCGCCGGGACCTTCACCGCCGTCATGGGCCCTTCCGGCTCGGGGAAGTCCACCCTCCTCCATTGCGCCGCGGGCCTCGACCGGCCGACGGCCGGGACCGTGGAGGTGGGCGGCACCTCCTTGGAGGGGCTGAGCGAGCGGCGCCTGACGCTTCTGCGGCGGGACCGGATCGGTTTCGTCTTCCAGTCCTTCAACCTGCTGCCCTCCCTGACGGCCGCGCAGAACGTCGCCCTCCCCCTCCGTCTCGCCGGCCGCCGCCCGTCCCGTACGCAGGTGAGGGAGGCCCTGGCCCGCGTCGGCCTCGCCGGTCGGGAACGGCACCGGCCGGGCGAACTCTCCGGCGGTCAGCAGCAACGCGTGGCCATCGCGAGGGCGTTGATCACCCGGCCCGCCGTCCTCTTCGGCGACGAGCCGACGGGCGCGCTGGACTCGACGACGAGCCGCGAGGTCCTGGACATGCTGCGGGGCCTGGTCGACGAGGAGGGCCAGACGATCGTGATGGTCACCCACGACCCGGTGGCGGCGGCCCGCGCGGACCGGGTGGTGTTCCTGGCGGACGGCCGCCTGGCGGGCGAACTGCGGGCGCCGACGGCGGAGTCGGCGGCGGGGCGGATGGCCGCCCTGGAGACGGCCGAGAAGGCCGCGATCGAGGAGGGGGTCCCCGCATGCTGACCGTCATCGTCTGCGGCCTGCGGGCCCGTTGGGCCTCCTTCGTCGGCGGGTTCCTGGCGCTGGCCCTCGGCGTCGGACTGCTCGCCACCATGGGCCTCGGCCTCTCCGCCACCTTCCACGCGCCCGAGCGTGCTCCCCAGCGATTCGCTTCCTCCCCCGTCGTCGTGCAGGGTCAGGACCGGCTGACGCTCGACGTACGGCGCGGCCCCGGGACCGTGCCCGTCACGCACCGCCTCGACCGTCCACAGCCTGTGGATACCGAACTGCTGCGCGAGCTGCGCGCCCGCTGGACGGTCACGGCGTCCGGCGGCCCCGACGCCGTCGGTGTCGAGGCCCCCGCCGCCGACGTCCGCGCCCTCGTGGGTGACCGGGCGCGCGTTCTCACCGGCCACGCGCGCGTGGAGGCCGATCCCGACCCCGAGCGGGACGCCCGGGCGCTCGTCGCGCTCAACGCCCTCCTCGGCACGACCGGCGGTGTCACCGCCTTCGTCTCCGTCTTCGTCGTCGCCTCGACCTTCGCCTTCGCCGTCGCCCTGCGGCGCCGCGAGTTCGGGCTGCTCCGCACCGCCGGAGCGACCCCCGGGCAGGTCCGCCGCATGCTCCTCGCGGAGGCGACGGTGCTCGGCGTCCTCGCCTCCGCGACGGGCTGCGTGCTCGGCGCGGCCGGCGCGCCGGTCCTCGCCGGAACGCTGGTCGAGGGCGGCCTGGCACCGGAGTGGTTCGCGGTCGGCGAGGCGGTCTGGCCGTTCCACCTGGCCTTCTGGACCGGCCTGACCGTCGCGCTCGCGGGGGCGGCGGCGGCCTCCCGCCGGGCGGGGAAGGTCGGCCCGACGGCGGCGCTGCGGGACGCGGACGTCGACACGGACGTGCTGCCCGTGGGCCGGGCGCTGCTCGGGGCGGGTCTGCTGGCCGCCGGCCTGGTCCTCCTCGTCCACGCCTGCGTCACCGACCCGTCGTCGCTCCTGAAGCGGAAGACGTACACGACGCTCCCGATGCTCCTGATCGGCGGCACGGCCCTCCTCTCCCCCCTGGTCGTCCGCCCGGTGGCGCGCCTGTTCGGCACGCGGGGTGCCGTGGGGATGCTCGTACGGGAGAACAGCGCCGCGTCCGTACGCCGCACGGCCGCGGTGGCCGCGCCCGTCCTCGTGACGGTGGCGCTCGCGGGCACGCTCTTCGGCTCGGCGTCGAGCGTCACGCGCGCGCGTGCGGAGGAAGGGCGGCAGCAGACGACGGCGGAGCACGTGGTGAGGGGCGAGGACCTGAGGGAGGTGAGGCCCCCGGCCGGGGCGACGGTCTCCCCGACCGCGGCGACCTCCGTCTTCGTACGGGACGGGGAGGAGGCGGTCGTGAAGTACGCGGCACGGGCGGTCACCGACCCGGCGGCCTTCGCACGGCTCGCACGCCTCCCGGTGGTGGCGGGGGACCTGCGGGACCTGGACGACGGATCGATCGTCGTGAACGAGGAGTTCGAACGGCGCGAGGTCGGCGGGACGGTCGAGGTGTGGCGGGCGGACGGGAGCGGTCCGGTACGGCTCCGGGTGGCGGCCGTCCTCGCGCGCGGGACGGGCGACAACGGCCCGTACGTGACGCGGGTGAACGCGCCGGGTGCGACGGTGGACCGCATCGAGGCGACCGGGGTGCCCGTACGGACCCTGGAGCGAAGCGGCGGAACGGTCACGACGCCGACGGCCGAGGCGGCGCCGGGCGGCAACCCCCAGACCCGTCTGGGAATGATCCTGGTCCTCGGCATCGCGCTCGTCTACACGGTGATCGGCCTCGCCAACACCCTCCTGATGGCGACGTCGGTACGGGGCGCCGAACTGGCCTCACTCCGCCTGGCGGGCGCCACGCGCGCGCAGATCCTGCGGGTCGTGACGGGCGAGGCGGTCCTGGCGACGGCGATCGGCACACTCCTCGGCCTGGCGGTGACGGCGACGGTCCTGGGCGCCCTGGGCGCGGCCCTGTCGTCCCTGGGCGCCCCGGTGGCACTGGCCGTCCCCTGGACGACGACGACCGCGACGGCGGCCGCCTGCACCACCGTGTCCATCGCCGCCTCGGCCCTCCCCACGTGGCGCCTCACGCGCTGACCGGCGATGGTGGGACAACGGGGCGGTGACAAGGGTCGGAGCCGGGTCACCGCCCCGTCCGCCACCACAGCCCCGCCGGCCCAATCCAGCCCCGCCGGCGCTTGAGGCGCACACTCAGCCCCGCCGGCGCTTGAGGCGCACACTCAGCCCCGCCGGCGTTTGAGGCGCGGGGTCCGGGGCAGAGCCCCGGTTTCGGGAAGGGGCGGGGTGGGGTGAAGGCCCGCCGCAGGCGCCCACCCCACCCACCCGCACCCACACGCGCACGCCCACCCGCACGCGCACCGGCTCCCGCCCCGCACCCACCCCGCCCCGCCCCGCAGGGACCCGCCCCGCCTCACCCCCACTGTCAGACCCGCCTGCCACACTCGCACCCATGACCGAAAGGTGGGCCCTCGCCCCCGAGCCGGAGGGAAACGGCGCACAGCTCGTCCCCCTCGGCCCCGACGGCCTGCCCACCGGCCCCGTGCGCCACGAGCCCGACCTCGTCACCGCCGTCCGCACCCGCCCGGACGTCACCCGCTGGGTGTGGCGGGCGACCGCCGAGGTCTATCCCCGCCTCCTCGCCGCCGGCGTCCGCGTCGAGCGGTGTTACGACGTGGAGGACGCCGAGCAGCTCCTCCTCGGCCACGAGGGCCGGCTCGGCGAGCCCCGCTCGGCCGCCGCCGCCTGGGCGCGCCTACGCAACGCCCCCGTACCCCCCGATCCCCCGCAGCGCGCCGCCGAGCCCGGCTCGCAGGACTCCCTGTTCGAGCCCCGTCCGACGGCGGTCGTGCCGTTCGACGGCCTGCTCGCGGTGTACGCGGAGCAGCTCCGCCGCCACGACCGTGCCGAACACCCGGGCAGGATGAAACTGCTCACGGCGGCGGAGTCGGCGGGCATGCTCGTCGCCGCCGAGATGCACCGCGCGGGTCTGCCGTGGCGGGCGGACGTGCACCGGGAGCTGCTGCACGAGCTGCTGGGCGAGCGGTACGCGGGCGGGGGCGAGCCCCGTCGTCTGGCCGAGCTCGCGGACGAGGTCTCCGCCGCCTTCGGCCGGAGGGTGCGACCGGACCTGCCGGCCGACGTGGTGAAGGCCTTCGCGGGGGCCGGCATCAGGCTCCGCTCCACCCGCCGCTGGGAGCTGGAGGAGGTCGACCACCCGGCGGTCGCGCCGCTCGTCGTGTACAAGAAGCTGTACCGGATCTGGACCGCGCACGGCTGGTCGTGGCTGGCCGACTGGGTCAGGGACGGCCGTTTCCGGCCGGAGTACCTGCCGGGCGGCACGGTCAGCGGGCGCTGGACGACCAACGGCGGCGGCGCGCTGCAGATCCCGAAGGTGATCCGGCGGGCGGTGGTCGCCGACGAGGGCTGGCGGCTGGTCGTCGCGGACGCCGACCAGATGGAGCCGCGCGTGCTGGCCGCGATCTCCCGCGACCCGGGGTTCATGGAGGTCGCGGGCCATCCCGACGACCTCTACCGCCGTCTCTCCGACCGCGCGTTCTCCGGAGACCGCGACCACGCGAAGATCGCCCTGCTCGGCGCGATCTACGGGCAGACCAGCGGCGACGGGCTGAAGAACCTGGCGGCGTTGCGCCGCCGCTTCCCGCGCGCGGTGGCCTATGTCGACGACGCGGCGAAGGCGGGCGAGGAGGGCCGGCTCGTCCGGACCTGGCTGGGCAGGACGAGCCCGCGCGCGGTCGGCGCGGGAGACGCGGAGGAGGCGGGCCTGCCGCAGGACGGCGGCGAACCGGAGTCGCAGGAGGGCGAGTTCGTCCCCGGGTACGCCTCGGGGAACGCGCGGGCCCGCGGCCGGTTCACCCGTAACTTCGTCGTGCAGGGCAGCGCCGCCGACTGGGCGCTGCTGATGCTGGCGGCGCTCCGCCGCTCCCTCGCGGGGATGCGGGCGGAGCTGGTCTTCTTCCAGCACGACGAGGTGATCGTGCACTGCCCGGCGGAGGAGGCGGAGGCGGTGACGGCGGCGATCGCGGCGGCGGGGGACGAGGCGGGCCGGATCGCGTTCGGGGACACGCCGGTGAGGTTCCCGTTCACGACGGCGACGGTGGAGCGGTACGCGGACGCGAAGTAGGGGTGGGGAGGGGTCCGTTCCGGCTCCCCTCCCCACCCCTCCCCCGGAACTACTTCTGGGCCGGCCGCGTCTGCCACTTGGCGCTGAGCGCGATCGCCTTCAGCTGATCCATGGTCAGCGCGGGCTCGGCGCGGGTCGCGTCCTCGTGCTGGGTGCCGGCGTTGAAGGCGGAGACGACGACCCGGAGGCCTTCGGGCGTGATGGTGTCGGCCGTCCACCAGACGACCCCGGCCCCGCCCTTCTCACCGGGCTGCTGGGTGAGCTTGACCTTGCGGCCGTCGGGGAGGGTGGTGACGTCTCCGGTGAAGATGTCGCCCGCAACGTCGTTCATGCCGTACTGGACGTTGATCTGGACGAGGCTCCTGCCCTTGCCGTCGTCGACGACCAGGTAGCCGTACCCGTCCTGGCCGTCCTTGTCGACGACGGTGAGGCCCTTCGGCAGGAGGGAGCGCAGGCCCGCCTGGATGAAGGCCGCGCTGAGCTCGGCGGGCGGCTGGTGGGCCGGGGTCGCCCCGCCCTTCACCTTGACGTTCTCGGTCAGTTGCTCGAACAGCGGACGCCAGTCGTCGGCGGTGACGAGGTCCCGCAGCTCGGCCTCGTCGAAGGGCGGGTCCTCGCGGGTGATCGCGGCCCCCTTCTCGGCGGGGGCGTTGTACTCGCTGACGTCGACGACGAAGCCGTCCTTGGTGAGCAGGACCGCACGCCAGTTCTTGGTCTCCTCGCGCTTGTCCGGGTACTCGTACCCCTGGAAGACCATCAGACGGTCGCCGCCCGGCAGGGTCTCCTCGTCGCAGTCGTCGTACGGGACGGCGACCTTGCTGGGGCAGGTGACCTGGCCGGCGCCGGCCTCGCCGTCGCCGCCGGCGGAGCGGAAGAAGCCGACGGTGACACCGGCCTCGCCCTGGCCGTCGTCGTAGACGCCCGCGACGTGCCGGCCCGTACCGTCCAGGGAGTCGAACGTCCACTTCCCTTCCGGGGAGTTGCTCTTGAGGGCGGCGGCGATGTCCTTGAGCGGGATCCCCTCCGGCTCCGGGGCGTCCTTGCCGGGCGCGGCGGTGGCGCCGGTGGGCTTGGGCGTGGCGGGCGCGCCCACCGAGGTGGTGGTCGCCTTGCCCGCCGGGGTGAGGACGGAACCGCCGTACACACCGCCGATGCCGATGGCGGCGAGCGCGAGGGCGCCGCCGGTCACGGCGAGACGGCGGCGCACGAGGCGGCGCCTGCCGCGGGCGAGGCCGCCGTTGACGAGCTCGCGGCGGCCGTCGAGGGAGAAACTCTCGCCGGCGCTGCGGAGGACCTCGCCGAGGTCGTCCTCGAACGGGTCGTGCTGGGGGTCGTTCTGAGGCATGGCAAACCACCGTCTCCGGTCGATAGCGAAAGAGAGGAAGAGAGGAAGAGAACGAAAGGAATGAAGAGAGAAAGAGAGCCGAGAACCGATGGCTCAGCGCGCCGCGAGCTCCGTCACGGTCCCGCCGAGCCGGACGCGCAGCTTCGCGAGCGCCCGGGTGGACCGGGTGCGGACCGCCGCCGAGCTGACGTGCATGGCGTCGGCGGTCTCCTCGACGGTGCGGTCCTCCCAGTAGCGCAGCACCACGACCGCCCGGTCCTTGGGCGCGAGCCCGGCGAGCGCGTCGAGCAGGGCGATCCGGAGTGCCGGGTCGCCGCCGTCCGCGGGGGCGCGGTCGGGCAGCTCGCCGAGGGGTCGCTCGGTGGCCGAGCGGCGCCGCCGGTGGCTGAGGAACGTGCGGACGAGCACGGTCTGGGCGTACGCGGCGGGGTTGTCGATCCGTGCCATGCGGCCCCAGAGGACGTACATCCGGCCGAGGGTCTCCTGCGTGAGGTCTTCGGCGAGATGGGTGTCGCCGCTGGTCAGCAGGCATGCGGACCGGAAGAGGTGCCCTGTGCGTGCGGAGGCGAACTCCAGGAACTCGTCCGCGCGGGACGTCTTCATGCCCCTCCCTTCCTCGCGGTCACGTGGTGTCGTCGCCTGTGTGGTCGCCGTACACCTCATTGACGCGACGGGCGCGCGGAAATGTTTCAGGAAATCTCGGAGGGGATGCCCGCCCGACGAGTCCCGGGAAGCGGAATCGGGTAATCCTGAAGTATGAACACTCTCAGCGCAGCAGAGATCCTGGCCGCTGGGGTTTGGCAGTCAGGTCTCGCACAGGTCATCGGCGGCCTCGTCATCGTCGCCGTACTCATCGGAGCCTTCTGGTTCGGCCAGCGGATCAGGGACCGCGAGCCGGCTCCCCCGAAACCGGAGGAGCAGCCGCACCGGCCGGAGACGGACCGGTTGCCCGGCGAGATGTCGGAGTACCGCAGGCCGGCCGTGATGCCGCAGACCGACGGCGAGCACCGGCTCATGCCGTACCAGCTCAAGGACTCGGGCACCTCGGGAACCGAGACCTCGCCGGAGCCGCCGAGCGAGGAGAAGCGCAAATGGGGCGGGATCTCCAGCGGCGGCTTCGGCAGCGGCGGCACCGGCCACGGCGACTGACCGTCGCCGGGCCTGTGCGCCCAGGACCGTCGCCGGACCTGTGCGCCCAGGACCGTCGCCGGACCTACGCGCCCAGCACGCGCCCGGCCCGCTCGGCGACGTGGGCGGGCGGAGCGGACCCCTCGGGCAGGCAGGGGTCGGTGGCCGGCTCGCCGAAGGTGGTCACCACCGGCAGGACCCCCGCCCACAGCCCGAGCGCGGCGTCCTCGGAGTCGCCGTCGTCCGGCGGCCCGCTCGCGATCTTCACCGAGGCCTCGGTGAGGTCGAGCGCGAGGAGCGTGGTCGCGGCGAGCTCCTTGCGGCTGGGCTGCCGCGCGTACTCCCACTGCCCCGGGGAGCTCTGCTCGGTGAGCGCGCGCAGCCCCCGCAGCTTCTCCTCCGGGTCGGTCACGACCCGGGGTATCCCGTAGACCATCGCGCACCGGTAGTTGACGCCGTGCTCGAAGACGGACCGGGCGAGCACGAGTCCGTCGACGTGCGTGACCGTGACGCAGACGGTGGTGTCGGGAGCCTGCACGAGGCTGCGGCTGGCGACGGAACCGTGCAGGTATAGCTGCCCGCCGTCCACGCCGTACACGGTGGGCACGACCATCGTCGTCCCGTCGACGGGGACGCCGAGGTGGCAGAGGAACCCGGCGGCGAGCACGGCGTCCAGGTCCTCCCGCCGGTGGCTCCCCTTCTCCTTCATCCGCCGCAACCGCGTCCGCTCGGTGACGACAAGCGTGCCGTCGGCCGACGCGCCGACGGTTCCTCCGGTGGAGCTCATGCCACGTGCCCTCTCGTTCCGCCTCGCAGAGAACCGACAACAGAAAACCCCAGGTCGGATGGATCCGACCTGGGGTCTTTCTGAGCCGCCTTCGGGATTCGAACCCGAGACCTACGCATTACGAGTTGTCCGATCTTGTTCCGGCAGCATCCACAGGCGTCCGATCAGAGCCCGAATCCGCTGGTCAAACGGCTCCCTGGTCTACTCCGGACGCTAGTGGACGCTCCCGGAATCAACAAGGACTGAGACCACGACTGAGACCGGCAGCTGATCACTCGCGACCGGGAAGAACAGTCGACGGCCGCGTCAGATCTGTGAACCCATGAGTGCCCGTGAGGGCCGTCGGTCGCTGCGCCAGCCACCCGGACACGCGGGGGCCTCCGTTCACCGCCCCGCCCTCCGTGACCGTCCGGACGTGCATGAAGCCGTGCTGAACGTAGTACTCCTGAAGCGGCTTGTTTGTGGTCCACGCGTCGAGCCGGAGCCACACGGCGCCGGAACGATTCGCCCGGTCGCCCGCCCAGTCGAGCAGCCGACCGCCGAGGTCCTGCCCAGCGTGCGTACGCGCGACGGTCAGCTTGTTCACGAAGCGGGACTCTTCCTGGAGCTCCCCCTCGGTCCAGAGTCCGTCCTCCGCCTCCGGGGTCAACGTGATCGTTGCCGCTGTCGCCGAACCGTCCCGGACCATGAACACCACCCCGGCTTCGATGGTGCTCAGAAGCTTGTCGGCCGGATAGGGTCGCTGCCACTGGTCGGTACCGAGGGCAGTGAGCCACGACGCAGCTTCCTCGCGGAATGCGAGCAGTACGGCCAAGTCGTCTGCGGTCGCTCGCTCGATGATCACTGGAGTTCATCCTCCTGCCGAGCGGACAGCGTGCCGATCTCGTAGTTCATCCGGTTCAGGTCTCCCCGGAAGGTCGTGATGGTGCACCGGATGACCTTGTCCGCCGAGTAGCCGGTGCGGGTCCAGAGCAGCACCGGGACGCCGGCGCCGATGTCGAGCAGGCGTGCCTCGTCCGGCGTGGGCATCCTGGCGGCGATCTCGTCGAAGTAGCCGACCTGCTCGACGCCGATGCCTGCCAGATACCGAGTCGTCCCCTCGGCGATGTCCCCCGGTTCGGCCAGTCGCGGCGCCTGCTTCACGAGCCAGTCGGGGTAGTACGTGGCCTGAGTCGACCACGGCACGTCGTCCACGAACCGATGGCAGAACCGGAGAACCGTGGTTGACTCGCGGCCGACCTTGAGCCGCTCAGCCACGTACTCAGACGCCGGTGTCACTTCCACCCGGAACGTCTGTGTGGGGCGCCGCCCGGCGTTCGTGACGTCGGTGCTGTACGCGTCGCCGTTCTGCGGGAACGTCAGGTTCTCGAAGCGCGAGGCGTTGAGCTCGAAGACCTCATGCTTCCGAACCTCGTAGCCGAGGCCCTGGCTCGACGAGATGAGCCCCTCGCTGACCAGCAAGCTCAGGCCCGACCGGACCGTGTTCCGGGAAGCGTCAAAGCGAGCACAAAGCTCACTCTCGGAGGGCAGGCGAGAGCCCGGCTTGTAGACGTCGTTGTCGATGTCGCGGCGGAGGGCGTCCGCCACCTGCCGGTACTTCGGCTGCTTGTTCATGGACCCATCATGACGCACTCGCTCAACTTGTTGGTACATGTACGCCCCGATCGCTTGACGACTCACTGTCCGTGGGTGCAACATCACTGCATCAGCTTGTACCAACAAGTTGAGCAAGAGGTGCAACACCATTAAGCATGCCTCTTGCTGCGCTATTCCCGCAGGTGGGCGGCCTAGGAACCGTCCCGGCGCCCGGAGAGCTGCTCGTGAACGGGCTCGAAGGAAGCGACTGCACCTTGAGAACTGAACAGTGGACACACAGAACGACAGGCATCTGCGACAAGCCGCAGGCCCTGCCGCACGAGCAGCAAGCACCTTGCTCCGCGCCGCCCTCCGGGACGGCCGAGGAGTCCTCGACGTGCGGTGAGACAAGGGCAGAGATCGCGATCCGCTCGTACCCCACGCACCATGTCCGCCCCGGAGGCCGACGTGAAGCGCTTAAGACCCTGGGCGCCACTCCCGCTGGACCGGCGGAGTGGCCACGCCCGCTGAGTCATCTGACCTCCGCAGCGACTTGGCTGCGGCCGGTTGCCTCCTCTGCCCGTCCGGACCCCGTTCGCGGGGTGCCGCACGGGCGGGGTTGAGGGGAGCCGGATGGTTCCAACGGCAAGAGGCCCCGGAGTTGCACCTCCGGGGCCTCGGTTCGGGCCGTTCCTGTCTGAGAGGAACACACCCAATGAAGTCCATCATCACACTCCCCGCGACCAGCGGGGACCTGGCGTTCGACGGCGAGCCGTCGGACGCGGAGCTGGACGCGATCGAGCTGGAGATGCCGCTGATCCTGGCGGAGGTCGACCTGCTCGACACGGAGATCATGACGCTCGACCATCCGGCCACGGAGCTGGACGAGCGTCGGACCCGCCGGGCCCGCCGGCGGGTGCTGGTCGAGCGCCGGGACCTGACGAACCGCGCCGGTCTGGCGCTGACGGGCGGTGTCGCGTGAGCGCGACGACGCTGAGGGTGCAGATGTCGTTGCGGTGCTGCGGCACGACGTCCCCGGAGCGTGTCGAGGGGCCGTGCTGGCAGGTGTACGTGGTCAAGCCCGGTCTGGTCTCGATGTGGCCGACGTACACGTGGCCGACGTCGCGGGAGGTCCCGCCCATCACCGAGCGGGAGGCGGCCCTCGGTCTGCTCGGCTACACCCTGGCCGAGGGCAGCGAGTGGGTGTGGACCGAGGACACCGGTCCGGAGTACCACCGGCACCCGGCGCGTGTGGCGCTGATCGCCGGGGCCCTGGTCCAGCCGCTGACCGGGCGGGAGGTCGAGGGATGACCGCCGTCGCGGGAAGGGAGCTGAGCAGGCTCCAGCAGATCGTGCTCGGGGCGGCGTTCGTGCCGATGCTCGCCACGGGCGGCGCCGGCGGGTACGGCACCTACACCAACATCAAGGCCGCCTTCGGCTCCGGCACCGCCGTCGGTGCGGTCGCGGCGGGCGAGGGTGCGACGGCCGTGCTGGCGATCGTGCTGCTCGGCCTGACGCTGCTCGGGCAGGCGTCGCCGAAGGTGATCCGGGCGGGGCTGTGGGCTCTTCCCGCAGCCGCGTCCGCGATGTCCGTCACCGCCGCGAAGTCCCCGGGCGAGATGGTCATCTACGCCCTGACCCCGATGGGCATGACGGCGTCCGCCGAGGGCGCCGCGTTCCTCGCCCGCCGGATTGTCGTCTACCGCGACGGCCGCGACGCCGAAGCCGAAGCGCACGCCGCCGCGATCGTCCAGGCCCTCGCCTACCACCGGGCCCGCGCCGCCAACCACCCTGACGAGAACGTACGGAAGCGGTCCGAGCGGACGTCGTGGAAGCTGGCCCGCAAGGTCGGCTCCGGAGACATCGCGCTCGGCGACCGACTCCTCGACGTTCAGCGTCAGCGGGTCACCGCCGGGGCGGATGCTGCCCTCGCCGCCATGTTCGGCGCCACGATCGTCGCCCCGAACATGGCGAGCGTCCAGGAGGCGGCGGGTGCGGTGGCCGTCGAGTTGGAGGTAGACCGGTCGGCTCGACCGATCGACTCCGTGAATGCGGAGGAATCTACCCAGTCCATCACAGAACGGTCTACCTCTGACCTGCCCGTTCCCGCCCTCGAACCGGCCCCGGTCGACCCTGGACCGGTCGAGCAGGAAGAGCCCACCGCGCCGCCGGTCCGGAAGTCGACCGGTCGGGCTGTGGTCCGGGCGGTCGCCGCCGAGCAGTCGCCCCCACGCCGGGCGACCGGTCGGGTACCTGCCGTCGCCCGCTCGGCTCAACCGCGCCGCACGCGCGACGAACTCCTCGCCGAGGCAAGGCAGTTGACAGAATCATGGCCGGTTGAGCAGTTGACGGCCGACGGGATCCGCAAGGCTCTGCGGACATCCCCGGAAAAGGGTCGATGGCTGCGCGACACCCTCAAGACGGAGCGCGGTGAAGCCGCGTGAGCGCCATCCCCGTCTACCCCTGGCGTCTCGCGCCTGAGGGGCTGGCGACTGTCCGGCAGCTCCGTTCCCTCGGGCTCCGGCCTGGCGGGCAGGACGTCGTGGCTCAGCTCGAACGCCCCCGCCGCCGACGCGGAGCCCTGGTCGCCTTCCTCTATCGGATCGACCTCGCCTTGCCCGTCCGCCCTATGACCCCTGCCAAGCGGGCGGCCCTGGCCAAGGCGAACGCGGCCCGGCGGCTCTGCCCGGAGTGCGGGCGGGACGCCGGGTACCGAATCCCGCCCTCGCTCGGCATGTGCACCCCCTGCGCATACCCCGACACGTCCGCCGCCTGACCCGAGGAGTCACGCCATGCGACCCGTCACCCTCTACAGCCTGGCCCGCCGCAGCGACGCCGCCCCCATCGGGCACTACAGCCCGCAGCGGCTGACCATCCACACCGCCCGCGTGACCATCAGCGCGGCGCGCAAGACCGCCACCTCCGTCCACGTCTACGAGACCACCGACCGGGACGGCATCGCCTTCCACATCGGCTACGTCCACTACGGGCCCGAGCGCTGGGACAACGGCAGCTTCATCACCGACATCTACGTGATTCCCACCGCCGCCCTCACCGACCTGTGACCAGGGAGACCGCCATGACGAACCTCCCCGAACCGCTGCGGGTCGTGCAGCTCCCGGACGGCACCTACACCTACGCCGACCACCTCCCCGCCCCGCTCCAGCCGGGCGGCATGCCGCAGGTGGTCCACCAGCACATCCACCAGGCCCCGCCCGACCGCACGATCCAGCGGATCGCCCTCGGCTCCGGGATCGGCGCCGGGGCGGTCGCCGGCGGGGTCTACTTCGGCCCGCTCCTCGTCGGCGCGCTCACCGCGATCGCCGCGAACCTCGCCTTCCTCGCGTTCCTCGCCGTGGTCCTGGCCTGGGGTGTTCACACGGTCGTGAAGTCGATCGGCGGACCCGACGGACAACAGGCCGCCAAGGCCATCGCCAAGGCCCGGCGGCCCCGGATCCGGAAGGGGAAGTGACCGTGTTCCGTGGCGGACAGAAGGTCCTGATCATCGCGTGCGAGGACGACCGCCGCGCGGTCGGCAAGACCGGCCGCGTCCTCGACGAAGTGCCCCCGGGGCCCCTCACTGACGGGCGGTGGACGGTCGACCGGATCAGCTTCTGGATCGCCCCGGTCCTGTGCCACGCCCACGAGCTCAAGCCGATCGACTGACCTCTCGAAAGGACCCCTGACATGGGCCTGTTCAGCCGTAAGAGCACCGCTCCGGCCGAGTCGCGTATCCCCGCGCCGGAGGAGACCGCCGCCGCCGGACGCGCGCTCGCCCGGGGCAACCGCAAGCCCGCCGACCGTCTCGTCGCCGAGGCCGGGGAGTACAGCCAGTCCGTGGCCCTGCAGATCCTGGCCGACTCCGCCGACTACTCGCCGCAGGAGGACTGACGAATGCCTGCCCGCCCCCGACCCGTGTGGTCGGGGGCGGGTGGGGAGTCGGGACAGCCCCGGCCCCAGACAAGGGGACCGTCATGGCCTGGTCGAAGAAGACCACCGAGTTCAACGAGAAGAACCCCCAGCTCAGCATCGGCGAGGGCGTCCAGGTCGGCTGGCTCGTCGCCCGCATGGCCAAGCGTGGGCTCGCCGGAGAGACCGTCTATCAGGGCGACCTGGAGAAGAAGGTCGACCGCGTCATCGACAAGGCCCGCCGGCGCATCGAGAAGAACGCCGAAGAGGCCGCGAAGGCCGAGCGCGACGCGAAGAAGCAGGGCAAGCGCAAGTAGCTGTGCCCCGGGGACGGCCGTCCCGGCCAAGGAAACCGCGCCGTCCCCGGGCCCCCCTTTCACCCGCCCTTTCGAGCAGTGGGAGAGACCCATCATGACCGAGCCCGCGACCGAAGCGACGGTGCTGGACCTCGACGAGCACCGCGCCGCCCGCGCCGAGCCGTCGCCGCCGATCAACCTCGAAAAGACCACCACCCCCGAGCCCGTGGCCGACGAGGAGGGTGTCGACGTCGTCGACCTGCCCGGCAACCCTCTCGCCGACTGGCTGACCGTCCCCGACATGCCGGTGCTGCCGGTGTGGGCGCGGTCGGTGAAGTCGATCCGCGACAACGCCGCCGCGCTGGGGCGCCTTGCCTGGTGGCACGCCCGCTACCACTCGGTGCGTGTCCCGAAGTACCTGGTCAAGTCCGTGCTGCTCGCCGCACGCGGCTTCTACCGCGCGGTGGCGGGGTTGTGGCCGATGCTGTCCGCGCAGGAGCAGTCCGCGACCGTGCGGGCGCTCAAGGCGCAGTCGAAGCTCCGCCCGGAGGATGTCGAGCTCGCCGCCCGTCACCAGGCCGCGTACGCAGAGCGGACCCGGTCCCGGCGGTGGCGGTTCGGGATCGCCGCCACCGGTGTCGCGGCGGCAGCGACCGGAATCCTGCTCGCCGACCCGCTCCTCCAGGCCGGAATCGGCGCCGCCATCACAGTCCCGCTCGCCCACCTCGGACGCGGCGAGGAGACGCGGCTGCTCGACCAGGCCGCGCCGCCGATCCGCGTGGACATGTCCGCGCAGCAGCTCAACGACGCGCTGCGTGCCGCCGGCCTCCTGAAAAGCGGCAGTGGCAAGGACGAGAAGGACCTTCCGCGCGTGTCGTGCACGATGGGCCCCGTCCGTGATGGTCGTGGCTGGTCGGTGATCTTCGACATGCCTCGGGGCGGAGGCAAGACCGCGTCCGACGTCCTCGCGAAGCGGGAAGTCATCGCGCAGGAACTCGGCGTGGACGAGATCCAGGTCATCATGTCCCGCGTCCGTGCCGTGAACGGCGGGAACGCTGGGCGCGTGTCGATGTGGGTCTCCGACGACGACCCCTACCTCGGCACGCCGAACCCCTCGCCTCTGGAGAAGGCCGAGCGGTTCTCGATCTGGGAGCCGGTCCCCTTCGGGCAGGACGCCCGGGGCACCAGGATCAACGTCCCCGTCATGTGGCAGTCGATGTTCTTCGGCGGCCTGCCCCGCCGGGGCAAGACCTTCACCCAGCGCCTCCTCACGGCGGCCGGGCTGCTCGATCCGTACGTGCGGCACTACGTCGCGGACGGCAAGGGCGGCGCGGACTGGATGCCGATGAAGGCCGTCGCCCACCGCCTCGTCATGGGCGCCGAGGACGACGCGATCGACGCCCTCAAGGCCATGCTCGCCGAGCTCCTCGCCGAGATGGAACGCCGCTTCGCCCTGCTGCGGGACCTGCCGACGTCGGTGTGCCCGGAGGGCAAGCTGACCCCGGAGATCGTCGCCCGCTACAACCTCCCGGTCATCTTCGTCACCATCGACGAACTCCAGGAGTACTTCACCGCGATGGAGCGCGAGGACCGCGAGCAGGTCATCAACGACCTGTGCCGGATCGCCCGCCGGGGACCGGCCGCTGGGTTCATCTCGAACTTCGCCTCCCAGCGTCCCGACGCCGACTCGGTGCCGACCAAGCTCCGCGAGATCATCACCATCAGGTACTCGACCCAGGTCGTCGACCGCGCCTCCAGCGACATGGTCCTCGGCAAGGGCAAGGCCGCCCAGGGCGCCGACGCGTCCGTGCTCTCCGAGGAGCACAAGGGCGTCGGCGTCCTCGTCACCGGCCCCGCCTCGTACGTGACGGTGCGGGCCGACTACCTCGACGGCCCCACGTTCGCCCAGCTCTGCCGCAAGGGCCGCGCCCTGCGCGAGGAATCCGGGCAACTCACCGGAGATGCCGCCGGAGACGTCACCGCGGCTGCCGACGCGGCCGGCGTCACCGTCCCGCCGATCGTCTCCGACGTCCTCGAAGTCATGCGGCACTCCCCCCGCATGTTCACCCCCGACCTCCTCGTCGCGCTCGCCAACATCGACGAGGACACCTACGGCGACTTCAACGCCGAAGCCCTCGCCGCCGCCCTCGACGCGGCCGGAGTCAAGCGCACCAGCAAGCAGGTCAAGATCAGCGGCAGCAACGGCGCGGGCTACCAGCGCCGCGACATCGAAGCCGCCGTCCCCGCCGAGATCCTCCTCTCGGTCGGCAGGTAGAGGGGTCCCCCACTACCCCACCCCCACCACACCACCCCGCTACCGGCCCCGCCCGCACCATCCGGAGGGGCCGCGAAGTAGAGGGGGCCCTTTACCCCGGTCATGGGGCAGGTAAGGGCCTCTGACCTGCAAGGTAAGGCCGGTAAAGGGGGGCCCTCGCAGCACCCCGTCAAGCCCTCTAAGGGCCGGAATCCGGGCGCGGCAGCACGCGCGACTTTTGGGACCGGCGGCCACCCGCCTATCGGCAGACTCCCGTGGGCACGTCCTCGCCAGCGCAGCCGCCGATCCATGTCCCCAAGCTTGCGAGCACCCGGGGCCCGCACAGCCTCCCACCCACCCATCCCCGTCTCAACGGAGTTTCGGCATGGCCGTGACCGTCTCGCTCATCGTCCTGTTCGGGATCGCCCTGTTCTTCCTCCTGCGCTCCAAGGAACTCGGCCCCGGCGCCGCCTTCACCGCCATCATGTTCGGCTTCCTCCTCGCCTCCACCGGCGCAGCCGAACCCATCAACCACCTCACCGCCTCCCTCGCCGACGCCCTCTCCAACCTCTAAGGAGACGCCCCGTGCGACTGCGCATCCACTGGACCACCTGGCCCCGCCCGGCCCTGGTCCTGACCGACACCCCCCGCCCCGACTGCACCTGCTGCGACGGCGACGGCGGCCACAACTACAACTACGGCGACTACGAGACCGGCGAGTACGCGGGCACCGACTGGGACCCGTGCAACTGCTGGGACGACACCCGCCGCTGGACCCTCCTGCCCCTCCCCCGCCTGACCCGCCGGCAGGGACGCGGCGGATACAGCGACGAACCGCCCTTCTGACGGCCGTGGACCCCCTCCTCGACTGGGGCGACGCCCGCCACTTCGACCACCACGGGGACCGGCCGTGCTGCCTGTGCGGCAGACCGACCCCGATGCGGTCCCACGCGGGCGAGGCCGTCCACAAGGTGTGCGCCGAGGACTGGAACGCCACCCACCCCGACGAGCCCCGCCGCTACACCCTTCCTGGCAAGGACCGCCCGCAGCACGACGTCGGCACCTGGCGCTTCCACAACGACGGCCCCACCACCGACAAGCACGCCCCCGCCCTCGCCCCGGTCCCCACCGACTCCCCGCCCGCCGTCGTCACCCCTGACGTCGAGCCGGGGCAACGCGGCCTCTTCGCCGCGTGACAGCACAAAGGGCGGCCCCGTCTCGCCAAAGTCCGGGGCCGCCCCATCCAGAGCACTCGCTAGAGAACTGGAGACACCCAGCATGACCCATCCCTTCCCGATCCGGCGAGATGGAGTCCGGCCGCTCCTCCTGGACGCGTTCTGCTGCCAGGGCGGCGCCGCCGCCGGATACGCCGCTGCGGGGTTCGACGTCGTCGGCGTCGACATCAACCCGCAGCCCCGCTACCCCTACCGGTTCATCCAGGCTGACGCCGTCGCCTTCATCCGCGAGCACGGCGCCCGGTTCGGCTTCATCCACACCTCCCCGCCGTGCCAGCACGACTCCGACTGCCAGCGCATCCAGGGCAACACCCACCCCGACCTCATCGCCCCCACCCGCGCCGCCCTGGAATCCACCGGCCGCCCGTGGGTCATCGAGAACGTCGCCGGAGCCGTACCAAAGCTCCACGAGCCGGTCATGCTCTGCGGCACCCAGTTCGGCCTGGAGACCTACCGCCACCGCTACTTCGAGACCGGCGGCTGGACCCTCACCCAGCCCGAGCACCCCGCCCACGTGGCGCCCCAGGCGAAGATGGGCCGCCCGATCCCGCCCGGCCACTTCGGCCAGTTCATCGGGAACTTCTCCGGCGTCGACCACGCCCGCCGCGTCATGGATGTCCCGTGGATGAACCGCGACGGCATCCGCGAGTGCATCCCCCCGGCCTACACCCGGTGGATCGGCACCCAGGCCCTCGCCAACCTCACCCCTGGCGTGGAGGTGGCCGCGTGAACAGCATCCTCACGATCGCCCTCGGCCTCGCCGAGCACGGCTTGCCGGTCCTGCCCCTGCGGGCCGACAAGCGGCCCTTCGGGAACTGCCGGGCCTGCGAGGACCTCGCCTGCGGCGGGCGGCCGAGCATGGCCACCCCCGGGCCATGCGTCTGCCCGTGGCCGTGCCACGGATGGGCCGCCGCCATCACCGACCGCCGGATCATCGCCTCCCCGCAGTGGGCGGCCGCATGGCGCCGCGCCCGGACCATCGGCTACCACCCCGGCGGCGCCGGCGTCACCGTCGTCGACCTCGACAACGAGGCCGCCGTCACCTGGGCCCGCGCCACGCTCCCACCGACCACGACCGTCGCCACCACGCGCGGCGAGCACTGGATCTACCGAGGCACCATGCGGTCGGTGAACGCCGTCCGTCCCGGTGTCGACCTCAAGTCGACGATGTCCTACGCCCGCTGGCTCGGCCCCGGCTCCGGCGTCCCGGCCGAGCTGCCGGACGTCGTACGCGCCCTCGCCGACAAGCAGCCGCCCGCCGTCCGGCAGGCGGCGCCGACGGTGCCCGCACCTGCTGGGGGTGGGGAGTGCCGTCACCGCTCGCCCGCCTACCTGGAGCGCGGGATCGCCATGGCCGAGCAGCGCATCACCGATGCCGAGAGCGCGGTCCACGCGACGGTGTACCGGACGTTCCTGGCGGTGCTGTCCGCGCACGGCCGGTGCGGTTGCCTCACCGAGTCCCACATCAGCCGCCTGTTCGCCGCCGCTCAGGCCAAGGGCGAGTCGGCGCGGCACTGCACTACCGCCTGGTCCAACGCCACGAGCGCTCTAGGGATGTAGCGATGTCCGAGGACGAGAAGAACCCGGCCCGCGAGGTCATCGGCACCTACGCACGGGACCACTTCCGGTACTTCCGCACCGCCGACGGCACCGTCTACGCCCAGCGCATCGGCCACCCCGTCGCCCGCCCGATCCGCTCCCAGGGAACCACCGGGAGCCACCGTCAGGAACTCATCGTCGGCCTGTTCAAGGACGGATACGGCGTCTTCAACGGAACCGCCCTCAAGGAGGCATTGGACTTGATCGAGGCACTGGCCATGGACGAGAAGGTGCAGCCCGTCCACATCCGCGTCGCCCCCGGCTTCAACGGCGCGACGTGGCTCGACCTGGGCCGCAACGACGGCCTGTCCGTCCGCATCCACCCCACCGGCTGGGACCTCGTCACCCCCGACCCCGAAGAGGTCTGCTGGCGGCGCACCCAGCTCACCGGCGAGCTTCCCCTGCCGGCCAAGGACACCAACGGCAAGGGCCTCGACCTGCTCCTGCGGCTGTGCAACTTCGCCACCGCCGAGGTCGAGAGCATGGTCATCGCCTGGCTGATCGGCTGCCTCGGCCCGACCGTGCCCGTCCCTGCCCCGTTCCTCACCGGCCCCCAGGGCGCCGGCAAGTCCACCGGCGCCCGGATGCTCCTGCGGATCATCGAGGGCATGAGCAGCGACCTGCGCCGCGCCCCGAAGGACGAGGAGAACCTCATCGCGGCCGTCGCCGCCGGATGGGTCACCGCCCTCGACAACCTCTCCCACCTGACGCCGGACATGTCCGACGCCATGTGCTGCATCGTCACCGGCGCCGAGAACGTCAAGCGCGCCCTGTTCACCGACGGCGACGTCGTCCGCTCCCGCTACCGCAAACCCCTCCTGCTCACCGGCATCGACGTCGGTGTCATCCGCCCCGACCTCGCCGAACGCCTCCTCCCGCTCCGCCTCGAACGCCCCAAGGTCCGGCGCACCGAAGCCGAGCTGTGGGCGGAGTTCGAGGAGATTCTCCCGCTCATCCTCGGCTCGCTCCTCGACCTCACTGTCCAGGTCCGCGCCGCCGAGGCCGACGTCCCCACCGACCTGCGCATGGCCGACTTCGCCCACCTGTGCGCGCAGGTCGACAAGGCCACCGGCTTCGGCGCCCTCCCCGCCTACCGCGCGAGCCTGGACGACCTCAACGACGACGTCATCGAGGGCGATCTCCTCGCCCAGACCGTCCTCAAGCACGCCGCCGGCATCGACCCCGGCCGAGAGATCCGCATGACCTCCTCGGAGTGGCTGCAGTGCCTCACCCAGCTCTACACGGGCGAGGAGTGCCGTCCCCTGCCCAAGGGTTGGCCCACCACCGGCAAGGTCCTCTCCGACCGCCTCAAGCGCATCCAGCCCGTCCTGGCCGCACGCGGCGTCCTCGTCGACTGGGGCCGCACCAGGGACGCCCGCTACATCGAAGTCGTCCGCCCCGCCCCGACGGCCCAGGACGAGCACGGCGCGGGGTCCTAGCCCCCGCCGCGTGGCCCCCGCACGAGCAAGAGGAGCACGGCCGCGCAGCCGCGCGGGGTGCTCCTCTTGTTCTTCGGCGGCTTGCCGCCGCCTCAAAGGCGTGCCGCGCAGCGGCTCCCCATTCACGCTCTCAGCCGCGCACAACAACAGACACCCCCCCCCTCTTTTCCTAAGTAGGAAGACGCTGCGTCACCCACGTCACCACCGGGCGCAAAACACCCCCTGACCTGGCGATACCAGGGTGACGCAGACGCTAGAGGCCTGCGTCACCCCGCGTCACCCGCGTCACCGGTGACGGAGGCCTGCGTCACCCGTGACAGAGACCGCCACCCCCTGTGTCACCAAAACCTGCAGGTCAGACGACCGAGTGACGCGCATGTCGCAGTGACGCAGAAATCCCCACCTCGGACAGGTGTCGACCCCCGGCAACGCGACCGTCTCGACACCTCGGAGCTCCGCCAAGGAGGCACACGTAGTGACCACCGCCGCGAACCCCGCCCCGTCCCCCGCCCTGCTCACCGTCCAGGCCGCCGCCGAGTATCTCTCCCTCGGCCGCTCGACCATCTACGAGCTGATGGCCGCCAACAAGCTCCCGTACGTGAAGGTCGGCCGCATTCGCCGCCTTCGCCGCGTAGAACTGGACGCCTTCGTCGCCCAGTTGGAGATCTCGACCACCTGATCAGCGCAACTCCGAGGCGGTTCCGGCACAGCAGCCGGGACCGCCTCACCCACGAAAGGCGAAGATGAACCGCAAGCCGAACATGGAGTCCTCCATCTACCAGGGGAACGACGGCCGGTGGCACGGTCGGGTCACCATGGGCCTGAGGTCCGACGGAAGCCCCGACCGACGGCATCGCAGCGCTGCGACCGAGGCCGAGGTGAAGCGCAAGGTCAAGGAGTTGGAGAAGCTGCGTGACGAGCAGCGGGCTCCGAAGGCCGGACGGGCTCCGACCGTCGAGGCGTGGATGGAGACGTATCTGACGACGATCGCGAGCCTCACGCTCAAGCCCAGGTCCCTGGACGACTACCGCTCCAAGACCCGCAACGACATCGTCCCGGGCATCGGCCAGCACCGGCTGAACAAGCTGGAGCCGGAGCACCTGGAGACGATGTACGCCGCGATGCTCCGTGAGGGACACGCCCCGTCTCACGTACTGAAGGTCCACCGCATCCTGTCGCGAGCACTGAAAATCGCGCACCGCCGTCGACTGATCGTGGAGAACGTCGCCACACTGGTGGACCCGCCGAGCGTGGAGGAGACCGAGGCCAACCCGTTCACCCAGGAGGAAGCTCGCACGTTCCTGGAGGCGGCGGCCAAGCGGCCGACGTTCGTCCGCTGGCTGGTGGGCGTCGGCATGGGGTTCCGGCAGGGCGAGACGCTTGGGATGCGGTGGAAGTACGTAGACCTTGAGGCGGGACTCTTTCACCCCCGTTGGCAGCTACAGCGGCTGACCTGGCGGCACGGCTGTACCGACCCACATCTCTGTGGCGAGCGGCTGCACCGGTTCGAACCGTGCCCGCCAGTGTGCACAACCCACAAGGGCTACAAGCGGGGATGCCCAAAGCCGTGCGAGAAGACATGCACGAAGCACGCGAGCGTCTGCCCCGTACGGAAGGGTGGCGGCCTGGTCTTCACCCGTCCCAAGACGAAGAAGAGCAAGGAGCCCGTTCCGATCCCCCCGCCGTTCATCCAGCCCCTGCGCGAGCTGCACGCCCTCCAGGAGGAAGACCGGGCAGCGGCGGGCGATCTCTGGCAGGAGTACGACGTGCTGTTCGCTCGCCCGGACGGACGCCCCCTCGACCCGCGACAGGACTGGGAGGAGTTCAAGGAGCTGCTCGCCGAATGCGGGATCGACGACCGGCGCCTGTACGACGGAAGCCGCCACACGGCCGGCACGATCCTCAATGAGCTCGGCGTCGACCTCGTCACCATCATGGAGATCCTGCGGCACACCCAGGTGACCCAGACGCGGCGCTACGTGAAGGGTCGATCCGAGCAGTCCCGGGCCGCGATGGAACGCATGGGAGACGCGTTCCTGTCGCAGGTGCAGCCCAAGACCCTGGCGGCCAGCATGGGTCACACTGAGACCAAAAATGAGACCGGCGACAGTCGCACAGCTCGCGCTCGCCGCCGTCGCCGCATCCGCTGAATCAGAAAACCCCAGGTCAGAAAGTTCTGACCTGGGGTTCCATCTGAGCCGCCTTCGGGATTCGAACCCGAGACCTACGCATTACGAGTGCGTTGCTCTGGCCAACTGAGCTAAGGCGGCGTCGCCGTGCGAACCCATTATCGGGTGCAGCAGCGCCGCCAAGTCTACACAGTTTTCAGGGGTGCACCGACCACCCCTGGATCATGGCTATGAGCAGCGCTTTCCGTCTTGCGGAGGGGTGCCTTCCAGGAGGTAGGTGTTGATCGCCGTGTCGATGCAGTCGCTGCCCCGCCCGTAGGCCGTGTGGCCGTCGCCCTCGTAGGTGAGGAGGGTGCCGGAGGAGAGCTGGGCGGCGAGGGAGCGGGCCCACTTGTACGGGGTCGCCGGGTCGCGGATGGTGCCGACGACGAGGATCGGGGCGGCGCCGTCGGCGGTGATGCGGTGGGGACGGCCGGTGGGCGACGTGGGCCAGTAGGTGCAGTTGAGGGCGGCCCAGGCGAGGCCCTTGCCGAAGACCGGGGAGGCCTTCTCGAAGGACGGCACCGCCTGCTCGGCCGCGGCGGGCCCCGCGTAGGCGGGCGGCAGGTCGAGGCAGTTCACGGCGGCGTTCGCGTACATCAGGTTCGCGTACGTGCCGTCCGCCTCCCGCTCGTAGTAGCTGTCCGCCAGGGCCAGCAGGCCCGAGCCCTCGCCGCCGATCGCCCGGGTGAGCGCCTCGCGCAGCTGGGGCCAGGCCCCCTCGTCGTACATCGCCGCGATCACGCCGGTCGTGGCGAGCGACTCGCCCAGCTCGCGGCCCTCGCCGGTGGGCAGCGGCTCGGCGTCCACGTCGCGGAAGAACTTCCGCAGCGCCGCCCCGGCCGCGTCGACGGACTCGGTGCCGAGCGGGCAGTCCGGCGTACGGACGCAGTCGGCGGCGAAGGCGCGGAAGGAGGTCTCGAAGCCGCCGGTCTGGTCGCGGTTGAGGTCGAGCGCGGAGAGGGAGGGGTCCATGGCCCCGTCGAGGACGAGCCGGCCGACCCGGTCGGGGAAGAGCTCGGCGTAGGTGGCACCGAGGAAGGTGCCGTACGAGGCCCCCACGTAGTGGAGCTTCTCGTCGCCGACGACCGCCCGCAGGACGTCCATGTCGCGGGCCGTCTCCACGGTGGAGACGTGCGGCAGGACCGTCCCCGAGCGCTTCTCGCAGCCCGCCGCGAAGCTCTTGAAGGAGGCGCTGAGCGCGTTGACCTCCGCCGCGTCGTCCGGGGTCTGGTCGACCTGCGTGTACGCGTCCATCTGCGGCCCGGTGAGGCACTCGACGGGCTCGCTGCGGGCGACGCCGCGCGGGTCGACGGCCACCATGTCGAAGCGGGCGCGGACGGGGGCGGGGTAGCCGATGCCCGCGTACCCCTGGAGGTAGCCGACGGCCGAGCCGCCGGGGCCTCCCGGATTGACCAGGAGCGACCCGATCCGCTTCCCGGGGCCGGTCGCCCTCGCCCGCGAGACGGCGAGCTTCACCTCGCCCGCCTCCGGCTTCGCGTAGTCGAGCGGGGCGAGCAGGGTCGCGCACTGGAAGCCCACGACGCCGCAGTCCCGCCAGGCGAGCTTCTGCCCGTAGTACTTCTCCAGCGCCCCGGAGGGGGACGCGGTCACGGCGGGCGTCTCGCTCCGCGCCCGGGACGCGGCGGCGTCGGTTCCGCCTCCCGTACAGCCGGAGAGGATCAGTCCGGCGGCGGCGAGGGCCGTGGCGGACGTACGGAGCAAACGCCTGGAGTCCATTTCCGGAGGGTATCCGGACGGGTACGCACCGTGTCCAATCCGGCGGGCGTCCCTGCGCTCCCTAGTCCCGCAGCGCCATCGTCATCGCCTCCACCGCGAGCAGCGGCGCCACGTTCCGGTCGAGGGCCTGGCGGCAGGCGAGGATCGCCTCGATCCGGCGCAGGGTCCGCTCCGGCGTCGTGTCGCCCGCGATCCGCTCCAGCGCGTCCCGCACGTCCCCGTTGGCGAGGGGTGTCCGGGAGCGGAGCTGGAGGGCGAGGACATCGCGGTAGAAGCCGGTGAGGTCGGTGAGGGCCAGGTCGAGGCTGTCGCGCTGCGTGCGCGTTCTGCGGCGCTTCTGCCGCTCCTCCAGCTCCTTCATCGCGCCGGCCGTGCCGCGCGGCATCCGCCCGCCCTGCGCGGCGCCGAGGGCCGCCTTCAGCTCCTCGGTCTCCTTGACGTCGACCTCCTCCGCCACCTGCTTGGCGTCCTCGGCGGCGGCGTCGACGAGCTCCTGGGCGGCCTTGAGGCAGCCGCCGATGTCCGCGACCCGCAGCGGCAGCTTGAGGACGACGGAGCGGCGCGCCCGGGCCCGCTCGTCGGTGGCGAGCCGCCGGGCCCGGTCGATGTGCCCCTGGGTCGCGCGGGCGGCGGCGTGCGCGGCCTCCGGCTCGATGCCGTCACGCCGTACGAGCACGTCGGCGACGGCGTCCACCGGGGGCGTCCGCAGCGTCAGGTGGCGGCAGCGGGAACGGATCGTGGGCAGCACGTCCTCCAGGGAGGGCGCGCACAGCAGCCAGACCGTGCGGGGCGCGGGCTCCTCGACGGCCTTCAGGAGCACGTTCCCCGCGCCCTCGGTGAGGCGGTCGGCGTCCTCCAGGACGATGACCTGCCAGCGGCCGCCGGCCGGGGAGAGCTGGGCGCGCCGGACGAGCTCGCGGGTCTCCTTCACACCGATCGACAGCAGGTCCGTGCGGACGATCTCCACGTCCGCGTGGGTGCCGACGAGCGTCGTGTGACAGCCGTCGCAGAACCCGCAGCCGGGACCGCCGGTGCTCATCGCCCGGTCGGGGCTCACGCACTGGAGCGCGGCCGCGAACGCCCGCGCCGCCGTCGCCCGCCCGGACCCCGGCGGGCCCGTGAACAGCCACGCGTGGGTCATCTTCGACGCCTCGGGGGCGGGCTGTCCTGCCGCATGGGCGGTCACGAACGCGTCGGCGTCACGCGCGGCGGCGGAAAGCTGCTCCTCCACCCGCGTCTGTCCGACCAGGTCGTCCCATACGGCCATGTCTGCCCCTCCTCAGGTACGCCCTCCATTGTGGGGCAGTGCTCTGACATCCCCGGATCAGCCACGGGGACATCCCCGGATCAGCCACGGGCCTCCTCGCGCCGCCGCGTCAGCCACAGCCCGACGGCGGAGCCGAGCACGACGGCCCCGGTGCCGACGCTTCCGGCGGCGCGGAGCCCGCCGGTCAGGTCCGAGAAGGTGCCGACGTAGACGTTGGCCAGGACGCTCACGACGAGCAGCAGCCAGAGAAGGGGACGCATGGGGTACCTCCGTGCGGAGTGGATGGGTGCCCTTCGATCCTCGTTCCCGCCCATGGCCCCGCACAGCGGTGCCCGCTCCCGGACCGTGGTGTAGCCCGCTCCACCGTCTCCCCTCCCGGCGCCGCCTAGGCTGGCCTGATGCGTGTGGCGATCAAGGAAGCGTTCCGGGCGTGGCTCCATCTCACGGTCGGGGCCGCGATCTCCCTGTTCTGCTGCCTGATGGTCGGCATCGCCCTGTTCACCGCCGTCCTCACCCTCACCGTCATCGGGGCGGGCGTGCTGCCCGAGAGCGTGCTGCTGCTGCGCCGGCTCGCCGGGTGGGAGCGCCGCCGTACGGCCGCGTGGACCGGGACGCCGGTCCCGGAGGCGTACCTGCCAATCGAAGGCCCGCTCCCCGCGCGCGTGCGGACCGCTTTCACCGACCCGGGCACCCGGCAGGACCTCCTCTGGGGCGCCGCGCAGCTCGTCTACGGCCTGCTGCTCTGGTACCTCTCGCTGATCCTGTGGGTCCCCGCGCTGCTCGTCGACGGCGCCTGGGCCGGGCTCGCGGGGCGCCGGGCGGTGGCGCTGCCGCTGCTCGGCCGGCTCGCGGAGCTCGCCGCCGAGTGGTCGCGCGCCCTGCTCACGCCGTCCCCGGCCGCGGCCAGGGACGCCGCCCTCGCCGCCCGTGTCGAGCAGCTGACGGCCACCCGCGCGGGCGCGGTCGCCGCGCACGGCGCCGAGCTCCGCCGGATCGAGCGCGACCTCCACGACGGCGCGCAGGCCCGCCTGGTGGCGCTGTCCATGCGGATCGGCCTCGCCCGGCGCGTGTACGACTCCGATCCCGCGACCGCCCGCGCGTTCCTCGACGACGCCCAGTCGCAGGCGGAGGAGGCCCTCGCCGAGCTCCGGCACGTGGTGCGCGGCATCCACCCGCCGATCCTGACCGACCGGGGTCTGACGGGGGCGGTACGGGCTCTCGCCGCGAGCAGCGGCCTGGAGACGACGGTGACGGTGACGGGCCTGGCCGACGAGGGAGGGTCCGGCGCTCCCGTGCCGGACGCCCCGCGCGCCCCCGCCGCCGTCGAGGCCGCCGCCTACTTCGTCGTCGCCGAGGCCCTCACCAACGCCGCCAAGCACAGCGGCGCCTCCCGCGCCTCCGTCTCCCTCACCCGCGAGAAATCCGCGCTACGCGTGCGCGTGGCGGACGAGGGCCGCGGCGGGGCCGAGGCCGCCGAGAGCGGCGGCTCCGGCCTGACGGGCATGCGGCGCCGGGTCGCCGCGCTCGACGGCACCGTACGACTGACCAGCCCCGTCGGGGGCCCGACCGTGATCGAAGTGGAGCTTCCGTGCGTGTGGTGATCGCCGAGGACAACGCCCTCCTCAGGGAGGGCCTGGTCCTGCTGCTGACCTCGTCGGGGCACGAGGTCGTCGGGGTCGCGGCCACCGGCCCCGAGATCCTGCCCCTGCTCCTCGACCACCGCCCGGACGTGGCGGTCCTCGACGTACGGCTGCCGCCCGACTTCCGCGACGAGGGGCTCCGCGCGGCGCTCGCGGCCCGCGAGCACCTCCCCGGGCTTCCGCTGCTCGTGCTCTCGCAGTACGTGGAGGAGACGTACGCCGCCGAGCTCCTGGGCGGCGGCGCGCGCGGCGTCGGCTACCTCCTGAAGGACCGGGTGGGCCGGGTCGACGAGTTCCTCGACGCCCTGGACCGGGTCGCGTCCGGCGGTACGGCCCTGGATCCGGAGGTCGTCACCGAGCTGATGGCCCGTCGGCGCGACGACCCGCTCGACTCGCTCACGCCCCGCGAGCGCGAGGTCCTCGGGCTGATGGCCCAGGGCCTCGACAACGCGACGATCGCCCGCTCGCTGGTGGTCACCGAGCGGGCCGTGCACAAGCACATCGGGAACGTCTTCCTGAAGCTCGGCCTGCCGCAGGCCGACGGCGGCGGCCACCGCCGGGTCCTCGCGGTCCTGGCGTACCTCAACGCGTAGCGCCGGGCCGCCGCCCCGTCCGCCGGAGCTCCTCCAGGAACACCCCCGTCACGACCGTGACGAGGACGACGCCGGCGATCGCGCCGGCCTGCGCGGGCGGCAGGTACGGCAGGCCGCCGGTGAGCGCCCAGGCGAACGCGGTCAGCGGCAGCGCGCCCACCGCGAGCCCGACGAGGAGGCCGGTCGCGGTCAGGAATCCGGCCTCCAGGCCGAGCATCCGGCGCAGCTGGCCCGCCGAAGCGCCGACCTGGCGCAGGAGTTCCCGCTCGCCGCGCCGCCCGGCGCCGATGAGGGCGAGGGTGCTGAGGACGGAGAGGACGGTGAGCCCGCCGATCGCGGCCACGATGCCGCCGGAGACGATCCCGTTCAACTCGGCCCCGGGGAGCGCCACCGCCACGGGCGCCACCGCCTCGGACGCCACCGCCTCGGGCGCCACCGCCTCAGGCGCGACCGGTGACCCGTGGCCGACGCCGGACGCCAGTACGCGCGCGGGATACGGATCGGTCATGTGCGGGGCCAGTTCGGCCTTCGGAAGCAGGAACTCCCCGAGGGCCAGCGAACGTTCGTAGACCGCGACCACCCGCAGCCGCTTCTCCGTACCGTCGCCGAGCCGGAGCTCCACCGTCGAACCGGGCTCCGCCTCCAGCGACTTCGCCATGTCCGCGCCGACCGCGACCGTGCCCGCCCGCCCGAGTCCGGCGAGGTCACCGGCGACCACGCCCGGGTCGAGCGTGCCCGCGAGCCCCTCGGCGTCCACGCCGAGGACCGGGAGCCGGTCGAGGCGCGGCGCGCCCGCCTCCGTGCGGGCCAGGACGACCGAGGAGCTCAGCACGTCGGTGGCCGCGTCGACCCCCGGCAGCTTCCGTACGCGCTCCGCCGTCACGCCGGTGAACGCGAGGTCGGCGGTGGTCGCCGCGCGCGCCTGTGCCGCCGCCGCCCGCTCCATGGTGGCGCCCGCCGAGAGCTGCACGAGCGCGAAGGAGGTGACGAGGACGACGGGGACGAGCGCGGCACCGAGGCGCCGGGAGTGCGCGCCCGCTCCGGCGGCGGTGAGCCGGCCGGGCGCGCCGCCGAACCGGCGGAACGGCCGGTCGAGGACGGCCGTCGCGGCCCGCGCGATCCACGGGCCGAGCAGCGCGCACCCGGCGACCAGCGTCACCGTGGCCGCCCCGGCAGCGGCGGCGGCCGCCTCGCCGCCCTGGACGGTGGCCGCCCCGGCCGATCCCGCGCCGAGCACGAGCAGGGCGATCCCGAGGACCCGGCGGACGCGCCCCGCCCCGGGCCGCCCGGGCCTGCGGGCCGCGAAGAGGACCACGAGCCGGGCGAGGCCGACGACGAGAAGGGCGACGACGAGTACGGCGGCGAACAGCCAGGCCGGGGTCGGCAGTTCGAGCCCCTCCGGTACGACTCCGGTACGGGCCCGCAGCGTCGACCACAGCAGCTGGAAGGCCGGTACGGCGACGAGCGCGCCGAACAGGGCCGCCCCGGCGGCCACCCGGGCCACCTCGCGGCCCGCCGCCGCCCGCACCTGCCGGGGCGACGCGCCGACGGAGACGAGCAGCTCCCGCTCGGCGGAGCGCTGCTGGAGGGCCTGGGCGACCAGCGAGGAGAGGACGAGGGCTGCGACCAGGAGGAGCGTGCCGGAGACGGCGGCGAGGAGCTGGAGGAGGTCCCCGCGCGCGGGGAGCGCGGCGAGGTGCTCGGCACCGCCCCTGCCGTCGCCGGTGAGCGCCCGCAGCGGCTGCCCCGAGGCGGTGTCCTTCAGCCCGGCTTCGTCCAACGCGGCCCGCACGCGCGCGTGGAGGGTCTCCACGGGGACACCGGGCTCGGCCAGGACGCCGACGGCGTCGACGGCCCCGGGATGCCCGGCGAGCCGCCGCGCCTCCCCCGCGCTGACGTAGACCGCGTCGGGCCCGTCGGCCACCCCGACGACCTCCCGCCCGGCCAGGGTGCTCCCGACGCCCGCGCCGAGCCCGGCACCGGCGACGATCTCCCCGCCGCCACGAGGCTCGCGCCCGTCGGTCAGCGTGTACGGAGCCAGACGGGCGGCCTCCCAGGAACGCCCGGGGTACGCGCGCGTGCCCGCGCCCTCGGAGGCCGGGCCTTCGGGGGCCACGCCTCCGGGGGCCGCGCCTTCGGGGGCCGGGGCCCGGGTGGGCGCCCCTTCCCGTACGACGAAGGTGTCGTCCGGGACCACGTCCCGCACGCCCGGCACGGCGCGCAGCACGTCGACGGCGGCGGACGGGATCCGTACCCGTTCGGTCAGGCCCGTCGAGGCCGTCTGCGGCTCGCCGCCCCACGGCGTGACCGTCGACTCGACCTCCTGGTCCCCGGCGACGACGACGGGCGCGGCGGCGTACCGCTCCACGCGCGCGTGGCCGAGGGCGGTGGAGCCGACGGCGAGGGCCAGCGTGCCGAGCAGCGCGGAGGTGACGGCGACGGCGGCGAACACGGCGGCCCACGCCTTGCGGTGGGCCCGCAGCGACCGGGCAGCGAGCAGCCGCACCGCCGGGTTCCCGAGGCGGCGGCTCATCGGGCGGCCCCCGACACGAGCCCGGCGGTACGGGCGCCGAGCGCCGCCCGTACGCCCGCCTCGTCCGGCCGGTCGAGCCGGCCGGCCATCCGGCCGCGCTCCAGGAAGACGGCCTCGTCCGTCCAGGTGGCGGCCACCGGGTCGTGGGTGACGAGGACGACCGTGGTGCCCCGCTCGTCGACCGCGCGCCGCAGCAGGGCGAGCACACCGGACGCCGTGACCGGGTCGAGGGCGGCGGTCGGCTCGTCGGCGAAGACGACCTCGGGCTCGTTGACCAGGGCGCGGGCGATGGCGACCCGCTGCCGCTGGCCACCGGAGAGGTTCTCGGGCCGGTCGTCGGCCCGGTCGGCGAGGCCGACGGCGTCGAGCCCCGCGAGGGCGCGGTCGGCGAGCGCCCGGTCCTCGCGGGCCCCGGCGAGGAGCAGCGGCAGGGTGACGTTCTCGCGCACGCTCAGCGCGGAGACGAGGTTGAGCGACTGGAAGACGAAGCCGATGCGGTCCCGGCGCAGCCGGGTCAGACCGGCAGCCTTCAGGGTGGCGAGGTCGGTGCCCCCGATCCGTACCCTCCCGGCCGTCGGCCGTTCGAGTCCGGCCGCGCAGCGCAGCAGCGTGGACTTGCCGGAGCCCGACCGTCCCATCACGGCCACGAAGCGTCCGCGCGGCACGGTCAGGTCGATCCCGTCGAGCGCGGGCGTCCCGCGTCCGCACGCCCGGCTCACGCCGTCCAGGGCGAGGGCGGCGCCGTTCTCCGTCACTGCTGTCGTCGTCATACCGCAACGCTAGAAAAGCGCAGGTCACGACGGTATGGGGCTGGCTGCCGGACCGGGGGTGGAGCTAGCTCCACCCCCGGGCCTCACCGCCGGGTCCGTCAGCGGCGGCGGCGCGGGCCCTCGTCCTCGTCGTCGTGCCGGCCGAACAGCTCGTCCGCGAGGGTCGGCAGGTCGTCGAGCGGGGTCTCCTCCGCCCAGTCCGAGCGGCGGCGCGGGCGGCCGTGCTCGTCGAGCTGGGGCAGCTCGCGGGTGCGGTCGTTCGCCCCCTCCGGCTCCGGCCGGGCCTGGGGCCGCTCGTCGCGGAAGATGCCCTGCGGCACCCGGTCCACGGGCCGGACGGGAGGCAGGACGGCGGTCTCGTCCACCGCGCGGGAGTCCGTGATCCTGGGCAGGACGGCCGTCTCGTCGGCGGCCCGCGAGTCCTTGATCTGCGGCAGGACGGCGGTCTCCGCCTCGGGCCGCACGGCAGCAGGCTCGGGCTTCGCGACCGGCTCCGGCTTCACGGCAGCAGGCTCGGGCTTCGCGACCGGCTCCGGCTTCACGACCGGCGTCTGCACCGTGACCTCGTTCGCCGACACGGGCGGCTGGGCCACCCTCGGGTCCGGCTTCACGACGGGGGTCGGCACGGTGACCTCGTTCGCCGACTCCTGGGCGGCACGGGCGGCCGCCGCACCCTTCTCGGCGGCGACCCGCTTCTCCTCGGCGGCCTTCTCCGCGGCGGCCTTCTCGGCGGCGGCGCGCTTCTCGGCCGCCGCCTTCTCCGCGGCGGCGGTCCGCTCCGCGGCCGCGGCTTCCGCGGCCGCCGCGCGCTGGGCCGCGGCTGCCACCGCGGCGGCACGCTCGGCGGCGGCCTTCTCCGCGGCGGCCTTGGCGGCGGCCTCCGCCGCGACCTTCTCGGCCGCCGCCTTCATCGCGACGGCCTCCGCCGCCTTGGCGGCAGCAGCCGCCTCGGCCATGCGGCGGGCCTCCTCGGCGCGGAGCAGCGCCTCCTCGGCCCTGCGCTGCTTCTCCAGGCGGCGCTCCTCGGCCTCGGCGCGCAGCCGGGCCTCCTCCTCGGCCTCCTTGCGGAGCCGCTCCTGCTCCTCCTGGCGGGCCTTCTCCTCGGCGGCGACGCGCTTGCGCTCGGCCTCGGCGGCGGCCTCCGCCGCGAGCCGCTCCTCCTCGGCCTTCCGCCGGGCCTCCTCGGCCTGACGCTCGGCCTCCAGGCGGCGCGCCTCTTCTTCCTCGCGCCGCTTGCGCTCCTCCTCCTCGGCGCGGAGCTTGGCGAGCTGCTCCTGCCGCTCGCGCTCCAGGCGCTCTTCCTCGGCCTTGCGGGCGGCCTCTTCCTCGGCCTTGCGCCGCGCCTCCTCCTCGGCCTTGCGGCGGGCCTCCTCGGCGGCCTTGATCTCGGCCTCGGAGAGCGGCAGCATCCGGTCGAGCCGGTGGCGTACGACGGTGGTGACGGACTCGGGCTCCTGGCCGGCGTCGACGACGAGGTAGCGGCTGGGGTCGGCGGCGGCGAGGGCGAGGAAACCGGCCCGTACGCGCGCGTGGAACTCCGGCGGCTCGGACTCCAGCCGGTCGGGCGCCTCGGTGAACCGCTCGCGGGCCGTCTCCGGGGAGACGTCGAGCACGACGGTCAGGTGCGGGACGAGCCCGTCGGTCGCCCAGCGGGAGATACGGGCGATCTCGGTCGGGGAGAGGTCGCGGCCCGCGCCCTGGTAGGCCACGGACGAGTCGATGTACCGGTCGGAGATCACGACCGCGCCCCGCTCCAGTGCGGGCCGGACCAGCGAGTCGACGTGCTCGGCACGGTCGGCCGCGTACAGCAGGGCCTCGGCCCGGTTCGAGAGCCCCGCGGACGAGACGTCGAGCAGGATCGAGCGGAGCCGCTTGCCGATCGGGGTCGCGCCGGGCTCGCGGGTGACGACGACCTCGTGGCCCTTGGCGCGGATCCATTCGGCGAGCGCCTTGACCTGCGTCGACTTCCCGGCGCCGTCGCCGCCCTCCAGGGCGATGAAGAAGCCGGTCGGGGACGGCGCCTGGGCCGGGTCGGAGCCGCGCACCGCGTCGCGCAGGTCGCGGCGGAGCGGGACGCCCGCGCGGTCGTCGGTCTTGGCGAGGACGAGCGCGGCGACGGGCAGCAGCAGGGCGCCGACGAGGGCGAGCGTGTAGGCCGCCCCGCCGTGCTCCAGGACGAAGGTGCCGCCCGAGGACGCGAGCCGGTGCGGGCCGATCGCGGCGGCGACCAGCGGCGCGGCGAGCGCGCCGACGGCCATGCCGACGCGCGCGGCGGCCTGGAGGCGGCCGGTGGTCGCCTCGCGGTCCGGCTCCTCGGTCTCCTGGTCGACGAGGGTGTGGCCGGTGTTCGCGGCGACCCCGGCGGCGTACCCGGCGAGGACGGCGAGCAGCAGGACCGTCGCCGTGTCGGGCACGAGGCCCGCGGCGAGCAGCGCGACGCCGGTGACGGCGGTCGCGAGGGCGAGCAGCCGGCGCCGGGAGAGGACGGGCAGGACGTGCCGCGCGGTGCGGATGCCGACGGCGGTGGCGCCGCTGAGCGCGAGGATCAGGAGCGCGTACGTGACGGGGCCGCCGCCGAGGTCGTACGCGTGGAGGACGGCGAGGGACGCGGCAGCGGCGATCGCCCCGGCGACGGTGGCGCAGGTCAGGACCAGGACGGGGAGGACGCCCGTACGGCCCTTCTCGGCCTCCGGCGTCCGGCGCAGCCCGGCGAGGGGCGAGCGGAGCTCCGGTCCCTGTCCGCCGGGCAGCGCCATGCCGAAGAGGACGGTGACGGAGGCGGCGAAGAGTCCGGCGGCGACGTACGAGCCGAGGGCGGCCTGGTGGAACGAGAACCAGTCGAGTCCGGCGCCCAGCAGGTTGCCGACGAGGGTGGCGACGAGCAGCGCCACGGCGGCGGCGGGCACGGCGAGGAAGGCGGTCCGCAGGGAGAGCCGGCACAGCGCGCCGAGGTGGTCCGGGAGCGGCCGCACGGCGTCGCCCTCGGGCGGGGCGGCGGGCAGCAGCGCGGGGGCGGCGCCCTCGCGGCAGACGGTCCAGAGCCGCTCGGCGGCGCCGGTCACGAAGACGGTGCCGAGCACGTACCAGAGGGCGGAGCCGGGGAGCCAGTCGATCCACAGCGGGGCGACGACGAACAGCGCGAGCCGCAGCCCGTCGGCGCCGATCATGGTCCAGCGCCGGTCGAGCGGGCCGTCGGGCCCGGTCAGCTTGGCGAGGGGGCCGAGGAGGACGGTCCCGAAGAGGGCCGAGGCGAGCAGGCGCGTACCGACGACGGCGGCCACGGCGAACGCGGCGCCCCGGTAGCCGCCCCCGAGCGCGCCCTCGGCGACGGCCGCCTGGAGGCCCAGGAGGACGAGGACGAGGAGTCCGAGCGCGTCGCCGACGCTGCCGACGAGCTGCGCGTTCCACAGGCGGCGGAGCGGCTGGTGGTGCAGGAGCGCCCGTACGGCACGCTCCTGGGAATCCGCGACGAGTGCGGCGTCGAAATCGCCGAGGCGGTCTGGCTGCTCTGCTCGCGTCATCCGTCCACCCTATCCGGAGGGTCCGACACCTGACGGCCTCCAGCCGAACAGGAGGCCGAACGACGGACCGGGGGCGGGAGCGGCTGCTCCCACCCCCGGTCCGGGGTCCCGCGGGTCCTACTCCGGCTGCGCCGCGGCCGTCGTCTTCTTCGCGGCGGTCTTCTTCGCGGCCGTGGTCTTGGCGGCGGTGGTGGTCTTCTTCGCCGCCGTCTTCTTGGCCGCCGTCGTCTTCTTGGCGGCGGTCTTCGTGGCCGTCTTCTTCGCCGGGGCCTTCTTGGCCGGGGCCTTCTTGGCGGCCTTCTTCGCCGGTCCCTTGGCCCGCTTCTCCGCGAGGAGCTCGTAGCCGCGCTCGGGCGTGATGTCCTCGACGGAGTCGCCGGTGCGCAGGGTGGCGTTGGTCTCGCCGTCCGTCACGTACGGGCCGAAGCGGCCGTCCTTGACGACGACGGGCTTCTCGCTGACCGGGTCGGTGCCGAGCTCCTTCAGCGGCGGCTTGGCCGCGGCGCGGCCCCGCTGCTTGGGCTGGGCGTAGATCGCCAGCGCCTCTTCGAGGGTGATCGTGAAGAGCTGGTCCTCGTCGGTGAGCGACCGCGAGTCCGTGCCCTTCTTCAGGTACGGGCCGTAGCGGCCGTTCTGCGCGGTGATCTCGACGCCCTCGGCGTCCGCGCCGACGACCCGCGGGAGGGACATCAGCCGGAGCGCGTCCTCCAGGGTGACGGTGTCGAGCGCCATCGACTTGAAGAGGGAGGCCGTGCGCGGCTTGACCGCGTTCTTGCCGGTCTTCGGGGTGCCCTCGGGGAGGATCTCCGTGACGTACGGGCCGTAGCGGCCGTCCTTCGCGACGATCTGGTTCCCGCTGACCGGGTCGGCGCCCAGCTCGAAGTCGCCGCTCGGCTTGGCGAGCAGCTCCTCGGCGTGCTCCACGGTCAGCTCGTCGGGCGCGAGGTCGTCGGGGACGTCGGCGCGCTGGTGGCCTTCCTGGTCCTTCTCGCCGCGCTCGACGTACGGGCCGTAGCGGCCGACGCGGAGCACGATGCCGTTGCCGACGGGGAAGGAGGAGATCTCGCGGGCGTCGATGGCACCGAGGTCGGTGACGAGCTCCTTGAGGCCGCCGAGGTGGTCGCCGTCGCCGTTGCCCGCGTCGGCCGCGCCGCCGGAGGCACCGGCACCGGCCCCGGCCTCGCCCTCACCGAAGTAGAAACGCTTCAGCCACGGCACGGACTGGGCCTCGCCGCGCGCGATGCGGTCGAGGTCGTCCTCCATCCTGGCGGTGAAGTCGTAGTCGACGAGCCGCCCGAAGTGCTTCTCCAGGAGGTTGACGACGGCGAAGCTCAGGAAGGACGGCACGAGGGCCGTGCCCTTCTTGAAGACGTAGCCGCGGTCGAGGATGGTGCCGATGATCGAGGCGTACGTCGACGGGCGGCCGATCTCGCGCTCTTCGAGCTCCTTGACCAGCGAGGCCTCGGTGTAGCGGGCCGGCGGCTTGGTCGCGTGGCCGTCCGCGGTGATCTCGTCGGCGGTCAGCGCGTCGCCCTGGGCGACCTGCGGCAGGCGCCGCTCGCGGTCGTCGAGCTCCGCGTTCGGGTCGTCGGCGCCTTCCACGTACGCCTTCATGAAGCCGTGGAAGGTGATCGTCTTGCCGGAGGCGCTGAACTCGGCGTCCCGGCCGTCGGCGGACGTGCCGCCGATCCTCACGGTGACGGAGTTGCCGGTCGCGTCCTTCATCTGGGAGGCGACGGTCCGCTTCCAGATGAGCTCGTACAGGCGGAACTGGTCGCCGGTCAGGCCGGTCTCCGCGGGGGTGCGGAAACGATCACCCGAAGGGCGAATCGCCTCGTGCGCCTCCTGCGCGTTCTTGACCTTGCCCGCGTAGACGCGCGGCTTCTCCGGCAGGTAGTCGGCGCCGTACAGCTGCGTGACCTGCGTCCGCGCCGCCGCGACGGCGGTGTCGGAGAGGGTCGTGGAGTCCGTACGCATGTAGGTGATGAAGCCGTTCTCGTACAGCTTCTGCGCCACCTGCATGGTCGCCTTCGCACCGAAGCCGAGCTTGCGGCTCGCCTCCTGCTGGAGCGTCGTCGTCCGGAAGGGGGCGTACGGGGAGCGGCGGTACGGCTTCGACTCGACGGACCGCACGGCGAACGCGGTGTCGGCCAACGCGGCGGCGAGCGCCCGGGCCTTCTCCTCGTCCAGGTGCAGCACGCTCTCGCTCTTCAGGCGGCCGTCGGCGCCGAAGTCGCGGCCCTGCGCGACCCGCTTGCCGTCGACCGTGTTCAGGCGGGCGACCAGGGAGGACGGGTCGGAGGCGTCACCGGTGCGGCCGGTGCCGAAGGTGCCGGTGAGGTCCCAGTACTCGGCGGAGCGGAAGGCGATGCGCTCGCGCTCGCGCTCGACGACGAGCCGGGTGGCGACGGACTGCACACGGCCGGCGGAGAGCCGCGGCATGACCTTCTTCCACAGGACCGGCGAGACCTCGTAGCCGTACAGCCGGTCGAGGATGCGGCGGGTCTCCTGGGCGTCGACCATGCGCTGGTTCAGCTCGCGCGGGTTGGCGACGGCCTCGCGGATGGCGTCCTTGGTGATCTCGTGGAAGACCATCCGGTGGACGGGGACCTTGGGCTTCAGGACTTCCTGGAGGTGCCACGCGATGGCCTCGCCCTCGCGGTCCTCATCGGTGGCGAGGAAGAGCTCGTCGGACTCGGCGAGCAGCTCCTTGAGCTTCCTGACCTGCGCCTTCTTGTCGGCGTTGACGACATAGATGGGCTGGAAGTCGTGCTCGACGTCCACGCCGAGGCGGCGGACCTCGCCGGTGTACTTCTCCGGCACCTCGGCGGCGCCGGAGGGGAGGTCGCGGATGTGCCCGACGCTCGCCTCGACGACGTAGCCGGGGCCGAGGTAGCCCTTGATCGTCTTCGCCTTGGCAGGCGACTCGACGATGACGAGTCGGCGGCCGCCGTGTGCGGTCTCGCTGGTCGGGGACAACTTCGCTCTTCTCTCCGGATCGACACTCTCTGGCACGTACGGCACTGGCACGCACGGCAGCGGCACGGACGGTGACGCTCCCGTCGCTGCGGAGTGTGACGGTACAACCCGCCCCCGTGTCAAACGGCGAAAGCCCGCAACGGCCACTCGAACGGTAACCCGAGTCCTGGCATTCCTGCCGCCCGGACTCCCGGATGGGCGGACGGGCGGGGCGCGCCGGGGAGAGGAGGAGGGAGCCTCGGCAGGCCCGGCGGCGGCGCGGCGACGGTGCCGGAGGCGGTGCGGCGGCGGTGTCGGAGGCGGGCCGGCGGCGGTGTCGGAGGCGGGCCGGCGGCGGTGTCAGAGGCGGGCGAAGCACCAGACGCCGAGGGCGAGGAAACCGGCGCCGAAGAGACTCGTCACCGCGACGGCCGCGCGTGGCGCGACCCCGTGCGCCACGGGCTCGCCGTGCAGCGTCCGCACGGTCGTCCACAGCAGGAGAGCGCCCCCGAACAGCGTGAACGCCGCCCCCGCGAAGATCGCCGGCCCGCTCTCCATGCCCGTACCCCGTTCCGTTCCGGTGCGGAGCTCGTCGCCCGCGCAGCCGAGGCTGACACCTCCGGACGTCGTCGGCGCGAATTCCGGGTGAACGACGCGGAGCGTCCTGCGCGGTTTCACGAAGATGGCCGGTAGTGACCCACCCCTCACACCTCCCCTGTTCCTTCCGTCTCCCCCGTCACATCGTGTCGAGCGTGGCCCTGCGGCGGCTGCCCCGCTCGAAGACGGCGAGCAGGGCGACGGCGAGCAGCCCCCACCCGGCGCCCACGGCGAGCTCGGCCCCGAGCAGGCCGGCGTCGAGGCCACCGCCGGCGGTCAGCAGCCGCGCCGCGTCCGCCGCGTGCGTGAGCGGCAGCAGCTCGCCCGCGACCCGCATCCACTCGGGCAGCGTCTCCCGGGGGACGGCGGCGCCCGTGAGGAGGAGCAGCACCGAACTCGCCACGTTCGACACCAGGAACACGTCCCGGAAGCGCAGCCCGAGCGCGCCCAGCGCGAGCCCGAAGGCCGAGCAGGCGCCGGCGGCGGCGAGCAGCACGAGCCCGAGACCGGGCAGCGCCCCGGCGGGCACGGGCAGCCCGAGGACGAGCGAGGCGACGGTGAGGACGAGGGCGCTGACGAACAGCCCGTTGAGGACGTACGGGAGAGCTCGTCCGGCCCAGAGCGGCACCCGGCGCCGGGGCGAGAGCAGGACGGCCCCGAGGGTGCCGTACCGGCGCTCGTTGGCGACGGCCATCGTGCCGCCGTACACGCAGGAGGCGGAGGCTGCGAGGACGGCGTTGCCCACGAGATGGAAACGGTCGTCCGCGACGCCGAGTTCCCGTCCGAGGAAGACGAAGAAGAAGACCTGGAGGAGCGGCCCCACCAGGAGCGTTCCGATGAACATCGGCGGGGTCGTCCAGTTGAACAGGGCCCGGTAGGAGATCGCCCCGCCGACGACGACGAGCCGGGCGGTGGCAGGGAAACGGAACATCTCTGTCTGGCCTTTCAGCCGAAGTGGATCTCAGGCGAGGGCGAGGGTGGCGGCGGCGCGCGCCCGGCGCTCCACGCGGCCGAGGACGAGGACGGCGGCCAGGGCGTAGCAGGCCCCGAGCGCGGCGGCGGCGAGCAGCGGCGTGAGCACGTCCCCGCCGGAGGTCGCCGCGTGCACGGCCCGCGCGCCCCAGGTGGTCGGCAGCGCCCAGGACAGCGGGTGCGTCCAGGCCGGCAGCACGGTGACGGGCACGAGGAGTCCGGACAGCAGCCAGACGGGCGTGTCCAGCGGGTTGGCCAGGGCGTTGGCGTTCCGCAGCAGGACGAAGGTGGCGGCGAGCAGCAGCCCCATCATGCCGAGGGCGAGGACGCAGACGGGCACGGCGACCAGGAAGAGCAGCGGGTGCGCGAAGTCGAGCGGGACGCCGAAGAGGACCGCGCCCCACAGGATCGTCGCGCCCATCGCGTACGTGCCGATGACGGCGGTCGCGAGGGTGAGGGGGAGCAGGACGAGCGCGAGCGGCGCGGGCGCCACGACGAGGTTCTCCAGGGTGCCCAGCCAGCGCTGGTTCTGCACCGCGCCGCCCGAACCGAAGAGCACCGAGCCCCAGATGCCCATGAGTCCGGCGCCGACGGAGGCGGTGAGCAGCCGGTCGGGATCGCCGGCGGCGCGGAACAGGTAGACGGCGAGGGTCGCGTAGACGAGCGGGACGAGGACGGCGAAGGTGATCTCCAGCGGGGAGCGCGACATGTACGAGACATGGGTGCGGACCCCGACGAGAACGAGCCGTACGACGCGCCTCATCCGGCCACGTCCTCGGCCGGCGCGCACAGGGCGTACGAGGCCTGCTCGGGAATCCCCTCGGAGGCGGGGCCCGCCGCCTCCTCCACGATCGCGATGTACGCGTCCTCCAGGGACGGTTCACGGCTCGTGACCCGTCCGGTCCGCACGCCGTCCAGCGCGGCGAGCACCGGACCGTGCAGCTCGGCGGCCCCGCGCCCCGCCGTGACCTGGACGGTCACGACCTGGAGCGTGCCCCGGTCCTCGGCCGCCACGCCCGCCACCCCGGCGAGCCGCCGCACCCGGTCGAGCCGCTCCTCGTCCACGCCGTACGCCTCGATCTCCAGCACGTCCCGGCCCCTCACACGGGACTTGAGGCTCTCGGGGGTGCCGAGGGCCTGGATCCGGCCGGCCGCGATGACGGCGATCCGGTCGCAGAGCTCGTCGGCCTCGGCCATGTAGTGCGTGGTGAGCAGGACGGTGGTGCCGGAGGCGGTCAGGTCCGCGACCGTGCGGCGCAGGTCGCGGGCGGCGACGGGGTCCACGCCGATGGACGGCTCGTCGAGGAAGAGGACGTCGGGCCGGTGGAGCAGGCCGCGGGCGATGTGGAGGCGCTGCCGCATGCCGCGCGAGTACCCCTCGACCCGCTCCTTCTCGCGGCCCAGGAGACCGACGAGGTCGAGGAGTTCGGTGATGCGCCGCTTCTGGTCGCGTCCCTCGACGCCGTACAGCTCGGCGAAGTAGCGGAGGTTGTCGAGCGCGGAGAGCCGGTCGTACAGGCCGCGGTCGCCACCGAAGACGTACCCGATCCTGCGGCGTACGGCGACGGGGTCGAGGGCCACGTCGTGGCCGAACACCCGGGCCGTGCCGGAGGTCGGCAGGAGAAGGGTGTTGAGCATCTTGATGGTGGTGGTCTTCCCGGCGCCGTTGGGGCCGAGGAGGCCGAAGAGCTCCCCCGGGGCCACGTCGAAGGTGACGCCGCGGACGGCTTCGGTCTCGGTCCGACGGGGCCTGAGCCACCCGGTCCTGCTGGTGTAGGTGCGGCGCAGCGCGTCCGCCTCGATTGCGAGCATGCGCCGGACAGTAGGAGGGCGCGGGAGGGCCGGGCCATCGATTCGGGACGCCCCGAATCGTCGGCCCGGACGCCCCTCCGATGGTCGTCCGGCCGTCAGACCACCGCCCGGAGCACGCCCTCCCCGGCGAGGAGCGCGAGCAGCGACCGGCCCGTGTCGGTCAGCTGGTAGTACACGGAGCGCCCGACGCGGTGCCGGGTCACGACCCCGGCCTCGGCGAGGACGGAGAGGTGCTCGGAGACCGTGCTCGGCGCGAGGCCGAGGCGGTCGGCGAGTCCGGCGGTGGTCAGGGGGCCGCCGAGCTCGCGCAGGACCGCCGCGCGGCCCCGCCCCAGCAGCAGCCCGAGGCGGTCGTCGGCGACGGGCTCGACGGGTTCGCGCAGGGCGGCGGCGCCGCGGGCCTGGAAGCTGAGGGCGAAGACCTCGGGGTCGTCCGTCGAGTAGAGCCGGCAGCCCTCGGCGAAGACCAGCGGGACGAGGACGAGCCTGCGCTCGCCCGGCGCGTACGCGGCCTCGATGTACTTGGTCAGTTCGAGTACGGGCGGGGTCCACCGCCCTCGCGACTCGAGACCGGCGAACAGCGCGTCGACGCCCTCGGTCGCGAACGTCCTGGCGCGGAAGAGGACTTCGTCCTCGACGAGGCGGCGCATCGTCGGCCAGTACGGCTCGATCGCCCCCTCCCACCAGGCCGCGTACGCGTCGGCGAGGGCAGCACAGGCGGCCTCCGGGTCCTCCAGATAGGGCTGGAGGAAGGGCGCGTCGGTCAGGCCGGGGTAGCAGACCTCCACCTGCTCGCGGACGAACGCCGGGTCGGTGGCCCGCAGCGCGGCGAGCTCCTCGTGGACGTGGACCGTGCCGACCGGGCGGGGCAGCAGGAAGTCGGAGACCTCACCCGGTCCCTCTTCGAGCAACCGCCACAGCGGGCGCAGCCGGTCGTCCTCGCGCCACACCTCGCGCGCCTGCCCGACCCACGCCTGGTACGGCCAGGAGGGCCGCCGGTGCGGCAGCGCGAGGTGCATCGCGCAGAACGCGTCGCGGAGCGGGCTGATCGCGATGCGGGTCGACCCGAGCGAGGCCTCGTCCAGTTCGATCCGTATCAATCCTCGCTCCCGTCGGTCACGGGCAGCAGGAAGCCCTCCTCGACGAGCAGCCGGATCGCCGCCGGGGTGCGGTCGCGGAGCAGGACGGGGTCCTCGCCCATGAGCTGTCCGATCGCGTCGAGGATGCGGCCGGCGCTGAGGGTGCCGTCGCAGACCCCGGCGAACCCGGCGCCGACGTGGTCGACCTTGGTCGCGCGGCGCATGCCCCGGTTCTGCCGGAGGACGACGTGCTCCGGGTCCTCGGCGCCCGGCAGTCCGACCTGCTCCTGCATCACCTCGGGCGCGAGCGTGAACCGGTCGGCGAGGAGCCCGGCGTCGTCACGGCTTCGCAGGTAGTCCTGGCGCTCGAAGTGGGCGCGGACGGTGTCGCCGAGGGGCTGCTCGACGGGGTGCGGCCACTCCTCGACGAGGACCGACGGCTCGACGGCGCCGGACTCGACCGCCGCGTTCCGCCGGATGGTGATCCAGCCGAAGCCGATCGCCCTGGTCTTGCGGGCCTCGAACTCGTCGAGCCAGCGGTCGTACGCGATCCGGTACTCCTCCGGGTCGCCGCGGTGGTCGCCGCTGTCCCGCAGCCAGAGCTCGGCGTACTGGGTGACGTCCTGGACCTCGCGCTGCACGATCCAGGCGTCGCAGCCGCGCGGCACCCAGGAACGCAGCCGCTCCTGCCACTCCTCGCCCTCGACGTGCTGCCAGTTGGCGAGGAACTGGGCGTATCCGCCGTCGTTGAGCCGCTCACCGGCCTGCTGCACGAGCGTGCGGCACAGGTCGTCGCCGCCCATCCCGCCGTCCCGGTAGGTGAGCGTGGCGCCGGGCGAGATGACGAACGGCGGGTTGGAGACGATCAGGTCGTACGTGTCGCCGTCGACCGGCTCGAAGAGGGAGCCCTCGAGGAGCTCGGCCTCGCGGGCCCCGGAGAGGGCCAGGGTGAGCCGGGTGAAGTCCAGGGCGCGCGGGTTGAGGTCGGTGGCGGTGACCAGGGTGGAGTGCTGGGCCGCGTGCAGCGCCTGGATGCCGGAGCCGGTGCCGAGGTCGAGCGCGGAGGACACCGGCGTACGGATCGTGATGCCGGCGAGCGTGGTGGAGGCGCCGCCGACGCCGAGCACGACGCCCTCGGCCTTCTTGCCGATGCCTCCGGCGCCGCCGACGGCGCAGCCGAGGTCGGAGACGATGAACCAGTCCTCGCCGTCGGGGCCGCCGTACGGCCGGATGTCGACGGTGGCGAGCACGGCGTCGTCCTCGCGGACCACCCAGCCGTCGGCGAGTGCCTCGTCGACGGGGAGGGCGGCGGCGGCCGCGTCGTACGCGACGGCCCCCTGGAGCAGGAAGAGCCGGACGAGGGTCTCCAGCGGAGAGTCTCCCCGGGTGGCGCGCAGGGCGGGCACGGTCTCGCTGCGGGCGAGCGCCGCGTAGGCGGGGGCGCCGAGCAGGTCGAGCAGGCCGTCGGCGGTGAAGTCGGCGGCGAGGAGTTTCTCGCGCAGACGGGCGGCGTGCGCGGGCAGCGGGAGGCGGGAAGGCAGGCTGGTCGTACTCACACGAACCATTGTGACGGGCACCACCGACATCCGGGCAGCCGACCCGGCGGCGGACGGCCGATCGCCACCGCCGCCGGGTCATGGCTCGCTCTCCCGGGTGTTCCCGGGCGCTCCCGGGTGTTACTCCGCGGAGGCGGACGGCTTCGCGGAGGCGGAGGGCTTCGCCGAAGCAGGCGCCGAGCTCTTCGGCGCGGCCGAGGCGGACGTCTTCGGCGGGACGGAGGCCGTCGGCTTCTGGCAGCCGGGCTGCTTGGCCATGGCCTGACCGAGCTCGCCCTCCTCCAGCTTGGACAGCGCGGCCTGGTCCATCTTCTCGATCTTGGTGAGGCCGTCGGCGACGTCCTGGAGGCCGTCGGCGAACTTCTGCTGGTTCGTCGGGTCCAGCGCGTCGACCTCCTTCTTGAGCCCCTCGTAGGCCACCGCGGTCGCGTTCAGCTCCTTGATCGCGTCCTGCTTGACCTTCTCGCCGTTCTCGACGGGCGGGGCCCCGGCGGCCTCGACGGCCTTGGCGAGGGCGCGGTCGGCGTCGGCGATGTCCTGGAACGCCTTGGAGTCGGCGGCCTGGATCTCGGCCGGCTTGCTGTCGGCGGCCGTCGAGATGATGATCTGGTGGGCGTTGGCCCGCTTCTGGATCTGCGGCTTCGCCTGGTCGCAGAACGTCTTCGCCCAGTCGTCCACCTTGTTGCCCTCGTCGTCGCTGCAACCCGACAGCACGAGCATCAGTACCGCGCCGCCGGACAGTGCGGCCGCAAGCTTCTTGTTCACCGGATCGGTCCCTTCCAAGGCTCTCGGCCCCGGAACATACACGCCGAACGGGCTACTTCCACCTTTCGTACGAGCGATTTCGACCACATTGCAGTCATTTGAACCAAGGGAGACGCCCCTCTCACGCCCCCTTCACGCCGGGGAATGAGACGGACGACACGTCAGGAGACCTCCACGGAACGGCGCTTGGAGATCCACACCGCGACGACCACGACGAGGACCGCGAGCGCCGCGACCCCCGCCCTCAGTCCGTCGTCGGCGTCCCGTCCGTACCCGAACTTCACGACGGCGGGGGCGATGAGCAGCGCGACGAGGTTCATCACCTTCAGGAGGGGGTTGATCGCCGGTCCCGCCGTATCCTTGAAGGGGTCGCCGACGGTGTCGCCGATGACCGTCGCGGCGTGCGCCTCGCTGCCCTTGCCGCCGTAGTGGCCGTCCTCGACCAGCTTCTTCGCGTTGTCCCACGCGCCGCCGGAGTTGGCGAGGAAGACCGCCATCAGGGCGCCCGTCCCGATCGCCCCGGCGAGGTACGCGCCGAGCGGGCCGACACCGAGCGCGAAGCCGACCGCGATCGGGGCGGTCACGGCGAGCAGCCCGGGCGTGGCGAGTTCCCGCAGCGCGTCCCGGGTGCAGATGTCGACGACCCGCCCGTACTCGGGCTTCTCCTCGTACGTCATGATCCCCGGGTGCTCGCGGAACTGGCGCCGCACCTCGTGGACGACCGAACCGGCCGACCGGGAGACGGCGCTGACGGCCAGTCCGGAGAAGAGGAAGACGACCGCCGCGCCGAGGATCAGGCCGAAGAGGTTGTTGGGCTGCGAGATGTCCATCGACAGCGTCAGGAGGTCGGCCGCCCCGCCGATCGCCCGGAGCCCGCCGGCCTCCGCGACCGCCGTCGCGATGGCGTCCCGGTACGAGCCGAAGAGCGCGGCGGCGGCCAGGACGGCGGTGGCGATGGCGATGCCCTTGGTGATGGCCTTCGTGGTGTTGCCGACGGCGTCGAGGTCGGTGAGGACCTGCGCGCCCGCGCCCCGCACGTCCCCGGACATCTCCGCGATGCCCTGCGCGTTGTCGGAGACCGGGCCGAAGGTGTCCATGGCGACGATCACGCCGACGGTCGTGAGCAGGCCCGTACCGGCGAGGGCGACCGCGAACAGCGCCAGCATGATCGAGGCGCCGCCCAGCAGGAAAGCGCCGTAGACGGCGAGGCCGATCAGGAGCGCCGTGTAGACGGCGGACTCCAGGCCGAGGGCGACACCCGCCAGGACCACGGTGGCGGGGCCGGTGAGCGAGGACTTCCCGATGTCCCGCACGGGCCTGCGGCCGGTCTCGGTGAAGTAGCCGGTGAGCTGCTGGATGAGCGCGGCGAGGACGATGCCGATGGCGACCGCGACGAGGGCGAGGACCCGGGGGTCGCCGCCGTGCTGGTGGATGCCGGGCTCGGTGACGCCTTCGAGCTCGGCGTACGAGGACGGCAGGTAGGTGAAGGCGGCGACGGCGACCAGCGCGAGCGAGACGGCCGCCGAGAGGAAGAAGCCCCGGTTGATCGCGCTCATGCCGCTGCGGTCGGCGCGGCGGGGAGCGACGGCGAAGACGCCGATCACGGCCGTGACGACGCCGATGGCGGGGACGATCAGCGGGAACGCGAGGCCGTGGTCGCCGAAGGCGGCCTTGCCGAGGATGAGGGCGGCGACGAGGGTCACCGCGTACGACTCGAAGAGGTCGGCCGCCATCCCCGCGCAGTCGCCGACGTTGTCGCCCACGTTGTCGGCGATGGTGGCGGCGTTGCGCGGGTCGTCCTCGGGGATGCCCTGCTCGACCTTGCCGACCAGGTCGGCGCCGACGTCGGCGGCCTTGGTGAAGATGCCGCCGCCCACCCGCATGAACATCGCGATGAGCGCGGCGCCGAGCCCGAATCCCTCCAGGACCTTGGGCGCGTCGGCGGCGTAGACGAGGACGACGCAGGACGCGCCGAGCAGCCCGAGGCCGACGGTGGTCATGCCGACGACCCCGCCCGTACGGAACGCGATCCGCATCGCCCGGTGCGACACCTCTGCGAGGTCCTTCTCCGGCGCGCCGGGCCCCGGGGTGGCCTCCCGGGCCGCCGCGGCGACCCGCACGTTGGCCCGTACGGCGAGACGCATGCCGGTGTAGCCGGTGACCGCCGAGAAGAGCGCCCCGACCAGGAAGAACAGCGACCGTCCGGCACGCTGCGGCCAGTCGTCGGCGGGCAGCAGCATCAGCAGGAAGAACACGGCGACGGCGAAGACGGCGAGGGTACGCAGCTGCCGCGCGAGATAGGCGTTGGCGCCCTCCTGCACGGCGGCGGCGATCTCCCGCATCTTCTCCGTGCCCTCACCGGCCGCGAGCACCTGGCGGACGAGCAGCGCCGCGACGACCAGCGCGCCGAGGGCGACGGCCGCGACGACGACCACGATCGTCCGGTTCCCGCTCGTGAGCACCGCGGCGGCGAGCGAAGTGGGGTCGGGGTCCATGGGGACGGATCATAGGGATCCGAACCGTCACAAATAGACACCTTCACCCCGGAAACGGAAGAAGAGGCCCCGCACAGCGGAACCTCTTCCCCCACGCGACGCCCCCGGTCAGGACAGAACGTCCGCCGGGCTGGTCGGCCAGCTCATCCGGATGGTGCCGCCGTCCTCGCCGGCGCTCACCTCCACGTCGTCGACGAGCCCGCGGATCACCGCGAGGCCCATCTCGTCCTCGCCCCCGGCGTCGTCGAAGTCGTCGGCCGGGGCCGAGGACCGCGCTCCGGGCACGCCGACGGCATCCGCCGCGGCCACGCCCGCACCCGGGACCTCGTCGCCGACCTCGATGGAGAAGCTCTTCTCCTCCTCGGTCAGCACGACCCGGATCGGGTTCGTGACACCGTTGCTGCGGTGCAGCCCGACCGCACGGGAACAGGCCTCGCCGACGGCGAGCCGGACCTCGTCGAGGACCGCCTCGTCCACTCCGGCCCTGCGGGCGACCGCCGCCGCCACGAGGCGGGCGGTGCGGACGTGCTCGGGCTGAGCGCTGAATCGGAGTTCAACGGTGGCCATGCGATCCCTCCGGATCAGTCGACCGCGTTGACGGCCTCGTCGACCGAACCGTGGATCGGGAACACCTTGGTGAGACCCGTGATCCGGAAGATCTTCAGAATGCGCTCCTGGTTGCAGACCAGGCGCAGCGAGCCCTCGTGCGCGCGGACGCGCTTCAGGCCGCCGACGAGCACACCGAGGCCGGTGGAGTCGAGGAAGTCCACGCCCTCCATGTCGACGACCAGGTGGTAGCTGCCGTCGTTCACCAACTCGACCAACTGCTCGCGCAGCTTGGGCGCGGTATACACATCAATCTCGCCACCGACCTCGACGACCGTACGGTCACCACCAGCGCCGGTCACATTGCGAGTCGACAGGGACAGGTCCACGGATCCTCCAGCACCTTGCTATCGGGCGATCGCCCCCTCGGGCCTCCCGGGCGGAGCCAGGGAACGGATCGCCAGCCGCAATGGCATTCAATCACTTACGAGCAGTCATGCACGACGGCTTCGCGGCATTGTCCGTCCTGGCAGTGACACACTCGGTGCCGATGGCCAAGAAACAGCGCACCCCTACTCCAGCCGGGTACACGGGCAGTCGCCCCTCCCCCGGCATGGTCCTCGACCGCCTCTCGGCGGGCGAGAGCCGGGCCGCGCGCATCACTCATACGGAGCACATGCCCGCCCGGGAGGGCCGTCATGCCGTCTGGCCGCACCTCATCCGTCCCGAGGTGATCAGCGCCGTCCAGAAGGCCGGGATCGAGCACCCGTGGGCCCACCAGGCGGAGGCCGCCGAGCACGCCCTGAACGGTGATTCCGTGGTGATCGCCACAGGAACCGCCTCGGGCAAGTCGCTCGCCTACCTCGCCCCGGTCCTCACGACCCTCCTGGACGGCGCGGAGGCCCCCAACGGACGCGGGGCCACCGCCCTCTACCTGGCGCCCACCAAGGCCCTCGCCGCCGACCAGCGCCGCGCCGTCCGCGAACTGGCCGCCCCCCTCGGCAACGCGATCCGCCCCGCCGTCTACGACGGCGACACGCCGGTCGAGGAGCGCGAGTGGGTCCGGCAGTACGCGAACTACGTGCTCACCAACCCCGACATGCTGCACCGGGGCATACTCCCCTCCCACCCCAGGTGGTCCTCCTTCCTGCGCGCCCTGCGCTACGTAGTGATCGACGAGTGCCACACCTACCGGGGCGTCTTCGGGTCCCACGTCGCCCAGGTACTGCGCCGCCTGCGCCGGATCTGCGCCCGGTACGGCTCCGACCCCGTCTTCCTCCTCGCCTCCGCGACCTCCGCGGAGCCCGCCCTCGCCGCCGGCCGCCTCACCGGACTGCCGGTGACCGAGGTCTCCGACGACGCCTCCCCGCGCGGCGAACTGGTCTTCGCCCTGTGGGAGCCGCCGCTCACCGAGCTGCACGGCGAGCGCGGCGCGCCCGTGCGCCGCACCGCCACCGCCGAGACCGCCGACCTGCTGACCGACCTGACCCGTCAGGGCGTCCGCTCGGTCGCCTTCGTCCGCTCCCGGCGCGGCGCGGAGCTGATCTCGGTGATCGCCCAGGAACGGCTGGCCGAGACCGACCGCGCCCTGGCCCGCCGGGTCGCCGCCTACCGGGGCGGCTACCTGCCCGAGGAGCGCCGGGCCCTGGAGCGGGCCCTGCACTCGGGCGAGCTCCTCGGCCTGGCCGCGACCACCGCCCTGGAGCTGGGCGTCGACGTCTCCGGCCTGGACGCCGTCGTGATCGCGGGATACCCGGGCACCCGGGCCTCGCTCTGGCAGCAGGCGGGCCGCGCCGGCCGCTCGGGCGAGGGCGCCCTCGCGGTCCTCGTCGCCCGGGACGACCCGCTGGACACCTTCCTGGTCCACCACCCGGAGGCGATCTTCGACCAGCCGGTCGAGTCGACCGTCCTCGACCCCGACAACCCCTACGTCCTCGCCCCCCATCTCTGCGCCGCCGCCGCGGAGCTTCCGCTGACCGAGGCCGACCTGTCGCTCTTCGGCCCGGCCGCGCCGGGCCTGATGCCCCAGCTGGAGGCCGCCGGGCTACTGCGCCGCCGGGCCGCCGGCTGGTACTGGACCCGCCGCGAGCGGGCGGTCGACCTCACCGACATCCGGGGCGGCGGAGGCAGCCCCGTCCGGATCGTGGAGGCCGGCACCGGCCGCCTCCTCGGCACGGTCGACGAGGCCGCCTCCCACGCCTCCGTCCACGAGGGCGCCGTCCACCTCCACCAGGGCCGCACCTACCTGGTGCGGGAGCTCGACCTCAAGGACTCCGTGGCCCTCGTGGAGGAGGCCGCGCCCCCGTACTCGACCACCGCCCGCGACACCACCTCCGTCTCCGTCCTCGAAACCGACACCGAGATCCCCTGGGGAGCCGGCCGCCTCTGCTACGGCTCCGTCGAGGTCACCCACCAGGTCGTCTCCTTCCTCCGCCGCCGTCTCATCACCGGCGAGGTGCTCGGCGAGACCAAGCTCGACCTGCCGCCCCGCACCCTGCGCACCCGGGCCGTGTGGTGGACGGTCACCGAGGACCAGCTCGACGCCGCCCGGATCAACCCGGAGATCCTCGGAGGCGCCCTGCACGCCGCCGAGCACGCCTCCATCGGCATGCTGCCGCTCTTCGCCACCTGCGACCGCTGGGACATCGGCGGCGTCTCCGTCCCGCTCCACCCGGACACCCTGCTGCCGACCGTCTTCGTGTACGACGGCCACCCGGGCGGCGCGGGCTTCGCCGAGCGGGCCTTCCACACGGCCAAGGCCTGGCTGACCGCGACCCGCGAGGCCATCGCCGCCTGCGAGTGCGAGGCGGGCTGCCCTTCCTGCGTCCAGTCCCCGAAGTGCGGCAACGGCAACGACCCCCTGCACAAGCGGGGCGCCGTACGCCTCCTCACGGAACTCCTGCGGGCGGCCCCGGAACCGCCGGCGGAGGAGGCGGCCCCGGAGACGGCGGCCCCGGAGGACCCGCCCGCGACCTGATCTCCGGCCGGTACGGGCCCGCCGCCACCCGCGCGGTCACCTCGGCGATCTCCCCGCGCACGGCGCACCCCCGCAGCTCGGCGCCCTGGGCCGCGGCCACCCGCGTGGCAACGGCGCACGCCTCGGTCTCGCCCCACAGAGCCCGGTCGGCGGCCGCCAGAGCGGCCAGGTCTGCGGCCCCTCCGGCCCGGTGCCGGGCCGCCACCGCCTGCCCGAGCGCCAGGACCACCCCGAACACCACGCACAGCGCGCAGGCCGCGAAGGCCGTCCACACCGTCGCCGCACCCCGATCCCCACGACGGACCGCCCTCATGGCAACCCCCCGGCCGCCGAGGCCCGACCCGGCGCCTCGCCCACCGTGTCCTCGGCGAGGGCGGCGGCACCCGCTCTGAGCGTGAGTCCCATGCCCCGAGGTCCCGGGGCCGCCACCTCCACCGTCACCCGCCACAGATCGCCCGCCCTCGTCACCGACACCCGGGCCCCCTCGGGCGCGGCGGCCCGGGCGACCCGCTCCGCCGAGGCGGCCGGTTCGGACCGGGCCGCCGCCCGCGCTCCGGCCCGGGCCGCGTCCACACAGCGGATCTGCGCGGCGGCCGCGGCCAGGGCCCAGAGGAGGGTCACGGTGAAGAGGGCGAGAACGGGGAGGACCATGGCCGCCTCCACGGTCACGAACCCCCGGTCAGAACGGCGCATCGAGGGCCTTGCCGATCACGGACTCGAGGGCGCCCGAGACGGCCCCGCTCGTCACGATCTTGTAGAGCACCGCGGCGAAGGCCGCCGCGGCGACGGTCCCCACCGCGTACTCGGAGGTCGTCATCCCCGCGTCCTCCCGCACGGCCTTCCGTCGGGCCCGCCACCAGTCCCGTACGGCCCTCCTCGTCGACCCGCGCGCCTTCACGTCCGCCGTCTCCGCCACTCGCGCCATCTCGGTCGTCCCCGTCATCTCCGCCATCTCGGCCATGTCGATCTCCTTGCCTTTCCTCTTGGTGGGATTCATCCGTCCATCAGTCCCGTCGCCAGTCCGATCACCACCGGGGCCACTCCCACCGCCAGGAAGGCGGGCAGGAAGCAGAGCCCCACGGGCGCGCTGATGAGCACCTGTGCCCGGCGCGCCCGGGCCGCCGCCGCGCGGGCCCGGGCCGCCCGCAGGCCGGCCGCGTGCCGGGCCACGGCCTCCGCGGCGGGGGCGCCCGAGGAACCGGCCCGCTCCATGCAGCGAGCCAGCCCCTCCGCGCCCGGTATCGCGCCGAACCTCCGCCACACCTCGACCGGTTCGCCACCGAGCCGCAACTCGGCCGCCGTACGCGCCAGGCGCTCCCCGAGGGCGCCTCCCAGGGATCGCCCGACCGCCTCCGCCGCCTCGCCGGGACTCGCCCCCGCCGAGGCGCACGCAGCCAGCAGATCCGCCGCGAGCGGCAGGTGACGTACCGCCGCCTCCTCTTCCGCCGCGGTGGCGGGCCGGTTCTCCTTCTCCCGCCACCGCGTGGCACAGACGGCGAGGACACCGGCGCACAACCCACCGAGCCAGCCGAGCAGCACCCCGCCGAGGACCGCTGCCGCGAACGGGACACCCCCGTGCCGCAGCCACGGCGGCCACCCGCCGTCGGGCCTCGGGAACCGTGGCGGCCGAGGCGCGGGCGCCCCCAGCAGGTCCGTCACCCGCCGTCGGGTCCCTCGCGCCCGTCGCAGGCGCACGACCTCCTCCCAGACGGCCTGCGCGTACAGCCCCATGACCACCATCAAGAGCTCCGCGGCCTGAACCACCGACCTCATGTCCGCTCCCCTCCCCTGACGATCCGCGCGGCCCACCACAGCCCGACCGCTTCCAGTGACCCGCCGACCGCCAGGCACCCGAGGCCGGCCGGCGTGTGCAGCAACACCCGCAGGGGATCGGCGCCCAGCGCGGCTCCTAGGGCGAGCCCGGCCACCGGGAGGGCCGCGAGGACCGTCACCGTCGCCCAGGACCCGGCCAGCTCGGCCCGCAGCCGGTCCCTCTGCTCCCCGTGGCTCCGCAGAGCCGCCTCCAGCCGGTCGAGCCCCGCCGCGAGGCCCGCCCCGCCGTCCACGGCCACCTGCCAGCACGCCGCCAGACCCGCGAGACCGTCGGCCCCGTCCCGCCCGGCCGCCTTCCGCAGGGCCTCCGGCACGTCGCCGCCGAACCGCGCGGCGGCGAGCACCTCGGCCTCCTCCTCGCCCAGCGCCCCCGTCTGCCGGGCCGCGAAGGTCAGCGCCTGGGCCGGCTGCCATCCGGCTCTCAGCTCACCCGCGACGGCCCCGCACAGGGCCACCACCCGATCGGCCCGCGCCTCCCGCTCCTTCCGCCGCCCGGCCGCCCGCAGCCGTCGCGTCAGCAACGGCACGGCGAGCGCGCCGGCCACGAGCGGCAGCGGCGACTCGCCCAGGAGCGCGATCACCCCCGCCACCGGCAGACACAGCCAGGCGCGCCGCCCCCGCGCCAGGCCCCACCATCGCGCGGCCACCGCCCTCGGGGACGACACCTCGCGCTCGTCGTACTCCTCGGGAAAGGCGCCCGCCAGGACTGCCCTCGTCCGGCCCGCAACGCGCCGCCGCTCCGCCGCCCACCACAGGAGGAAGCCCGCGCAGAGCACCGCCGCCCCCTCCGCCGCCGCCGTCGTCACCATGCCCCGCCTCCGATCAGCGACCGCAGCCGCTCCCAGCCCCGCTCGTGCGTGAATCCGTCGACGCCCCAGCGCAGGGCGGGGACCGTCCGCACGAGCCCGTCCCTGTCCCGCTCCAGGACGTGGATCTCGGAGATCCGCCGCCGCCCGTCCCGGTCCCGCACGAGGTGCACCACCGCCGAGAGCCCGGCGCCCAGCTGGCTGTGCAGGGCGGCCCTGTCGAGCCCGGCCGCCGTCCCGAGCGCTTCCAGACGGGCCGGCACGTCCGCCGCCGTATTGGCGTGAACCGTCCCGCAGCCGCCCTCGTGGCCCGTGTTGAGGGCGGCGAGCAGGTCGACGGCCTCGCCGCCCCTGACCTCGCCGACCACGAGCCGGTCGGGCCGCATCCGCAGCGCCTGGCGGACCAGGTCCCGCAGGGTCACGAGCCCCGCGCCCTCCTGGTTGGCGGGCCGCGCCTCCAGCCGCACCACGTGCGGATGGTCCGGCCGGAGCTCCGCCGAGTCCTCGGCCAGCACGATCCGCTCCCGCTCCCCCACGAAGCCCAGCAGGGAGGCGAGCAGCGTGGTCTTCCCTGTGCCCGTGCCGCCGCTGACCAGGTACGACACCCTGGCGTCGATCAGCGCCCGCAGGACCGTGTCCCCGCCCGGAGGCACGGTGCCCGCCCGCACCAGTTCCTCCAGGGAGTAGGCGCGCGGCCGCACGACCCGCAGGGAGAGACAGGTCGAGCCGACCGCCACCGGCGGCAGCACCGCGTGCATGCGGGTGCCGTCGGGCAGCCGCGCGTCCACCCAGGGCCTGGCGTCGTCGAGCCTGCGCCCCGCCACCGCGGCCAGGCGCTGCGCGAGCCGCCGTACGGCGGTGGCGTCGGGGAAGGACACCGGGGCCCTTTCGAGACCGGCGCCCCGGTCCACCCACACCCGGTCGGGTGCCGAGACGAGGACGTCGGTGACCGCCGGATCGGCGAGCAGCGGCTCCAGCGGCCCGGTGCCGATCAGCTCGCACCTCAGCTCCTCGGCCGCGCCGAGCACCTCCGCGTCGCCGAGGAGCCGTCCCTGAGCCCGCAGGGCCGCCGCCACACGCGCGGGGGTCGGATCGGCGCCGCTCGCGGCGAGCCGCTGCCGCACGGCGTCGAGCAGGACGGCGCCACCGGAGCCCGTCACCCCGTTCACACCGCACCTCCGGGGACGAGCGCGCGCTCCCAGAAGGCGGTGCAGAACCGGCCGAGCGCCCCGCGGGGCTCCGCCCCCGGCGGCACTCCGGCGTCCTGGTCGGCGACGATCCCCGGGTCGTAGGGGAGCTCGCCCGCCAGGGGAAGCCGCAGCGCGTCAGCGACCCAGAGGTCGTCGATCCCGGCGGCGTACGGCCCGCGGACCACGGCCCGCAGGTCGCGCACGACCATGCCGAGGGCCATGGCCACCCGATGGGCCGCCGCGACCGCGCGCAGCTCTCCCGGTACGACGAGCAGTCCGAGGTCGAGCTGGGTCAGGGCCTCCACAGCCGCCTCGTCGCCCCCGCGCGGCAGGTCGACCACGACGATCCCGCCGCGTCGGCGCGCGGCGCCGAGCACGGACCGCACGGCCTCCGGCGGCACGGACGCGGCCGGCTCCCTGCCCCAGCTCAGCACCCGCACACCCCGCACCGAGGGCAGGGACTCCTCCAGGGCGCCGCCGGCGAGCCGGCCCTTCGAGGCGGCGAAGTCGGGCCAGCGTCTGCCGTCCTCGCGCTCGCCGCCGAGCAACACGTCGAGTCCCCCGCCCAGCGGGTCTCCGTCGACGAGCAGCGTGCGCCGCCCGGTCCGCGCGGCGGCCAGGGCGAGGCCGCAGGCCAGGGTGGAGGCCCCGGCACCGCCCCTGCCGCCGACGACCCCGACGGTCAGTGCCTGGCGTCCCCCGCCCTCGGCCGCGTCGGCGATGCGCCCGACGAGGAGGCCCTCCGCCTCCGGCAGACGCAGCACGGACTCCGCGCCGACCTCGACGGCGAGCCGCCAGACCGCCGGGTCGTCCTGCTCTCGGCCGACCAGGACGACCCCGGGCCTGCGCGCCGCCGCCCTGCAGCGGGTCGCCACGTCTTCGCCGAGGAGGACGAGCGGCGGATCGGTCCAGCTGGCCCGTCGCTCCGGCACCCGGTGATGCACCTGGGGATCGACGCCGGCGGCCGCGCACAGCCTCAGCAGGTCGTCGAGGAGCGCGAGATCCTCGGTGACGATCAGGGGCCCGGCCCGCCGCGGCTCCCCCGCGCCCGCCGAAGTCGCCCCACGCGACGTCTTCCCGCTCCCGGCCCCGGAAGTCGTTGTCGTCTCCACGGCACCCACCCCTCTCGTGATTCCCGTCGTCCGCGAACTTCGCGACAGGAATCACCGTGAGGCCGTACGGGAAATCGTGCGGAACCCAACAAAAAACTGTGGATAACCAAGCGCCTGTGAATATCTCGACCACTCCTCCGGGGACTTCCCGAAGCGCAGCCCCATGGTTACTCTGAGTGACGAATCGAGTGCTCGACAGCAGCCTGGCCGGCTCGCGGCCACGACGCGCAGACAGAGGAGAGAGTGATGAGGCGGAGCGCCAAAACGGCTCCGGACATGCGACGACCCCCGCCGGGGGGGAGAGCGGGGGTCGTCTTTCCGGCCGACTCGGGGGGGGAGGAGCCGGACCGGGTTAGCACGGTCGCGAACGATCCGTGACTTCCATGGTGTACCCGAGAGCCTTCTCAGGCAAACCCACGCGCCCCAGCGTACGCCGAATGGCGGGCACCTATGCTCAGCGTTGTGGAAAACCACTCCTTGCCGCGCACAGCCGCCTTCTTTGACCTGGACAAGACGGTCATTGCGAAGTCCTCGACGCTGACCTTCAGCAAGTCCTTCTACCGGGGCGGACTGATCAGCCGCCGCGCCGCCCTGCGGACGGCCTACATCCAGTTCGTCTTCCTGGTCGGCGGAGCCGATCACGACCAGATGGAGCGGATGCGTGAATATCTTTCCGCGCTCTGCAAAGGCTGGAACGTCTCCCAGGTCAAGGAGCTCGTCGCCGAGACCCTGCACGACCTGATCGACCCGATCATCTACGACGAGGCCGCCTCCCTCATCGAAGAGCACCACGCCGCCGGCCGCGACGTCGTGATCGTCTCGACCTCCGGTGCCGAGGTCGTCGAGCCGATCGGCGAGATGCTCGGGGCCGACCGTGTCGTCGCCACCCGGATGGTGGTCGGCGAGGACGGCTGCTTCACCGGGGAGGTGGAGTACTACGCCTACGGACCCACCAAGGCGGAGGCCGTCCGCGAGCTCGCCGAGTCGGAGGGCTACGACCTCTCCCGGTGCTACGCGTACAGCGACTCGGCGACCGACATCCCCATGCTGGAGGCCGTCGGGCACCCGTACGCGGTCAACCCCGACCGCACGCTGCGGCGCGAGGCCGTCACGCGGGAGTGGCCGGTGCTCTCCTTCGAGAAGCCGGTGCGCCTCAAGCAGCGGCTGCCCGAGTTCCGGATGCCGCCGCGTCCGGCGCTCGTCGCGGCGGCGGCCGTGGGTGCGGCGGCGGCCACCGCCGGGCTGGTCTGGTACGCCTCCCGGCGGCGCCAGGCGGTGCGGGCCCATCGGCTTGCCGAGGGCTTTGCCCGAATTTGAGTCAAGAGCAAAGAAGCGGAGTCACCACTTTCGCTTCCCCTCCGACAGGAGTAGAAAGGAAGCAGGCCCGCGAGACCAAGGACATCCGAGAGGATCACCTGTTGAGCATGAAGGCCCCACGGACCTAGCACAGAAACCGAGCACCCACGCGACGTCGACCCGTCGATTACGGGCCAGCCACACCAGGCCATGGGCAAAGTTCCCGGCCTGATGGGCACATATCGAGGACGCATGGTAACTGGGTAGACGTGCCAGCGGCGGTACCTGACCTGGTGCCGCCGCAACCCTTTCCGGGCCCGGAAAGCCTCGGCTTTCCGGGCCCGGGAATTCTCAGGCCGCGCCGCGCTGGAGCGCCTCGCAGACGGCCGTCGATTCACGGACTCCCAGCTCGACCGAGCGGCCGCAGTGCGCGATCCAGGCGCCGACGCCCTCCGGGGTGCCCGACAGATAGCCCTCGAACGCGGCGAGGTAGGCCGCGCGCCCCTGCTCGGCGTGGCCGACCTCCGCGGGGCAGATGGCCTTGGGGTCGAGACCGCTGCCGACCAGCGCGATCCGTTCGGCCGCGCGCGCGACCAGCCCGTTGTACGAGGTGAAGGGGCGCAGGGCGAGCAGTTCGGCGTGGACGACCGAGGCCGTCACGAGCGCCGGGGCCTCGCTGCCCGTGACGATCAGCTCCGCGAGGCCGTCGAGACGGCCGGCGACCTCGGCGGGCGTCGGCAGCGGGGCCTGGACCAACGGCTCGTCGACCGTCTCGCCGTCGAGGCGCGGACGCCCGACGGAGTCGCCCGGGCCACCGCCCGGGACACCGGCGTCGCCCGCGGCGACCAGGTGGAGGCGGGCGAGGACGCGCAGGGGCGACTGGCGCCAGATGGAGAGCAGCTGGCCCGCCTCCGCGCCCAGGCGCAGGGCGGCGCCGACCGTGCGGGCCTCGGCGTCGGCGCTGAAGTCGGTGCGCCGGCGGACCTCTTCCAGGGCCCAGTCGGCGCCGGACAGGGCGGCCGAGCCGCGGGCCCCGCGCAGCGCGGCCTCGGAGGAGATCTCGTTGCTGCGGCGGCGCATCACGCGGTGGCCGTAGACCCGGTCGACGGCCTTGCGTACGGAGTCCACCGCGTCGGCGACGCCCGGCAGGGAACCGAGGGCGGCCAAGGGGTCAGAGGCGTGCGTACTCATAAGTAGGGAGGCTACGCGCCCCGGTGCCCCGCCCCACGATGGAGTGGTCTTCTTCACGCATCTTGACCACACCGCGCACTCATGCCACTACGCTAGGTGAACATGAAGATCGCTTTCGTCGGGAAGGGCGGCAGCGGCAAGACGACGCTGTCCTCGCTCTTCATCCGCCACCTCGCAGCCACCGAGTACCCCGTCGTCGCCGTCGACGCCGACATCAACCAGCACCTGGGTGCGGCGCTCGGGCTGCCCGAGTCCGAGGCCGCCGCGATGCCCGCGATGGGCGCGCACCTGCCGCTCATCAAGGAGTACCTGCGGGGCTCCAACCCGCGGATCGTCTCCGCGGACACGATGATCAAGACGACGCCGCCCGGGGAGGGTTCGCGGCTGCTGCGGGTCCGCGAGGAGAACCCGGTGTACGAGGCCTGCGCGCGCACGGTCCCGCTCGACGACGGCGACGTCCGGCTGATGGCGACCGGCCCCTTCACGGAGTCGGACCTCGGGGTGTCCTGCTACCACTCCAAGGTCGGCGCGGTGGAGCTCTGCCTCAACCACCTGGTGGACGGGGTCGACGAGTACGTCGTCGTCGACATGACGGCGGGCTCCGACTCCTTCGCCTCCGGCCTCTTCACCCGCTTCGACATGACCTTCCTGGTCGCCGAGCCGACCCGCAAGGGCGTCTCCGTCTACCGCCAGTACAAGGAGTACGCGCGGGACTTCGGCGTCGCGCTCAAGGTCGTCGGCAACAAGGTGCAGGGCCAGGACGACCTCGACTTCCTGCGCGCGGAGGTCGGCGAGGACCTGCTCGTGACGGTGGGCCACTCGGACTGGGTCCGCGCGATGGAGAAGGGCCGCCCGCCGCGCTTCGAACTCCTGGAGGCGGACAACCGCATGGCGCTCCAGGCCCTCCAGGACGCGGCCGACGACTCGTACGCGCACCGCGACTGGGAGCGCTACACCCGCCAGATGGTCCACTTCCACCTCCGCAACGCGGAGAGCTGGGGCAACGCCAAGACCGGGGCCGACCTGGCGGCACAGGTCGATCCCGGGTTCGTGCTGGGTGAACCGCTGGTCGCACCCGCTCTCGGCTGACGCCCAGCGGCGCGAGCGAGGCGGAAGAGAGCGGAAGAGAAAGGGGCCCGGGGTCGACCTGGCGGCGCAGGTCGACCCCGGGTTCGTGGTGTCCGAGAGGCTCAGTGCTGCGCGGCCTGCTTGGCGGGCGCCGGGGCGGAGACGGGGGCGGGCGGCTGGGCGGCCAGGAAGGTGCGCCAGCCGCCCTGGGGGGCTTCGCCGACCTTCAGGGTCCGCATCTTGGCGATCACCTCGGGGTCCTGCGCGTCGAGCCAGTCGGCGAGCTGCCGGAAGGACACGCACTCGACGTCCTTCTGTACGCAGACGGTCGCGATGGTCTCCTCGATGGCACGCATGTACGTGCCGCCGTTCCAGGACTCGAAGTGGTTGCCGATGATGAGCGGCGCGCGGTTGCCCCGGTAGGAGCGCTCGAAGGCCTGCACCAGGCCGTCCCGCATCTGGTCGCCCCAGTACTGGTGCTGCGAGGAGTCGCCCTGCGTCGTACCGGGGGACTGGTTGACGAGGAAGTTGTAGTCCATCGAGAGCGTCTGGAACGCGCGGCCCGGGACCGGGACGAGCTGCATCGACAGGTCCCAGAGGCCCAGCTCCCGCTTGGGCCAGATCTGGTCGTTCACACCGCTCGTGTCGTAGCGGAAGCCCAGCTCCGCCGCGGCCCGGACGAAGTTCTTCCGCCCTTCGAGGCAGGGGGTGCGGGCGCCGACGAGTTCCTTGTCGTAGTCGAAGGGCAGCGGCTGCTCCGCGCGGAGGCCGGCGTTCGACTTCCAGTTCTTGACGAAGGACTTCGCCTGGGAGATCTCGCTCTTCCACTCCTCGACGGACCAGGTGCCGACGCCGCCGTCCGCCCCGCAGAAGTGCCCGTTGAAGTGGGTGCCCACCTCGTTGCCCTCCAGCCACGCGCCGCGGAGTTCGCGGACGGTGTCACGGATGCCCTCGACGTCGTTGAAGCCGATGTCCGAGCGGCCCGCGCTGTGCTGCGGCGGGTCGTAGAGCTTCCGCTTGTCCTCCGGGAGCAGGTACACACCGCTGAGGAAGTACGTCATCTTCGCGTCGTACTTCTTCCCCACTGAACGGAAGTGCGAGAAGAGCTTCTGGCTGTCCTCGCCCGCGCCGTCCCACGAGAAGACCACGAACTGCGGCGGGGTCTCCCCCGGCTTCAGCCGCTTCCAGACGGGCTGGTGCGGCTGCGCCCCCGTGAAGGCGGTGGAGCCGTCGCCGATCAGCCGGGGCGCGGCCTGAGGCGCGGCGGCCGGGCCCTTCTTGCCGCCCGCGCCGCCCGGCGCGCCCTTCGTGCCCGCTTCGGCGCCGTCGGAGCCCGAGCAGCCGGCGAGGCCGGTGGCGAGAGCCAGGACGAGGGCGCCGACGGCGAGCGCCCTCTTCTGGACTGTGGTCGTTCTCCCGGCGGCTGTCATCCCCGCACCTCTCCTCGGTTCCTCGGATTTCCGTACAAGCGGCGTCAAGGTCGCACCGCCGGGACCTGGGAGCGTCAACGACAAGCGGCATGCGCACGTTCTGTCACCGGAACCGGTGAATCATTGCCCTATTTGCCCTGAAAATAATGCCGCAGTCTTTACTCTCCATTACTATCCATTTACCGAGAGTTAGCTCTTCGGTGTCCCCGCCGCATCACCCCGCACGAGCCGCGACCGCGCTGCCCCGGAGGAGACGGGAACATGACCCTCTGCACCCCCGCCCGCACGACCACCCGGCCCCGAGTCCAGCGGCCCCACAGCCCGCCGGACGGACCGCGCCGCTTCCGCATCGCCGGCGCGGACCTCTCCGCCTCGGTCGCCGTCTTCCTGATCGCCCTGCCCCTCTCCCTGGGCATCGCGCTCGCCACCGGAGCCCCGCTCCAGTCCGGCCTGGTCGCCGCCGCCGTCGGCGGCATCGTCGCCGGCCGGTTCGGCGGCGCCCCGCTCCAGGTGAGCGGACCCGCCGCCGGTCTCACCGTCGTGACCGCCGAGCTCATCCAGCGCTACGGCTGGCGCACCACCTGCGCCATCACCGTCCTCGCCGGATTCACCCAACTCGCCCTGTCCGCCCTGCGCGTGGCCCGCTCGGCCCTCGCGGTCTCCCCCGCGATCGTGCACGGCATGCTGGCCGGCATCGGCGTCACCATCGCCCTCGCCCAGCTCCACATCGTGCTCGGCGGCACCCCGCAGAGCTCGGCCGTGGCCAACGCCCTGGGCCTGCCCGCCCAGTTGGCGCACGCCCAGCCGGCCGCGCTCGCCATCAGCGCTCTCACGGTGGCCGTCCTGCTCGGCTGGCCGAGACTGCCCGGCCGGGCCGGGCGCCTCGCCCGGAAGCTGCCGGCCGCGCTCGTCGCGGTGGTGGGGGCGACGGCGGTGGCGGCGTTCGCCGGGCTCGCCGTGCCCCGCGTCGACCTGCCGTCCTGGAGCAGCCACGCCCTGCCGGGGCTGCCCGAGGGCCCGGTGCTCGGCATCGCGGCCGGCGTGCTCACGATCACGCTGGTCACGAGCGTGCAGTCGCTGCTCTCCGCCGTCGCCGTCGACAAGCTCGTCGCCGCCCGCGAGGACCGCGGCGCCGGGGTCCCGCGCGCGGACCTCGACCGCGAACTCGCCGGTCAGGGCGCGGCAAACGTCGTCTCCGGCGTGCTCGGCGGCCTCCCGGTCGCCGGTGTCGCGGTCCGCAGCGTCGCCAACGTCTCGGCCGGCGCCGTGAGCCGTACGTCCACGATGCTGCACGGCCTGTGGGTCGTGCTCGCGGCCCTGCTGCTCACGCCGGCCCTCGACCTGATCCCGCTGCCCGCGCTCGCCGCCCTCGTCATGGTCGTCGGCGTCCAGATGGTCAGCATCACCCACATCCGCAGCGTCACGCGTCACCGCGAGGTCGTCGTGTACGCGGTGACCCTGACCGGCGTCACCCTGATCGGCATCCTGGAGGGGGTCGCCCTCGGCATCGCCGTGGCCATCGCGGTCGCCCTGCACCGGCTCGCCCGGACCCGGATCACCCGCGAGGAGCGCGACGGGCACCAACTCCTGCGCGTCCGCGGCCAGCTGACCTTCCTCGCCGTCCCCCGGCTCAGCAGGGCGCTGCACCAACTGCCCCAGGGTTCCCACGTGGTGGTCGAGCTGGACGGCTCGTTCATGGACCACGCGGCCTACGAGACGCTGAGCGACTGGACCAGCGGGCACATCGCCCACGGCGGCACGGTCGAGACGACCAACCCCTCCGGTGTCCGCATCGCCGAGCCCGCCACCTCCGCCGACACGGCCTCGGCCGCCGCCTCGCACGCCTGCTGCCGCCCCTGGACGCCCTGGCACAACCACCAGTGCGGGGAACCGGTCGCCGAGCGGCCCGAGAGCGAGGCGCCCGCCCAGGCCGCGGGGCTCCGCCTGGCCAGCGGCATCGGCAAGTTCCAGCGGAACACGGCCCCGCTCGTCAGGGACGAGCTGGCCCGGCTCGCCCGGGAGGGCCAGCGCCCCTCGCAGCTCTTCCTGACCTGTGCCGACTCCCGCCTGGTCACCAGCATGATCACCTCAAGCGGCCCCGGCGACCTGTTCACCGTGCGGAACGTCGGCAACCTCGTCCCCCTCCCCGGCGAGGAGAGCGGCGACGACTCGGTCGCGGCCGCGATCGAGTACGCCGTGGACGTCCTGCGGGTCGAGTCCATCACCGTCTGCGGCCACTCCGGCTGCGGCGCGATGCAGGCCCTGCTGGGCAGTGGCCCGGAGGACCTGACGGCGCCCCGGACCCCGCTGCGCCGCTGGCTGCGCCACGGCCGGCCCAGCCTGGAGCGGATGGCGAGCAGAAGACACGCCTGGGCCCGGATCTCCGGGCGGCTGCCGGCCGACGCCGTCGAGCAGCTCTGCCTGACCAACGTGGTCCAGCAGCTGGAGCACCTGCGGGCGTACGAGTCGGTGGCGCGCCGTCTCGCCGACGGCAGCCTCACGCTGCACGGCGTGTACTTCCACGTGGGCGAGGCGCAGGCGTACCTGCTCTCGGGCACGGACGAGGTGCACAGCTACGACGACGTCTTCACGCAGGTCCTGCCCTCGGAGCACCGGGAGACGGCCCGCGCGTCCTGAGCCGGAGGCGCGGCACCGCGTGTGCTGAACCTTCGGATCCTCCCGCCCGTGAGACTGTGTGGCCCCTTCTCCCGCCCCCCGGGAAGGAGGGGCCACCGCATGTCGGACGACTCGCCGGTCGGAACACAGGTCTAAACCAATTACCCGGTTGCTCTTGTCACCCGGGCCTTCGACTGGTGAGCTATGACGCGGGACACATACGCACAGAGGACGCCCTGGGAAAGGGAGATGTCGTGAGCAACGAATCCTTGGCCAACCTGCTCAAGGAAGAGCGGCGATTCGCGCCGCCCGCCGAGCTGGCCGCGGACGCCAATGTGACGGCGGAGGCGTACGAGCAGGCCAAGGCTGACCGGCTGGGCTTCTGGGCCGAGCAGGCCAAGCGGCTGAGTTGGGCCACCGAGCCGACCGAGACACTCGACTGGTCGAACCCGCCGTTCGCCAAGTGGTTCGCGGACGGCGAGCTGAACGTGGCGTACAACTGCGTCGACCGGCACGTCGAGGCCGGGAACGGCGACCGGGTCGCCATCCACTTCGAGGGCGAGCCGGGCGACAGCCGCGCGATCACCTACGCCGAGCTCAAGGACGAGGTCTCCAAGGCCGCCAACGCCCTGACCGAGCTGGGCGTCCGCGCGGGCGACCGCGTCGCCGTCTACCTGCCGATGATCCCCGAGGCGGCCGTCACCATGCTGGCCTGCGCCCGCATCGGCGCCGCCCACTCGGTGGTCTTCGGCGGCTTCTCGGCCGACGCCGTGGCCTCCCGTATCCAGGACGCCGACGCCAAGGTGGTCGTCACCGCCGACGGCGGCTACCGCCGCGGCAAGCCGAGCGCGCTGAAGCCGGCCATCGACGAGGCCGTCGCCAAGTGCCCGCAGGTCGAGCACGTCCTCGTGGTCCGCCGTACGGGCCAGGAGACCGCCTTCACCGAGGGCCGCGACGTCTGGTGGGACGACATCGTCACCCGCCAGTCCGCCGAGCACACCCCGGAGGCCTTCCCGGCCGAGCACCCGCTCTTCATCCTCTACACCTCGGGGACGACGGGTAAGCCGAAGGGCATCCTGCACACCTCCGGCGGCTACCTGACCCAGGCCGCGTACACGCACCACGCCGTCTTCGACCTCAAGCCGGAGACCGACGTCTACTGGTGCACCGCCGACATCGGCTGGGTCACCGGCCACTCGTACATCGTCTACGGCCCGCTGGCCAACGGCGCGACGCAGGTCATGTACGAGGGCACCCCGGACACCCCGCACCAGGGCCGGGTCTTCGAGATCGTGCAGAAGTACGGCGTCACCATCCTCTACACGGCGCCGACGCTGATCCGCACGTTCATGAAGTGGGGCGACGACATCCCCGCGAAGTTCGACCTCACCAGCCTCCGCGTGCTGGGTTCGGTCGGCGAGCCGATCAACCCCGAGGCCTGGATCTGGTACCGCGAGCACATCGGCGCGAACAAGTGTCCGATCGTGGACACCTGGTGGCAGACCGAGACCGGCGCGATGATGCTCTCGCCGCTGCCGGGCGTCACCGAGACCAAGCCGGGCTCCGCCCAGCGCGCCCTGCCGGGCATCTCCGCGACCGTCGTCGACGACGAGGCCCAGGAGGTCCCGAACGGCGGCGGCGGTTACCTGGTCCTCACCGAGCCGTGGCCGTCGATGCTCCGTACCATCTGGGGCGACGACCAGCGCTACATCGACACGTACTGGTCCCGCTTCGAGGGCAAGTACTTCGCCGGTGACGGCGCGAAGAAGGACGAGGACGGCGACATCTGGCTGCTCGGCCGCGTCGACGACGTCATGCTCGTCTCGGGCCACAACATCTCCACCACCGAGGTCGAGTCGGCGCTCGTCTCGCACCCGGCCGTCGCCGAGGCGGCCGTCGTCGGCGCCGCCGACGAGACGACCGGTCAGGCCATCGTCGCCTTCGTCATCCTGCGCGGCACGGCGACCAACGACGAGAACCTCGTCGCCGAGCTCCGCAACCACGTCGGCGCGACCCTCGGCCCGATCGCCAAGCCGAAGCGGATCCTGCCGGTGGCGGAGCTGCCGAAGACCCGCTCGGGCAAGATCATGCGCCGTCTGCTGCGTGACGTGGCGGAGAACCGGGAGCTGGGCGACGTCACCACGCTGACCGACTCCTCGGTCATGTCGCTCATCCAGACGCAGCTCCCGGCCGCGTCCAGCGAGGACTGACAGCCCCCGCCGCAGGCATTCGTCCCGTCGACCGAGTCGGCGGGACGAATGCTGCATATCTCCATAAAGTGAACCTCGCCGGACACATCCCGGGGCTCGTTAGGTAAAGTAAGGACCGCGTCAAGGACGCGACAGGAAAACCTAAGGTGCGCCGGGAAGTCTGGTCGGCATGTGCTTCGCCCTGCCCACCTGACGGAGGTTCCCCACGTGTCCGCGCCATCCCCGACCGACCGCAAGTTCCTCGGCCGGCTCTCGCTCCCCGAGCACCGCTACGTCGCCGACGCCCTGCGCACCGAGACCGTCGGCGGTGTCCTGCTCCTCGTCGCCGCCGTCGCCGCACTCGTCTGGGCGAACACCTTCGGGGAAAGTTACGACTCCGTCAGCGGCTTCCACATAGGCCCGGCCGCCCTCGGACTCGACCTCTCCATCCAGCACTGGGCCGCCGACGGCCTGCTCGCGATCTTCTTCTTCGTCGCCGGCATCGAGCTCAAGCGCGAGCTCGTCGCGGGCGAGCTCCGCGACCCCAAGGCCGCCGCGCTCCCCGTCATCGCCGCCCTCTGCGGCATGGCCGCGCCCGCCCTCGTCTACGTCCTGGTCAACACGGTCGGCAACGGCTCCATGGACGGCTGGGCCGTCCCCACCGCGACCGACATCGCCTTCGCGCTGGCCGTCCTCGCCGTCATCGGCACCTCGCTGCCGTCCGCGCTCCGCGCCTTCCTGCTCACCCTCGCCGTCGTCGACGACCTCTTCGCGATCCTGATCATCGCGATCTTCTTCACCAGCGACCTGAACTTCGCGGCCCTCGGCGGCGCCGTCGCCGGCCTCGTCCTCTTCTGGTTCCTGCTCCGCAAGGAAGTCCGCGGCTGGTACGTGTACGTGCCGCTGGCCCTGGTCATCTGGGCCCTCATGTACAACAGCGGCGTCCACGCCACCATCGCCGGCGTCGCCATGGGCCTGATGCTGCGCTGCACCACCCGCGAGGGCGAGGAGCACTCCCCCGGCGAGCACATCGAGCACCTCGTCCGCCCGATCTCGGCCGGCCTCGCCGTGCCGCTCTTCGCGCTCTTCTCCGCCGGCGTCACCGTCACCGGCGGCGCGATCCGCGACGTCTTCACCCAGCCCGTCACCCTCGGCGTCGTCCTCGGCCTCGTCGTCGGCAAGGCCGTCGGCATCTTCGGCGGCACCTGGCTCGCGGCCCGCTTCACCAAGGCCGAGCTCAACCCCGACCTGCGCTGGCCCGACGTCTTCGCCGTCGCCACCCTCGCCGGCATCGGCTTCACCGTCTCGCTCCTCATCGGCGAACTCGCCTTCGCCGGCGACGAGCGGCTCACCGACGAGGTGAAGGCCGCCGTCCTCATCGGCTCGCTCGTCGCGGCCCTCCTCGCCTCCGTCCTGCTGAAGATGCGGGTCCGCCACTACCAGGCGCTCATCGCCGAGGAGGAGCGCGACGAGGACGAGGACGGCATCCCCGACGTCTACGAGGAGCACACGCCGGAGTACCACCTCCGGATGGCCGAGATCCACGAACGGAAGGCGGCCGAACACCGCGAGCGCGCCCAACTGGCGGGGGCATCGCGCGACGGGGCCGACCGTCCGGCATGATCTGACTCGACCACAGAAGAGAAAAGGGAGCAGCGATGAGCGACCCGTTCGACGGAACCGAGCGCAGCCTCGGCCAGCTGGTCGCCTCGGCGACCGCCGAGATGTCGGCGCTGGTGCACGACGAGATCGCCCTGGCCAAGGCCGAGATCCGGCAGGACGTCAAGCGCGGGGCGATCGGCAGCGCGGCGGGCATCACGGCAGCCGTCGTGCTGTTGTTCTCGCTGCCGATGCTGAGCTTCGCGCTCGCCTACGGCATCAACAGCTGGACCGGCGGGCACAACGGCGAGGGCGGCTGGAACCTGGCCTGGTGCTTCCTGCTCTCCTTCGCCGCGAACGTGCTGATCGCGGTCCTCCTCGGCGTCGTCGCGTACGCCAAGTTCCGCAAGGTGAAGCCGCCGGAGAAGTCCATCGCCTCCGCCAAGCAGACGGCCGCCGTGCTCTCCACCGTGAAGCCGCACCCGCGTCCCGAGCCGGCCACGACGCAGGACAAGGCCGCCGCTGTGGCACGCTCGTCCGTATGACCCTCCCCGAGAGCAGCAGCGGCAACGGCGGGCCCGTACGGCTCGACGGGCCGTGGACCCACCGCGACGTGGCCGCCAACGGCGCCCGCTTCCACATCGCCGAGATGGGTGACGGCCCGCTGGTGCTGCTCCTGCACGGCTTCCCGCAGTTCTGGTGGACCTGGCGCCACCAGCTGCCCGCCCTCGCGGAGGCCGGCTTCCGGGCCGTCGCGATGGACCTGCGCGGGGTCGGCGGCAGCGACCGCACGCCCCGGGGTTACGACCCCGCCAACCTGGCCCTCGACATCACCGGCGTCATCCGCTCGCTCGGCGAGCCGGACGCGGCGCTCGTCGGCCACGACCTGGGCGGCTACCTCGCCTGGACGGCGGCCGTCATGCGGCCGAAGCTGGTCCGCCGCCTGGTCGTCTCCTCGATGCCGCACCCGCGCCGCTGGCGCTCGGCGATGCTCGCCGACTTCGCCCAGTCGCGGGCCGGCTCGCACATCTGGGGTTTCCAGCGGCCGTGGCTGCCGGAGCGTCAGCTCGTCGCGGACGACGCGGCGCTCGTCGGCGACCTGATCCAGGACTGGTCGGGGCCGCGCCCCGCCGACGAGGAGGCGATCGAGGTGTACCGGCGGGCGATGCTGGTCCCCTCGACCGCGCACTGCTCGATCGAGCCGTACCGCTGGATGGTGCGCTCGCTGGCCCGCCCGGACGGCATCCAGTTCAACCGCCGCATGAAGCGGCCCGTACGGGTCCCCACGCTGCATCTGCACGGCTCGCTGGACCCGGTGATGCGGACGCGCAGCGCGGCCGGATCGGGCGAGTACGTGGAGGCTCCGTACCGCTGGCGGCTCTTCGACGGCCTCGGGCACTTCCCCCACGAGGAGGACCCGGCGGCCTTCACGACCGAGCTCGTCAACTGGCTGAAGGACCCCGAGCCGGATCGCTGACGGTCCGTACGGTGCCCGATGACGCCCCGTGAGCCAGGCGCTGACGGTCACTCAATCCCCCTGAGGGCGTACAGGCGTCCCTCGAACGGCCATGTGCCCGGCGCATACTCCAATTGGCGGGCCCCCGGGCGGTTACCGACCTTGGGCCACGGGCAGACGTCGGAGTATGGGCTGGACGCACGACTACGAGACGACCGCACGCAACCGCCGCTCGGCCGGGGGGCCTGCCTCCCGCGAGAGGGGCGGCCCGCAGGAGCAGGGCCGGGTGCACGCCGTGCAGGGGGTGGGCATCCCCGCGCAGGGGGTGGGGATCTCGCGCATCCTGCGCCGCCGGGCCCGCTGGGTCTCGGCCCGCCTCCGCCATCCCCGGGACTGAGCGCCCCCTACGGGCTCTACAGGGCGCAGCCCTGGGTGTCGACCTGCTGGTTGGCGGTCAGGCCGCGCTCGATGTCGGGACGGATCTCGTCGACCGTCAGGGCGTAGCCGGTGTTCGCGTCGTCGAGGGAGCGGGCGAAGATCACGCCGTACACCTTTCCGTCCTCGGTGAGGAGCGGGCCGCCGGAGTTGCCCTGGCGGACCGTCGCGTACAGCGAGTAGACGTCCCTGCGCACCTCGTCGCGACCGTAGATGTCGGGGCCCTTCGCGCTGATACGGCCCCGCACGCGCGCCGAGCGCACGTCGTACGAACCGTTCTCCGGGAAGCCGGCCACGATCGCGCCGTCGCCGCTGTGGGCGTCCTCCTCGGTGAAGGCGAGCGGGGTGGCGTCGAGCGCCGGGACGTCGAGGACGGCGATGTCGCGCTGCCAGTCGTAGAGGACGACCTTGGCGTCGTAGAGCTTGCCCTCGCCGCCTATCTGGACGGTCGGCTCGTCGACCCCGCCGACGACGTGGGCGTTGGTCATGACCCTGCGGTCCGAGAAGACGAAGCCGGTGCCTTCGAGGACCTTGCCGCAGCTCTGCGCCGTGCCGACGACCTTCACGATGGAGCGCTGCGCGAGGTCGGCGACCGGGCTGTCGGCGAGCTTCGGGTCGGGCGGCAGGACCTGCGTGATCGGCTCGTTGGCGAAGGGGCTGAAGACCGGCGGGAAGCCGCTGCGGGCCAGGGTGGAGCTGAAGTCGCCGAACCAGCGTGAGGCCTGATCCGGCATCACCTGCTCCACGCCGAGGAGCACCTTGGAGTTCCGCACCTCCTTGCCCAGGGTGGGCAGGGACGTACGGGCGAGGGCGGAGCCGATCAGCCAGGCGACGAGCAGCATCGCCACGACGTTCACCAGGGCGCCGCCGGTGGCGTCCAGGGCGCGGGCGGGCGAGCGGGTGATGTGCCGGCGGAGCTTGTTGCCGAGGTGCGTGGTGCAGGCCTGTCCGACGGAGGCGGCGACGATGACGATCATCACGAAGATGATCGTCGCCGTGGTCGAGACCTCGCTGTGGTCGGTCAGCTGGTCCCAGAGGATCGGGAGCAGCAGCACGGCCGCGAGCCCGCCGCCGAGGAAGCCGATCACCGACAGGATGCCGACCACGAATCCCTGGCGATACCCGATGACGGCGAACCACACGGCGGCGAGCAGCAGCAGGATGTCCAGCACGTTCACCGTGGTTAGCCTCGCAGATTCGTTCCGTCGCCTCGTTCGCCCCGAAGGGTCAGCCTGTCATGACCGCCAGTCGAGTGGGACCTGCTTGCCCCGGTCCCACGGGCGCTCCCAACCCGCGAAGTGCAGAAGTCTGTCAATCACACCGGCCGTGAAACCCCAGACCAGAGCGGACGCGACGAGGAACGCGGGGCCCGCGTGACCGCTCGGATGGACCGCCATCGCACGGTTCGCCGGATCCGTGAGATCCGCCACGGGGACCGTGAAGACACGGGCGGTCTCGGCGGGGTCGACGACCCCGACCGGGCTGGGGGCGCGCCACCAGCCGAGGACCGGGGTGACGACGAAGCCGCTGACCGGGATGTAGAGCCGGGGCAGGACGCCGAAGATCTGGACGCCGGACGGGTCGAGCCCGGTCTCCTCCTCGGCCTCGCGGAGGGCGGCGCGCAGCAGACCGCCGTCCGCCGGGTCGCCGTCCTCGGGGTCGAGGGCGCCGCCGGGGAAGGAGGGCTGTCCCGCGTGCGAGCGGAGGCTGCCCGCGCGCTCCATGAGGAGCAGCTCGGGACCGCGCTCCCCCGCGCCGAAGAGGACGAGGACGGCGGACTGGCGGCCCGCGCCGCTCGCGGGCGGCAGGAAGCGGCTCAGCTGCTCGGGCGCGACCGTGCGGGCGGCCCGGTCGACGGGCGCGAGCCAGTCGGGCAGACCGGAGCGGTCGAGGAGACCGCCGCCGTTTCCGTGATCAAGGTCTTCGTCAGTGCGCGTCATAGACACCCCGTGTTTCCCAACGCGATCGGTGGACCGGTTCGTTCCCTGGACGCGGTCGAGGGCGCGAGGGCCGGAGGGCTCCCGAGGCCGGAAGGCCGAAAGCCGGAGGGCTCCCGAGGCCGGAAGGCCCGAAAGCCGGAAGGCCCGAAGGCCTGAGTGCTCAGCGGCCGGAGGGCTCAGCCGCTCGCCCCGAGCGGCGGTGCCGGGCGGCCCGGGTAGCCCGGCGGCGGGTTGAGACGCTGGCCGGGGAAGCCGCCCTTCTCGTACTTCAGGAGCTTCTTCGCCTTCTCCGGGTCCGTCTCGCCCTCGCCGTACGACGGGCAGAGGTGGGTGATCGGGCAGGCGCCGCAGGCGGGCTTGCGGGCGTGGCAGATCCGGCGGCCGTGGAAGATCACCCGGTGCGAGAGCATCGTCCACTCGCTCTTCGGGAAGATCTCGGCGATCTCGGCCTCGATCTTGACCGGGTCCTCCTGCTCGGTCCACTTCCAGCGCCTGACCAGGCGCATGAAGTGGGTGTCGACGGTGATGCCGGGGACCCCGAAGGCGTTCCCGAGGACGACGAACGCGGTCTTGCGGCCCACGCCGGGCAGCTTGACCAGGTCCTCCAGGCGGCCGGGGACCTCCCCGCCGAAGTCGTCCCTGAGGGCCGCGGCGAGGCCCATGATCGACTTGGTCTTGGCCCGGAAGAAGCCGGTCGGGCGGATGATCTCCTCGACCTCCTCGGGGACGGCCGCCGCGAGGTCCTCGGGGGTCGGGTACGCCGCGAAGAGGGCCGGGGTGGTCTGGTTCACCCGCAGGTCGGTGGTCTGCGCGGAGAGGACGGTCGCCACGAGCAGCTCGAAGGGGTTCCGGAAGTCGAGCTCCGGATGGGCGTACGGGTAGACCTCGGCGAGCTCGCGGTTGATCTTGCGCGCCCGCCGGACCATGGCGAGCCGCGACTCGGGCTTCGGCGTCTTCGCGGTCGGCTTCGCGGCCGGGCTCGCGGTCGGCTTCGGAGAGGCCTTCGCCGACGCCTTCGCGGGAGCCTTCGCCGACACCTTCGAAACCGCCTTCGGCTTCCGATTTGTCGCTTTCACCCGTTTCGACACGCCGTGTTCGCCCACAGCGGAATCAGCTTCTTCCGGCACTCTTCCGACCCCCTTGGCCTGTGCTCTCACCGGCGAGTTGGACACCCGGTCAGCCTAGGGGCCACCGGTGACATCCGCCTCAGGCATGGCCGAGGGGGCCCCAATCGGGCCCCTGCCGTACGCACCGGTAGCCAAGTGCGTCAAACTTGTTGTGATTGATCGCACTGTTTTGTGCGTCCGGCATCATGGGACTCAGGTCCTTTGAGCAGGTCGACAGTATGGAGAGAACTCGTGGACGACGTTCTGCGGCGCGCCCCGCTCTTCGCGGCGCTCGATGACGAGCAGGCCGCCGAGCTGCGCGCCTCGATGAGTGAGGCGACGCTCGCCCGTGGCGACGCGCTGTTCCACGAGGGCGACCCCGGTGACCGCCTGTACGTGGTCACCGAAGGCAAGGTGAAGCTGCACCGCACCTCCCCCGACGGCCGCGAGAACATGCTGGCGGTCCTCGGCCCCGGCGAGCTCATCGGCGAGCTGTCCCTCTTCGACCCGGGCCCGCGCACCGCGACCGCGACGGCGCTGACCGAGGTCAAGCTGCTCGGCCTCGGCCACGGCGACCTCCAGCCCTGGCTGAACGCCCGCCCCGAGGTGGCCACCGCGCTGCTCCGCGCCGTCGCCCGCCGCCTCCGCAAGACCAACGACCAGATGTCCGACCTGGTCTTCTCCGACGTCCCGGGCCGTGTCGCCCGCGCGCTCCTCGACCTGTCGCGCCGCTTCGGCGTGCAGTCGGAGGAGGGCATCCACGTCGTCCACGACCTCACCCAGGAAGAGCTGGCCCAGCTGGTCGGCGCCTCCCGCGAGACGGTCAACAAGGCGCTCGCCGACTTCGCCCAGCGCGGCTGGCTGCGTCTGGAGGCCCGCGCGGTGATCCTCCTCGACGTGGAGCGCCTCGCGAAGCGCTCGCGCTAGTACCTCCTCCGTACCCCCTGGGGCGTACGGGAAAGGCCGCCCGGTCCGATGGACCCGGGCGGCCTTTCGCGTACCCACGCCTCCGGGGTCAGCGCTTCGTGCCGTCCACGATCACGGGGGCGGAGCCGGAGTTCCCGCAGGGCACCGCGTAGACCGGGTTCTTCGCGGCGGCCTCCTTGAACGCGTCGATGCACTGGTTCATGAGGACCTTGTCGGTCAGCGAGTCGTTGAGGATCTTGTTGGCGCGGGCGATGCCCTCCGCCTCGATGCGACGCCGGTCGGCCTCCGCCTTGGCCGTACGGGAGGCCTCGGTGGCCCGCTCGGTGGCCTGCTGCTGCTGGATCTTGCGGTCGATCTGGCCCTGGAGGGCCTCCGAGGGCTTCACGTTCCGCAGGTTGACCGTGGTGACGTCGATGCCGCGCGGGGCCAGGCGCTGCTTGATCAGGGCGCCGATCTCGGCGTTGATCTCCTCGCGGTCGGAGGCGTACCCCTGCTCGCTCGTGTAGCGGGCGAAGACGTTCCGAACGATCTCCCGGCTGTCGGGGAAGACGAGCCGCTGCTGGATGGCGTCCTCGCTGCCCGCGAGCTTGTAGAGCTCGACGGACTTCGACGGGACGACGGCCCACTTCACCGTCACCTCGGCGTACATGACACCGCCCTGCGAGGAGCGGACCTCGACCACGTCCTTGTCGGAGAGGTTGAGGTCGACCGGGCGGGTCGAGAAGGTCGTGACGTCGGTGAACGGGGACTTCACGTGCATGCCCGAGGTCATCGGCGAGCCCACCTTGCCGAAGGCGACCGGCACGCCGACCTCGTACGCGCTGATCACGTACGTCATGCTCGCGACCAGCGAGAACAGGCCGGCGAGCGCCGCGCCGAGGGCGCCGAACCTCAGGCCCTTGGAGCCGGTGGCGCGACCGACGAAGAAGAGCACCACTGCGGCGATCACCAGCAGGATGGCTATGAAGAACACGGATTCCCCCGATGGAGAGCTATGGCCGGATGTAGGCGGAGCGTAAGACATCGGGGAAGACCCCGAGGTTCCCGGGGTCGGATAAATGGACTTGATGATTCCGGTAAGCCGACCCACCATCAGGCCGACCCACCGTCAGGCCAGGCCGCGCTCCCGCAGGTACTCCAGCTGCGCCCGTACGGACAGCTCGGCCGCCGGCCACAGGGAGCGGTCCACGTCCGCGTACACGTGCGCGACGACCTCGGACGCCGTCCGGTAGCCGGCCGCGACCGCCGTCTCGACCTGCGCCAGGCGGCTCGCGCGGTGGGCGAGGTAGAACTCCACGGCCCCCTGGGCGTCCTCCAGGACCGGCCCGTGCCCCGGCAGGACCGTGTGCACGCCGTCGTCGACCGTGAGCGAGCGCAGCCGCCGCAGCGAGTCCAGGTACTCGCCGAGCCGCCCGTCCGGGTGCGCGACCATCGTCGTCCCGCGCCCCAGGATCGTGTCGCCGGTCAGCACCGCCCGGTCGGCCGGCAGGTGGAAGGAGAGCGAGTCGGAGGTGTGGCCGGGCGTCGGGACGACCCGCAGCTCCAGGCCGCCGACCGCCAGTACGTCCCCCGCGCCGAGCCCCTCGTCACCGAGGCGGAGCGCCGGGTCCAGGGCCCGTACGGCCGTCCTCGTCAGCTCGGCGAAGCGGCCGGCGCCCTCGGCATGGTCCGGGTGACCGTGGGTCAGCAGGGTCAGCGCGACCCGCTTGCCCAGCCGCTCGGCGGTGTCGACCACCTGCCGCAGGTGGCCCTCGTCGAGCGGCCCGGGGTCGACGACGACGGCGAGGTCGGAGCCGGGCTCGGAGAGCAGCCAGGTGTTGGTGCCGTCGAGCGTCATCGCGGAGGGGTTCGGCGCCAGGACGTTCACGGCGCGGGCGGTCGCGGGCCCGGAGGAGACGGTTCCGCGCGGCTGGCCGGGGAGGGCGGCTGCGTCGCTCATCGTCCGCCCCCGAGCCCCGTCCCGATCGAGATGATCTTGGTGAACTCCTCGTGCCCGGGCCAGCTGAGCACCAGTTCGTCGCCCTCCAGTCGCGCCTGCGCCAGTACGGGGGCCATGTCCTGGTCCCGCGCCGCCGCGAGCACCTCGGCGGCCGTGCCGTACGGCTCCAGGGTCCGCAGCGTCGAGATCGTCGGCGGCATCATCGTCAGCTCGCCCCGGTCGTAGCCCGCGGCGGCCTCGGCCGGGCGGATCCAGACCGTGCGGTCCGCCTCGCCCGACACGTCCCGGGTGCGCTGGCCCGCCGGGAGGGCGGCCACGAAGAACCAGGTGTCGTACCGCCGCTGCTCGAACTCGGGGGTGATCCAGCGGGCCCACGCGCCGAGCAGGTCGGAGCGCAGGACGAGCCCGCGGCGGTCGAGGAAGTCGGCGAAGGACAGCTCGCGGGCGACGAGCGCCTCGCGGTCCCGCTCCCAGTCCTCGCCGGTGGTGTCGCCGACCACGGTGTCCGCGGCCTCCCCGGCGAGCAGGACGCCCGCCTCCTCGAAGGTCTCCCGCACGGCGGCGCAGACCACGGCCTGGGCCTGGGCGGGGTCGTCGAGGCCGAGCCGCTCCGCCCAGCTCTCCAGGGACGGGCCGGCCCAGCGCACCGGCTGCTCGTCGCGCGGATCGACGCCGCCGCCGGGGTAGGCGTACGCGCCGCCCGCGAAGGCCATGGAGGTGCGGCGGCGCAGCATGTGGACGTCGGGCCCGGCGGCCCCGTCCCGCAGGAGGAGGACGGTGGCGGCGCGCCGGGGGCTCACGGGGGTGAGCTCGCCGGCGGCGAGGGCGCGGATCCGGTCGGGCCACTCCGGCGGGTACCACTGGCCGTTCGTCTGCTTCGACATGGGCGGATGCTATGCGCAAGCACCGGAATGCACGAGAGCCGATCCTCCCGGGAGGGGAGAACCGGCTCCACGCGTGCGCGTACGGGCTGTGCCGGGCTCAGGCCTCGGTCAGCTCGACCTGGACCTCGACCTCGACCGGCGCGTCGAGCGGCAGCACGGCCACGCCGACGGCGCTGCGCGCGTGCACGCCCTTGTCGCCGAGGACGGCGCCGAGCAGCTCGCTGGCGCCGTTGATGACGGCGGGCTGGCCGGTGAAGTCGGAGGCGGAGGCGACGAAGCCCACGACCTTCACGACGCGCTTGATGCGGTCCAGGTCACCGGCGACGGACTTCACGGCCGCGAGCGCGTTCAGCGCGCAGCGGGCGGCGAGCTCCTTGGCCTCCTCCGCGGTGACCTCGGCGCCGACCTTGCCGGTCGTCGGAAGCTGGCCGTCCACCATCGGGAGCTGGCCCGAGGTGTAGACGTACACGCCGGACTGCACGGCCGGCTGGTACGAGGCCAGCGGCGGCACGACGTCGGGCAGGGTCAGTCCGAGTTCGGCGAGCTTCGCCTCCACGGCCCCGCTCACGACTTGGCCCGCTTCAGGTAGGCCACGAGCTGCTCGGGGTTCGGCCCGGGCACGACCTGGACGAGCTCCCAGCCGTCCTCGCCCCAGGTGTCCAGAATCTGCTTCGTCGCGTGCACCAGAAGCGGCACCGTGACGTACTCCCACTTGGTCATGGGACCGACTGTATCCGCTGTGGCCGAGGTCGCTCCTCGAGGCCGTCCCCGAGGCTTCCCCTAGGGAGCTTCTCCGGGGCGGCCTGCTGATTGCCGGACGCCGCCAGTGGTTAGGCTCGACAACGTGAGCAGGCTCCAGGTCGTCAGTGGCAAGGGCGGTACCGGTAAGACGACGGTCGCCGCCGCCCTCGCCCTCGCCCTCGCGACGGAGGGGAAGCGGACGCTCCTCGTCGAGGTCGAAGGCAGACAGGGCATCGCACAGCTCTTCGAGACGGAGGCGTTGCCGTACGAGGAGCGCAAGATCGCCGTCGCACCGGGCGGCGGCGAGGTGTACGCGCTGGCGATCGACGCCGAGCGCGCACTCCTCGACTACCTCCAGATGTTCTACAAACTGGGCAGCGCGGGACGGGCCCTGAAGAAACTCGGCGCGATCGACTTCGCGACGACGATCGCCCCGGGGGTCCGTGACGTCCTGCTGACCGGCAAGGCGTGCGAGGCGGTGCGGCGCCGGGAGAAGCACGGCGGCCACACCTACGACCACGTGATCATGGACGCGCCGCCCACGGGCCGCATCACCCGCTTCCTCAACGTCAACGACGAGGTGGCGGGCCTGGCCAGGATCGGCCCGATACACCACCAGGCACAGGCCGTCATGCGGGTCCTCAAGTCCCCCGAGACGGCGGTCCACCTGGTGACGCTCCTGGAGGAGATGCCGGTCCAGGAGACGGCGGACGGCATCGCGGAGCTCCGCGCCGCCGAACTGCCGGTGGGACGGGTCGTGGTGAACATGGTCCGCCCGCACGTCCTCGACGAGGAGGCGGTACGGGCCGCCTCCGGCGACCACCGGGACGCGGTCGCGCGGAGCCTGGCCTCCGTCGGCCTGGCGGACGCCGCCCTGCTCGTCGACCCGCTCCTCGGCCAGGCGGCCGAGCACGCCCGGCGGGTGGAGCTGGAGCGGGAGCAGCGGGCGGTCCTGGCGGGCATCGGCGTCCCGTCGTACGAGCTGCCCTACCTGGGGGACGGCGGGGACATCGCGGGGATCTACCGGCTGGCGAAGGAACTGCGGAAGCAAGGGGTGGGCGAGGCGTGACGCAGCAAGTGACGGACGACGCCGACACGGCGCCGGGCACTCCCGTGCCAGGCCTCGACCTCGATCTCGACGCGCTCCTCGACGACCGGGGCACCCGCATCATCGTCTGCTGCGGCTCCGGGGGCGTCGGCAAGACGACCACGGCGGCGGCGCTGGGCGTGCGGGCGGCGGAGCGCGGGCGGCGGGTGGTCGTGCTGACCATCGACCCGGCGCGCCGGCTCGCCCAGTCGATGGGCATCGACTCGCTCGACAACACGCCCCGCAAGGTGGACGGGATCAAGGGATCCGACGGCGGCGAACTGCACGCCATGATGCTCGACATGAAGCGGACCTTCGACGAGATCGTCGAGGCGCACGCGGACGCCGAGCGGGCCCGGGCGATCCTGGAGAACCCCTTCTACCAGTCCCTGTCGGCCGGTTTCGCCGGTACGCAGGAGTACATGGCGATGGAGAAGCTGGGCCAGCTCAGGGCGCGCGACGAGTGGGACCTGATCGTCGTCGACACTCCCCCGTCCCGCTCCGCCCTGGACTTCCTCGACGCGCCGAAGCGGCTCGGTTCGTTCCTCGACGGGAAGCTCATCAAGCTGCTCATGGCCCCGGCGAAGGCGGGCGGCCGGGCCGGGATGAAGTTCCTCAACGTCGGCATGTCGATGATGACGGGGACGCTCGGAAAGCTGCTGGGCGGTCAGTTCCTCAAGGACGTCCAGACCTTCGTGGCGGCGATGGACACGATGTTCGGCGGGTTCCGCACCCGCGCCGACGCCACGTACCGGCTGCTCCAGGCGCCGGGCACGGCCTTCCTCGTCGTCGCCACGCCGGAGCCCGACGCGCTGCGCGAGGCCGCGTACTTCGTGGAGCGGCTCGCCGCCGAGGGGATGCCCCTGGCGGGTCTCGTCCTCAACCGTGTCCACGGCAGCGAAGCGGCCGGCCTGTCGGCCGAGCGGGCGCGGGCCGCCGCGGAAAATCTTGAGGCGGGGCGCATGACGGATCCGGGGGGCGGGAAGACTGTCCGCGACTCAGGTCGGGACTCCGACCTCGCCACCGCCGCCGCACTTTCCGGATCTTCCGCGCACTCCGCATCTTCCGCGCCCGAGGCTGCCCCCACAGCCGAAGAGCAAGAAGCAGCACAAGACGTACGACATCTCACCGCCGGACTCCTCCGCCTGCATGCCGAGCGCATGCGGGTGTTGGCGCGTGAGCAGCGCACGCGGGACGGTTTCACCGCGCGCCACCCCGAGGTGGCGGTCGTCGAGGTGGCCGCCCTGCCCGGCGATGTGCACGACCTCGCCGGGCTGCGGGCCATAGGCGACCGGCTCACGGCCGGTCGCGCGCGTCGCGTCTGACCCGGCTGCGTCCGGCCCGACCGCGACTAGCCGACCGCCGCGTATGCCTCGTACGTCGCGTCGTCGTCGATCGCGACGGGCAGCAGGCCCGCGCCGCGCTCGTACTCGGTGCGCGCGGTCTCCAGGAGCCGACGCCACGAGGTGACGGTCGGCCGGCGGCGCAGCAGGGCGCGGCGCTCGCGCTCCGTCATGCCGCCCCACACGCCGAACTCCACGCGGTTGTCGAGGGCGTCCGCCAGGCACTCGGTCCGCACCGGGCATCCGGTACACACCGCCTTGGCCCTGTTCTGCGCCGCTCCCTGCACGAAAAGTTCATCCGGATCGGTAGTGCGGCAGGCCGCCTGCGCACTCCAGTCAGCTACCCAGCCCATACCGGCGCCGTCCTCTCCCGAATCGAGGCTCCCCCACGGCGGTAGCGGCATATTCACCGCTGCCAGTTGGGACGTTACGGAAGGCGGGCACAGCGCAACACCCCCTTCGGGCCCAATCTTGAATGGCCCGAACGGACTATGCGTACGCGTCAGATCACCCAGGGGAGTGATCGAAGGACATGTGCGTGATAAAGGACATAGCTCGCGGATATGCCCTTCCTCGTCGGCCCTACTCCGGGCATCGAGTGACGCATGATTCGGAAACGGACACGAGCTTCCCGTGTTTCGGGGTCACGGGAATTCATGCCGATGTCACGCACGGGTCTTGATGCGAGACCACACTGCTGTGACAGTTGTGAGCAGCTTAGGCCAAGGCATATACGCGTGTCCGGCGAATGAGAACGTAGACACCTCACGTTGCTATGCCGTCAAGCCGGACGGCTCTGAGGGCCGGGGTCTTCGAACAGCCCCGACCGGGCTTGGAGAGAATCCCGGCATGGTGATGGCACGGCACTGGTACTCCTCGTCGCCCGTCGTGGACGGGCACCCGCTCCTGGATGAGCCGGGCTTCTGGCCTGCGTACTTGGCGGACCTGGCCGAGGGGTTCGCGCCGGAGGCCTTCGGATCGGACGCGGGCGACGCGGAGGCCGTGCTGGACACGCTCCACGACCCGTCGGCATGGCCCATGTTCACGGTGCCGCTGGCCGGCGGCTTCGCGATCGTCGTGCACTTCAACAGCGGCGAGGAGTTCACGACCACGGACTACTTCCTCACGCATGCCGACTGGAGCCAGGACCTCGTCCTGGCCAGCGACGATCAGGACCGCATCGGCCCCGGGCTGTGCTGGCCCGAGCTCGCCGCCCTGCTGGAGGCACCACCGGGTGCGGCATGCGTCACCGACCCTCACGCCCGTCTCCTCCTTCTTCTGCCTGTTCTCGGCGACGCAGCGGTTTCGGAGGAGGCCGTGACGGCGGTGGTCGAGGCTCTGGTCGCTCAGGGTGCGCCAGCGGCGAGCGAGGGGTTGGCCAGACAGCTGCTTCAGGAGCACCCCATGTGGGGCGCCGAGGAGTGGTGGTTCGACGATGACGAGCGGAGCTGGCTCTGCGAGGGCGATTACAGCTCTCGCAAAGTCCCGCTGGGCGACCACCTGCCACCCCAACAGCGAGCCGCCCTTGAGGCCTGCCTCGCTCCCCGCTGACCGGATCAAGCTGCGGTGACAGCGGCCTCGGTGGGAGGGGCCCCGAAGGCGAGCGACTCGTCGTAGGTCCTGCCCGGCTTCAGGCAGTGGTAGAGCTGTCCGATCATGCGGTTGAAGAGATTGCGCTGGGCGGCGGCGTGCCAGTCCCCGGCCTCGCGGCGACGCCGGTAGTGGGTGCCAGCCCCGGGCGAATGCCGCAGGGCGGCGAACGCCCAGAGGTAGCCGGAGTGGTTGAGCCGGTCGTTCTTCACCCAGCGTCTGGTGATGGCGGACTTCTTGCCGGAGGCGCGGGTGATGGGTGAGGAGCCGGCGTAGGCCTTGAGGCCGCGGGCGTCGGCGAAGCGGGTGCGGTCGTCGCCGATCTCGGCCAGGACGCGGGCGGCGAGCTGGATGCCGAGGCCGGGGAAGCTCAGCAGGATCTCGGCGTCGGGGTGCTGCGGGAATGCCTCTTCGACCGCTTCGGCGAGCTGGTCGGCGGCGGTGCAGGCGGCATCCAGCTGGATGAGGAGGGCGAGCATCTGCTTGCCGAGCGCCTCCTCGACCAGTGGCGGCTGGTGGGCCCACTCGGCGCGGAAGACTTCGCGGAGGCGGTCGGCCTCGGCTTCGATGCCGCGCTGGCGGCCGGCGCGCTTGAGCGCGGCCTGGATCTGGGTGCGGGTCAGCCGTGCAGCCCGCGTGGGGGTCGGGGCGGTCTTGAGGAGTTCACGGGCCTCGGGCCTGCACAGGCCGTTGGCCCAGGCGGCGAAGGCGGCCAGGGCGGCGGGGTAGTACTCGCGCAGCAGGGAACGGAGCTGGTTGGCGAGCTGTTGCCGGTTCCACAGAGAGTCCTGCTGAGCGCGGGCCAGGACGGCGATTGCGCGGCCGAGGTCGGAGTCGTCGGGCAGGGGCCGGTGGGCGTGCATGTCGGTTCGGAGGATGTTAGCCAGGACCAGGGCGTCGCCTGGGTCGGATTTCTTGCGCGAGACGCTGTGTCGGTCGCGGTAGCGGGCGGCGGCCATCGGGTTGATCGCGAACACCTTCCGCGTGCCGGTCCGCAGCACCGCGACGAGCAGGCCGCGGGAGGTCTCGATCGCGACCGGGATCGGGTTCTCGGCGGTGTCGCCGTACTCGGCGAGCAGTTCCAGCAGGACTTTGTAGCCGGCCGCGTCGTCGCTGATGTGGCGCTTGGCGAGCAGCTGGCCGGTGTCGTCGACCAGGGCGACGTCGTGGGTGCGTTCCGCCCAGTCGATTCCGCAGTAGATCAAGATTCCCTCCCCAGAGTTCGGTATTTGCGCTGGTCACGAGCGCATGCGGGCCACGCAGCGACCTAATCCCAGGCCTCGACCGCGTTGCGGTCGGGCCGCCACCTCACTAGCCGTTCGTGGCACCAGCGCATCCCACGGGCCTCGGTCTATACGAGAGCTCAGACGGCTCGGGCATATCGAGAGGTCACCGTGCGGTGGGCTCGCACCACCAACAGCAACGAATGATCAAGTCGGCAGGTGTTGACGCATGACGGCCCTGGACGCCGCCGCTCTGGTAGGAGGCCTCAAGGCCCGGCGTGCATAAGGCATCCGTCCAGCACCGACATACGCCAACACTCCTCGATGGTGGTGGCGGCCACGGAGACGCCGAGCGTCGCCGCTCTGCATCGAGACATCACGGTCCGGTCTGGCGAAGGCATCCGCCCGGCGCCCACGTGACCGCCACCACTCGCACCAGACCGCGAACCGATCTACGTTGAGGCCTTGACGGCCCGACTGCACCTGGATGTCACGGTCTGGTACTCGAACGCTCCGAGAAGCCCCTGCTCCTGCGGATCGCTCATAACTACGGATTAGGCTGCCCCCATGCCAAAGAAGCGCTCGGGCGGTGGTCTGACCGGGACCCAGCAGGCCGCCAAGTTCCTCGGTGTCAGTGTGCTCTCCGGAGCCGTGCTGGCGGGTATCGCCCTGCCCGCGGCCGGTGCGCTCGGACTGGCCGCCAAGGGCACGGTGGAAGGGTTCGACGAGATCCCCTCCAATCTGAAGACACCGCCGCTGAGTCAGCGCACCACGATTCTCGACGCCGAGGGCGGACTGATCGCCACGGTGTACTCCCGGGACCGGAAGGTCGTCCCGCTGGAGAAGATCTCCCCGTACATGCAGAAGGCGATCGTCGCGATCGAGGACGGCCGCTTCTACGAGCACGGGGCGATCGACCTCAAGGGCGTGCTGCGCGCGATCAACAAGAACGCGCAGTCCGGCGGAGTCTCCGAGGGCGCGTCCACGCTGACCCAGCAGTACGTGAAGAACGTCTTCGTCGAGGAGGCGGGCGACGACCCGGAGAAGGTCGCGCAGGCCACCCAGCAGACCATCGGCCGCAAGGTCCGCGAGCTGAAGTACGCGATCCAGGTCGAGGAGGAGCTGGGCAAGAAGAAGATCCTGGAGAACTACCTCAACATCACGTTCTTCGGGCAGCAGGCGTACGGCATCGAGGCCGCGTCCCAGCGGTACTTCTCCAAGCACGCCGCCGACCTGAGCCTCGGCGAGGCCGCGATGATGGCCGGGCTCGTGCAGTCCCCGAGCCGTTACGACCCCATCAACGACATCCAGGAAGCCACCAAGCGCCGCAACGTGGTCCTCCAGCGGATGGCCGACGTGAAGGACATCAGCCAGGCGGAGGCCGACAAGGCGAAGGCCGCGCCGCTGAAGCTGAAGGTCAAGACGCCGAAGAACGGCTGCATCACCGCCGTCGACGGCGCCGGCTTCTTCTGCGACTACGTCCGCAAGACGATCCTCAGCGACCCGGTCTTCGGCAAGACGGCCGAGGAGCGCACGAAGCTGTGGAACCTCGGTGGTCTCACCATCAGGACCACGCTCGACCCGCGCGCCCAGGCCGCCGCCAACGAGGCCGCCGTCGCGAAGATCAACAAGGACGACCCGGTCGCCGCCTCCGTCGTGCAGGTCCAGCCGAAGACCGGCCGCATCCTGTCGATGGGTCAGTCCCGCCCGTACGGCCTGGACCAGAAGCAGCACCAGACCACGCTCAACCTCGCCGTCGGCAGCAGGATGGGCGGCACGACGTACGGCTTCCAGGTCGGCTCGACCTTCAAGCCGATCACGGCCGCGGCGGCTCTGGAGAAGGGCATCAGCCCGGCGCAGAGCTTCGACACGCCGTGGAAGATCACCATCCCGGAGGAGGACTACACCCGCTGCGACGGGAAGCCCGCCGGGTACGCCGACTGGGAGATCGGAAACGAGCTCGAGTCGGAAAAGGGCATGTACGACATGACGAGTGCCCTCGGGAAGTCCATCAACACGTACTTCGCCAAGCTGGAGCAGATGGCCGGCCTGTGCGAGACGCTGACGATGGCAAAGAACGTCGGCTACGAGCGCGAGCTGGGCAAGCCCATCAAGCAGAGCCCCTCCGTCACGCTCGGCGCCGTCGAGAGCACCCCGCTCGACATGGCCTCCGCCTACGCGACCTTCGCCAACCGGGGCGTGTACTGCACGCCGGTCGCCATCGAGTCGATCAAGGCGGCCAACGGCGACAAGCTGAACGTGCCGCAGACCAAGTGCTCGCGGGCGATGAGCGACCGCACGGCCGACGTGATCAACCAGATGCTGAAGGGCGTCGTCGAGGACGGCACCGGTACCCGGGCCGGCCTCAGCGACCGCGACAACGCGGGCAAGACCGGTACGACCAACGACCGCAAGGACGCCTGGTTCGTCGGCTACACCCCGAACCTCTCCACCGCCGTCTGGGTCGGTGACGACGTCGGCGAGAAGAAGTCGATGTACGACCTCACCATCGGTGGCGAGTACTACGACAAGGTCTGCGGTGGCTGCCTCCCCGGCCCCATCTGGCGGATCGCGATGACCGGCGCCCTCGACGCCTCCGAGACTCCGGGCTTCAACACCGTCCCCGTACCGCGGGCGAAGCCCAAGGAGAAGCCGAAGGACAAGGGCGACGACAAGCCGGGCAAGCGGGGCGACGACAAGCCGGGCGACACGAAGCCCCCGGCCGACGCCGACCCGATCGGCGGGATCACGCTCCCGCCGGACCTGCTCGGCGGCGGGCACGGCAAGCCCCGCGGCGGAAACCGCTGACGGAACGCACACGAGAAGGGCGCCCCACCGAACGGTGGGGCGCCCTTTCCGCTGTCCTTCTCCGGGTCAGCCCGCGAGCAGCTTCTTCACGGAGGCGGCGACACGCCCGCCGTCGGCCTGGCCGGCCACCTTCGGGTTCACGATCTTCATGACGGCGCCCATGGCCCGCGGCCCCTCGGCGCCCGCCGCCTTCGCCTCCTCGACGGCCGCCGCGACGATCCCGTCGAGCTCCTCGTCGCTGAGCTGCTTCGGCAGGTACGCGTCCAGGAGGACGCCCTCCGCCTTCTCGCGCTCCGCCGACTCGTGCCGGCCGCCCTGGGCGAAGGCGTCCGCGGCCTCGCGGCGCTTCTTCGCCTCCTTGGCGATCACCTTCTGCACCTCGTCGTCGGAGAGTTCGCGCTTCGTCTTGCCCGCGACCTCCTCCTTCTGGATCGCGGTGATGGTCAGCCGCAGGGTCGAGGAGCGGAGTTCGTCGCGCTCCCTGATCGCGGTGTTGAGGTCGGCCTGGAGCTTCTCCTTGAGCGTGGTCATGGGGACAAGTGTGGCAGGTGCCCCGCCCCGCCCGCCCGCGCATTTACCCTCCGTGGGTCTGCGACGATGGGGGGATGCGCGCACGGTACGGGATCCCCCTGAAGGTCACGGCAGGCCTCACGGCCACGGCAGCGGCCGGAATCGTCTACGCGGCCGGAATCGAGGCCCGCTCCTTCCGGCTGCGCCGGGTGACCGTTCCGGTCCTCCCGCGCGGCATGCGCGACCTGCGGGTCCTTCAGGTCTCCGACATCCACATGGTCGGCGGCCAGGGCAAGAAGCGGAAGTGGCTCCAGTCCCTCGCGGGCCTGCGCCCGGACTTCGTCGTCAACACCGGCGACAACCTCTCCGACACGGAGGCGGTACCGGAGGTCCTGGACGCGCTCGGCCCGCTGATGGAGTTCCCGGGCGTGTACGTCTTCGGCTCCAACGACTACTACGGCCCGCGGCTCCGCAACCCCGCCCGCTACCTCCTGGAGAAGGTCCAGGGCCGGCACGGGCTCAACGGCAACAAGCCGGTCGTCGGCGCCGTCCACAACCCGTGGGAGGGCATGCGGGACGCCTTCGACGCGGCCGGCTGGGTCAACCTCACGAACACGCGCGGGCGCCTCAAGCTGCCCGACGCGGAGATCGCCTTCACCGGCCTCGACGACCCGCACATCAAGCGCGACCGGTACGAGCGGGTCGCCGGCGGCCCCGACGCGTCGGCCGACTTCACGGTGGGCGTCGTCCACGCCCCGTACCTGCGCGCGCTCGACGCGTTCACGGCGGACGGGTACGAGCTGGTCCTCGCCGGGCACACGCACGGCGGGCAGCTGTGCGTCCCCTTCTACGGGGCGCTCGTCACCAACTGCGACCTGGACACCGACCGCGTGAAGGGCCTGTCGACCCACACGGCGGGCGGCCGGACCTCGTACCTCCACGTCTCGGCCGGCTGCGGCACCAACCGGTTCACCCCGGTCCGCTTCGCCTGCCCGCCCGAGGTCACGCTGCTCACGCTGACGGCGCGCGCCTGACGTCCTACGGTGGGGGGATGATCACGCCCCAGCCACAGCCCCGGTCCGCGGCCGTGCCGGCCTCCGCCGTCATACCCACCGCCCGGCGCCCCTTCGCGGCGGCGTTCCGGGCGCTGATCGCCCTGAGCGCGGCGACGGGCATCGTCATCGAGTGCGTCCTCGGCAGCCCGCTCGTCGTCCTGAGCTTCTTCACGATCTGGTCGAACATCCTGGTCGCCGTGGTCGTCGGCTGGAGCGCCGTACGCGCCTGGACCCGCCGTCCTCCGCTGCCTCCGGTGTGGACCGGCGGGGCGCTGCTCTGCATCACGGTGGTCGGCCTCGTCTTCCACCTGGTCCTCGACAACCCGTCGAGCCAGTTCAACCAGGCGGCCGCGATCGACGCGCTCACCGGCGGGAAGGCCGTCGCCAACCAGCTGCTCCACACCGTCTCCCCGATCGGCGTGGCGCTCGACTTCCTCCTCCTCACCCTCCCCGGCGCCCTCCGCCGGCGCCACGCCGCCCAGTGGCTCGCGGCCCCGCTCCTCTACTTCACCTTCGCCCTGATCCGCGGCGCCCTGCTCTCCCCCGACGCCCCGACCCGGTACACGTACCCCTTCATCGACGTCGCCGAGCTCGGCTACGGGGAGGTCCTCCTCAACGCGGTGGTCCTCGGCGCAGCCTTCTACGCCCTGGGTCTCGCCATCGTCGGCCTCGACCGCATCCGACCTGCGGTGCGGCTCTCCCGAAACCGGATTTCGCCTCAGCGCGCGCGTGGGCTAAAGTAATCGATGTCGCCGCGACGTGAAGAACAAAGCAGCGACATCGGGGTGTAGCGCAGCTTGGCAGCGCGCTTCGTTCGGGACGAAGAGGTCGTGGGTTCAAATCCCGCCACCCCGACAGCCGTAACAGCAGGTGAGGCCGGTACTGATTCCAGTACCGGCCTCACCTGTTTCTGTGTGCCGATGCCCGCCCCCTCCGCCCGCTTCTCGTGCGGTGCGGGCGGAGGGGGCGGCGGGCTCAGTTCGCGGCCGGGGGGCGGGACCACCAGGTTGCGGGGGACGCGGCCGTGTAGCCGAGGGACTCGTAGAGCGGGCGGCCCAGTTTCGAGGCGGTGAGGGTGGCCGGCAGGGGCGTCAGGTGGGCCAGGGAGCCGAGCATGACCGCGCGGGCCACTCCGCGTGACCGGAAGGCCGGGGGCGTCGCCACCCAGTAGTGGCTCGCGAGGCCCTCGTCGGTCACCGTGACCCCGGCTCCCGCCGGTACGCCGTCGATCGACGCGACGAACACGTCCACGCCCGGCTCCTCGACCAGCGCCGCCGGGAAGAGTTCGCCGGGGCGGTGCGGTGCGAAGCCCGTCAGCTCGAAGCCCTCGATCACGATCCGCTCGGCCGCCGCGAGGTCCTCGGGGCGTTCCGCCCGGGCGACGTCGAGTGCCGGTGCGGCGGCGGGGCCGGGGCCGCGGAACATCACCGGCATCTGCCAGCTGCGCATCCCCAGGTGGTCCAGGTCGGTCGCGTCGAAGGGGTCCTCGACGTTCACCGGGCCCGCGGCCCGGCGCACGAGCGAGCTCAGCCCGGCACGCTCGCCCACGTCGAGGTCGGGCTCCTGGATCAGGATGCGCAGTCCGGCGCGCTCTCCGCCCTCGACCGCGAGGAACCCGCGCTCGCGGATCACCTCGTGGCCCCGGCTCCGGCCGGTGGCGGCCCAGAAGGCCGCGGAGTTTCGGGCCTGGCGCCTGGGCGCCTCGGCGGCGGTCAGGGCGGGCGTGGACAGGTCGGTCTGGTGGGGTCCCCGTGTCATGGGGCCACCGTAGTTCGCGATCTTGGTCTGGGACGGGCCATTTCCTTGGCGTCGTCCGCTGTCACATCCGGCTCTCGCGGTCCGTCAGAGGGGTGAAGGCATTCACCAGTGATTGAGAGGACATGATCATGGCTGCTTCGGTCCCCACCTCCCGGCTCTCCAACCCCCTCCGCCTCGTCCCCGAGCTCGGCCCCGTGGCCGGCGCGCTCTACAAGGCCGTCGGCAACGGAGCCGTACCGCAGGGCACGATCGACCTGCTCCAGCTGCGCGCCGGGCAGATCGTCGGGAACACGTACCTGACCGTCATGCACACCGAGAGCCTGCGGAAGGCCGGCGAGGCGGAGGAGCGGATCACCGCCGTCGCCTCCTGGCGGGACGCCCCGTACTTCACCGCGGCCGAGGCCCTCGCCCTGGAGCTCGTCGAGGCCGTACTCCTGCCCGCCGCGCACGGCGAGCGGGTCCCCGACGAGTTGTACGCCCGCGTCGCCGCGCACTACGACGAGAAGGCGCTCACCACGCTCGTCCTCGCCATCGGGCAGGTCAGCTTCTTCGTCCCGCTCGCCCTCGTCGGCAAGCCGCTGCCCGGCGTCAAGCCGTCCGAGCAGTGGACCTGAGCGGCCTCAGATGATGGGCGGGCGGCCCAGCCTGGTCATGCGGACCACCGTCGACCAGCGCATGGGCCGCCGGGGGCCGCACGGGCGGCGGACGCCCTCGGCGAAGCCCGCGCACCAGGACGCCAGGCCGGGGGCGGAGCGCGTACGGGCCAGGGTCAGGAGCGTCCAGACCGCGAGGTAGACCGGGACCAGCGGGACCGGGAGGTTCCGCTTGGCCAGCCAGACGCGGTTGCGGGCCGTCATCCGGTAGTAGACGGAGTGCCGGGCCGGCGAGGTCTTCGGGTGCTGGAGGAGGAGCTCGGGGGCGTACACGACCTTCCAGCCCGCGTCGAGCGCCCGCCAGGCGAGGTCCGTCTCCTCGTGGGTGAAGAAGAAGTCCTCCGGCCAGCCGCCGATCTCGTCGAGCATCCGCATCGACAGGCCGTGGCCGCCGCCGAGGAAGGTCGTGACCTCGCCGCCGCGCATCGGGTCCTTGGCGCCCAGGCGCGGGACGTGGCGGCGCTGCGTCTCGCCCGTCTCGTCGGCGATCCGGAAGGAGACCACGCCGAGAGCCGGGTCCGCCTCGTACAGGTCGCCGAGGCGGCGGAAGACGTCCGTGTCGACGAGGAGGCCGTCGTCGTCGAGGTCCACGACCACGTCGACGTCGCCGAAGCCGCGCAGGGTCTCGATGGCCACGTTCCGGCCGCCCGACACGCCCCGGTTCTCCGGCAGTTCGACGCCGTGGACGCCGTCGGGAAGCTCGGGGAGGGTGCCCACGCCGTTGCCGATGACGACGATCCGGGCGGCCGGCTCGTCCTGGCGCGCCACGGCGTCCAGCAGGGCCCGCAGCTCGGTGGAGCGCGTGCCCATCGTCAGTACCGCCACACCCATACGCGGTCGTGCCACGACCCACTCCGTCCGACGATCGTCGAGAGCGCTCGACGGCCCTCCCGGGCGTGATGCTAGCCGCCCGAAGACACCCTCCGTTCACCCAGCTCTCACCTTGGAGGGGGCGGGCGGCGAGCGGGTCCCGGCGACGGCTCTACGCTGGTCACCTTGCTTCTGGTTGATCGATCGTCGAAAGGGTGGTCTCCCGGTGCTGGTCGCGGACCGATATCGGCTTCATGTGTGTATCGGCCGGGGCGGCATGGGCGAGGTGTGGCAGGCCACCGACGAGGTCCTCGGCCGGCCCGTCGCCGTGAAGCTGATGCTCGGTCACGGCACGGACCCGTCCGCCGCCGACCGGTTCCGCCTGGAGGCGCAGACCGCCGCGCGGCTGAGCCACCCGCACGTCGTCGGCGTCTTCGACTTCGGCACCTGGGACGGAAAGCTCTTCCTCGTCATGGAGTTGGTCGACGGCGACAGCCTCGCCGGCGACCCCTCCCGCCCGATCGCCCTGCCCGCCGAGCGCGTCGCCGTGGTCGCCGCGCACGCCGCCGCCGGGCTCGCCGCCGCGCACCGGCAGGGTGTCGTGCACCGGGACATCAAGCCGGGGAACCTCCTGGTCGACGCCCAGGGCACCGTCAAGCTCGCCGACTTCGGCATCGCCCGGTTCGTCGACGACCCCTCGGGCGCGCTCACGACGACCGGTCAGATCGTCGGCACGGGGCTGTACCTCGCCCCCGAGCGGGCCCTCGGGCAGCCCGCCTCCTCGGCCTCGGACGTGTACTCGCTGGGCTGCGTGCTCTACCAACTCCTCACCGGCCAGACGCCGTTCCGCGCCGACACGGCCACCGCCCTGCTCTACCAGCACATCGACACGCCGCCGGTGCCGCCCAGCCAGGTGGGGGTCGCGCTGCCGCCCGCCTTCGAGGCGTACCTGCTCGGTCTGCTCGCCAAGCAGCCGGAGCAGCGGCCCTCGGCGCAGGCGATCGCGGACTGGTTCTCGTCCGGAGCGTGGCGGGGGTATCCCCAGCCCCAGGCGGCTCAGCAGCCGCCCGTGCATCGGCCGCCGGCACATCAGCAGCCGGTCCACCAGCCGCCGACGCATCGGCCGCCGGGGCACCAGCCGCCGCCTTCCCCTGTCCCGGCTGCCGCTCCCTCTCCTGCTCAGGCCGCTCCCGTCTCCCGTCGCCGCGAGCCCGCCCCCGCCGTCGGGTCCGCCGTCGGGAACGTCACCGGCGGGCTCGCCGCGCTGTCCCGGCGGCGGCCCCGCAAGACCGCGGCCGTCGCCGGGGCCATCGCGTTCGTCGTCTTCCTGATCATCGGGATGTCCCTGATCTGACCCGCCGCGGGACCTCTCTGTTCAGTACAGCCTCGGCGCCATCACCTGCGGATCCCCGTCCCCCGTCGCGAGCAGCAGGCAGCGCGGTACGCCGGGGCCCGGCGTCGCCCGTACGGACACGGGGGTCGGCGGGTCGGTCGGCAGCTCGATCGCGACGGTGACGGGCCGGTCGTCCCTCGTCGTGGCGTACCCGGTCTCCTTGCCGTCGACGAGGACCTCGACCACGGGCGCGTGCCCGGTCTGGACCGTCGCGGAGATCGAGTGCCCCAGGTAGTCGATGTGGAAGTGGTGGCGTCGGCTCATGAGTCACCTCCGTGCCTACTCCCAGGGTAGGTACGGAGGTGCCGCACCGCCCCTTCTCCGAAGTGCGGTCGTAGTAGCCCGGTGTTCAGATGGACGCGTACGGCTACCTTGCGCACGCGCGGAAACGGAGCACCCGGTACATGAGCGAGACCCTGCCCTCCTTCGACGACACCACCGACTTCGACAACGCGGACCGGGGCTTCCTCGGCGCCCTCGTCCCCGGCGTCGTGACGAACGCGGAAGGCCGTGTGGTCTGGGACAACGACGCGTACGACTTCCTCAAGGCGGAGTGCCCGGACACCGCCCACCCGAGCCTGTGGCGGCAGGGACAGCTGTGCTCGCGCCAGGGCCTGTACGAGGTCACCGCGGGCATCTACCAGGTGCGCGGCCTCGACATCTCGAACATGACGATCGTCGAGGGCACCCGCGGCGTGATCATCATCGACCCGCTGATCTCCACCGAGACGGCCGCCGCCGCCCTCGCGCTCTACAAGGAGCACCGCGGCGACCGTCCGGTCACCGGCGTGATCTACACCCACTCGCACGGCGACCACTTCGGCGGCGTCCGGGGTGTGCTCCCGCACGGTACGGAGGAGGGCGTGCCGATCCTCGCTCCTGCCGGCTTCCTGGAGCACGCGGTCAGCGAGAACGTCTACGCGGGCACCGCGATGACCCGTCGGGCGAGCTTCATGTACGGCGTCGGGCTGCCGAAGTCCCCGGAGGGGCAGATCGGCGTGGGTCTCGGCCAGGCCACCTCCACCGGCACCATCAGCCTGATCCCCCCCACCGTGGACATCACGGAGACCGGTCAGGAGGAGACGGTCGACGGCGTCCGGATCATCTTCCAGATGACGCCGGGCACCGAGGCCCCGTCCGAGATGAACTTCCTCTTCCCCGACCACCGCGCCCTGTGCCTGGCGGAGAACGCCACGCACAACATGCACAACGTGCTCACCCTGCGCGGCGCCGTCGTCCGCGACTCCCGGATCTGGGCGCACTACCTCGACGAGGCCATCGAGTACTTCCACGGGCGGTACGACGTCGGCTTCGCCTCCCACCACTGGCCCACCTGGGGCCACGACAACGTGGTGACCTTCCTGTCCGAGCAGCGCGACCTCTACGCGTACATGCACGACCAGACGCTCCGGCTGCTCAACGCCGGTCACACGGGCGTCGAGATCGCCGAGCTGATCGAGCTGCCGCCGGGCCTGGAGAAGTCCTGGCACGCGCGCGGGTACTACGGCTCGCTCAGCCACAACACCAAGGCGATCTACCAGCGCTACCTGGGCTGGTACGACGGCAACCCGGCCCACCTGTGGGAGCACCCGCCGGTGGCGCTCGCGCAGCGGTACGTGGAGGTCGCCGGCGGCCCCGTCGAGGCGGTCGCCAAGGCCCGCGCGTACGTCGAGGACGGCGACCCGCGCTTCGCCGCCACCCTCCTCAACCACGTGGTCTTCGCTGACCCGGACAACGAGGAGGCGAAGCAGCTCCTCGCCGGGGTGTACGAACAACTCGGGTACGGCGCCGAGAACGCGACCTGGCGGAACTTCTACCTGCGCGGCGCCCAGGAGCTCCGCGAGGGCGTCATGGGCGACATGGTCGACGTGACCAACCCCGAGATGGCGATGGCCCTCACCGTCCCCATGCTGATCGACTCCGTCGCCATCGCGATCGACGGGCCGCGCGCGTGGGACGACGACCTGGTCATCGACCTCGTCCTGACCGACGGCGGCGAGGGCGGCCCGACCGGCGCGGGCGAGCGGCGGCGGCTGACCCTGCACAACGGCGCCCTCACCCACCGGGTGGTCGCCGAGCCCCGCACCCCCGCCGGGCTGACGCTGACCCTCGGCAAGGCGCAGCTCCTCGGCCTGCTGGCCGGGAAGAGCCCGTCGGAGCTCGGGGTCGGCGCGGAAGGCGATCAGGCGCTGCTCGGGCGGCTCTTCTCGTACGTCACCAAGCCCGACTCCGGCTTCCCGATCGTCACGCCCTGAGGAGGCACCTCGTGCGTCAGCGCGTCCACCACACCAAGCACCCCAGCAGGATCAGCATCAGGCAGATGCCGAGGTTGACCACCTTGTACTGGAGGAAGACCGCGGCGAACTCGCGGATGGTGGCCGACGGCCAGAAGTAGGCGGCGGTGGGCGAGCCGACGACCTGGCCGTCCACCCCCACCTTGCGGGCCATCAGGGCGGCTCTGAACGCGTGGAAGTTGTTGGTGACGATCACGCAGGAGGAGCCGGGCCGCTCGGCCTCCATCAGCTCCTTGCTGAACAGCATGTTCTCCTCGGTCGTGCGCGAGCGGTCCTCGCGCACGACCGCCTCCGCCGGGAAACCGCGCTCCACGAGGTAGTCCGCCATCGCGTGCGACTCGGGCAGCTCCTCGTCGGGCCCCTGGCCGCCCGAGGCGATGAGCCGGCGCGTGCCGCCGCGCGCGGCGAGCATCTCGTACACCTGCCGGCCCCGGTCCAGACGGCTCGCGAGGAGCGGCGGCACGCGGCGGCCGCCGATCAGGCCGGAGCCGAGGACGATCACGTAGTCGGCGTCGCGGCGGATCCGCATGCGGCCGTAGAGGAACGCGTACCCGACGAAGCAGAGGAACAGGAACGACACGTAGCCGACGACGAGCAGGGTCGTGCCGGCGATCAGGCCGAGCGCGCGCGAACTCGTCAGGAACGCGGCCACCATCAGGCCTATGACCCCGAACATGCCGAGCCCCGCGAGGAGCGAGAGCAGGTTCGCCGGGCGTCTGCCCTCCTTGCGGACCATCTTCACGCCGTTCGCGCAGAGCAGTCCGGCGAGGACCACCGGGCCGAGGCCGAGCACGAGCAGCAGCAGGATCATCACGGTCTCGGAGAGACCGGGCGGGCCCGCGTCGATCCCCAGGATGAGGCCGATCCCGAGGAAGGTCACGGCGAGACCGAGATAGACGGCATTGCCGAAGCGGCGCCGGTCGCGCAGCACACCGGCCCCGAAGAGCAGCAGGAACACGGCGGCTGCGACGAAGGCAAACATTCCGACATCGTAGACATCGTGACTGACATCGCGACTGACATCGCGACGAACATCGCGACAGACATCGCCGCTTCCCGCGGGGCCGGTGCGCGTGGTTCCTACGCCTCGCGCGCCAGGTCGAACAGGCCGAGCCGCGCCCCCTCTTCGTACGCTCTGCGCAGTTCCTGGGCGCCGAGCCGGGCGCGCAGCAGGGTCTCGCTGCGGTCCCTGGCCGACGAGCAGTACGCCGCGGGGCGGTAGGCCTCGTCGAAGACGGAGGCCCTCAACAGGTCGGCCGCGCCCAGGAGATGGGCGGCCGAGGTCGTCCGGCCGACCATGACCCGCATCTGGGCGAGGAGTTCGGCCGCGGAGGCAGCGCCGACGACCGTGCCCATCGACAGGTGCGCGCGCAGCGCGCGCCGGGCGTGCTCGGCGGCTCGCTCGCGTTCGCCGTCCCAGGCGAGGAGCTCCGCGCGCGCGTGGTGCGCCCAGGCGTCGGCCCACAGGTCGCGCCCGGCCCAGGCGCGCCGCGGCCCGGGATCGAGGGCGGCGCGGTCCAGGGCCTCCTGCGCGGCCTCCGGGTCGGTCCTGCTGAGGCAGAGCGCGAGGGCGACCCAGCACAGCTCCCTGCTCGGCCCGAACTCGGCGCAGTCGTCCATCTGGGAGAGCGCCTCGCGGAACTCGGCCGCCGCCTCCCGCGTACGGCCCCGGAAGAGGGCGGTGGAGCCCCGCAGGTGGGCCAGGAGCGCCAGGCAGCGGTCGTCGCCCTCCCGTACCGCCGCCGACCAGGCCTGGACGAGGAGGGGGTCGGCGTCGTCCGGGCGGCCGGACTCCAGCTCCAGGTAGGCGGCGAGCCACAGGGCGCGCGCGGGCAGCGGGCCGGGGTGCAGGGAGAGGGCGTGCCGCAGCCGGGTCCTGCCCTCGGCGATCCGCCCGCAGGCCACCCACAGGAACCAGAGGGAGACGGCGATCTCGACGGACGTCTCGGCCTCGGCGCGCGGGGAGATCGGCGCGGTCGTCGGGTCCATGGCGGCGACCAGGTCGGGGAGTTCCCGCAGGGCGAGGTCCCTGGCGTCGGTCTGCCGGCCGCTCTGCCACCAGTCGGCGGCCCTGCGGGCGAGCTTCACGCACCACCTCCGGTGGTGCAGGACGACGGCCCAGCGGTCGCCGCGCGCGGTGAGCCGTCGCGCGCCGACGGCGCGCATGGGGTGCGGCATCCAGTAGCGGGGGGCGCCGTCCTCGCCGTCGAAGAGGTCGTCGACGGGGAGCAGCGCGAGGGGCGCGAGGCGGTCGAGGACGTCCTGGATCGTCTCGGCGGGGAGCGTGCCCGAGGCGCAGACCTCGCGGACGGCGTCCCGCCCGAAGGCGCCCTCGAATACGGAAAGCCGCTCCCAGAGGAGTTTCTCGGCGGGGCCGCACCGCGCGTATCCGCGCTCGGCGGCGTTCAGCTGGTCCGGGCTGACGGGTTCGCCCCACAGGAGTTCGGCATCCGGCGGATCCACCCGTTCGGGAATCCGTACGACCCCCGCAATCTCCACAATCTCCGCAATTCGACTGTGCCCCCTGCCCCCGCTCTTCGTCTGATTCCCCGTACTGCTCGGGTTCCCTGGATTCCCCATGTGCCCCATGGATTCCATCCCCCGTACCATCCTGTCCTGTTCTGTTCTGTTCTGTTCCTGTCCATTTCTGTGACTTATGCCTGCCTTAATGGCGAACAATCGCCACTCCGGCTTGAATGCATATGCCCCAGTCCACATCCTGGAGCGGCCTGGAGCCCATACCCAAGGTTTCCCAGGGATCGGCCAAGGAGGCACATGCATACCGGGGAATCCGTCCTGGGAGAAGCGGATCTGTCACTGATCCACGCATTGCAGATCGCTCCGCGCGCGAGCTGGACCCAGCTCTCGGCCGTCCTGGGACCGAGCCCCGACACCCTCGCCCGCCGCTGGGAGCACCTCACGGCGGGCGGCTGGGCCTGGAGTTCCCTGCTCATCGCGCACGACGACACGATGCTCTACGCCTGGGTCGAGATCGAGTGCGTCGCCGGAGCCACCGAGGCCACCGCGGTCGAGCTCTCCGGCGACGCGTACACCCTCGGCGTCCACCAGGTGACCGGCGACGCCGATCTGGTGCTGCTCGTCGTCTGTCCGAGCCTCCCCGCCCTCGACACCTACCTCGCGGGCCGGGTGCGGCGCCTCGGCGGCGTGCTCCGCTCCCGCACGCAGGTCGTCACCCGCATGCACAACCGCCCGTACCGGTCGCGGATCGAGCAGCTCCCCCCGGGCCAGATACGGCTCCTCGCGGAGACCACCAGCGGCGACCGGCGGGCCCACGTCCCCGGCCGCCCCCAGCCGATCTTCTCCGACCTCGACCGGCGGCTCGTCGCGGAACTGGCCGGGGACGCCCGCCGCAGCGCCGCCGAGCTGGCCCGGCAGTGCGGGACGAGCGAGTCGACCGTACGGCGCAGGCTGGACTCCCTGATGGCGGGCGGCGCGCTGCACCACCACTGCCTGCCGGCGCCGAGGTTCTCCGGGCGGCCCGTGTGGGCCCTGGTCACCGGCGACATCCCGCCCCTCGAAGTGCCGGAGACCGTGGCGGCGCTGACCCGGCTGCGGCACAGCCGGGTGATCACCTCGGTCACCGGGCCGCACAACATGGCCATCGCGATGTGGCTCCGTACGGTCGAGGAGCTGCACGAGGTGACGGCGACGCTCGTACGGACCGCCCCCGCGCTGCGGATCACGGGCACCCTGGTCGCGCTGCGCACGCACAAGATCGGGGCGCAGGTCCTCGGGCCCGACGGACGGCGGATGCACCACGTACGACCCGACGCGAGGCCCTGACGGAGGCCCTGACGGAGGCCCTGACAGAGGCTGTCACTCCCGCGAGGGCCCGTGTTTTGATGGACGGCATGGAGTTCGCCGTGTTCGTGACCCTGCCCGGCCTCGTCATCCTGCTGACCGTGATCGCCTTCGCCGATCAGCTGCTGCGGGCGACCGGACGCGGCAAGCGCACCGGCCAGGTCTCCTCCACCGGCTTCGAGCAGCTGCACGCCACCTTCTCGCCGGGCAAGCAGAACGAGCTCAAGCAGCGGCAGAGCTCCCTCGTCATGCGTGACGACGAGGAGGACGGCGCGCCGCCCCACCACTCCACGGTGGATCTGAAGGGCGGACGCGCCGTCATCAGGCTCACGCCGGGCGCGACGCCTTGATCGAGTACATCATCGGGATCCTCGGCCGGTCGGCCGGGAAGCGGTAGTAGCCGTCCTCGTGGCGCTGGAGCGCGCCGTAGCGCGGGAACAGCGTGGCGTCGTGCTCGTGGAGGAACTCGATCCGCAGGCCCGCCTTCGCGAGGGCCGTGACGACCTCGCCGACCGGGTGCACCCACTCCACGCTGCGGTTGTGGACGGTCTCGGCGTCGAGCTCGGCGTACGTGCCCGGCGTGGTGTCCACCCACGGATCGCGGACGAAGTAGTCGTGGACGACCCGGCTGCCGGTCTCGTCGTCGAGCGAGTCGACGATCGGGTGGAACTCGGCGACGTACAGGAATCCGCCGGGGGCGACCAGCGAGGCGGCGGTCTCCGCCCAGCGGTCGATGTCGGGCAGCCAGCACAGGGCCCCGAGGCCGGTGTAGACGATGTCGTACGAGCTGTCCGGGACGGCCTCGGCCGCGTCGTACGCGTCGGCGGCGACGAAGGCCGCCCGGTCCTGCGAGAAGCCGAGGTCGGCGGCGAGCGAGCGGGCGGTCTCGACGGCGGGCTCGGAGAAGTCCAGGCCGACGACGCGCGAGGCGCCGTGCCGGGCCCAGGACAGCGTGTCGAGGCCTATGTGGCACTGGAGGTGGAGCAGGGACCGTCCGGTGACGTCGCCGACCTCCGTGAGCTCGAAGTCGCGCAGGGCGTCCTTGCCGGCGCGGAAGGAGTCGAGGTCGTAGAACTCGCTGGCGGCGTGGATCGGGACGCGCTCGTCCCAGCGGGCGCGGTTGGCCTCGTGCCAGTCGTCGGGGGTCGGAGAGTACATGGCGGCGAGGTTATCCACAGGTTGCGGACAGCGCGACCGGATTGTCTGCCGGGCGGAGCATGATGGGGGCCATGACCGAGAGCAAGGATTTCGAGGAGACCCCCGCGTGGGAGCAGCGGTTCCGCGCGCCGCGCGTCTCCCTGCCCGAGTGGGCCGAGGAGGCCCCTGACCGTTCGCTTTTCGTCTCCAACGCGACGGGGACGTACGAGCTCTACGCCTGGGACCGGGCGACCGGCGGGCAGCGGCAGGTGACGGACCGGCCGAACGGGACGACGGAGGGCACGCTGTCCCCGGACGGCGCGTGGATCTGGTGGTTCGCCGACACCGACGGCGACGAGTTCGGCGTGTGGATGCGCCAGCCCTTCGACGGCGGCCCCGACGAGCCGGCCGTGCCCGGCCTCGACGCCTCCTATCCGGGCGGTCTCGCGATCGGCCGGGAGGGCACGCTCGTGATCGGCCGCTCCACGGACGAGGACGGCTCGACGGTCCATCTGGTCCGGCCGGGGGCCGCCGCGCCCGTGGAGATCTACCGGCACCGGGAGTCCGCCGGGGTCGGCGACCTCGCGCACGACGGCTCGCTGGTCGCGATCGAGCACACCGAGCACGGGGACGCGATGCACTCGGCGCTGCGGGTGCTGCGGGCGTCCGACGCGAGCGTGGTCGCGGAGCTCGACGACACCAAGGGCGGCACGGAGGAGCTGGGGCTCGCGGTCCTCGGCTTCGCCCCGGTGGCGGGCGACACGCGGCTGCTCGTGGCGCACCAGCGGCGCGGCCGCTGGGAGCCGATGCTGTGGGACGTGGCGACGGGCACGGAGACGGACCTCGGGATCGACCTGCCGGGCGACGTGTCGGCGGAGTGGTACCCGGACGGGTCCGGGCTGCTGATCGTCCACGGCTTCGAGGCCCGCAGCGAGCTCTTCCGGTACGAGATCGCCACGCGCGCGCTCGTCCGGGTGGAGACCCCGGCCGGTTCGGTGTCGAGCGCGACCCCGCGGCCCGACGGCAGCGTGGAGTACCTCTGGTCCTCGGCGGCCGAGCCGCCGGTGGTGCGGTCCACGGACGGCGGGATCGTCCTCGACCCGCCCGGCCCGAAGGCGCCGCCGTCGCTGCCCGTGGGGGACGTGTGGGTGGACGGGCCGGGCGGCCGGATCCACGCGCTCGTGCAGCGGCCCGCCGCGGGCGAGGGGCCGTTCCCCACGATCTTCGAGGTGCACGGCGGTCCCGCCTGGCACGACAGCGACGCCTTCGCCTCGGGCCCGGCGGCCTGGCTCGACCACGGATACGCGGTGGTGCGGGTCAACTACCGGGGTTCGACCGGATACGGCCGGGAGTGGACGGACGCGCTCAAGCACCGGGTCGGCCTGATCGAGCTGGAGGACATCGACGCGGTCCGCGCATGGGCGGTGGAGAGCGGCCTCGCCGACCCGGCGCGGCTGGTCCTCTCCGGCGGCTCCTGGGGCGGCTATCTGACCCTGCTCGGCCTGGGCACCCAGCCCGAGGTCTGGGCGGTCGGCCTCGCCGCCGTCCCCGTCGCGGACTACGTCACGGCGTACGAGGACGAGATGGAGGCCCTCAAGGCGCTGGACCGCACCCTGCTCGGCGGCTCGCCCGAGGAGGTGCCCGAGCGGTACGCGGCCTCCTCCCCGCTGACCTACGTGGACGCGGTGACGGCCCCGGTGCACATCTCGGCCGGCGTCAACGACCCGCGCTGCCCGATCCGGCAGATCGACAACTACGTGGACAGACTCGCGGCCCGGGGCGCGGTCCACGAGGTGTACCGGTACGACGCGGGCCACGGCTCGCTCGTCGTGGAGGAGCGGATCAAGCAGGTCGCCCTGGACCTGGCCTTCGCCGCGAAGCACCTGGGGACCCGGCCGACGGACGGCTGATCCGGCACCCGTACCGTGGGGGTGTGTACCGGTTCCTGAAAACGCCCCGCTGGTGGGGGATCAACGTCTTCGTCCTCCTGGCGATCCCGTTCTGCGTGTTCATGGGCACCTGGCAGCTGGGCAAGTTCGAGGACCGCGTCGACACCCACCGCGAGGCCGAGGACCGGCCCGCCGCGGGCTCGACGGCGGCCGCGCCGCTGGACTCGCTGCTGCCGGTCGACAAGGAGACCTCGGGGCGGTCGGCCGAGGCCCGCGGACGGTACGGGGAGCAGTTCCTCGTCCCCGACCGCGCCCTCGACGGCCGCACCGGGAGCTACGTCCTGACGCTCCTCAGGACGGACGAGGGCCGGTCGCTCCCCGTGGTCCGGGGCTGGCTGCCCGAGGGCGCGAAGGCCCCGGCGCCGCCGGCCGGCGAGGTCACGGCGGTGGGCGCGCTCCAGGCCTCGGAGACGCTCGGCACCAAGGGCGTGCACGCGGAGGGCGGGCTGCCCGAGGGCCAGATCGGCATGATCAGCGCGGCCTCGCTGGTGAACGTGGTCTCGGAGGACGTGTACGACGCCTGGATCACCCTCGCCGACGCCCCCGCGGGCCTCACGCCGGTCCCCGCGGCCGCGGCACAGGGCACCGGCCTGGACGCGAAGGCCTTCCAGAACCTCGGCTACACGGCGGAGTGGTTCGTCTTCGCCGGCTTCGTGCTCTTCATGTGGTTCCGCCTCGTGCGCCGCGAGGCGGAGGCCTCCCGGGACGAGGCGCTGGGCCTGTAGCCCGACACCCCGCCCCGCCCGCGCCGGCCCTACCCCCGCTCGCGTCGCCTCTCCGGCTCAGGAGCCGGCGATGAGCCCCGTACGGTAGATCGCCCCGGCGCAGGCGTTGGGGATGGTCACCGAGGCGCCCGGGCCGCCGGGCTCGGCGGTGTGGCTGACCACGACGCTGCCGTCCGCCGTGCCGCCGGCGTCCGTGAGGAGCTGCGGCGCGAGGCCGCCCTCGCCGCCGACGGGCGTCTGCGTCTCCGTCCCGGCGTCCGTGCTCGCCGAGGGCTCGACGGTCGCCGTCGGCGCCGTCGTCGGCGGGGTGGTCGGCGGAACCGTGGGCGGCTGCGTCGTGGGCCCCGGGGTCACCGGCGGGGTCGTGGGCGGTGCCGTCGTCGGCTCGGTGGTCGGCGGCGGCGTGGTGGCCGTCGGGCAGGTGCTGCTCGGCACCCAGGCGAACCTCACCGTGTAGGAGCCGCCCGGCGCGAGCACGGTCGCGTACGACTCCCCCGTGGTGTCGGGCAGGCCGGTGCCGTCTCCCGGGGTGTGCGGGTGGACCTCGATACGCGCCGGGTCGGCGGCGCCCACGGCCGCGTAGCCGACGACTCCGCCGCCGTTGACGACGCAGCGCTCCGCCGAGACGTTGGCGATGCGGAACGAGCCGTAGACCCTTCCCTCGGCGCCGGGGCCGCCCACCGACGCCGAGGCGACGCCCAGCTGGGAGGGCGTGCAGGGCGCGGTGCCGCCGAACACCGGGATCTTCGACGCGGAGGAGCTCGCGGAGGCCGCGCTGTCCTTCGGCGTGGGCTGCCGCGTCGTGCCCGGCGTCCCGTCGGCCTCGGAGTCCGGCCGGGGGGAGACCGTGGTGGCCGGGCCCTTGGTGGCGGCCTTGCCGCCCTCGACGCCCGTGTCGGCGCCGGTACCGCCCTGGGCCGCCTCGCCGTGACCGGCCTTGGCGGGGTTGGCGGCGACGCCGCCGGAGTTCGCGACGTGCACGAAGGCCGGGACGGCCGTACCGACGAGGACGGCCGCGGCGGCGGCGCCGACGACGGCCTGCCGCCGGCGGGCGCGCCGCGCGGGCACGGCACGGCGCAGGTGGTCGAGCGTGCCGCCGGCGGGTTCGAGCCCCGCGACGGCACCGTGCAGCAGCCGCCGCAGCGCGAGCTCGGTGTCCCCATCGCCACCGAGACCTCCGGGACCACCGAGACCGCCGAGACCTCCGAGACCTGCGAGACCGCCAGGACCGCCGAGACCGCCGAGGTGCTCAGGGTCCCCGGAACCGCCGAGGTCCCCGGAGCCGCCGGACCCGCCGCCGTGCTCGCCGTCGGCCCCGTTGTTCAGCATCCGTCGCCCGCTCAGCTCGTCGTGCCCCTCTGGGACGTCACGCCCACCGCGGTCGTCACGCCCACCGCGCTCGTCGCGTCCGCCGTACTCGTCGCGTCCGCCGTACTCGTCGTGCCCACCGTGCTCGTCGTGGCTCATACCGTCGCCTCCATCGCGACGCGCAGCGCGGCGATGCCCCGCGAGCCGTACGCCTTCACCGAACCCAGCGATATCCCGAGCGTCTCCGCGACCTGGGCCTCCGTCATGTCCGCGAAGTACCGCAGCACGAGCACCTCGCGCTGCCGCCGCTGGAGCCCCTTCATCGCCTTGATCAGGTCGTCCCGCTCCAGCTGGTCGTACGCCCCCTCCTCCGCGCTCGCCATGTCCGGCATGGGCTTGGAGAGCAGCTTGAGGCCGAGGATCCGGCGCCGCAGCGCCGAGCGGGAGAGGTTGACGACCGTCTGGCGCAGGTACGCGAGCGTCTTCTCCGGCTCGCGGACCCGCTTGCGGGCCGAGTGGACGCGGATGAAGGCCTCCTGCACGACGTCCTCGCAGGAGGCCGTGTCGTCGAGGAGGAGCGCCGCGAGACCGAGCAGCGACCGGTAGTGGGCACGGTACGTCTCGGTGAGGTGGTCGACGGTGGTGCCGGGTGAGTCCGCGCCTTCGGCGCTCGCGCGGGGGGCGGGGATGCCGTCCACCGTCGCGTTCGTACGGGGTCCTGCGGGGACGGGCGCGATCACCGGCAGGCCGCCGAGTCCGCGTGCCCGGCCGAACGGGAGGAGCACGGCGCCCCTGGCCGGCGCGTCCGGCGCGCTGCGTACGGGAACGGCGACGCCGCCCCGCACGGGCACGGGAGTGCCGCTCCGCACGGGGAGCAGCGCCCGGCCGCCGCGCAGCGGGGCGAGTGTCGCGATGTCGAGTACCTCTGCCACGTCTGTTGGACTCGTCTGACCCGGCCGGGGTTGTACGCGCACGTCACCGAATTCGCCGGTGACCCGATTGTCCTCATGCGTAACCGTTCTCCCCCGATGCCCTGCTTTCACCGCGTGTCCGCGCCACGCGGTCGTGGGTGAACGCAGAGACGCGACCCGCCCAACTACTGGTTGCAGCGAGGGGGAAGTGCATCGTCAGCCACGACATCACCGCAGTTCAAGAGCGTTCTGACGCATTATTGATCACAAGTCGTTCACAGAAATCACATGTTCCCGACAAACGAGGCGGCGATCTGCTCGGCGACCTGGAGGGCGTTGAGGGCGGCGCCCTTGCGGAGGTTGTCGGCGCAGACGAAGAAGTCGAGCGCGCGCTCGTCGTCCATGGACCGCCGGACCCGCCCGACCCAGGCCGGATCGGTCCCGACGACGTCGGCCGGGGTGGGGAAGTCGCCCGCGGCGGGATCGTCGACGAGGACGACCCCCGGCGAGGTCGCCAGGACCTCGTGGGCGCGCCCGACCGTGACGGGGTGCTCGAAGCGGGCGTGCACGGAGACGGAGTGGCCGGTCACGACCGGCACCCGCACGCAGGTGGCGGCGATCCGGAGACCGGGCGTCCCGAGGATCCGCCGCGTCTCGTCCCGTACGCGCTCCTCCTCGGAGGAGGCCCCGTCCTCGCCGGCCGTGCCCGACCAGGGCAGGACGTTCAGCGCGAGGGGGCCGGGGAAGGGGCCGGTGCGCTCGCCGACGGCACGGCGTACGTCACCGGGCTGCGTGCCCAGGTCACCGCCGCCGGCCACCAGGCCGAGCTGCGCGCGGAGCGCTTCCACGCCCGCCCGCCCGGCACCGGCGCCGCTCGCCGCCTGCTGGGCGGTGACGACCAGCTCGGCGACGCCGAACTCGGCGTGCAGCGCGCCCACGGCCGCGATCAGCGCGAGGGTGGTGCAGCCGGGGCTCGCGACGATGCCCCGGGGGCGTACGAGCGCCGCGTGGGCGTTGACCTCGGGGACCACGAGCGGCACGTCGTCGTCGTGCCGGAAGGCGCCGGAGGTGTCCACGACGACCGCGCCCTTCGCGGCGGCGACCGGCGCCCAGCGCGCGGCGACCGCCTCGGGCACGAGGAACAGCGCCACGTCGACGCCGTCGAAGTACTCCTCGTGCTCGGGAGCGAGCGCGAGGATCTCGCACTCCTCCCCGCGCACGGAGGTCTTGCGACCTGCCGAGCGCGGGGAGGCGAGGAGGCGTATCTCGCCCCAGACGTCCGCGTGGTGCGTGAGCATCTGGAGCATCACCGAGCCGACGGCTCCGGTCGCACCGACGACCGCGAGCGTCGGCTTCGACGTCATCGGCCGGTGCCTCCATAGACGACGGCCTCGTCCGAGTCGCTGTCCAGACCGAAGGCGGTGTGGACGGCGCGCACGGCCTCGTTCACGTCGTCGGCGCGGGTCACGACCGAGATGCGGATCTCGGAGGTCGAGATCAGCTCGATGTTCACACCGGCGTCGGAAAGCGCCTTGAAGAAGTCGGCGGTGACGCCGGGGTTCGTCTTCATACCGGCGCCGACCAGCGAGATCTTGCCGATCTGGTCGTCGTAGCGCAGCGAGTCGAAGCCGATCGTCGACTTCGCCTTCTCCAGCTCCTCGATCGCCTTGCGGCCCTCGGCCTTGGGCAGGGTGAAGGAGATGTCCGTGAGGCCCGTGGAGGCCGCGGACACGTTCTGCACGATCATGTCGATGTTGATCTCGGCGTCCGCGATGGCGCGGAAGATGGCCGCGGCCTCGCCCGGCTTGTCCGGGACGCCGACGACGGTGATCTTCGCCTCGGAGGTGTCGTGGGCGACGCCCGAGATGATGGCCTGCTCCACCTTGCGGTCCCCTTGCGGCTCGTTGCTGACCCACGTGCCCTGAAGTCCCGAGAAGGAGGACCGGACGTGGATCGGGATGTTGTAGCGGCGTGCGTACTCGACGCAGCGGTGCAGCAGCACCTTGGAGCCGGAGGCGGCGAGCT
>NZ_JBHJVF010000012.1:0-207855 GCF_042264145.1 Streptomyces sp. NPDC056144 | reverse complement strand
CGCCCGGTTACATTCCGAACCCGGAAGCTAAGCCTTTCAGCGCCGATGGTACTGCAGGGGGGACCCTGTGGGAGAGTAGGACGCCGCCGAACAATTTTTAGCCTCAACCCCCGGACTCTGTCCGGGGGTTGAGGCATTTTTGCGTTCTAGGCGCAGGGGCGGGGCCCTGTGCGGGGGACAGGGTGGCTGCGGGTAAGGTCAGGGGGCAACATCGGCATCGTTCCAGCAGGAGGCCCCCGGGTGGAGGTCCAGGAGACTCGCGTTCAGACCGACCGGGTCCTCACCATCCCCAACATTCTCAGCATGGCGCGCCTGCTCGGCGTACCGCTGTTTCTGTGGCTCATTCTCCGTCCCGAGTTCGGCGGGCCCAACAGCGACGGGTGGGCGCTGCTCGTCCTGATGCTCAGCGGAGTCAGCGACTATCTCGACGGCAAGCTCGCGCGACGCTGGAACCAGATCAGCAGCCTCGGCCGGCTGCTCGATCCGGCCGCGGACCGGCTCTACATCCTGTCCACGCTGGTCGGGCTCACCTGGCGGGAGATCCTTCCGCTGTGGCTGACCGCCGCCCTTCTCGCGCGTGAGGCGATGCTGCTGGTCATGGTCGGAATCCTCCGCCGGCACGGCTACCCGCCGCCGCAGGTGAACTTCCTCGGGAAAGCTGCGACTTTCAACTTGATGTACGCGTTCCCGTTGCTGCTTCTCAGTGACGGAACGGGCTGGCTTTCGTCACTCGCTGAAGTTTTCGGGTGGGCCTTCGCCGGATGGGGTACAACTCTGTATTGGTGGGCAGGGATCCTCTACGTGGTCCAGGTCCGTCGACTCGTGAAGGCGGACACCGAGGCCGATTAGCCCGTCCGTCCCCCGTCAGGCAGCGTCGCCGGCGGAAACGAGGACACCCCCGAGGGCCCCACCGAACGGACAGGTGAAGTCGGCAGGACCGTCGTCTCTTCAAGGAGGACGCTTCCGACATGAAGGCCGTCGTGATGGCCGGTGGCGAAGGAACCCGACTTCGCCCCATGACCTCGAGCATGCCCAAGCCTCTTCTGCCGGTGGTAAACCGGCCGATCATGGAGCACGTCCTACGACTGCTCAAGAGGCACGGTCTCAACGAGACCGTCGTCACCGTGCAGTTTCTCGCCTCCCTCGTCAGGAATTACTTCGGGGACGGTGAGGAGCTCGGGATGGAGCTCACGTACGCCAACGAGGAGAAGCCGCTCGGTACCGCGGGCAGTGTGAAGAACGCCGAGGAAGCGTTGAAGGACGACGCTTTCCTCGTGATTTCGGGTGACGCGCTCACGGATTTCGATCTGACCGACCTCATCGCCTTTCACAAGGAGAAGGGCGCGCTCGTCACGGTCTGCCTGACCAGGGTGCCCAACCCCCTGGAATTCGGCATCACCATCGTGGACGAGGAGGGAAAGGTCGAGCGGTTCCTCGAGAAGCCCACATGGGGGCAGGTCTTCTCGGACACTGTCAACACGGGCATCTACGTCATGGAGCCCGAGGTCTTCGACTACGTCGCCGCGGACACCTCGGTGGACTGGTCGGGTGACGTCTTTCCTCAGCTCATGAAGGAGGGCAAGCCGATCTATGGCTATGTCGCCGAGGGCTACTGGGAGGACGTGGGCACGCACGAGAGCTATGTGAAGGCCCAGGCGGACGTCCTGGAGGGCAAGGTCCAGGTCGACATCGACGGCTTCGAGATCTCGCCGGGTGTCTGGGTCGCCGAAGGTGCCGAGGTGCATCCGGACGCGGTGCTGCGCGGACCGCTCTACATCGGGGACTACGCCAAGGTCGAGGCCGAGGCGGAGATCCGGGAGCACACCGTCATCGGGTCGAACGTCGTCGTCAAGAGCGGGGCCTTCCTGCACAAGGCCGTCGTGCACGACAACGTCTACATCGGGCAGCAGAGCAACCTGCGCGGCTGTGTGATCGGGAAGAACACCGACATCATGCGGGCCGCCCGGATCGAGGACGGGGCCGTCATCGGGGACGAGTGCCTCGTCGGCGAGGAATCGATCGTCCAGGGGAACGTCCGGGTCTACCCGTTCAAGACGATCGAGGCCGGTGCCTTCGTCAACACGTCGGTCATCTGGGAGTCACGCGGGCAGGCGCATCTCTTCGGGGCGCGGGGCGTCTCCGGGATCCTGAACGTGGAGATCACCCCGGAGCTGGCCGTGCGGCTGGCGGGGGCGTACGCCACGACGCTGAAGAAGGGCGCGACCGTCACGACGGCGCGTGACCACTCGCGTGGTGCGCGGGCGCTCAAGCGGGCGGTCATCTCGGCCTTGCAGGCGAGCGCCATCGACGTACGGGACCTGGAGAACGTGCCGCTCCCCGTGGCGCGGCAGCAGACCGCGCGGGGGAGTGCCGGCGGGATCATGGTGCGGACCTCGCCCGGTGTGCCGGACTCGGTGGACATCATGTTCTTCGACGAGCGCGGGGCCGACCTCTCGCAGGCGGGTCAGCGGAAGCTGGACCGGGTGTTCGCGCGGCAGGAGTACCGGCGGGCCTTCCCCGGGGAGATCGGTGATCTCTCCTTCCCGGCGAGCGTGTTCGACTCGTACACGGGGTCGCTGCTGCGGAACGTCGACACGTCCGGCATCGCCGAGGCGGGGCTGAAGGTCGTCGTGGACGCCTCCAACGGGAGCGCCGGCCTCGTCCTGCCGAGCCTGCTCGGTCGGCTCCAGGTCGACTCGCTGACGATCAATCCCGGGCTGGACGAGTCGAGGCCCACGGAGTCGGCGGAGAGCCGGCGGGCCGGGCTCGTACGGCTGGGAGAGATCGTGGCGTCGGCACGGGCCGCGTTCGGGGTGCGGTTCGACCCCGTCGGTGAGCGGCTTTCGCTGGTGGACGAGCGGGGCCGGATCATCGAGGACGACCGGGCGCTCCTGGTCCTCCTCGACCTGGTGGCGGCGGAGCGGAGGTCGGGGCGGGTGGCACTGCCGGTCACGACCACGCGGATCGCCGAGCAGGTGGCCGCGTACCACGGCACGCAGGTGGAGTGGACGACGACCTCGCCCGACGACCTCACGAGGGTCGGCCGGGAGGAGTCGACGATCTTCGGCGGTGACGGGCGCGGCGGGTTCATCGTGCCGGAGTTCAGCAGCGTCTTCGACGGTGCGGCGGCCTTCGTCCGGCTGATCGGGCTCGTGGCGCGGACGCAGCTCACGCTGAGCCAGATCGACGCGCGGATTCCGCGGGCGCACGTGCTGAAGAGGGACATCGCGACGCCGTGGGCCGTGAAGGGGCTGGTCATGCGGCGGGTGGTGGAGGCGGCCGGGAGCCGGTCCGTGGACACGACGGACGGGGTGCGGGTCGTCGAGGCGGACGGGCGCTGGGTGATGGTGCTGCCGGACCCGGCGGAGGCCGTCACGCATCTGTGGGCGGAGGGGCCCGACGACGCCTCCGCGCAGGCCCTGCTCGACGAGTGGGCCGAGGTGGTCGAGAGCGCGGGTCGCTGACCGGAACGGAGGGTTCGGCAGGGAGGCGCCCGCGGGGCGTCTCCCTGCCGTTCACAGGGGGCATTCGTTGGTAGGCCGCGCGACGTGCGACGATGTGCGGCATGTCGCAGCAGCCCCCCGTTCGGAGCACCGGATCACCGCCCGCGCGCCCGGACGCGTCGATGTCGCTGCTGAACAACGTCATCGACCACGCGCTCGACGACGGCTACGCCGAGGCGACGGCCCGGCGGGCGGCCGAGGGTCCCGGTATGCCCAAGCCGCTGCGCGCCAAGCTCGGTGTGGCCGCGGGGCTCCTGCTCGCCGCCGTCGTGGTGACGGTCGGCGCCGCCGAGGCGCGGATCTCGGCGCCGGTGGTCGCCAAGGAGCGGCAGGACCTGATCGACCGCATCGAGGGCGACACCAAGGCTGCCGACAAGCTCGAACAGGACGTCAAGCGGATCCGCGCCGAGGTCGGCGCGCGGCAGAGCCAGGCGCTGGAGCAGCACGGCGGTGACCAGGCCGAGCTCGTCGCGCTCCTGTCGGGCGCGACCCCGGTCCACGGGCCGGGTGTGAAGCTCGTCGTTGACGACGCCAAGGGCACCGACACCGGTGGTGGCGGGCCGCGCGAGAGCAGCGGCTTCTCCGACACGGGCCGGGTGCGCGACCGGGACATGCAGCGGGTGGTCAACGGCCTGTGGGAGTCGGGGGCCGAGGCCGTGTCGATCAACGGGCAGCGGTTGACGTCGCTGTCGGCGATCAGGGCCGCGGGTGACGCGATACTGGTCGACAACAGGCCGCTGGTGCCGCCGTACACCGTCCTCGCCATCGGGGACGGTCAGCGGCTGAGCACGGCGTTCCAGGACAGTGCCGACGGGCAGTACCTGCACGCGTTGGTGGAGAACTTCGGGATCAGGAGCAGCATTTCGGCCGAGGGCGACGTACGCCTGCCGGCCGCGCCGAGCCTGACCGTACGAACAGCAGAGCCGAGGGGGGCCGGGGCGGCGACGCCGTCCGGTGGGGCCACGGCCGACACAGGGAAGGGCACATCGTGATCGCCGTACTGGGCCTGATCGTCGGAGTCGTGGTCGGACTGTTGGTCCGGCCCGAGGTTCCGGCGGTGGTCGAGCCCTATCTTCCGATCGCCGTGGTCGCCGCCCTGGACGCGGTCTTCGGTGGTCTGCGGGCCATGCTCGACGGGATCTTCGTCGACAAGGTCTTCGTGGTGTCGTTCCTCTCGAACGTGGTCGTCGCCGCGCTGATCGTCTTCCTCGGGGACAAGCTGGGCGTCGGCGCGCAGCTGTCCACGGGTGTGGTCGTCGTGCTCGGTATCCGGATCTTCTCCAACGCGGCCGCCATCCGGCGCCATGTGTTCCGGGCGTGAGGCCGATGAGTGAGAACGCGATGAACGAGAACGAGAACGAGAAGGCGGGCGACAGCGCGCGGAAGCCCGAGGCCGAGGGCCTGGAGGGCGAGAGCCCGAAGGCCGAGGTTCCTGAGGCCGCGGCTCAGCCCGAGGCCGAGGCTCCGGAGGCGGAAGCTCCGGAGGCGGGGCCTTCGCGGGATGAGGCGCCGCAGGCTGAGGGTCCCGTCGCGCAGGAGCCGGCCGGGGCCGTGGCGGCGCCCGCCGCCGACGGGCCCAGCGGGCGGCGGCGGCTCGCCGCGGCGCTGTGGCCGCCGCGGGTCACGCGTGCCCAGCTGATCGTCGCGCTGCTGCTCTTCGTCCTCGGTCTCGGTCTCGCCATCCAGGTCTCCTCCACCAGCGAGAACAGCGCGCTGCGTGGGGCGCGGCAGGAGGACCTCGTACGGATCCTCGACGAGCTCGACGACCGTACGCAGCGCCTGGAGGACGAGAAGGCGCGCCTGGAGAAGCAGCGGTCCGAGTTGGAGTCGAGCTCGGACCAGGCCGAGGAGGCCCGTAAGCAGACTCAGGAGAAGGAGCGGCAGCTCGGGATCCTGGCCGGAACGGTCGCGGCCGAGGGGCCGGGGATCACGCTGACCGTCGGTGACCCCACCGGCGCGGTCGAGTCGGACATGCTGCTCGACGCCATCCAGGAGCTGCGGGCCGCGGGTGCGGAGGCGATCCAGGTCAACGGCGTGCGGGTGGTGGCGGACAGCTATTTCACCGGTAGCGGTGACGACATGGCGATCGATGGAACGAAGGTGACCGCTCCGTACGTCTTCAAGGTCATCGGCAAGCCCGAGGATCTGGAGCCCGCGCTCAACATCCCCGGTGGCGTCGTGCAGACCCTCGAGAAGGAGCAGGCCACGGCCGGGGTGGAGCGGTCGGCGAAGATCGTCGTCGACGCCTTGCGACCCGCGAAGCGGCCTGACTACGCTCAGTCGTCCTCGACCTAGGACGGTGGAGGAGGGGGTCCCGCGACATGGGTAAGACGTTGCGGGGGGTCGACGCACCACAACGGTGGTGCGTGGTGGAAACTGTCCGGAGGATACGGACGTTGTGAAGGTGTCCGGGTCGGCAGGTGTGAGGATTTCGGTTCGTCCTGCCCCACGGGCGGGTCTGTTTCGGTCAAGGGGAATCGCCCGTGAGTTTTTTTGCGAAGTTGTTCGGCAAGAGCGGACGTGAGGACGGCGGCAACGCCAGGCACCGCGCGTCGCGCCACGCCCAGAGCGAGGAACAGGGCGGCGAGCGCCCGCTGTTCCGCGACGAGGTCGACGGTCAGGGCGGTGACATTTCGGGCACTCAGGGCGCGTCTTCTGTTGACCCGGCCGGTGCCGCCCGCATAGGTTTCGGGGAACCATCAACCTCAAGTACGGGTGGAGGGTTTACCCCCGACCCGTACGCGACACAGACCTCCGCGGGGATGCCGCGGCAGGAGGACGCGTCCATGCCGGTGTGTACGAGGTGCGGTCACCGCAACGCGGCCGACAGCCGTTTCTGCTCCCAGTGCGGTACGCCGCTGCGGGGCGGGATCGCCGAGCGGGCGTCCGAGACGACGTCGACGATCTCCATCTCGGGCCTTGAGGCGTACGAGGCGGAGATCACCGGTCAGACGGCGCTTCCGTCCCTGTCGCCCGAGGCGATGGCGGCCGTGGAGGCGCTGCCTCTGGGGTCCGCGCTCCTCGTGGTGCGCCGGGGGCCGAACTCCGGCAGCCGGTTCCTCCTCGACGGAGAGCTGACGACGGCCGGCCGTCACCCGCAGAGCGACATCTTCCTGGACGACTTCACCGTCTCCCGGCGGCATGTCGAGTTCCGGCGGGGACAGGACGGTCGGTTCACCGTCGCCGATGTCGGCAGCCTCAACGGCACGTACGTCAACCGTGAGGCGATCGACTCGGTCGTTCTGTCCAACGGTGACGAGGTGCAGATCGGCAAGTACCGGCTGGTCTTCTACTCGAGCCAGCGGGGCGTGTGACGCCACCGAGAAGACTTCAGGGAAGGTCCATGCTGCGAACACCGACGGGCGGTGCCGGAACCGGCACCGTCACCGCGGGCGAACGGCTGGTCAGCATCGGCACGGTGCTGAGCCAGTTGCGCGACGAGTTTCCCGAAGTGACGATCTCGAAGATCCGGTTCCTGGAGGCCGAGGGGCTCGTCGAGCCCCGTCGTACGGCCTCCGGGTACCGGAAGTTCAGCCCGCAGGACGTGGAGCGGCTCGCTCAGATCCTGCGGATGCAGCGGGACCACTACCTTCCGCTGAAGGTCATTCGTGAGCACTTGGACGCCCTGGCCCGGGGTGAGCAGATCAAGCTGCCCGCCCCCGGGCGGCGGGAGATCGCCGAAGGCCCCTGGGAAGCGGAGGGGGAGCGTCCCACCGCCGCGCGGGTCGGGCGGGCCGAGCTGCTCGCCGCCGCCGAGGTGACGGAGGTCGAGCTCGCCGAGTGGGAGTCGTTCGGTCTGATCTCCGAGGAGCGGGGCGGCGGCTACGACGCGGAGGCGGTCACGGTCGCCAGACTTGTCGCGGATCTGGGGAGATTCGGTCTCGAACCTCGTCATCTCCGGGGCGTGAAGGCGGCGGCCGACCGGGAGGCGGCGCTGCTCGAGCAGATGGTCGCTCCGCTGCGCCGGCACCGTAATCCGCAGACCAGAGCCCATGCGGAGGCCACCGCGAAGGAGCTCGCCGAGCTGTCGGTGCGGCTGCACGCGGCGTTCGTGCAGTCGGCTCTGGGCATCCGACTCCAGTGATCTCGGACGGGCCCGACTATCCAAACCGGTCGGGCACGTCCTAGGGTTGCTGTGTGAACGAGCTCGACGTTGTGGGTGTCCGGGTGGAAATGCCCTCCAACCAGCCGATCGTGCTCCTGCGAGAAGTGGGAGGCGATCGGTACCTCCCCATCTGGATCGGACCGGGTGAGGCGACCGCGATCGCCTTCGCGCAGCAGGGCGTGGCCCCGCCGCGTCCGCTGACGCACGACCTTTTCAAGGACGTGCTGGAGGCCGTGGGCCAGGAGCTGACCGAGGTCCGGATCACGGATCTGCGGGACGGGGTCTTCTACGCCGAGCTGGTCTTCGCCAGCGGTGTCGAGGTGAGTGCCCGGCCCTCGGACGCGATAGCGCTGGCGCTGCGGACGGGGACGCCGATCTACGGCAGCGACGGTGTCCTTGACGACGCCGGCATCGCGATCCCGGACGAGCAGGAGGACGAGGTGGAGAAGTTCCGCGAGTTCCTCGACCAGATCTCACCGGAGGACTTCGGGACCAACAGCCAGTGAGGCGCGTGGCCTGATCGCGTGGCCTGAACTCGGGCGTTGTCAGCGCATTCGAGTAGCCTTTCCCCGCAGAGAGACACGGGAAACCACTCTCAGGGTGATTATCACTCGGCGTGCCGAGTGTGGCGATCGTTGACGCACCCCGAGTGACTGCCTACCTTCGTGTGGGCAGGTCAAGGACGGAGGGTCGGCGTGATGAGCAGCGCGGACGGTACGGCAGGGAGCTCGGTCGGACACGTGTCCGCGGAGTCGGGGCCGTATCCGCTTCACGGCAGTGTGGGCGACTTCGGCAGCGATGCGAGTACGAGTCCGTCGGCCGACGAGATCGGGTACCGCGGGCCGACCGCGTGCGCGGCGGCCGGCATCACCTACCGCCAGCTGGACTACTGGGCGCGCACCGGGCTGGTCGAGCCGAGTGTGCGGCCCGCGTACGGGTCCGGGACCCAGCGTCTCTACAGCTTCCGCGACGTCGTGGTCCTGAAGATCGTCAAGCGCTTCCTCGACACCGGGGTGGCGCTGCAGAACATCCGGGCGGCCGTGCAGCACCTGCGGGCCCGGGGCTTCCGCGATCTGGAGCGGATGACGCTGATGAGCGACGGGGCGACGGTCTACGAGTGCTCCTCGCCCGACGAGGTCGTCTCGCTGCTCCAGGGCGGCCAGGGCGTCTTCGGGATCGCCGTCGGCGTGGTCTGGCGGGACGTGGAGGCCGCGCTGTCCCAGCTGCACGGGGAGCGTGTCGACACGGGCGAGACGCTCGTCGGGCACAACCCGGGTGACGAGCTGGCCAGGCGGCGGCGCGACAAGGCCGTCTGAGGCCGTCCGAGGCCGCGTTCCGGCGTTGTCGGAGGCGGCGTCTCCCCGTTGTCAGTGGCATGGGGCAGCATCAGAGCTGTGAGAGCCGTGCCCACGATCCTGCATCTCGACATGGATGCGTTCTTCGCCGCCGCCGAGCAGGCGGCGAAGCCCAGCCTGCGCGGAAAGCCCGTGGTCGTCGGCGGGCTCGGGCCGCGTGGGGTGGTCGCCACGTCCTCGTACGAGGCGCGGCGGCTCGGGGTCCACTCGGCGATGCCGACAGGGCAGGCGCGGCGGCTCGCGCCGAACGCCGCGTATCTCGTGCCCAGGTTCGCGTTCTACCGGGCCATCAGCGAGCAGGTCATGGAGCTGCTCGGGCGGCTGTCGCCGCTCGTGGAGCCGCTCAGCCTCGACGAGGCCTTCGTGGACCTGGAGGCCGGGGGCGTCGCCGAGGACAGCGCGAGCGCGCGGGCCGTCGGCGAGCGGCTGCGGGCCGACATCCTGGCGACGACCGGGCTGACCGGTTCGGTCGGGCTCGCCGGGTCGAAGATGATCGCGAAGATCGCCTCCGAGGAGGCCAAGCCGGACGGGCTGGTGCTGATCGAGCCGGGCACGGAGCGGGAGCTGCTCGGGCCGCGGTCCGTGCGGATCCTGCCCGGGGTCGGGCCCGCGACCGGCGAGCACCTGCGCCGGGCCGGGATGACCACGGTGACCGATCTCGTCGAGGCCGGCGAGGACGAGCTCGTACGGCTCCTGGGGCGGGCGCACGGGGGGTCGCTGTTCCGGATGGCGCAGGGGTACGACGACCGGGCCGTGGTGGCCGAGCGGGACGCGAAGTCGGTGTCGGTGGAGGACACCTTCGACGTGGACCTGCACGACCGGGTGCGCATCAGGGTCGAGGTGGAGCGGCTCGCCGAGCGGTGCGTGGGGCGGCTGAGGTCCTCGGGGCACTCGGGGCGGACGATCGTGCTGAAGGTGCGGCGGTTCGACTTCTCGACGCTGACCCGGTCCGAGACGCTGCGCGGGCCGACGGACGACCCGATGGTGGTGCGGGAGGCCGCGGGGCGGCTCCTGGAGGCGGTGGACACGACCGGAGGCGTACGGCTGCTCGGGGTGGGCGTCAGCGGGCTCGCGGACTACACGCAGGAGGATCTGTTCGCCCAGGCCGAGGCGGCGGAGGCGGCAGAGGCCGCGGAGGCCGCAGGGACGGGCGTGACGGCCGCTGGAGAGGCCGTGGGGGACGCGGGGGCGCTTCCCGGGGCCGAGGGGCCCGAGGCCGCTCCGGAGGCCGTGGAGCGGCGCTGGGCGCCCGGGCTCGACGTACGGCATGCCGAGTACGGGCCCGGGTGGGTCCAGGGGAGCGGGGTCGGGCGGGTCACCGTGCGGTTCGAGGAGCCGTGGACCGTGCCGGGGCGGGTGCGGACCTTCTCGGTGGACGACCCGGAGCTCGAACCGTCGGAGCCGATACCTCTGGTGCGGAGATAGCCGGATTCGGCAGGAGATGGGCCGGGACGGGCGGAGATGGGTGGAGATCGGCGGAGGCAGGCCGTCACGGCGCGGCGGGGCCCCAGCCGTCGGTCAGGGAAGTCGGCTGGGGTTTCCCTCGTACCGCCCGCGAGGGGCCTGGTGGTGGGCGGGCGAGCGGGGGTTCTCCGGCGGCGGTCGTGCGACGGCGCCGGAGGCGTGCCGTCAGGGGCCCTCCTGGCCCGCGAGACGGCCGAAGTCGGTGTCCGGGGCGTCCTGGGGCTCCGCGGGCAGGTCGAGTCTGTAGTGGCGGTAGAGCTGGAGCTCCTGGGCGGGGGAGAGGTGGCGGCCCACGCCGAAGTCGGGGGCGTCCTTGATCAGGGCGCGCTCGTACGGGATGTGCAGGCCGTCCTCGAGCAGGTCGCTCGGTTCCAGCGGGACGAAGGCGTCCCGGCTGAACAGGCCCGTGCGGAGCGCGGCCCATTCGGGGACCCCAGTCGCGTCGTCCAGGTACACCTCGTCCACGGTTCCGATCTTGTTTCCGTTCCGGTCGAACGCCTTGCGGCCGATCAGGCTGCGCGGATCGATGTCGGTCTGCACGGTCCCTCCAACTGGTCGCAACTGCTCTACACCCCTACGAAAGTGCACAACTGGGATGTCGGCCACTTGAGCGATAGAGCCCGCAACCTCGCTGGTAGGCTGGCTGTGGCTGTCGACCCTGTGCGGGAGAGTCCCCCGGAGAAACCTTCCGGTGGGCGCCGAAGGAGCAAATCCTCCCCGGAATCTCTCAGGCCCCTGTACCGCGCGGACGAGGTCACTCTGGAAAGCAGAGCGGTGTCCGACGGCACGCGCTCTCACCGACGGTGAAAGCCGGCGTGCCGCGAGGCGTGCCGGTGAAACTCTCAGGTTGAGATGACAGAGGGGGAGGCCGTCCGGGTACCCGCGCCGTGGTGCCCCTCGCAGGTCGTGACGACCAGGAGGCCTCCGTACATGACCGCCAACCGCATTCCGCTCTCCGAGCTCGAGCAGGGCATCCCGTTCGAGCAGCGGCACATCGGGCCCGACGCCGAGGCGCGGGCCAAGATGCTCGCTCAGGTCGGCTTCGGCTCGCTCGACGAGCTCACCGCCGCCGCGGTGCCGGACGTGATCAAGAACGCCGAGGCGCTGGGCCTGCCCGCCGCCCGCACCGAGGCCGAGGTGCTCGCCGAGCTGCGCACGCTCGCCGACCGCAACCAGGTCCTCGCCCCGATGATCGGCCTCGGCTACTACGGCACCTTCACGCCGCCGGTCATCCTCCGCAACGTGATGGAGAACCCCGCCTGGTACACGGCCTACACGCCGTACCAGCCGGAGATCTCGCAGGGCCGCCTCGAGGCGCTCCTCAACTTCCAGACCATGGTCGCCGACCTGACCGGTCTGCCCACCTCCGGTGCCTCCCTCCTCGACGAGGGCACCGCCGCCGCCGAGGCCATGGCCCTGTCCCGGCGCGTCGGCAAGGTCAAGAACGGCGTCTTCCTCGTCGACGCCGACGCCCTGCCCCAGACGATCGCCGTCATCGAGACCCGCGCCGAGCCGACCGGTGTCGAGGTCGTCGTCGCCGACCTGAGCGAGGGCATCCCCGCCGAGGTGGCCGAGCGCGGCGTCTTCGGCGTCCTGCTCCAGTACCCGGGTGCCTCCGGTGCCGTCCGCGACATCAAGCCGCTGATCGACGCCGCCCACGAGCTCGGCGCGATCGTCACCGTCGCCGCCGACCTCCTCGCGCTGACCCTGCTCACCTCGCCCGGCGAGCTGGGCGCGGACATCGCCGTCGGCACCACCCAGCGCTTCGGTGTCCCGATGGGCTTCGGCGGTCCGCACGCCGGCTACATGGCCGTCCAGGACAAGCACGCCCGCTCCCTGCCGGGCCGCCTCGTCGGCGTCTCCGTCGACGCCGACGGCAACCGCGCCTACCGCCTGGCCCTCCAGACCCGCGAGCAGCACATCCGCCGCGAGAAGGCCACCAGCAACATCTGCACCGCCCAGGTGCTCCTCGCCGTCATGGCCGGCATGTACGCCGTCTACCACGGCCCGGACGGCCTGAAGCAGATCGCCCAGCGCACCCACCGGTACGCCGCGATCCTCGCCGCGGGTCTGACCGCCGGCGGCGTCGAGGTCGTGCACGGCTCGTACTTCGACACCCTCACCGTCCGCGTTCCCGGCAAGGCCGACGAGGCCGTCGCCGCCGCCCGCGCGGCCGGCGTGAACCTCTACCGCGTCGACGCCGACCTCGTCTCGATCTCCTGTGACGAGACCACCGGCCGCGAGCAGCTCGCCGCCGTCTGGGGCGCCTTCGGCGTCACGGCCGACGTCGAGGCGCTCGACGCCTCCGTCGAGGAGACCCTGCCGTCGGGTCTGCTGCGCTCCGACGCGTACCTGACCCACCCGGTCTTCCACGCGCACCGCTCCGAGACCTCGATGCTGCGCTACCTGCGCAGGCTCGCGGACCGCGACTACGCGCTCGACCGCGGCATGATCCCGCTCGGCTCCTGCACCATGAAGCTGAACGCGACCACCGAGATGGAGCCGGTGACCTGGCCCGAGTTCGGCCAGATCCACCCCTTCGCCCCGGTCGAGCAGGCGCAGGGCTACCTCACGCTCATCACCGAGCTGGAGGAGCGTCTCGCCGAGGTCACCGGCTACGACAAGGTGTCGATCCAGCCGAACGCCGGTTCGCAGGGCGAGCTGGCCGGTCTGCTGGCCGTCCGCGCCTACCACCGCGCCAACGGCGACCTCCAGCGCACCGTCTGCCTCATCCCGTCCTCCGCGCACGGCACCAACGCCGCCTCCGCGGTCATGGCCGGCATGAAGGTCGTCGTCGTCAAGACCGCCGACGACGGCGAGGTCGACGTCGCGGACCTGCGCGCCAAGATCGAGCAGTACCGCGACGAGCTGTCCGTGCTGATGATCACCTACCCGTCGACGCACGGCGTCTTCGAGGAGCACGTCGCCGACATCTGCGCCGAGGTCCACGAGGCCGGCGGCCAGGTGTACGTCGACGGCGCCAACCTCAACGCGCTCGTCGGTCTCGCCAAGCCGGGCAAGTTCGGCGGCGACGTCTCGCACCTGAACCTGCACAAGACCTTCTGCATCCCGCACGGCGGCGGCGGCCCCGGCGTCGGCCCGGTCGGCGTGCGGTCGCACCTCGCCCCGTACCTCCCGAACCACCCGCTCCAGCCCACCGCGGGTCCGGAGACGGGCGTCGGCCCGATCTCGGCCGCCCCGTGGGGCTCCGCCGGCATCCTGCCGATCTCGTGGTCGTACGTCCGCCTGATGGGCGGCGAGGGCCTCAAGCGCGCCACGCAGGTGGCCGTGCTCGCGGCGAACTACATCGCCAAGCGCCTGGAGCCGCACTTCCCGGTGCTCTACACCGGCCCGGCCGGTCTGGTCGCCCACGAGTGCATCGTGGACCTCCGTCCCCTCTCGAAGGAGACGGGCGTCACGGTCGACGACATCGCGAAGCGCCTCATCGACTACGGCTTCCACGCCCCGACGATGTCCTTCCCGGTCGCCGGCACGCTGATGATCGAGCCGACCGAGTCCGAGGACCTCACCGAGCTCGACCGCTTCTGCGACACGATGATCGCGATCCGCGGCGAGATCGAGAAGGTCGCCTCCGGCGAGTGGCCCGCCGAGGACAACCCGCTGCACAACGCCCCGCACACCGCGGCGTCGCTGGGCGGCGAGTGGAACCACGCGTACACCCGTGACGAGGCCGTCTTCCCGGCCGGCGTCTCGGCCGCCGACAAGTACTGGCCGCCGGTCCGCCGCATCGACGGCGCCTTCGGCGACCGGAACCTGGTCTGCTCCTGCCCGCCCATGGACGAGTACGACCACTGAGCATGAACCGAGGGCCCGGCCCGGAGGAACTCCTCCGGGCCGGGCCCTCGGCCTTGTCCGCCTCAGGCGGCGGTCGTCACCTGGCCCGCCGTCAGCGGCCGGTGCGGGGCGATGATCTGCCCGTCCGGCAGCAGTTCACCGGTGTCCTCGAAGAGCAGGACGCCGTTGCACAGCAGGCTCCAGCCCTGTTCCGGGTGGTGTGCCATCAGTCGGGCCGCCTCCCGGTCGGCGGAGTCGGCGGTGGGACAGGCAGGCTGGTGCTGGCACATGGGTGGGTTCTTTCGCTGCGTCGTGGTGGATGTCCTGCGGCTCTTCGCGCTCATCGCCGCCCCCGTCGGTCGGTTGGGTTCCGGTCCCAGTCTTGCCCCCTGGACGGACTTCCGCAGGTATTTCGCGTCAGCTCGTCCTCTTCGGGGAAGACGCATCACCCCCAGGGGCGGTTCGCGCCAACTGCACCGTCTCTTCGGGTGGTTCGGGGTGGCCCGAGCGGGCTAGTCCGTACGGGAGGGGTGTTCGGGTGGTGCGTTCGGGCGCGATTTTCGGACAACAGTGCGCCCCGTGACCCGGTCGGGCCGCGGGGCGCGGTCTGGGGTGCCGGAGCGATGGATCAGGCGGGCGCCGCGGAGCCCAGGAGGGGCGGCGGCGCGAGACGCGTACTGAGCACGGGCAGGAGATCGGCCACCTGGTAGGGCCGGTGGGCCGCGATTCCCGGCGGGGCGGGAGCCAGGGGGACGAGGAGATCGGCCGTGGCCGGGGCGACGGTGGTGCCGTCGGCCTCCGGTTCGGCGTGCAGCCAGAGCGTCAGCATGTAGAGCTCCGGTACGGAGAGGAGCCGGGGCTGGTACGGGGTGGGCAGCGCCTCGGCCTGGGCCAGGGCCCGTTCCGTCGCGGTGACGTACGGCCCCTCGAAGAAGTGGGAGAAGGTCCAGCCGTCCGGGGTGAGCATGGTGTCCGCGGCGGCGATGGCCCGGTCGCCGCTGCGGATCAGGAAGCGCCAGCCGGCGAGGCGGGTGCGCGGTGCCCGTCCCGGAGCTCCCGTGACGCCGAGGACGTGCACGGGAAGCGGGAGTTCGGGGCTCAGTGGTCCCTGCGCGGCCCGCAGGGCGGGCGTTCGTGCCTCGCGGACGGCGGTCGGTGAGCCGAGGGCCGCGAGGACGCTGCGGAGGGCAGGCGCGGGGGCCGGGGTGGGTCGGAGCATGGTGGGTCGCCTCTCACTCAGGAGACACGGTGATGCGTGGGCATGTACGACGGCGCTGTCAGCGGCGCGGTCAGAGCGGGGCCATGGGGACATGGGTGCATGCCGGGCACCGACACTCTGCCTCGTCCGCGGAGTTTATACGACACGTGTTCACGCGGTGTTTCCGCTAGACGGCTCCGATATTTCTGACAAGGCGCCAACAAGCCTTATTCCCAGGTTCGTTCACCGGGAATCATCGCGACCGCAGCTCTGTCACCTGGGTATTCCTCGCCGTGCCGGACGGCTGAATTCCGATCCCCTGTCAAGGGGTAATACGACATTGGTATATGTCGGCGGTGTCATGCCTTCGGCATCTGCCGTGAGGGGCTTCCTTCAGCCTATCTTCCGGCGGGCCGGATTCGCAGGCGTTGTGGATCAGCCGGGTGGGCATCATGGTCCGAGACGTGCGGCCGTCGGTGCGGCCGTCCACCGTGGGAGGGACGCTTCGATGGGGGAGAAGGTCGATGCTGCCGGGTTCGACCCGTCCGACCGGCAGCAGTACCGGAGAAAGCTCCAGCAGTGTCTCGCGGGACTCGCGAGGCTCCTGGCGGAGAAGAGGTTCGACCGGCCCCGGAATCTCATGGGACTGGAGATCGAACTCAATCTCACCGGTCCCGACGGGCTGCCCAGGATGCTCAACGCTCCGGTTCTGGAAAGGATCGCCAGCTCCGATTTCCAGACGGAACTGGGAATGTTCAACCTGGAAGTGAACATCGCCCCGCACGAGCTCGACGGGCGGGTATTCGACCGGCTCGCCGAGGAGATCGGCACCGGAATCGGATACGCCGACCGCAAGGCCCGTGAGCTCGACGCGAGCGTCGTCATGATCGGCATACTCCCCACGCTCGCCGAGAGCGACCTCGTCCTGGAGAACCTCTCCGTCGCCGACCGCTACACGCTGCTCAACGACGAGATCCTCACCGCCAGGGGCGAGGACTTCACCCTCGACATCCACGGCGTCGAACGCCTCCTGTGCACCTCGGCGTCGATCGTGCCCGAGGCCGCCTGCACCTCCGTCCAGCTCCACCTGCAGGTGACCCCGGCCCGGTTCCCCGCCGTCTGGAACGCCGCCCAGGCGGTCTCCGGCGTACAGATCGCGCTCGGCGCCAACGCCCCCTTCGTCTTCGGCCGCGAGGTCTGGCGCGAGTCCCGGCCCCCGCTCTTCATGCAGGCCACCGACACCCGCCCGCCCGAGCTCCAGTCCCAAGGGGTCAGACCGCGCACCTGGTTCGGGGAGCGGTGGGTGGACTCGGTGTACGACCTCTTCGAGGAGAACCTCCGCTACTTCCCCGCCCTGCTGCCGATCTGCGACGAGGAGGACCCTCTCCTCGTCCTGGACCAGGGCGGAGTGCCGAAGCTCCAGGAGCTCGTGCTGCACAACGGCACGGTCTACCGCTGGAACCGGCCGGTGTACGGGTGGGTCGACGGCGTCCCGCACCTGCGGGTCGAGAACCGCGTCCTGCCGGCCGGGCCGACCGTCACCGACGTGATCGCCAACGCCGCCTTCTACTACGGGCTCGTGCGCTCGCTCGCCGACGACCCCCGGCCGGTGTGGAAGCGGATGGCCTTCGAGGACGCCGAGGCCAACTTCGACACGGCCTGCCGGTACGGCATCGAGGCGGAGCTGCGCTGGCCACGGGCCGGGCGCGCGGGCGGGATCGCGACCGTGCCGGCCGTACGACTCGTCCTCGACGAACTGCTGCCGCTCGCCGCGGCCGGGCTCGACGCCTGGCACATCGAGCCGGCGGACCGGGACTTCTACCTCGGGGTGATCGAGCAGCGCTGCCTGCGGCGGGTGAACGGCGCGTCCTGGCAGGCGGACACCTTCCACAAGGCGCTGGAGGCGGGGCTGAGCCGGGAGGCGGCGCTCGCGGCGACGACGCGGCGGTACCGGACGCTGATGGAGGAGGGGGAGCCGGTACACCTGTGGCCGGTGGGGATCGACTGACGGGCGCCGGGGCGGTCGGGTCCTCGCCCGCTCGTTTCCTCGTCGTATGGGTGATCATGTCCAGGTAGTCGGCATGGGTCCGCGACGGGGAAGTGGAGACAGGTGTGGTGTCGGAGCAAGACGTGAGGGACGCTTCCCTGCCCCCGGGCGGCCTGCCGCGCAAGGTGCTGCGTTCCGAGACGCTGATCGTGCTCGCGCTGTCGTTGGGCGCGAGCGGGGTCTCCTCGCTCATCAGCTTCATCGGTTCCCTGACGAAGCCGGGGTCGCTGAAGGAGCAGGCGGCGACGCTCAACGGCTCGTACGCGCCCGGGCGGCCGTGGCTCGACCTGACGTGGCAGCTCTTCGGTATCGCCTCGGCGCTCGTGCCGGTCGTCCTCGTCGCCCACCTCCTGCTGCGCGAGGGCGCCGGGATGCGGGCCATCGGCTTCGACCGGACCCGGCCCTGGCCGGACCTGGGGCGTGGCGCGCTGGTCGCGGCCGGCATCGGGAGCGCCGGGCTCGCGTTCTACCTGGCGGCGCGGGCGTCCGGGTTCAACCTGACCGTCGTGCCGGAGTCGCTCCCGGACGTGTGGTGGAAGTACCCCGTCCTGATCCTGTCGGCGATCCAGAACTCCGTACTGGAGGAGGTCATCGTCGTCGGGTATCTGCTCCGCAGGCTGGGGCAGTTGGGGTGGACGCCGATGGCGGCGCTCGTGGCGAGTTCGGTGCTGCGCGGCTCGTACCACCTCTACCAGGGGATCGGCGGGTTCGTCGGCAACGTGGTGATGGGGGTCGTCTTCGTCCTGCTGTACCGGCGCTGGGGGAGGGTCGGGCCGCTGGTGGTGGCTCATGCGCTGCTCGACATCGTGGCCTTTGTGGGGTACGGGCTGCTGGCGGGGAAGGTGGGGTGGCTGCCCACCGGCTGACGGGGGCGGGGCAGGGAGACGGGTGAGGGCGTACGGCTGGTGCCGTACGCCCTCACCGCTTTCGCCCGTCGTTTTCTCGTCAGGCGTGCAGGTCGCCCTCGATGACCGTCACCGCGCGGCCCGACAGCAGGGTGCGCTCGCCGCGCAGGCGGGTCCGGACGAGGCCGGTGCGGGCGCCTCCCTGGAAGCCGGTGAGGTCGTCGCGGCCGAAACGGGCCGACCAGTACGGGGCGAGGGCCGTGTGGGCGCTGCCGGTGACCGGGTCCTCGGCGATGCCGACGGCCGGGAAGAAGCAGCGGGAGGCGAAGTCGTAGCCGCGGGAGGGGTTCTCGGCGGGCGCGGTGGTGATGACCCCGCGGGAGGAGAGCGTCGCGAGGGCCGCGATGTCCGGGGTGAGGGCGCGGATCGTGGCCTCGTCGCGGAGCTCGACGACGAGGTCGCCGATGTGGGCGGCCGTGTCGTGGACCGCGAGGACCTCGGCGCCGAGCGCCTGCTCCAGGCCCTCGGGGACGGGGACGGGGGTGAGGGAGGAGGTCGGGAAGTCCATCGTGATCGTGCCGTCCGCCTCGGCCGTGGCGCCGAGGACGCCGGACCGGGTCGCGAAGCGGACGGTTCCGGTCGCCGTGCCCGTGGTGTGCAGGACGTGGGCCGTGGCGAGGGTCGCGTGGCCGCACATGTCGACCTCGGTCGTGGGGGTGAACCAGCGCAGGGCCCAGTCCGCCTCGCCACCCGCCGGGAGGGGGTGGGCGAAGGCCGTCTCGGAGAGGTTCACCTCCGCCGCGACCTTCCGGAGCCAGGTGTCGTCGGGGAAGGAGTCGAGGAGGAGGACGCCCGCCGGGTTTCCGGAAAAGGGCTGGTCGGTGAAGGCGTCGACGATTCGGATCCGCATGGGGACGACCGTACAAGGCGGGGGAGAAGAGGGAACAAGGCCAATCGCGGATCGCTGGACCGCTCCGTTCTCCGGGACGCGGGGATGCGGTGGGGCGGGGCGGGGTCAGAGGGGCGTGAGGAGCATGAGGATCTCGTCGCGGTCGTCCTCGGCGGTCAGGCGGAGCGCTCCGGGCCAGCGGCCGATCTCCTGCCAGCCGAGGCGGCCGTAGAAGTCCTCCAGACCGATGCCGCCGCGCGCGGCGAGGCGCAGCTGTTCGAGGCCCATCTCGTCGCGGGCGATGGTCCGGGCCTGGTGCATCAGGCCGGCTCCGATGCCGAGCCCGCGGGCCCGGAGCCTGGTCTGGACGTGGTGGACGCTGCCCCAGTGCGCGACGAGCCGGAACGGGTCGCGGCGCAGATGCAGCCAGCCGACGAGGGCGCCGTCGAGGGTCGCCAGGACCAGGCGGCTGCTCGCCGGGTCGAGGCTCGTCACGATGCGGTCGACGGCGGCGGTCACCTCGGCCGGGTCGACGGGCGGGAAGGGGAAGCCTGCCGCACCGCCCGCGTCGCTGACCTCCGTCCAGCACGCGGCGAGGGCCGCGACGAGGGCGTCGGTCGCCGCCTCGGGGGTGGTGAGCTGGGTGTACTCGGGGACGGCGGCGCGGTTGTCGATCATGGCGGGATCTTCGCACCCCTGTATCGGCCGTGGTGCGGGCGGACGTCAGGCCTCGTCGGGGGCGGCGCCCAGGAGTTCGCGCTTCACGCGCGCGTACGCGGCCAGGGCCTGCGGATCGCCGCGGTGGAAGTCGGCCCAGAAGTCCGGGTGTTGCCAGTCGGCGTCGGCGAGGCGGGTGCGGCCGTCGGCGATGACCAGGGTCCAGCCGGGCGGTACGCGTGCGTCGACCGTCTCGAAGTCGGCGGCGTCCCACAGCAGACCGGGGTCGGGGGTGCTCGGCCCGAGGACGCGGATCTGGCAGTCGATGTCGTGGGCGACGAGTTCCAGGACCGGGTAGACGCCTCCGACACGGACACCGTCGTACGCGGCGACGGGGACGTCGGCGGCGGGATGGGTGATGCGCAGGCATCTGACGTGCACGGCGGGCTCCGGTCGTCGGACGTGAGGGCGGCGGCCTTGCCCGGCCCTCGGTCATGGGGGTGATCGTAGACGCGCCTTTGGCTCGCTTGTTTGCTCACCGAACAGTTCCGATATATCGTTGAGGCATCGCGACAGTTCGACGATGACTTTCGAGAGAGGAGCGTTGCGATGCGTTCACATGGACACGAGTACGGAAACGGACACGGAGCCGGGCGGGGGGCCTGCGGCCCCGGACCTCGTGGGGGATTCGAGGGGCGGCGGGCGTTCGGGCCGTTCGGGCCCGGTGGGTTCGGACCCGGGCCCTTCGGGCCGGGATTCGGCGGGCGCGGGCGCGGTGGCGGCCGGGGAAGGGCGCGGCGCGGTGACGTGCGCGCGTCGATCCTGGCGCTGCTGAAGGACCGCCCCATGCACGGTTACGAGATGATCCGCGAGATCGGCGAGCGGAGCGACGGGGCCTGGAAGCCCAGCCCCGGTTCGGTCTACCCGACCCTCCAGATGCTGGAGGACGAGGGGCTGATCACCAGCGCGAGCGAGGGCGGCAAGAAGCTGTTCACGCTCACCGACGCCGGGCGCGCCGAGGCCGAGGAAGGGCCCGACGCTCCGTGGGAGGAGGCCGGGCGCGGGGTCGACTGGGAGGCCGTGAACGAGATCCGGCAGGCCGGCTTCGGTCTGATGGAGGCGTTCGGGCAGGTCTGGAAGACCGGCACCGCCGAACAGCGGCAGAAGGCCGTGGGCGTGATCAACGACGCCCGGAAGAAGCTCTATCTGATTCTGGCCGACGAGGACTGAGGTCGACTGAGGCCGGGATGTGAGGAGAGGGCCCCGCGACGTCGTGTCGCGGGGCCCTCTCGTGTGTCCGCGGTCAGGCCACCAGGCCCGCGAGCTTGCGGAGCGACTCCGTCAGCGCCGCCGTCGCCGAGTCCTTGAGCTTGCCCGCCATCAGCGAGACCGCCGCACCGGTGAACTCGCCGTCGATCCGCATCGTCGTCGCCTTGCCGTCCGCCGCCAGCGAGTAGCGCGTGCCGACGATCACGCCCATCGGGCCCTTGCCCCGGATGGCGAGGGTCCGCCCGGTCTCCAGCTCCTCGATGGTCCAGAGCACCTCCGCCGGGAAGCCCATCATCTTCATGTTCTCGGTGAAGGTGGCGCCCGCCTCCAGGGTTTCCGGGCCGCCGTTCGGGAAGCTGGTGTGCGTGGCGCTCCACTCCCCGTACGAGGAGAAGTCCGTGAGGCGCTCCCAGACCTTTCCGGCCGGCGCCTCGATCCGTGCCTCCGCGCTGACTTCGGCCATGCGACCACCCCTTCAGGCGTGCCAACTCGTTCCGGTGTCGCGGAACGTAGCCGGGTGGCCGCGAACATTCAATACTGATGAACCGTCAGTTCTGCGGCGGCCGGTCCCGCGCCGTCGCCGATCCGCCAGATCTCCGCCGAGTCGAAACTGTCGGAGGCGCGCGGTGCCCCGTCCTCCTCGTGGCAGTGGAACGCGGCCCAGAACAGATCGGCGGGCAGCGCCTCCCGGGGCGCGTACACCCGGTACACGTACTGCCGCCCGTCGACCGCGAGCAGAGCCACCATCCAGAACACGATCGTAGGACGAACGGCAATGGGCCTGTGGTTGCAGAGGGGGCGTAATGCAAGTCGGCGCGCGCCCCTGGGCGGGATCCGTCGGAATCTCCTCCGTGAGGAGGAGGCGCCGCGCACCCGTGCCCACCCCCGGTGGGACGCGGACATGCTCCTCGCCGCCGATGCGCCGACGGCCCCGGCCTGATGAGGTGGAAGTGTGCAGCCTCCCGACTCCCGCCTTCCCGCGCCGCTCGGGCGGTCCCTCGCCCGTACCGAATCCTCTTCCTTGTTGGCGCCCTCGCTCGTGGTGGCCCTGTCGGGCGCGCGCCGGAGAGCCCTCCGGGACGGTGACCGCCAGGTCGACACCGCGCACCTCCTCCACGCGCTCGTCGAGTCCGACCCGGACGTCGTCGCGGTCCTCGACGGCGACCGTCAGCTCGCCCGCGTCCTCGGCTATCTCGCCCAGCGCTCCATCGGGTACGGCCTGCGGTGGCAGCGCACGGTGGAGGGTCCCGGCGAGGGGGCGGGCGTCCAGGCGGTCCCCGGGTGGTCGCCCTTCGCCGTCGCGGCGCTGGAAGGAGCCGTCCTGAGGGCCGCCGGGCGCGGCGCCGAGCAGGTCTGCGCCCTCGATCTGTTCGCCCTCGTCGTCGCAGGTGAGCCCGGGTGCAGGGCCGTCGAGGTGCTGCGGCGGGCCGGGGTCGACCCGGCCGCCGTGAGCGCCCGGATCACCGGGATGGCGGCCCTGCCGTCTCAACAGGTGTAACGGGGGTTACGCGCCTGACGGCGTCCTGTCATCATGGCCCGATGCACGCGTCTCAGGGGAGAAGCGCCGGCCTGGGACTAGCCCTGGCATCGGCCTTCGCATTCGGTGGTTCAGGAGTGGCGGCCAAGCCGCTGATCGAGGCGGGTCTCGACCCGCTGCACGTGGTGTGGCTGCGCGTCGCGGGCGCCGCGCTCGTCATGCTTCCCGTGGCCTGGCGCCACCGGGACCTCCTGCGCCGCAAACCCGCCCTCCTCGCGGGCTTCGGTCTCCTCGCCGTCGCCGGTGTCCAGGCCTTCTACTTCGCCTCGATCTCCCGGATCCCCGTCGGCGTCGCGCTGCTCATCGAGTACCTGGCCCCGGCCCTCGTCCTCGGCTGGGTCCGCTTCGTCCAGCGCCGTCCCGTCACCCGCGCCGCCGCCGTCGGCGTCGTCCTGGCCGTCGGCGGCCTCGCCTGCGTCGTCCAGGTCTGGTCCGGGCTGAGCTTCGACCTCGTCGGGCTGCTGCTCGCGCTCGCCGCCGCCTGCTGCCAGGTCGGCTACTTCGTCCTCTCCGACCAGGGCGCGGGCGAGGCCGAGCAGGCCGACCCGATCGGCGTCATCGCGTACGGGCTCCTCATCGGCGCCCTCGTCCTCACCGTCGTGGCCCGGCCGTGGGGCATGGACTGGACGGTCCTCGGCGGCAGCGCCGACATGAACGGCACCAGCGTGCCCGCGTGGCTGCTGATCGGCTACTTCGTCCTGATCGCGACCGTTCTCGCGTACGTCACCGGTGTCGTCTCGGTGCGCAAGCTCTCCCCGCAGGTCGCCGGTGTCGTGGCCTGCCTGGAGGCGGTCGTCGCGACCGTCCTCGCCTGGGTGCTGCTCGGCGAGCACCTGGACGCGCCGCAGATCCTCGGCGGCGCGCTGGTCCTCGTCGGGGCGTTCATCGCTCAGTCGTCGACGCCCAAGGCGGCACCGGCCGAGCCGGTGGCCGGGTCGGCGGGTGCGTCCGAGGCGCGTGACACCGAGGCGCGGGAAACCGAGTTGTCGACCGGACGGACCCCCTCCTAGGGTGGCGCGCATGCAGAAGACCGTGCTTCCGCCGCCCGCCGCCTAGCGCGCGCGGCGGCACTTCCTGACGAAGACCGGGCCCGGTGGGCGGCTTGACGCCCCCGGGCGGTTCGTCGCTGCCCGCGCGGAGCCGACGACCAGCCTTCCTTCCCGTCTTCTGTCTTCCACGGAGCACACACGTGTCGAACTCCTCGGGACCCGCCCTGTCCGTAGGGCGGAGCCTCCTCTTCCTCGTCGTCGCCGGGATCGCCTGGGGCACCGCCGGTGCCGCGGCCTCGCTGATCTTCCGCGTCAGCGACATGGGCCCGCTCGCCCTCTCCTTCTGGCGTTGCGTCGGCGGCCTCGTCCTGCTGCTCGCCGCGCTGGCCCTGCGGCCCCGGCGCGGCCGGGCCCGTACCGTCGCCGAATCCCGCGGCCGGCGCGCGGCGCGCATCCTCGGCACCGGAATCGGCCTGACCGTCTTCCAGAGCGCCTACTTCGCCGCCGTCCAGGCCACCGGCCTCGCCGTCGGCACCGTCGTCACCCTCGGCGCGGGCCCCGTCCTCATCGCCGTCGGTGCCCGGATCACCATGGGGGAGCGGCTCGGACGCGGTGGCGTGCTCGCCGTCACCGGGGCGCTCGCCGGACTCGTCGTCCTCGTCCTGGGCGGCGGCGCGGCGGAGGTGCGGCCGCTCGGCGTGATCCTCGCGGTCGTCTCGGCCGCCGGGTACGCGGCGATCACCCTGCTCACCCGATGGCTCGGCCGCGACGGCGGCCGTACGGACGCCCTCGCCACCACCACCTGGGCCTTCGCCATCGGCGCGGTCGGCCTGCTGCCGTTCGCCGCCGCCGAGGGGCTCGTCCCGCACACGACGTCGCCGGTACGGGTCGTCCTGCTGCTCGTGTACGTGGCGGCCGTGCCGACCGCCCTCGCGTACGCCCTCTACTTCGCCGGGGCGGCGGTCGTCCGGGCCGCCACCGTCTCCGTGATCATGCTCCTCGAACCGGTGAGCGCGGCCCTGATCGCCGTCTCGCTGCTCGGCGAGCGGCTCACGGCCGCGATCGTCCTCGGCACGCTGCTGCTGCTCGCCGCCGTGCTGGGGCTCGCCTTCGCGGAGACGCGGGAAGGCGCCGGGCGCGAGAGCGGGCGGGAGGCCGTGGCGGTGTGAGCCGGCAGGCTCGCATGGGCAGCGCGGGTTGCCGGCCGGCCGTCAGCCGGCCGTGCGGCGGCGGAGCTGGTGGGCCCGGGCGGCCAGGTCGCCCGGGCCCGCGCGCTCGACGAGCCGGGCGCCGACGCGGTCCTGGACCTCCTGCGGCTTGTTGCCCGCGTACTTGAACTTCGCCCGTACCTCCGTCACGGCCAGGTCCAGGACCCGGATGCCCGACAGGAGGCGGCCGAAGGGGGCCTCGCCCGGGGCGGCCGGGGCGGTCCCGCCGTCCGGCTGGAAGTGGTCGACCTGGCGGTTGAGCAGCGCCGCCTTCTCCGCCGGGTCGTCCACCACGCGGGCCGTGCAGCGCAGTTGGACGGCCGCGTAGTACGAGGTGGGGGTGCCGTGCTCGGGCGGGGCGCCCTCGGGGGCCGTCCACGGGCCGGGGACGTAGACGTAGTCGTCGACCACGCTCAGGAGGACCGAGGGGTTCGCCTCGAGCGCCCGCCAGAGCGGGTTCGGGCGGGCGAGGTGGGTCAGCGCACGGCCGTACGGGCCGGGCCCCGCCTCGTACCGGAAGTGGACCGGCTGCACCCAGGGCGGCTCGCCGGGCAGGCCGTTGACCGCGAGCTGGCCGAAGTCGTGGCGGTCCAGCCAGTCCCGCCACTCGCTCTCGTCGTGGGCCGCGTCCCAGGGGTGGATCAGCATCGGAGCTCTCCGTGTCTCGGTTCTCAGAGGGCGGTGAGGTAGTCGGGGAGTGCCGTCGCCGGGTTCAGGTCGTCGGCCGGGACGGGGGTCCCGTACGTCGTCCGTACGGGGACGACACCGGTCCAGTGGGGGAGGGCGAGGTCCTCTGCGTCGTCGTTCGGGCCGCCCGCGCGGACCTTCGCCGAGACCTCGTCCAGGTCGAGGCGGATCACGGCGGTCGCGGCGAGTTCCTTGGCGTTCGCGGGACGGGAGTCGGCGGAGCGGCCCGGGACGACGTGGTCGACGAGCGCGTCGAGGGCCGTGCGCAGCTCCTCGGGGTCGGTGACCTGGTGGGCGGTGCCGTGGACGACGACCGAGCGGTAGTTGAGGGAGTGGTGCATCGCCGAGCGCGCGAGGACCAGGCCGTCGACGTGGGTCACGGTGAGGCAGACCGGGAGGCCGGGGGCCCGGACGCCGTCGCCGACGGCGCGGAGGGGGCGCGAGCCGGTGGAGCCGTGGACGTACAGGCGGTCGTCGACGCGGGCGAAGAGGGTGGGGAGGACGACGGGGGCGCCGTCGCGGACGAAGCCGAGGTGGCAGACGTAGGCGGTGTCGAGTATCCCGTGGACGAGGTCCTTGTCGTAGGAGGCTCTGGCGCGCTTGCGGGTGGGGGTGGTGCGGTCGGTGGGGGTGTAGGCGGGGGCGGGGGAGGCGGCGGTGGTGGAGATGTCGATGGTCATGGAGTTGCGATCCTTATTGCACTAGTGCATAGTGTGGTTTGTGCTAGGAGAGTATCGGATCGAGGGTCGTCGCGCATCGGACATCGCCGCCAGCGTGGAGCGAGGGGTGGGGCTCGGTGCCCTGGAGCCCGGGCAACTGCTGCCGCCCATGCGGGAGTTGGCCGCCACGCTCGGGGTCAATCCCAATACCGTCGCCGCCGCGTATCGGACCCTGCGCGAGCGCGGGGTCATCGAGACGGACGGGCGGCGCGGCAGCCGCGTCCGGCCCCGGCCCGCCACGACCGCGCGCGGGTCCCTCCGGGTCCACGCGCCCGCAGGGGTGCGCGACATCAGCAACGGCAACCCCGATCCGGCGCTCCTGCCGCCGCTCGGCGAGGCCTTCGCGGCGGTCGCCCGGCGGTACGCGGAGCGGCCCGGCATGTACGGGGAGGCGCCCGTCGACGAGGAGTTCGCGCGGCTCGCGCGGGCCGCGTTCGACGCGGACGGGGTGCCCGGCGGGCCCGTCGGCGTGGCCTCCGGGTCCCTCGACGCCATCGAGCGGGTGCTCGTCGCGCACCTGCGGCCCGGCGACGCGGTCGCCGTCGAGGACCCCGGGTGGGGGAGCCTGCTCGACCTCGTACCGGCGCTCGGGCTCCGGCCCGTACCGGTCGCCGTGGACGACGACGGGCCCCTGCCGGAGGGGATCGAGCGGGCGGTCCGGCGGGACGGGGCGCGGGCGGTGATCGTCACCGACCGGGCGCAGAACCCCACGGGGGCGTGCGTGGGGGAGGCGCGGGCGCGGGAGTTGCGGCGGGTGCTCGCCGCCCATCGGGACGTCCTCGTCGTCGACGACGACCACGGGCACGGCATCGTCTCCCAGGCGCTCCACCCGCTCGCCGGGGTCACCGACCGGTGGGTGCTCGTCCGGTCCGTCGCCAAGGCGTACGGGCCCGACCTGCGTGTCGCGGCCTTCACCGGCGACGCGGAGAGCGTCGACCGGGTCCTCGGCCGGCAACGGCTCGGGCCCGGGTGGGTCAGCCGGCTCCTCCAGGGTGCCGTCGCGCACCTCTGGGCCACGGGCGCGGTGGACCCGGCCGTCGTCGCGGCGTCGTACGGGGAGCGGCGCGACGCGCTCGTGCGGGCGCTCGCCCGGCGGGGCGTCGAGGCGCACGGGCGCGGCGGCATGAACGTCTGGGTTCCGGTCGCCGACGAGACGGGCGCGGTGGCCCGGTTGCTCGCGGCCGGCTGGGCGGTGGCGCCGGGGGCGCGGTTCCGGATGGAGACGGGGCCGGCGGTACGGCTCACGGTGTCCGGGCTCGCGCGGGAGGACGTGGAGACGCTGGGGGAGGCGGTCGCGGGGGCGGCGGGAGCGGGGGTGGCGCGGAGCTGGGGGTAGGAGGCGGTGCGGAGCTGGGGGTGGGAGGCGGTGCGGAGCCGGCGGGGCTCGTTCGCGGGGTCCGTACGGCTATGTGTTCCGGGTCGAGGACGGGCCTGGCCGGAAGGCGGGTTCGGGCCGGTCCTCCGGTGAGCTTCCGGCCGTCGGTCCGTACGGGGCGCGGCCCCGTGGGCGCCGTGTCGTCTGGGTCAGGGCCGCGCCCGCCAGGACCACCACCGCGCCCACCGGCGTGTTCCACGCCAGGCGCTCCCCCAGGAGCGCCACACCCGCCGCCGCGGCGATCACCGGGATGAAGTAGGTGACCATCGCCGCCGTCGTCGGGCCGATCTCCGCCACCAGGCCGTACTGGAGCAGCATCGCGCAGCCCGTGCCGAGGGCGCCGAGGGTCACCACGGAGAGGAGGGGGAGGAGCGGGACGCTGTGCGGGACGGTGGTGAACAAGGGGGTGACCACCGCCAGTTGCAGCGTCGCCAGGCCCACCTGGGAGCCCGCCAGGGCCAGGTGTGACGTTCCCGAGCGGCTCAGCGTCCTGCGGACGTAGATCCAGCCCACCGCGTAACTGAACGAGGCGAGCAGCGCCAGCGCGGTGCCCGTCACGTCCAGGCCCGAGAAGCCCTGCCACGCGCCGAGGACCGTCAGGACGCCGACGAAGCCGAGGCCGAGGCCGGCCGCGCGGATTCTCGTCGGGCGGTCCTCCGAGAGGGCCACCAGGGAGAGCAGCATGCCCCACAGCGGCGTCGTCGCGTTGCAGATGCCCGCCAGGGTGGACGGGATGGTGAGCTCGGCGTACGCGAAGAGCGCGAAGGGCAGGGCGTTCAGGAGGAAGGCCGCGACGGTCAGATGGGCCCAGACCCGTGCTCCGCGCGGCAACCGGTCGCGCTTCACCGCGATCGCGACGGCCAGTACCGCCGTACCGAAGAGGAGCCGCCCGAACGTCACCTGAAGGGGCGCGAACCCCTCCGTACCGACCTTGATGAAGAGGAAGCTGAACCCCCAGACGAGGGACAGCGCGCCGAAGCGGATCCGCCAGTCGAGGCGGCGGGCGGGGAGGGGTGCGGAGCTCATGGGTCCAGGGTGGGCGCGGGTGATCTCGTAGGACAAGCGAGAATTCCTCGACCCCTTCCCTTAGCATTCCTTACATGTTGAACCTGGAGCGCCTGCGCACCCTCGACGCCGTCGCCCGGCACGGCTCCGTCAGCGGGGCCGCCGACGGGCTCCACGTCACCACCTCCGCCGTCTCCCAGCAGCTCTCCAAGCTGGAGCGCGAGGTCGGGCAGCAGCTGCTCGCCAAGAACGGCCGTGGGGTCCGGCTCACCGACGCCGGCCTCCTGCTCGCCCAGCACGCGGCCCGCATCCTCTCCCAGGTCGAGATGGCCCAGGCCGACATCGAGGCCCAGCGCGGTCAGGTCGTCGGAGAGGTGCGGCTCGCCGCCTTCCCGACGGCCGCCCGCGGTCTCATCCCGGGCGCGCTCGCCTCCCTGCGGGCTGCCCACCCCGACCTGCTCGTCCGCACCACCGAGCTGGAGCCCGATCCCGGGGTGCGCGCGGTGCTCCGCGGTGACGCCGACCTCGCGATCGTCCTGGACTGGAGCAACAAGCGCGCGCCCGTTCCCGGCGGGCTCGAACGGGCCCATCTCCTCGACGACTCCGCCGACGTGGCCCTGCCGGTCGGTCACCGGCTGGCCGGGCGCGGGACGGTGGACCTGGAGGACTTCGCCGAGGAGGAGTGGGTCTCGTGGCCCGAGGGCGAGTTCTGCCACGACTGGCTGATGTTCACGCTCCGCTCCCAGGGCATCGAGCCGCGCATCGGGCACCTCGCCGGGGAGCACCACACGCAGCTCGCGCTCGTCGCGGCGGGGCTCGGGGTGTGTGTCACGCCCCGGCTCGGCCGGCCCCTGCCGGAGGGCGTCGTCTTCGTTCCCGTACGGCAGACGATGCGGCGGCACATCTACGCCACCTGGCGTACCGACGCCGGGCGGCGGCCCTCCGTGCGGGCCGTCGTCGGCGCGCTGCGGGCCGCGGCGGAGGCGGTGCCGGGGGCCGCGGGCACCGCGTAACCCGTGTCGTCCGGTCCGCGTGGGGTCGCCCCGAGGGGTCGCGACCGTCAGATCTTGCGGAAGTCCCAGGACGTGATCGTCTCCGGTGTCAGGCGCATCCACGCGTGCCTGCCGTCGTGCGGCATGGAGTCCATGCCGAAGTTCTTCGCGGCGAAGAGCTGCTCGGGCGTGTCGAGTTCGGGGCACGGCAGGCCCGTGCGCGGTGCCTCGCCGACGAACTCCACGGCCCCCGCGAGCTCCACGCCCCGCAGTTCGCCGTACTCCTCGCCCGCGTCGACCACGACGGCGATCCTCGGGTCCGCGCGCAGCTCCGCCCAGCGGCGGCTGCGGGTGATCGAGTACAACCACAACGAGGTGCCGTCCCAGGCGAACCAGAGCGCGCTGAGGTGCGGGCGGCCGTCGGCCGACACCGTCGCCACCCGGCAGGTGCGCTGTTCCGCGAGGAAGGAGTCGATCTCGGCCGGGGTCATCATGATCCGGCGCCCACGGCGCTGTGCGACGGTCATCGTCCGCACCCTTCTGGCTTTCTGACGGGACGTCAGAAAGCATGGAGGGCCCCGCGCCCGTGTGCAAGAGCGAGGGCGGGGGATCAAGGGGATCAAGCGGGAGAGCGAGGGGAAGGGGAGGGCATGGGATCCAGCGCCAAGGAGCGGCTCGCGGAGTCGATCCGACCGGACGGGGGCGTCGTACTGCTCACCGTCGAATGTCAGCGGGGAGTCGTGGGCGCGGAGAGCGCGCTTCCCGAACTCGCCGCCGTGGCGCGCTCGTCGGGCGCCCTGCGCAACGTGGCGCGGCTGGTCGACGCGGCCCACGAGGCCGACGTCCAGGTCATCCACGCCGTCGCCGAGCGGCGCCCCGACGGGCGCGGCGCCAACGCCAACGCGCGGCTCTTCCACGCCGCCGCGCGGCTTCCCGTGCAGCAGCACAGCGGCAGCACCGCCGTACGGATCGCCGAACCGATCGTCGTCGCCGACGAGGACCTCGTCGTCCGGCGCCTGCACGGGCTCTCGCCGATCGCCGGCACGGACGTCGACGCGCTGCTGCGCAACCTCGGCTGCCGGACCCTGATCGTGACCGGGGTCTCCGCCAACGTCGCCGTGCCCAACGCCGTCTTCGACGCCGTGAACCACGGCTACACGGTCGTCGTGCCCGCCGACGCCATCGCGGGGGTGCCGGCCGACTACACCCCCGCGATGATCCGCAACACCCTCGCCCTCGTCGCGACCATCACCACCACCGACGAGGTGCTGGGGTGCTGGAAGGCACCCCGGCGCGGCGGAGTGGAAGGGGCGGGCGGCGGAAAGGTCAGCCGAAGCTGATCTTGTCCCCCACCACCTGGATCGGCGTCGGCGGCAGGGGAGCCGGTGCCGGTCCGGACTTCACGCTGCCGTCCGACGCGTCGAAGTGGCTCTGGTGACACGGGCAGACGATCACGCCGTCCTTGACGGCGCTGACCGCGCATCCCGCGTGGGTGCACTTCGACGAGTACGCCTTGAACTCGCCGGCCTTCGGCTGGGTGATCACCACTCCCTTGTCGGCGAGGACCTTGCCGCCGCCCACCGGGATGTCCCCGGTCAGGGCCAGCGTGGCGCCCGCCTGCTCCCCGCCCTCCTGGCCCGGGTCCTTGCTGTCGCCGCCGTCGCCCCCGCAGGCCGCGAGCGCCGCCGTGAGGCCCGCGGCACCCGCCGCCGCGACCACCGTCCTGCGTGCCACTCCGCTCATGAACTGCCTCTCATTCCCTCGTCCGTTGTCGGGATCCGACGGTACGGGTGCGACCTGTGCCCCGTTCACAGGTTCGCCGCTTCGAGGGCCTTACAGTTCTGGGTAGAGTGTCGGATCCTGGACACCCGGCAAGGTAAGTGTCAATCTCGTGACGGGGCAGGGCAGGGCAGGGCAGGGTGGGAACGGAGGGGGCGCGCATGCCGACGAGGTCGGTCAGCGTTCACCACGTACGGGCCGCGCTGCTCGGCGCCGAGCGGGGCGGCGTCCCCGCCGCGCCCCTGCTCGCCCGCGCCGGGCTGCACACCGACGCCCTCGGCGGCGATCACGCGCGCGTCCCCGCCGAGCAGTTCGGACGGCTCGTCCGGATGCTCTGGACCGCTCTCGACGACGAACTCATCGGCTTCGGCGGCGCACCCAGCAAGCTCGGCACCTTCGCGATGATGGGCCACGCCGTCGTCCACGGCAGCCGCGATCTGCGGGAGGCCCTCCGGCGCAGCGAGGCCTTCTACTCCCTCTTCCCCTCCGGGCCGCGCTTCCGCCTCGTCGAGCCGCCCGGCGGCGACGAGGCGCGGATGGAGTTCGACGTCACCGGCTACGACGACCCCCTCCGCTTCGGCGCCGAGTCCACCGTGCTCGTCGCCCACCGCTTCGCCGGCTGGCTCATCCGCCGCCGGATCGGGCTGCGCCGCGTCGAGTTCGCCTACCCCGAGCCGCGCCACGCGCAGGAGTACGCCCTGCTGTTCGGCGCCCCCTGCGTCTTCGGCGCCGACCGCACCGCTGCCGTCTTCGACCGGTCCGACCTCGACGAACCCGTCCTGCGGGACGCGGACGCCCTCAGGGTCTTCCTCCGCCGCGCCCCCGTCGCCCTCCTCGTCTGCGCCGACTACGGCGGTTCGAGTACGGTCACGGGCCGCGTGCGGCACCTGATCGGGACCTCGCTGCCGGTGGCGCCGGTGCCGACGCCCGAGCAGCTCGCCGAGCGCCTGTCCGTCAGCCCGCAGACCCTCCGCCGCCGGCTGGCCGCCGAGGGCACCACGTACCAACGCGTGCGCGACCAGGTCCGGCGCGACCACGCCATCGCCGCGCTCACCGGCGGACGGGTCTCCATCGAGCGGCTCTCGCGGCAGCTCGGGTTCTCCGAACCCAGCGCGTTCCACCGGGCGTTCCGCCGCTGGACCGGGGAGACGCCGCGGGCCTATCAGGTGCGCGGCGGGTGAGACCTCCCGGTCAACAACTCTGAGCGGTACGGTCACAGCCGCCGCCCACTGCCCGGCCTACGGTCCCGCCATGACCGCAATCGACCGGTCCGGCGCCGCCTCCTGGCCCCCGGACCCCACCGCCCGGCCGTGAACGCGCGCCGTGTCGCCGGTGCCGTCCTCGGCACAGGAGTCCTGCTCTGTGTCCTCGCCGGCGTGGCCGTCACCTCGCTCGGCGTCCGCGTCGACGGTACGAGCATGGTGCCCACCCTCCACGAGGGCGACCGTGTGCTCGTCGCCCCCGGATCGGCGGGCGAGGCGCGCCGCTTCGACGTCGTCCTGCTGCGGGCGACCGGGAGGGACGCGCTGCTCGTGAAGCGGGTGATCGCGCTGCCCGGCGACCGGGTCGGCATCGTCTCCACGCCCGAGCGGCCCTTCGACGTCCTCCTCCAGGAAGGGGGGAAGGGGCCCGTCCTCCGTGTGGTGGCGGGGCAGTGGGCCGAGCAGGCCCACCGTACGGGCGCCTGCTGCGGGCCCGACGGCGCCCGGTCGTCGCGGGCCGAACTGCGGACCGTGCCCGAGGGGTCGTTCTTCTACCTGGGCGACAACCCGGATCTGTCGGACGACTCCCGGGCGTACGGCTGGGGGCGGCTCGACCGGGTCGAGGGCCGGGTCGGGCTGCGGGCGTACCCCTTCTCCGCGTCGCCGGGGCTCGGCGGGCGACCCGTACTGGAGGAGGAGAAGGAGGAGGGGCCGGGGCCGTAGACCTTTCCCCTATGGGGCCGTGGGCGGTTGCGCGTGGTTCTCGTGACCGGTGCTCAGGGCGACCCGCAGCACCGTGTCCGCGATCCTTCGCGCCGACTCCTCGGGCGAGGTGGTGGACTGGACGATGTGACTGGCGGTCAGCCGGACCGCCGCGTCCACGGCCAGATCCCGCGCGACCGGGTCCACGTCCGGCCACACCTCCGTGACGTACGCGTCGGCCATCGCCGTGGCGGTGGCGAAGGCCGCGGCGGAGCGGGTGGTGAGGTAGGGGAGCAGCCCCTCCTCGCCGGTGCTGGTCAGCATCGACCTGATCAGGGGATTGCGGCCGGCGAGCCGCAGGGTGAAGCCGACGGCCGCCTCGACGGCCGCGCGCAGGTCGTCCCGGTGCGCGTCCAGGCCCTCCTGGATGCCCACGAGGCAGCGCTCCAACTCGCGCTGGAACAGGGCCTCGCCGACCGCTTCCTTGGAGGCGAACTCCGAGTACAGCGTCTGGCGGCTCACGCCGACCGCGCTCGCCAGGTGCGCCATGCGCAGCTTGTCGAAGCCGCGCTCGGCGACCGCCTCGTACGCGGCGTCCAGCAGGCGTTCGCGCAGCAGTGTCCGGACCGTCTCCCTGAAGCGTGGCATCGGCCAAGCCTAGACCAGGGGAATTCTCCCGAGGATTGTCAGAAGCGTTGACAGTTCTGACGAGAGTGTCCAATTCTCGAACAGGCAGCCGCAGAGTGTCATTCGGTCACTGCGGCACGACGGTTGGAGACATCCCATGCAGCACGAGACCCGAGGCGTCACCCGCTGGCGCAGATCCGCCTTCCTCGCCCTGCCCGCCACGGCCGCCGTCGCGGCCATGGCCACGGCGATGGTGCAGGGCGCGCTCGCCGCGAACCTCTCCCTGACGAGCGTCCCGTTCACCCTCAGCTCCAAGACCGTGGCGGCCTCGCAGGGCATCGGCGCGGTCATGCACACCATCGACGCGGGCGGCGCGAAGGGCGCCGCCGAGGTCGGCATCGCCAAGGCGGGCCTCGACGGCATCTGCGTCCACGCCACGCAGTCGGTCAACCTTCCGGTGATCGGCAGCCTCGGCACCTGGTCGCTGAACATCTCCTCGCCGGCGGCGGCGACCCCCCTGACCAGCGACCAACTGGTCGCCGGGGCCGGGCTCCAGGCGAACAAGCTCGTGCTCGACGCCCAGGCGCTCAAGGCGGCCACGGCCACGCTCAACGCCAGCGACGCCACCCCGAACGTGATCGGTGCCGCCGCCGACGGCGCCGCCATCAAGGGGACCGGCATCAACGACGGCACCCCGGGCCAGTTCGGCCTGGACGCCACCGGCGGCCGTACCGACATCAAGAACCTCGCCGCCGATGCCAACGGCGCGACGATCTCCGGCGCGATCACCCTGCCGGACCTCGCCATCGGCATCGCGCACGGCGACAAGCCCTGCTGACACCCGCTCGTCCGATCGGAACGGAGATCCGTGTCCCCCTCGTGGGCGCGGATCTCCGGCCCCACTCCCCACCCTGCCTTCGATCCCGCCGACTGCGAGGCCCCTCATGACCGCTGAACCGTCGCCGCCGCCATCGTCATCACCGCCGTCGCCGTCGCCGTCGCCGTCGCCGTCGCCCGCCGAGCCGATCGGAGAGCAGGCCTCCGACGCCTCCGCCGTGCGCCGCGCACGCCTCGCGTTCCGCGGCTGGCGACGCACCAGGCCGTTCTGGGCCGCCGTCTGGACCGCCATCGGCGGATTCGTCATCTTCTTCCTGCCGATGGCACCGCTGGGCAAGATCCTCCAGGTCGGCGTCGGAGGCATCGCGGGCATGGCCGGCGGAGTCGTCCTCATGGCGATGGCCCTGCTCATCCTCCTGCTGCCGACCCAGCGCCACACGGCCGGTGTCATCGCCGTGATCGCGGGAGTCGCCTCCTTCCCGCTGTCGAACCTCGGCGGTCTGTTCGTCGGCATGGTCCTCTCCGTCCTCGGCGGCTCGATGGCCTTCGCCTGGCTGCCCGAGAAGCCGGCCGGCCGCCGGCGCGTGCGCCTGGGGAGGGGAACGGCGTGAAGAGCCCGAAGCACGTGAAGCGCCTGGCCCGGATACCCGCGCACGGCGCCCGCCTCGCGGCGGAGTGGAACACCCGGATGCTCACCGAGGCGGGCGACGGGACCCGGCGCGGCACGCGCTGGGGACGCGGCGCCCTCGCCCTCGTCCCGTCGGCGCTCGCCGTCGGCGTCCTCGGTACGGCCCTGGCGCAGGGCGCCCTCGCCGCCAACTTCAGCGTCACCGGCCAGCCCTTCACCCTCACCTCCAACGGGGTCCAGGGCTCCGGCTTCGGCGCCATCGTCAACACCCCCGCCGTCGGACGCCCGGACGGCACCACGACCACCAACACGGCGATGGCCCGCGTCGGTTTCGCGAGCGCCGGGCTCGCAGGGCTCTGCGGGATCGTGCACCAGACGATCGCCGGAGTGCCGTACTCGCTCCTCCTCACCGGCGGCCAGAAGGTGACGGCCACCCCGACCGGCCCGTTCACCACCGACATCGACGCCTCGAACCTCTACATCCAGGCCACCGAACTCCAGGCGTACGGGCCGACGACCCTCCAGAACGCGGTCCTCGGCCAGTCCGCCGACCAGGTCACCGTGGCCGGGAAGCCGCTCACGGGCGCGCTGCCCGGCGGGTTCGGACTCGGCTCGGCGGGCGGCGAGGGCGGCAGCTCCATCAACCTGCGCGGCCTGAACGCGACGGCGTACGACGCCGAGATGGCCGGGGCGCTCGTCCTTCCCGACCTGAAGATCAGGGTCGTCGCGGGAACGGCGACGGCGTGCTGAGGCGGGCGTCGGCGGCCGTCGGCACCGGGCTCCGGTGGTTCACGGCCTTCCGGCGGACCCGGCCGTTCTGGGGCGGGGTGTGGATGGTCGCCGGAGGGTGGACCGTCCTCAAGTTCTCCCTCAGCTCGCTCCAGTTGATCGTGAGCACCGGTTTCGGGGGAGTGGCCGGGTACCTCGTCGGCGGCGGGATGATCCTCTGCGGTCTGATCCCGATGGCGCTGCCCGCGCAGCGCTACACCTTCGGGCTCATCGGGGCCGTCCTCGCGGTCGTCTCGCTCGTCGTCTCCAACCTCGGGGGCTTCCTGCTCGGGATGGTCCTCGGAATTCTCGGCGGATCGATGATGGTCGGCTGGGGAGTGAAGCGGCCGCGCGGCCGGGCGGCGGTGGAGGGATGAGGCGCGGGGTGCGAGAGGCGGCCGCGCGCCGGGCGCGGGACGGGGGTGCGCGCCGGGCGCGGCACAAGGGGGTGGCCGTCGCCCTCGCCCTCGCGCTCGCCGTCGCCACCGCCGTCTGGTCCGGGCAGCCGAGCAGCGCCGCCGCCCGCGCGGCGGCCGCCGTCGAGCCGCTCGGCGTGCCCTTCCTGCCCGCGCCCGACCCGCTCCACGTCACCATCGACAGCATGGTCGCCGTGTCGATGACCGTCGACAAGAACGTCACCATCCGCCTCTCCGACGGGACGACGCGCACGACGACCCAGTACACCTTCACCAAACTGAAGATCCGCTCGCACATGAACGTGACCCAGCGGTCGGCGGCCGGGCACACCGTCACCATCGACGTGCCGGGCGAGGGCTCGCTCGGCGGCTACGACAGCGCGGGCAAGGCCGAGACCACCACGATGTGGGGGAACATCACCAACGTCTGCGTCCGGGTCCTCCTCAAGATCTGTGGGGTGCAGGGCCTGCTCGACTTCTTCGGCTCGCTCATCCCGCTCACCGCCGGGGCCGAGGACTTCGTCGGCGACATCTACGCGATCCGCACGGTCGACGACCACGCGGCACTGAACTCCACCGACAACCCCGTCCACCTCCCCGGAACCATCTCGGTGACCATGCCATGAACCCCGAACACCGGACCGCCGTCGAGGGCCGCACCCACTGGCGCCGCTCGTTCGCCGTCGCCGCCCCCGCCCTCCTGGCGGCGGGCGGGATCGGCTCCGCGATGGCGAGCGGCGCGCTGGCCGTCGGCCTCCAGATCCAGGACCGGCCCGTCGACTTCACCACCAGCAGCCTGTACGGGACGCAGTACGGCGCCGCCGTCGTCGACCAGACCGTCGTACGGCCCGACGGCTCCACCGCCCCCGTACGGGTGCTGCGCATGGGCTTCGCGGACGGGGTGATCAACGGCCTGTGCCTGAGCCAGAAGCAGCAGATCGCGGGAGCCACGTACACGCTGATGCTGACCCTCGGCGACGACAACCCCGGCTCGTGGGAGATCCGGACGCAGAACACCGTCCTCGACCTGCGGAGCGCCACCGGCGTCCTCGACATGGACGGGATCGTCGACCTCAACGTCAACGGCACCGACGTGAAGACCGTCAAGGACGCCTCCGGGGCGTACGTCGTGAACCCGCTGAACAGCCCGCAGCACCGTTTCGGCATCCAGGCGCGGTACGCCAAGTTCGACCGGATCGTCGGCACGGCCCAGGACTTCCAGATCCCCGGACTGCTCGCCACGCCGAAGCTCAAGCTGTCGGTGAAGCCGGGCGCGGTCGCCTGCCCTGCGCCGGCCGATCCGACGGGTACACCCGGCACGCCGTGACGGGCGCGGGAACCCGCGAGTTCCTTCGGTGCGGCCCTATCTGATAATCGGTGCGACCTGGCAGACTTCGCCCTTCACGGTGGTCGCCCCGGCGTCAGGGGCGGCCTCGCGCCCGAGGAAGCGGCAAGCGAGTTGGAGGCCTTGATGGCGCAGTGTCTCGGACACACGGCCCGCGCGACGGCCCACGCGCGGCTGGTCGTCCGCAGCGCGCCCGCCGTGCCCGCCGCGGCGGTGCTGCTCCTCCACGGAGGGCGCGCCGAGGGCCCCGAGCCGCCGCCCGCCCTCAACCTGCCCGCCCTGCGCATGCGGCCCTTCGCCCACGCGGTGACGCGCGCCGTCCGGGGCAGGAACGTGCTCGTCGCCGAGGTGCGCTACCGGCACCGCGGCTGGAACGGCCCGCGCGCCGACGCCGCGCGGGACGCCATGTCCGCCCTCGCCACGCTGCGCGAACGGGCGGGGCCCGTGCCCGTCGTCCTCGTGGGCCACTCCATGGGCGGCCGGGCCGCGCTGCGCGCCGCGGGCGCCCCCGCCGTCCGGGGCGTCGTCGCCCTCGCGCCCTGGTGCCCGCCGGACGAACCGGTGGACCACCTCGACGGACGACGGCTGTACCTGCTCCACGACGAGACCGACCGGGTCACCTCGGCCCGCGACTCCTGGGACTTCGTCCGCAGGGCCCGGGCGGCGGGGGTCGACGCGGCGGGCATCCCGATGCCGAGCGGCGGCCACGCGATGCTGCGGGGCGCCGACCTGTGGCACCGGCGCGCGGCGGAGCTGACGGCCTCGCTCCTGTCGCACGGCTGAGCGCCTTGGTGGGTGGGGGGGGCACCCGTCAGAAGAGGCGGGAGGCGTCCTCCGCCGTCGGCTCCTCCAGGTCGAGCAGGGCCCGCTTGCGGGCGAGCCCGCCCGCGTACCCCGTGAGGGAGCCGTCCGCGCCGACGACCCGGTGGCAGGGCACGTACACGCAGAGCGGATTGGCGCCGACGGCCTGGCCGACGCGCTGGGCGAGCTTCGGGTCGCCCAGACCTCGGGCGATGGCCCCGTACGTGGTGGTCTCGCCGCGCGGGACGGCGGCGACGAGCTTCCACACGGCGTGCTGGAAGCCGTCCCCGGCGGGCGCGAGCGGCAGGTCGAAGTCGAGGCGGTCCCCGGCGAGGTAGTCGCGGAGCTGCCGGGCCGCCTCGGCGAGGAGGGGGTCCTCGTCGAGGCCGACCCCGGGGCCGAAGGTCTCCTCGGCGGGGCGGCGGGTGTGCTCGGCGAAGTACAGGCCGACGAGGGCCCGGTCGCGCGCCACGACGGTCACCGGGCCGAGGTCGGTGGGGATGACGGTGTGTCTGATGTCCATGGTCGGGTGAGCCTAGGGGGTGGCGACGGTGGCGGGGGCGTTCTTGTCGAGGCGGCCGAAGTCGGAGTCGCAGGGCCAGCTGCAGAATCCGGCGCGCTCCACCTCCTCGTAGAAGGGGACGCCGTCGTCGCCGCGGTGGGCGGCGCGGTCGTGGTGGAGGTGGACGATCGGGTCGCGGTGGCGGTCCATCGGGCCGTACCGCTCGGTGCGCCACACGAAGTCCTGGTCCTCGCCGCCCCAGCCGCAGAACCGCTCGTCCATGCCGCCGATACGGGTGAACAGGTCCTCGCGCAGCCAGACGCAGCCGCCCGGCGGCCTGCGGAGATGGACACCGCGCAGCCGGTTCTGGCCGGGGTCGGCGGCGGCGTCGAGGCATCTCGTCCGGACGGCCCGGGCGCTGGAGGCGGGGTCGAGGAAGAGCATGTCCTCGAACGGCCAGTGCGCCTGTGTGCCCGGCTGCCGGAACCGCTCGACGGCCCGGCTGACGAAGTCCCGGTCGACGAGGATGTCCCCGTCCAGGACGCAGACGAGTTCGGCGGGGCGGGCGCCGTGCACCACGCCGACGTTCACCGTCCAGGACTTGTTGAACCGGCCCGGGTCGGGGGCGAACACGTACGCGTCGCAGGCATCGGCGAACACCTCGCGCCAGCGCGGCCGTTCGTCGCTCTCCACCACGACGACCCGGTAGCGGTCCCGGGGATGGGACTGGTCGGCCAGCGCGTTGAGCACGGCGGCCAGGTTGCGGACGCGGCCGGTGGCGTCGTCCGGCGCGCGGAACGGTATGACGATCGCGGCGTCCACCGGGTGCGTGCCGCCGTGCGGCTTGCGGGAGAGGGCGGCGAGCAGAGCGGCGGTGTCCGGGGCCTCGGCGGTCGGTGCGGGCCGGCCGGGCGCACCGGGCTGGAAGAGGAGCCGGGAGAGCGACTCGGTCCGGGCGGCGCGGGCGCGCAGGGCCTCGACCGCCTCGTCCTCGCCGCCGGGGCGGCGCAGGAGCTCGGTGAGCGCGGCGGTGAGCTCCCGGGCTGCCTCGTCGTCGGCGGGATCGGCGGCCAGACGGCCGGCCGCGGTCCTTGTCCGGTCGTCGTCGAGCGAGGTGACGGCGTTCGCGGTGGCCTGGTGGGCGTCGGCGGCCCAGTCCCAGTAGTCGGGGGCGACCGTGCGGGAGACCGGGTCGTGGATCAGGACCAGGCTGCTGGTGGCGGCGGCGGCCAGCGCGGCGGGATCGGACGGTCGGGCGGCGGACATGGTGTCGTCTCCCCAGCGGTGTCGGGCGGGTGTGCGGGTGGCGAGTGGCGGCGGGTGGCGGGCGGCGCGCGGCGGCGGGCGGTCAGCCGCCGTCGACGGTCTCGGCCCAGCGCAGTCCGGTCAGGTCGGGCAGCACCAGGTCGGCGTGGGCGAGGTCGGCCTCGGCGTGGGTGGTGGTGAGGGCGACGCACCGCAGCCCGGCGGACTGCGCGGCCCGGATGCCGGCCGGGGCGTCCTCGAAGGCGAGGCCGTCGGCGGGGTGGACCCCGAGGGCCTCGCAGGCGGCCAGGTACCCCTGCGGGTCGGGCTTGCCGACGCTGACGTCCTCGGCGGTGACGATGACCTGGAAGAGGCCGGCGCCGCCGACGTGCTCCAGGAGCTCGGTGGCATGGGCGCGCAGGCCGGAGGTGACGACGGCGAGCGGCACGCCCCGGTCATGCAGGTCGGCGAGGAGCTCGGCGGCACCGGGCACGGCGAACGGCGGCGGGCTGTCCGGGCCCATCAGGTAGCCGCAGGCCTCCTCGAAGAGCTCGTCGACCGTGTGGCCGGGGAAGCGGTGGACGTGGTCGGCGAGGGCCTCCTGGCCGCGCCGTCCGACGAAGGTCGCGAGGAGGGCGTCGTCGCAGGGCAGGCCGTGGCTGGTGAAGAGACGGGTCCAGGCGGCGCGGCTGCGGTGCTCCGTGGCGACGAGGGTGCCGTCGAGGTCGAACAGCGCGGCCTTGGCCTGGAGGGGGTGGAGCTCGGTCTCGGTCATGGCGGGTGCCCTTCGTGGTGCGTCCGTGGTGCGTCGTACGTCTTTCGCCGTGCGTGGTGCGTGGTGCGGGGCGTGCGGTTGCGTGGAGGGAGGTGCGTCAGTCCTCGGTGGGGCTGCCGGGGCCCTTCTTGGTGGTGAACACCGGCGCGGGCGCGTCGGTTGCACCGGCCTGATCCGGGCCCTCCGCCGGGTCGGGTGCCGTGGTGACCGCGCGCAGTGCGGCGACCGCGCAGAGCGCGCTGACGAGGGCGAGTCCCGCGCAGGTCAGGGCCCAGGCGGTGGTGGGTCCGGCCCAGTCGCTGCGGCCGAGCCACGGGTAGGCGGCGCCGAACAGGGCGACACCGGTGACGCCGACGACCGTGGACAGCGTGTTCACCGTTCCGCTGAGCGTCGCGGCGAAGCGCGGCGGGACGGCGGTGGTGAGCAGGTTGAGCAGGGAGGTGTGGGTCAGGCCGAGACCGAAGCCTCCGACGCACAGGACGGCCGTGAGCGGCCAGATGCCGGTGCCGGACCCGGTCGGGACGACGGGCGCGAGCCCGTACGCGGCGGTGAGCAGGACGCAGCCGACGATGGGGAGCAGTCGGGCGACGGCCCCCGGGGAGCGGCCCAGGACGGGGCCCGCGAGGCCGAAGGCGAGGACCCAGCCGAGCGGCACGAGGCCGGCCTGCCAGGCCGGGAGTCCCAGCTGCTCCTGGAGGTGGAGGGAGAGCAGGTAGAGCATGGCGATGTAGGTCAGCGTCGTGCCGGCGTAGGCGCCGAGCGCCCAGCGGACGGTCGGGGCGCCGAGCGGGCGCAGGTCGAGGGCGGGCTTGCCGCCGCGGGCGATGACCCCCCGCTCGGTGCGGACCAGGAGGACCGAGAGCGGGAGGGCGGCGGCGAGCAGGATCCAGAGCCAGTCGGGTCCGTCCACGCTGAGCGGGACGAGGACGGCGAGGGTGGCGGCGGCGAGCAGCACGGTTCCGGGGACGTCGTTCTCGCCGCGGGCGCCACCGGCACATGCACCGGCACCGCCACCGGCACCGGCCTCCGCGTCCGTCGGCCGGTCGTGCGGGAGGAGCGCGAGGCCGAGCAGCAGGATCAGGCCGCCGATGGGCACGTTGAGCAGGAAGACGGCCCGCCAGCCGGTGCCGAAGAGGTCGGCGGAGACCAGGGTCCCGCCGAGGACCTGGCCCAGCGCGGCCCCGCCGGAGAGCGTGACCGCGTTCCACCCGAGGGCGCGGGCGCGGGTGGGCCCGGTGAACCAGCGGTGGATGCCGACCAGGACCTGGGTGGTCATCAGGGACGTCGCGGCGCCTTGCAGGCACCGCCCGGCTATGAGGGCGGTGGAGCCGGTCGCGAGGCCGCAGGCGAGCGAGGCGAGGGTGAACAGGGCCAGGCCCCACAGGTACACCCGGCGCACGCCGTGTCGCTCGCCGAGCCGGGCGGCGGGGGCGATGAACACGGCGGAGCAGAGCGCGTACGACGTGACCATCAGCGTGAGCTCGGAGCTGCTCACGTCGAGGTCGGCGCTGACGGCGGGCGCGGCGAGGTTGACGATCGCCAGGTCGATGTTGGCCATGGCCTGGCCGATCAGCAGGACCAGCAGCGCGATGCCGCCCGTTCCCGCTCGTCCCGTGGTGGTGGCTTGCACGGTGTCTCCCCTCTGCCCTCCCTGCCGGGGAGGCCGGTACGTCTCTGGGAACACCGGCCGGGCCGGTCGGGTTGCGACCGGCCCGGCCGGCGGGCGGGCGGTCCGGGTCAGGCGCCGGTGGCGTGCCCGGTGTCGAGGTCGAGCTCCTGGTAGGCGGAGGCCCAGGGGAGCCGGGTCTCCAGCGCGGCGGCGGCGCGGACGACGAGGCCGTCGCCGCGACGGCGAGCGGCGACCTGGAGGCCGACGGGCACGCCGTTGCGCGCGCGGCCGACGGGCACCGAGGCGGCGGGGCTGCCGATGAGGTTGTACGGGCTGGTCATGGACCAGCCGACGTACGGGTCGACGGACTGGCCCTCGACGACCGTGGGGCCGACGGTGTCGCGCCCGGCGGAGTTGGGGATTCCGGCGATCGTGTTCACCGGGCTGACCACGAGGTCGTACCGGTCGAAGAGGCCCTCGAACGCGTACAGCACGCGGGTCCTGTCGAGGTCCGCGAGGCGGAAGTCGACGGCGCTGAGCGCGTCGCCGACGCCGACCGAGTCGAGGTAGCCCTGGTCGATCGAGCCGGCGTAGTCGCCGAGCAGGTCGATGCCGTTGTCGCGGGAGATCGCGGCGGACTCGGCGTGGGCGACGGACAGGTAGCGGCGCCACATCGCGGTCAGTTCGGCGTGCGGCAGGGGCAGCCGGAAGTCGACCTCCTCGACGATCGCGCCGGCCTCGCGCAGGGCGGGCAGCGCGGCTCGTACGACCGCCTCGACCTCGGGCTCGACGGGGTAGCCGCCGAGGTCGGGGCTGTAGGCGACGCGGAGTCCGGTGAGGTCGCCGTGGAGCTCGTCGACGAGCTTCTCGGGGGACGGGAAGCTGTACGGGTCGTACGCGTGCGCGCCGGACATCAGGTCCACGCCGAGGGCCGCGTCGGCGACGGTCCGGGCGAGGGGCGCGTAACAGACCATCGGGTTGAACCGGCGGAACGCGTTCGGCTTGGCGGGGACGGGGACCCGGCCGAAGGTCGGCATCAGGGTGAAGACGCCGCAGAAGGCCGCGGGCACGCGCAGCGAGCCGCCGGCGTCGGAGCCCTGGGCGAGCGGGACCATGCCGGCGGCGACGGCGGCGGCGCTGCCGCCGGACGAACCACCCGCGTTCATCGCGCGGTTGAAGGGCGTGGAGGCCGGGCCGAACAGGGCGCTGTCGGTGGTGGCCTTGAAGCCGAACTCGGGGGTGTTGGTCTTGCCCAAGACGATCGCGCCGGCCTCTTCGAGCCGCTCGACGCAGCTGATCGTCTCCTGCGGCACGTCCTCGGCGAAGACGAGGGAGCCGCGGGCCATCCGGACCCCGGCCACCGGGTCCAGGTCCTTCACGCCGATCGGGACGCCGTGCAGCGGGCCGAGTGCGGCGCCGTCGGTGACGGCCCGCTCGGCGGCCGCGGCCCGTTCGAGGGCGCGCTCGCCGCAGACGGTCACGAAGGCGTTGACCGCGGGGTTGGTCTTCTCGATCCGGTCCAGGGCCGCCTGGACCGCCTCGACCGGGGAGATCTCGCGCCTGCGGATCGCCTCGGCGAGCCGGATGGCGCTCAGTTCGGTGGTTTCGCTCATCTCGGGCCTCGCATCGGTTCGTCGGTCGTCGGTTGGTCGGTCGTCGGTTCGTCGGATGTCGTCATCGAGTCGGCTGAGAGGGGAAACACCGGCCGATCCGGTCCGGTTGCGGGCAGGCGGAGGGGATTCGCGGTCCGCGAACGGGGTTTCGGGGCGGCGGGACGAGTACCCCTCGCGCCACGCGCGCGTACCCCAACCGCCGTACCCGATCAAGCCTTTCCGCTTCGCCCCGGTCTCGGTTAGTCTCGCGCCGGGGCCTTACAGGTCTAGACCTATTGGAGACAGGCTCATGGTCGTCACCCCCCGTTCCCCCCTCACCCGAGTCGACGACTTCCCCGGGCCGCGCCCGGATCTGCTGAGACTTCTCGGCGGTCACTTCACCCGCGCCGAACCGCGGGACCGCGCCCTCGCCTATGTCCGCGCCCTCCTCGCCGACCCCACCCGGGGCAGCGCCGCCGAGATCGCCGCGCAGGCCGGCGCCGACAGCGCCTGGAGCACCCAACGGCTCCTCACGCGCGCGGTGTGGGACGCCGACCGGCTCCGCGACAGCGTCCGGGACCACGTCGTCCCCCTGCTCGGAGCGGCGGGCCCCTGCCTGGTGCTGCGCCGGCACGAGACGGCGCGAGCGGGCACGGGCGCGGTGGCGGTCGCCCCCGCGTCGCTCGCCCCCGGCTTGCTCGCCCCGGTTCCGGCCCCGTCGAGGGTGCGGCCCCCGTCCCCCGAGGACGTCCCGGTCGTCGCCCGCGCCGCCGGGCGGGACCGGCACCTCCAGGTCGCGGCGCTGCTCTGCTACGTGTCCCGGGACAGGGGCGCGCTGATCGACCGGGAACTGCACCTTCCGCCCTCGTGGGTCGCCGACCCGCGGCGCTGCGCCCGGGCGGGCGTGCCGCCGGAGCGGGTGCGCCCGCGCAACATGGCCGACCTGGGGCGGGAGATGCTGGAGCGCGCACTCACGGCCGGGGTGCCCGTCGGCGCGGTCTTCGGCGGCCCCGACTTCGCCGACCCCCGGTTACGCCGGTGGATGTGCCACCTGAGGCTGCCGTTCTGCGTCGAACTTCCCCAGCTGCCGCACCCGTCGACGGGGGAGGCGGACCCCGTGGCTCCGCGCGGCGAGGCGGGCCGCGAGGAGTCCTGGCAGCTGCTCGGGCGGGGCCTCGGCTCCGTGTACGGGCATCCGGCGCCGGGGTTCCGGCTGACCCTGCTGGCCCGCCGCCTGCCCTCCGGCCACGTCGCGCGCTTCCTGCTGCACGCGCCGGCCACCACCCCCGAACTCCCGGCCGCCCGGGCCATGGCCGCCGCGGGCGCCGCGGCCGCGGTCGCCGTCCACGAGGCCGACACCCGGGCCGGGTTGAGCAGCCATCAGGTGCGCACCTGGGTCGCCTGGTACCGGCACACCACCCTGGCGATGACGGCCGCCGCGCTCAGGCTGGAGCGTCATGCGGAAGCCTCCGCCCCCCTATAAGTACCGCTCCTTCGGCGCATGCTTGCCGCCCCGACGGGGGCGGTGCTCTAATCGAAGGGCCGGAGCCGAATAACGTATCGGAATATGCACCGCATCCGGCCTTCTCTTTTCGTTCCCGCGAAATTCATTCGGTACCGGTGACCGAATTCCAGCCGGGTGCGGTCCTGAATCAGGCCGCTGAACCGGCCGTCGGCCCGGTGTTCTCGCAAGCGTGTCAGAAAAGCCATTCCTACCAGGAGTCTGCGAAGCGACATGCCCCAATTGACGAGTGTCACAGGCCTGACGGCCGAGGGAGAGGCCCGCGTCGCCCTGGCCGGGCTGCGCGCCAGGGCCCAGGAGCTGAGCCGGGTCGCCGAGGCGACCGAGAGGGTCCTGGCCGAGCCGGACGGCCTGTCGATGGACGTCCCGGCCTTCCGTGAGTTCGCCCGCGAGGCGGTGCCCCGCTGGCACTTCGCCATGCTCAACGACCACGAGCGCAACGACGCCCTCGCCACCGCCCTGGAGCGGGTCGTCCCCCGGGGGAGCACGGTCCTCGACATCGGCGCGGGCACCGGCCTGCTCGCCATGATGGCGGTACGGGCCGGCGCCGCCCACGTCTACAGCTGCGAGGCGAACCCGCTGATGGTCGAGGTCGCCCGGCAGGTCGTCGCGGCCGAGGGCTTCGCCGACCGGATCACGGTCCTCGCCTGCCGCTCCGACGAGCTCGTGGTCGGCCGCGAGCTGCCCCGCCGGGTGGACGCGGTGATCTCCGAGATCGTGGACTGCGGGCTCATCGGCGAGGGCATCCTTCCCACGATCCGCCACGCCCGCCGCGAACTCCTCGCCACCGACGGGGTCATGCTCCCCGAGCGGGCGCGCATCCTCGGCATGCTGCTGCAGAGCGAGAACGCGGTGAACCTCAACCGGGTCAGCCGCGCGGGCGGCTTCGACGTCTCGCGGCTCAACGCCTTCTCCACCCCCGGCCACTTCCCGATCCGCCTGCACACCTGGCCGCACCGGACGCTCTCCGAGCCGGTGGAACTGGTCGACTTCGACTTCGCCGTGGACCCGCTCGGGCCCGGCGAGCGCAAGGTCGTCCTGCCGGTGCGCGAGTCCGGGACCGTGCACGCCCTGGTCGCGTGGTTCGAGATGGAGCTCGGCGGCGGCGTCGTGCTCCGCAACTCGCCGGAGAACATCGGCTCCCACTGGATGCAGGCGCTGATCCCGCTCGCCGAGCCCGTCGAGGCCGAGGCCGGCACGACGGTCGAGCTCGACCTCGTGTGGAGCGAGACGCGTCTCTCCCTGGCCTGACGCCGCCCCCGTCCCTGAGCGCCGCCCCCGCCCCTGAGCGAACGCGCCGCCACGCGGCCCGCGTTCCCCACCGATCAGTGGAAGGCAGTCCCGCACATGTCGCACACCCCTGTCCCGTACGAACCGTTCGAGCTGCGCGGGGACGCCCTGCGCGAGGCGATCCTGGCCTACGCCGCCAACCCGGTGTACACGGACAACGAGGAGTGGGAGAACTCCGACAACCCCTACCGCAGGCAGCTGCGCCCGCAGGTGCTCCCGTACCTGGACTTCGACCGGGTGCCGGGCCGCGACCGGATCCTGGAGTACTCCAGCCTGGCCGCCCAGCGCCTGCTCACCAGCGTGTACGAGGCCGACCTCGTGTTCTTCCCGAAGGCCGGTCTGGGCGAGCTGTCCGAGGACTTCCGCCACTACTACAGCCCCGGCAACCGGGCCCGGGGCGAGCTCATCCGCCCCGCGCTGGAACGTTTCGCCTTCGGTTTCCTCGACGAGGAGGTCGAGGTGTCCGGCGACTGGACCACCGAGCGCCTGCTCGCCTACCTGGAGGACCTGGACGTCTACGCCGAGGGTGAGGCGTCCCCGGCCGAGAAGGCGATCCGCGATTCCTCGGACCGGCAGCGGGCCGCCCGCATGTGGCTGATCCAGTTCGCCCCGGACTTCCTCTCCGAGGCCTCCCCGATGGCACGGAACGTGCTCGGCTATTACGGTCCCGAACAGTCGGAATGGTTCAAGATCCTGCTCGACGAGTACGGCTACGGGGTGCACGACACGAAACACAGCACCCTTTTCGAGGCCACCCTCGAATCCGTCGACCTCGGCTCCGACGTGCACCGGTACTGGCAGTACTACCTCGTGTCGAGCCTGGCGTTGAACAACTACTTCCACTATCTGGGAAAGAACCACGAGCATTTCTTCCGCTACGTCGGCGCGCTCTACTACACGGAAAGCACCCTCGTCGATTTCTGCCGGCGCGCGGAGAGCCTCCTGACGGACGTCTTCGACGGCGCCGCGGACGTCCGGTACTTCACCGAGCACGTCCACATCGACCAGCACCACGGCCGGATGGCGCTGGACAAGCTGGTGAAGCCGCTGATCGAGCGTCACGGGGAGCAGATCATCCCGGAGATCGTGCGCGGCATCGAGGAGTTCCGCCTCCTGAGCGCCATCGCGGACGAGGACTTCGCCACCCAGATCGCGTGGATGGACGACGCCGACCGCTACAAGGAGCTGCACGCTCCCGTGTACGCGGCGATCCAGGAGGGCCGGGTGACGCCGCCGGTGGCGGACATCGTGGAGCCGTACGGCGAACTGTCCAACACCCACAGCCACGAGGGCGACGAGCTCTGCCACATCGTGAGCGGCACGATGCGGTTCGTCAGCGGCTTCAACTCGTACCGGATCCTGGAAGCCGGTGAGGGCACCGTGATCCAGAGCAACCGTCTGCACGGCGCGATCATCGAGTCCGACGAGTGCGTCTACCAGATCTTCTCCGTCGGGGACCACCGCGCATGCCTGTAGTGACGTTCAAGGTCAGCGGCGCGGAGAACTGCGTCCGCGTCGCGGGCCTGCCCTATGTCTACATCCGCACCGAGGCGGGCGGGGCGGTGCTGCCGGCCTCCTGCCCGCACCGGGGCGGTCCGCTCAATCTCGCCTCGATCGACGGGACCGGGCGGCGGCTCGTCTGCCCGTGGCACGAGCAGACCGTCTCCGTCGCCCGGCTGACCCGCCGGGTCCCGGCCGTCCGCTCGGGCGACACCGTGACCGCGGTGGTACGGGGTCCGGCGGACGCTCCGGTGGAGCTCGGCCATCTCCCGGTCTCCCCGGAGCTCGACGCCGGGACCTGACCCCCTGTGCCTGTGGGGGCGGCCTTCCGGGGCCGCCCCCCACCAGTCCTCGAACCCAGAACAGGAGCCTTCTTGGACCTTCGTCCGCCCCTTCTCCTCCGGTGCCGTCCCCAGGCGCACCGGAGTTCGCCGCGTTCCCCCGCGGCCGGCCGCTCAGGCCACCACGGGGCGGCAGCTGAAGCAGGCCCGGTAGCCGGCCGAGCGGGCCGCTTCCACCGAACCGAACGGCACCCGGTGCCGGTCGGTGATGCGGCGCGCGTGCGCGCAGGTCGGGTAGCAGAAGATCCGGGTGGTGTCGCTGCCCAGGTAGTGGGTGCCCTCGGCGGAGAACCGGTCGAGGCGGTCCGTGTCGATGCCCTCATGGGCCCACAACCGGTCCACCAGGCCCGACGGCAGTCCGCAGTCGACGGGCCGGCCGTCCTCGTCGCTGAGCCGGTGGACCGGGATCAGCACCGGGGCCGGGGTGGCCCGCACCGCCCGCAGTATCTCCACCGCGGTGAACTCCGGAAGCCCCGCCTCCTTCGCCAGCCACCCGGCCGGCCGGAGCTGGCCGCGCGGAATCGCTCGTACCGCCTCCAGGACCTTCCGCTCGGCCTCCGTCAGGTCGCCGTAGTCGTAGCGGAGCATCCGGTCGCGGCCGGTGCGCAGCGCCCCGGCGACGCCGGGCAGCGGCTTGGCGGTCGGCAGCGCCGTCCGCCCCGTACGACGCAGGTGGGCCTCCTCGAAGGCGTCCGGATGCGCGAACCAGTCGACCGGCGCGGAGCCGGTCACCGCGCCCCGGCCGTACGCCACGAACAGCGCGGCGACCGGGCTCTCGACCACGGCATACCGGTCGTACTCGCGCTCGGCGACGCCGGCGCGCTCCAGGATGCGGATCGCCAGGTCCGCCGGCATCGGCACGCGCAGGTCGTCGACGCCGGGCGGCGAGATGTCCGCGATCTTCGCCGAGGGCACCTGGGGCCTGGCCGTCCCGTTCCGTCCGTGCTTGGTTCTCTGCCCGCGCTTGTCGTGCTGCCCCTGCTTGTCGTTCTGTCCGCGCTTGTCGTTCCGTGCGTCCTTGTCGTTCCGTCTGTCCGGCTCGTCGCCGGACCCGGAGTGGAGCCGGCTCATCCGATCACCTCCTCTTCCGCCAGCTGGGGCTTGCCGCGCAGCGCGGCAAGACCTCGTGACACCTGCGCCTTCACGGTGCCGACCGGACAGTCCAGCAGCTCCGCGACCTCCGCGTAGCTCAGCTCGCCGACGTGTCGCAGGACCACCGGAAGCCGGTGGTGCTCGGGCAGCTCGGCGAGGGCGGCCACCAGTCTCTCCCTCTCGAAGGCGTGCTCGGCACGCCGCTCGGGGCCGGGACGCCCGTCCGCGAGCGGCAGTTCCTGGACGTCCACCCCGTCCTCGGCGGCCGGCCGCCTGGTCAGCGTGCGCACGTGGTTGCGCCACACGTTGGTGCCGATCGCGAGCAGCCAGGCCCGCGGCTGCAAGGCGCGCCGCCGGTCCGGCGTGTAGTCGCGGAGCGCCGTGTAGGCCCGCAGGAAGGTGTCCTGCACGAGGTCCTCCACGTCGCGCGGCGCGCCGGACAGCCGCAGCAGCACCGCGTACACGGCGCCGCCGTGGGTGCGCACGAGCTCTGCGAACCCACGGTCGAGATCTGCGGCGAGCAGCTCGGTCAGCGGAGGTGGGATGTCGTCCATCACTGCGGTAAACACCACCGCCCGACGAAGGGTTGCACCGCCTCGCCCCGGTACGCCGCTGGGTACGGCTTCGGGTACGCCTTCGGGTACGCCGTCACGGTCGCCAGCCTACTGACGTCGAGCCGAGGCCGAGCCGACGTCGAGCGGTCCCGACATCGACGTCCGGATTCCGCCGGTCGGGCGGCCCGGGCCGGGGCACAGTGCACGAGTGGACAGACGACGGCCTGAGCCCCCTTCCCCCCGACTGCTCCCGGCGGACCTCTCCGAGTACGCCCCCTGGCCCGAGGCCCGGCCGCACACCGACCGGGAACTCGCCCGGCTGCTGACGCTGCTGGAGGACATGGGGGTCCGCGGCGGCGCTGTCGCCCTCGGGCACGGCCGGGACCCCGCGTCGCGGGCTGCGGCCGAGGCGTTCGCCGACGCCTGGCAGGCGCGTGGCGGCCGTCTGGCCGCAGTGGTCGACTGGCCGGAGGACGCCGCGTCCTGGCTGCGCCAGGCCCGTCGGCTGACCGAGCCGGAGCCGGACGCCTGGGTGGTGGCCGGCGGCCCGGTCGGCTGGGCGCAGATGAGCCGCCGCCTGCGGCACAGCACCGCCTGGGATCCCGGCCGGACCGTCGGCTTCGCCTCCACGGGCGACTCCCGCGTGGCGGCGGCGGTGGGCCCCGGCGTGCTGGACGGGATGCGCGGCGCGACGGCGGACGGCGGGGTGTGGACGGTCGGCCGGGGCTGGATCGTCGAGTCCGACCACGCGTGACACCGGGCCCCTCCGGTGGATGTTTGGCGTGCTCGCCCGCGGTGAGGCGTACGGGACGAACCCGTTCGACTCATCGACTGGGGAGCACATGGAGAGCGTTATCCGACTGGCGATCTGCGTCGGCGGCTCGGCGCTGGTCGCCCTCGCCGTCTGCCGTGCGGCGGACCTGCTGGCACGGTTCGCCGACGCGAGGCACCCGGAGACCCCGCTGTGGGGGCTGCTGCGCCGCTGTCGCACGCCGCTGTACGTCGTCGTGCTGGCCGCCCTGCTCAGATGGACCTACCCGGTGGCGTCGCCCGGACGGGGGCCGCTCGAGGAGCACGCGGGGGCGGTGAGCCGCGTCCTGCTGCTGTGCCTGATCGGCGGAGGCGCCTGGCTCGCCGTACGGACGGTCGCCGCCGTCGTCGAGTCCTCGTACGCGCGCTACGCCGGACGTTCGCGCGACGCCGCCCGGCTGCGCCGGGTCCGTACCCAGGTCACCCTGATCATGCGGGTGGTCTCCGTCGCCGTCGGGGTGCTCGCCGCCGCCGCGGCCCTCGTCACCTTCCCCTCGTTCCGCACCCTCGGCACGTCCCTGCTCGCCTCGGCCGGCATCATCGGCATCGTGGCCGGTGTGGCGGCCCAGTCGACGCTGAGCAACCTCTTCGCCGGCTTCCAGATCGCCTTCGGCGACATGGTCCGGATCGGTGACACCGTCGTCGTGAACGGCGAGTGGGGTGTCGTGGAGGAGGTGACGCTCACCTTCCTCACGGTCCGGACGTGGGACGAGCGTCGCGTCACGCTCCCCGTCTCGTACTTCACCTCGCGGCCGTTCGAGAACTGGTCGCGCGGCGGCGCGGAGATGACCGGGTCGGTGTTCGTCCACTGCGACCACTCGACGCCGGTCGCGCTCGTCCGGGCGCACCTCCGGGAGTTCCTCACCACGTGCGACACCTGGGACGGGCGGAGCTGGGACCTCGCCGTCACCGACACCTCACCGACCGGCATCACGGTGCGGGCGATCGTGACCGCCAAGGACGCCGACGACCTGTGGACGACCCGTTGCGCCGTACGGGAGGAGCTTGTCGGATGGCTCGCGCGGGAGCATCCGGGCGCCCTGCCCAAGGTCGTCACCGCTCCCGCGGCGGACGCCTTCGACCGGCTGGGGGAGAGCGCCCGGGCGCCGCGGCAACGACGCCCCTCTCGGCCCGCCGGGAACTCCACCCGGCCGCGGGACATGCCCTCGGGCTGAAGCGGCGTTGCCCGGGCAGATGCAGGATCGTAGGCTGCGGTCATGACTGGGATGATCAACACACCGTCACCTCGCGATGCGTTCGACCTGCTCATGGCCGGTAACCAGAGGTTCGTCACCGGCTCACCGGAGCACCCCAACCAGGACGCGGCGCGACGTACGCTGACCGCCCCCGCCCAACAGCCCTTCGCCGTGCTGTTCGGGTGCTCGGACTCCCGGCTGGCCGCGGAGATCATCTTCGACCGTGGTCTGGGTGACCTGTTCGTGGTCCGCACCGCCGGGCACGTCGCCGGCACGGAGGTCCTCGGCTCCCTCGAGTTCGGGGTGAGCGTCCTCAAGGCGCCGCTGATCGTGGTCCTCGGCCACGACTCGTGCGGGGCCGTCGCCGCGGCCTGCTCGGCCGTGGAGACGGGGCAGACACCGGGCGGATTCGTCCGTGACATCGTCGAGCGGATGACCCCGAGCGTTCTCGCGGCCCGAGCCGCCGGGCGGGACAAGCCGGACGAGGTTCTCGCCGAGCACATCGAGCACACCATGGATCTGCTGCTCGAGCGCTCCCGTGTCCTGGCCGAGGCCGTCGCCGAAGGCCGTCTCGGCATGGTGGGACTCTCCTATCGGCTGGCCGACGGCAGTGCCCAGCTCGTCGCCGCCCGGGGCCTTGACGGGGTGACTCCCGCCGCCGCCGCGTAGCAGGCGGAGGCGAGTGTGAGCACCTTCGTGGCCCTGAATTCAGAGAACCTGGTGGGCACGGGGGCGCCGGACGCGAAGACGGATCCGCGTGTGGAGCGAACACGGGGCCAGCAGAGGCGCGATCTGCTGAACGACGTCGTGCGACACCGCTGCCAGGATGTCGACCGGGTCCGCGGCGCCGTCCACGGTGAGGGTGACGGTCAGGCCCTTCGCGCGCCCTGATCCCGTGAGGCGGCAGCGCACGCCTTCGACTCCCGGCAGGGCGGAGCAGCCGGCCCGCACGGCGTGACGTACAGCCCGGCCGGTCAGCCGGAAGCCGGGCGCGGGAAGGGGCAGGAGGCGTGGAGCGGGCCGCGTCACCTGAGCGGTGAGCAGGGCCAGCGAGGCCACCAGGCCCGCACAGCCCATGGCGAGCAGCAGGCTGTCATCGGCCCGCTGAAGGCGTCCGAGGCCGGCCGTGACGACCTGTTCGCCGCCCCGCCCGGCCGCGGTCGCGCCCGCGGCGAGCAGGGCGAGGCCGGTGAGCACGAGCACCAGCCGGTTGGCCACGACACGGCTACGCATTCGGGTCCCCCCGGTCCGGGCGTCGGACGGCGTCGGCATGCGGGCCACGGGCGTCGCGCAGCACGAGCCGGACCCGTGGCCTCCGTTCCAGTGCCATGGTCTCGATCTTGCGTTCGATGGCATCGATGGTCTGGTCTCGGAGCTCCAGAGGCGGTCCGTATGCCGTCTCTGCCCGCACGGTGACCTGGCGGCGCGTGAATCGCACGGTGCGCACGCGCAGTCCAGGGATGTCCGAGACGCAGGCGCGCACCAGCCTGGCGGCATGGGTGCGGGTGGTCACCGCCCGGACGTGCGCCGGGGAGCCCAGCGCCAGCAGGCGGCGGTGCCCCGGAGTGAGGGCGAGGAGGATCAGCCATCCGCCCGTGAGGGCCGCCAGGACCGCCAGGGCCGCCAGGACCGCCGGGACCGGTGCCGCGTACATCAGCTGTCGGAGGCCGGAGTCTTCGGTCCCCCGCCCCACCTGCTTCCAGGGCGGCGCGGCGATGCCGGGCACGTCCCGGTGCAGGACGGTCCACACCAGGAGCACCGAGAGCGCGGCCACGGAGACGGCCACACCGATGGCCGGGATCCGCCGCCCGGACCACGGCCTCCGCACCCCGACCGGTGTCGAATCCCGCTCGCGCGGACGCGCGGGCGGGGCGACGGGGGTGAGGTTGCGGATCCGGATGCGCGCGGGTGTGAGGGCCAGCCCGGTCAGCCGACCTGTTCGGCTGGTCAGATGGTCGTGGAGGCAGACCATCCGGTCCGTGTCCGCCGGTGCCGAGAGCGGCAGGTCCACCTGGACCGTCACCTCGACGGAACGTCCGGCCGTGGTCGCGGAGCTGCGGACCACCCGCCCGCCGACCGCGGCGGTGGCCTCGACGGCCGCCTGCCGGGCGATCTTGGCGGTCACCCGGTCGGCGACGGTGGTCACCCCCCGCTCGTGGGCGCTCACCGCCGACCGCGATCGGCGACCAGCAGGTCGCGCAGGTCGCCGCCCCGCTCGGTGTAGCGGCCGGCCGCGTAGCCGAGTCCACCGAGGGCGCCGACCAGGAGGAAGGCGCCGAACCCGCCGAACCAGCCGGCGAATCCCAGCACCATCCCGGTCACCAGCCCGAGGACGTCCTTGCCCATGACTGTCTTCCTTCCTCATCGACGACATGCCGTGTCCGCACGGCGACGGGGGGCGGGTGGCCGTCAGGCCACGCGTGCCGCGCCGGTCTCGTCCTCGTCGTCTCCGGGCAGGTGGACGTCGGTGACCGCGATGTTCACCTCCACCACTTCCAGTCCGGTGATCCGCTCCACCGCGCTGATCACGTTCTCCCGTACGTCGCGGGCCACGTCGGGGACCGGGACGCCGTACTCCACGACCAGTTCCACGTCGATGGCGGCCTGACGCTCGCCCACCTCCACCTTGACGCCTCGGCCCACGTTCGGGCGCCCGCCGGGCACCCGGTCGCGGACGGCGCCCAGCGTCCGCGACAGGCTGCCGCCCATGTCGTGGACACCGGGGATCTCCCGCGCGGCACGCCCGGCGAGCTTGACGACCACCGTGTCGGCGATCGAGGTGCTGCCGCGCGTGCCGGACGGCTCGCCCACCTCCGTACGGCCCGTCCCGGGGGCGCCGTCGAACTGGGCCTGGCGGACTGGCGTCTTCTCCTGCGTTGCCGTCATGACGGCTCCTTCGGCTGGTCGGTGGGTGACTGCACTCCTTTGACAGTGCGGGCCCGCCATCCGTTACGGACCTCTTTCCGTGAACGTGTGAACAGCAGTTCCTATCGGTGCGGCGTAACGGAAGAAGGGCAGGCGGTGTCAGAGCAGTGGAGGCTGGAAGGAGCCCGCGTTGAACGCTCGGTGGGGCCCGGAGCATGATGACGAGACGGCCGACAAGGCCGACCGGCTTCTGGCTGTCCGGGCGGCAGAGGGAGACGAGGAGGCGTTCGAGGTGCTGGTCCAGCGTCACTCCCCGGCCATGCTGCTGCTCGCCGAACGCTTCATGGGCGGTCGGGCCGAAGCCGAGGACGCCGTCCAGGACGCGTTCGTCAGTGCCTGGCGCGGCCTGCCCGAGTACCGGGGCGAGGCCGGCTTCCGTACGTGGCTGCACCGCATCGTCACCAACCGGTGCCTGAACCTGCTGCGCGCCCGCAGACCCGCCGCCGACCTCGACGCGGTCGCCGAACCGGCCGCGCCGGAGCACCAGTCCTCACCTGTCCGCGCCGCCGAGTCGCAGGCCGCCGTACGCGAACTCGCCCATGCCATGGGTTCCCTGTCCGCGGAGCAGAGGGTCTGCTGGGTGCTGCGGGAGATCGAGGGCCAGCCGTACGAGGCGATCGCCCAGGCGGTGGGCATCCGGCCCGAAGCCGTCCGCGCCCGTGTGTTCCGGGCCCGGCGCATGCTGACGGAGGCGATGGCCGCATGGCGATGAACACCCCCCACCGCCACGAGGACGCGGACGACGAGGACCTCGAACTCCTCGCCTGCGGCAGAGACCTGGCCACCGTGTGGGAGCACGCCGACCGGCCGGGCGGCGACCCGCACACGGCCGCCTGTCCCCACTGCCGGCAGGCCGTCGCCGATCTGGAACACCTGAGGGCCGCCGTACTGCCTCCGGCGACGCCGTCCGCCGACATCGACACCGCCGCCGTGGTGCGACGGGTCATGGACGCGGTCCGCCTGGAGCTGCGGCCCGGCCGCAACCTGCCGCTCGGCGAGGTCGGCGAGGACAGCTGGATCTACGAGTCCGTCGCCGCCCGCATCCTGCGCACCGCCGCCGAGCAGGTGGCCGGAGTGCTGGCCGGAAGCTGCCGCGTCACCCCGCCCGGCAGCCGCACCCACCCCACACGGGGCCCCTCCACCGTCCATCTCGGCATCACCGTCGCCTACGGACAGGACCTGCCGGACACCACCCGCGCCGTGCGGGAGAGCCTGATCCGTGCCGCCCGTGAGCACCTCGGCCTGGCTCTCGGCGACCTGAACATCACCGTCACCGACCTCCACGAACCCCCCACACACCCGCGGGAGGCCAGGCCGTGAACAGCAACCGCGCCAAGACGCTCACCCAGCAGGTCACGGACGCGGTCCTGGCCGTCCCCGGCGTCGCGTGTCTGCGCCCCGGGCTGCGCTCCCTCCTGCCCGCAGCCGCCTTCGGGCGGTCCGGTGCCGACTCTCGGCGCGATCCGGGCAGCGCGGTGCTCGTCACCTTCGACGCCCGGGGCCGGGTCGAAGCCCTGCGCATCGACGTCGTCGTCCGCGCACAGCACCAGGCCGCCCGCACCGCACACGCCGTGCGGGTGGCTGCCGCCGAGGCGGCAGCCACCCCATCCGCGGCCGTGCGCGTGAACGTCACCGGCATCGTATGAACGTCCCCCCGCGACCGGCCTCTGCTGTCAGAGGGGCGGTGGGCAGGTGAGGATCAACCACAGGGCGAGCGACCACACGCAGGCCGCGGCCCCCGCGAGCCGCAGGCGCCGGACGCGTCGCGGCGCCACGGGATCCGGGCCCGGGCGCCCCAGCACGACGTGCCCGACCCCGCCCGCGGCCGAGGCGGCCGAGCGCGGCGGCTGGGGGGAGGCTCCCCGCGGCAGGGCGGGCGCCACGGGGCCGGCCGACCGTGGCGCGGTACGGGGAACCTCCGACGCCGGCACGCGGCCGCGGTCCGCCCCGCGCGGCCCGGCAGCGGGGCCGGTCAGCTCACCGTGTTGGGCCAGACCCGCCAGGAACCGCCGGTAGGCCTCCCTTCGGCTGCCCCGAGGCGCCGAACGACCACGTTCCCAGGAGCGGACCGTCGCCGGTGCCACCCCGAACGCCGCCGCGACCTGCCGCGTGGACAGGCCCCACTGCTCCCGCAGCCGGCGTCGCTCGCCCGGCTCAGGCAGACCGCCCGGCCGGCGCCGTGCACGCCGTGCGGCGGGGACGGCGGTCTGACGGGGGATCCTCTGCTGATGCGCTGTTGTCATACCGGTGTGACAATCCGCGCGCAGCGGCCGTGACGTGATGCCGGGGACGATCACCCGGACGTCGCAACGGGTGCTCCGCCGCGGCTCGGAGCCGCGACCGACGCCCACCCAGAGAAGTAACGAGAGATTCGTAGAAGCGGTTGCGTGTCGAATCTGTAATGCCTGATACTTCGGTACGGGTGGCCTGCAGCCGCCCGTACCGACAGTTAGGGGCGGACATGCGACGCGAAGAGCGCGACCTCATTGGTGTGCGAGAAGTGCCGGAAGACGTGTACTGGGGCATTCACACCCTGCGCGCGCTGGAGAACTTCCCCCTCACCGGCATTCCGCTCTCGTCGCACCCCGAACTCGTCGTCGCCCTGGCGGCGGTGAAGGAGGCGGCCGCGCTGGCCCACCTGGAGTTGGGGACCCTTCCCGGGGAACGGGCCCGGGCCGTCGTGGAGGCGTGCCGGGAGATCCGCGAGGGCCACCTCCACGACCAGTTCGTCGTGGACGTCTTCCAGGGCGGCGCGGGCACCTCGGCGAACATGAACGCCAACGAGGTCGTCGCCAACCGGGCACTCGAAATCCTGGGCCACCCGCGCGGCAGCTACGAGCACCTGCACCCGAACGACGACGTGAACCGTTCCCAGAGCACCAACGACGTGTACCCCACGGCGGCCAAGCTGGCGGTGTACGCCTCCGCGGGCCGGCTGCTCGACGCGATGACCGTGCTGCGCGACGCCTTCGGCGACCGGGGCGGGCACTTCGCGAAGACGGTGAAGCTCGGGCGGACCCAACTCCAGGACGCGGTGCCGATGACGCTGGGCCGGGAGTTCGACGCGTTCGCCCTCACCGTGCGGGACGACGCCGATTTCCTGCGCCTGGCCGCCGATTCCCTGCTGGAGGTCAACCTGGGGGGAACGGCGATCGGCACCGGCCTCAACGCGGACGAGGGCTTCGCCCGGCTGGCCGTCACCCACCTCGAAACCGTCGCGTCCGTGCCGGTCCGGCCCGCCCGCGACCTGGTGGAGAGCACGCAGGGCGTCGGCGGATTCGTCCGGCTCTCCGGCGCGCTCCGCCAGTTCGCCGTACGCCTGGCCAAGATCTGCAACGACCTCAGGCTGCTTGCCTCGGGTCCCGGTGCGGGCCTCGGCGAGATCCGCCTGCCGGAGCTCCAGGCCGGTTCGAGCATCATGCCGGGCAAGGTGAATCCGGTGATGCCCGAGGCCGTCAACCAGGTCTGCTTCGACGTCATCGGCGCGGACGCCGCTGTCTGCGCGGCGGCCCAGGCGGGGCAGCTTCAGCTGAACGCCTTCGAGCCCTTGGTGGTTCACCACCTGCTCAACTCCGCGAACCGGCTCGCCGCCGCCTGCCGGCTGCTGGCCGAGCGCTGCGTCGCCGGCATCGAGGCCGACGAGGAGCGCCTGCTCGCCCTGGTGGAGCGGAGTGCCGGACTCGCCACCGCGCTGAACCCGGTCATCGGCTACCAGCGGGCCACGGCCCTGGCCCGGGAGTGCCGTGAGTCGGGGGTGCCCGTCCGGGTGCTGGCGGCCCGCGACGGGCTGGTCGAGAACGGCCGGCTCGACGAGCTGCTCGACCCGTGGCGCCTCGCCCGCCCGTGCTAGGCCGCGGCACGTCACGTGCCACAGGGGCTTGCTGCCCGTGGGGCACCGCTCGCGCGAGCGGTGCCCCACGGGCAGTCGTGGGAGATTCAGCTTCTGGTGAGGGTGCAGGCGTAGGTGGCCGTGCCGGAGCCCGCGTACGCTTCCGCGTCGAGGTAGTAGGTGCCCGTTCCGGTCGCGGTCCTGGTGAATGACAGGGACTCGTCGGTGCCCGCCCCGTCGTTCACGGAGCGGGTCAGGGTGCTGCCGTTCGCGTCGAGCCAGTACACGTCGGCGTCGTAGGCGGTGGGCACGGCGCAGTTCACCGAGACGGTCTGGCCGGCCGCCACGGAGATCTTGAAGTAGTCGCGGTCGGTGGTCGACTTCATGCTGCCCGTGAGCGTGCCGGGCGAGGCGAGCGCGGTGGCGTCGTCGGCCGTGTCGCGCGTGTCGTTGGGCTCGCTCTCCGCGATCGTGGACCCGCCGCCGCCCTGCGGGCCGCAGTCGGTCACCGGCGTGCCGTTGTAGAGGTTGGCGTCGGTCACGCCGTTCGTGACGCTGCGGAGGTAGTAGCCGCAGGTGGGGCGGTTCTTGAAGTCGAAGGTGGAGCCCGGCGTGAGGCGCCAGATCTTGAAGCCCGAGTAGGTGAGCGGCTTCCTGTCGACGGCCTGCTCGGGCTGGTGGTCGGCGAGGACGACGTAGGCGTCCTTGCCGTACTGGGTGGCCAGGCCGTTGCGGTCGAGGAACAGCGACCCGCCGCCCTCTTCCACGCCGACGCCCCAGGCGGCGCCTCCGGGTGCCAGGCCGTCCTTCACGGCGCGTGCCAGGAAGGACATGGTGCGGCCCATGCGGTCGCGGGTGACGAAGTGCGAGTCGTTGATGACGGCTCCGTAGTTCGCCCACTCGAACATGCCGGTGGTGAAGCTGATGTACCGGTCGTAGGGGTTGGCGAGCGCCTCGGCGCTGGTGACGCTGCCGTTGCAGGCGTCGTACACGATCGGGCTGTTGATGTGGTGCCCCGCGCTGCCGCCTCCGGAGCCGCCGCCCTTGGCGACGACGGACTCGACGGAGGCCTCCAGGGCGGTGCCCTTCCACGCGGCGTAGCGGCACTGGTCGCCGCCGGCGAAGTAGACGAACTCGGCGTTCCGGACGTCCGTGTTGACCTGGGCGTTGTTGCCGTCGCTCGCCGCGGTGAGCGTCCACGTCGTACAGGAGTTCACTCCCGTGAGTCCGGTGATCGTGTCGCACTCGGGGGTCTTGCTCCCCGAGGTCGGCGCCGAGCCCGACAGGACGACGACGTCGAGGGTTCCGGTGCCGCCGCGGATCTCGTCGACGGCCCGGCTCATCGAGGCCGTCACGATGCCGCCGGCTCCGTTCATCGTGAACGCCGGACCGTTCCACGTGCCGCGGCTGACGTCGGAGGCGCTGCCGAGCCGGATGCGGTCGGCCGCGGCCTGCGCCGGCTGCTGTGCCATCAGTACGGAGGCCATCGCGGCGAGGACGACGGCCGCCGCCGCGGGGGCCCTGAAGGGACGGTGTGTCATGTGCGCTCCTGGAAGGGGGGCTTGATGCCGCAGCCGCAGGACGAGGGCTGCGGGATTGGTAGCGGAACATACAAGTAATGGCCAACCTGGGGAAGATGTAAGTCCGAAACATTGCTCTGCCCGTCGCGATTCAGCTGTAGATGCCCGCCATTGACGCCCAAATCGCCCCAAAGTAGAGGCCGAATCCCTCGTTACATGAACGTAATGAGTCTTACATCTAGCCATCTCATGGGTTCCTCTGTAATTTCACAGCAGTGCCGAGCGGTCAGACTCCGCCGGCAGATCACCACTGAGAGGTTCCAGGCGATGAACGCTCGTCTCGCACGCCCCACAGCGGCGGCCGCCGCCGCGGCGATCATGCTGGTCTCCCTGTCCGCCTGCGGAGGCGACGAGTCGGCCGCCCCGTCGGGCAAGGCCGTCGTCGCCGGCGTGACGGTCGTCAAGGACCAGAAGCTGCACGACCTGCTTCCCGAGAAGATCAAGAAGGCCGGCGAGGTGCGCGTCGCGACGGACGTCCCGTACCCGCCCTTCGAGATGTACGTGAAGGAGGGCGAGACCGAGCTGACCGGCCTCGACTACGACCTCGGCCAGGCGCTCGGCGCCAAGCTGGGCGTGACCTTCGCCTTCGCCCCCCAGAAGTTCGACGGCATCGTCCCCGCCATCCAGGCCGGCAAGTTCGACGCGGCGATGTCCGCCATCACCGACAACAAGGAACGGCAGAAGGTCGTCGACTTCGTCGACTACTCCCAGTCCGGCTCCGGCGTCCTCGTCGCCGACGGCAACCCGTCGAAGGTGACCACCCTCGACGACCTGTGCGGACGCAAGGTCGCCGTCCAGGCCGCGACCAACCAGCTCGACCTGCTCAAGTCCCACCAGGACGCCTGCTCCGGCGCGGGCAAGGGCACGATCGACATCCAGACCTTCCCCAAGGACTCCGACGCCCAGCTCGCCCTGCGCTCGGGCAAGGTCGTCGCGCAGGTGCTGACCAAGCCCGCCGCCGGCTGGGTCGCCAAGACCGCCGACGGCGGCAAGGCCTTCGACCTCGTCGAGGACCCCGCCGTGCCCGGGGGCTACAACGCCTCGCCCAACGGCATCGCGGTCAGCAAGCAGCTGCCCGAGCTGACGGACGCGGTGCAGAAGGCCCTGCAGGCCCTCATCGACGACGGCACCCTCGTCAAGATCTACAACAAGTACGGCGTCCCGTCGATCGCGGTGAAGGAAGCCACCAAGAACGCGGCGGTGGACTAAAGATGGCCGGCACGACCAAGGTCCCGCAGAGCACCACAGCCACGGACCAGCCCCCCACCCGGGAACTCGAGATCGTCCCCGTCCGCAACTACGCGCGCTGGATCGCGGCCGTCGCCTCGGTCCTCGCCCTCGTCGGACTGATCGGCTCCCTCGCGAAGAACGACAACCTGCACTGGGACGTTGTCGGCGACTACCTCTTCGCCGACCTCATCTTCGACGGCCTGACGACCACGCTCTGGCTGACCGCCGCAGCCATGCTCCTCGGCCTGGCGCTCGGCACGCTGATCGCCGTCATGCGGCTCTCGTCCAGCCCCGTGCTGTACGGACTCGCCAACGCCTTCGTCTGGGTCTTCCGCGGCACCCCGCTGCTCGTTCAGATCATCTTCTGGGGATACGCCGCCGCGCTCTACAAGTACGTGAAGATCGGGATCCCCTTCACCGACATCACGTTCTTCCAGGCCGAGACCAACAGCCTGCTGACCCCGGCGATCGCCGCGCTCCTGGCCCTGGGCCTCAACGAGGCCGCCTACGCCTCCGAGATCGTCCGCGCCGGCATCCAGTCCGTCGACCCCGGCCAGGCCGAGGCCGCGCACTCGCTGGGCATGCGGCCCGCGCTCACCATGCGCCGGGTCGTGCTGCCCCAGGCCATGCGCGTGATCATCCCCCCGATGGGCAACGAGACCATCAACATGCTCAAGATGACGGCACTGGTCTCGGTCATCTCCGCCCACGACCTGATGTCCAACATCCAGGACGTCTACGCCCAGAACTACCAGGTCATCCCCATGCTGGTCGTGGCCAGCATCTGGTACCTGGCCCTCGTCACCCTCCTCAGCGTGCCCCAGGCATGGCTGGAACGACGCTACGGACGGGGCACCACCCGCGCCGGACACGTCTCGCCCTTCCGGCGCCTCCTCGGCGGCACGATGGAGCGGTTCGGCAAGAACAGCAAGGAGCAGAACCGATGAGCACCCCCATGGTGCGCGCCGAAGGCGTACGCAAGCACTTCGGGAGGCTGGAGGTCCTCAAGGGCATCGACCTCACCGTCGAACGCGGCCAGGTCTGCTGCCTCCTGGGCCCCTCCGGCTCGGGCAAGTCCACCTTCCTGCGCTGCATCAACCACCTGGAGAAGGTCGACGGCGGCCGCCTCACCGTCGACGGTGAGCTCGTCGGCTACCGCCAGCAGGGCAACAGGCTCCACGAGCTGCGCGAACGCGAGGTCGCCGACCGGCGCCGCGACATCGGCATGGTCTTCCAGCGGTTCAACCTCTTCCCGCACATGACGGCCGTCGAGAACGTCATGGAAGCCCCCGTCAAGGTCGCGGGAGTCTCCCGCGCCGACGCCCGCGAGCGCGCCCATGCCCTCCTCGACCAGGTCGGTCTCGGCGACCGCGCCCACCACTACCCCGCCCAGCTGTCCGGTGGACAGCAGCAGCGCGTCGCCATCGCCCGGGCGCTCGCCATGAGGCCCAAGCTGATGCTCTTCGACGAGCCGACCTCCGCCCTCGACCCCGAGCTCGTCGGCGACGTCCTGGACGTCATGCGACAGCTCGCGGCCGACGGCATGACCATGGTCGTCGTCACCCACGAGATCGGCTTCGCCCGGGAGGTCGGCGACACCGCCGTCTTCATGGACGAAGGCGTCGTCGTGGAAGCCGGCGACCCCCGCCAGGTGCTCGTCGACCCGGAGCAGGAGCGCACCCGCGCCTTCCTGTCCAAGGTCCTGTGAGCGCCCCCACCCGCCGCCAGGAGAGGCTCGACGACCTCCTGGACCTGGCCCGCGCCCGCCGCGCCGACTACCTGCGCGACCTGGAACAGCTCGTCTCCGTCGACTCCGGTTCCTACAGCGCCGACGGCGTCAACGAGGTCGCCGACTGGATCGAGCGCAGGCTCGAACGCATGGGCTTCGCCGTGGAACGTGTCCGGCTCCCGTCGACGCCCGACGGACAGCGGACCGGCGACGCCTTGGTCGGCCGTCGACGCGGCGCGCTGCCCGAGGCGGAGGGAGGTCGCAGGATCCTCCTCGCCGGGCACATGGACACCGTCTTCGAGGACGGCACCGCGGCCGCCCGCCCCTTCCGCGTCGACGGCTCCACGGCCCACGGCCCCGGGGTCAGCGACGACAAGGGCGGTCTGCTCGCCGGACTCACGGCCCTGGAGATCCTCGGTGACCTCGGCGTCGACGCGTACGACGAGCTGGTCCTGCTCGCCACCCCCGACGAGGAGATCGGCTCGCCCGCCAGCCGGCCGCTGATCGAGGCGACGGCCGCCGGCGCGCACTACGGCCTCGGTCTCGAATGTGCCCGGGAGAACGGCGACCTGGTCATCGCGCGCAAGGGCGTCGCCGACTTCCGTCTCACGGTCACCGGCCGTGCCGCCCACGCCGGTATCGAACCGGAGCGCGGAGCCAACGCCGCCCTCGCCGCCGCCCACCTGACCGTCGCGCTCCAGGCCCTCAACGGCCACTGGGACGACGTGACCGTCAACGTCGGCGTCGTCCGGGCCGGCACCCGCGCCAACATCGTCTGCCCCCAGGCGGAACTGCGCATCGAGGTGCGCGCCGCCACGACAGCCGACATCCGGCGCGTCACCCGGGCCATCCGCGAAGCCGCCGACCAGCCCGGCGTCCCCGGCGTCACGGTCGAGGTCGAACAACTCGACCTGTGCCCGCCGATGGAGGACACCCCCGCCTCCCGGCGCATGTTCGACCACGCGCGGGCCGCGGCCCGCGCGGCCGGGATCGAGCTGGGCGCCGCCGCGACCGGCGGCGTGGGCGACGCCAACCTCATCGCCGGTGCGGGCATCCCCGTCCTCGACGGCCTGGGCCCGATCGGCGGAGCCGACCACACCCCCCAGGAGTGGCTCGACGTCACCAGCGTCCCGCAGCGCATCGCCCTCCTCGCCGACCTGATCGCCTCCCTCGGCGACAGCGGCGGCATCTGAACGGCCGTCGACAACGGCACCGGTGTACGGACGGAGGGAAGCCGCGCTTCCTCCGCCCGTACGCCGCCGGGGGCGCCCGCGCCACGGCCGCGCGCCCCCGCCCCTCGTACCGCCCCACCACCCATCCGACCTTCAACGGAGGCACCATGCGCGTCCCTTCCGTACCCGCACGCCGCACCGTCCTCGCCGGAGCCCTCGCCGTCTCCCTCCTCTCGGTCTCCTCCTCGGCCCTCGCCGACGCCCCGAGGGACCGGACCCGGGCGGGTTCCCTGGTCCTGATCGGCGGGGCGCTGAAGGAGAACAACACCCAGGTCTACGGCGAGATCATCAAGCGGGCCGGCGGCCCCGGCGCCCGGATCGGGATCATCACGGCCGCCTCCGTTCCCGAGAGCCAGGACCCGTACGCCGACGACCCCGAGCGGTGCAGCAACTCCGCCTGCAACGGCGCGTACTACGCCGAGGTGTTCAAGCGCCACGGCGCCGCGGACGCCCAGTGGATCCCCCTCGACATCGACCACGTCGCCGACGCCGACTCGGACGCCGTCGTCGCGCAGGTCGAGTCCATGACCGGCTTCTTCTTCGGCGGCGGCGACCAGTACCGCTACGTCACCACCCTCCTGCGCGGAGACGAGCACAAGGACTCCAAGGTCCTGGCCGCCATCCGCGCCAAGCTCGCCCACGGAGCCGTGGTGTCCGGATCCTCCGCGGGCGCCCAGATCGTCTCCGGCCCCCACATGGTCACCGGGGGAGAGTCGTACGAGGGGCTGAGGGACGGCAGCGCGCCCGGCTACTTCGACGACACGACCCGCCTCGGCTACCTCCCCCGGGGAGGGTTCGGATTCCTCCGGTCGGGGCTCGTCGACACGCACACCGGCGCCTACGGACGCGAGGGCCGTGCGCTGCGCCTCGCCTCCGACACCGGCCACGACCGTGTCTACGGGCTGGAGGAGAACACCGCACTCGTCGTCGACCGGCCGGGCAGCTCCCGTGAGCACCTGAGCGTCCTCGGGCCCAACGGCGTCGCCGTCCTGGACCTGCGCGACGCCCGCGCCGACGACTCCGAGGACGGCTGGTCCCTGCGCCGGGCCCGGTACAGCTACCTCACGGACGGGGACCAGTACGACGCGCGCACCTGGACCCCGCGCGTCCACCCGTCCAAGCGGCGCCTGGAGCCCGTCGGCACGGCGCCCGTGCCCGCCGACACCGACGTCTTCTTCTCGGCCGCCAACCCCGACGGCGTCCCGTACGGCTTCCGGACCACCGCGCGGGCGCTCGCCGCGACACGCGCGCAGAACAGCGCGACGGCGACCACGTTCGAGAGCGGGCCGCGGTTCACGGTGACGTTCACCAAGGCGCGCGGCTTCGCCGCCTTCACCGCCGACGGCACCGACGCCCGTACGCTCCTCTCCTTGCGCGTCGACATCGCGCCGCGCTGACCCGCCGTACGAAAGGGAGCCGCCCCTGTGACGGGGACGGCTCCCTTTCGCGTCGTCGATCCGAGCGCGGCGCACGGTCGGATCACAGCAGGCCGGTGCGCCGGGCGACCCTCTCCGCCTCTTTCATGCGCTCGTGGCCGCTGCCGCCGATACGGTCGAGAACGGCGGCGACGAGCGCCTCGACCACCGCCAGGGCCGGAACCAGGCTGTCGTAGGGGGACTCCGAGGTGACCTGGGTGATGAGCACGACGTCCGCGTGGGCGGCGGCGGGGGAGAGCCACGGGTCGGTGAACACGATGACCTTGCCGCCCCGCTCCCGGGCCAGTTCGGCGATCAGCGTCTTGTCCGCCTCGTAACGCCGGTAGTCGAACAGCACGGTGACATCGCGTCGGGTGAGCTGCGTAAGGAAGGAGGTCCGCTCGACGTCCTTGTGCGGCAGGAAGCTCACCTGGTCGCGGAACTGCGTGAGGTGGAGACCCAGGTACTCGGCCATCAGGTGCGTGAAGCGTCCGCCCCCCACGTGCACGCGACGGCGCGGGTCGGAGAGAAGGCCGACGGCGTCCTCGAACTCATGGGCGGCCACCTCGTCGAAGGTCTGGGCGACGGCCTGCCGCACGAGCGAGGAGCGCTCGCCGAGCTGCGTGGCGGTGGCGCCCCGCGGCCCCTCCGTCCCCTCGTGCCTCGACGACTCCGCCGCCGTGTAGAGCGTGATCGGCGAGGCGTTGCGGGCGTCGAGTTCGGAGCGGAGGGCGGACTGGAGGTCGGGAAAGCCCCGGTAGCCAAGCCGGGAGGCGCACCGCAGCACCGTGGGCGCCGACACGCCCGCCCGCTCCGCGATCGTGGCGACGGTCTCGAAGACCGCGGCCGGATAGCCCGCCAGCAGCACCCGCGCGACCTTGCGCTCCGCGGGACTCAGCTCTCCGAGCCGATTGCGGATCTCGTCGGCCAGCGTGGGGCTCATGGCGTTCCCTTCTGCGGCGTGGGAGCACCAAGGCGTACGGCGGCCGTCGAGGCCGCGTCCTTCGGTTTGCCACGTTTCAGACAAGCGAGTTTCAGGGATCGAATGTACCGCCCATTACGGAATCTGCCCAGTCCTGCCCGGGGCGAAGGGAGGGCGGGGCGGCCGGGGCGGCCGGGGCGACCGCCCCACCCGTGCCTGCCGCCGCGCGTGGTCGGGGACACATGACCGCGCAACCGTGCTCGCTCCCATCAGCGACGCCCCCCCCACGGGTCCATGGCGCAGCCGACGGCGGCGTTCAACGGTTCCGGGCGGGCGTTCCGGGCCGCGGCGGACGTGCCGCGCGCCTTCGCGGTCAAGGCCGCCCCACTCGTTCCCGTCCTGTGACTGCTCGCGGAAGTGAGGGGCGGGCGGCTTCTTGGCTCGTTCAGGAAGCATCGCCCTCGGGCGGCGGGGATTCGATCAGGAACAGTTCGTCCACGTAACACCAGCCCCAGCCTTCGCCCGGGTCGAGGGACAGCGCCACGGGATGTCCCGTCGCGGCGTGGTGCGCATGGCCGTGGCGCCCCCGGGAGCTGTCGCAGCAGCCGACGTGCCCGCACCTGGCGCACCAGCGCAGCCTCGACCAGGACCAGCCCAGGGCGAGGCACTCCTCGCAGCCCCCGCCGACGGGTCCGCTCGGCCGGACCACGCCGGAGAGGTGCTCACAGCTGCGGTCGTACGGGCGCCCGGGGTCGGGCGCCACCGTCCACGACGCCCGGTCTCCCGCGACGGCCCCTCCACTGTTCCCGCCTGCCCCGCCTGCCCCGCCTGCCCCGCTCGTCATCATGACCCCGTCACCGCGCCTTTCGCAGTGGATCCGTGTGCCTACGTCTTCGGACCGGAAGGCGTCGGTGGATGCGGGGCTCCTCGACCGCTTCGGCAGAGACCGTCCGGCCGATGATGTCGCCCGGCGCGGCGGCCCGTGGGCCCGGGAGAGGTCGAGGGCCGCCGTGTGGCCACCACCCGTACCCCGAGATTGTCCGGCTCGGAAGGTCGTCCACACGGTTGGGCCCGCGCCGGAGAAGGCGCAAGAGACGGGCGAGAAGGTCGACCGCGGTGTGGGTGGTGCCCACCGAGAAGCCGAAGCCGTGGATCCGCATGTGGTCGGCGCTGCCGACCCTCCGGCCCTGCCGGTCGGGGCCGCGCTTCAGAGCCGGAGCAGTCCGAGGTCCTGGCGCGGACGAGGCTGGTCGGCGATGGAGAAAAGGTGTAGCTGCCCGCGCCGAGCAGAACGACGGCGACGGCGAGGGCGAGGGCGAGCGCAGTCTGCCGTCGGCCCGGGGGCGCAGCGCGGCGGTGCGTGCGCGCGTGGGGCTCGGCCGGAACGCGGGATCAACCTTCCGGTTGACGCCCAGTCATATCCGACAAGCGGTCAGTGCGGGTGATTTGAGGGCCTGATGGCAACTTTTCGATCACTCCGGATACCGTTCTACGTACCAATCCGATCACCCTGATTCCTAAGCGATCAAGATCGCCTCTATAGTGCGGTCGTTCCCGCACCTCCCCTGCCTGCTCTCGAGAGTCCGGTTGATGTCGGCGTCACCCACCCCGTTCCGTCCTGCCCTGATCGCCTCGCTGCTGACCGCGGCAGCGGGCGGCGCGCTCACCGTCGCCGCGGTCACCGCGGCCCCGCCCGACATGCGTTTCCCCATCGCCTGGTTCGCCGCCTGCGGCGTTCTGCTGCTCTCAGCCGCCGCGTGCGCCGTCACCTGGTACGCGCGCGCCCTGCGGATCCAGACCAAGCGCGCCGAACGGCTCGCCGCGCAGGTCTCCTCCCAGGACGCCTACGCCTCCCACCGCCAGGCCGCCGCCGAGCGCGAGGCCGAGGCGCTGAAGGAGCGTCACGAAGCCAGTGCCGCGGCCGAGGCCGCCGCGCACGCCGCCAGCGCCGAGGCCCTCGTGGCCCGGCACCGCGCAGAGGCCGAGGAACTCGCGCGGGGCCACCGCGCCGAGGTCGAACGCCTTGCCGCCGAGCACGCCGCCGGTGCGGCGCGCCTGGAGGAGCGGGTCCGCCGCGCCGAGTCGGCGCGCTCCGCCGCCCTGGCCGCCGTCGCCAACGCGGCCGGCCGGATGCAGGCCCTGGCCACGAGCATGATGGCCGACCTGCGCGAGATGGAGCACCGGCACGCCGACGAGGACGTCCTCGCCGACCTGCTGCACCTCGACCACCGCACCGCCCAGGCGGGCCGGCTCGCCGACTCGGTCGCCGTCCTCACCGGCGCCCGCTCCGGCCGCCGCTGGGCCCGCCCGATCGTCATGGAGTCGATCCTGCGCGGCGCCATGGGCCGCATCGCCGGCTACCAGCGGGTCAGGCTGCACTCCAAGAGCGGGGCCGCCGTCGCCGGGCACGCCGCCGAGGGCGTCATGCACGCGCTCGCGGAGATCCTCGACAACGCCGCCAACTTCTCGCCGCCCAGCGCCGAGGTGCACGTGTACGTGGAGGAGGTCCCCGCCGGTGTCGTCATCACCGTCGAGGACAGCGGCCTGACCATGGGCGACGTCCAGCTCCGGCGCGCCGAGGCCGCCGTGGACGCCACCTCGCGGGACCTCGCCGGTCTCTCCGGCACCCGGCTCGGCCTGCACGTCGTCGGCCGGCTGGCCCGCAAGCACAACCTGTCGGTCTCCTTCCGGCCCTCCGCGCGCGGCGGCACCGGCGTCGTCCTGATGCTGCCCCAGGAAATCATCAGCCAGGGCCCCGAGGCCCCCGTCGCGCCCGCCCGGATGCCCGGCGTCCCGGCCTCGCGCACCGGCGGCGCCACCGCCCGGACCGTGACCCCGTCCGCCGCGGCCACCGCCTCCACCGCGAGCGCGCCCGCCGCCGAGCCCGAGGCCGACCACGCCTCCCCGGCCGACGGCGCCACCGGCCCCGGCGGTCCCGAGGGTTCCGACGGCCTCGTGCTGCCCCGGCGCAGCCGCGGCAAGACCCTCGCCGCGCACCAGGAGGCCACCCGCCCCGCCGCCCGGCCCGCGCCCCGCGCCGCCGACGCGGCCACCGCCTCGACCCGCTTCGGCGGCTTCCACCGGGCCGTGCGCGGCGCGGAGGCCCCCCGCGAAGAGGCCGCGGCCCCCGAGGGCGCCGCCCCCGCACCCGCAAGCAACGGCTCCGCGCCCGACGAGGCGGTCGCCCCCGCCGCGCCGCCGTCCTCGAACCACCCCCTTCCGGAAGGCGATCCGCGATGACCGGCACCACCACCGACGAGAAGCTGAGCTGGCTCCTGGAGGGGCTCCTCGAGCGGACCCCCGGCACCCGGCACGCCCTCGTGCTCTCCCGCGACGGACTCAAGCTCTGCCGCACCACCGGGCTCTCCGTCGACCAGGCCGACCAGCTCGCCGCGATCTCCGCGGGCATCCAGAGCCTGTCGCACGGCGCCTCCGTCGAGTTCGGCGACGGCACCGGGGGAGTGCGCTCCGCGATGGCCGAGTTCTACGGCGGCATCCTCTTCATCGTCGAGGCCGGCGAGGGCGCCCACCTCGCGCTCGTCGCCGACGAGGAGGCCGACGCCGGGCTCGTCGGACACAACATGACCGAGCTGGTCGAGCAGCTCGGCGAGCACCTCGTCGCGAGGCCCCGGGGATGAGCCGCGTCAGGCCGGGTCGGGACGACTCCCCCGACCGGCTCTACACCCTCACCGGCGGACGCAGCAGCTCCGGGTCCACCGCCTTCGACGTGGTCACCCTCGTCGTCGCCGAGTGCGACCCGGTGCCCGGCATGCAGTCGGAGCACGCGGCGATCCTGCGCCTCTGCCGCTTCCCCACCGCCGTGGTGGAGGTCGCGGCGGGGCTCGGGCTGCCCGTGTCGATCACCCGCATCCTGCTGGCGGACCTGCACGACACCGGCCGGATCAGCGCGCGGCACCCCCGCACCTCCACGTACCGCCTTCCCGATCACGACATCCTGGAGCAGGTGCTCGTTGGACTCCGTAACCTCTGAACCGCAGCCGGCCGCTCCCGCCCCCCGGGCCCTCGACAGCACCGCCGACAACGGGCTGAAGATCGTCGTCGTCGGCGGCTTCGGGGTCGGCAAGACCACCCTGGTCCGCTCGGTCAGCGAGATCCGCCCGCTGAACACCGAGGAGACGATGTCGCAGGCGGGCGAGGAGATCGACGACACCGACGGGGTGACGGCGAAGACCGCCACGACGGTGGCCTTCGACTTCGGCCGGATCAGCCTCGACGCGCGCAACGTGCTCTACCTGTTCGGCGCCCCCGGCCAGGAGCGGTTCTGGTTCCTGTGGGACCGGCTGTTCTCCGGGACGCTCGGCGCGGTCGTGCTCGTCGACACCCGGCGGATCGCCGACTCCTGGTACGCGGTGGACCGACTGGAGCACCACGGCACGCCCTTCGTCGTGGCCTGCAACGACTTCGGCGGCACCCCGCACTCCCCGGCCGACATCCGGGCCGCCCTGGACCTGGCCGAGGAGGTGCCGCTGGTCTTCTGCGACGCCCGCTCGCGCGAGTCGAGCAAGCAGGTCCTGATCGCCCTCGTCGAGCACCTGAAGGCGATCACCGAGCCCAGCGGGCGCCCGAACGCCGCGCACCCGCAGCCCCACCCCGAACCGATACCGGAGCCCGCCCCGTGACCCCCACCGAGCCCGCGCCCGTCCCGCTGAGCGGACCGCGGTTCCACACCGACCCGACCGAGCTGTACCGCCGGATCCGCCGCGAGCACGGCGCGGTCGCCCCGGTCCTGCTCGACGGCGACGTGCCCGCCTGGCTGGTGCTCGGCTACCGCGAACTCCACCAGGTCACCAGCGACCCGGCGCTGTTCTCCCGCGACTCCGACCTGTGGAACCAGTGGGACGCGATCCCCGCCGACTGGCCGCTGCTGCCGATGATCGGACGCAAGCAGCCGTCGATCCTCTACACCGTCGGCGAGCGGCACCGCGAGCGGGCCGGGGTCATCTCCGCCGCCCTGGAGGCCGTGGACCCCTTCGAACTCAAGCGGCGGGCCGAGCACTTCGCCGACGAGCTGATCGACGGGCTCTGCGGCAAGGGCTCCTGCGACATCATCGCCGAGTACGCGACGCTGCTGCCGGTCCGCGTCCTCGCCAGCATCTACGGCTTCGCCGACGAGCAGGGCCCCGGGCTGGTCACCGCCATGAACGACATGATCAACGGGCGGGAGAACGCGCTGGCCGGGCAGCAGCACCTCGCCGGGTCGATGGGCGCGCTGCTGGCGGCCAAGCTGGCCGAGCCCGGCGACGACGTGGCCTCCCGGATGCTCGGCAACACCCTCGGCTTCACCGTCGAGGAGGTCGCCCAGGACCTCATGGTGATGCTCGCCGCGGGCCACCAGCCGACCGCCGACTGGATCGGCAACTCGCTGCGCCTGATGCTCACCGACGACCGCTTCGCCGCCTCCCTCTCCGGCGGCCGGCACAGCGTCGGCGAGGCCATGAACGAGGTGCTGTGGGAGGACACCCCGACCCAGAACGTGGCTGGGCGCTGGGCCTCCCGCGACACCCACCTCGGCGGGCGCATGATCGGCCGGGGCGACCTGGTGCTCCTCGGGCTCGCCGCCGCCAACGCCGACCCGCACGTACGGGCCGACGCCGGGGCCGCCCTCACCGGCGGCAACAACGCCCACCTCTCCTTCGGCCACGGCGAGCACCGCTGCCCCTTCCCCGCGCAGGAGGTCGCCGAGACCATCGCGCGGACCGGCATCGAGGTGCTCCTCGACCGGCTCCCGGACGTGGACCTGGCGGCGCCCGAGGACAGCCTGACCCGCCGTCCGTCCCCGTGGCTGCGGGGACTGACCGCGCTCCCCGTCACGTACACCCCGACCCCCGCCCTTGGAGGCCACGCATGAGCTGCCCCTTCGACCACACCGCAGGTTCGGGTGCCGAGCCGATCGTCCTCGACCCCTTCGTCGGCGACCTCGACGGCGAGGGCGCCCGGCTGCGCGCCGCCGGTCCGCTGGCCCGGGTCGTGCTGCCCGGCGGCGTCCCCGTCTACGCGGTGACCCGGCACGCCGAGGCCCGCGCGCTGCTCACCGACGCGCGCCTGGTCAAGGACATCGGCGTCTGGGGCGCCTGGCAGCGGGGCGAGATCCCGCTGGACTGGCCGCTGATCGGCCTGGCCAACCCCGGCAAGTCGATGCTGACCGTGGACGGCGAGGAGCACCGGCGGCTGCGCACCCTGGTCGCACAGGCGCTCACCGCCCGCCGGGTGGAGCGGCTGCGGGCCGGGATCGATACCCTGACGACGGGTCTGCTCGACCGGCTCGCGGAGCGTCCGGACGGGGAGACCGTCGACCTGAAGGCCGAGTTCGCCTACCCGCTGCCGATGAATGTGATCAGCGAGCTGATGGGCGTGGACGCGGCGGACCACCCGCGGATGAAGGCGCTGTTCGACAAGTTCTTCTCGACGCAGACGCCGCCGGAGGAGGTCCCGCAGATGATGGCGGACCTTGGCGCGCTGTTCGCCGGGATCGTGGCGGCGAAGAAGGAGACGCCGGGTGACGACCTGACGAGCGCGCTGATCGAGGCCTCCGAGGACGGCGACCGGCTGACCACGGAGGAGATCACCAACACCCTCCAGCTGATGGTGGCGGCCGGCCACGAGACGACGATCAGCCTCATCGTGAACGCCGTGGTGGCGCTGGAGACCCACCCGGAGCAGCGGGAGCTCGTCCTCAAGGGCGAGGTGCCGTGGGAGAACGTGATCGAGGAGACGCTGCGCTGGTCGACGCCGACCTCGCACGTGCTGATCCGGTTCGCCGCCGAGGACATCGAGGTCGGCGGCCAGGTGCTGCCGAAGGGCGAGGGGCTCGTGGTGTCCTTCGGCGCGATCGGCCGCGACGAGGCCCAGCACGGTGAGAGCGCGGGCGCCTTCGACGTGACCCGCACCCCGAACCGGCACATCTCCTTCGGGCACGGCCCGCACGTCTGCCCGGGTGCGGCGCTGTCGCGCCTGGAGGCCGGGGTGGCGCTGCCGGCGCTGTACGAGCGCTTCCCGGGGCTGCGGCTCGCGGTGCCGCGCGAGGAGCTGCGCAACAAGCCGGTCGTGACCCAGAACGACCTGTACGACCTGCCGGTGCACCTGGCCTGACGGCCCGGCAGGGACACGGCGTCCGGACGGCAGACGGACACGGCGGTACGAAGACGGCCCGCGCCCCGGGGAGGAGGCGCGGGCCGTCCGCGCGGGCACCTGGGCTCCGGCTCAGCCGGCGGCGAGGAGGTTCAGCGTGTCGATCTCCAGGACGCCGGCCAGCGGGCCCTCGGCGGCGGTGCGGCAGGCCGCCAGGACGTCCTCTCGGGTCACCGGGACGGGCTCTGCTGCTGTCCTCGCCGGCCGGCCGGTCGTCTGGCCCAGGCGCTGACCCGCGCCCGCCAGATCGACCAGCAGCGGGAGACCGCGCTCGCCCTCCAGCGGGCGCTCCTCGGCCCCTCCCGGCTGCCCGAGGGATCCGCCGTGCGCTACGAACCGGCCGTCCGGCCCCTCGAAGTGGCCGGCGACTGGCACGACACGGTGCCGCTGCCCGACGGGCGCATCGGCATCGTCGTCGGGGACTGCGTCGGCCGGGGCCTCGAAGCCGCTGCGGTCATGGGTCAGCTCCGCAGCGCCTGCCGCCGACCGGCGGTCGCGCCTCTGCCCCGTGATTCGAGGCGGGCGCTCGGGGCATACGAGAGGCCCGGAGGAAGGGGAGGATCCGACATGACCACAACCGGTTCGTCGTGGGCCGCCGCGAGGCGGGCGGCACGGGGGGACGTCATACGCACGGGTGCCCGGGCGGGTTTCGCGGCGCGTGGTGTGCTGTACCTGCTCGTCGGTGTCCTGGCCGTACGCATAGGCCTGACGGGCACGAACGAGCAGGCCGACCGGGGTGGGGCCCTCTCCGAGGTCGCCGGGACGCCCTTCGGGGCCGGGCTGCTGTGGGCGCTGGGCGTCGGACTCGCCGGGATGGCGGCGTGGCGGCTCTCCGAGGCGCTCTTCGGCTCGGCGGGGCCCAAGGGCGACAGCGCGGGCAAGCGCGCCCTGTCCGGCGCGCGGTTCGTGTTCTACGGGGTCTCCTCGTTCCTCGTCCTGGCCTTCGCGGCCGGCTACCGGGGCAGCGGGGCCGGCACCACCGACCGGCAGAGCCAGGACATCACCGGACGCCTTCTCGCTCTGCCCGGCGGGCAGTGGTGGGTGGGCGCCGCGGCCGCGGGGTTTCTCGGCGCGGGCTTGTGGACCGCGGGCCGGGCGGCACTGCGCGCCTACCGCAAGCACCTCACGTGGGGCCGGATGACGAAGCCCCAGCGGCGGTTCATGGACGTGACGGGAATCGGAGGAGGCGTGGGGCGCGGACTCGTCTTCGGCGCGGTGGGCTACTTCGGCGTGCGGGCGGCGGTCACCTTCGACCCGAAGGAGTCCAAGGGCATGGACGATGCCATCCGCTCCTTCGCCCAGACGCCCGCGGGGCCGTGGCTCCTGGTCGCCGTGGCCGTCGGACTCGTCCTCTTCGGGGTGTTCTCCTTCGGCCAGGCCAAGTGGCGCGACGTCTGAGCCCGCACGCATCTCGGCGAGGCGTTTCCCTCACCATGCCGCGCGAAGCCAACCCGGCGACGGCGGGCGACGTCCACGGCGGCTTCGCCGCTCCGCGGGGGTGAGCGTGTCCAGGACCACCGGCAGAGCCGGCCCGACCGATTCGGCAAGGACCGCGTCGTCCTCGGGCGCCGCCCCGTCGTCCACGGTCACCACCAGGTCGGGCAGCCGGTTCTCGTACGACAGCACGGCCCGGTTCTTGCGCGACCGCAACACATCGAGGCCGCCTGTGATCACTCCCGGTTACTATGCTCACTTCATGCCGGAGGCCGGCAGCAAGGGGCGCGGCACCATCGACGGTCCGCTGGGGGAGCGTGGGAGATCGGCTTGCCGGCCGAAACTCCCCAGATTCTCCCCAGCGCTGTCGACCCGTTTTCCCGGCCTCTGCGCTCCGGAGAAGCCTTCCGTGGATTGCAGGGTTGAAGAGATGGGTGGCCTGGGAAAGTGTTGCAGGAAGTCGTAGCGACCCGCTATGTCACGCCGTTGCGTGAGGGCGGCTCGCTCCCCGGGATCGTCGAGGCCGACGACCTCGGTACGTACGTCATGAAGTTCACGGGCGCGGGGCAGGGCCGCAAGACCCTGGTCGCCGAGGTCATCTGCGGGCAGCTGGCCCGTCGGCTCGGGCTGCGGGTGCCGGAGCTCGTGACGATCCAGCTCGACCCCGTGATCGGCCTCTCCGAGCCCGACCAGGAGGTGCAGGAGCTGCTCAAGGCGAGCGGCGGCCTCAACCTGGGCATGGACTTCCTTCCCGGCTCGCTGGGCTTCGACCCGCTCGCGTACGAGGTGGACCCCCGGGAGGCCGGCAAGGTCGTCTGGTTCGACGCCGTGATCAACAACGTCGACCGGTCCTGGCGGAACCCGAACATGCTGGTCTGGCACGGCGACCTGTGGCTCATCGACCACGGCGCCACGATGATCTGGCACCACAACTGGCCCGGTGCCCAGGCCTCCGCCGCGAAGCCGTACGACGCCTCCGACCACGCCCTCGCGCCCTTCGGCCCGGACATCGCCGCCGCGGCGGCCGAGCTCGCGCCGCTCGTCACCCGCGAGCTGCTCGACGAGGTGGCCGCGGACGTGCCCGACGAGTGGCTGGTCGACGAGCCCGGCTTCGCGAGCACGGACGAGCTGCGCGCGGCCTACGTCGAGGCGCTGCTGCCCCGCGCGGCCACCATCCACGAGCGGATCACGCTCGGCCCCCGTACCGAGAACCGGCCCCAGCAGCCGCCCGGCTGGCTGGCCGAGCGTCTCGCCCCCCGGCCGCAGTCGGCCCAGCAGCCCACCGAGAAGGACAGCACCACGTGACCGACCGCGATGTCTTCGAGTACGCGCTGCTGCGCGTGGTGCCGCGGGTCGAGCGCGGCGAGTGCTTCAACGCGGGCGTGGTCGTCTACTGCCGTGCCCGTTCGTACGTGGCCGCCCGCACCCATCTGGACGAGGCCAAGCTCGCGGTCCTCGACCCGGCCGCCGACGTCGCCGGGGTCCGCGCGGCGCTGCGCGCGGTCGAGGGGGTCTGCCTGGGCGGCGAGGACGCCGGCCAGGCGGCGCGCGACGACGCGGGGCGCCGCTTCCGCTGGCTGATCGCGCCGCGCTCCACGGTCGTGCAGCCGGGACCGGTCCACACGGGCCTCACCGCCGACCCGGCCGCCGAGGTGGACCGCCTCCTCGACCTCCTCGTGCGCTGAGCGCACCCGCCCGGGGACGGGGAGTGACGTGGTGCACCCGGTGGGCCGTTGACACCGGGTGCCATCGCTTCTAGCGTCTCGTCCTGCGGTCGATACTAAGCGGTCGCTCATGTGCGGGACGCAGGAGCGGCGACCGGGAACGGCCGCGTCACGGACGATCCAAGGGCGAGGAGAACCAAGCATGTCCACCACCGAGCAGCGCGTAGCCGTCGTCACGGGTGCCGCACGAGGCATCGGCGCCGCCACCGCGATCCGCCTGGCGGCCGAGGGCCGCGCCGTCGCCGTACTCGACCTCGACGAGGCGGCCTGCAAGGACACGGTCGAGAAGATCACCGCCGCCGGCGGCAGGGCCCTCGCGGTCGGCTGCGACGTCTCCGACGCCGCGCAGGTCGAGGCCGCCGTCGCGCGCGTCGCCGCCGAGCTCGGCGCGCCGACCATCCTGGTCAACAACGCGGGCGTGCTCCGCGACAACCTGCTGTTCAAGATGTCGGAGAACGACTGGGACATCGTCATGAACGTGCACCTCAAGGGCGCCTTCCTGATGGCGAAGGCCTGTCAGAAGCACATGGTGGACGCGGGCTTCGGCCGGATCGTCTCGCTCTCCTCCTCCTCGGCGCTGGGCAACCGCGGCCAGGCCAACTACTCCGCCGTCAAGGCCGGCCTCCAGGGCCTCACCAAGACGCTGGCCAAGGAGCTCGGCAAGTTCGGCATCACCGCCAACGCCGTCGCCCCCGGCTTCATCGCCACCGAGATGACCGCGCAGACCGCCGAGCGCGTCGGCATGGGCTTCGAGGACTTCCAGGCCGCCGCGGCCTCGATGATCCCGGTCCAGCGCGTGGGCCGCCCCGAGGACGTCGCCAACGCCATCGCCTTCTTCGCGGGCGACGAGGCCGGCTTCGTCTCCGGCCAGGTCATGTACGTCGCCGGCGGCCCGCTCAACTGACGCGCCGACAGCAGCCAGAGCAGCCAGAGCAGTCAGAGCAGCGAGAGCAGCGAGAGGAAGAGGCGGGCATGACAGCGAACGAACGGCCGGAGCTCTCCGGCAAGGTCGCCCTCGTCACCGGCGCGAGCCGGGGCATCGGGTACGGCATCGCCGAGGCGCTCGTCGCCCGCGGCGACCGGGTCGTCATCACGGGGCGCGGCGAGGAGGCCCTCAAGGAGGCCGCCGAGCGCCTCGGCGCGGACCGGGTGATCGCCGTCCCCGGCAAGGCCCACGACCTGGACCACCAGGCCGCGGCCGTCGAGGCGGCGATGGACGGCTTCGGGCGGCTGGACTTCCTGGTCAACAACGCCGGTACGAACCCGGTCTTCGGCCCGCTGGCCGACCTGGACCTCGGGGTGGCCCGCAAGGTCTTCGAGACCAACGTGATCTCCGCGCTCGGCTTCGCCCAGCGCAGCTGGCACGCCTGGCAGAAGGACCACGGCGGCGCCATCGTGAACATCGCCTCCATCGCCGGTGTCTCCGCCTCGCCTTTCATCGGCGCGTACGGAATGAGCAAGGCCGCGATGGTGAACCTGACCCTCCAGCTGGCGCACGAATACGCGCCGCTCGTGCGGGTCAATGCCATCGCCCCCGCCGTCGTGAAGACGAAATTCGCGCAGGCGCTCTACGAGGGCCGGGAGGCGGAGGCGGCCGCCTCCTATCCGCTCGGCCGGCTCGGTCTCCCCGAGGACATCGGGGGCGCGGCCGCCTTCCTCACCTCGGCGCAAGCGGAGTGGATCACCGGTCAGACCCTCGTCGTGGACGGCGGTATTTTCCTGAACGCCGGGGTCGGGTGACCGATAACCGGACACTTTCCGGAATCCGTGTCCGGATTGGCCCCGGTTATACGTCGAATGCCTCAAGTGCCCCGCCAGGCTCAACGATTGACCTGGCGGGGTGCTGCGGTATCGTCGGCCGACCCGTGGCTGAACGAGGAGCGTGCACGTGTTCAACCGGACCAGTCTGCAGGCCGCTGCAGCCCTTGCGTCCATATCCCTGATAGCGGGATGCGGTGTCTTTTCGGACAGCGAATCCGCCGGGGAACAGAGAATCGTCATCGGTACGATGAGTTCTCCGACAACGCTTGACCCCGCCGCCGCCTGGGACAATTCCTGGGAGCTTTTCCGGAATGTCTTCCAGACGCTGGTGAGTTTCCCCACGGGCAGCACGTCCCCGCAGTCGGACGCCGCCGACTGCAAGTTCACGGACACCAGCAGCCGGGTCTTCGAGTGCAAACTCCTCGACGACCTGAAGTTCTCCAACGGCCACAAGCTCGACGCCGAGGCCGTGCGGTACTCGATCGAGCGCATCCGCAGGATCAACTACAAGGGCGGCCCCAACGGGCTGCTCGGCTCGCTCGACAAGATCGAGACCGTCGGCGCCCAGACGGTCGTCTTCAAGCTGAAGAAGTCCGACGCCACCTTCCCCTTCGTCCTCGCGACCCCCGCGATGTCGATCGTCGACCCCGCCGAGTACCCGGCCGACAAGCTCCGCGTCGACGGCAAGGTCCTCGGCTCGGGCCCGTACGTCCTCGACTCGTACTCCGAGCGCGAGACGGCCGAGCTCACGAAGAACCCCACCTACAAGGGCTTCGCCGAGCGCAAGAACGGCGGCGTCACGATCAAGTACTTCGACGCGTCCGAGGCGATGGTCGAAGCGCTCAGGAAGAACGAGATCGACGCCACCTACCGCGGCCTCACCGCCGAGGAGGTCGTCAACCTCCAGGAGGACAAGCCCGAGAACAAGGGCCTCCAGATCGTCGAGTCCACCGGCGCCGACATCCGCTACCTGGTCTTCAACACCCAGGACCCGACCGTCGCCAAGCCGGCCGTCCGCAAGGCCATCGCCCAGCTCGTCGACCGCGACGAACTGGTCAACACGGTCTACCAGGGCACCGCCGAACCCCTCTACTCGATGGTGCCCAAGGGCGTCGCCGCCCACACCACGAAGTTCTTCGACGAGTACGGCATGCCGAACGTCAAGGCGGCCAAGAAGCTCCTCACCACCGCGGGCATCACCGAGCCCGTGAAGCTGAACTTCTGGTACACCACCGACCGGTACGGCTCCTCGACGGCCGCCGAGTTCACCGAGCTCAAGCGGCAGCTGGAGGACTCCGGTCTCTTCCAGGTCACGATCCAGGGCAAGCCCTGGAAGGAGTTCCAGGAGGGCTACCAGAAGGGCGAGTACCCGGTCTTCGGCCGCGGCTGGTTCCCCGACTTCCCGGACCCGGACAACTTCGTCGCCCCCTTCGTCGGCAAGGAGAACGTCCTCGGCACGCCGTACCTCAGCCCCCGCATCACCGACGAGCTGCTCCCCAAGTCCCGGCGCGAGAGCGACCGCGGGACCGTCACGGACGAGTTCGTCGAAGCCCAGGAGATCATGGTCCAGGACGTCCACCTGCTGCCGCTGTGGCAGGGCAAGCTGTACATCGCGGCCGGCGAGGACATCGGCGGTGCCGAGCGCGCCCTCGACCCGCAGACCGTCATGCAGCTCTGGGAGCTGAACCGCCTCGCCAGCTGGTAGCGGCCGCGGAAGGGCCGCCGGGGGTCACTGTCAGTGGCCCCCGGTAGGTTCGTGGACGTAGACAGGAACGTCCACCGGAGGTTGTTGACCGTGACCGACACCAGCATGCTGCCCGAGTCCTGGCGGGGTGTTCTCGGCGAGGAGCTGCGGAAGCCGTACTTCGCGCAGCTCACCGAGTTCGTCGAGGAGGAGCGCGCCAAGGGGCCGGTCTTCCCGCCGAAGGACGAGGTCTTCGCGGCCCTCGACGCCACCCCGTACGACCAGGTGAAGGTCCTGATCCTCGGCCAGGACCCGTACCACGGCGAGGGGCAGGGGCACGGCCTCTGCTTCTCCGTCCGCCCCGGCGTGAAGACCCCGCCGTCCCTGCGGAACATCTACAAGGAGATGCAGGCCGAGCTCGGCCACCCGATCCCCGACAACGGCTACCTGATGCCGTGGGCCCAGCAGGGCGTCCTCCTGCTGAACGCGGTCCTGACGGTCCGCTCCGGCGAGGCGAACTCGCACAAGGGCAAGGGCTGGGAGAAGTTCACCGACGCCGTGATCACGGCGGTCGCCTCGCGCCCCGACCCCGCCGTCTTCGTCCTCTGGGGCAACTACGCGCAGAAGAAGCTTCCCCTCATCGACGAGGAGCGGCACGTCGTCGTGAAGGGCGCCCACCCCTCGCCGCTGTCGGCGAGAAAATTCTTCGGCTCGCAGCCCTTCACCCAGATCGACGCGGCCGTGAAGGCCCAGGGACACGAGCCGATCGACTGGCGCATCCCCGACCTCGGCTGAGCCTCGGCCCGATCCGGGCCGGGTGCGGTTAGCGTCGAGTGTCCCAGTGGATGAGCGGCGGGTGGAGTTCGCGGTGACCGAGCGGCAGCAGATGTCGGACGACGGTGTCATGACCAGGATCGGGCAGGCCATGATGCTGCTCCACGGCGGGGACCGCGAGGAGGCACGGAACCGCTTCGGGGTGCTGTGGCAGGAGATCGGGCCCGACGGGGACCCGCTGCACCGCTGCACCCTCGCCCACTACATGGCCGACGCCCAGGACGATCCGGACACGGAGCTGGCCTGGGACCTGCGGGCGCTGAGCGCGGCCGAGGGACTCGCGGAGGAGCGGCTCGCCGCGCACGGCTCGGCGGTGGCTCTCCGCGCGCTCTACCCCTCGCTCCACCTCAACCTCGCCGCCGACTACGTCAAGCTCCAGCGCCCGGACGCCGCGCGGGTCCACCTGGACCGGGCCCGCACGGCGTCGGACACGCTCGACGACGACGGTTACGGGAACGGGGTGCGGGCCGCGATCGAGCGCCTGGAGATCCGCCTGCGCGCCATGTGACGGTCAGTCGGCGGGACCGTCGTTCGGCGCGCCGGGTCGGGCTGTTCCGGGGCGGACCGCGTCGGAACGCTCACCGGTGGCCGTACGTGCCGTGACAGATCTTCGCCTGATCACTGCCGGGCGCCCAGCCCCCGTACCGTTCGCCCAGGTCGCAGATGTCCGCCCGGGAGACCGGGGCCTTCTTCGGCAGCTTCGCCAGCTCCTCGATCTCGGGCACGGAGGCCCGCGGCGCCGGGTGCGCCTCCTTCTCCCGGTGCCGGGGCGCGGCCTCGGGGCGCGGCGCCCGCTGCTGGGCCGGAGGGGCGGCCCTCCGCCGGGGCTGTTCGGGTACGGGGGCGGGCGGCCCGGGTTCGGGCGCCGGGGTCACGCGGGGCGCGGCGGCCGGCGGGGGAGTGTCGGGCAGCGCCGCTTCGAGGGCCTCGCGGGCCGGACCCTCGACGATCTGGGGCGCCACCTCGTGGGCGGGCAGGACGGAGGACTCGGCCGCCGGGGCGGGGGAGGGGGCGGGCACCGTCGGGGGCGTGTCCACCGAGATGCACCCGGTCAGGGCGGCGACGGCCGCCCCGACCAGGATCTTCGCTGTGGTTCGGGTTCCTTGCACCGCGCCACTCTGCTGGTCCGGTGGTGATCTTCGCGCCCCTACCGGCGGGGAATGCCCCGCACGGGTGCCACGAGAGGAGCCGCCTTGACCACCATCAGGCCACTGGCCGGAGCGTGCCGTTCTCAGTCGCCGGTCGCGCCGTCGATCCGCTCCCTGAGCAGGTCCGCGTGGCCGTTGTGGCGGGCGTACTCCTCGATCATGTGCAGGTAGATCCAGCGGAGGTTGTACGGCTCGGCACCGTCCTTCCGCACGCTCAGGTCGTCGAGCCCGTGGGCCGCCGCGAGTTCGCGGGCACCGGCGATCTCCGCCTGCCAGGCCGCGTACGCCTCCTCGTAGGTGTCCTTCTCGGAGGGGTGGAGGTCGCTGTCGGGGTCCTCGTCCCGGGGGTAGATCGGGGGCACCGTCTCGCCGGTCAGAGTGCGGCGGAACCAGCCGCGCTCGACCTCGGCCATGTGGCGGACGAGGCCCAGGAGGCTGAGGTCGGAGGGCGGGGCGGACGGGGTCCGCAGCTGGGCGTCGTCCAGCCCCTCGCACTTCTGCGCGAGCGTGGCGCGGTGGAAGTCGAGCCACTGTTCGAGCGCCTCGCGCTCGCCGGAGGTGGTGGACGGGTCGACGCGAGGGGTGGTGGGTGCGTTCGGCTCGGTGATCATGTGCGGCATCGTCTCCCACGCGCGGCCGCCGCACCAGACCTCCCGGGTGGCTCAGCCGCCCAGCATCCCGCGCAGCAACTCCTGGAATCCGGTGCGCAGTTCCGCGCGCGTCGGGACGGCCGCGTGGAACGACCCGGCGGCGCAGGAGAACATCAGGCCCTCGCACCAGGCGACCAGCGAGAGTGCGTGCCGCTCCGGCGCCGGTGATCCGGCCGCCGTCATCATCGCCACCACCGGTCCGTGGAACGCCGAGCCCGCGGCGTCGAAGAAGGCCCGGAGCTCGGGGCGCCGGGTGGCCTCCAGGGCCAGCTCGTAGCGGGAGACGAGCAGCGCGCGATGGTCCGTCAGGTAGCGGTGCAGGGCCAGGGAGAGGGCGTCCACCAGGGCGTCGATGGTCACGGGTGCGCCGCCGTCGGTGCCCGGCATCTCGTCCGGGGTGAGGACCCGCGCCTCCCGGTGGACCTGGCGGCGGACGGCCGTCTCCAGGAGGGCCTGGCGGGTGCGGGCGTGGTTGGAGGTCGACCCCTGGGGCAGCCCGGCCCGCTCGTCCACGGCCCGGTGCGTCAGCCCGCGCATGCCGCGCTCGACGAGCAGGTCGAGGGCCGCGTCCCCGATCCGGTCGGCGCGGGTGGGGGCGGACGGGGCTGGTGCGGTCATGCGGACACCGTACTACCGGCCACTGTCACCGCGACTACACCTGTAGTACGGTCGGGGCGTCGGACTCACTACACCTGTAGTGCGGGATCGAGGGAGCAGCCATGGAACAGCACCGCGCCGTCGTCGTCGGAGCCGGGATCGGCGGACTCACCGCCGCCGTCGCCCTCCACCGGGCCGGATGGCACGTCACCGTCCTGGAGCGCGCCCACGACCTCGCACCCGTCGGCGCCGGCATCGGCCTCGCCCCCAACGCCCAGCGCGCTCTCGACGTCATCGGACTCGGCGACCGCGTCCGCGAGCTCGCCGCCTGGCAGGGCGACGGCGGCATGCGCACCCCCGACGGACGCTGGCTCGCCCGCACCGACGCGCGGGCCGCGGCCGACCGCTTCGGCGGACCGCTCGTCCTCCTCCACCGCGCGACCCTCGTCGAGATCCTCACCTCGGCCCTCCCCGACGGCGCCGTCCGCACCGGGACCACCGCCGTCGTCGCCGACCCCGGCGACGACCACCGGCCCGCCCGGATCGCCACCCCCGACGGGGACATGGAGGCCGAACTCGTCGTCGCCTCCGACGGCATCCGGTCCGCGACCCGCCACACCCTCTTCCCCGGGCACCCCGGCCCCCGCTACGCCGGCTGCACCACCTGGCGGGTCGTCGTCCCCGCCCCCGGGCGCCCCTTCGCCCCGCACGAGACCTGGGGCGCCGGACGTCTCTGGGGCACCCAGCCCCTCAAGGACGGCAGGATCTACGCGTACGCCATGGCCGCCGCCCCCGCCGGAGGGCGGGCGCCCGACGACGAGAAGGCCGAACTCCTGCGCCTCTTCGGCGACTGGCACCACCCCGTCCCCGAGATCCTCGCCGCCGTCGACCCCGCGCGGATCCTGCGCCACGACGTCCACCACCTGCCCGACCCGCTGCCGGCCTTCCACCAGGGCCGGGTCGCCCTCCTCGGCGACGCCGCGCACGCGATGATGCCCAGCCTCGGCCAGGGCGGGAACCAGGCCGTCGAGGACGCCGTCGTCCTCGCCCACCACGCGGCCCTCCCCGCCCACCACGCGGCTCTCCCCGCCCGCCACACGGCCCTCCTCGCCCACCACACGGGCTCCGCGCCCGCGTTCGTCCCGAGCCGCGCCCTCGCCGCGTACACCGCCGAGCGCCTGCCCCGTACCACCGCGATCGTCCGCAAGGCCGCCCGCACCGGAGCGGTCACGCTCCTCTCCGCCCGCCCCGCCGTCGCCCTGCGCTCCGCGCTCGTCCGCTCCGTCTCCCGCTTCGGACCCGGCCTCGCGCTGCGCGGCTTCGACGGCATCTGCGACTGGCGTCCGCCGACCGCCGCCGACCCGTCCCGCGCGGGCCACCCGGCGTAAGCTGACCTGCGCGAACGGCCCTGCCTCGGGGGCCGGTGGACGACGCTTAGGGAGACACCCCGTGAAGATCGGCTGCATCGGACTCGGCGACATCGCGCAGAAGGCGTACCTCCCCGTCCTCGCCACCCTGCCCGGGACCGAACTCCACCTCCAGACGCGGACCGCCGCCACCCTGGAGCGCGTCGCCGACTCCCTCCACCTGCCCGCCGCTCAGCGCCACCGCGACCTCGACTCGCTGCTCGCCACCGGGCTCGACGCCGCCTTCGTCCACGCGCCGACCTCCGTCCACGCGGAGATCGTCGGCCGTCTCCTGGACGCGGGCGTCCCCACGTACGTCGACAAGCCCCTCGCGTACGAGTACGCCGACTCCGAGCGGATCGTCGAGCTCGCAGAGAAGCGGGACGTCAGCCTCGCCGTCGGCTTCAACCGGCGCCTCGCGCCCGCCTACGCGCAGTGCGCCGAGCACCCGCGCGAGCTGATCCTGCTTCAGAAGAACCGGATCGGCCTGCCCGAGGACCCGCGCACGCTCGTCCTCGACGACTTCATCCACGTCGTCGACACCCTCCGCTTCCTCCTCCCCGGCGACGTCGAGCACATCGACGTCCGGGCCCGGATCCGCGAGGGCCTCATGCACCACGTCGTGCTCCAGCTCTCCGGCGACGGCTTCACCGCCATCGGCATGATGAACCGCATGAACGGCTCCACCGAGGAGGTCCTCGAAGTCTCCGGTCAGGACACCAAGCGGCAGGTCCTCAACCTCTCCGACGTGATCGACCACAAGGGCCAGCCGACCGTCCGCCGGCGCGGCGACTGGGTGCCGGTGGCCCGGCAGCGCGGCATCGAACAGGCCGTCCTCGCCTTCCTCGACTCCGTACGGGACGGGCAGGTGCTCAGCGCCCGCGACGCGCTCCTCACCCACGAGCTGTGCGAGCGCGTGGTCCGCGACTCCCTGCTCCAGGCCTCCGCCTGAGGGCCCCCGCGCCCGCGGCGGCGCACACCGCGCCCAGGACGAGGAGCGTCCCGTACACCGGCCAGTCGCCCCACCGGACGTAGCCGGTCGTCGCCGACGACAGCGGCAGCTCGCGTACGGCGACGGCGCTCGCCTCCGTACCGAGCGCGGGTCCGATCCGCCGGCCGTCGGGGCCGTACGCGGCACTGACCCCGGTGAGCGTCGCGTGCACGACGGGACGGCCCGTCTCCGCCGCCCGCAGCGCCGCGAGGGAGGCGTGCTGGGCCGGGGCCCAGCTGTCCTGGAACGTACTGGTCGCCGACTGGACCACCAGGAGCCCGGCGCCGTCCCTGACGAGCCGTCGGCTCATGTCGGGGAACGCCGACTCGAAGCAGATCAGCGGCCCGACGCGAAGGCCCGGGGCGTCCCCGGCGGCGGGCAGTTCCATCACGACCGGGGCGGTGCCCCGCCGCCGGTCCTCGTCGGCGGCCTTCCCCGCCGAGGTCACCCAGCCGAGGACGGCGCGGGCGGGCACGTACTCGCCGAACGGCACGAGCCGCATCTTGTCGTACCGCTGCCCGGTGAGCCCGGTCGGCGCGACGAGGACGGCGCTCTTGAAGATCCCGGGGCGGTCGGCCCCGCGCGCGTCCACGTTCACCAGGAGCGGGGCGTCGACCGCCCGCGCGAGCGCGGTCAGCCGGGCCGCCAGCTCGGGCCGCCCCACCGGGTCGGCGCCCACCCCGCTCTCGCCCCACACGACCAGGTCGACCCGCTGCCCCACGAGCGACCGGGTCAGCTCCTCGGCCCGGTCGAACCGCCGCTCGGCCCCGTCGACCACACCCGGCTGCACGAAGGCCACGCGCACCGTCCCACGCGTCCCGGGCGCCCCGACACCCCACCCCGCCACGCCCGCCACGAGGGCGCAGGCGGCCAGCCCCGCGACGCCGACGGTACGGAGCCCCGGCGCCGCGACGAGCAGGGCGACGGCCGTGTTCACCGCGACCACGAGCAGGCTCACCAGCCACACCCCGCCGACCGAGGCGAGCCGCAGCGCCGCCGGAACCTCCCACTGGCTCGCGCCGAGCAGCCCCCACGGCCCGCCGAGACCCTCCCAGGACCGGACCAGCTCGATCAGCAGCCATCCGCACGGGACCGCGACCAGCGCGACGGCGGCCCGCGCGGGTGTCCGGTCGCCGCCGAGCAGCGACCGGACGAGTACCGCCCACGGCAGCCAGAGGAGACCGAGCAGCGAGGCGAGGGGCAGCAGGAAGACGTGCAGGCTCGGCAGCAGCCAGTGGTGCACGGCGAGGACGAACCCGGCCCCGCCGCACCAGCCGTCCACCGCCGCCCGGCGCGGCCCCGGAGCCGTACGGATCAGCAGGAGCCAGGGGACGAGCGCGAGATACGCCCACCACCACAGGCCGGGAGCGGGGAACGCGAACGCGGGCAGCGCGCCGCACACGAGGGCCGCGAGGGACCGCCCGGCCGCACGCCGCCGACCGGCGGGCCGCCCCCGCTCCCGTACGCGACTCCCGAACGGCATGGCCACGACACCCCCTAGGGTCTGCCCCCAGTGTCCGTCAGTGACGACGTGTCCGTCAGTGCCGGCGCCAGCGTTCGTCGACCACGACGGAGCTCAGGCGCCAGCCGTCCGGGGTGCGCAGGGCCGCGAAGGCGTAGCGGCCGCCGCAGATGAAGTCCTCGCCGGTGGAGAAGCGCATCGGGTTCACGTAGTCGGCCCGGATCTCCGCCGTGTCACCGGTCGACTGGTACCCGCCGTCCTCCCGGAAGCGGACCCGCCGGTTCACGATGAGGTGCTGGCGCACGGGAAAGAGGGTCATCGCCTCGGCGAGCCAGTCGGCCACCTCGCCCGCGGGTCCCTCGACCCCGCCCGATCCCCGGTAGTCCGCCCGGCCGTCGGGGGTGAAGAGGGCGCGGTAGGCGTCCCAGTCGGCATCGTCCACGGCCGCCGCGTACCCGGTGACGAGGTCGTCCACGGCGATCCGGTCCATCACGTTCGCGAGGTCCACGCGCTGCGTCATCGAACAAGTCTCGGGCAGCGGGGGCGCGGGGCCAAGGGGCGTGCGCGAACCGGTGGCTCGCGCATCGGTGGCCCGAGAACCGGTGGCTATCGCGTGGCTGCCGCGCCGAAGGCGCCCGGGTACGCCCGGAGGTACGCGTCGTCCAGGTCCTCGTCCGGCATGCCGAGGAAGCGGGTCACCGCCCGGTCCGCCGCCGCGAGCGCCGCGCACAGGCAGATGACCCCGCCGAGGGCGACGAGCGCGAGCCACTCGCCCGAGGTCCGGGCGATCAGACCACTGGCCAGCGAGCCGAGCGGCATGACGATCCCGGAGAGGAAGGAGGCGGCGGCGACCATCCGGTTCCGGAACTCCGACGGGGTGGCCAGGAGCCGGACCGTCCCGGTGTTCACGGTCACCATGCAGAGCCCGGCCCCGGAGACGGCCATGAGCAGCGAGGCGCTGACGGTGAACGCGACGGGCGCGTCCGTGCCGGCCAGGCCGACGGCCGCGCCGGTCCCGACGAAGCCGGCGCCGAGCGCCGCGAACCCGAGCGGCACCGTGCGGTTCCGCCCCAGCGCCTCGTTCACCCGGCGCACGACGAACGCGCTGCCGAGGATCATGCCGACCGCGAAGGCCGACTCGACGACGCTCAGGATCCAGGTGCCGGACGGGTAGTGGGAGGCGACGAGGGCCGGGATCACCACGGCGAAGACGGGAAAGAGCGCGAAGTCCACCGCCATGGCGAGCAGCGCGAGGCGCCACTCGGGGACCACCCGCCGGATCGCCCGGAACCCCGCGAGCGCGTCCGCCGCCCACGGGGCCGCCGCCCTGTCCCGTACGGAAGGAGCCTCGGGCAGCCGGAGCACGGCGACCAGCACCGCGCAGACCGCCACCACCGCGCAGGCCAGCGCGAGGACCGCCGAGAAGCCGAGCGGGCCGATCAGGGCGCCCGCGGCGACGGGACCGGCGAAGGACGACAGCGACATCATGGCGCTCCGCACGCGCACCGCCCCGGCCACCGAGGAGGCGTCCACGACACTGCGGATCGTGGACATCAGGAGCGGCTCGCGGAGCCCCAGGCCCACGCCGAGGAGCGCGACCCCCGCGAGGACGGCACCGAGGTGGTACACGCCCGCGAACGCCAGGCCCGCGAGCCCGCCGCTCACCGCGGCCGAGCCGAGGAAGCAGACGAGGATCACCCGCCGCGCGGGGAAGCGGTCGCCGACCCAGCCCAGCGCGCCCCGGGAGAACACGTCGGCGGCGATCCCGACACCGAGCACCAGGCCGAGGAGCGCCTCGTCGCCCGTCTCGGCCAGGACCCACCAGGCGACGGCGATCTCCAGGCAGCGGGTGGCGATGCCTCCGCAGAACCCCGCCGCCTGGAGCAGCCCGAAAGCCGACCCCCGCTCGCGCCCCCGCACGCCCGTCAGCCGGCGGACTCGCCCGCGTGGGGGCTCAGGACGCCCGTGGCGACCAGGATGATGAGCAGGACGCCGAGCGCGATCCGGTAGATCACGAAGGGCATGAAGGACTTGGTGGTGATGAACTTCATGAACCAGGCGATCACCGCGTAGCCGACGCCGAAGGCGATGATCGTCGCGAAGATGGTCGGACCCCAGGAGACGTGTCCCCCCTCGGTCGCGTCCTTCAGTTCGAAGACGCCCGAGGCGAGGACGGCCGGGATCGCCAGGAGGAACGAGTAGCGGGCGGCGGACTCGCGCGTGTAGCCCATGAGCAGACCGCCGGAGATCGTCGCGCCCGAGCGGGAGACGCCCGGGACCAGCGCCATCGCCTGGCAGAGACCGAAGATCAGGCCGTCCTTCACGCTGAGGTCGGTGAGCGTCTTCCGGTCGCGGACCACGCGGTGCTTCCCGCCCGCCTCGTCGCGCGCGGCCAGCCGGTCCGCGATGCCGAGCACGATGCCCATGACGATCAGCATGGTGGCGGTCACCCGCAGGTCGCGGAAGGGGCCCTCGATCTGGTCCTTGAGCGTGACGCCGAGGACACCGATCGGGATGGAGCCGACGATGACGAGCCAGCCCATCTGGGCGTCGTGGTCCGAGCGCATCGCCTTGTCGGTCAGCGACCGGAACCAGGCCGTGACGATCCGCGCGATGTCCTTGCGGAAGTAGATCAGGACGGCGGTCTCCGTGCCGATCTGGGTGATCGCGGTGAACGCCGCCCCCGGGTCCTCCCAGCCGGCGAAGGCCGCTGTGAGGCGCAGATGCGCGCTGGACGAGATCGGGAGGAACTCCGTCAGCCCCTGTACGAGTCCGAGGATGAACGATTCGAACCAACTCATGGGGCCAATGCCGTCCCGTTATGTACGTGTGCCGTCAGAAGGTCGTGCGCAGCGTACCGTCCCGAGATGACGGGGCCGTGATCAGGCCGTGCCCACCGGCTCGGGCACCCGCTCCGGGGCCTGCTCCGGGGCCTGTGCGGGGACCGTCACCCCGCCGCGCAGGGCGTGCCGCTTGCGCCAGGCCACGACCGCCGCGCCGAGGCCCGACAGGACGATGAACCCGGCCGAGAAGAGGAAGGCGGGCGAGCCCGGCTCGCCGGCCTGGGCGCCCGCGATCACGTACGCCGCCGTGTTCGGGACCGTGCCGATGGCGGTCGCGAGGAGGAACGGCAGGTACCTCATGCGGGAGACGGCCGCGCAGTAGTTGGCCGCCGCGAAGGGCACGCCGGGGAAGAGCCGGACCGCCAGCATCGAGCGGAAGGCGTGCTCGCTCAGCTGCCCGTCCGCCGCCGTCAGCCAGCGGCCCCGGACGAACGGCCGCAGCGCGTCCTGGCCGAGGAAGCGGCCGAGCGTGAACGAGATCCCCGCGCCGAGCACCGTCCCCGCCACCGCCGCCGTGAGACCGAAGGCGGAGCCGAAGAGCGCGCCGGCCGCGAGGTTGAGGACCGGGCGCGGCACGAACGCCGCCGTGCACACGCCGTACGCGAGACCGAACAGCAGCACCGCCCCGGCACCGTTCGTCTGCGCCGGCCAGCCCGAGGACAGCAGGCGCTGCGGCTCGTACAGGAGCACGAGACCGGCCGCGGTGAGCAGCAGGAGCGCGAGCGCGGAGAGCCGCGAGCGGGGCGACAGGAGGACCTGGGAGGCACGGACGGCGAGGGAGCCCGGCGGCCGGGGCACGGGAGCGAGCATTCGGGGAGAGTAACGGAAGGGTCCGTATGATCGCCGTAATGTGCGTCATGTCCGTTGGGGCGGTGGTCCGGTGGAACAGGGCGCGCCGTGACCGGGAGGTGCCCCATGTCCGACGCAGCGTCCCCTGTCCCCGCAGCGCCCCCTGTCCCCGCGGCGCCCCCTGTCCCCGCGGCGTCCCCGATCCCCGCCGCGATCCCGCCGCCGGCGAGTGATCTCGCCGACACCGTCATGGACCGGCTCACGACCGTCTACCCCGCCGCGGGCAATCCCTTCCGGGCGCAGGAGATGGTCGCGTACATGAAGGGCGTCGCCCCCTTCCTCGGCGTCCGCACCCCCGAGCGCCGCGCCCTCTCCCGTACCGTCCTCGACGGCACGCCACGGCCCGACGAGGACGACTGCGCCGCCGTGGCCCTGCGCTGCTTCGCCCTGCCCGAGCGCGAGTACCACTACTTCGCCGTCGACTACCTCCGCCGCCACGTGAAGCGCTGCTCCTCGGGCTTCCTCCCGGTCGCCCGGCAGCTCGTCACCACCGTCTCCTGGTGGGACACCGTCGACCACCTCGCCGCGCACGTCGTCGGCGGGCTCGTCGCGGCCGACCCCGCCCTCGCGGCGCGGATGGACGAGTGGATCGAGGACGAGGACCTGTGGGTGGCCCGCACCGCCCTCCTCCACCAGCTCCGCCACAAGGCGGACACCGACGCGGACCGGCTCTTCGCCTACTGCCTGCGCCGCGCCGCCCACCCCGACTTCTTCGTCCGCAAGGCGATCGGCTGGAGCCTGCGCGAGTACGGCAAGACCGCCCCCGGCGAGGTCCGCGCCTTCGTCACCGACAACCGCTCCCTGCTCTCCCCGCTCTCCGTCCGCGAGGCCCTGAAGAACATCGGGTGAGGAGCGCCCCCGCCGCCCGGCGCACAATGAGAGCGTGAACGAGCAGATCCCCGTACTGCGCGAGGTCGACCACGGCACCGCGCGCCTCATGCCCGACGTGGACCGCGAGCGGGCCTGGCTCCTGACGGTCGACGGAGCGCCCCAGTCGTACGTCGACCTCGACGACCCGGCGTACCTGGAGTTCGAGTACGCGCTCCGCCTCGCGCACGTCGTCGACGGCGCGGCCGACGCGGGCGACCCGCTCGACGTCCTCCACCTGGGCGGCGGGGCGCTCTCCCTGCCCCGGTACGTCTCCGTCACCCGGCCCGGCTCCCGGCAGGACGTCGTCGAGGCGGACCTCGGCCTCCTCGACCTGGTCGCCGAACACCTGCCGCTGCCCGAGGGCTCGGGGATCACCGTGCACGGCGCGGACGCGCGGGCGTGGCTGGAGGCCGCCCAGGACGCCTCGGCCGACCTCGTCGTCGGCGACGTCTTCGGCGGCTCGCGGGTGCCCGCGCACCTCACCTCCGTCGAGTACGCGTGCGAGGTCCGCCGCGTCCTGCGGCCGGGCGGGATCTACGCCGCCAACCTCGCCGACGGCGCGCCCTTCCCGTTCCTCCGCTCCCAGCTCGCCACCTTCGCGACGGTCTTCCCCGAGCTCGCGCTCGTCGCCGAACCGGCCGTGCTGCGCGGGCGGCGCTTCGGGAACGCGATCCTGGTCTCCTCGGACCGGGAGATCGACCTCGCCCACCTCGCCCGCAGGGCGGCGGCGGACGCGTTCCCCGCGCGCGTGGAGCACGGTCCGGCGCTCGACCGGTTCACCGGCGCCGCCGCGCCGGTCACCGACGACGGGGCCGTGCCGTCACCCGTTCCGCCCGAGGGCGCCTTCGGCATCGGCTGAGACCGCGCTTGCGGCGGGTGCATCGGCCGAGGACGCCTCCGCGACCGCGCCCGCCGTCCCCTCCTTCGTCCGCGTACGCCGCGTCAGGTTCCGTACGTCCGGTACGAGGAGGACGAGCGCGGTGACGACGATCATCAGCGTCGCCGCGCCCCACAGCGCCTCGCTCCGGCCGAAGGCCGCCTCGGCGGGGCCGGCGAGCGCGGTGGTGACCGGGAGCAGGGCGGTCGAGCCGAACCAGTCGTAGGCGGAGACCCGGGAGAGCTTGTCCTCCGGGATCTCCTGGTGCAGGGCCGTCATCCACGAGACGCCGAAGACCTCCAGGGCCAGGCCGCTGACGAACATCGCGACCGTGAGCCCCGTCGCGCCGAGCGGGACGGCGAGCGCCGCCGAGGGCAGGGCGATGGGGAAGACGCACAGGGTGCCGACGAAGAGCATCCGGCGGGGCTTCCACCGGGTCATGAGGATCGCGCCGAGCACCGTACCCACGCCGAACGCGGCGAGGGCGATGCCCCAGGGGCGGGGGCCGCCCAGTTCGTCCCGGGCGACGAGCGGCCCGAAGACCGCCTCGACCGCGCCGATCAGGCCCACGACCACCGAGAACTGGGCGACGATCGACCAGAGCCACGGCCGGCCGACGAACTCCTGCCAGCCCTCCCGCAGATCCGCGAGGAGCCCGCCGCTCGGGGCCCGCTCGGGGGTGCCGCTCGCGTCGAGGAAGGCGCGCAGCCCGCCGGCGACGGCGAAGGCGAGCGCGTCGATGGCGAGGACCCAGCCCGGGCCGACGAACGCGACGAGCGCGCCGCCGAGCGCGGCGCCGCCGATCGTGGCGCCCTGCATGGCCATCCGGTAGACGGCGAAGGCCCGGCCGGCCTGTTCGCCGGAGACGCTGCTCATGAGCATGCCCTCGGCGGCCGGGTTGAAGAAGGCCTGCCCGGTGCCGCAGAGGGCGGTGAGGACCATCATGTGCCAGAGCTGCGCCGTGCCGGAGAGGACGAGGGCGGCGAAGACGGCCTGCGAGACGCAGTTGAGGGCGTTGGCGGCGACCATCACGCGGTGCCGGGGTATGCGGTCCGCGACCGCGCCGCCGATGAGGAGGAAGAGGACGAGCGGCAGGAAGCGGGCCATCGCGACGAGCCCCGCGTCGCTCGCGCTGCCGCCGCTCTCGAAGACCGCCCAGGTGGTGGCGATCAGGGCGCCGTGCGCGCCGAGGTTGGTCACGACGGTGGCGGCGGTGAGCAGGAGGTAGTTGCGGCCCGCCCACTCGGGGCGGCGGGAACGCGCGGGCCGGGTGGCGGGTTCGGGGGAGGCGGCGGGATTCGTCACTCCGGGACTATCCCTGCCGCCTCCCCTTCCTGCCAAACCGATAATCGGTGAACCGGCCGGTGTCAGGACTTGGGCGTGAGCCTGACCGTGGAGAGGATCTTCCGGATCGTGGCGTCCGGCACCTCGTCCTTGACGCCGTCGACGCCGTAGAACACCCAGGTCGCGAAGTCACCGGCGGCGTTCTTGAAGGTGAAGGCGGTCGCCTTGCCGTCGGTCTCGCACTTGTTGCGCTTCTTGACCCCGGGTGCGGCGGCGGTCGACATGCTGCCCTTGAGCCCGGAGGCCGTGGTGAAGGGGACGGCCTTCGCGATCTTGATGGTGCTCTTCGGCATGTGCTGCGCGTAGCCGCCCCACGCCCACGAACCGGCCTCGCCGTACGCGGCGTCCGAGGTGCTCTTGGCGCCCTGGCCGCCCTTGGTGCCGGCCGTGCCCAGGCTCCAGGTCTCCTCGGAGCCGTTCTTGTCGACGTCGAACGTGCACCACTTGCTCTTCAGCCGCCCCGGGCTGGTCATCGACATGAGCGGGGAGCCGTCGTTCTTCTTCTCGTCCTCGAACGCGGTGATCATCCCGGGCTTCAGCACCTCCCAGTCCGGGGGTACGTCGAACAGCGTGCCGTACTTGGGGTTCATGACGACCTTCCAGCCCGGGATGGTGGGCTGGAGCGCGGCGCCGTCACGCGGGTTGTCCAGCGGCGGCGCGGAGGACTCGGTGCCGGCGGACGGCTCCGTGGAAGGAGCGGTGGAGGGGGTCGTGCTCGCCGGCGCGGTCGGCTTCTGGTCGGCGGCGGTCGGGGTCTTCTCGTCGTCCTTCGAGAGGACGAGGAAACCGGTGACGCCGGCCGCGACGACGACGGCGGTCGCGGCGACGATCGCGATGAGGGTTGTCTTCTTCTTTCCGGGGCCGCCGGGCTGGTAGTGGACCTGCCCCGGGACGGCGTACTGCGGGACGGTCGGCTGCTGGTACGGGTTCGGCTGCCCGTACGGCTGCTGCTGCGGGTGTCCCTGCTGGCCGTACCCCTGTTGGCCGGCGCCCTGCTGCCCGTACCCCTGCTGTCCGTACGCCCCCTGCGGGTACCCCGGCTGCGTCGGCGGCTGCTGCGGGTATCCGGGCTGGGCCGGCGGCTGCTGGTACGGGTTGGGCTGCTGGTAACCCGACTGCTGGTACGGGTTCTGACTCTGGTCCTGCGGGTTCTGCTCGCCCCCGGGCGGCTGCTGTCCTGGCCACATGGCCAGTAACGATAGAGGTGCGGCGGCGGCAGGGCCACGAGAGGGATGGCCAAGCGTGCTACTGGCGGGTAACATCGCGGTCCATGAGCGCAGACCAGATGACCGTCGGCGAGATGCTCGCCGCCACGGTTCCCATGGCCGGAACCCTCAACCTGGAGTTCCTGGAGACCACCGCCGAGCGCGCCGTCGTGCGCCTGCCGGACCAGCCCGCCTACCACAACCACGTCGGCGGCCCCCACGCCGGAGCGATGTTCACCCTGGCCGAGTCCGCCAGCGGCGCCATCGTCCTCGCCGCCTTCGGCGACCAGCTGAGCCGCGCCGTCCCCCTCGCCGTCAAGGCCGAGATCGGCTACAAGAAGCTGGCCATGGGCGTCGTCACCGCCACCGCCACCCTCGGCCGCCCGGCCGCCGAGGTCGTCGCCGAACTCGACGCGGGCGAGCGCCCCGAGTTCCCGGTCCGCATCGACATCACCCGCGAGGACGGCGCCGTCACCGGCGAGATGACCGTCGTCTGGACGCTTAGGCCTAATGACCTGGGGAAATGAGCCGAACGGCGGGCGTAGGTCCCGCACCGGTCCCATCTCCTCTCAGTGACTGAGCGTCGTTGCGCGCAGCGTAGCGGAGACGAAGGCGTCGGTGGCGAGAGACCCACGATCGCCAGCTCCATTCCGGCCGTGGACGTAACGCTCAAACGTGATCAGCGGATTCTCGTGTCCTAGCCAGTCCGCCACGTCAACGGGTGACTCGCCCGACTCAACCCACCGGGTTGCGCAGATGTGCCGGAGCATCCGCACGCCGTTCTCCGGCGAGGCCATGTACTTGGTGTCGCCGGGGCCCGGCGTGTCTGGGATGACCCCCGCGTCCACCAGGGCGGGCTTCCAGTAGTCCGCGTTGAAAACCTTGGAGCTGACCACCCTGAGCTGCGGGGTGTAGAACATCAGCCGCACTACCCGGGGCCGGAACTCCTTGCCGGGCTTCGCGTGCGGGTCGTACCAGGGCAGCAGTACCTCCACCGGCGGAAACGCCTCCGTGTGCAGCCGCAGGACGTCAGCCAGGCCCCCGGAGAGCGGCGCGCGACGCACCTTGCCGAACTTCGGGAGCTTGTAGCACCAGCCGGACCCCTTGATCCACTGGATCTGACGGACGACGTCCACCCAGCCGCCCTCGAAGTCCACGTCATCGGGGGAGAAACCGATCAGCTCCGCCGGCCGCAGCGCGGCTCCCGCGCCCAGGAATCCCTTCGCGCGGTACCGCTGGGGGAGCGCTTGGACCACCGCCGACGTCACCGGGTCCGCCCATACTTTCACCGGACCGCCATTGGCGCCCCGCTGCCGATTCTTCGGGCGCAGAGGCGCGAGCGACTCCGCCTTGCATGGGTTCGAGGCCAGGAGCTTGTCGTCGACCGCTGCGGTCAGTAGCGTCGACAGCGTGCTGTAGATCGACTCTGAGTGCGTGGAATTCGCCATCAGGCACTTCGTCCACTCTCGGATGTCCTTCGGCGTCAGCGACGAGACGATCCGGTCGCCGAGGACGGGGTACACATGCAGACGTAGGTGCCGTTCGTAGGTGTCCAGCGTCGAGATGTCGCCACGGCGGCCTGTGAGCCACTGCGTGCCGTACGCCTCAAGCGTGATCCCTTTCGCCTCCGGCCGCAGGTACGTCCCCGAGCGCAACTTGTGCGCCACCGCGTCGCGGTGCTCGTCTGCCTCGCCCTTCGTCTCGAAGGCCGGGCGCCGCTGCTCGCCATCGGGATCGCGATAACGCACCTGCCACCGCCGCCCCTTGCCGTGATCGGCGGACGGGACCAGTCGGTTTCCCTTCTCCTGGTGGGTGCAGGTCTTCTCACCCGGCCTCGGCCGGGCCTTGTGCCATCGGTCGAAGACCGAGACCGCCACCATCAGATACCCCTCCTCGCGGCCCGCAGCCGCTTCTCCGGGTCGACGACCCGCGTGTTGGTCTTCTGCCACGCCTGCACGACGGCTGGGCGGTACAGCACACCTCTGTGGCCTTGACGGACTTCGTATGCGGGCCCGCGGCCAGCGCAGCGCCAGTTCCGCAACGTCTTCGGTGCGATCCGCAGGAAGAGGGCGGCTTCGGCAGTGGTCCACACCTGATCAGCCGGTGTGGAGTTCGACGACGGTTTCAAGCCATCGGATTCAAGTTCATGACGCATCGGCGGATTCCAGACCGCTCCGGCCCCAGGCCGCGCACCACGCAGCGGCTCGACGGCGTTCACGGCAGCGGTACCGGGCTATCCGTCTCGCAGGACCTCGGGCTGAGGGGTCTCACAGAAGCCCCCGAAGTATCCCTAAGAGCCCCCGAGTTCACCCCGACGGGGGCAACCGCGACCCACTACCGGACTTGTCGTTTTTCTGATGCTATGTCAGCCGAGCGGGTGATCTTTGAGGCCGGGTTGCCAGTCGCCCCAAGGACTGCATTTTTGCGGCATTTTTAGGGCACTTGAGAACATTTATGGCTATTGCGGATCATGTGAGTGGAAGTTCGATCTCGCACTGGGAGGCATCCATGTCCGCGTCCGTGCCCCAGCTCGACCCTGAGCGGCTCGTCGCCGCACGAGTCGGACGCTTCCTGTCCCCGCAGGAGGCCGCACTGCGGGTCGGTTGCTCGTCCAACTCGTGGCGCAACTGGGAAGAGGGGCGCAACCAGCCCCGCCCGGCGTTCCTGCGGGCCGTGGCCGAAGTGCTCGGCGTCGACCCCTTCGACCTGTGCGTGCCGGGGACCGTTCCCCGCGCGTCGCTCGCCGCAGTCGGCGTGACCGAGCGCCGGTGGACGCGTCGTATCGCTGCCCGCTGACGCAAGAGCGCCCCGGCGGGGTCGGGGCTTCGTTGAGATGGAGAACACCTTGTCACCCAAAGCTACGTCCACGACCGTCACGGAGTCGTCCGCGACGCCCGCCGCGATAGTCCAGCGTCTCACGGCCCGCGCCGGTCGCCTGCCCGACCGTGGCGGCCTCGTCCCCCGGCTGCAACCCGCCCTCTACGAGGGGCACCTGGTCGCCCTGCAAGCGCTCGGCTTCGTGTCCGGCCGATGCCCCCGGCTCGACGTCCGCGTCCGCGTCGAGGTCAACGGCCAGGTCGAGGACCACGGCGTCCGTCGCCTTCACCTCATCCACCACATCAAGCAGCTCGCCGGCCTCCGCGTGGGCGAGTGGTCGGTGGGCCGCTTCGAGCGGATGCACCGTCACGGTCACCAGTGGGCGCCGCTGGCACACAAGGGTGCGCGCCGGACATGAGCGAGGCCCCCGGCTACGACTCCGGGGGCCTGCACGGCGAGCGAGAAGCACCACCAACCCACCAACGCCTCGGAAGAAGTTTCACATGTTCACAAATTCCACAGCAAGCGGCGCTCCGCCGTACGGCCCCACGTCCCCGTGGGACGACCTGACCGGTACCAACTGCCCGGACGGCGCGTACTACGCCCTGGACGCCGTGGTCGAGCGGCTGATGGAACAGGGCTGGGAAGCCGAGGAGACCAAGCCGGGCGTCTGGAAAGCCCAGTGCCCGATCCACGGCAACGCCAGCAGCGACCTCAACCTGGAGATCAAGTACGGCACCGCCAACCGCGAAGCCCTGATGCTGCGCTGCTGGGTCTGCCAGGACACCGTCACCCTTGATGACTTCGCCGAAGCCCTCGGTCTCACCACCACCGACTTCTTCAACCACGACGGCCAGGACGACGCCGAGGTCCCCACCGACGCGTACGAGGAGCCAAAGGAAAAGAGAGAGAAGCCCCACCGCGATGGGCAGCCCCGCCTGATCGAGACGTACGAGTACCGGGACGTCACCGGGGTCCTGTTGTACGAGCGGCGCCGGTTCGAGCCCGGACTCGACGGAAAGCCAAAGTCCGTCACCACACGCCGACCCGACGGTCGGGGCGGCTGGATCAAGAAGGACGTCTTCAAGGGCCCCGAGGCGCCGCCCCACATCCCGTACAACGCCCCTGACCTCCACCAGGCCGCTCTCCACGGCGACGTCGTGACCCTGACGGAGGGCGAGCGCGCCGCCGACCGGCTCATGGAGCTCGGATTCATCGCCACCTCGCTGGACGGAGGGGCCGGTGTGACCTGGACGCCGCTGCTGGTCGGCCGGTTCGCCGGGGTCGGCGCGGTACGGCTGTTCATGGACGACGACGAACACGGCGCCCAGTGGGTCCGCAACGCGGTCACCGCCCTGTCCCCGGTCGTCGGTGAGATCACCGCGCACAAGGCCGCCACCGGCAAGCGCGGGGACGACGTCGTAGATCACCTGGACGCCGGATACTCGATCGAGGACATGATCGAGGTCCCGCTGGCGGCCTTCCGGGCCCCCGAGCACGAGTGGCCGGACACGCCCATGCCGCTGGACTCGCCGAAGCTGCCACCGTTCCCCGTGCATCTGCTCGGCACGCTGGAGCCCATGGTCCGTGCGGTGTCGGCCGCCTTCCAGTGCCCGCAAGACTACGCCGCGATCTGCGCCCTCGGCGCGCTCGACACCGTCCTCGGGGGGCAGGTGCAGGTCCGACTCAAGCCGGACTGGCTGGAGAAGCACTCGGGCAAGTACCTCATGGGCTTCGGTGAGCCCTCCGACGGCAAGTCTCTCGTCCAGGACGAGATGTTCTCCCCGGTGCGCAGCGCCCTCGCCGACTACGCCGTAGCGGTGGGTCCGTTCCTCCGTGACGAGCTACTGGTCGAGGCCCTCGGCCGCACCCCGGATGCGCCGCGGGGGATCATGGAGGACACCACGTTCGAGTCCCTGATCGGCCAGCTCGGCAAGCATGGCGGCCGGATGGCTCTGGTCTCCGACGAAGGCGGCATCTTCAAGATGCTCGGCGGCATGTATGCCGGTACCGGCCAGAAGTCGAACGACGAGATCCTCCGTAAGGGATACTCGGGCAGCTCGTACACCTACGACCGCAAGAGCACCGGCGGCAAGGGCGAATCCGTCCACATCCCCGTCGTCAAGCTCAACATCTGCATCCTCGCCCAGCCCGGAATCCTGCGGGGCGTGGAAGCCGCCAATCCGAACTTCCGCGCCAGCGGCTTCCTGGCCCGTATCCTCTACGCCCTCCCGGCCCCGCTGCCCCACTACATCCTTGACGTCCCCGACATCCCCGCCCCTGTCCGTGCTGCGTACGCACGTACGCTCCACGCCCTCTTCGACCGCTTCTGGCTCACCAGCCTCCCGTACGTCTCCACCCCCGCCAACAGGAGTGAGGGATGGGACGGCGTGGACGGTGGCAGCATCGAGGCCCGCAAGTCCGTCGACCCGGTAGTCCTGACGTTGCCCGAGCCGGTGCGTGACGAGTTCCTCAAGTTCAACGTCAACCTGCGCCAGCGGGCCAAGCGAGGTGGGGCCCTGTACGACATCGCCGACTGGGTGGGCAAGCTGGCCGGCTCGACAGCGCGCATCGCAGCCGTGCTCACACTCGCCGACAACCCCGAAGCGACCGAACTCTCCCCCCGCGCCGTACGCGACGCTATGGAGATGACGCCCTACTGGATCGCGCACGCCCGGCACGCCTTCCGGCTGATGAGCCGGGCCGGAAGCGCCAACGCCCCGGCGATCCACGTGCGCGAGTGGGTGCGAACGCACACCGAGTACGGAGAGACGTTCTCGGAGTCCCAGGTACACCAGTCGATGCGGTTCCAGACCTCGTGGTATGAGACGAAGGAGGACTCCACGTCTGCCCTCGCTGTGCTCGAACGGTATGGCTGGGTCTGTGGCGTTGAGAACACCGACCGGGCCAAGACAGGCCGGTCGCCGTCACCGAGGTTCCTCGCCCACCCGCTCACGTACCGGCTGGACGACGATGTTGACGACGTCGAGGACGGCGTTTTCAGTGTTTTCAGTGGCACTCACGAAGGAGTAACCCGCGCGTCGGATCCGGAAGAACGACTTTCTAGTGTTTCCAGTGGCTCTCGCGATGTAGTGACCCAGGAGCCCGAAACATCGCCCGCTCCGCCGGTTACTGCATCGCAGTGCCCCCTGAGAACACTGAAAACTCGACGGGCAGAAGTTGCCGATCCGCCCCGGGACGCAGCCAAGCACACTGCCGCGCCCACCAAGAAGTCATCCCGCCGGACCAAGAACCCTGGTGTCGGCCAAGGAGCCGGCGGCGGCCGGAAGCCCTCGTACACGCCCGAGCAGGCCAAGGCCATGGAGGAGCTCCGCGGGGAGGGGAAGACGTTCCCGCAGGTCGCCGACGCGCTCGGCCTCAAGACGTACATCGTCCGGGACTACATCAAGAAGGTCACCCGGCAGACTGAGGCGGCTGTGTGATGTCCCGCCCTCGTCGTCGCATCCGGCCCTCCCACACCATACGGGCCTGGAACGAGATTCCCGCCGCCAGCCGCACTGCGCTCCGGACCTTCGTGTGCTGCCAGGTCGTCAGCGTCCGCCGGCCGACCGAACCCGGCGGCCTCGTGATCCTGCTGCACACCCATCAGCCCGACTGCCCCATCTGGGGACGACCCGAGGGGAACGTGTGACCGATCACCCGGAGCAGATGCCCGAGGACTACGACACCGCCGTATTCCTCGCGCAGATCGCCCTTCTCGGCGTCGGACCCGGCGCCTACGAAACTCGCCGCCCCGGCTACGTGGTCCTCGACAGCGACTCGAAGTTCTGCGTCCGCCTCGAAGACTGATCCCCCCCGACCGGCACCGTGAACGTCTTCGGAATCGCGCGGGCCGGCTCACACTTACTCCGGCCGGAGGATGTCGCCTACGCCGACGCGTCGCCGCCGAAGACGTCGGGGTGCGTGCGTTGCAGCACCGGGTAGAGCCATTCGAACGTGCGGTTCACGAGCTCTTGTAGCACGCCTGAGAGGACGTCCAGGTCGGTGACGACCAGTGGACGCGTGCGGAAGCCGTTCTTCCTCCGGTTTATCGCCATGAGCGTGCCGTCGACCTCACCCCACGCTCCGTGTATGTATGTATTGCGGCTGGTCAGATGAGGGCCAGCATCGGCGATGATCCTTGCGAGTTCACCTCGTTCGGCTTCGGTGACCTGGGGATGCCCGTCGACGATGGCCTGGACAGCGGGGAGCAGCGTCCCCGCCGTCTTGTTCACGAGTGCCTTGGATTCTTGTTCTGTAGCCGAGAGCATCTCCCCCGAGAAGCGCATCACCGTCTCCAGGGAGGCCGCTTGGTAAACCATGCGTCCGAGGGCTGCCTCGACGTCGCTCCGGTCGGGAACCGGTGCCTGTTCTGTTGTCATGGCGGGCACTCTAAGCCGCTGGTCCGGCAGGCGTTCCGGACCGGCTCAGAAAAGTGTCTCCTCCTTCACCGGCTCGTCCTCGTCGAACGGAAGGAACATCACCCCACCCAGCTCGACCTCGCGCTCGGACCAGTGGCACAGGACCAGGTCGAGGGCACGCTCACGGGGCCGCGGGTGCTTGTGGTCGGCGATGCGCCGGGTGTCCGGATTCACGGCGACGCGACGGCGGCAGGCGGGGCAGATGATGCGGGGCCATGCAGGCATGACGAGCTTCCCTTCGACGAAGGCGTGGTGGGGAGATGCGTCCCGAGAACCGGGGAGTGCTAGTGCTGCGAGCGTACGGACGCCGGCTGACAGCGGCGAGGACGTGATGCGGAAACCGCCAAGACCCGTGTTCGGGTGGGTTCGGCCGAGGTCCGAGTGGGTTCGCGCGGGTTGGAGGGGCGTTCCGTGCGAGCAACTGCTAGTAACTGCTAAGTCCTGCTGGGTAATTCGTTGCTAGGTTGGCCGGATCGAACCGGTCATGAGTTGAGTGTGGCATGGGGGCGCAGCGCCGGCCGGAGTGCAGAGAGCCATCCGGCCGGCGCTGATGCGTGAGTCTCAGTGAGCGTTGCCGAGTACTCCCGAGAGCTGGTGAGGTACGGAAGCCCTGAACTGGTCCCTCACATACGAAGCGAGCCGCGCTGAACCTCGTACGTCCAGCCAGGCGGCACCGGATTGCCCTCATCCATGCGCAGGGCCTCGTAGGTGTTGCACACGAGCCGGAAGGCGGCGTCTTCCGCCGCCACCAGGTCGACCTCGAACGGCCCCGCGACGTACACCGGCCGGCGCTCCTCGCCGTCCGCCCTCCATTCGAGACGGTGGTTGTACTGCTCCGAAAGGTCGTCGTCCGGGGTGTTGTCCCGACGGGACCCGCCTGGCTGCTGGAGGTAGCCGATCCCCATGGCGTACTCGTCGAAGTGCTCGATCACGTCTCGGGCCTTCTTGCCGCCCGGCACGGCCTTGTCGAAGTCGCCCAGCGCCTCGCGCAGCAGCTCCTTCGCCGGCTCGGTTTTGAGGTGCTCGTGGGCCATGCGGACGCCGCGGATCACGTGCCGGAGTGCCATCACGGTGTACGGGGCGTCTATGACCGCACGGTCGGGATCGTCCTCGCTGAGGATCCGGTGCACGTCGAGAGCGACCTTGCGGTGCGCCATCCACGCCGACGTGTGACCGATGTTGGCGCCGTGCTGCGTCGGCCGCCACTTCTCCTTGGTCTCGCTCACGCCGCCCAACTCCCCTCCACGTATGGCAGAACAGGCCAGGCTACGGGGTTTCGAGGAGAGCCGAGGTGGGATTTCTTTCGAGCAGTGGCAAGTGCTTTGGCCGCGGTAGGTCAAATGACCTCGGACCGGCATTTGCCATCGACTGCGGGCCCCCTCAGGTCGACTACTCGTCCGCCGCCGAGTCCAAGAGCCCAGCCGTCCGGCCGATGCGCTGGAGCTCGTCCGTCCACGGAGCGCCGACCATGAGGTCGTTGAACGCCTCCATCCCGAAGTACAGCAGCATGAACGCCACGAACGGAGACAGCTCGTCCGGGTCGGGCGCATCGCCGTAGTGCGGGCTGTCGTAGAGCCGGACGGCCTCTTCCGAACTGTCGTCGAAGAAGACGCGCGCTGCGGCGATTCCGGAGTGGGAGTGCTGCGTCTCGCTGGTCCAGATCTCGGGCAGCCCGTTGCCGAGGCGTCCCAGGAGCTTGGTCGTAAGGTTGAACTCGTTCGCGGAGTTCGGCGGGATGACCGCCGCCGCCACGGCGTCGGCTGCGGCAGCCACCTCGTCGTCGTATGTGAACACGCCGCCCGTGTCGACGGCCTTGCGCAGCTTGCCGTGGCTGTACTGGAACGCCTTGTTCATCGAGTCCACGGCGTCCTCGCCGTCCCGGGCCAGCCACTGGAGCTGAGCCATGTACTCGATCATCAGACGGCGGTTCGGGGCAGCCTCGTGACCAAGCCCGTTGCGGTGAAGGAGGACGACGGCGCACGCCTGGCGGTGAAGCGCGGCGACCAGCCCCCACCCGATCGTGAACGGCCGGCGATCCTCGGACGGGGGCGCGTGGAGCCCTGTGTCCTGCTTCAACAGCTCGGTCAGTTCCTGGAGGCCCTGGTACGCCTTCTCGTTGCGCTGCTCGGCGGAGATGCTCATGGCGCAACGATCCCCCAGCCGCCGCACGCAGCGCACCCGAAAATGAACATGGCCCGCAGCCTTGGTGGGCCGGACGCGCGGAGGCCCCGCCGGCCGCTCCTTGAGGAGGGTGAACCCCGGCGGGGCGCGAGAGTCCAGGATGACTCACGGCACTGATCGCGCGGACGTGCTATTCGGACATCACCTCGCGCAGGACCGTGCTCAGCGGCTCCCCGTCCTCGCTCCAGCGCTTGAGCGCCTGGCGGTCGATCAGCCGGGCCCTGTCGCCGTCCTCAGCCCACGCCTTCGCCCCGCCGACGAACAGCCCGTTCGTCACGACGATCGGCAGCGTCCGGGGAGGATGGGAACCGCCCACGAGGTGCTGCACCACTGGCTGCCCGACGCGCCCGTTGCCCCCGGTGAAGTGCTTGCACTGGACCGCGAGATGGTTGCCGAGCTCGTCGACCGCGAGGACGTCGACCCCCTGATCGCCGGAACCCCCGCCGGACCGCACGATCCGGTACCCGTCCCTGTCCAGGAGATCGGCAACGAGCTGCTCGAACGTGGAGTGGTGCAGCGCGTCGACTCGGTCCATCGGCAGTCCCGCCGGATCGTCCAGCAGCGAACCTTCCCTCGCCTCCTCCACCACGATCCGCAGCGCGGCCCACCGGTTCCGCAACTCCTGAAACAGGATCCGGACGAACGTGGCGTGATCGGTGTACCGCTTGACGAAGCGCGGGGTCGGCACGAAGAGACTGCCTCCCCCGACCCTGAGCAGCGGATCGGACGCGTACGCGAACGTCTCGGCGAACGTGCCCGTCATCTCCCAGAACGACGAGTTCTCGAAGGCCGATCCATGCAGTTCAAGGAGGAGTCGCTCGGCCTCCTCCTTGCGACGTGGCGACACTGAGTCCAGAGACAAGAGGGCTCCGAGGGATTCACGGGTGGCTTCGGTGAGCTGACCGAGTTCACCGCCCAGCTTCTCGACACCGTGCAGGAGGTCCACCTCCGACTTCACCCGGTCAAGCTCCGACACGATGTGTTGCGGAGGGTGGGCGGCCGTAGTTGCGTACCGGTCGAAGGTCTCGGGGATGCGGCGGAGCTTCAAGTGGACGATGTCCAGGCGTTGCCGGATACCCTCCATGCCCAGCTCCATGCCGGGAAAGACGTCCTGCGGGGCGAAATGGTCCGCGGGTCGTACGGTTCGATGCCCAGTCATAAGAGGTCCCTCCCCAGGGTTGTGCCATGCCAGGAACGAGCCTAGGTGATCACGCAGACAGCGCCGTCCGGGGCCGACGACTGGGCCGGTGGCCTGAGTTGATGACGTACCGGTCGCCGGAATCGGGGGAGACCGAAGGTCTGACGGCTGTGGGTACAGAGAAGGACACCGCCTCGCCGGCCCGCTGGTGCCAGCGCATGAAGAAGGCGCCCGCGGTCCTCTCCGAGGAGAGGCTCAAGCCCGCGGACGCCGGTGCCCCACCTAGCAGGAGGAAGCAGCTCCGACACTAGCAGCGGATCGCGCATTAGCCAATTCCGCAGCGCAATTCGCAGTCAGCCGGCCACTGCTTCGGCTATTTTGATACTGCCTCCCGCGAGAGTGCCATTCGCGTGCGACAGGCCAGGCCTCCATTTTTCAGGAAATTGCAATGAATGGTGGGGGGTGTTGCGCTATCGCATCCTTTATGCAGGGATTCGATCCCTATCTGGACATTCGATTTCGCGCAATAGAAATTGAGTGTGGAATTACTCACACCCCTTTTCCTCTTGAATTCCCTCTCGCCTATACCCATAATGCCGCTCCCCTGTGAGAATGGGGGAAACGCCGGACCTCAAGCCCCGGCCCACCTGGCGACGTTTCTAGAGGAAGGCTGAATTCGCGTGGAGAACGTTCAAGGGGAGAGCTCTGCCCAGAACCAGGTCGTCCCGAAGAATGCCGCAAAGCTGATCACACTTGCCGGTGGCCAGGGTTGGGACGTCGAGCATACCTGGGCGGACGGCGCACTCACGGTCACCGTGTGGACGGAGACGCTGGAGGGATACCAGGAATTCTCTGTGACGTGGGATGCGGCGGGAAAGGTCGACCGCAAGGAATCGGCGGACACCCTGTCGGCCACGATGGAGGCGGTTACGCGTCTCGTGGCGGTCGAGCCGGAAGGGGATGAGTGTGCGTGTGAGGACCCGGAAGAGGCGGAGGGGCTATTCCCGCGCGTGTGCGTCGAGCACGCATCCGGCCCGACCGAGACCGCTAGGGGAGATCTGTTCCACCCCGGGCGCGGCGGGTGGGGTGTCGGCATGACCCGGAATTACGAGCTTGCCGAATGGCAGTCCGATGGGCTCATCTTCCGTGACACGTACAAGGGTGACGCGCGTCTGGAAGACGTCATCCCGCGCCGGATTTTCCGTCGGCACCTCCAGAATTCGGAACTCCCCCAGCCCGTAGAGGTGGGCAACTGCACCGTCCGAGTCGACGGGAATTTCGAGGACGAATGCGACGCGTACGGCGTGCGCCTGCACTCCCTGGACGGCGGGCGCGCGACGTGTGCCAAGCACGCTGCGGAAGCGGCCGGATGCGCCGTCGAATCGCTGCGCGTGCTGCCGCTGGACGCGGAAGAGCAGACGTACGCGGCTGATCTCCAGGAAGACGCGCGCCGACTGGTGATCTTCCGGGGCGCGGAAGCGTGGGCCGAGGAGATGAACGACGCGGGGCACCACATCCCGCACCGTGGATGGGAGGACTGGGCCGAGAAGCACCACCGGGGCGACGACTACGCAGTGACCTACCGGGCGTGGCTGGCCGAGAAGGGGTGGGCGTCGGAGGAGTGGGCGCGGTGGGCGTTCGAGGAGCCGGAACCGTGCCCGGCCGTCCCCAGCATCGTGCAGCTCGTCCACGACCGCACGTTCGGCGTGGGCCTGCGCCTGGTCTGCGCGTGCGGCGATTGCCTGCCCGTCAAGCTGCGGCCGGTCATCCTCGCCGACCAGGGCCGTGCGTACACCGACCTGTCGTCGGTCGCCCCGGCCGCCGTCGAGGGGATGCTCGCCGAGCTCGGCTACGCCCCGGCGGGCGGCTGGGCGTCGTCCATCGTCACCCTGTCGAGCGGGAACGCCAATGCGCGCGTGGCACCCGTGCGCCCGCTGGACGACGGCGGCGAGGAGCAGCCGGAGCCGGTGTTCCCCGTCGAGCTCCAGGACGGCGAGAGCGTCGAGCCGTACGAGGGGGAGCACCACCGGGCCGAGGGCGACGGGCGCGACTGGTCATTCACGACCAAGGCCGGGCATGGCTACCGGCTGTGGGAGAAGAACCACAGCCGGGACACGTGGTGCGTGGGGCATGGCGTCGACACCGCCAACTCCTTCTGGTGGGCGGAGTCCGAGGACGGCGACGCCGAGGATCTGGCGGCGGCGGTGGCGTGGTGCCGGAAGGACTCCGAGTCTCGGGCGTGGGCTGCGCGTGTCTGGGAGACGTACGGGCACATCAACGGCGAGCGGGTGGCGTGGTCGGCCGAGACGGTCATGACCGAACTGGAGCCGAACGCGTGGCGTATTGAGCGGTTCGGTCGTGTGGGGCTTGCCGGGAAGTACGGGTGGGGCTGGGAGATTCACGCGGGCGGTTCGCTGGCCGAAGCGGGTTCGGGCGGCAATGTCGACGGAGCGTTCCGTAAGCGGGCGGTGCACCGGCTGACCGTGGCTGGTCTGGAGAAGATCCCTACGGATCGGCTGGTGATCACCGGTACGGACGCCCTGCACGGCAAGGACGCTGCTGCCGAGTGCGGGCACGCGTGGGAGTACGCGGCGTTGGTCGGGGGCGCGTGCTGGAACAAGAAGGCCCCGGGCCGGTACCTGGTGGATGTGCTGGCCGAGGACGGCTCCGTGATGGGCCGGATCGGGCTGTGTGCCTTCCACCTGGGGAAGCGGTTGGCGGCGGTGCACGGGCACGAGGGCAACCCGTGGGAGACGGCGTATGAGCGGGCGGGAAAGGTCGGCGGCCACATGGGGACCCGCACGGACTGGGAGGAGCGCTTCTTCGAGCTCACCGCCGAGCTGATGACGTCTGCCCTGGAGGCCGGGGAGTCCAACCCGCGCCCGGACGCGGTGGCGGTGCTGTACGCGGAGGCCGAGGAGGTCCGGGCCAAGCTGGACGCGAAGGCGGCCAAGGCGAAGCCGTCCAGGGCTCCGAGGATGGCGGCGAAGGGTGCGCCGAGGGTGCGCGACATCGCGTTTTCGGAGAAGAGCTCGTTCCCGTGCGTGGCGGAGCTGCTGGGGCATCGCTATGTCGTGCGGCAGGAGGGGAAGGGCTACAGCGTCCAGCATGAGCACAGCGCAACGAAGCTGCCGTTGGAGCTGAACGCCAAGGGCGTTCGGGCGTTGCCGGAGGCGAAGCGGGCGATCCTCACGGACGCGATCCAGCGCGGCCTGGCCGACGTCGAGCACCAGGAGCAGCGGGAGCCGGTGGCCGAGGAGCCCTCGAACCTGCCCCGGCCGCTGCGGCTGGCCCTGGAGCGCGAGGCCCTGGAGACCTGTGAGGAGTGCGAGGGGCCGTGCGAGTGCTGGGACCCCGACGCGCTGGAGCGGGAGCCGGAGCCCGAAGGCCCGGAGCTGGACGGCGAGGAGCTGGTGGCGTGGCTGGACTCCCTGACCGAGGAACAGCGGCAGGAGCTGGCCGGGCGGTGGCCGGTGCGGTGGCTGTACCCGTGGAAGAAGGGCCAGCCGGAGCGCGGCATCAACGTGTGCGGCGGCTGCGGCGGCGGCTGCGCGGGCCTGCGGAAGGTGCTTGGGGCCGAGCTGGATCTGATCTGCATCGACACGTCGAAGGACGCCTGCGCGACAGCTGAGGCGGCCGGGTGCACCGTGATCCGTATGGACGTGCGGGACATTGACCCGTCTGACTTGGCGCTGCGTGACACGCGACGGGCGGTGTTCACGATGCCGTGCCCGGACTGGTCGCCTGCGGGCAAGCGGCTGGGGCACCAGGCGGAGAACCTGGAGATCCTGGAGACGGCAATCTGTGACGTGGCCGAGGCGTACGGGAACGTCTGGACGACCGGCGGCCACCACGGGGACGTGTCGACGGCCACCTACGGGCACGTCGCTGACATCCCGGTGTCGGAGATGTGGAGCTGGATCGACGACATGACCGCGCCCACGGCTGGGCTGATGCTGGCCCCGGTCCTGATCGGCATGGGGCTGATCGCTGCCGGGGCGCCGCTGGAGTCGATCATCATCGAGCAGTCGTCCGCGCTGCCGGAGTCGGTCAAGGGCTCCATCGGGATCGAGTACATCGTGGCCGGGTGGGATGGCGTTCGGTGGGACGTCATGGACGCGGCCGACTTCGGCTCCCCGTCTGCCCGGAAGCGGGCGATCATGATGGCCCACCGCGACCGTGTGCTGGACGCGGTCGAGGCGCCAGGCATCGTCACCATGGCGTCGACCGCGATCGGCTGGGCCCCGGGTGCCCGGATCAACACGAGGGGGGTGCGGAAGACCAGCGGGGGCAATGAGTTCTCCCTGGACCGCACCATGCCGGGCATCACGTCGAAGATCCGGGGCTGGTACGACGCGCAGACCGGGCAGCGGTTCACGATCGAAGAGGTCTGCGCGCTGGTGGGTCTGCCGCGCAACTACCCGGTGACCGGCTCGCGCACCTCCCAGTGCCAGCAGCTCGGCGACATCTTCTCCCCGCTCGTGTCGGCGGCCGTGTGGGGCACGCTGCTGGGCGTGCCGTGGCTGGAGATGTTGCGGGCCTACCTCGCCGCGCGGTACCCGGCCGTTCACGGAGCCGAGGACGGCGCAACCACTGAAGCCGTTGCCGACACGGCAGATATTCCGTCCCAGGGTCCGGCCGGCGAGCTTGTCGCGGTCCAGGAGCAGGATTCCGGGCCTGCCGACACGGAGTCTGCCCCCGAGTGGTCGTACGAGAGCGAGCGCAACCCGCGCCCGGAGTGCGGCTCCTTCCCCGAACCCTGCACCCACGCGTGGCCGTGCGGGCGGGACGCCGTGGCCTGGCGCAAGGCACAGGCTCAGGAGCGGGCGGAGAAGGCGGCGGCCACCCCGGGCGCCAAGCTCACCGAGGGCGAGAACGTCGTCTACGCGGGGGCCGCCGATGACGGGTACGGCCACCACTTCGAGCGCATGGCCTACGACTGGCAGATCACCGAGGGCCAGTTCCGCACGAAGAGCAACGATCTCGGCGACACGCACCGTTTCCACGGGGAAAGCCCCAAGGGCGACAACGGATGGACCATCTCCGTGCGCTGCCTGCATGAAATGTGCAAGGGCAAGGTGTTCACGTCGGTGGACTACGACGCCGAGGCGCTGCTCGCGATGCGCGCCCACGGACGCAAGAAGCACCCGCAGGAGACGTCCGCGACCACCCTCGTCGGCACCCTCGGAAAAACCGTCGAGACGGAGAGCATCGCGGCCGGCGAGCCCGCACCGGCCCCGCTGGTCCTGGAGGCCGCACCCGCACGCGCCGCACTGACCGCAGGGCAGCGGACGTCGATCGCTCTTCCCTACCGAGCTCCCGCCCGCACCTTCGCCACGCCATTCCGTGCCCCGCTACCGCCCACAGGCCGGGCGACGTGGGAGCCGGGACAGCGGGTGACGCTGCACGGCAGGGCCGGAGCCACGCGCTACAGCACCTTTGACGGCGTACGGGTTGTGTGGGACGACGCCCCCAACGGCACCGACTATGTCAACCCCCGTGTGCTGTGGCTGGAGGGCACCGAGGCCAAGACCGTCGCGCAGATCGAGAAGCAGATCGTTACCAGGGTGCTGCACCAGACCACGGAGCAGCAGCGCAAGGCCGTGTGGAAGATCGCGGGCGAGGGGAAGCAGGCCGAGCGCACCCACGAGCGCACCACAGCGAAGCAGGAACCGAGCGCGCCCGCGATCCTCGACGGCGAGACCATCGAGCCCATGTCCCCCGGCTGGGGCCACACGTGGTGGCGCTTCGCCGACCAGTACGGCTACCCCTTCGAGGTCCAGGAGCGCCGCGCCCGCTGGTTCGGCATGATCCGCGAGGGCGAGTGGGAGACCACCACCGGGGCGACCATCCCCCGCAACCTCGTCGCCATCAACAACGACGGCTTCGACACCGCCGAGGAGCTCCTCACGGCCTGCCGGGGAATCGGGGAGGAGCGGGCACGGCTCGACGCGGGCGGGCGCATGATGCGCCGTGTCCTGGAGCAGCAGAACGAACCCGTGGGCCACACCGTGACTATCTCCGCCGCGCCGGAGCCGCGAGACTGGTTCGCCCCCGCCGTCATGCCCGAGCCGATCGACGACAGCGGCCCCGACTACGCCGCGATCTCCCGCGCCAACCGCTCCGCCAGCGAACCGGCCTCGCTGGCCTGGCACACGCTGACCGCCGAGCTGGACGACCTGCGCGCCGAGACCGCCGCACTCCTCGCCCCCGTCGGGACATGGGACGACGTGGCCCGCGAGCTGGAGGAGCTGCGCACCCTCGTACACGGCGAGCAGGGCGACGCCGAGCCTGCACCGACGTGGGAGGAGCTGACCGGCGAACTCGCCACCCTCCGCGCCGAGGTCACCACCACGCCCGTGAAGCCGCAGCCGCTGCGGGTCGTCATCCCCGCCCGCCTCGCCCGCGAAGGACTCTCCCTCGCCGCCAGCGCCGCCCTGGTGACGTTCGCCGCCGCACAGGTCGCGGCGGTGGTGCACGTCGGCTGACCGGCGGGGCTCCGGCCCCGCTGCCCGCCACGCAGACCGCCCCGACCACGAGGAGACCGCTAGCAGGAGAACCGACCGGCCACGGCTGAGGTACCCAGCCAGGCCAGCACCGCCCCCGAGGCGACGCGCGGGAGAGAGGGCCCCTCTCCCCGCCGAGCTCCGGGCAGGCGGCAGGGGCAGCCGAACCGCGCGAGCCGGGCCGCGCGGACAGCGCCCCCACACGTCCGCGATTCCGGCGCTCGCGGGACGTCGTTCTCGTTCCCGCAGCCGACCGCGGACTGGGCAGAAACACCTGGACGGGGAAGGCGAGGACACCTCCGCAACAGGCACTGTCCGCGAACTCGAATTCGGGGTCGAGGTTCATGTCGTCGGCGCCGGCGGTCGACTCCGCGGTCCGGTCGAGGATCGAGTCCGTCTCCAGGTGTCCGCGGTCGAGGTCGGATTCCAAGATCCGGACTCCACATTCGAACCGTCAACTTCCCAACTAAGGTACGGCTCAGTCCTGGTAATCGTGCTTACCGGAACTCAGGAAAGGAACTCATGTCCGAGCTCGACATCATCGACGCGGAGCTCCTCCCCGTCGGTCACGAAACGCATCCTCTCGTTCATAACGCCGCAGATCATGAGCTGAGCCCTGAGACGGTCGAAGCACTCAAAGCGGCTATCCCTCCCGAGACCTACCGGAAATACGACTTCTGGCTCAAGAAGGCCGAAGTGTGGTGTACGGCGATGGGGCGCACCTACTTCCCCATGACCACCGAAACCCTGACCGAGTGGATCAGGGTCACCAGCGACACCCCCAGCGACAAGACCCGGCAGCCGTACGGCGCATCCGCCCTCGGTCAGGCCGTCGCCGCGATCCTCGCCGCGCACACCTGGGCCCGCGTCCCCGTCGAGCGACACCCCGACCCGCGGCCGGCCCGACTGCTCATCAAGGCCCATAAGAAGCGCCTCGCCGACACCGGGCGCCGGGTCAAGAAATCCGCGACCGTCGACATCGACGGCTTCGCCGCCATGGTGCAGCAGTGCGACACCACCACCCTGCGCGGCCTGCGAGACCGACTCATCGCCGTCTGGTCGGTTTGGGCCATGACCCGCCGCAAGGAATTCGCCGCCCGAGTGATCCCGGACGTTGTGGTCGTCCCCCGCAAGGGCGTCCGACTCTTCTTCGCGAGCAGCAAGACCGACCAGGCCGCCGAAGGCGAGTGGGTCACCATGCCCCGGCGCGACGATCTCCTCGACCCCGTCACCTCCTGGACCGAATACCGCGACGCCCTCGCCGCTGTCGGCATCACCGACGGCGCGATCCTCCGCCGCATCGACCGCTGGGGCAACGTGGGCGAGGCCCTGTCCGCCGAGAGCGTCAACGACATCATCCAGGCCCTCGCCGAGAAGGCCGGCGTCCTCTACGACGAGAACGGCCTCAAGCTCACCGCCCACGGTGCACGCGCCAGCGGCGCCACCATCGCCGACGAGAACGGAGCGTCCGGAGCGGCCATCCGCAAACAGGGCCGCTGGTCTCCCAACTCCAAGGTGGCCGATGGCTACATCCGACCCCGCGATGAGTGGGACGGCAACGCCATGGCGAAGATCCCGACCATCCCGGCACCTCGCACCGAGCCGGCCTGAGAAAATCACGAGCCCGCACGAATTCTCCGGCGCCCCCGCGGAGGGGTGCGCGGGGTGTCCGCGCGGTCCGCTACCAGGACGTCCCTGGACACCGCGCCGACGAGGAGAACACTTCATGACCGACATCAACGCCGACATCTGCACCATCCCCACCCTGTCCGGCGAGCCGTGCACGAGTCCGGTCGTGTGGGAGGTGACGCCCGATCGAGACGTCGCGCCCTACGTCGCCTGCGGCCAGCACGTCACCGCGCCGATCATGCGGGCTGAGGGGCTCGTGGCGTTCAGCGCCCGGCCGATTTAAATCTCCGGACGTGCGGAAATATTATGCAGAGCCCCCGCGGAATTACTCCGTCGGGGCTTCCTGCTGTCGGCGCAAGCTTCCCGGACCCGGGGAATATATATAGGTCAGGCTATTTATCGGCCGGGCCACTGTTTCGCCTGGCCGGCGCGAGTGCCGCGCGCCCTTCCTGGCTCTAGTAGGAGCAAGTGCGTGGCTCCGCATGAGTAAGCGCAGGGGGGTGTTGGCTCCAGCGGGAGTAAGGGCGGGGTTTTCGCAGGAGAAAGCGCAGGGCTCCCGTGGGTGTAGGCCACGGCACACCTGTCTCTATAGTGCTCCTCGTCGGGAGACTATTGGCATCCCCGATTTCGGCAGGAATTCAGTGGTGTCAGGAGCAGGAAGCGCAGCCCGCATGGACGGGCCACAACGCGCGAGCAACCAAAAGAGCACCTTCGGGGTGCTTAAGTGACAGATCGGTGGAGTCCGTCACGATGAGATGGAGTACTCCGTCGGGCCTCACGAAGTTCACACCCATGTTGAGCTTCGTGTCAGCGGTGGCGTCGAGGGAAGCGCGCGTACCTCTTATCGTCAGGGCTGCCACGAGCGAGAGGGAATGAGGCGCATCGCCGACCCTCCTAAGCTCGTTCAGAAGCCCCGAGACCGCGGCAGGGTACGGAATGCCGACCTTGGCCTTGGGCGACATCCCCGTGTAGTGGACCCTCGGGTGGTTGCTCATCAAGACCGTCTTGACAATCCAGCGGGACAGCGGCGCGAGTTTCTCCTGAGTCGAGATGAAAAGCTCCCGCCCCTCAAACAGCTTCGGAAAGTGCTCGGCGGCGGGCTTCTCGAAAGTCTCATTCAGCCACTGATTGCAAGAAAGGTAGCAGGGAACTCGGATGGCGCTCAGCCGGTTCTCCAGCTTCTTCGTCTCCTTCTCCGTGGACCCCTGACGCGTCATGGCGTACATGTCGTATGCGTTCTCGCCCAACATGACGTCATTGGCGAAATTGAGGTACTGGAGGAGCTGCTGAGGTACAGCGTGTTCGCCCGTGGCCTTCCGCACCGGCGCCGAGCACAGGGCGCAGGTGTGCTTCTTGGCAGACATGAGCCCGAACGTAGCAGTCAGCAGCCCGACGTGAAGCCCTCCCTGCACCCCCGCACGTGACAAGGAAGGCTTCGTGCTGTTCAGCGCCCGTGGGGCTCCTCGAACCCGGCCTCGACGCCTTCGCCGAACTCCTGGACCACGGCGCCGCCCAGCTTGGGCCGGCCGCTGCGGTAGTACCGCGAGGCGTGGGTGGGGTCGGTGTAGCAGCCCATCGCGTAGTCGTGATCGGACCAGTCGTCTACGACCATGCGCCGATTCCATGCGTTCGTCATCTTCCCGGGGTGGTCTTCGTTGACCGAGCTTCCGCTGAACGAGCCCGCGGGCCGCCACCCGTCGGGGCGGGCGATGTCCGGGTGGATCGCCGTTTCGCTGGAGAAAGCGCCGGGCCGGTATCCTTCCTCGGACTTCATATTCCTGATATTCGACGTCGGCGGATTCTCCTGGAGCGCGGAATCCCTCGTCACCGACTTCTGCGTCGCCCGCTTCTCGTCCAGCGGAACACGGCTACTCGTGTCACGGTATCGCATGTGAACCTCCTTAGGTTTTTCTCTATTCTCTGGCGCGATTATCAATGCGTGGTATTCGCAGGTCACGATGGACAACGCCAAAGGGGGGAAACGGAAAAGGAGAACATGATGAGCGACTTCTGGATCAACGCGAGCCGCGCCTACGCGGAGCGGCAGCGGGAGGCCGAGACGCAGGCGGCGGCGGAGAGTCTGCGGCCGAACTACCCCGAGCTGGCGGGGAACACCGCCTCGTGGGTGGAGGTGCGGCGGGCGAAGACTGAGCGGAACCGCGCCGCCGGCGCGGCCATGAGCTACCTGAACCTCGACCACGTTCGTGCCGCCAGCCACGAGTACGCCGTCCAGCGCTACCTCAACACCGGATGGCGCTGCTCCCGTGGGGCGCTGACTGGTGTCGAGCAGAACCCGGACCAGGCCACCGCGTGGCGGGCCGAGCGTCCGGCCGCGGCCTACTCGGACGTCTGGTGACCACCGCACCGCCGCCGCAGTGGGCGACGGCCTACCGCTACCTGCACGACGGGTTCGCTCCTCCGCCGAGCGCCGGGCCGGCGGCTCGCGTCATGCCGGGCGTCAAGGTGTACGACGCCCCGGACGGCTGCTTCTTCGCCTCGGGCACGCTTTGGTGGAAGGTCGACCAGGGCAACGCGCTCCTACGGTTCGACCGGTTCGAGCGGGGCCACAACGGCAGCCGATGGCTTATGGCCGCTGTCGTCGACCTCTACCTCCCCAGCGGACGAGAGCTGAACGGCATCGCTCTGCCCTCCAGCTCGCTCTCCCGGGACGTGGAGACGCTGACGTCGTGGACGGCGCTGCGCATCCTGCGGGACGGCCGCAACCGGCCCTGGCGGGCCATCCTCATCCCGGCGGGCCCGTGGCATGACGTGGCCGCCGAGCTGAACGCGCGAGACGCGTGAAGCCCACGCTGGCCGGGTGCGGGAGACGAGTTCTCACCGAGCCCGTCGAGCCTGGGGAGTTGAAGAGCCCGAGTTACCCGCTCGTTCTCCACTCCCGTCCCGGCCGCCGCGGGCCCCTCTGATGTTGTTACCCACTCCGCTGGTGTGGATGTCGAGCCACGCCAGCGGTGATCTCCAGGAGGCATGATGCTTCTCCCTGAGTTCCTTCGCCGGCGTCGGTCCGACACCGACCTGGTCATCGACCTGACGACCCCGGAGGCTCGAAGCGAGTACGAGATGCTGCGCGAGGCCGAGGCGCTGCCGGAGAAGCGGGTCGTCGACTTCACCCGCCCGCAGGCTCCCTCACCGCGACGACGGCGTCAGGACGACTACCCCATGCTCGTCCGGATCGTGAGGAAGGACGACGGCCGTGGGTAGGCGGCGTAAGGCGGCACGGCGGGTGCTGCGGCATGTGCCGGTGCTCGGGACGTCGGCGCGGCGGGAGTACGCGGAGGCGATTCTGGCCGAGCCGCCGCCGGATTCACCGACGGCCCCATACAGCCTGGAGCCGCCCGCCTGGATGATCACCCCTGTGGCGGTCCACGACCCCACGACGGGCGCGCCCGTGTATTGGGTGGACGAGGCCCCCTACGAGGCGTGGACGACTCGCCGTGGGAAGGCCGCGTACGAGCTGGAGAAGGAGAGCGTCCTGGACCGGCTCCGCAGCCGCGAGCCCCAGGAGGACGAAGGGCGGCCCGACTGGGCGGGCCCGGCACCGTTCAGCGTGCGGACACCCATGAGCGTGATCAACCACCCCGCCAACCGCCTGACAGTTCAGCAACGCCAGGAACGTGAGCTTACGGCTCCCTGGAACCGCCGGCCGATGCCGAAGCCGCTGACCGAACCGGAGCTCCCGGAGGCCGCGTGCGGTTGGGCGCCCTGGTGGCTGGAGTAGAGCGCGGACGTGGCCGTGCCCCCCTCTCGGTCAGTCGGTAGGGGGGCACGGGCGTGACGGCTAGCGTTCCAGGTAGGCGACGGCCCCGGCCCGACGGGCGGTGTCGACAGCGTGGAGTCGTGCGAAGTTCCGCGGTGTCATCTCCCGCTCCCACTCCTCCAGCGTCCGCACGCGAACCTCCGTGTGCTCCTCCGGGTCGAGCACGATGCTGTTGATCTGTTCGTCGGTGAGTGTTCCGCCGTCGAAGACGAAGCCGATGTGGTTGACGGGCCAGCCGTCTCCGGGGCTGAGGAACTGCGTGCCGAGGAGCTTCTTCTCGCCCTCGAAGACCATGCCGGTTTCCTCCCAGCACTCACGTAGCGCGCACTCCCATGGAGTCTCACCCGGGTCCATGTTCCCGCCAGGCCACTGCCAGATCTCGGCCTTCCGAGTGGAGCGGAGCTGTACCGGGCGGCCGTCGGTGTCGGTGAAGTAGAAGCAGGCGTATGAGGTGGCGCGGGCGATGGTCTCGATGTACTGCTCGGGCGGCAGCCACTTCGGGCTCACGCGGTGACCTCCTCGAAGCGGGCGAGCACCTGCTCCAGATAGACGAGGATGTACGGCGGCACCTTCATGTTCACCACGTCGTCGACCGGGATCACTCCTAGCGCCTGGCCCTCGTCCCCCTTCACGAGGTTGTCAGCAGTGCCGCTCCACAGCTTCCAGAAGACGTGTGGGGGCCGCTTGCTGACCTCCTGCGTGCCGGGGAGGATCTCGTACGGCTCCTCGGCGAACACGACGTCGATCTCGTGGAGCTCCGTCAGGTCCAGGCCGGCCTCCTCGCGGACCTCGCGCAGCGCGGTCTCCAGCGCGGTCTCACCGACCTCCGGCTTTCCGCCGAGCACGCCCCAGTAGTCCGGCCAGCAGTGACTGCCCTCCTTGTCGCGGTGCATCATCACCAGCTCGCGGCGTGGGGCGATGAGGAATACGAGCGTGCCTTCGGGGCGCGTGAACGTGGTCATGCGGGACCTTTCATGTCGAGGCGGCGGCGTCGAGTCGGTTCTGCCCGGCTCGCGAGCTCGAAATCGGTCGCTGTGTGGAAGGCTCGGCGGAGCCCACCCCCTCTCCTGGGAGGCGCCCCGCTACAAGGCCCGGTTCGGCCTGGCCGTGGTGAGACGGGCAGGGAGCCCGCGTCCTACTTCGCGCGTCAGGGCCTCGTGGCAACGGTGCACTCGATGTGGACCGTGTTGCGGTAGATCCCGGCGGGGTCGAAGTCGAGCAGGGCGGCGCGGAGGTCCTGCTCGAACCTGGTCTTCTTCGTGCTGAGCACGTGCGGGCTGGAGTAGGAGAAGGAGAATTGCAGGCCGACCAGTTCGTCCAGGGTGCGGTGGAAGTGCTGGGGCACGACCGTGGTCTCGACGTGGCTGAACGGCGAGCGGGCGAGGGTGGACTCGCGTTCCTCGGCTGGATGCCGAGCGGGACCGTGGCGTCGGCGGTAGTCAGGGCCGAGGTGGGAGGTGGCGACTTCGTCGATCACCGTGAGCCAGGCGGGCCGGTCCGCCGTGTGGGCGCCTGACAGGAGTACCACGCCGCCGTGCGAGGTAATCACGCCGTCCAGGTCGGCCAGCACCTGGGACTGGTTCATCCAGTGGAAGGACTTACCCATGGTGCACAGGTGGATCGGGGGGAGATTCAGTTCCCCGAGATTGGCCGAGTTGCCCAGCCGCCACTGGATGCCCTGGGTGACGTGTTGGTGGGCCGCGCGCTGTGCCTCGGCGAGCATGGCAGGTTCCGGGTCCACCGCGATCACGCTGCCGACCAGCGGGGCGAGCGGGATCGCGACCGCACCGGTGCCGCAGCCCAAGTCGAGTGCGGTCTGTGTCCGGTCCAGGCCGAACCGGTTGACGAGGAGTTCGAACACCTCGCTCGGGTAGGCGGGACGGTAGCGGGCGTAGTAGGGCGCGGCGGAGGCGAAGGCGCTCATGCGGGCTTCCTCTCTTTCCGGTAGCGGGTCGCGATCAGCACCTCGGTGCGGATCAGCTCGGGGAACAGGCCGTCCGGGCTGTGCTCGATAAGGGCGCGACGTAGGTCGGCCTCGAAGCGGTCCTTGTCGTCGCCGAGCTGTGCAGTGGTGGAGTACGAGTTGGAGAACTGGATGCCGACCAGCTCGTCCAGGGTGCGTTCCACGTGCTGTTCGAAGGTGGTGGTGGAGACGTACGGGAACGGGGAGCGTTCCAGCGTCTCGTGGAAGCTGTCGGTGGGTTCGGGGTAGACGCCGGTTCCGGCGCGGCGCACGGGCCCGAGGTGCGCGGTGCGTACGTCCGCGATGACGTGCGCCCAGCCGGGCAGGGGCGTGGTCCCCGGCGGTCCGGCCGAGGCAACGACCACGCCACCGTCAGCGGTGACCATGGTGCCGAGGTCGGCCAAGACCTGGGGACCGTTCATCCAGTGGAACGACTTGGCCATGACGCACAAGTCGATGGGCGGCAGGCCCAGGCTGGGGAGTCCGGTGGAGTCTCCGCGAGTCCACGCGATGTTCCGGACGTCGCGCTCGTCGGCAAGGCGCCGGCCCTCGGCGAGCATTCCGGGCTCGGGGTCCACGGCGTGGACGCGGGCGACCAGCGGGGCGAGGGGGAGGGCCACCATGCCGGGCCCGCACCCGAGGTCCAGAGCGGTCTGCGTGCCGTCCAGGCCGAAGTGATCCTTGAGCAGGGCGAAGAGCTCGGCCGGGTACCAGGGGCGGTAGCGGGCGTAGTAGTGGGCGGTCGAAGCGAACAGTCGGCTGGGGTCGGACATCGCACTCCTCCGGTGGGTTCACTGCGTGAGGTTGGCCAGGTAGGACTCGGCGTCGGTCCAGGGCGTCAGCTCGATGCCGAAGCCGGACACGTCACCGGTGCGCATGTGCACGAGCTTCCCGGACAGGTAGACGACATCACCGGTACGGAAGGCGCCGGTGTAGGCCCCGAGGTAGGAGCGGACGTGCGTGATCCTCCGGGCGAACACCTCGGGGTCGTCCACGGTCGCGTGCGTGACGGCCTCCACCGCGACCTCGTACAGGGCCGGGGTCGCGAGTCCCTGGGAGTCGTCGGTGACGCGGGCGAGGACGCTGATAGCCCCCACTTCCTTCGTGGTCACGCCGGTGAACGTACGGTCGCCGTCGTCGCGCAAGGGTTCGCAGTTGATGTGGGCGCCCGCGCTCGCCGTGAGTCCTTGCAGCTTCCGGGCTTCCTGCTTCATCAGGACCTCGAAGGAGCTGCCGGTCATGTACTTCGCGCGCCGCAGGTAGAGCTGGGTGAGGTCGTCGCCCTCGTACGGGCGGATGAGCGACCGGTCCGCGAACAGCTCGCGTGCGATCTCGTACCCTCTCGCTCCGTAGCACACGAGGTCTACGTCGGAGCGGGCGTTGAAGCATCCGACGAGGAAGGAGCCGGTGATGCCGACGGCATCCTGCGCTCCCCGCTCCACCACCGCGTTCACGATGGCCAGCAGGTCCCGGCTCACCTCGAAGTCGCCGAGGAGTTCCGGTGCTTGGTGCAGGGCGGTCAAGGCGTGGCGGCACGAGTAGTGAGTGACCACGTCCTCGCGGGGAACGCCCGTGATGACGCACCCCACGGCGTCCGAGTACACGTAGCACTCGGGCCGGTCCGCGAGGATTCCGAACGCCTTGGAGACCACGGTGTTCTGCCGGTATCGCCGGCCGAACAACTGCCGGTCGCCCTTCTCGTCCGGGTAGTACTTCACGTAGCCGAGGTAGTGGCTGCCCGGGTGCACGTCCCCGATCACCTTGAAGATGACGCCGTGGCGGTCGAGAAGGTAGTCGCGGTCACGGACGGCCGGTAACGCGGTCCCCAAGCTCGGCCGCGAACTGGTCGAAAGTGGGGAAGGCCGCTGTGTCGATGCTTCCGGCCTGCTCATACTGGTCGAGTCCCCTCGTGAGAAGCGCGCGGCGGTAGCGCCACTTGCTGACCTTGGCCGCGTTGGTTTCGTCGGCCGGCCGCATGAGCGCGAGGAAGAAGAACGCCTTGACGAGCAGGAATTCGCCGGCGTGCTCGCTCACCGGGAAACCGGCCGCCGTGGTGCTGACGTCGTCGAGGGCGGTCAGGTAGCGGGCGCGCTGGGCGGCCGTGGCGGTGTAGCCCTTGCCGCCGCCCTTGAAGGCGATGATGTCGAGCATGGGCACCACGTCGTACCCCAGGGGGGCCAGACCGTGGTGCTGCCAGTCGATGACGCCGCCGGGGAACGCGTTCGGCAGCCCGTAGTCCAGGTGGGCCCAGCACACGGGTACGTTCGCCAACCGCTTCAAGGCCGTGGCGATGATCCCGTGGACGCGGTCCGTGTCGAAGTCGGGGTTCTCCTGGAACACGTTGTCGGTGAAACCGGCCTGCCGGAACCAGTCGGCCATGGTGCCAGGGGCCGGGATGACGGAGTTCTCGGCCTGCGCGACCAGCAGCCTGCCGGACACGGAGGCGGCCGCGCCGACCACGTCGTCCGGCATCGGGCCCGCCGTCCCGGCGACAGCGGCCACCGCCAGGTCGTGGAGAGAGTGCTTACCCAGGGACCTCTCGACGAAGTACTGCGAGTCGCCCTCCGTACCCTCCGCCTCGACCTGGGGAACCGGGTACCCAAGGGCACCGATCCGGCGCTGGAAGGCGGCCTCCTCAGCGACGTCCTCACCGCCGGTCCTCTTGTACGTCAGCCCGTCGGCCGACCGCCACACGGCCCCGATCGCGGCTGTGCGGCTCTTCACGAACTCCCAATCCGTGCTTCCCATGTTGACCTCTTCCGCTATCTAGTCATTTGCCCGTGTCTGCGCGTAATGTGCCGACCCATGATGCTGGCCATCGTTCGTCACGCCGAGTCCATCGAGAACGCCACGAAGAACACCGGGTTCTACCAGGACCCCCGCCCGTGGACTGGATCTGCCGCACACGAACTGTCCCGGGATCTGGTCGGCTTGACGCCCAGAGGATTCCGCCAAGCCTGTTGGCTCACCGAGGCCCTGCGCCCCTTCACCGGCCCGGCTCCGCAGGTCTTCACCTCGGAGTACCGGCGGGCCGTCGACACCGCCACCATCGCCTTCCCGACGTCGCAGACCCTCAGCGTGACCGGACTGCTGAACGAGATGCACTACGGCGACGTCACCTACATGGGACTGCCCGAACTGTTCGCCACGTACCCGGAAGAGGAACACGACCGCCGCCACCGCAAGCACACCTGGACTCCTCCCGGTCCCGGAGGCGAATCCCTCGCGGTAGGCGTCTATGCACGCGCCGCGCGGTTCGCGGACATCGTCCGCCAGGCCGCCACCCTCGGCACGGTCGTCGCCGTCACGCACCTCACCACGATCATGGCCCTGCGCGCCGTGTTCGAGCAGAGACCAGTAGAAGACCTCGTTACCGAGTTCCGCGCGCACAAGATGGCCAACGCCGCCATCCTCCGATACGAGATCCACGGCGCGCGATGCCACCTCGTCGAGACCATCGAGTCGAAACTCTGAGGAGGGTCCATGTCCGTCATGTTCTTCAACGGCCCGGTCCAGAACGGCGACTTCACCTTCGCGGACCGTCCGGGAAAAGCCACCGGAATCCACATAGCCGAGGCGCTCAACGCCATAGCCCTCAACCCGCAGGCACCCCACCTGTGGAACACCACGACCCTCGCCGGCGACCAGCGCCACCGCGCCCAAACCGAACAGCGGCCGGTCGACCGCACGACGCTGGAGACCGACACCATCCACGGTAAGTACCCTCCGGGCACGTTCCCGCAAAGCGGCGTCCTCACGGATGCCGACCCGGCCGTGGCCGCGCTCGCAAGGGAGATGATCGCCGCCCGCCTGGCGGACGGCGCCCTCACCATCAGGCCGACCACTGTCCGAGTCTGTGCGCACTGCGACCACATGACCGGCACCGGCCCACACCCCTGCCGCAACTGCGGCAACACCGAAACCCGCCCCCGCACCGAGCGGCACCTGATCGCCGACCGCGACCCCGACCACCCCGTCCTCGACACCGACGACTTCCACGCGCACCACAGCCGGCCACCCCGGCACCTGATGAACATCGCGGCCAATGTGCCCGAGCAGCTCATCCTCTCCCGCACACGCAGCCACGGAATCGACCTCGCCCCCCTCGGCCTGCCCGGACTCGTCCTCGACCCCCGCGCCGCCCTCCACGTCACCGTCCTCGCCGCCGCTCGCAGCCACGGCGCGGACACGGCCGCGATGACCACCACCCAGAACGCGGCGGCCCACATCGCCGCCCACGGACAGCCCTTCCGCCACTTCGACGGCACCCGCGTCCGCTACGCCCTCCACGGCCGCGTCCCCGAAGGCGACACCAGCAGCCGACAAAGCCTGTACGAGGTCCACCGCGTCAGCCCGCACGTCCGCGACCTGTTCGAGTACTGGTACCTCCCCCTGTGTTCTCTGAGGGAGAAGGACCAGGTGCGACCCGAACGGGTGGCCGGACTCGTGAAGTTCCTCCGACGAGCCTGCCTCGCGCAAGGCGTCGCCCCCGACCCCGAGCGCCAGGCGGCTGTGCGTGAGGCGGTACGCGCGGGTGACACCGGCTGGCTCACGGACATCGATCTGCTGCCCCATGTCATTCCCTCCTCACAGACAGCGCGCGGTGCGCAGAGGCCGCTCTAGGCAGGGTCGGACTGGCGGTACGGCGGGCGGAGGCCGGCGGGCTACCCGCCCGGCGTACCCGCGATGGCGAGGCCGAGAACGACGGCGGTAGCGACGAGGGCGTACGCGAGGACGGCGAGATGCTGACGCCACCCCCAGCGCCGTAACCGAATCACGGGACGAGCTGGATATTGTCCGCGGCCGTCGTCCACTCGATCCCGCCCTTGGGGCGGATGTGCGCGAGACGTACGGTGCCGTGGCTGTGGAGCTCGTGCGTCACGGCGACGAGGACACCCTCCCCGCGCGACGCGATATCGCGGACGATCTTGTACAGGAGCGGGTGCTGCTCGTACCCGTCCGGATCGACCGGGTTCACGTCCCCGCCTCCGGCCGGCTCTCGGCGCGGCGCATGAACCGCTCCCAGCCTTCGGCCGCTCGCAGACGCAGGGCCCGGCTCGGCGCACCCGGCTGGGGCTCCGTCGGCATGTACGTCCGGCCGCTTGCGCCGGGGGTCCTGCGGGGAAGGTCGGAGGTCGTCACGCGGTCGCTCCTCTCGGACGGGGCAGCAGCGGGCCGCAGGTGCGACGGGCGGGACGCGGTACGGCCCGCTGCCTCGGGGGAGCCGCCCAGAGGGTCCTTCAACCTCCGGGGGCGTGAGACCAGTGAACGCGGCCGGACTCGTTCGGACTATGTCTGACTGAGGGTCTGCAAAGTCTGTGCGTGGATCGGCACACTCTGTGCATGGGCGAATCACTGGGGGATGTGCTGCGGCAGGCTCGGAACGCCAAACGCCTGCCGCAAGGCGAGGTCGGCAGAGCCGTCGGATACTCCGGCTCGTGGCTGTCGCGGGTCGAAACCGGGAAGATCCAGCCGGACGAGGACACGCTGATCGCGTTATGTGGTGTCCTGGGGCTGACTGCTGATGACGTCGGACTCGAAGGGGATGCCGTGCACCGCCGAAAAGTGCTCACGCTCGGGCTGGGGGTCGGAATCGCTGCCGCACTGCCCGGCACGGCAGCCGCCGCTGCCGACCCCAAGGAGTTGGTGGAGCGGTCGCTGTTTCACCTTCCCAACGCGCGGCCGGCGTCGCGTGAAGCGCTCTTCTCCGCGCTCGTCGAGGCCCGGACGGTGTTCCAGGCGGCCCAGTACAGCAAGTTGGGGCGGACGCTGCCGTCGCTAATCTCCGGCTCCCTTGCCTCGCAAGCCCACGACATCGCGGCCCGCGCGTACGTCCTGCTTGCCCAGCTCGCGATCAAGAACTATCAGGGCATGGCGTGGGTGGCGGCCGAGCGGGCGCGGGCTCAGGCGGAGCTGACGGGCAATCCCGTGGTGATGGGCGAGGCCGCGCACTCCATGGGCGTCTCTCTGCGCCGCAGCGGGGACTATCAGGCCGCGATCGACCATCTCCACGAAGCGGCCGGACGGTTGGGGCAGCATCCTGATGAGCTCGCGATGCGGGGCACGCTGATGCTGACGGCCTCGTACAGCGCCGCACAGGCCGGTTCGCGGGGGCAGGCGATGGAGCTGATCGGCGAGGCCGAGGAGACGGCGAAGCGCCGGGAGACGGCCGCACAGCGCCTCTATATCCCGGGAGAGTTCGGAGAGGCCCAGACACGCGGCTTCCGCATCTCCGTCCACCACGCGCTCGGCGAGGACGACCAGGCGCTGATGTACGCGGAGAAGCTCGACCCGCGCCGACTGCCGACGGCCGAGCGGCGGGGGCGTATGTGCATGGACGTCGCTCGGGTCTGGCAGGCGCTCGACGAGCCGGAGAAGACGTTCCACGCGCTGCGTGCCCTGGCGTCGTACGCGCCGGAGGAGGCGACCCGGCCGAAGGTCCGAGGGATCGCGGCGGAGCTGCTGATGATGCACCCGGAGATGCCGGGGCTGCGCCGGTTCTCCCAGAAGATCGGGGCCACCATCTGATGACGAAGGGCGACAGCATGGACGAGGACGGCCGGATCTTCCGCGAGGCGTGGATCGCCGGGGTCAAGAAGCACTTCCCCGGCGAGCCGAAGCCGGGTTACATCGCACCGTGGGACGAGACGCCGGAGTGGGAACGGCAGTCCGCGGCGGCCGTCTACGGCCAGGTGCGCGCCTTCGTCCAGGTGAGCGGCGGCCAGACGGCCAAGCTGAGCCGGGAGCAGAAGGGCCGCTTCGTCGCGCTGTGCTGGATCGCGCAGATCCACAAGCACATCGAGGACCCGAAGCCCGGCTACGTCGCCGACTGGGACGCCCTGCCCGAGTGGCAGCAGCAGACTGACGCGGACATCTTCGAGCACATCGAGCAGACCGTCTGATCAACCTCAGCAGACGACGAAGCCCCCGCTGGTCCGGAGACCAGGACGGGGGCCTCGTTGCCAACGTTCGGAGTTCAGTCAAGGCCCTCGGCCGGTGGGAGGGACTCGCCTCGCATCTCGTAGTAGCGGCGCAGGCTGCGGGCGTGCCGGATGTTCTTGATCTTGCGTTCTTCGAGCTGCGCCGCTTGCCTTCTGTCAGCCCTGATGCGCTCTTTCACCCTGTCGTCCAGCGTGGGGTAGAAGCTTTCGAGGCCCACGTGTACGACAACAGGGCCCAAGGCAAACACCAAGGCCACGTAGGAGCACGTCAGGATGCGGTCAGGGTGGCCCTCGGTGGCTTCCAACGCGTAGGCGACGGCGGGGGCGGACGTGACGATGGTGGCCAGGCCGTACATCACCGCCAGCACCGGGCCTTGATCCAGCACCTGAGTCCGGTTACTGATGTCGGCGGCGACAGCGCAGATGAGGAAGCACGGGATGGCCGCAGAGAAGATGATCTGTGGGAGGAGTGCCATGTTCGAGACCCAGCCCAACAGCACGGCGTAGGCCGTAATGAAGATGCCGAGACCCACGGCAAAGCGGCCGAAGCGGCGGAACCCCGTCGGGGTGCTGGTGTCGTGGGCGGCTTCGACGTTCCGCACAAAGTGCTTGTTGTACGCCTCGGGGTCTTCTGCCTCCCACAGGGGATATGCGCTGTCCAGGGTGAGTCCCGCCGCAGTCACTGCCTGGACGGGGTCCATGTCGCTGAAGTCGAACCACTCGCCGGACAGGCGGCGGGTGGCGAATCGCTTGTGGAGGGCACGTTCAGTGCGGGCATCGCCGTGGAACACAGCGAAGATCACCAGTCTGGCAGGGTTGCCTGTCTGGATCTCCGACAGACGGCGTTTGGGGTCCGAGGCTATGCCGATCTTGACCTTCATGGTCTTCGCGTCACCGATCAGGTAGACCCGGTCGGGGTCGCGGCGCGTGGCCTTACGAGTCACAACTCTCCTACCAGGCAGGGCTATCGGCTCACAGAAGGACGTCGATGGCGGGCAGGTGCACAACCACGAAGCAACGCTACCTGGCGGCACTGACACCTAGCGTGGGTATGCGAAAGCCCCCGCGGACCGGCGACATGCAGGGGCGGGGGCTTTCTGTTCAGTCCTGCTGCGGCACCAGCCGGGCGGGGACGCGGCCGGCGTACAGTTCCTCGCGCTCCTCGGGCGTGATGTGCTCGCACGCGTTGCGGTCGACGGAGTCCTTGATGAACTCGGGTCGGCTGGAGTGGATGCCGTAGGCGGGTGCGCTCAGGCCGTCGTGCGGTTCGAGGCACTGGAAGCGGATGGGGTTCGTCATGCCGCGGTTCCCTTCGTGTCGGTGTGTGCCATGTGGAAGAGCGGCGAGGCGGCGTTGTGCAGGGAGACGGCCAGGGCCTCCAGGTCGCCTGCGGCGTCGGCGAGGTAGGCCAGGACCGCGTGGACGGCGTTGCCGGACTCCGAGCCGTCGTCCATGCGGATCTGCCCCTGTTCCTGGCGGTGGCGGAGTTGGGCGGCGAGCTGTTCGAGGGCCTGGGGCATTCGGTCGACGGCGGCGACGAGGCCCTGGATGGTGGCCGAGATCTGTGGGGCTGTGAGGCGGCCGTTCAGGGATGCGTGGTTGATCTTGCGTATGGCCTCGGCGGTGGCGATGGCGGCCTTGGTGGGGTCGGGGCTGGGCATGGAATCTGCCTTTCGCGTCGGGGTATGAGGCCGGCGGCCTCGTGGCCGTTCTCGGACCGGGGCGTCCGCTCCGAGGGCGACCACTAGGTGCCGGTCAGGCATCGGTCTTGTCCGCGAGGGCCCGGCGGAGTGTCCGGGTGGACACGCCGAGCTGCTCGGCGAACTCGGAGAAGGTGATCTTCGGCGTGTCCTTCTGCGCCTGGGACCAGCCGTCGCAGTAGGCGGCGTACCGCTTGGCCGCGTCCTCGGATGCCCTCGCGTTGCGAGCGGCGAGCGGGTTCGCCGGCCCCGGACTGACGGGCGTCACCTGCGGTTTTTCCGGTTCGCTGCCTCGGTCGGCCGCCTGCGTGTCCGGCTCTTCCAGGGCGGTCTCCGTGGCCGCCTGCTCCGCTTGTCCCGCGCCCGTCTGGACCTCGGGTCCCGGCATGGCTCGCACAGGGATACGTACACGCACTTCCTGCCGCGGCTTGTCCGCCGCGAGAACTGTCTTCGGGGACGGGACGGCGGCCACTTCGCGCGCGGTCAGTGACTTCTCCTCGGAGGCGGGCAGCTCTGGCACGTCACCCGGGAGGGGCCAAGGAGCGGAAGGCCCTTCCACGGTTATGCCCGCTGCCGTGAGGCCGAAGGGGGCGGTCTCGACGAGTGGAACGCCCAGCTTGGCCAGCCTCAGCGGCATGACCGCCTCGACGGGGGCCTTGCGCCGCCACCGCCGCCCGAACCGGGCGTGAAGCCGGGCCTGGTAGATCAACCGGTCCCGCTCCAGGCCCACGGCGTCCTCGTACCGGCGCAGCTCCCACAGCTTCATCCGGCGCCACAGCTTGAGGGTGGGGATGGGGGAGAGGAGCCAACGCCAGAAACGGACGCCCTCCATATGCCGGTCAGTGGCGATATCGGCGAGACGGCCGACGGCATGGCGTACGGCCTCGACCACGACGACGAACAGCACGGGCATGGTGGCGTGCATCCCGACCGCGATCGGGTCGGGCCACGCGGCGGCGGCGTTGAAGGCGATCGTCGCGGCCGTCAGCAGCCACGCCACGTGGCGGAGGACGGGGAAGGGAATCCTGACCCAGGTAAGGAGCAGGTCGAGCGAGAGGAGAACGGCGATGCCCGCGTCGATGCCGATCGGGAAGACGTACGCGAAGCCGCCGAAGCCTTTGGTCACCGCAAGGTTGGCCACAGCCCCGTAGGACCCGGCGAAACCGATTCCGGCGATCACCAGGGCGCCGGTCCCGACGGCGAGGGCGAGCTTCCTCCGCGCCCCGGTGATCTGGACGAGGCCCGTGCGCGTGTCTATCTCCACTGCGGGGGTGTGCTGCTGCTTGTTCATGAACTTTCTTTCAGGTGGTCTTGAGGTGGTCCAGCGGTGAGACGTCGCAGGTCAGGCAGCCATCCATGCCTCCTCCGCAGCGCGTGCGCGGGCACGGAGGATGGCACGATCGGGCTCGGTCTCGTGCCAGATCCAGCAGCTGTCATCCGCGACGAGCAGGTCCTCGATCACCTCGCCCGACACCGGGTCGACCACAAGGCCGTCATCGCCGACCAGGTCCATGTCCACGGCGTGCAGGTGGCGCGCGGGAACGGCGGCACGGCGGTTCTCGGCGAGGCGAGCCCGGAGCTTCTCCCAGTGCTCGCGCTGGGCCGCGTGCCGGATCCTGCGTCGCTCACCGGCTCCGGTTACGCCGAGGCGCTCGGCAGCCTCATCCCACGTCCGGACCGGCTCCGGACACTCCTCGGTCCGCGCGCCGATGCCGTCGAGGGCCTGCTTGGAAAGCCGGTAGGTCTCGCCGTCCTTCACGACCAGGCCGAGAGCGAGGAGCTTGCCGACGGCCCGGTACGCGGTCGGGCGGGAGACGGAGGCGGTGCCCTGAAGCTGATCAATCGTCTGGTCCGGGTTCTCGGCGAGCGCAGCGACGACGGCGAGGCCACTGCCCCCGAGCCCGAAGTGGGCGAACGCGTCCTCCGGCATGATCTTCGAGGCCGCGCGAGAGTCGATATCGGCTGCGGGCTGTCTCGCCGTGGGGCCACTCAGGACCCCCCCAGCCTTCGGCCCCTGGGTAGTGGCCCAGCCCTGAGACGAACGCTCCGCCACCGGCTTGATCAGCATCCAGCCCGCGGCCTCGGTCGCGGAGCCGCCGTTGAGCTGACGGAGCAGACCTCGTTCCATGAGGCGCCCGTTCGATCTCCGTGCCGTTTCCCGGCTGCACCCCATCCGCTCGGCCAGGTCCCGCTCGGAAACCGCGTGGTCCCAGCCGCCGGCCTGCTCGCAGACGACGAGTCGGGCGATCAGGTTCCTCAGGTCAGTCTTCCCCGCGACACCCGGCCACGGGGTCCGCTCGACCTGGGCGCGCAGCTCGGCGAGGGCAGCGTGGAAGTCCGTACGAGCCGCGATGGCATCGGTCGACGCGACGTGAGCGGAGGCGCCCTCCCAGGCCCGGGAGAGCCACTCGACGGCGCGGGTACGCTCGCGGCGGCGCTCGATGAGGCGCGCGTGCACACCGGCCTTGTACGGGCCGTCGAGCATGACCTGGATGAAGTCGGTCCGGGACCATCCGGCGCGCGCGGCGGCAGCGGCCACCGCGCGGGTGACGGCCCAGGCGTGATCGGCCGCTGCCGAGTCCTTGCCGCCCCGCTGGCGGGACCACCGGGCATAGGTGCTGGTGGTGTCGCCCTGGACTAGGAGAGCGTGGGTGCGCCGGGATAGGGGCGGCAGCGCGGCCAGGAGGCCCGTGCGTACGGCTCTCGGATCAGCAGAGCGGTGCGTCGGAGATGCGCCGTTTGCGTCATGACGCGTCCCAGAGGCTCCCGAGCCTTGCTCGCAGGTCTCAGCGGTACTCCGGGGGTGCGGGAGGTGCGAGGGGGTCGTTAGATTGGCTGAAAGAGATCGTTGAGGGTGCTCCCAGTCCTGTAGTGCGTGGGAGTGAGCTGCAATAATCAGGGCGTTCGCGCCGGGATGGTTGGGGTACCTCTCGGCGGCGGGCCCCTGATGCTGACGAGGCATTCGGGGGTACCGGGGTCCTTGGTTCGAAGGACTCGACCGGGGTGGAGTTGACGCTCCTGACCGGTCGCTGACTGGACTTCGGTCCAGCGGAACCTCGCCTCATGGAAGGCCCGGAGCTCCAACTCCGGGCCTTTCGCATGCGCGGGGCCGCCGTGACCTCATCAAGGCGGCATGTGCGAACCCTCCCCGCGCCAGGGAGTTCTCAGGTCCCATTGGCGCGGGATCGTCCGGGACGCTTCGGGACGCACAGGGACGCAAACTTGCAGGTCAGATGCCGTTCGGCTGCTCAACTCCCCAGGTCCCGTATTCCCAGCGCCCAAACGACCGTCGTCTGGACCCTGCGCCCGAACGCCTGACCAGGCCGGAGCGAGCGTCCGCGGCCCCCGCACCCCCCTTCGGGTGCGGGGGCCGACGTGTTCCGGGCCGCCGGGGCCGAAACGGACGATCCGTCACGCATAGTGCGGACAGGGCACGGACGCACCCGGGCCGGGCCCGCACCCCGCGCCAAGGAGCCGCCGCGTGTCCGACGACGTGTCCGACGACCTGTCCGACGAGAAGTCCGACGAAGCCTCACCCGCCACCCCCGCCCCGGAGAACCCCCACGGCGGCCCCAGGGCCCGGCGGCGCGGCCCCCGGCTCTCCCGCCGCGCGCTCCTGCTCGCCCTCGGCGGCGCCGCCGCCCTCGCCTCGCCCGCCGCGGCCGCCACCCGGCACCCCGGGGGGAAGCCCGCCGCACCCCGCGGCCGGGTCGACCGGCTCCTCGCCGAGCTCACCCTCGACGAGAAGGTCTCCCTCCTCCACGGCGCCGCCGACCCCGCGAGCCTCGGCCAGGCCGGGTACGTCCCCGGCGTACCCCGCCTCGGCATCCCGCCGCTCCGCCTCGCCGACGGCCCCGCCGGCATTCGCGTCCACCGCACCGCCACCGCGCTCCCCGCGCCCGTCATGCTCGCCGCCGCCTTCGACCCCGGCCTCGCCCGCGCCTACGGCCGGGTCGTCGGCCGCGAGGGCCGCGCCCTCGGCCAGGACGTGCTACTCGCCCCCATGGCCAACCTCATCCGCACCCCGTACGCCGGACGGAACTTCGAGACCTTCTCCGAGGACCCGCTCCTCACCGCCGACCTCGTCGCCGAGGAGATCCGGGGCGTCCAGGCCGAGGGCCTCGTCGCCACCGTCAAGCACTTCGCCCTCAACAACCAGGAACGCGACCGCGCCACCGTCGACGTCCGCGCCGGCGAACAGACTCTCCACGAGACCGAACTGCGCGCCTTCGAGGCCGCCGTCGCCGCCGGAGCGGGCGCCGTCATGGCCGCGTACAACAAGGTCGACGGCGTCCACGCCGCCGAGAACACCACCCTCCTCACCACGATCCTGCGCGAACGCTGGGGCTTCGACGGCTGGGTCATGAGCGACTGGGACGCCGTCCACACCACCGCCGGAGCCCTCTCCGCCGGGCTCGACATGGAGATGCCCGGCGGCTCCCGCTACGGGGCCGCCCTCCGCGACGCGGTCCGCGCCGGCCGCATCGACGAGTCCGCCGTCGACCGCTCCGTGCGCCGCGTGCTCGCCGTACGCGAACGGTTCGGGCTCCTCGCGGCGGCGGAGGCCCCGCGCCCCGGGCGCGACGCCGACTCCGGCGCCCGCCTCGCCCTGCGCGTCGCCACCGCCGGAGCCACCCTCCTCCGCAACGAGAAGAACGCCCTCCCCCTCACCGACCGGGCCGCCCGCTCCCTCGCCGTCGTCGGCCCCACCGCCGCCGTCCCCTTCGTCAGCGGCGGCGGCAGCGCCCACGTCGTCCCCGACGCGGCCACGAGCCCCCTCGACGCCCTCCGCGCGAGGGCCGGGAAGGACGCCACCGTCACGTTCGCCGTCGGCGAGGACCTCTTCGGCCGCCCGCTCCCGCCCCTGCGGCCCGCCGTCGACCTCGAAGGCGTCCGCGTCGCCGCCGGAACCACCTGGAGCCGGACCACCACCCTCACCGCGACCGACCCCGACGAGTGGACCTTCCTCGTCCACTACAGCGGGGCCCGCCCCACCGTCAGCCTCGACGGCACCGAGCTCTTCCCCGTCCGCGAGGGCGTCGCCGAGTACTTCGCGGGCGGCCTCCTCGGGCAGGCACCCGACGGACTCACCGTCCGCCGCGCGACCCTCCGCCTCGCCGCCGGCCCCCACGAGCTGCGGATCACCGCCCACGGCGGCCCCGGGGGGCAGCTCTTCCGGCTCCGCGCCGTCACCGGCGGCACCCGCGCCGCCGACGTCGCCGAGGCCGTACGGACCGCGCGCGCCGCGCACAGCGTCGTCCTCTTCGCCTACGAGGACGCCACCGAGGGCCAGGACCGGACGACGCTCGCCCTCCCCGGCCACCAGGAGGCCCTGATCGAGGCCGTCACCGCCGCCAACCCCCGGACGACCGTCGTCCTCAACACTTCCTCGGCCGTCACCATGCCGTGGCTGGAACGGACCGCCGCCGTCCTCCAGATGTACTACCCCGGCCAGGAGGGCGCCGCCGCCACCACCGCCGTCCTCTTCGGCGACGCCGACCCCGGCGGCCGCCTCACCCAGACCTTCCCGGCCTCCGAGGACGGCCACCCCACGGCGGGGGACCCGCGCCGCTACCCGGGCCGGGACGGCGTGGAGGAGTACGGCGAGGGCGTCCACGTCGGCCACCGCTGGTACGAGGCCGAGGGCGTCACCCCGCTCTTCCCCTTCGGCCACGGGCTCTCGTACACGACCTTCCGGTACGAGGACCTCACCGTGTCCGAGGGGTCCCCCGAGCGTGCCGGCGGACTCGATGTCACCTTCACCGTCCGCAACACCGGCCGCCGCCCCGGCGTCGAGGTCGCCCAGGTGTACGTCGGACCCTCCCCGGACCTCACCGCGATCGGCGTCGACCAGCCGCGCTCCGCCCTCGCCGGCTACCGCCGCCTGGAGCTCGCGGCCGGCGAACGGCGCCGGGTGACCGTCCCCGTCACCGCCCGGAGCCTCTCCTCCTGGGACACCGCACGGCACGCCTGGATCCTCGGCACGGGCCGCAGGACCGTCCGCGTCGGCACCTCCTCGGCCGACCCCGGGCTCAGCATCGGAGTCGAGGTCCGTACACCCTGACCGGGTAGGCTGCCCCGGCGTGCCCGACGCGGTGCACGCCGGGCGCACCGACACGGGAGGAACCGCGTTGCACGTACAGGAGTGGCTGGAGACGATCCCGGCGGTCGCGATCTACGCGCTCGTCGGCGTGGTGATCGGCCTGGAGAGCCTGGGTATCCCGCTGCCCGGCGAGATCGTGCTCGTGAGCTCGGCGCTGCTCGCCTCGCAGCACGGCGACATCAACCCGTGGGTGCTCGGCGCCTGCGCCAGCGCCGGAGCGATCATCGGCGACTCGATCGGCTACGCCATCGGCCGCAAGGGTGGGCGGCCGCTGCTCGCCTGGCTGGGCGGGAAGTTCCCCAAGCACTTCAGCGAGGCCAACATCGGGCTCGCCGAGCGCTCCTTCGAGAAGTGGGGCATGTGGGCGGTCTTCTTCGGCCGCTTCGTCGCCCTCCTCCGCATCTTCGCGGGCCCGCTCGCCGGTGTCCTGCACATGCCGTACTGGAAGTTCCTCGTCGCCAACGTCTTCGGCGGCATCCTCTGGGCCGGCGGCACGACGGCCGTCATCTACTCGGTCGGCGTCGTCGCCGAGGCGTGGCTCAAGCGCTTCTCCTGGCTCGGTCTCGTCCTCGCGGTCCTGATCGGCGCCGCGTCGATGCTCGTCATCAAGAACCGCGCCAAGAAGGCGGCGGCCGAGCGGGCGAAGGAGACCGGGGAGACGGCTCCGGAGCCGGTGCCGGTCGCGGACTGAGCACCGGATGACGACGTACGAGGAGGGCGGCCCCCCTGACCTGGGGGCCGCCCTCCTCCGCGTACAGACGCCGATCAGGCGCCGATCAGAGGTCGAACGCCTCGGCGTGCGCCTTCGCCAGGTGCAGGTACATCTCCGCGTTCAGCTTGATGCCCTCCTTCTCCTCGTCCGTCAGCGGCCGGCGGACCTTCGCCGGGACGCCCGCGACGAGCGAGCCCGGCGGGATCTCCATGCCCTGCGGCACGAGCGCCTGCGCCGCGACGAGCGAGCCCGCGCCGATCCGGGCGCCGTTGAGGACCGTCGCGCCCATGCCCACGAGCACGTCGTCCTCGATCACGCAGCCGTGCACGGTCGCGTTGTGCCCGACCGTCACCCGTGCCCCGATGGAGACGGGGAAGCCGGGGTCGACGTGGACGGTGGTGTTGTCCTGGATGTTGGCGTCCTCGCCCACCGTGATGGGACCGCAGTCCGCGCGCAGCACCGCGTGGTACCAGACGCTGGCGCGGGCGCCGAGCGTCACCTCGCCGAGGACCACGGACGTCGGCGCCGTGAACGCGGTCGGATCGACGTTCGGCTCCTTGCCGCCCACACCCTTGATCAACGCCTCTGACATGGTTCGCTCCTGATCGTCAGCCGTACGGTCGCACCCGGGGGTCGCCCCCGCCCGCACCCTATGCCGTGCCCATGACGGACATCACAGCGCACCGCACTGATCAGGCACGACGGCGCCGACTACGGTGGCCGGATGCCCAGGAACAGAAACACGTTCTCCTCGCTCGCCGCCTGGCGCCGCCGGGCCGTCGCCCGCGCCGTGCAGGGCGGCTGGCGCTGGGCGCAGCAGGCCGGTTCCGTCACCGCCGAGCACCCCGGGCGGCTGCGCTTCCGCCGCCTCGGCGCGGGCACCCGGCTCGCCTTCCCGCAGGGCACCGTCTTCGGCGAGCGGTGGATCGAGATCGGCGAGTGCTGCATCATCGCCGAGCAGGTCACCCTGACCGCGGGCATGCTGCCGGGCCTCGACCTCGGCACGGAGACCGTCCTGACCCTCGGCGACGGCGTCGTTCTCGGCCGGGGCAGCCACGTCATCGCCGACACGACGATCACCATCGGTTCGGACACGTACTGCGGCCCGAACGTCTACATCACCTCGACCAACCACAGTTACGACGACCCGGACGAGCCCATCGGCCGCCAGTGGCCCCGCTCCGAGCCCGTCTCCATCGGCCCCGGCTGCTGGCTCGGCACGGGATCGGTGATCCTGCCCGGCGCGCGCATCGGCCGGAACGTCGTCGTGGCGGCGGGCGCGGTCGTCCGCGGCGAGGTGCCCGACCACTCGGTGGTCGCGGGCGCCCCCGCCAAGGTCGTCCGCCGCTGGGACGCCGAGAACGGCTGGCAGCCCCCGCTGCGGACCCCGGCCCCCGTGCCGCTCCCGGAGGGCGTGACCGCCGAGCAGCTCGCGGCGCTCGCCGCCTGGGAGGCCGAGCAGGCGGGGACGACGCCCGAGGCCGTCTCCTCCTGACCCTCCCCGTGACACGTCGGCCGTCCCCTGAGCGGGCCGTCGGCACTACAGCCGTCGGCACTACAGTGGATCGCGGGCGGGTGCGCGGTGCGGAGGTGGACGACGCGTGCGGAGCTATACGGCGGGACGAGGCGCCCGAACCGGTGCGACGACGTGGCGGGTCCTCTCGGACGGTGCCGAGGAGAGCATCGCCCCCGACGGCGTGATGGACCTGATGTGGTTCCAGGAGCGGCTCGTCGTGGCGGGCCCCGACACGCGGCCGTTCGTCGTGCCGACGCGTGCGGGCGAGGTGACCTGGGGTCTCCGGCTCGCGCCGGGCGTGGCGCACGCGCTGCTCGGTGTTCCGGCGCGCGAACTCAGGGACCAGCGCGTCGAGTTGACGGATCTCGTCGCGCTGCCCGGGCAGGACGGCCGGTCGTTCGAGGAGGACGCGGCCGACGCGCTCGAACGGGTCCTCGTCGCCCTGTGGGAGCGGGCGGCTCCGGATCGCTCCGTTCTGCGGGTCGCGGCCTCGCTCGACCGCGCCGCTCGCGAAGGGCTGAGCGTGCGGGAGACCGCGGAGCTCCACGACCTGCCGGAGCGGTCCTTGCGGCGCCTCAGTGACCGGCTCTTCGGCTACGGTCCCGCGACGCTCACGAGGATCCACCGCTTCCAGCGTGCCCTGCGCATGGCACGGGCGGGCCTGTCGTTGAGCGATGCCGCGGCGACGGCGGGGTATGCCGACCAGGCCCACTTCACCCGGGAGAGCAAGCGGCTCACCGGCCGGACGCCGGGCAGGCTCACGCGTACCGACTAGGGACCGGCTAGGGGCCGACCAGGGGTCGACCCTGGCTGCGCCGTCGCGTTCTTCCCGTCCGGCCGTTTCGTTCAAGACCGGCGCGGCCGACGGATGACAGCGTTCCCGTATGAGCATCGACCTGGGCCGCGCGCGAGCGTTCATGGCCTCACACGCCCGAGTTCTCGATCGGCGGCGCTTCGAGGCCGTCACCATGGACAGCGAGGCGGCCCGGCAGGCCGTCCTCCACGGGCTCGACGCCTACCGGAACGCCGACGGAGGCTACGGATGGGGACTCGAACCCGATCTTCGCGCACCGGAGAGCCAGCCGGGAGGGGCCCAGCACGCCCTTGAGGCGCTCGCCGACGCCGGTCCCGCGACCTCGCCGCACACCGTCTCCCTCCTCGACTGGCTCGACTCCGTGACGCTGCCCGACGGCGGGCTGCCCTTCGCGCTTCCGGTCGCCGACCCCGTGGCGTGCGCCCCGTTCTGGGCGGGCGCGGATCCCTCGGAGTCGTCGCCGCAGATCACGGCCGCGGTGGCGGCGCAGGCGTATCGCGCCGCACGGTGGGACGCGGCCGTCCGGGACCATCCGTGGACGGCGAAGGCGACGCGGTACTGCTTCGACGCGATCCGGGAGATCGACGAAGAGCCCTTCGCGTACGTGCTCTCCTTCGCGCTCCAGTTCCTCGACGCCGCGGCCGACTCCCACCCGGAGGCGCGTGAACTCATCGACCACCTCGGACGGTTCGTCCCGAAGGACGGGGCGCTCGCCGTGGCCGGCGGGGCCGAGGGCGAGACGCTGCACCTCCTCGCCTACGCGCCCGGGCCCGGGCGGCCGGTCCGCGCCCTGCTCGACCCGCGGGCCGTGTCGGAGGACCTCGACCGCCTGGAACGCGGGCAGCGGCAGGATGGCGGGTGGGCCGTCGACTTCGCCGGCTACTCGGCCGCCGCGGAGCTCGAATGGCGGGGTCACGCGACGGTCGAGGCCGTCAGGGTGCTGCGGATGAACGGACGCTGACCGCGGCTGACCCCGGCTGTCTTCCGGTCGCGCGCGGAGTGGCCTCAGCCCGTCGCCAGGAGGACCGCTCCCGCGAGGGCCAGGCCCGCTCCGGCCGCCTGGACCGGGCGGAGACGTTCCTTGAGGACGCCCCGGGCGGCGAGCGCCGTGACGACCGGATAGAGGCTGGCCAGTACGGCGGCGAGGGCGACCGGGCCGGACTGCGCGGCCAGCGCGTACGTCCCGTTGGCGGCGACGTCGGCGAGGCCGACGAAGGCCAGGGCGGGGAGCGCGGTGCGGATGACCGACGCGCCCTCGGCGGGCAGGGCGCGGCCGCCGCGCCGGACGGAGGCGTACAGCGCGACACCGCCGACGAGGACGTTCGTGACGCGCTGCACGAAGAGGGCGAGGAAGAGACCGGTGACGGTCGTCGACGCCTCGGAGATGAGCGCCATCACCGCGCCGAAGCCGAAGGCCGCGACGAGGGTCAGCAGCACCGCCTGGCGCTGGACGGGCGCGCCGCGCAGCTCGGGTCCGCCCGCGAGGATCACGCCGAGGACCGCGACCGCCATCCCGGCGACCTGCCACAGCCCGGGGAGGTCGCCCGCGAGCAGTCCCACGCCGATGGGGACGACCACGCCGAGCGAGCCGAGCGGCGAGACGACGCCCATGGGGCCGAGGGCGAGCGCCTTGTAGAAGGCGAGCATCGCCGCCGGGCCGACGACGCCGGCCCCGACCGCGTACCAGAGCCGGGGGTCGGCCTCGGTCCACGCCCCGGTGGCGAGGACGACCACGCCGAGGACGAGGACGGCGAGGACCTGGGAGACCACGACGACCGTGAGGGCGGGGATCCGCCGGGTGAGGAGTCCGCCGCCGAAGTCGGCGAGACCCCAGAGCAGGCTGGTGGCCAGGGCGAACAGGGCGGTCATGAAAGCCTCGCAGTCCCGTACGGCGGGACGCAGTACAGTGCGGTGAACGGTCGGGTACAGCCCACCGTAGTTCACTGTACTGAACTGTGTCATCCAGAATATTGGACGGAATGTGTCGGACCTCGATCAGCTCACGCAGTCGCTCGCCCGGAACCTGAAGCGCTGGCGCAAGGAGCGGGGCTTCACCCTCGACGCGCTCGCCGCCCGGGCCGGGGTCAGCCGGGGCATGATCATCCAGATCGAGCAGGCCAGGACCAACCCCAGCGTCGGTACGACCGTGAAGCTCGCGGACGCGCTCGGCGTCTCGATCACCACCCTCCTCGACTACGAGCAGGGCCCTCAGGTCCGGCTCGTCCCGCCGAGCCAGGCCGTCCGTATGTGGTCCACCGACATGGGCAGCCACACCACACTCCTGGTCGGAACCGAGGCGCGCGGCCCCCTGGAGCTCTGGTCCTGGACCCTCATGCCGGGCGACGGCAGCGCCTCCGACCCGCACCCCTCGGGCACGACGGAGCTCCTGCACGTCACCGCCGGCGTCCTCACGCTCGTCGTCGACGGCGTGGAACACCCCATCCCGGCCGGCACGTCGGCCGTCTTCGAGGCCAACGTGCCGCACACGTACCGCAACGACGGCGACGAACCGGCCGAGATGACGATGGCCGTCTCGATCCCGCCGGCCCGCTGACCGTTCCCCTACCGGGGGACGGGGGACGGGGGATCGGGGCCAGGGACCGGGGACGGGGGACGGGGGACGGTCAGCGGTTCAGACGCGGGATCTCGATCGCCGGGCAGCGGTCCATCACCATGTCCAGGCCCGCCTCGCGCGTACGCGCGAAGGCGGCCTCGTCGATGACGTCCAGCTGGAACCAGACCGCCTTGGCGCCGATCGCGACCGCCTCGTCCGCGATGGCTCCGGCCTGGTCGCTGTTGACGAAGACCTCCACGACGTCGACCGGGAACGGGATGTCGGCGAGCGAGGCGTAGCCCTGCTCGCCGTGGACCGTCTCGGCCTTCGGGTGGACCGGCACGATCCGCTTGCCGGACTTCTGGAGGAACTCCGCCACGCCGTACGCGGCACGCCGCCGGTTCCCGGAGAGACCGACCACGGCCCAGGTGTCCCCGGTGGACGTCAGGATGCGGCGCACCGCGTCCTCGGCGGAGTACTCGGTCGGCTCGGCGGTCGTGGTGTCGACGCTCATCGTCTCTGCTGCCTCTCATCGGCGCGTATCGGATCGTCCACGGGGAGAACCGGCGGGGCGCCGCGCTGATTCCCGTACCGCTCCGCCAAAACCGGTCAGCCTTCCCAGGAGCGGCGTTCGGCCTCGCGCGGGGACTCGACGACGGCCGGAAGGCCCGGGCCGAAGGTCATCACCGGGCGCGCGGGGTCCCACGGGCGCCAGCCCGGGTCGCCGGTCCTCGCGAACTCCACCCAGGCCGTGTGCATCGCCGTCGCCAGGTCCCGGGGCGCGTCGGCCCCGGTCAGCGCCCGCGTCTCCGGCAGGTCGAGCGTGTCGAAGACGAAGCCGAGTTCCAGCGCGTGGCAGGCGCCGAGGCCGAGGACGGGGGAGCGCCAGCCGAACTCGTACACGTACGTGGGGGAGTTCGTCCCCGACCGCCGCCGCCACCGGGCGTCCGCGACCCGGTACAGCGGGAGGCGCATCAGCTTGTCCGTGACGATCGCCCCCAGCACCTCGCCGGGCTTCTCGTCCGGCCGCCCCGCGCGGTACACCCGTGCCGTCCGCGCCGGGACCCTCGCCTTCCGCAGGACGTACCACTGTGCGAGACGGCCGATCCGGTCGGTGAGACCGCCCGGCACGAACCAGAGGCGGTACTCCTCCGACGTCGTGCCGAGCAGCAGGTCCACGTCCGCCGACGCGCCCGCGTCCAGCGCCTCCACCGGGTCGCGCGGCACCACCTCGCCGTCCACCGCCACCTGGAAGGACGGCCCGTCCGTCAGCGGCGAGCCCTTCGCGGTCGCCTCCGTCTGCGCCGCGAGCAGCCGCTCCGGGTCCACACGGGCGAAGGCCTCCGCCGTCGCCGGTACGCCGAGGGCGGCGGCCACCGCCTCCGTGGCCGTACGGGCCGCGTCGAGCGGCAGCGCGGCCGGCGGACCGCTCTGGAGCACCGCCCGGCGGAACAGGCCCTTCGCGAGCGGTGACGTCAGCAGGGCGGCGATCGAGATCGCGCCCGCCGACTCGCCGAAGACCGTCACCCGCTCCGGGTCGCCGCCGAAGGCCGCGACGTTCTCCCGCACCCAGGTGAGCGCGGCGATCTGGTCGCGGAGGCCGAGGTTGGCGGGCGCGTCGGGGAAGACCCCGAACCCCTCGATGCCCAGGCGGTAGTTGAGCGAGACGAGGACGACGCCGTCGCGGGCGAAGGCCGTGCCGTCGTAGACCGGGACCGCCGACGAGCCGTGGAGCAGGGAACCGCCGTGGATCCAGACCATGACCGGACGGCTGCCGTGCTCCTGTTCCTCCTGATCCTGGTCCTGGTGCTCCTGTTCCCACGGCGCCCATACGTTGAGGTTCAGGCAGTCGTCCCCGGCGACCTCGGGGTCGGGGAGGAGTGCGGCGAGCGGCGGCGCGTACGGGCGCTTCGGCGCCGTCGGACCGAACGCCGTCGCCTCCCGTACGCCTTCCCAGGGCTCGACCGGCTCCGGGGCGCGGAACCGCAACGGGCCCACGGGGGCCTGCGCGTAGGGCACGCCGAGGAAGGCGGCGACGCCGTCGCGGAGGGTGCCGCGCAGCGTGCCCGAGGCGGTGCGGACCTCCGCCGCCGTGCTCGTCGATCCGTCCTTCGTCATCGGTTCAGCCCTCCGTCGGTGCGGTGGCGGTGGCGGTGGCCATGGCCGCGGCGGTTCCCGCGGTCAGCGCGCGCTTCAGGACCTTGCCCGTCGGACCGAGGGGGAGGGCGTCGACGAAGCGGACGATCCGGGGGTACTTGTGGCGGCCGAGCCGCTCCCTGGCCCACTCCACGAGCTCCACCTCCGTGAGCGGGGCCGCGCCCTCCCGGCGTACCACCACCGCGCACACCTCCTCGCCCTTGGCGTCGTCGGGGACGCCGATCACCGCGACCTCCGAGACCGAGGGGTGGCGGACGAGCACCTCCTCGACCTCGCGCGGGTAGATGTTGAACCCACCCCTGATCACGAGGTCCTTCTTCCGGTCCACGATCCGCAGGAAGCCGCCGTCCTTTTCTCTGACGCCCAGGTCGCCCGTACGGAACCAGCCGTCCACGATCGCGGCCGCCGTCGCCTCCGGATCGTCGAGGTATCCCGCGAAGACGTTATGGCCCCGCACCACGACCTCCCCCACCTCCCCGTGGGCGAGCAACACGATCTCCCGCTCCACGGCCGCGTCCGCGATCTCCACCTCCACGCCCCACACGGGGTGCCCGACCGTACCGGGCCGGCAGCCTATGTGGGACTGGTTGAACGTGGCGACCGGCGAGGTCTCGGTCAGTCCGTACCCTTCGAGCACCTGGGTGCGGAAGGTCTCCTCGAACCGTTCCAGGACGGCGACCGGCAGCGCGGCCCCGCCCGAGACGGCGACGCGCAGGGCCGCCGGGCGCCGCTCGGAGCCCGCGGCCGCCTCCACCAGCGCGTGGTACATGGTCGGCACGCCCATGAAGACCGTCACCCCCTCGTCGGCGAGCACGCCGAGGGCGGCCGGGCCGCTGAACCGGGGCATGAGCACGAGCGTCGCGCCCGCGCGCAGCGTCCCGTTCATCGCGCAGGTCTGGCCGTAACTGTGGAAGAGCGGCAGACAGCCGAGGACGACGTCGCCCGCGCCGATGCCGAGCAGGTCCCGCGAGGTCACCGAGGCGTTCATGACGATGTTGAGGTGGGTCAGGAGGGCGCCCTTCGGGCGGCCCGTCGTCCCGCTCGTGTAGAGGACCACCGCGACGTCCATCGGATCGGCCGGTTCCGCGGCCGGCAGGGGGTCCGCCGCCGAGGGCGCTCCCTGGAAGGCCCGAACCCCGGCGGCCCGCGCGGCCTCGTCCGCCACCGCCCACAGCGGCCCGCCGCTCACGATGCCGACCGCGCCGCTGTGCTCCAGGACGTACCGCACCTCGTCGGCGACGAGCAGCGCGTGGACCGGGACGACGGTCGCCCCGGCCGCGAGGGCCCCGTAGTAGACGCGCAGGAACTCCGTCGTGTTCGGGAGCAGGACGGCCAGCCGGTCGCCCGGCCTCACCCCGGCCTCCCGCAGTCCGGCGGCGCAGCGCAGGGCCTCCGTCCACAGCTCCCGGTAGGTGAGCCGGGCCGCGCCCTCGACGACCGCGATCCGGTCGGGGAAGTGGCGGGCGGACTCGCCCAGGACGGCGGCGACGCTCAGGGACATGACACGCTCCAGGGAGGGACACACACAAGGGCCAAGGACAGTGGGGACGGCGCACGTGGCGGCGCGGTACATGGCGACAGCGCACGTGGCGGCGGCGCACGTGGTGGCGGCGCACCGGACACCGTCCCGACCTGGCACAGAATCCGCCGCGTCCCCGCTCCGACACCATGTGCAGATGCCCTCCATGTGCCGCTCCGAGCTGGGCAGCGGCCACCCCGTCCCGCCCGACCCGTGGCATTCGCCAAAACCCGGCGCTACCGTGCGGCCCATGACGCACCGCCCGGCCGCCGCGTCACCCTCCGACGGCGGCCTCACGCCCCCCGGCACCGCCGCCGGTTCCGAAGCCGGTTCCGCAGCCCTCCGGCGCGCGCTCGCCACCGCGATGCGTGCCGACGTCGACCGGCTCACGGACCGGGCCGTCGACGACATCCGCGCCCACTCCGGTACGTACGCCTCCGGGGCGCCCGTCACCCGCGAGGACCTCTGGGAGATCTGCCGCGACAACCTCCTGCGCGCGCTGGAGGACTTCGGCGGCATCGCCCCGACCGGCGGCGACCTCGAACGCGCCGCCCGCGTGACCGGCCGCCGCCGCGCCGAGCAGGGCGTCCCCCTCGACACCGTCCTCCAGGCCTACCGGCGCGGCGGCCGGGTCCTCTGGCAGGTCATGGCCGAACACCTCAGGGCCAGGGCCGGGCGGGAGGCCGACAGCAGGGACCTGGAACTCGACATGGCCGGCGGGGTCTGGGAGACCATCGACCGCTACTCCGTCGCCATGGCCGACGAGTACCGGCTCGCCCAACTGGAGCTCCAGAGCCGCCGGGACACCCGGCGCGTCGCCCTCTTCGAGGCGCTCCTCGACGGCCGCGCCGACGACCCCGCCGTGGCCACGGCGGCCGCCGCAGCGCTCGGCGTCCCGTCCCTCGACCGGTACGTCGTCGTGGTCGCCGCCCAGGACCCGGCGGCCCCTCCGGACCTCGCGCCCGTCCTGGAGGCCCACGGGATGTGGTCGTTCTGGCGGCCACGCGCCGGCCGGTACGCCGGGATCGTCCGCCTGCCCCGCCGCGACACCCCCGCGGGGCGGCCCGGCGCGGGCCTTCGGGGCGGCGCCGGAAGCTGGGGCTCCGTCGCGGCCCGTACCTCTGGGGCCCGGGGAGCGGGCGCGAGTCGCGGGTTCGCCGCGGGCCGGGAACCGGGCGGCGTCCGCCAGGCCGCCGGGAGCACCTGGGCCGCCGGGAGCGGCGGGACGGGAGGCCCCGGCGGGGCCTCCCGGGGCCGGGGCTCCGGCAGCGCGTCCGGTGGGTCGAGCGGGCCGGGCGGGCCGGGCGGGTCCCGGGTGGCCGCCGGGCCCGGCGCGGTCGGCGGCGTCGGTGGCAGCGGCGGGTTCCTGGGCGCCGGCGGTGCCGGCGGCGCCTTCGGTGTCGGCGGGTCCGACCAGTCCGACGCCCTCCGGGACGTCCTGCGCGAGCTGACCGGTGCCACCGCCGGGATCTCCCCGGAGTTCGAACGGCTCTCCGACGCCGGCCGCGCCCTGCGGCTCGCCGAGCAGACCCTCCGTACCCTCCCGGCGGGCAGCGGCGAGGCCGCCGTCTTCGACGAGCGGCTCGCCGAGGTGCTCCTCGGCGGGCGCTCCGACATCGCCGAGCGGATCGTCACCGTCCACCTCGGGCCCGTCCTCGCGACCGGCGGCGAGCGGACCGCGCTCCTCACCACGCTCCGCGTCTGGCTCGACCACGGCTGCTCGGCCGCCCGCGCCGCCGAACTCCTCTACTGCCACCGCAACACCGTCCTCAACCGCATAGGCCGGGTCGCCGAGCTCACCGGCCGCTCCAGCGAGTGCGGGGAGGCCCGCCTCGGCTGGGCTCTCGCCCTCCGCGCGCTGCCCTTCGCAGGTCAGGACGGTGCGGGCGGCGGCGCCCCCGAACCGGCCGCCGGGGAGTACGGGCCGGACGGAACGTAGGCTGGCGGGATGCAGGAGCAGTACCGCACCCTGGCCCGCGAGGGCGTGCACGAGACCGAGATCAACCGCTCGCGCTTCCTCTGCGCGCTCGCCCCCGTCGCCGACGAGGCCGAGGCGCAGGAGTTCGTCGCGCGCGTCCGCAGGGAACACCCGACCGCCACCCACAACTGCTTCGCGTACGTGCTCGGCGCCGACGCCTCCGTACAGAAGGCCAGCGACGACGGCGAACCGGGCGGCACCGCCGGCGTCCCGATGCTCCAGATGCTCCTGCGCCGTGAGATGCGTTACGTCGCCGCCGTCGTGACCCGCTACTACGGCGGCGTGAAGCTCGGGGCGGGCGGGCTGATCCGCGCGTACGGCGGTGTGGTCGGCGAGGCGCTCGACGAGCTCGGCACGATCACCCGGCAGCGGTTCCGGCTCGCCACCGTCACCGTCGACCACCAGCGGGCGGGCAAACTGGAGAACGACCTGCGGGCCACCGGGCGCGCCGTCCGCGACGTGCGGTACGCCGAGGCCGTCACGATCGAGATCGGCCTCCCGGACGCCGACGTCCCCGCCTTCCGCGCCTGGCTCGCCGACACGACGGCGGGCACCGCGGCGTTCGAGCTCGGCGGAGAGGCGTACGGCGACGCGTGAGGGGGCCGCCCCCATGTGGCGAGGGCCCATGTGCCGTATGGCCCCGCTCACACCTCCGGTCGGGATAGCGTGGACGGAGCACAGGGCGGACGAGGCGGACGAAACGCGCGGCGAGGAGCGGCACACATGCGGGGTGGGACGGCATCGTGAGGCTCCTGCACACCTCGGACTGGCACCTCGGCCGGTCCTTCCACCGCGTCCCGCTCCTCGAAGCCCAGGCCGCCTTCCTCGACCACCTCGTGGACACCGTCCACGCCCACCGGGTCGACGCCGTCCTCGTCGCCGGTGACGTCTACGACCGGGCCGTACCGCCCCTCACCGCCGTCGAGCTCTTCGACACCGCCCTGCACCGCCTCGCCGAGGCCGGCGTGCCCACCGTCATGATCTCCGGCAACCACGACTCGGCCCGCCGCCTCGGCGTCGGCGCCGGGCTCATCGGACGGGCCGGCATCCACCTCCGCACCGACCCCGTCGGCATCGGCACCCCCGTCGTCCTCGCCGACGACCACGGCGAGGTCGCCCTGTACGGCCTGCCGTACCTCGAACCCGCCCTCGTCCGCGACCAGCTCGGCGCGGCCAAGGGCGGCCACGAGGCCGTCCTCACCGCCGCCATGGACCGCGTCCGCGCCGACCTCGCCACCCGGCCCGACGGCACCCGCTCCGTCGTCCTCGCCCACGCCTTCGTCGCCGGCGGCGCGGCCAGCGACAGCGAGCGGGACATCACCGTCGGCGGCGTCTCCGCCGTCCCCGCCGGGGTCTTCGACGGCGTCGACTACGTCGCCCTCGGCCACCTCCACGGCAGCCAGACGATCACCCCGCGCGTCCGCTACTCCGGCTCGCCCCTCGCGTACTCCTTCTCCGAGACCGACCACCGCAAGACGACGTGGCTGGTCGACCTGGGCCCGGCGGCGCCCGACGGCGCGCTCACCGAGGCCGTACGCCTCGACTGCCCCGTTCCGCGCCCCCTCGCCCGCCTCCGGGGACGGCTCGACGACCTCCTCGCCGACCCCGCGCTCGCGCCCCACGAGGAGTCCTGGGTCGAGGCCACGCTCACCGACCCCGTACGCCCCACGGAGCCCATGGCGCGGCTCGCCGGACGCTTCCCGCACGCGCTCCACCTCGTCTTCGACCCCGAGCGCGCCCCGAGCGACCCGGGCGCCTCCTACGCCCAGCGCCTGCGGGACCGCAGCGACCAGCAGATCGCGGAGGACTTCGTGGCCCACGTCCGTGGCGGCACGGGGCTCGACGCGACCGAACGGGCCGTGCTCCAGGGCGCGTTCGACGACGTCCGGGTCCAGACGGCGGAAGGCGAGGGGGACCGATGAGGCTGCACCGCCTGGAGATCACCGCGTTCGGGCCGTTCGGCACGACACAGACCGTCGACTTCGACGCCCTGTCCGCCGCCGGCCTCTTCCTCCTCCACGGACCGACCGGCGCGGGCAAGACCTCCGTCCTCGACGCCGTCTGCTTCGCGCTGTACGGGAGCGTGCCCGGCGAACGCCAGAACCCCGGCACCTCCCTGCGCAGCGACCACGCCCCCGTCGGCACGTCCACGGAGGTCGTCCTCGACCTCACGGTGGGGGAGCGGCGCCTGGAGATCACCCGGCGGCCCGCCCAGCAGCGGCCCAAGAAGCGCGGCACCGGCTTCACCACCGAGAAGGCCCAGTCCTGGCTGCGCGAGTACGACCCCGAGAGCGGCGAATGGGCCGGACTGAGCCGCTCCCACCAGGAGATCGGCGAGGAGATCGCCCAGCTCGTCGGCATGAGCCGGGAACAGTTCTGCCAGGTCGTCCTGCTCCCGCAGGGCGACTTCGCCGCCTTCCTGCGCGCCGACGCGGAGAAGCGCGGCAAGCTCCTCGGGCGGCTCTTCGACACCCGCCGCTTCGCCGCCGTCGAGGAACGCCTCGCCGACCTCCGGCGCGCCGCCGAACAGCAGGTACGCGAAGGGGACGAGCGGCTGCTCGGCCTCGCCCACCGCATGGCGCAGGCCGCGGGCGGCCTCGACGCGGCCCGGGCGCCCGTCGAGGGGCGTCCGGGCGAGCCCGGAGTCGCCGACGCCGTCCTCACCTGGGCCGCCGTCGCCCGCACCGAGGCGGCCGAGACCCACGACATCGCGGCCGAGCGGTACGCGGCGGCCGAGGCGCGCGCGGCGGGCGCGGAGAGCGCGCTCGACGCCGAGAAGGCGCTCGCCGACCGCCAGGCCCGGTACGCCGACGCGCTCCGGCGCCGCGAGCGGCTCACCGCCACCGTCCCCGACCGCGACCGGCACCAGGCGGCGCTCGACGGGTCCCTCAAGGCCGATCGCGTCGCCCCCGCCCTCGTCCTGCGCGAGGACGCCGAGCGCGAGCACGCCACGGCCCGCGCGGCCCGCGACCGTTCCCTCGCGCTGCTGCCCCCCGAACTCGCCGACGCGGAGGCCGAGCAGCTCTCCGCCCTCGAACACCGGCTGCGCGCCGAACTCGGCGGCCTGGAATCGGCCCGCCGCGCGGAGCGCCGCGCCGCCGCCGTCGCCGAGGAACGTGCCGTCCTGGCCCGGGAGGCCCGCGCCGACGAGGACGCCCTCCAGGACGCGGCCGCCTGGCTCGCCGACTGGGAACCGCGCCGGGCCTCGCTCGTCGAGCGCGTCGAGTCCGCCACGGACGCCGCCACCCGCGCCGAGCACCTCGCCGGCCGCCTGGAACCCGCCCGGCGGCGGCTCGCGGCGGCCCGCCGACGCGACGCCCTGGCGGCCGGCACCACGGCCGCCGAGGGGCGGCTCACGGTCGCCCGCGAGCGGCGGAACACCGCCCACGAGGCCTGGCTCGACGTCAAGTCCCGCCGCCTCCAGGGGATCGCGGCCGAGCTCGCCGCCACACTCACGGACGGGGCGGCCTGCCAGGTCTGCGGCTCCACCGCCCACCCGGCCCCCGCGCGCACCACCGCCGACCACGTCGACCGCGCCACGGAGGAGGCGGCGTACGAGGTCTACACCCGCGCCGACGAGTCCCGCACCGCCGCCGAACGCGAACTGGCCGTCACCCGCGAGGCCTGGTCGGCGGCCCGGGCCGAGGTCCTGAGCGCAGGCCCGACCGACACGAACGGCGGCCGCGCGGACGGGTCCCACGTGGTGGGGGACCACGTGGACGGGGCGCACGTGGAGGGGCCTCACACGGACCGACCTCACGCGGTCGGGTCGCACACGGTCGGGCCCCACACAGGCGAGCCTCACGCGGACCGGCCCCACACGGACGTGCTCCCCATGGGCCCGGGCGCCACAGGCGCGGCGCACATGGCTGCGTCGGCCGTGGGTGGCGCCTCCACGGGGGTGACCCCCGCGGACGCCGACCCCACCGTCCCCGACCTCGCCCGTGACGTCGACGAGCTCACCCGTCTGCACGCCGAGGCGCACGACCTCGCCTCCCGGACGCACAGCGCGCGGGAGACGCTCGCGCGGGCCGAGCGGGAGCACGAGGGGCGGATCGGCGCGCAGCGCGAGGCCGAGCGCCGCGTCGCCGCGCGCACCTCGCGCCGCGAGACCCTGGAGGCCGAGCAGGCCGCGCTCGACGAGGAACTCGCCCTCGGGCGCGGCACCTTCGGCAGTGTGGCCGAGCACGCCGCCTCCCTGGAGCGCCGCATCGCCCTGCTGCTCGACGCCGCCGGAGCCGTACGCACCGCCGAACTCGCGGCGCGGCGGCTCAAGGAAGCCGACGGCCGGCTCGCCGACGCCGCCTACCGCGAGGGTTTCACCACCCCCGACGAGGCCCGCGCCGCGCTCCTCCCCACCGCCGAACGGCGCGCGCTCCAGGAGCGCGTGGACGCCTGGCGTGCCGAGGCGGCGGCCGTCGCGGACCGGCTCGCCGAGCCCGGCGCCGCCGAGGCCGCCGCGCTCCCGCCCGCCGACCCGCACGCGGCCGAGGCGGCCCGCGCCACGGCCGGGGGCGCCCTGCGTCAGGCCGTCTCCGGTCTGTCCGCCGCCCGCGACCGGGTCGGCGAGCTCGCGGCCCTCTCCCGGCAGGCCGTCACCGAGGTCCGCCGTCTCGGCCCGCTCCGGGAGGAGTACGACCGGGTGGCGCGGCTGGCCGCCCTGACGGCCGGGACCTCCGCCGAGAACGAGCTCCGGATGCGCCTGGAGTCGTACGTCCTGGCCGCCCGCCTCGAACAGGTCGCCGCCGCCGCGACCGCCCGCCTCCAGCTGATGTCCTCCGGCCGCTACACGCTGGTCCACTCCGACGCCCGCGCCGGGGGCAAGCGGGCCGGTCTCGGCCTGCACGTCGTCGACTCCTGGACGGGCAACGCGCGCGACACCGCGACACTCTCGGGAGGCGAGACCTTCTTCGCCTCCCTGGCGCTCGCCCTGGGCCTCGCCGACGTCGTCACCGACGAGGCCGGCGGGGTCAGGCTCGACACGCTCTTCATCGACGAGGGCTTCGGCAGCCTCGACGAGGAGACCCTCGACGAGGTCCTCGACGTCCTCGACTCACTGCGCGAGCGGGACCGCAGCGTCGGCATCGTCAGCCACGTCGGCGACCTGCGCCGCCGCATCCCCGCCCAGCTGGAGGTCGTCAAGGCCCGGCAGGGCTCGGCGGTACGGCTCCGTACAGGCGGCGACGGGCTCAGCGGCTGATCGAACGCCGGGGCAGCGGCGAGGAGTAGACCACGCTGGTCGTCACCGAGCCGAGCGTGGCGATCTTCCCGGAGACCTGCTCCAGGTGCTTCATCGACCGCGCCGCGACCTTGAGGACGAAGCAGTCGTCACCGGTGACGTGGTGGGCCTCCAGGACCTCGGGCGTGGTGTCCAGGAGGTCGTGGAACGGCTTGTAGTTGCCGTGCGGGTACCGGAGCCGTACGAAGGCCAGGATGGGGAGGCCCAGACGGTCCTGGTCGACGATGGCCGTGTATCCGCTGATCACTCCGGCGTCCTCCAGGCGGCGCACCCGCTCGGTCACCGCGGACGGGGACATCGACACGGCGCGGGCGAGTTCGGCGAAGCTGGCGCGGCCCTCGCTCTGGAGCGCCGCGAGGATCCGCCAGTCGGTGGCGTCCGGTGTGTATTCGGTGGTCATACGGCCGAGAGTGCAGGGGAATCCCCGGCCGATCAAGAGACCGGCCGGGGATTCTCGCCATGCGGAAGGGATCCGGGCACGGCAGGGGTCCGCACGAGGAAGGGGGCCGTGCGGGACGCGTCGGGTCAGAGGCGCGAGATCTCGTCCACCAGGTCGTCGAGGCCCAGCGGCCCCTGCGACAGCGCCGCCATGTGCCAGGCCTTCGCGTCGAACGCGTCGCCGTGCGCGGCCCTCGCGTTCTCGCGGCCGAGCAGCCAGGCGCGCTCGCCCAGCTTGTAGCCGATCGCCTGGCCCGGCATCGAGAGGTAGCGGGTCATCTCGCTCTCCACGAACGCCGCCGGACGGCTGCTGTGCAGCTGGAAGAACTCCTGCGCGAGCTCGGGGGTCCACCGCTCGCCGGGGTGGAACGGCGATTCCGCGGGGATCTCCAGGCCCAGGTGCATGCCGATGTCGACGATCACCCGGCACGCGCGCATCATCTGGCCGTCGAGGTAGCCGAGGCGCCGCTCCGCGTCGGGCAGGAAGCCCAGCTCGTCCATGAGGCGCTCGGCGTACAGCGCCCAGCCCTCCAGGTTGGCGCTCACCTTGCCGATGGTCGCCTGGTAGCGGGAGAGCGTGTCGGCCACGTGCGCCCACTGCGCCACCTGGAGGTGGTGGCCCGGCACGCCCTCGTGGTACCAGGTGGAGACGAGGTCGTACACGGGGAAGCGGGTCGTGCCGTCCACCGGCAGCCAGGTGCGGCCGGGGCGGCTGAAGTCCTCGGACGGGCCGGTGTAGTACGGTGCCGCGGCGCCGCCGGGCGGGGCGATTCTGGACTCCACCCGCCGTACGCGCTCCGCCAGTTCGAAGTGGGTGCCGTCGAGCGCCTCGATGGCCTCGTCCATGAGCTCCTGGAGCCAGACGCGGATCTCCTCCACGCCCTCGATGTGCGTGCCGTGCTCGTCGAGGTGGGCGAGCGCCTCCCAGGGCCCGGCGCCGGGCAGGATCCGCTCGGCCTCGGTGCGCATCTCGTCGAGGAGGCGGTGGTACTCGGACCAGCCGTACGCGTAGGCCTGGTCGAGGTCCAGGTCCGTGCCGTTGAAGTAGCGCGTCCAGCGCTGGTACCGCTCGCGGCCCACGGTGTCCGGGGCGTCGGCGACGGCGGGGGCGTACACGTCCCGCATCCAGTCCCGCAGCTCCACGACGGACGCGGTGGCGCCCTTGGCCGCCTGGCCGAGTTCGGTACGGAGCTCCGCGGGCAGGTCGTCGGGGCCGGAGGCGGCGAACTGCTCGAACCAGCCGGGCCCTTCGCCGTCCGCGCCCGCCCACTCGGTGAGCTGGCCGACGAAGGTCGCGGTGGCGCGCGGGCCGCCGAGGAGGTCGCGCGACAGGCCGAGGGCGAGCGAGGCGCGGTACCCCTCCAGGGCGGCGGGGACGGCCCGCAGCCGGGCGGCGACCGCCGTCCAGTCCTCCTCGGTCTCCGTCGGCATCATGGTGAAGACGATCCGCACGCTGTGGGCGGGCGACCGCATGTTGCTGACCGTGCGCAGGCTCTCGTGGGCGTTGTGCACGCCGAGTTCGGCGGTGAGGCGCTCGCGCAGCAGGCGGGCGCAGCGGCGCTCGGCGTCGCTGTCGGCGCCCGGCGCGGCCTCCGCCGCGTCGAGGGCGGCGAGCGTGCGCCGGGAGAGGTCGGCCACGGCCTTCAGGCCGACCGGCGAGAAGTCGGGCAGCAGGCCGGCGCTCTCCTTGACTCCCAGGTACGTACCGGTGATCGGGTCGAGGGCGATGAGTGCGTCGACGTGGGCGTCGGCGAGCTGGCGGGGCAGCAGGCTGCTGGAAGTCTCTGGCATGGGGGTCATCCTGACGCCTCGCGAGGGCCGCGTCATCTTCGTCCGGCCTCAGTCGGCTGACAACGAGGGGCCGTGCGCGGGGGGAAGGAGCGGTCCGCACTCCCACTGCTGGAAGATCAACCGGGTCTCGACCCGGGCCACCTCGCGGCGCGAAGTGAACTCGTCGAGGACGAGTCTCTGCAGGTCAGCGGGGTCTGACACGGCCACGTGCACCAGGTAGTCGTCGGGGCCCGTGAGGTGGAACAGGGCCCGGGACTCGGGCAGCGCGCGGATCCGGTCGACGAACGGACCGATCAGTTCCCGCCGGTGGGGGCGCACCTGGACCAGGAGAAGCGCCTCCAGGCCGCGTCCGAGTTTGGCCGGATCCAGCCGTAGTTGGTGGCCCAGGATCACGCCGGTGCGGCGCAGCCGCGCGACCCGGTCGAGGCAGGTGGAGGGGGCTACGCCCACCTCGGCGGCGAGCTCGCGGTAGGTGGTCCGGGCGTCGTTCTGCAGGAGGCGAAGAATGTGCAGATCGACCGCGTCCAGTACGACAGAATCGGCCATTGGCCGAACGTAGCACGGGGTTTTCCCCCTACCTTCCGGTAGACGTTCACAGTGCCGCCATGGACGCCATGGACCGCGACCTCTCGGCCACCCCGAGGGCGCTCGCCACCGAAGCCGTGCACGCCGGACGCGAGGACCTCGCCGGACTCGGAGTGCACGCCCCGCCGCTCGACCTGTCGACCACCTACCCCTCGTACGACGCCCGGGCCGAGGCGGCCCGCATCGACGAGTTCGCCACCACGGGCGCCCGTCTCGACGGCCCGCCGGTCTACTCCCGGCTGGACAACCCGACCGTGGCCCGCTTCGAGGACGCCCTCGCCCGCCTGGAGGGCGCCGAGGCGGCCGTGGCCTTCGCGAGCGGCATGGCGGCGCTGACCGCCGTCCTCCTCGCCCGGGCGAGCCAGGGCCTGCGGCACGTCGTGGCGGTCCGCCCGCTGTACGGGTGCAGCGACCACCTGCTCGACACGGGGCTGCTCGGCACCGAGGTGACCTGGACCGACCCGGCGGGCGTGGCCGACGCGATCCGTCCGGACACGGGTCTCGTCATGGTCGAGTCCCCGGCGAACCCGACGCTCGCCGAGGCCGACATCCGGGCCCTCGCCCACTCCTGCGGCACGGTGCCGCTGCTCGTCGACAACACCTTCGCCACCCCGGTCCTCCAGCGGCCGGTCGAGCAGGGCGCGCGGATCGTGCTGCACAGCGCGACCAAGTACCTGGGCGGGCACGGCGACGTCATGGGCGGTGTCGTGGCCTGTGACGAGGAGTTCGCCCGTACGCTCCGGCAGATTCGTTTCGCCACCGGTGGTGTCCTGCACCCGCTCGCCGGTTACCTGCTGCTGCGCGGTCTCTCCACCCTTCCGGTACGGGTGAAGGCGGCGTCCGCCACGGCTGCGGAGCTCGTCCGGCGGCTCGCCACCGACCCCCGGATCGCCCGCGTCCACTACCCGCGGATCGGCGGCGCGATGATCGCCTTCGAGGTCTTCGGGGACCCGCACGAGGTGATCGCCGGAGTCCGGCTGATCACCCCGGCGGTGAGCCTCGGCAGCGTCGACACGCTCATCCAGCACCCGGCCTCCATCAGCCACCGGATCGTGGCCGAGGGGGACCGGCGTTCGGCGGGCGTCAGCGACCGGCTCCTGCGCATGTCGGTCGGCCTGGAGGACGTCGAGGACCTGTGGCGCGACCTCACGCAGGCGCTCAGCGCTCCGCCCGCCGCACCTCTCCGTGGGGCAGCGACGGGGACGGGGCCGGCGCTGCGGTCAGTCGCGCGGTGATCACCAGGGTGCCCTCCTCGATCTGGTAGTCGAGGGGCAGGTTGAGCGCGCGCATGGCGGCCACCATCCCGGTGTTGGACGCCTGCGTGACGGCGTACACGCTCGCGCAGCCGGCCTCCTCCGCGAGGGCCACGAGCCGGTGGAGGAGTTCGGAGCCGATGCCGCGCCGCTGCCAGTCGTCCTCCACCATGAGGGCGACCTCGGTCTCGTCGCCGTCCCACAGCAGGTGGCCGAGGGCGACCATCCGGCCCGAGGCCGTCTGCACGGCGAGCGTGCGGCCGAAACGGGGGCTCAGCAGGTGGTCGAGGTACCGGCCGGCGTCGCCGACCGGGCCGTGGTAGCGCAGGCCGAGGGTGCGGGCCGAGCAGCGGTCGTGCATGGCGCGCGCGGCGGGCAGGTCGCGCTGGTCGGCGCGGCGGACGGTGATCTCGTTGCCCTCGGGCAGGGTCAGCACGTCACGGCCGCGCGGGAGGCGCGGGCCGAGGCGCGCGTCCAGCTCGACGAGGGCGCGGGCCCGGGCGAACTCGGTCGGGGTGAAGGGGAGGTACGGCCGCTCGACGATGAGCGTGCCGCCGTGCGGGTCGCGCAGCCGCATCACGGTCTCCTCCAGGACCCCTTCGACCGGGGCCTGTTCGCCGAGCGGACGGCCGGTCAGGGAGAGCGCCGGGACGGAGTGGAGGGTGCAGCGGCCGAGGAGCTGGCGCAGCGCGAGCGGCAGTTCGGCCGCGTCGAGCGCCGTACGGGTGGCCAGGCCGAGGACGCGGGTGGGGGTGTCCACCAGGTCGTGGGCGTCGGCCCGTTCGGTCCACGTGTCGCGGCCGCCGGCGGCCGCGATCTCACGGGCGAGGTCCTGGGCGGAGAGCTCGGCGGGGGCGCGGAGGAGGAACTCGTCGACGGTGCCCCGGGCGAGCGGGTGGGTCTGGAGGGTGAGGATGTCCACGCCCAGGCGGGCGAGGACCGTGCAGAGCGCGGCGAGGCTGCCCGGGGTGTCCTGGACGGTGGTGCGCATGCGCCAGAGCGCGGTCTCACCGCTGGGCGCCGCCGTCTCGGCGGGGGCGGTCCCGGTCTCGTCGGTGCGTACGGGGACGGGGGCGGGCGCCGTCCCCCCGCCGGTATCGACGGCGGGCGGCGCATGGCTGTGCCTCCGGGCCCACCAGGTGTGGAAGGTCGCGGTGGCGACCAGGGCGATGGCCGAGAACACCAGGAGGTAGGGACCGTCGGGCCCCTTGACGATGCTCTTGGCGATCGTGTCGGCCACCACCACGGCGGTGAACAGGGCGGCGAGCTCGATCAGGTCGTGCCGCCAGTGGTGCGGACGGCGGGCGCTCTTCGAAGACGTGACATCGGTCATGACTTCACTGTGACCCAGCGGTGTTGCGTGATCACGAACGCTTTGTGACTGACGGGTTAAGCGCCCGTCTGGCGGCTTAACGACCGATTCGGTCCGCTTGTGTCCGAGTTTGACCGGCCCCCTGTCGGAGTGCGCCCAGGAGACGCCTGGCCTGCACCACGAGCTGCGAGGAACCCCGCTTCGCGGCGAGCGCGTCGAGCCCGGGGACGACGTCCCCCGCCCCGCACCGCTCCACGCAGTCGGCCGCCACCGCGAGCACCTCACCGAGGCCACGTATCGGCGTCGCCGCGCCGAGCAGCCCGGGCAGCATCGCCCCCAGGACTGCCCAGACCGTCCCGTACGCCCCCGTGAACGCCGCCGTCCGGGCCGCGTCCGTCAACCGGTTCGGCTTGACCGAACCCTCCGCGAGCAGCCAGGCCAGCTCCTCGCCGAGCCGCCGCGCGTCCAGCTCCCCGCGCGCCGCCAGGACGAGGACGGCGTCCACCGCCCGCAGCCGGTCGTCGGCGTCCAGGCACCCGAGGCCGAGCGCGAGCGCCAGGTGCACCGCCCGGCCCACCGGACCCTCCGTCTCGGCCAGGGCCGTCAGGGGCTCGGTGACCTCGCGGGCGTCCCCGGCGGCGCCGTAGGCCAGCGACGGCAGCAGACAGGCGGCCAGCACCTCGCGGTCGGCGGGCAGCACCGAGGCCCACAGCGCCCGGTCGTGCCTCCCGTGATGGCAGCGCCGGGGCGTCGGATCCACGGCGCCGACCAGCCACCGGAACGGCGGCGGGAACTCCGCCCGCAGCGCGGGCCGCTCGCCGAACTCCACGCCGATCCTGCCCGTCAGCCAGTACGTCCGCCGGGTCCTGTCCTCGTCCCGGTCGAGGACGCGGGGACGCGCCTCCACCGGCGCCGGCGCCCGCAGCCAGGAGGCGAGCCGCTCTCCGGCCCGGGTGCCGAGCGCCGCCGCCCCGTCGGCCGCGGAGTCCGCCGACGGAGCGGCACGCGCGACCCTGAGCAGGGCCTGCGCGAAGTCGTTCGGCGCGGGCTCGACGCCCGCGTCCCGGTACTCCCGCAGGCGCGCCACCAGCACCGACGGCTCGATCGCCCCGGTCGTCAGGGTCGGCGAGGCCAGCAGGAACGGCAACGCGTCCGTGCCGACCAGGCCGGAGGCCTCCCACAGCCGGGACTCGGTCACCACCGACAGGGCCTCGCCGAGACAGTCGGCCTGGACGGGGCCCATCCTGCGGCCGAGGCCGACACGCGCGGGGTCGAGGACACCGAGCAGCCCGGCGAGCACCGCCTGCGGCCCCCGGGGCTCGTAGGCGAAGTAGTACGGCTCGTCCCGCCACCGCTCCCACGGGAACGCCGCCCGCACCGCCTCCACCACCGCCTCACGGTCCCGGTACGCGTGCCGCACCAGACCGTCCAGCGCCCGCTCGAACGCCACGGGGTCCTCGGCGAGCCGCCGAGCCGCCAGCTCGGCCACGGTCTCCTCGACCGTCGCCGCCGGAGGCGGCACCCGCAGCACCTCGGGCACCGGCGGCAGGATCTCCACGTACGCGCCCGCATCCTCCGCCCCCGGACCGGCGCCGAACAGCTCCTCGGCCGCCTGCCGGTGCGTCGCGCTGAGCAGCCCGGCGGCCTCGGCGAGCTCGCGCAGCACCCCCGCCTCCACGGCGGACAGATGCCGGGCCACCAGCTTCAGGGCCCGCTCCTGCACGTCCGTGTCCTCGTTGCCGAAGGCCTCCGTCACGGCCGGGAGCAGCAGGTCCGCCGCACCGGGCTCCCGCGCGAGCACCGCGCCGACCAGCGCGAGCTGGGCCCGAAGGAGCTTCTTCTCCGTGCGGAACAGCACCCCGGAGGTCATCTCGGCGAGCGCCTCGACCGGAAGTGTCCCCGCCGTGGCGAGTCCCGTCAGGAGCTCCTGGGCGTAACCGGCCACGATCGAGGGCGTGTCGGCCGCGATCCCGACCCAGGCGGGGACCCGCGCCCGCACCTCCTCCGCGTCCGGCGCGAGCAGCTGGACGATCTCCAGCGGCACGCGCAGGTTCCGGATGGGGCCGCCGCGCAGCAGCCGGGACACGCAGACGTCGAGGATCCGCGCCCGGTCCAGGGTTCCGTCCGCGACCAACGCCGCCAGGACCGTGGGCCAGTGCCGCTCCGGCCGACGCCCCGGCTTCCGGGTCAGGCGCTCCGGCGGCTCCGCCATCCCCAGCGCGTGCGCCACGAGGTCCGGCGTCTGCGGGTCCTCCCGGAGCCGCTCCGCGAGCCGGTCGTCGGTGAGGTGCCAGGTCCAGCCGGTGACGTACCCGTCGGTGGGCGCCACCCGGTAGCCGGAACGGACCACGAGCCCGTGCACCAGCTGGTACCGGTTCTCCGCGACGACCCGGCGACCGGCCAGCCGTGCCGCCAGATCCGCCGCCCACGCGGGAGTGACCTCCCCGAGCGCCGCGAGCGCCAGCGGGCCGTCGGTCTCCCACATCAGCAGATCCCGCGCGCCCAGCCAGCTCGCGGCGGCCGCGGGCGTCGTCAGACACCCGGCACCCGCCACGTACAGCGCGCTGCAGATCTTGTTCGGGTGGTACGGGGCGGCCGTCCACTTCCCGGCCCTCACCTCGGCGCGCAGCGCCTTGAGGCGCGTCAGCGCCACCTTGCGCGCGGCGGCGTCCAGCGGTTCGAGGAGGGCGGGCACCTCGGCGGCCCGCCCGTCGAGAACGGCGGCGAGCAGCGCCTCGACGGCCGACCCCGAGCCCCCTTCCGTCTCCCTCTCCGTCCCCCTTTCCGCCTTCGTCCCCGTCCCCGCCCCCGAGCCCATGTCCGTTCCCCTGCCCATCCCCGTCTCCCGCCCCATGCCGTCGTTCACGCGATCCCCACCCCTCCGGATCGCGTCATGGAGAAAACCCTAGGACCCGGCACTGACAACGCTCCTGACCTGCCGTCCGGTCCTCTCCCGAGCCCTCTCCGGCCGGGCGTGAACGAGGTCCTACTGGCCCACGAGCCCCGGCCGCAGCACCTTCGTGAACAGGACCTCGCCGCCCTCCGCCCGGAGCCGTACGGTCAGCTCCCCGCTGTCCCCGTCGATGTCGACCTCGCCGAAGTACTGCGGGCTCTCCATCGGCGACACGTTCGCCCGCTGCGGCGCCCGGACGAAGACCCGCTCCGGACCGAAGGTCGCGTCGAGCGCGTTCGCGGGGAAGCCGCCGGCGGCCAGCGGTCCCGAGACGAACTCCCAGAACGGGGCGAAGTCCTGGAAGGCCGCCCGCTCCGGCGCGTAGTGCTGCGCCGACGTGTAGTGCACGTCGGCCGTCAGCCAGACCGTGCCGGTGATCCGCCGGTGCTTCACGAACCGCAGGAGCTCGGCGATCTGGAGCTCGCGCCCCAGCGGCGCGCCCGGGTCGCCCTGCGCGACCGCCTCGAAGTTCGACGACCCGTCCGGTACGACGAGACCGAGCGGCATGTCCGAGGCGAGGACCTTCCACACCGCCGTGGACGCGGCCAGCTCCCGCTTCAGCCAGGCGAGCTGCTCCGCGCCGAGGATGCCGGTCGTGTCGTCGGCCTGACGGCCGGGGGAGTTGGCGTTCCGGTAGGAGCGCATGTCGAGCACGAACACGTCGAGCAGCGGCCCGTACCGCACGACCCGGTGCATCCGGCCCTCCTGCCCGCGCCCGCGCGCGTGGAGCGTGGACACGGGGGTGTACTCGCCGAAGGCGCGCAGGGCGCGCGCGGCGAGGACGTCGACGTCCTTCTCCGTGTAGCGCGGGTCGTCGAGGATCTGCCCGGGGTACCAGTTGTTGCGCACCTCGTGGTCGTCCCACTGCGTGACCGTCGGGACCTGCGCGTTGAAGGCCCTGACGTGGTGGTCGAGGAGGTTGTAGCGGAAGTTGCCCCGGTACTCGTCGAGGGTCTCGGCCACCTTCGACTTCTCCGGCGTCGTGACGTTCCGCCAGACCCGCCCGTCGGGCAGGGTCACGCTCGGCTGGATCACGCCGTCGGCGTACACCGAGTCGCCGCTGCACAGGAAGAAGTCCGGGTCGAGGCGGCGCATCTCCTCGTACGCGCGGAAGCCGCCGATGTCCGGGTTGATGCCCCAGCCCTGGCCCGCGATGTCCCCCGACCACAGGAACCGGACGCCGTCGCGGCGCCGGTCGGGGGCCGTGCGGAAGGTGCCGGTGACCGGCTCGCCCGTACGGCGGGGGTCGTCCGGGTCGGCGAGCGTGACGCGGTAGTGGATCTGCTCCCCGGCGGGGAGCCCGCGCAGCGCGGTGGTCCCGGTGAAGTCGGTGCCCGCGCCGATCAGCGGGCCGTGATGGCGCCGCACCCGGCGGAACGACTCGCTGGCCGAGGTCTCGACGAGCATCCGCGCGGGCCGGTCCGAGCGCACCCACAGCAGCCCGGAGGAGGCGGTGACGTCGCCGGTCTGCACGCCCCAGTCGGCCCGCGGCCGCCCGGACAGCGCGAACGCGGGGGCCGCGAGTCCCGTGCCGCCGAGGGCGAGCGCCGCCGAGGCCGCGAGCGAGCCGCGCAGCAGGCCGCGACGCCCGGGGGAGTACGGGGAACCGGGCACCGAGTGGGTCATGAGGGCCTCCGAGAGCGTGTCCGGGCGCGTCCGTCGCGCCGCCGCCCCCTGCCTAACGCGCGGGGGCGGCGCCCGCGCGAACCCCGCGTGAACGCACCGACATCGGCGGCCGACTCCCGTCCTCGGACGCTCGTACTCGGACGCCCGTACTCAGGCGCCCGTGACCGCCTCCGCCACGAGCCGGACGCCCCGCGCGATGACCGACGGCGCCAGGTGCGCGTACCCCACGACCAGGCGTATGTCCCCGTCGGCCGGCCGTTCCGTGCCGTACTCCTCCAGGGTCCGCAGCGCGACCCCCGCCATCGCCGCCCGGGCGAGGAACCGCTCCGGCGGCCCGAAACCGGCCGGTACGCGCGCGATGACGTGCAGTCCCGCCGCGATCCCGCTCACGCGGGTGCCCGGCAGGTACGTGTCGAGGGCGGCGAGCAGCGCGTCCCGCCGTTCCCGGTACGCGCGCTGGCAGCGCCGCAGCTGCCGGTCGTACCCGCCGCGCGTCACGAGCTCGGCGAGCACGGCCTGATCGAGTACGGGATTGCCGAGGTCCATCGTGCGCTTGCGTTCCACGAGCTCGCCGAGGAGCGCCTCCGGCACGAGCATCCAGCCGAGCCGCAGGCCCGGAGCGAGGGACTTGCTGACCGTGCCCGCGTACGCGACGCGCTCCGGGTCGAGCCCCTGGAGCGCGCCGACGGGCGCCCTGTCGTAGCGGAAGTCGCCGTCGTAGTCGTCCTCCAGGACGTAACCGTCCGTCTCCCGCGCCCAGTCGAGCAGCGCCGAGCGCCGCTCCGCCGACCAGCTGATGCCCGAGGGGAACTGGTGCGAGGGCGTCACCACGACCGCCCCCACCCCGGAGGCGGCGAGCGGCCCCGGAAGGAGCCCCTCCTCGTCCAGGGGCAGCCAGCGGGTCTCCACCCCCGCCGAGGAGAAGAGCCGCTGGTGCTCGGGGCTGCCCGGGTCCTCCACGCCGACGGTGCGCACACCCCGCGCGCGCAGGACGAACCCGAGCATGGTCACCGCCTGCGCGACCCCCGAACACACCACGAGCCGCTCGGGATCGGCGACGACTCCGCGCCGTCGCGCCAGCATCCCCGCGAGCGCCTCACGCAGTTCGGGAAGGCCCCGCGGGTCCGGATAGCCGAGGGACGGGTGGGCCAGGCGGGCCAGGACGGTTCGCTGGGCCGCGCCCCAGGCGGCGCGCGGGAACAGCGACAGGTCCGGGGTCCCCGGCGAGAAGTCCACCAGGAAGCCCGCCGCCCGGGGCGCGTGGTCGCGCGCCTCGCGCGCGGCCGACCGCGCCGCGCCGCTCACCCACGTCCCCGAGCCCCGGTCGCTGCGCAGGTACCCCTCGGCGGTGAGCTGCTCGTACGTCTCCGTCACCAGGCCCCGCGAGACGCCGAGGTCGGCCGCGAGCTCCCGGCTCGACGGCAGTCGCGTCCCTGCGGTCAGCCGCCCCGCGCGCACGGCGTCCCGCAGCGCCTCCTGGAGCGCCCGCCCCCGCCGCCGCGCGGGAGCGCCGGCGGCCGGCAGCAACAGCTCCCAGGCGGGCAGACCGTGCGGACCGGCCTCCGGAGCCACCGTTTCCGGAGCTACCGCCTCCGGAGACACCGCCTCCGGGCTCACCCCCTCCGGAGTCACCCCCTCGGGAGACGCCCCCTCGGGTGACGCCCCCTCCGTGGTCACCGCCTCCGGCGTGTCGGCACGGGCCGCCGCCGGTCCTCTGCTCCGAGCCGATGCCACGTACGCCTCACGATTCCCTTGGCTCTTGCCTGTCGCGCGTGATCCACTGCCGACGAGTATGCCGTCAGGGGCGCGGTCCGCTACCGGCCCAGGTCGACGGAGACGTGCGCGGCGAGCGCGTGGAGGAAGTCGGCCGCGTCGAAGGCCGCGCCGGCCGAGACCACTCCGACCGCCTCGGTCCGGCCGGTGAGGACACGGTGGACCGCCTCGACCGCGAGCGGCGCGGTGACGGCGTAGATGTCCCGGCCGCTCGCCGTGGCGCGCCGCTCCTGACCGCCCGAGCGCACGACCACGTCCACGAGGAAGGTCTGCGCGGACCGGCCGCGCTCGTCGACGGCGGTCGGCGCGGGGGAGTCGGGGGCCACCACGTCCCGCGCCGCCTCGGTCGTCATGTACGTGCGCACCTCGGGGACGGCCAGGTGGCTGGGGACGGTGACGACGTCTGCCATGGTGAACTCGCCGATCACGGAGCGGTCGCCCACCGGGTCGGGGAAGGACCAGGTCAGCGTCGGCGGAGCGTCGTCGCGGTGCCGGAGGCGGCCGCCGCTGAAGACGACGCGCCGTCCCTCCCTGCGTTCGCGGGACACCGCGCCCGCGCCGCGGGTCCCGGCGGTGGGGTGCCAGCTGCTGAGCGCGTAGGCGACGTGCGCCTCGTCGGCCGAGGTCCAGTCGCCCATGGCCGCGGTGACGAGGAGGTCGCCGAGCCCGCCGAAGAAGGCCATCGCGGGGACGATCAGGGAACCGGCCTCCGCCGCGCGTGCGGAGTAGTGCGCGAACGTGTCGGCGTTGGCCTCGATCTCGGCGGCCACGTCGACGTACGGGACACGGGCCCGCAGCGCCGCCTCGATCAGGCCCGAGGCGGTGGAGGCGAAGGGTCCCGCGCAGTTGACGACGGCGTCGACACCCGCGAGGGCGCGGTCCAGCGCCTCGGGGTCGTCGGCGGAGGCGGGCCGGACGTCGAGCCCGGGGTGGTCCGGGAAGGTGTCGGCGAGGGCCGTCAGCTTCTCCGCGTCGCGCCCGGACAGGACCGGCGTGAACCCGCGCTCCAGCAGTTCCGCCACCACGAAGCGCCCGGTGTGCCCGTAGGCACCGAACACCGTGACCTTCTGCCCCGTCGTCATCGCCGTCTCACGCATCGAATTCTCCCGCCGTTCCGCTCGTTTGTTGAACTGTGTACATCCTGCGGGACGGCGGACGCCCACCGTGAGTGTCGGAAACGACGTGCTGCGCTCAGTTTCGGACATGAGTACAGTCGCATGACATGAGCACAGTCGCCCTGGCCGTCGCCGACGGCATGCTCCACTTCGAACTGTCCGTGGCGTACGAGGTCTTCGGCGCCGACCTCACCCACATCGCCGACCCCTGGTACGAGCTCTCCGTCCACGGCACGGGACCCGTCCGCTTCGGCAGGTTCCTCCTGGAGCCCGAGCGGGGACTCGACCGGCTTGCCGAGGCGGACACGGTCATCGTCCCCGGCTGGGCCGACGCCGACGTGGACCCGCCGGCCGAGCTCGTCGACGCGGTGCGCGCGGCCCACCGGGCGGGCGCGCGCGTGGCCTCGCTGTGCACCGGCGCGTTCGTCCTCGCCGCCGCCGGTCTCCTCGACGGCCGGCGCGCGACGACGCACTGGGCGCACACCCGGGCCCTGGCCGAGCGCTATCCACGGGTGGAGGTCGACCCGGACGTCCTCTACGTCGACAACGGCAGCGTGCTCACCTCCGCCGGCAAGGCCGCCGCGATGGACCTGTGCCTGCACCTCGTACGCCTCGACCACGGCTCCGCGATCGCCAACACGGTCGCCCGCCGCCTCGTCGTACCCCCTCAGCGGGCGGGCGGCCAGGCCCAGTTCGTCACCGCGCCGATCCCCGCCCGCGAGGACCATCCGCTCACGGACCTGCTCCCCTGGGCGATCGCGCGGCTCGACCGGCCGCTGACCGTGGAGGACCTGGCGCGCCGCGCCCGGATGAGCTCCCGTCACCTCGGCCGCCACTTCCGCGCCGCGACCGGCACCACGCCGCTCCAGTGGCTGCTCACCCAGCGGATCCGCCGCGCCCAGGAACTCCTGGAGGCCACCGACGAGAGCATCGACGCCGTCGCCGCCGCCACCGGCATGGGCACGGCCACGACCCTGCGCCGCCACTTCCACCGCACCGTGGGCGTGGCCCCGGACGCGTACCGCCGCACGTTCCGCGCGGCGCGGGCGAGTGGTCCCCGATAGCGGGACCCAAGTGGCCCTCAAACAGGACCGCTTCGCTTCCTACCGTCGGAGGCATGAACGCGAACTCCCTGCGCGGGGTCCTGCTCGTGACCCTCGCCTACGCCCTCGTCGGCGCCTCCTTCACCGCCAACAGCCTGCTCGGCGCCTACCCGTACGCCGGCGGGCAGGCGCTGCGCTACGGCGCCGCCTGCCTCCTGCTGCTGCCGCTGCTCGGGCGCGGCGGCCTCGCCCCGCTGCGGACGCTGACGCTCCGGCACTGGGTGCGGCTCGGGGCGGTCGCCGCCGTCGGCATGATCGGGTTCAACCTCGCGGTCCTCGCCGCCGAGCGGACCGCCGAGCCGGCCGTGCCCGGCGTGCTCGTCGGCTGCGCCCCGGTGGTCGTGGCCGTCCTCGTTCCGCTGACCGAGGGCCGCAGGCCCGCCCCCGCCGTCCTGTACGGGGCCCTGCTCGTCGCCGCCGGAGCCTTCACCGTCCAGGGCTGGGGCCGTACGGATCTGGCGGGGATCGGCTTCTCGGTCGCGGCCCTCGCGGGCGAGGTCGGCTTCACCGTGCTCGCCGTACCCGTGCTGCGCGTGCTCGGGCCGAAGCTGCTGACCGCCGCCGTCTGCGGGATCGGCGCGGCCGAGGCCGCGCTCCTCGGGCTCGTCGTGGACGGGACGGCGTTCGTCCGGATGCCGACGGCCGTGGAGACCGGTGCCCTGATCTGGCAGGCGGCCCTCGCGACGGTCGTCGGGTTCGTCCTCTTCTACATGGGCGTCCAGCGGATCGGCATGGAACGCGCCACCCTCTACACGGGCGCGATCCCGGTGGCCGCCGCGCTGAGCGCCGCCCTCGTGGCCGGTGCCTCCTTCGGCGTCCCGCAGGCGGTCGGCGGCCTCCTCGTCGGGGCCGGGGCCGCGCTCGGCACCGGCCTCTTCACGTTCACGCGCGCGCGTTCAGCGGCTTCCGAGCCCCTCGGTGCCCGCGTCCCCGCGGCTGCCGTCGAGGATCACCCGGGCGACGAGCGCGGGATCGTCGTTCATGGGAACGTGCCCCGTGCCGGGCAGCCGGACGAGCCGGGCACCGGGCAGGACGTGCTTGGCGCGGACGCCCTGGCGCCGCAGGAGCAGCCGGTCCCTGGTGCCCCAGGCGATGGTGACCGGCAGGGCGGCGGGCAGCTCGTCGCGGAAGGTGGTGCCCCGGCCGGCCGCGAGCGTCTGGTGGAAGCCGGAGGCCTCGCGCAGCGCGAGCGTCTCGGCGAGGACCGCCTCGGGTGAGCGGCGGCCGGGGCGCGCGTAGATGGTGCTGGTGAGCACGGTCCGTCCGGCGGCGGTACGGGACAGCCGCTCGATCGCCGGGACGGGCAGCGTCAGGGCCGCGCCCCGCATCGCGCGCAGCGTCCCGAAGGCGTACCGCCGCTCGCCCTCCGACCAGAAACCGGCGGGGGAGAGGGCGGTCACCGACCGCACGCGCTTCTCCCGGCCGAGTTCGAGGGCGAGCAGGCCGCCGAGGGAGTTGCCGGCGACGTGCGGACGCTCGATGCCGAGGGCCTCGCAGAAGGAGCCGAGTACCGCGCCGACGGCGGAGAGCTCGTACGGGCAGTCGGCCGGGAGCCCGTCGGAGGCGCCGAAGCCGGGCAGGTCGACCGCGACCACGTCCCGTTCGACGGCGAGGATGTCGAGCACCGGCTCCCAGGCCTGCCAGTGGTGGCCGATGCCGTGGAGCAGGAGCAGCGGTTCGCCCGCGCCCCTGCGTTCGTACGCGAGGGACACCGTGCGGGGACCCGCCGGGGTCGGGAACGAGAACGCGATCCGTGCGGGCATGACGGCTCCCTGTCGTGAACGTCGGTGGAACGAGACATCGTTAGACGGCTCGTCAGCAAGAATTACCGATGGGTAGCAAGGAGTTCAAGCCCCACGCGCGCGGGGCGCGGTTCCGCTGGACAACCCGGCCCGCGTGGACTGGGATGGCGAGGTGCCTGCCGACATATCCGCCCCCGCCACCCTCACCGACGTCTTCGAGGAGCACCGCCCGATGCTCCTCGGCGTCGCCTACCGCATGCTCGGCCGTGCCGCCGACGCCGAGGACGTCGTCCAGGAGGCCTGGCTGCGCTGGACCGCCGAGGACCGCGCCGCCGTCCGCGAACCGCGCGCCTTCCTCGTACGGATCACCACCCGCCTCGCCATCGACCGGCTCCGCCAGGCGCAGGCCCGCCGCGAGTCCTACACCGGCCCCTGGCTGCCCGAGCCGGTCGTCACCGACTTCGGCGCGACCGTTCCCGACACCGCCGAGCGCGCCCTGCTCGTCGACTCCGTCTCGCTCGCCGTCCTCGTCGTCCTCGAATCCCTCTCGCCCCTGGAGCGGGCCGTCTTCGTGCTCCGCGAGGCCTTCGGCTTCCCCTTCGGGGAGATCGCCGTCGCCCTCGACCGTTCCGAGGCGGCCGTCCGCCAGCTCGCCGGGCGGGCCCGCCGCCACGTCGACGAGGGCAAGCCGCGCTACGACGTCGACCCCGTCGAGCGCCGCGACCTCACCGAGCGCTTCCTCGCCGCCGCGGCCGGCGGCGACCTCGGCGAGCTCCTCGCCCTGCTGGCCCCGGACGTCAGCCTCGTCGGGGACACCGGGGGCAAGGCCAAGGGCCCGCTGCGGATCATCGAAGGCGCCGACAAGGTCGGCCGCTTCCTCCGGGGCGCGGCCCAGGGGGCGGACGAGGTGTTCACGTACCGCTTCGAGGAGCTCAACGGCGGCCCCGCCCTCGTCGCCCTCGTGGACGGCAGGCCCGAGGTGGTCTTCCAGCTCGACGTACGCGACGGGCGTGTCCAGCGCGTCTACATCATCAGCAACCCCGACAAGCTCCAGGCCCTCACGGCGGCCCTCTGACCTGACGGATTCCCCGGGTCCCCGCCGCACGAGAGGAAGCCCCGTCTCCCCGCCCGGGAGGCGGGGCTTTTGCTGCGCGGGCCTCACGACGGCGCGAACGTCCTGTGAACGATCTAGGTCAGAGGGTCGCATTCGGGGGCGATTGACGGAGGATTGGTCTTGACCAAGTCTGCGGCTCGCCATATGGTCGCATCGTTAGTGCAGGAACCTTTAATAAATAAGGGCGCGGAAAACGCCGCGGGACACGGCGAATTTTCGGAGGATCAGGGTGGGGACCACACAGCTGGAAGCGGTACCGGAACCGAAGTACCAGCACCTCAAGACAGTGATCGGCGAAGCGCTCGACTCGGACTTCGCCGTCGGAGAGATCCTGCCCAACGAGCGGGAGCTCGCGGCGCGCTTCGGCGTCGCCCGCGCGACCCTCCGGCAGGCCCTGGAGCAGCTGGAGCTGGAAGGCCGTCTCCAGCGCCGCCGCGGTGTCGGCACGACCGTGGCCCCGCCGCGCGTCGGCGTCGACGTCTCCACCGCCCAGCAGACCTGGCCCGGCGTCGGCGACGACACCTGGCAGGCCCTGGACTGCGCCGCCGACGTGGCCCCGGCCGCCGTCGCCCGCGTCCTGGAGACCGCCGCCGACGAGCGGGTGCACGTCATCCGCAGGCTCCGCGTCACCGCGGGCCAGCCGGTCGCAGCCGAGCTGCTGTACGTGCCCGCCGCCTCGGTTCCCGGCATCGACGCCGTCGAGGCCCCGGTGGGCCCCGGACGCGCGCGCGGGGTGCTGCGCGAACTCCAGCGCCTCGCCCTCGACGGCCAGGACCGCTCCGTCGAACTCGGCTCGGCCCGTGCCGACGACGCCAAGGAGCTCGACCGGCTGCCCGGCGCCCCCGTGCTCGTCGTGACGACCCGCTACCTCTCCGGCGGACGCACCGCCGCCGTCTCGGTGGCCACCTACCGCGCCGACACCTGCCGCCTCACCTTCGGCGACTCGGTCGACCTGGTGATGGCCTCGTAGCGCACCCCGCAGCGAACCGGCCCGTCGAGGGACCGCCCACCGAGGCGGTTCAGCGGCGGGCCGTCACCGTTCCGTCGACGGCGAAGAGCTGCTCCTCGACGTGGTCGAGCGCGAGCCGCAGCGCGCCCGTGCCGACCGCCGCCTCGCCGAGCAGCGACAGCACCACGCGCGGCGGACGCAGACAGAACCGCGCCAGCTCCTCGCGGAGCGGCGGGAGGACGCCGTCGAGCCCGGCGGCCCAGCCGCCGACGACCACCAGCTCGGGATCGATCGCGAGCACCAGCGCCGCCACGTCGTGGACCAGCCGCTGGATGAACCGCTCGACGGCCGCCTCCGCCCGTGTGTCGCCCTTGCGGGCGAGCGCGAACACCTCGGCGACCGCCTGCTCGTCCAGCGGGTGCAGCGGCTCGTCCGTCGTCGACAGCAGGTGCTCCGGGGTCACCCCGCGGCCCAGCAGGTGCAGGGCGCCGATCTCACCGGCCGCGCCGCCGAAACCGCGGTGAAGCCGGCCGCCGATCAGCGACCCGGCGCCCGGGCTCAGCCCGGCGAGGACGAAGACGATGTCGTCGGAGTCGGTCGCGGCGCCCTTCCAGTGCTCGGCGACCGCCGCCGCGTTCGCGTCGTTCTCGACGATCACCGGGCAGCGGAACGAGCGGCGCAGCCGCTCGCCGAGCGCGAGGCCCGTCCAGCCGGGCAGCGCCGTGCCGAGCCGCACGGTCCCGTCGGCCTCCACGATGCCGGGCGTGCCGACGCCGACGGCCCGCAGGTTCGACCGGGCGACCCCGGCCCTGCGCAGGACGTCCGCGACGACCGAGCGCACCTTGTCCAGGCGCTCGTCCTCGGGGGCCGCCTCCGACACCTCGCGGGACCCGGCGCCGATGATCCGGCCGTCGAGGCCGGAGAGCAGCGCGGCGACGCGGTGCGGACCGATCTCGATGCCGAGCAGATGGCCGGCCTCCGCGCGGAAGCGGAACCTCCGCGCAGGGCGGCCCTGGCGCCGGGCCTCGCCCTCCTCGGGCGCCGCCTCGACGACGAGACCGCCCTCCATGAGGCCCTCGACGACCCCCTCGACCGTCGGCCGGGAGAGACCCGTGATCCGGGTCAGGTCCGTGAGCGTGGGCGCGTCGGCGCCGCGCAGCGCATGGAGTACCACCGCGGAGTTGATCCGCCGCAGCAGAGACGGATCCCCGCCGGTCAGCCGCCCCACCGTGTGTCCTCCCAGCTCGTGAGCATCTCAGGCGGATGGTACTCAATGGTTCGGGGCGCGGCGAGCCTCGCCCCCGGGAGGTACGCGGCGGCCGGCCGCCCCGCCGTCTGACGCCACGCCAACTGTCAGTGGCGGGGGCTTTACTGGGCTCATGACGACGACACGGCAGCTGGCGACGATCGACGAACTCCGCGCGCGCTTCGCCGGGGCGGACGCGGGGGTGCTCCTGACCGAACTCCCGACAACCGGAGGCGAACCGTCCGGAATCGACGCGGAGCAGTGCGAAGCGGAGCGGGACGGTCTCGTCGCCCTCCTCGCCGCCCGCTGGGGCCCGCCCAGGGAGCTGGACCTCTGGCCGCTCCTGGAGGAGTCCTTACCGGGGACCTGGACCGTGGTCGCCGGTCACTGCCCGGAGCTCTCCGTGTGGTGGGAGGGCGGGCGGTGGACCGGGATAGGGATCTCCCGGTGGGGCGGGGACCCGCCCCACCGTCTCCTCGTCGTCGTCACGACGGCGGACCCGCCTCAGGCGTAGGACACGGCCGAGTCGACGAACTGCCGGAAGGTCCCGTGTCCGTCACGTCCGCCGAGATGGCTGCCGCCCACCCCGACGGCGAAGAGGAACGGATCGACGTTGTACCGCTTGTTCCTGACCTGGGTGAAACCCATGATCACGGGATGCTGGTGGGCCACGTCCCTGGCCCCCTTGGGGGAGCGGTAGAAGGCCCAGGACAGGCCGGGAGCCCGCGCGAGGATCGTCTCGCCGAGGTGGAGTCCCAGGTCGTAGGCGACGGCGATCCACACCGGTCGGGGACGCGGCGTGCTCCCGGCGTCCGGTTCGACCTCCGCCCGGTACCAGGTCTCCAGCGCGTCCAGGGCCTCGTCGTCCGTGCCGAGCCGCACGCCGTTCGCCCCGACGAGCGTGGCGAGCACCGCGAGCCGCTCGTCCTTCGTCGCCATCCGGTGGTCGTACTCGCGCCGCGCGGCCTTCGGGTCCATGTCCTCCATCGGCCCGTCCTCGACCGGCACGTACGGCCGGTAGTCACCCCAGTCCACGCGGCGACTCCCTTCACGACTCACGAACCGGGCGGCGGCTCCTGCGCGGCCTCCCGGAGCCTGGCGTACTCCTCGGCCATCGTCGCCGCCGTCCAGTGGGCGTTCAGGCCGCTCGGGTTGGGCAGGGCCCAGACCCGGGTGGAACCGATCATCCGCTCCTGCGGTCCGATGACCGCCTTCGGCTCGCCGAAGGCCGTCCGGTACGCGGTGACGCCGACGACCGCCAGCCACCGGGGCGCGAGGCGCTCGACCTTCCCGGTCAGGACACGTCCGCCCGCCAGGTACTCCTCGCGGGTCAGCTCGTCGGCCCTGGCCGTCGCACGGGCGACCACGTTGGTGATCCCGAGTCCGTACGAGAGAAGTTCTTCCTGCTCGTCGGGGCGCAGCTGCCGGGGGGTGAAGCCGGAGAGGTGGAGCACCGGCCAGAAGCGGTTGCCGGGGCGGGCGAAGTGGTGGCCCGTCGCCGCCGTCATGAGACCCGGGTTGATCCCGCAGAAGAGCACCGAAAGGCCGCCCGCGGCCACGTCGGGAACGACGCGGTCGCGGGCGGCCTCCAGCTCCGCCTTGGTGAACCGGGGGGTACCGGTCAGAGGATCGCGCCGGGCGTGTAGGCGGCGGCCTCGGGGTGCTGCTTGAGGATCTCCTCGATGCGGGAGACCACCGACGCGACCTGGTCGGCGGCGGCGCCCGTGAAGGACAGCTTGTCGGCCATCAGCTCGTCGAGCTGCGCGCGGTCCAGCGGGATCCGCTCGTCGGCGGCGAGCTTGTCGAGGAGCTCGTTGCGCTCCGCGCCCTGCTCGCGCATGGCGAGGGCGGAGGCCACGGCGTTCTCCTTGATGGCCTCGTGGGCGACCTCGCGGCCGACGCCCGCGCGCACCGCGCCCATGAGGACCTTGGTGGTGGCGAGGAAGGGGAGGTAGCGGTCGAGCTCGCGGGCGACGACGGCCGGGAAGGCGCCGAACTCGTCGAGCACGGTCAGGAAGGTCTCCAGGAGACCGTCGAGCGCGAAGAAGGCGTCCGGCAGGGCGACACGGCGGACCACGGAGCAGGACACGTCGCCCTCGTTCCACTGGTCGCCGGCGAGCTCGCCGGTCATCGACGCGTAGCCGCGCAGGATGACCATGAGGCCGTTCACGCGCTCGCAGGAGCGGGTGTTCATCTTGTGCGGCATCGCCGAGGAGCCGACCTGGCCGGGCTTGAAGCCCTCCGTGACCAGCTCGTGGCCCGCCATCAGGCGGATCGTCTTGGCGATCGAGGACGGCGCGGCGGCCAGCTGCACCAGCGAGGTCACCACGTCGTAGTCGAGCGAGCGCGGGTAGACCTGGCCGACCGAGGTGAAGGCCTGCCCGAAGCCGAGGTGGGCGGCGATCCGCTGCTCCAGGTCGGCCAGCTTGGCGGCGTCGCCGCCGAGCAGGTCCAGCATGTCCTGGGAGGTGCCGACCGGGCCCTTGATCCCGCGCAGCGGGTAGCGGCCGAGGAGCTCCTCCAGGCGGGCGTACGCCACGAGCAGCTCGTCGGCGCCGGTCGCGAAGCGCTTGCCGAGGGTGGTGGCCTGGGCGGCGACGTTGTGCGAGCGGCCGGCCATGACCAGCTCCGCGTACTCGGCGGAGAGCTTGCCGAGGCGGCCGAGGACGGCGACCGTGCGGTCCCGCACGAGCTCCAGGGAGAGGCGGATCTGGAGCTGCTCGACGTTCTCGGTGAGGTCGCGCGAGGTCATGCCCTTGTGGACGTGCTCGTGGCCGGCGAGGGCGTTGAACTCCTCGATCCGGGCCTTCACGTCGTGGCGGGTGACCTTCTCGCGCTCGGCGATCGAGCCGAGGTCGACCTGGTCGAGGACGCGCTCGTAGTCGGCGAGGGCGGCCTCGGGAACCTCGATCCCGAGGTCCTTCTGCGCACGGAGCACGGCGAGCCACAGCTGACGCTCCAGCTTCACCTTCTGCTCGGGGGACCAGAGGACGGCGAGCTCCGCGGAGGCGTAGCGGCCGGCCAGAACGTTGGGGATGCGGGGCTTCGCAGTCACAGCAGTCACGTGGACAGAGTTTACTGGCGATTTCTGCAGGCCAGCGCCACGGTCCGATGTGGAGCTTGCTACGAGACGCAGGTCACCCGACGTGCCCCTCAGGGACCGGCCGGTGCCTCGTACGGCAGCAGCTCCGGGCGCTTCGGGGCGCGGCCGTCCCCCGAGGAGCGGCCGGTCAGGCGCCGGCCGATCCACGGGCCGAGGTGCTGCTTCGTGAACCGGGCGTCCTCGATGCGCCGGGTCGCCCACCCGGGACGTACGGACGCGGGCAGGGGGGCCCGCCAGTCGGTCCCGGGCTCCAGGCCGAGCGTCTGCCAGACGGCCTCGGCCACCCGGCGGTGGCCGTCGGCGGTCAGGTGGAGCCGGTCCACGTCCCACAGGCGCGGGTCGCCGAGGATGCCGGTCCCGCCCTCGTACAGGTCGACCACGAGCGCGCCGTGCCGGGCGGAGAGGTCGTCAATGTGCCCGTACAGCTCCTCCATGCGCGGCCGGAAGCGCTCCAGGACCGGCCCGTTCCGCCCGGGGCTGCGCATCAGGACGAGCTGTCCGCAGGAGGGTGTGAGGCGTTCCACTGCCTCGGTCAGGAGGTCCCGCACCCGCACCATGTCGACCTTCGGCCGGAGGGTGTCGTTGAGGCCGCCGACGAGGGTCACCACATCGGCCTTCATGCCTGCGGCCAGGTCGACTTGCTCGTCGACGATCTGCCCGATGAGCTTTCCGCGCACGGCGAGGTTCGCGTACCGGAAGCCCGGCGCGCGGGCCGCGAGCCGGCCCGCGAGGACGTCCGCCCAGCCTCGGTAGGAGCCGTCGGGCCTGAGGTCCGACATACCCTCGGTGAAGCTGTCGCCGACGGCGACGAAACTGTTGTACGTAGCATTGATCTCCATGGCGGTGCGATCATACCGCGCGGTATGCGAGCGGTACGAGGGCGCCGCCCTGGAGAACCCGGGAGGGGAAACCCGATGAGCGACGCGCTGGTGAGCGCGCTGGCCGAGGCGCTGGCCGAGCTGGTGGCGACGGTCGAGACCTCCGCCGACGACACCCTCGACCCCGACACGGCGGTCCGCTGGCTGGAGGGCACCGCCGCCACGCTCCGCGGCCTCGACGCCGCCGACCGGCGGACCCTCGACGGCCTCTTCCGCGAGGCCGCCCTGCGCCGCCCCGAGGGCGCCGGCCGCGAGGAGCTCCTGAAGGTCTCCGAGGGCTTCGGCCTCACCGAGGACACCCACGCCGCCGCCTGCGACGCCGCCCTCGACCACGCCCGGCGCTTCGCCGCCGCCGTCCGCGACGCCGACCCCGCCACGCCGGTCCCCACCTGCCCCGGCTGGACGCTCGCCGACCTCACCCGTCACCTCGGCACCGTCCACCGCTGGGCCGGCCACCTCGTACGGACCGGGGCCACCGCCCGGGTCCGCGCCCACGAGGTCCCCCTCGACCTGCCGGAGGACCCCGCCGCGTACGCCGACTGGCTCGCCGACGGCGCCGAGCGGTTCGCCGCCACCGTCCGCGCGGCCGACCCCGACGCCCCGATCTGGTCCCCGGGCGCCGACGCCCACGTCCGCTACTACCCGCGCCACGCCCACTTCGAGGCCGTCGTCCACCTGGCCGACGCCGAGCTCGCCCTCACCGGCGCGGCGAGCCCCCTCGACCCCGGGACGGCCGCGGACGCCATCGACCACTTCCTCGGCGACGCGCCCTACATCCCGTGGATCGCCGAACCCGTCGCCCACCTCGACCGCGACGGCGCCGTCCTGCGCCTCGCCGCCCGCGACAGCGAGGCCGCCTGGACCCTCACGCTCGGCGGCGGCGGCTTCGCCTGGAGCCGGGGGAGCGGCGGCGCCGAGCCGACCGCCGCGGTCGAGGCCGACGCCGGGGAGCTCCTGCTGCTCCTGCACCGCCGGTACGCCTCCGAGGACGCGCGCTTCACGCACCGCGGCGACCGCGACCTGCTCGACGACTGGCTGGCCGCCACGGCGCTCTGAGCCGGCGGCAGCTCACCTGCGGGCGCGGATCACCTCGCCCCGGGCGCGGACGCGGGCCGGGTCGCGCAGTTCGTGCGCGAGAAGACGGGCCGCCAGTTCGGCGCGGCGGTCGGCCGTGGTGGCGCGGAGGGCGGTCGCCAGACGTTCGGCGGTGGCCTGGTCCAGGGTGTCCTCGTCGGCGAGGAGCCCGGCGATCTCCTCGTCGGGGGAGGCCGAGGCCTCGGCGGCCGGGTTCAGCAGCGGCGCCGCGGCTTCCGGCGGGAGCAGCGCGGCGTACTCGGCGAGGGCCCCGTCCGGGGCGATGAGCAGCAGATACTTCGCCGACAGGTTCGCCTCCGGGAAGTCCTCCCGTACGGCCAGGGACGTCAGGGTCTCCGCCGGGAGGCCGAGGACGCAGCCGGCGTGGAGGAGGATCTCGCGGACGCGGGCGGACTGCGGGGCGTCGGCGGGGAGCAGGTCCGAGGTCCGGTGGAGGAAGCGGGCGACCACCTCGTCGGCGCCGGAGGTGTCCAGGGCCTCGCCGCCCCGGAAGTAGCGGCCCATGTACGCCTGCCACCAGGCGAGCTGGAGCTCGTAGAGGCTCCCGACGGTGGCGTCGTGGTCGGCCTCGGCGACGAGGCCCTTCTCCGTGAGCTCCCGCAGGAGCGGCATCAGGTCGCGGTAGACCAGGCGGATCCACGGGTGCGGGGAGCGCTGGACGTCCCAGCAGTACTCGTGGGCGTGGTCGGAGAGGAGTTCGGCGAGGCCGATCTCGCCGGCCGCCAGCTCGGTCGTGACGCCGCCGCCCCGGGTGACGTCGAAGCGGTAGAGGTGGTCCTCGGACACCGGGGGCCGCGAGACCGGGAGCGAGGTGTCGAGGAACCGCTCCAGGTCGGCGTAGCGGGCGTGGAGGGCGTCCAGGTCCAGGGACAGCCGGGGGTGGACGGGGTTGGCGAAGCGGTCCTTGAACTTGATGATCTCCTCGGACAGCGCCTGGTAGAGGAAGTACCGGTCGAAGCGGTAGCTGAAGGACAGCCCGATGTACGGGAAGACCGTGCAGCTGCGGCACTCGGAGCGGTGGCCGACCTCCTCGTCCCTGACCCGGACGAACTCCTCGTCCTGGACGAGCTCGGCGAGGTCCCGGTCCCACAGCACCGAGTTGTCGAAGGCGTGGTAGCAGGGCAGGACCAGGCGGCCGTCCGGGCCGATGGTGAGGATCCGCTTGTTGGCGTAGCAGTCGGTGGGGGAGGTCGGGTCCAGCTCCTCCACGTACTTGCGGAAGTGCAGGTTGATCACGGCGAACGGCTGGTAGAGGAGGCGGAGGAGGTCCTCGGCTATCTCGGAGGAGGTCGGGCCGGGCGAGGTCGGCGCCGCCACGGCGACGGGTCCCGCCGGGGCGCCCGTGCCGCAGGACGATCCCGAACCGCCGTCCGCCGGCGTGCCGTTCGTCTGGACGATCTTCAGCTTGCGGGCCGTCCGGTTCATGTCCCGGACGGTGTCCTGCTCGTCGAAGTACTCGAACATCGTCGAGAAGTAGATGGAGACCCGGTTCTCCTGCGCGAACGCCAGCAGGTCGGGCACCTCGTCCACGTTCTCCCGGGTGACCACGCAGATCAGCTTGAGGTTGCCGGAGCCGGTGGCGCCGATGCGCCGGATGACCTCCAGGGCGCGGTCCAGGGTCGGTACGCCGCGGATCTGGCGGTAGCGCTCCGGCTTCAGGGTGTCCAGGGAGACGTTCATCGTGTCGACGTACGGCACGATCGCGTCGATGTGCTTGGCGAAGCGGATGCCGTTGCTGGTGATCTCCGTGGCCATGCCGAGGGACTTGGCGTACTGGACGATCCCGTTGATGTGCGGGTGCAGAACCGGTTCACCGCCGGTGAAGTCCACGTACCGCACACCGAGCGCGTGCAGCTGATCGAGGATCTTCCGGCCCTGCTCCAGGGAGAGTTCGTCGTACCCCTTGAACTTGTCGTCCTGCCAGACGTTGCAGTAGCCGCAGAGCGAGTTGCAACGGAAGGTGATGTAGAAGCGGGCCGACTGCAGGGTGCCCGGTGCGGTGCTGGATCTCATGGCTGTGTGTCGTTCCGTCCGTGTGGGATGAGCTCAGTCCTGGAAGGTGGTCGCGAGCAGTTCGGCGACCGCGATGACCGGGAGTTGGGAGTTGGAGGCCGGGACCGTCGGCAGGATCGAGGCGTCGGCGACCCGCAGGTTCGTGGTGCCCCGCACCCGCCCCTCCCCGTCGACGACCGCGTCCGCCGCGTCCGGCGGGCCCATGGCGCAGGTGCCCACGGGATGCCAGTACGTGCCGAGGAGGTCCCGCAGCTCCCGCGTCCCCCGCACCGCGAGTTCGCGCGCGGACCGGCCCGGTACGGGGTCGGCCAGGGCCTTCAGGGCGGGCGAGGCGAGCAGTCGCCCGGCGAGCCCGAGGCCGTCGCGGAGCACGGCCGCGTCGCGGCCCTCCGGGTCGGTGAGGAACCCGGGGTCGATGTCCGGGGCGTCCGTCGGGTCGGCGGAGCGCAGGCGTACGTGTCCCCGGGAGGCCGGCTTCATCGCCAGGACCGAGAACCCGGCCTCGTACCGGCCCGGCGGCAGCGCGCCGAAGAGTGGCGGGCCCGCCGAGGGCACGAGGTGCAGGTCCCAGGAGCCGTCGGCGCAGTACGCGCTCGCGGCCCTGATCAGCGTCCGGTTGACGTACAGGTCGCCGGCCGCCTCGCTCGCGGCGAGCGCCGCGTCGAGGCCGGGCTTCGGGGCCATCGGGACGAAGACGGCGGGCTGGTCGACGAGGTTCGCGCCGACACCCGGCAGGTCGAGCCGCGGGCGGATGCCGAGGTTCCGGAGGGCGTCGGCCGGACCGATGCCGCTGCGGAGCAGGACGGCCGGCGAACCGAACGTGCCGGAGGTCAGCACGTAGGTGCCGGCCGTCAGGGAGTGGCGCCGGCCGTGCCGTACGAGCTCCGCCGAGCGGATCCCGCCGTCGTCGCCGACGGTCAGCCGGTCCACGGTCGCGTCCGCGAGGATCGTCAGGTTCGGGCGGGCCCGGGTCTCCGCGTCGAGGTAGGCGAAGGCGGCGTTCCAGCGGAGGCCGTCGAGCGCGTTGACCAGCGGGCTGCCGTGGCCGGGGCCGCCGGTGCGGCCCATGTCGACCTCCGCGTAGCCGAGTTCGGCGGCGGCGGTGAGGAAGCCCCGCCCCCAGGGCGAGATCTCGTGGTCCGGCACCCGGCGGAGCCGCATGCGCCCGACCGCCGCCTCCCGGTGCGCGTCCAGCTCGGTCTCCCGCCAGCCCGGGCCGCCGGCCGCCCGCCAGGCGGCCAGGTCGGGGGCGGAGGGCCAGGTGTTCCAGCAGCCGTTGACGCAGGAGGAGCCGCCGAGGACGCGGGCCCTGTAGCGGTGGACCGGGACGTCGTGCTCCCACACGTCCGCGCGGGTCAGGGCGCGGGCGTTGCGGACCTCCGTCGGCCAGGCCGACCGGTCGGGGCCGTAGTCGGGGCCCGCCTCCACCAGGCAGACGGACCGGCTCGGGTCCTCGCTCAGGCGGGAGGCCAGGACGCAGCCCGCCACTCCTCCGCCGAGGACGAGGACGTCGTGGCCGGTGGGGCGCACGGCGTCGTGACCGGCGGCGGTCCGTCCGGCCGTCATGCGGGCCTGACCGACCGTCATGCGGCCCCGGCCGGCCGTCCTGCGGGCCTGACCCACCGTCATGCGGGCCCGGCCGACGCGGCCGCCGCCCCGAGCTCCTCCAGCTCCGCGGCCCGCGCCAGGAGCCCGGCGCGGTCGACGCAGTCGGTACGGGTCGCCGGGACCGTGCAGGCGAAGGCGCCGGCGATCGAGCCGTACAGGGCGCTGCGCAGCGGCGTCTCGCCGGACAGCCAGCCGAACAGGAACCCCGCGGCGAAGGCGTCGCCCGCGCCGTTGGAGTCGACCACCGGCGCGGGCGGGGTCACGGCCGGGACGTGCGTGAGCGTCCCGTCGGCGAGGAGGTGACAGCCGTCGGCGCCCGCCGTGCCCACGACCACCTGGGCGCGGCCGCGTTCGGCGATCTGCCGCAGGGTCTCCTCGGGCTTGGGCAGGGCGGTGGTGGAGACGAAGACGACGTCGGCCTGGTAGGCGAACGGCTCCTGGAAGGAGCCCACGCCGTCCCAGTTGTGCAGGTCGGTCGAGATCGTCACGCCGGACTCGCGCAGCGCGGGGATGGCCTCGGCGCACGGGTGGGTGATCGAGACGTGGGCGTGGCGGCTCTTCGCCGCGAGGGCGCGGACGACCTCGTCGGGCAGCCGGTCCTCGTCGCGCTTGCGCGAGTCGTCGTACAGGGAGAGCCGCCGCCCCTCGGGGTCCACGAGGTTGACCGCGCGTTTGGTGCCGGCCGGCGCCGGGACCTCGGTGAGCGGGATGTCCCACTCCCGGTGCAGGGCCCGGACGAGTTCGCCCTCGTGGTCGTCGCCGAGGACGTCGATGTGGTGGGTGCGCAGGCCGAGGGCCTTCACCGCGAGCGCCACGAAGTCGCCGCTCTGCGCGGCCCGGCGCTCGATGGCGGGAACCATGTAGCAGTCGGCGTACGGGAGCGGCAGCTGCGGGACGTGGACGATGGTGTCCACGCCGGCTCCGCCCAGGACGAGGACGTCAATCTCGGTGGTCATCGGGGTTCCTCTCCGTCGTTGCGCCGGTGCGATCGGGTGTCAACTCGCTCCGCCGGGAGGTGAGTCAAGCAGGCGGCACGAGCAGGCCACAAGATCTTGCAGGGTTTTGCAGAAAATCTTTTCAACGGTGAGCGGGGTGCTGTCAGACGGGGAAGAGGCGCTCCAGGACTGCCGCCACGCCGTCCTCCTCGTTCGTCGGCGCGATCTCGTCCGCCAGGCGCCGGAGTTCGGCGTGCGCGTTGCCCATGGCGACGCCGTGGCCGGCCCAGGAGAGCAGCGGGATGTCGTTGGGCATGTCGCCGAAGGCGACGGTCCGTTCGGCGGTGAAGCCGAGCAGCCGGGCCGCCGCCGCGAGGCCGGTCGCCTTGCTGACGCCGGCCGGGAGCAGCTCGACCATGTTCTCGCCCGAGTGGGTGACCGCGACCGCGTCCCCGCAGACCTCCTCGGCGACGGCGGCGAGCAGGTCGTCGCCGAGGTGGCGGTGCCGGAGCAGCACCTTGTCCACCGGATGCGTCCAGAGTTCGTCCGGATGGCCGACCACCCGCCAGCCGCACCACGGATCGTCGTCGAAGGCCGGGGTGACCCGGAACTCGCCGTCCAGGCCCGAGGTCACCACGGCGAGCTCCAGCGGACCCACCCGTTCGGAGATCCGGTCGACCAGGGCCCGGACGGTGGGCCGGTCCAGGGTCGCGGAGGTCAGCAGACGGTCGGCGCCGACGTCGTACAGCTGGGCACCCTGCCCGCAGACCGCGAGGCCCGTGTACTCGAGGCGTTCCAGGAGCAGCGCGCGGCAGCCGGCGGCGGGCCGGCCGGTGATCACCAGGTGCAGGGACCCGGCGTCCCGGACCCGCGCCAGGGCCGCGCGCGTCCGGTCGGAGACGCTCAGGTCGCGGCGGAGGAGGGTGCCGTCCAGGTCCGTCGCGACGACGGAGAACCGTGCGGGCTGTGGGGGCTGTGTGGTCATCGGGACGTCTTTCCTTCGGAGTCGTGCAGGTCGAGCAACGTGTGGGCGGCCAGCGTCGCCGCGTCGGTGATCCGCCCGGACCTGACGAGTTCGCGCCACTCCCCGGGGTCGGCCCACCGCTGCCGCATGTCCGCCTCGGTCGCCTCCCGTTCGGGCCGCCCCTGGACCAGCTCCTCGGCCAGGAAGACGTGGCAGCCCTGGCTGGCGTAGCCGTACGCCACGTGGACACGGCCCAGATAGGTCATCCGGCCGGCCCTCAGCCCGGTCTCCTCGCGCAGCTCGGCGCGGGCGAGCCCGAGCGGGTCCGAGGGCTCGTGGTCCTCGGGCCAGGAGCCCTGCGGGAACTCCCAGTACCGGCCGCCGACGGGGTAGCGGTACTGCTCCACGAGGTGGACCCGGCCGTCCTGGCGGGGGATCGCCAGGGCGTAGTCCGGCTTGTCGACGACGCCGTAGAGGCCCGGGGAGCCGTCGGCGTGCCGGATGTCGTCCTCGCGGACGGTCATCCACGGGTTGCGGTACACCTCGCGGGACCGGACGGTACGGATCACTCCGCCTCCTTCAGCAGCGCGCGCAGGCCCTCCGCCACCCCGCGGACCCGCAGGCCGCGGGCGGCGAGGAAGCCGTCGAGGAGCTCGCTCGTCAGGCAGGTGTTGGTGGGGCGGCTGGCGTAGCGGCCGGCGGCCTTCGGGACCCGGACGACCTGGGACCGGGGCACGCCGAGGGCGTCGGCGATGGCCTCGGCCCAGTCCGCGCGGGAGATCCGGTCGGGGCCGCCGAGGTGCAGCAGCGGGGGCGCCCCGGTCGGCAGCACGGCCGCCGTCACGGCCGCGACGTCCTCGACGAGGACCGGGGTGGTCCACTGGTCGCCGGGGACCTCCACCCGCTCGCCCGCGCGCAGCCGATGGGCGCAGGAGGAGAAGAAGTTGAGCCACTTGGTGGTCTCGGGCGGCTCCCAGCCGTAGATGAGGCTGACCCGCAGGACCGTTCCGTCCGCCGACTCCCGGACGATCCGCTCGGCGGCGAGCTTGGCCCGGCCGTAGGCGTTGGCCGGGGCGGTGGGCGCGGACTCGCCGTTGACCGGTGAGGTGCCGTCGAAGACGTTGTCGGTGGAGATCAGCACCGTGCGCCTGCCGGGGGCGGCGGCGGTGAGGTGGGCGGTCGCCGCCGTGTGCAGGGCGGCGGCCCGCTCGGGGTCCGCCTCGCACCAGGTCACGTCGGAGGGGCCGTGCACCAGGACCAGCCGGTCCGGGCGCACCTCCGCGACGGTCTCCTCGCAGGACCGGGCGTCGGCCGCGTCGAGCCGTACCCAGGGAACGGCGTCGGCGGGGGTTCCCGTCCCGGGCGGGGGGGGGGGGGGGGGGGGGGGCCCGCCCCCCCCCCCCCCCGCCGTCAGGTGTGCGGCGACCGCGCGGCCGACGAAGCCGCTGCCGACGACGAGCGTGCGGGTCATCGGGCCGTCACCGCCCGGGGGGCCGCGCCGCGCAGCGCGAGCAGCCGTCCCGCGCCGATCAGGCCGTGGTCGTCGTCGGGTTCGCCGAGGACGACCATCGTCCGGATCTCCTCGCTCGTGAGGCCGAAGCAGCCGAGGCGGACGAGCTCCTCGGTGAGCAGCTCGGCGTAGCGGGCGCCGACGGCCAGCGCGAACCCGCCCATCAGGACGTACCGGCGCACGCCGATCGACGTGAACACGGAGGTGATCGCGGAGGCGAGGTGCGCCAGGCCCCCGCGCAGGACCTCGGTCGCGAACGCGTCGCCCGCGCGCACGGCGGCGGCGAGCATCCGGTTGTCGAGCCCCTCGGGGTCGGGCGCGGTGAGCCCGAGGTACGAGCGGGCGTACCGGTCCGGTTCGGCGAGGGCCGCCCGGCGGGCGGCGGCGAGGGCACCCCGCCCCGAGGCGATGCCGCCGAGGTGGCCCCGGCCGCCGCAGTCGCACAGCGGCGCCCGGGGGCTCGGGTCGCAGGTCCAGTGGCCGAGTTCGCCGCCGTGGCCCTCGGGGTCGAGCAGGACCTCGCCGCCCCGGTAGACCTTGCTGCCGATCCCGGAGCTGACGGTGATCAGGCAGAACGGCTGGTCTCCGTCGGCACCCACGTACCGCCAGACGGCGGCCGTGATGTCGTTGACGACGACCACCGGCAGTCCGAGCCGCTCCTCCAGGAGGAGGCGCAGCGGCAGCTGCTCGCCCCGGCCGCCCCACACGGTGGGGGCGGTGACGACCCTGCCGTCGGCGGTGACGGGGCCGGCGAAGGCGACGGCGAGCGCGCTGCTGCCGTGCCGCTCGACCGCCTCGGCCGCGAGGTCGGAGAACTGCCGGACGATCCTCTCCTGGAGTTCGGGGACGGAGGCGCCGGGGTGGCGGGCCATGCCGTCCGTGGGGGTGCGCCGGACGTCGGTGAGGGTGCCGGTGCCGGCCCCGTAGCGGGCGATCCGCAGCGTGGTGCCGCCGAGGTCGGCGACGGTGAAGGCGGAGCCGGAGAATCCGGAGGATTCGCCGTACTCGGAGGACTCAGACACGGGCCTCTCCCCGGGCGTGTGCGGTGGCCGCGCGGTGTGCGGGCTCTGGGACGTGGACGGGGGTGCCGCCGTACGGGGACGGGGCGTCCACCTGCTGGACGAAGCCGTCCTCCAGGACGATCGCCGAGTCGATCTCCGCGCCGGGCGGGACGACCGCGCCGGGCAGCAGCACGCTGCGGCTGACCCGCGCGCCGCGCCCGATCCGTACGCCGGGGAAGGCGACGCTCCGCTCGATCCGCCCTTCCAGGGCCAGGTCGGCGGGGACGACGCTCCGTTCGACGCCGGGCGCCTCCACCACCAGGCGGCGTTCCGTCCCCGGCGCGAGCGTCCGGGGCAGCCGGGCGAGCGGCAGGGTCGCGCGGTCGTCGAGCATGGCGAGGTGGGCCCGGTGGTAGCGGTCCACCGTGCCGATGTCCTCCCAGTGGCCCGCGACCTCGTGCCCGAGGATCCGCTCGCCGCCCGCGAGCATCGCGGGGATGACGTCCCGGCTGATGTCGTGCTGCCAGTCGGTGCCGTCGAGGAGTTCCAGATAGCGGTGGAGCACGGCCGCGTCGAAGACGCAGAACGCGGCGAACACCAGGTCGCTCGTCGGCTCGGCGGGCTTCTCGACGAACCGGGTGAGCTGCCCGGAGCCGTCGAACTCGACCATGCCGAAGAGGTGCACGTACCGGCGCTCGATGCGCTGGTACGCGACGGTCAGCGCCGCTCCCGAACGGCGGTGCCGCTCGATCAGCGGGCGGTAGTCGAACCGGTAGACGTGGTCCGCGTGCAGGACCAGGACCTCGGAGGTGCCGCCGCCGAAGACGTACGGGGCCTTGCGGATCAGGGCGTCGGCGGTGCCGCGCTCCGGAGCTCCGGCCGGCTGCTCCGGGGCGAAGCCCAGGCCCTCGCGGTAGGCCCGGTCGTGGGGTCCGAAGTGGACCCGGAAGCCGGGCCGCCACCAGGTGCGGTACAGGTCGTCCATCAGCCGGCGCTCCTCGTACTGGGAGAGCAGCAGCACCTCGTCGAGGCCGGAGTCGGCGGCGTTGGCGAGCGAGAAGTCCACCAGGCGGCAGGCGCCGCCGAACGGGACCAGCGGCTTGAGCCGCCCGTGGCCGAGCCTGCCCATGCGGCGGCCTTCGCCGCCGGCGAGCAGGACGGCGCGCACTCCGTCAGTCATGGTTCACCACGTCCCAGGTCGAACGGCCGCTGTCCAGGGTGACGAGGAGGTGCAGCGGGCCGCCACCCTCGCCGTTCGTGTCGCCGGGCACCTCTCCGGTGAACTCATCGCCGTTCCGCTCCAGTTGCCGTACGAGCACCTCGCGGCGGCCCGTAGCGGAGCCCGGGGCGAGGCGGACGAGCTCCACGCGCTCCGCGTGCGGCAGCCGGTAGACGACGCGGCCGTCCCGGACCGCGCAGCGGCCGTCGAGGCGGGCGCGCAGGGCGGGTTCGCCGGCGGCGGTCCGCTCGCAGCGGACGAAGTCGGCCCGGTTCCAGGCCGCTTCGAAGAGCGCACGGGTGGCCTCCGCGTCCAGCGGGCGGCACCGGGCGTAGGCCTCGGCGTCGCCGAGCCGCAGCGCCGCCTCGGCGACGGCGTCGCCCTCGCGCTCGTACGCCTCCTCGGTGAGCAGGTCGAACCAGCCGTACCGCAGGGCGAGTTCGGTGCCGAGCGGGGCGGGGGCGCGGCCTTCCCAGAGGGGGGTGAACGCCTCGACGTGGAGCCGTGCGACGCGCTCCCAGGTGAACTGCCGGGCGTTCGCCATGGCGTTGGCGCGCAGCCGCCGGTACTCCTCCGGCCGCTCGCGGAGCAGGTCGGCGGCCTGGTGGATACGGCGGGCGAGGGCGTCGGCGAGCAGCGGGTCGTCCTCGGCGAAGGAGCGGTTGACGGCGAAGCCGGTGGCCCGGTCGGCCTCGGGGCCGTTCAGGGGGTCGGCGACGTGGCCGAAGTGCGCCATGCCGAGCTGGGCGGTGGCGATCGGCACCGCGCCGACGGCCATGGCCTCGCCCTGGGCGATGAGGAAGGTGTCCATCTCGAACTTGGACGGGAAGAGACAGAAGTCCGAGGAGGCCGCGTACGCGAGGAGCCGCTGCTCGTCGACGCGCTGCCACTCCAGGTGGACGCGGTCCTTGTACCGGGCGACGACGTCGTGGACGTACGGGTCGGGAATGCCCTCGTCGCTGATGCAGCGGAGGACGAAGTTGGCGGCGAGGCCCTCGCCGAGGACCCGGTCGATGGCCCGGAACAGCTCGACCTGGCCCTTGTGGTTCACCGCGTAGCGGGCGTTGTGGAAGAACGTCGGCAGGGCGGGGTCGAGGCCGAGCCCGCCGAGGACGGCGGCCCGGTCGACGTCCGGCGGTTCGCCGGTGGTCCACGTGTCGCCGACGGCGCAGCCGCCGACGAAGCTCTTGTGCGCGTTGCGCCGGACCGTCCCGTGGACGGGCAGGGTCGCGAAGAGCTGCTCGAAGGGGGTGTCGGCGAAGGCGGTGTAGAAGTCCCGGTGCCCGGGCGAGAGGAAGTCGACGAGGTCGGCGTGGTCGGCGACCAGGTCGTAGACGCCGATGTGGCCGGGGCCGTACTCGTAGTGGAGATGGGTGAGTTGCTGGTACGCGCTCATCACCGGGTCGTGCGGGGCGGCCACACCGCCGGGGTCCTCGACGGGCAGAGCGATGTGCCCGGCGCCGAGGAAGTCGAGGAGCCGCTCCACCTCGGGGCGGTAGACCCTCTTGGTGATCGGCATGTTGCTCTGCACGGTGCCGACGACCGGCTTCGTCGGGTCGTCCCGGAAGGCCGCGGGCAGCAGGTAGTGGTAGTACGGCTCGTGGGCGTGGACCACGGCCCTCTCGTCGGCGAAGCGGTGCCGGATGAAGCGGACGCTGTCGACCTGGAAGGCGAGCGGTTTGAAGAAGACCAGGTCCTGGCCCTTGCTGGAGTACGGCGGGTAGAAGCGGTCCGGCAGCTGGTCGAGCAGCTCGTTGGAGAGGAAGTACAGGTCCACGCCGTCCAGGCGCAGCAGGTGCGCGGTGGTGGTCAGCGGGATCCGGACCTCGGCGGGGTGACGGTCGCCCCAGACCCGCGGGTCGAGGACGAGCGGCAGCTCGTACGTGTCGCGGTACGCGACCTCCTCCAGCGGGTAGTGGCGGCGCAGGTCGTCGAGGCGGCCGTGGGCGGGGGTGACGACGGAGACGCGGTGGCCCTGTTCGGCGAGGGCCGTGGAGAGGTTCCAGAGGTAGACGGATATCCCGCCCTGGAGGTAGCGGTGGTCGAAGCCGCCGCACTCGAAGTAGGTCTCGATGATGTGCACGGGTGTCAGTCCTCCGCCCCGGCACCGCGCGGGCCAGAGGCCTCGACGGCGTGCCGCAGGTTGATCGCCGCGTGGTAGCCGCGGTCGTGGGCGTACGCGTAGTCGAGTTCGTGGATCAGGCGGCGCAGCCGGAAGACGCGCCAGGCGGGGTGGTCGGTGTGGGCCTGGCCCTCGGTGATGAGGAGTTCGCCCGTGCGGGCGGCCCAGAGGTTGGCCGCGGCCTGGAGCCGGGCGAGCTCGGCGAGGTCGCGGTCCGTCCAGCCGGGGGTGTCGGGGCGGCCGCCCGCGGCCGTCAGCAGGGCGGTGCGGCAGGTGTCCTCGGAGTCCTTGCCGAGGACGTCGGCGGCGTGGTCGGAGAACTCGTCGGCGGTGAAGATCTCCAGTCCGCGCTGCATGGCGGCGAGGTCCTGCCAGGGCGACTGGGCCGTGGCGGGGTCCGCCGGGTCCGGGTGCGGGGTCGACAGGTCGATGACGCACAGGTCCCAGCCGCCGTCGGGCCGGACGCTCCGCAGCAGGTGGGAGAGGTGCAGGTCGCCGTGGCAGGGTCCGGCGGGCCAGGGCCGCGCCGGGAGGGAGGCCGCCCGCGCCAGCTCCCGTTCGAGGCCGGCGACGGCCGCCTCGCGCACGGCCACCGGGAAACGGGTGTCGGCGAGGAGCTGCGGGCGCAGCGCGGCGAGCCGCTCCGCGGTCCAGTCGCGGAACCGCTCGGCCGGGAACTCGCCGTGCGGGCCGAGCCGTTCGGCGAGGTCGTGGTGGAAGCCGCGGAGGAACGCGCCGGCCTCGCGCAGCGGCGCGACGAGCGCGCGCTGCGAGGCGGCGACGGCCTCCTGAGGGTCGGCACCGGCGGCGAGGAGGGGCCACATCGCGCGGATGCCGTCCCTCAGCGGGACGTTGAGGCCGTCGCCGTCGGCGTAGCGGTAGAGCACGCCGAGGGGTTCGCGGGCACCGGTGGCGGTGTCGACGTAGGCGTACTCGCCCACGGGCCGCTGGGTCCGGCCGCTGTCGGCCATCAGCCGCAGGAGCTCGGGCTCGCGGGTGCCGGCGCCGATCCGCCGGTAGCTCTTGTGGGCGTGCGGAGCGCCCGCGAGGTCGATCAGGGACAGGGCGTTGGAGGACCAGCCGGGCTCGAAGGGCAGCTGCCCCCGGTACTCGGCGGGCTCGCCGCGGAACTCGACGACGTTGCCGCGCCGGGTGGGCAGCCGCAGGCCGTCGCGCATGGCGCGGACCACGAGGCGGTCGTAGGCGTCGGTGCGGTCGGCGGCCGCGCCCGCCGCACCGGCCTCTCCGTCCCCGTCCCCGGCTCGGTCCCCGTCCTCGACGGGGACGAACCACCGGCCGTCGCCGCCTCCGGCCGGTGCGACGATCAGCAGGCGGACGGTGCCGAGGACGGCCTCGTCGACGAGGTCGAAGCGTCCCGCGCGGCGGGCGCTCTCCTCCATCCAGGGCGCGGTGCGCAGGAGTTCGACCGTGGCCGGCGGAAGGCCGCCGAGCAGCAGGGTGTCCAAGGTTCAGCTCCCGGTCATCTCGTAGCGGTCGACGCCCCGGTTCCAGACCAGCAGGGCGAGCGCCGCGACGGCGACGGTCACCACCGGGAGCCAGAGCAGCAGCCCTGTCTCCCCGAAGAGCAGGTAGGACACCGGGACGTACGCGGTGAAGGCGTAGGGCAGCAGCCAGGTCAGCAGCCACCGGAGGGACGGGTGGTACAGGCCGACGGGATAGCCGGAGAAGTCGCCGAGCTGGTAGGCCGAGCAGAGGGCCGGGAAGCTGTTGGTGGTCCAGAAGGCGAGGGCGGCGAACGCCGTCTTGATCGAGGCGAGGATCAGGGCCCCGCACAGCGCCAGGACCGGCAGGAGCAGCAGCCCGCCGAGGCCGGGACCGTCGTCCATGGCGTACACGGCGTACGCGATGATGCCGATGCCCGTGACGACCTCGCCGAACCCGTCCGGGTAGAGGAAGCGCTCGGAGAGCACGGCGTACAGGGGGTGGACCGGCCGGATCATGTACCGGTAGAACTCGCCGGACTGGATGAGCCGTTGGGCCACCAGCCACAGCTGGTCGGTGAACATCCGGTCCAGTCCGCGCGGCAGCTGGGAGAAGCCGACCAGGAACAGCACCTGGTGGTAGTTCCAGCCCGCGATCGCGGGGACCTGCGCGAAGACCATGCCGATCACCGCGAGCTGGCAGCCGACGCGCAGCAGCAGGCCCCCGGCGCCGATCAGGAAGTCCATCCGGTACTCGGTGAGCCGGCGCAGGCTGACGCCGCTGAGCTGCCAGGTCAGCCGGGAGTACCGGGTGAGGGTGGTGAGGGCGCTCATCCGCCGAGCACCTCCACCCTGCGGACGGCGGACCTCCAGGCGAGCACGGCGAGCGCGGTCGTCACGGCCGCCCAGACCGCCTGCCCTGCCAGGATGCCGGCGGCCTCGCCGTACCCGTCGTAGTCGCCGAGCAGCAGCCGCAGCGGTCCGTCGACCATGCCCTGGAAGGGCAGGGCGTGCGCGACGGCGGCCAGCGGGGCGGGCATCAGGGCGAGCGGCACGACCTGGCCGCCGAAGAACGCGACGATGCCGTCCTTGACGACCCGGATGCCCCAGATGTTGGTGGTGACGAAGGCGGCGAGGCCGACGAGCAGGTTCACCCCGAAGCCGATGACCAGCGAGAACGCGGTGGCGACGGCGAACATCAGGGCGTCGGGCCAGGTCGGCGTGGTGAGCGGGACGAACGGCGCGTACAGCAGCACCACCGGGACCGCGACCAGGGCGGTGTTGGTCGCGGAGACCGGCAGCGCCGCCGCGAACCGGGTCAGCGGGTAGCTGACGGGACGCAGCAGCGAGACGGCGATGTCGCCGCGCCGCACCTCCTCGGAGACCGCCTCGTCGACCCGGTTGGCCTGGAGCAGGCCCATCACCTGGGCGAGGAGCACGTACGTGGTGAGCTGGGCGAGGTCGTAGCCGCCGGGCGGCGCGCCCGTCCGGCCCGCGTACACCGCGCGCCACAGGAAGACCTGCACGCCGACGGCGGTCGTCGCGGTGACGGCGCTGACCACGAAGGTCGAGCGGTACTGGAGGAGGCTCTGGAGGCTGCTCGTGGCGAAGGGCCCGTAACGGCGCAGGGAGACGGCGCTCACGCCCGTACCTCCTGTGCGCCGCTCTGAGCCTCGGGGGCGCCCTGGGCGCCGACCCGCGCGGTGTAGATCCGGCGCAGGACGGTCTCCAGGTCGGGCTCCGGGGCGACGCAGTCGGCCAGGTCGAAGTGGTCGAGCAGGAAGCCCATGACCTGCCGGGCCGACCAGCGGTCGGACGGGTAGTCGACGCGGATCCGCCCGCCGTCCGCCGGCCGGGCGGACACCCCGGGCAGCTCGCGCTCGACGAGCTCGATCGCCAGGTCGGCGGAGGGTCCGCCGTGGTACTCGAAGACGACCGCCCGGGTGTCGGCGGTGCGCAGCAGCTCGTGCATGCCGCCCTGGTGGACGACCTCGCCGTGGCTGACGACCAGGACCTGGTCGCAGATGGCGGTGATGTCGCCGATGTCGTGACTGGTGAGCATGACGGTGGTGCCCAGCTCCGCGTTCACGTGGTTGATCAGCTCGCGGACGGCCTCCTTGAGCACCAGGTCGAGGCCGACGGTGGGTTCGTCGAGGAAGACCACGGCGGGGTCGTGCAGCAGGCTCGCGGCGACCTCGGCGCGCATCCGCTGGCCGAGGCTCAACTGCCGTACGGGGGTGTTGCCGAGGGCGTCGATGTCGAGCCGGTCCCGGTAGAGCGCCAGGTTCCGTTCGTAGACCGCGTCGGGGATCTCGTAGATCCGGCGCAGGATCCGGAACGAGTCGATCACCGGAAGGTCCCACCAGAGCTGGCTGCGCTGGCCGAAGACGACCCCCATGGCGGCGGCGGTCCGGCGGCGCTCCTTGTACGGCTCCACGCCGTCGACCAGGGCGCGGCCGGAGGTCGGGTTCATGACACCCGTGAGCATCTTGACGGTGGTGGACTTCCCGGCGCCGTTGGCGCCGATGTAGGCGGCCTTCACGCCCTTCGGGATCTCGAAGGAGACCCCGGAGACGGCGCGGACGACGCGGTGCTCGCGGCTGAGGAGCGTGCCGAGGCTGCCGAGCAGGCCGGGCTTGCGCTCGTAGACCTTGAACTCCTTGACGAGGTTCTCGGCGACGATCACCGGCTCGCCTCCGTCACGCGCTCCAGGGCCTTGCCGAGGAGGGTGACGCCCTCGTCGAGGAGGGCGCGGTCGATGGTGAACGGCGGCGCGAGACGGATGACGTGGCCGCCGATCGCGGTCCGCAGGCCGAGGTCGAGCGCCGCGAGGTACACCTCGCGGGCGATGTCGGGCGCGGGCGCGCGGGTCTCCCGGTCGCGGACGAACTCCAGGCCGTGCAGGAGCCCGAGGCCCCGTACGTCCCCGAGGACGTCGAACCGGGACTTGAGTTCGGCCAGGCGCTCGTCCATGACGGCGCCGAGTTCGCGGACCTGGTCGACGAGCTTGTCCCGGGCGACGACTTCGAGGGTGGCCCGGGCGGCGGCGATGCCGAGCGGGTTGTTCGCGAACGTGGAGGCCGTCGACCCGGCGTTGCCCGCCGCCGGGTGACGCAGCACCGAGGAGCGGCCCGCGAGCGCGGCGAACGGGAAGCCGGACGCCGTGCCCTTGGCGAGGGTGACGAGGTCGGGCTCGATGCCGAGCTGCTCGCTCGCGAGGAAGGAGCCGGTGCGTCCGCCGCCGGTGAGGACCTCGTCGGCGACGAGGAGGACGCCGTTCTCGCGGCAGGCGTCGGAGATCTGCTCCCAGTACCCGGGCGGCGGCACGATGACACCGGCGGCGCCGAGCACGGGCTCGAAGACCAGGGCCGAGACGTTCGGCTTCTCCGCGATGTGCCGCCGCACGAGCGTCGCGCAGCGCACCCCGCACGAGGGGTACTCCAGGTCGAGCGGACAGCGGTAGCAGTACGGGGAGTAGCCGAGGACGCTGTTGCCCGCGAAGGCCTGGTTGCCGATGTCCCAGTGGACGAGCATCCGGGCGCCCTGGGTCTTGCCGTGGAAGCCGTGGCGGAGCGCGCCGATCCGGTTGCGGCCGGGCTCGGCGACGGCCTGGACGGCACGCAGGGCGGCCTCGACGACCTCGGCGCCGGTGGAGAAGAAGGCGTACGTGTCGAGCTCCTCCGGCAGCAGCCGGGCCAGGAGCTCGCAGAGTTCGGCGCGGCCCTCGGTGGAGAAGTCGTGGACGTTCCACAGCTTCGAGGCCTGCTCGGTGAGGGCGGCGACGACCTCGGGGTGGCAGTGGCCGAGCGACTGGGTGAGGGTGCCGGCCGCGAAGTCGATGTACTGGTCGCCGTCGAGGTCGGTGAGGACCGCGCCCCGGCCCTCGACGAAGACCCGGCGGCCGAGCGCGGACTCCTCCGAGGCGCCGGGGGCGAGGTGGGCGGACTCGCGGGCCAGCAGGTCGAGCTGGCGGGGGCCGGTCATCGGGCGCCGCCGACCGGGGCCAGCTCGAAGACGAGGAGGTGCAGGTCGGTGCCTTCTCCGGTCTCCGACGCGGCATCGGAGTCGTTGGTGAGGCCGTGCTCCCCGTACGGCCGGTTGACGACGACGTCGCCGGGGCCGACCGCGAACTCCTCGCCGTCCACCACCATCCGGCCCCGCCCCGACAGGATGACGTAGGTCTCCTCGTCGTCGCCGTGGCGGTGGGTGCCTATGGAGGTGCCCGGCGGCAGCACGACCAGGTCGATGAAGGCCACGCCGGCCGGGGCCCGCAGCCGGTCGAAGGCGCGGTGGACGTGGATGGTGCCGATCCCGTCGTGGTCCGCGGTGACCGCGCGGAGCAGTCCCTCGTGCAGGTTGGAGACCCGGGCGCGGGTGACTCCGCGGGTCGTTTCGGACGGGATCATCGATGCGGCTCCAGAAAGGGGGTGGGGGCGTACGGGCGAGCGGCGCCGGGCGGGCGGGCGCGCTCAGCGGGCGACGGGCGCGGCGGGCTCGGCGGGCGCGGGGCGGACGGCCAGGGCGTCGAGCGCCTCCTCCAGGGCCGTGGCCGGGATGTCCTCCAGGTCGTCGACGAAGACGGCCGTACCGATCCCGTCCGGCACCACGAGGTGCAGTCGCCTGCCGCGCCGCTCCCAGGAGGCCCGCAGCGCCCGGTCCATCAACTCGGGCGTACAGGTGCCGGGGTCGTACACGGGCAGGCCGAGCGAGGCGATCAGACGGACGATCCGCTCGCAGTCCTCGGCGCTGATCAGGCCCATCACACGGGCGAGTTCGCTGGAGATCGCCATGTCGACGGCGACGGACTCGCCGTGTGCGACCCGGTACTCGCTCGCGGTCTCGATCACGGGCCCGAAGGTGTGCCCGAAGTCGACGAGCCGGGCCAGGTCGTGTTCGCGGAGGTTGGGGCAGAGCTCCTCCATCATCAGCGCCATGGAGGTGCGGAGCACGTAGTCCTCCACCCCGCGCCCGCCGGAGGCGCCGGCCAGCCACGCGGGCTCGTCCACCGGCCGCCGGAACACCTCCGGGCACTCCTCCAGGACGCGGAAGAGCCGTTCGTCCCGGATGATGGCCATTTTGGCGATCTCGCCCATGCCGCAACGGATCTGACGGTCCGGCAGGGTCGTGAGGAACGCCGGGTCGTTGAGGGAGGCGTGCGCCGGGTGGTAGGCGCCGAGCATGTTCTTGGTGCCGAGCGCGTTCACGCCGGTCTTCACGCCGACGCCGACGTCGACCTGGCCGACGAGGGTGGTGTTGACCTTGATGTAGCGGACGCCGCGGCTGTAGATGGCCGCCGCGAAGCCCACCAGGTCGCAGGTGACCCCGCCGCCGAAGGCGAGCATGACCCCGCGCCGGTCGAGCCCGGCGGCCTTCGCCTCGGCGCAGATCGTCTCGACCGCGTCCATCGTCTTGTGCTGCTCGCCGCCGCCGATCCGCACCACGCTCCAACTGCCGGGAGCGAGGCGGGCGTCGAGGTAGCGGCGGATGCGCTCGCCGTAGAGCCGGTCGACGGTGGGGCCGAGGAAGGCCACCGTCCGGCGGCCCTCGCAGTGGTCGGCCAGGGTCGGGTTCTCGGGGTCCAGCACCGAGCCGACGAGGTCGACGCGGTACGAGACGCCTTCCGGCGACAGAAGGGCGAAGCCTCTCCCGTCGGCTCTGACTCCGGGTTCGGTGACTGCTGTCTGCGTCGTCACGACACTCCTCGGATCGGCCGGCTGCACGCCGGAGTGATCGTCAACTCCCTGGGAGGCGCCAGTGAAACAGCTGATCGATACCGGCCACAAGAGATCTCTGAAAATTTCAGCAACCTCTTGCATGGCGGTCACACCCACTGCGACCATCGGGACCCGCCGTCCCGTCCGACCGGACCCTGCCGAAGAGAGCTCTCCATGACCGCACCCGCCGCGCCGGCCCCGGCCCGCAGCAGGACGTACCAGGGCTGGTGGCACGACGCCGTCATCTACCAGGTCTATCCGCGCAGCTTCGCCGACAGCGACGGCGACGGCTGCGGCGACCTCCCGGGCATCCGCAGCCGCCTCGGCTACCTGCGGGAGCTGGGCGTCGACGCGCTCTGGATCTCGCCGTTCTACACCTCGCCGCAGGCGGACGGCGGCTACGACGTGAGCGACTACCGGGCCGTCGACCCGGTGTACGGCAGCGTCGCCGACGCGGAGGCGCTGATCGTCGACGCCCACGCCCACGGGCTGCGCGTCGTGGTCGACCTCGTCCCCAACCACTGCTCGGACGACCACCCGTGGTTCCGTCAGGCCCTGCGCGAGGGCGCCGGATCACCGCTGCGCGACCGGTTCCACTTCCGGCCCGGCCGGGGCCCGAACGGCGAACTGCCGCCCAACGACTGGATCTCGCTCTTCGGCGGCCCCGCCTGGACACGGACCACCGAACCCGACGGCACCCCCGGCGAGTGGTACCTGCACCTGTTCGCCCCGCAGCAGCCCGACTTCGACTGGGACTCCCCGGCCGTGCGGGACGAGTTCCGGACCATCCTCCGCTTCTGGCTCGACCTCGGCGTCGACGGCTTCCGGGTCGACGTCGCCCACGGCCTGGTGAAGGCCGCGGGACTGCCCGACGTCGGCCACCACGAGCAGCTCGCGCTCCTCGCCGAGAAGCGGGTCCCGTACTTCGACCAGGACGGCGTCCACGAGATCTACCGCGACTGGCGCACGATCCTGGAGGAGTACGACGACCAGCGCATCGCCGTGGCGGAGGCATGGACCGACACCCTGGAGCGCACCGCCCGGTACGTCCGGCCGGGCGAGCTCCACCAGGCCTTCAACTTCAAGTTCCTGAACGCCGCCTGGGAGGCGGAGGAGCTGCGCGAGCTGATCACGCTCTCGCTCGACTCCATGCTGGCCGTCGACGCGCCCACCACCTGGACGCTCTCCAACCACGACGTCGTCCGGCACGCCAGCCGGTACGCCGACGGGGACCCGGCCCGCGGCACGCGCCGCGCCAGGGCCGCCGCGCTCCTGATGCTCGCCCTGCCCGGCTCCGCCTACCTCTACCAGGGCGAGGAGCTCGGCCTCCCCGAGGTCGAGGACCTCCCCGACGAGGTCCGCCAGGACCCCTCCTTCCGGCGCCCCGACGGCGGCAACGGCCTGCGCGACGGCTGCCGGGTGCCCCTCCCGTGGTCGGGCACCGAGGCCCCGTACGGCTTCGGCCCCGCGGCGACCGCCCCCACCTGGCTGCCTCAGCCGGCCGTGTGGGCCGAGCTCAGCGTCGAGGCCCAGTCCGGCGACCCGCGCTCGGTCCTGGAGCTCTACCGCAGCGCCCTGCGCCTGCGCCGCGAGCACCCCGCCCTCGGCGCGGGCCGCGCCGTGGAGTGGCGGGAACCGGTCCCCGGCGTCCTGGCCTTCCGCCGCGACAGCGACGCCGGCGCCCTGGTCTGCGCGGTCAACACCTCGGACCGCCCGGTCCCGATCGACGCCACGGGCCTCGGCGACCTCCTCCTGTGGTCCGCCGAACCGCCGGCCACGGACGCCACCGGAGCCGTACTCCTCCCGCCCGACAGCACCACGTGGTGGCAGGCGGTCTGAACGCCACGAGGGCCCGGGGAGTGATCCCCGGGCCCTCGCCCTCGTGTGGTGCGGAAGCGGTTACGGCGCCGCCGGGCGTCCGACCAGCTCGCGCAGCACGTCCTCCATCGTCACGAGACCGGCCGGCTTGCCGTCCTCGTCGAGGACCGCCGCCAGGTGCGTACGGCTGCGGCGCATCGCCGTCAGGACGTCGTCCAGCGGCGTCGCCGCCCGGACCCGGGCGATCGGCCGCATCGCCGACACCGGGAACGGCAGGTCGCGCGGGGTGACGTCCAGCGCGTCCTTGACGTGCAGGTAGCCCAGGATCCGGCGCTCCGCGTCGAGGACCGGGAAGCGGGAGAAGCCCGTCGACGCCGACAGCGCCTCCAGCTCCTCCGGCGTGGTCTCGACCTGCGCGTAGACCACCTTCTCCGCCGGCATCACGACGTCACGGACCGGACGGCGGCCCAGTTCGAGCGCGTCGTGCAGCCGCTCGGCGGCGCGGTCGTCCAGGAGACCGGCGTCGCCCGCGTCGGTGACCATACGGGCCAGCTCGTCGTCCGAGAACGTGGCCGCGACCTCGTCCTTGACCTCCACCCGCAGCAGGCGCAGCAGGGCGTTGGCGAAGGCGTTAATCGTGAAGATCACCGGCCGCAGCGTCCGCGCGAGCGTCACCAGCGGCGGGCCGAGGACCAGCGCCGTACGGGTCGGCTCCGCGAGCGCGATGTTCTTCGGGACCATCTCGCCGAGCAGCATGTGCAGGTACGTCGCCACGGCGAGCGCGATCACGAACGAGATCGGGTGCACCAGGCCGTGCGGCACGCCCACGGCGTCGAAGACCGGCTCCAGCAGGTGCGCGATGGCCGGCTCGGCGACGATGCCGAGGATCAGGGTGCAGAGCGTGATGCCGAGCTGGGCGGCGGCGAGCAGCGCGGAGACGTGCTCGAGGCCCCAGATGACGCTGCGCGCCTTCCGGTTCCCGGCCTCGGCCAGGGGCTCGACCTGGCTGCGGCGGACGGAGATGAGGGCGAACTCGGCGCCGACGAAGAAGGCGTTGACGACGAGAGTCAGGAAACCGATCAGCAGCTGGATCGCGATCATCGGCCGGCCTCCCCGTTCTCGTGCGCCTTCTCGGGCGTCTTCGCGTGCGCCTTCGCGTGCGTCCTGTCGTGCGTCCTCTTCGGGGACTTCTCGCCCCCGTGCCGGCGGCCGTGACCGTGCGTGTCCTCGTCCGCGTCCTCCGCGTCCGGCGTCGGGGCGTGCAGCAGGACGCGCGCCGCGCGGCGGCCCGAGGCGTCGACGACGTCGAGACGCCAGCCGGCGAGCTCGACGCTGTCACCGACGGCCGGGATACGGCCCAGCTCGGTGGCGACGACGCCCGCGAGCGTCTCGTACGGGCCGTCCGGCACGCGCAGGCCGATCGCCTGGATCTGGTCCGTACGGGCGGCGCCGTCGGCGGACCAGAGCTCGCGCCCGTCCGCGTCCTCGCCCGCCCGCGCCAGGTCCGGCGTCTCGTGCGGGTCGTGCTCGTCGCGGACCTCGCCGACGACCTCCTCGACGATGTCCTCCAGGGTCACGACGCCGGCCGTGCCGCCGTACTCGTCGATGACGACCGCCATCGTCTGCTTCCCGGACAGCCGGTCGAGGAGCCGGTCCACGGTGAGGGTCTCCGGGACGAGCAGCGGCTCGCGGAGCATGTCGCCGATGCGGCGGCGCGTCCGCTCCTCGGCCGGTATGGCGAGGACGTCCTTGATGTGCGCGATGCCGACGACCGAGTCGAGGCTGCCCCGGTAGACGGGGAAGCGGGAGAGACCGGTCGCACGGGTCGCGTTGGCCACGTCCTCGGCGGTCGCCTGCACGTCGAGCGCGGTGACCTGGACGCGGGGCGTCATCACGTTCTCCGCGGTGAGCTCGGCCAGGTTGAGCGTACGGACGAACAGCTCGGCCGTGTCCGCTTCGAGCGCGCCCTCCTTGGCGGAGTGGCGGGCCAGCGCCACGAGCTCCTGCGGGGAGCGCGCGGAGGCGAGCTCCTCGGCCGGCTCCATGCCGAGGCGGCGCAGGATCCGGTTCGCGGTGTTGTTCAGGTGGCTGATCAGGGGCTTGAAGGCGGCCGTGAACACCCGCTGCGGGTTCGCCACCACCTTCGCGACCGCGAGGGGCGAGGAGATCGCCCAGTTCTTCGGGACCAGCTCGCCGACGACCATCAGGACGACGGTCGACAGGGCGGTGCCGAGGACGAGGGCGATCGAGGAGGCGACGGCGGGGGAGAAGCCGAGCGCCTCGACCGGGCCCTGGATCAGCTTGGCGACCGAGGGCTCGGCGAGCATGCCGACGACCAGGTTGGTGACGGTGATGCCGAGCTGGGCGCCGGAGAGCTGGAAGGTCAGCGAACGGACGGCCTTGAGGGCGCCGGCCGCTCCGCGCTCGCCGCGCGCGGCGGCGGCTTCGAGCTCGCCGCGCTCGACCGTGGTGAGCGAGAACTCGGCCGCGACGAAGGCGCCGCACGCGAGCGACAGCAGCAGGGCGATCAGGAGCAGGAGCACTTCGGTCATCGGTTCACCTCCGTCCCATGATCAGCCAGGGGGGGAAGGATCGCTCGATGTCGGCACGCTCGATGACGGAGATCGGCGGCAGTACTACTGGGAGGCTCGCCCATGGGCGGACGCTCACACCTTTCACATCGTCGGGTTCTTGTACGACGACCATAGTAAAGGACAGGCAAAGTGTGTGGTCCGGCGCCCCGCCGGTCAGGCGCCGAGCGGCTTCACCCACCGGCGCCAGCGCTCCTCCCGCTCGAACCCGGCCGTCGACCAGAAGGCCTGGCCCGTCGCGTTCGCCTCCAGGACCATCGCGTCCGCGCGCCGGCCGCCGAGCGCGGCGAACCGTTCCTCCGCCGCGCGCAGGAGAGCCGTGGAGACGCCCTGCCGGCGGTGGGAGGGATGGACGGCCAGCCGGTAGAGCGAGGCGCGCCAGCCGTCCCATCCGGCGATCACGGAGCCGACGATCAGCCCGTCGGCCACGGCCAGGATGAGCGCCTCGGGGTCGCGCTCCACGAGCCGGGTCACCCCGTGCACGTCGTCGGAGATGGAGGTGCCCTCGGCGGACTCCTTCCAGAAGGAGAGGACGGCGTCGGCCTCGGCGGCCAGGGCGGGGCGGATCTCGATGTCGATCATGGCCGGGATCCCATCACGGGGGCGCCACGGCGACGACGGAATTTCGCATCCCGAGACGCGTCACCCCGGTCTCACCCGGTGACGAAGCAGAACTCGTTCCCCTCCGGGTCCCGCATGACCTGGAAGGCCCCCTGTTCGTCCGTGACGAGGCCCCCGACCCGTACCGCCCCCGAGGCGAGCACCGCGTCGGCGGCGAGCTCCGGATCGGCCACCTCCACGTCGAGATGCAGCCGGTTCTTCACCGCCTTGCCCTCCGGTACGCGCTGGAAGGCGAGCCGGACGAACTCCGGTGGGTCGACGTACGACCAGTCGGCGGAACGGTCGACGGCCTCGCCCCCGAGCAGCCCGGCCCAGAACCGGACGAGACCGGCGGGATCGGCACAGTCGAAGACGATCTCCTGAACACGAGCGCGCATGCCGCCAGCCTAGGCGTGTCCCGCCGACGGCACGCGCGCCGGGTCAGCTCTCCCCGAACTTCTCCCCGAACCGCTCCCCGAACTCCTTCGCGTCCCAGGTGCCGCCCAGCGCCGGTGCCAGCCAGTCGGCCGCCGCCGCGCGGAACGCCGCCGGGTCCAGGGAGCCCGAGCCCTCCGGGACCGCGCCCAGAAGGGGGGCGTCCGCCGCCTCCGGGAGGTCGGCGAGGTTGCAGCGGGAGGCAAGGTCGGCGGCGGCCGGCCAGCTGCCGACGACCACGCCCAGCTGCTCGATCCCCCGCGCGCGCAGGGCCTCGGCCGTCAGGGTGGTCGTGTTGAGCGTGCCGAGGCCGGCCGGGGCGACGACCAGGACCGGGGCGCCGAGCAGGGCCGCCGCGTCGGCGAGGGTGCCGCCCTCCTCGTCGAAGCGGACCAGGAGCCCGCCCGCGCCCTCCACGAGGACCAGGTCGTGGGTGGCCGCCAGCTCGCGGGCCGCCTCGGCGACCTGCGCGGGCCCGACCGGCGCGAGACCGGCGCGACGGGCGGCCGTGCCCGGGGCCAGCGGCTCCGGGAAACGGCCCAGCTCGACGGAGGTCACCGCGCCCGAGAGGCGGACGACCTCGTCGGCGTCACCCGTCTCCTCCGGCCCGACACCCGTCTGCGCGGGCTTCAGGACCGCGACCTTCCGCCCGGCGGCCGTGGCGACGGCGGCCACCGCCGCGGTCACGACCGTCTTGCCGATCTCGGTCCCCGTACCGCTGACGACGACGATTCCCACTGTTTCCCTCTGTCTTTCCGGTTCGGCCTAGAAGTGCCCCGGCCGGTTCAGCCCGCAGCCGCTGCCGCGCACACCGCGGCGCAGATCCGGGCCAGGTCCTCGTCATCCGTCACGTACGGCGGCATCGTGTAGATCAGGTCCCGGAACGGGCGCAGCCACACGCCCTCCCGGACCGACGCCCGCGTCGCCGCCGCCATGTCGACCTCGTGGTCGAGCTGGACGACGCCGATCGCGCCCCGCACCCGCACCTCGCGCACGCCGGGGAGGTCCGCCGCCGGGGCGAGCCCGTCCCGCAGCCCCGCCTCGATGCGCTTGACCTCGACCTGCCAGTCCTGCGACAGCAGCAGGTCGATCGAGGCGCACGCCACCGCCGAGGCCAGCGGGTTGCCCATGAACGTCGGGCCGTGCGCCAGGACCGGCACCTCGCCCCGGGAGATCCCGTCGGCCACCCGGCTCGTGCAGAGCGTCGCCGCCATCGACAGATAGCCGCCGGTCAGCGCCTTGCCCAGGCACATCACGTCGGGGGAGACCCCCGCCTGGTCGGCGGCGAACAGCGTGCCCGTACGCCCGAAGCCGGTCGCGATCTCGTCGAAGACGAGCAGCACGTCGTGCGCGTCGCACGCCTCCCGCAGCACCCGCAGGTACGCCGGGTCGTGGAACCGCATGCCGCCCGCGCCCTGCACCACCGGCTCCACGATGACCGCCGCCAGCTCGTCCGCGTGGCGCCCGATCTCGGTGCGCAGGAGCTCCGCGTACGACTCCTCGTACGCGACCGGCGGCTCGCCCACGAAGACCTGCCGCTGGAGCACCCCCTGCCACAGCTCGTGCATCCCGCCCTCGGGGTCGCACACGGACATCGGCTGCCAGGTGTCGCCGTGGTACCCGCCGCGCCAGGTCAGCAGCCGCTGCTTGCCGGGGCGGCCCACCGAGCGCCAGTACTGGAGGCACATCTTGGCCGCGACCTCGACGGCGACCGAGCCCGAGTCGCTGAGGAAGACGTGCTTCAGCGGCTCCGGGGTGATCTCGACGAGCCGCGCGGCCAGCCGGACGGCCGGCTCGTGGGTGAGCCCGCCGAACATGACGTGGCTCATCCGGTCGAGCTGCCCGCGCGCGGCCTCGTTGAGGACGGGGTGGTTGTAGCCGTGGACGGCCGACCACCAGGAGGACATGCCGTCGATCAACTCGGCGTGTCCCTCGGCGGGCTCGGCCAGCCGGAGGCGCACCCCGGACGCGGACGCGACGACCAGCGGGTCCGTACGGCCCGGCATGGGGCCGTACGGGTGCCAGACGTGCGCCCGGTCCAGGGCGATCAGCTCGTCGTTACGCATTCGGCGCCAGGTCCGTGCCCGCGCCCCGGCGGCGTACGGCCACCAGGTCCGTCCGCGCCTCGTCGGCGGTGCGACCGGGCGCTTCGGCCGGAGCCTCGGCGTGGCCGCCGCAGGGACCGCAGCCGCCCGCGCCCTCCGCGTGCGAGCCGCAGCCGGCCGACGCCTCCGAGCCGCAGCCGGCCGAGGCCTTCGAGCCGCAGCCGCCGCCCGCCGCCGCGAGCGCGTCCGCGCGGTGCTTCGGGAGCGTCGTCGTGCCCGCGCCCTCCACCTCGAAGCCCGCGTCCGCGATCATGTCCAGGTCGGCCTGGCCGGCCTGGCCCTCGCTCGTCAGGTAGTCGCCGAGGAAGATCGAGTTCGCGATGTGCAGCGCCAGCGGCTGCATCGAGCGCAGGTGCACCTCGCGCCCGCCCGCGATCCGGACCTCGACGTCGGGGCAGACGAACCGCACCATCGCGAGGATCCGCAGGCAGCGCTGCGGGGTCAGGTTCCACTCCTTCGCGAGCGGGGTGCCCTCGAACGGGATGAGGAAGTTGACCGGCACCGAGTCCGAGTCGAGCTCGCGGAGCGCGTACACGACGTCGACGAGGTCCTCGTCGGTCTCGCCCATGCCCGCGATCAGACCGGAGCAGGCCGACAGGCCGGCCGCGTGCGCCTTCTGCACGGTGTCGACCCGGTCCGCGTAGGTGTGGGTCTTGGTGATGGCCCCGTACGTCGACTCGGACGTGTTGAGGTTGTGGTTGTACGCGTCGGCGCCGGCGTCCTTGAGCCGCTCCGCCTGGCCGTCGGAGAGCAGACCGAGGCAGGCGCACACCTCGACGCCCTCGTTCTGCTCCTTGATCGCCTCGATGGTCCTGCCGACGCGCTCGACGTCCCGGTCCGTCGGACCGCGCCCGCTCGCGACCAGACAGACGCGCTTGGCGCCGCCCGCGACACCCGCGGCGGCGGCCTGGGAGGCCTCGTCCGGCTTCAGCCACGTGTACTTCAGGATCTCGGCCTTGGAGCCGAGCCGCTGCGAGCAGTACGAGCAGTCCTCGGGGCACAGGCCCGACTTCAGGTTGACCAGGTAGTTGAGCTTCACGCGCCGCCCGAACCACTGACGGCGCACCTTCCCGGCGGCCGCCACCACATCGAGCAGTTCGTCGTCGGAGGTCGCCAGGACGGCGAGCGCTTCTTCACGGGTCGGCAGCTCGCGCCGAAGCCCCTTCTCCACCAGCGTGTTCAGCAGGTCCATAAGGGTTGATCCTTGCCTACCGCCCGCCCCCTGGCCAAGGAGGAACCGAACAAACGGTCCGGAACGAGGTGTGTGGATGACCACATCCCGGCCCCGGCGTCCTGCGGTTAGGGTCTGTGCGCTGCCTACAAAAGGATCGCCGCATGCCACTGGCCGACGACGCCCGGGCCGAGGGCCCGCGCCGGACCGCTTTCGACTGGACCGACGCGGAGGCGCGCCGCAGGGCGGAGGCCGGACTCGTCCGGACGCTGCGGCCCCGGCCCGCCGACTCGGACCTCCTCGACCTGGCGAGCAACGACTACCTCGGCCTCACCCGCCGCCCGGAGGTCACCGAGGCGGCGGCCGACGCGGCGCGGCGCTGGGGCGCCGGTGCCACCGGCTCCCGGCTCGTCACCGGCACCACCGAGCTGCACACGCTCCTGGAGCGCGAACTCGCCGCGTTCACCGGCTTCGAGGCGGCCCTCGTCTTCTCCTCCGGCTACGCCGCCAACCTCGCCGCGCTCACCGCGCTCGGCGGCCCCGGCTCCCTGATCGTCTCGGACACCTCCAACCACGCCTCGATCGTGGACGGCTGCCGCCTGGCCCGCGCCGAGGCCGCCGTCGTGCCGCACGCCGACCCCGAAGCCGTCGCCAAGACCCTCGACGCCCACCCCGGGCGCCGCGCCCTCGTCGTCAGCGACTCCGTCTTCTCCGTCGACGGCGACAAGGCCCCGCTGACCGGGCTCGCCGACGCCTGCCGCGCGCACGGCGCCGGGCTCGTCGTCGACGACGCCCACGGCTTCGGCGTCCTCGGCGAGGGCGGACGCGGAGCGCTGTACGAGGCCGGCCTCGCGGGCGACGAGGACGTCGTCGCCACCCTCACCCTCTCCAAGTCCCTCGGCAGCCAGGGCGGCGCCGTCCTCGGCCCGGCCCGGGTCATCGAACACCTCGTCAACGCGGCGCGCACCTTCATCTTCGACACCGGCCTCGCCCCGGCGGCCGTCGGCGGCGCGCTCGCGAGCCTCCGCCTGATCGCCGCCGAACCGGCGCTCGCCGCACGGGCCGGGACCGTGGCCACCACGCTGTACGAGCTCCTCACGGCGGCCGGTCTCACCGCCGCGCGCCCGGACGCGGCCGTCGTCTCGGTCCGCGCGCCCTCGCCCGAGGCGGCGCTGCGGTGGGCGGCGGACTGCCGGGAACAGGGCCTGGCCGTCGGGTGCTTCCGGCCCCCGTCCGTCCCGGACGGCATCTCGCGGCTGCGGCTCACGGCCCGCGCGGACCTGACGGACGCGGAGATCCGGGGGGCGGTCGCGACGATCCTGCGGACGGCACCCCAAGAGCGTTGAACCGTCACGGAGTTCACCGCTTCGGGCGATAGATGCGTACATATCGTGGTGGAACACCGCTCGGGGCGGCACCATCGGTGGCACTCTGACGCGAAGCGCAATCCGGGCGCGAAGCGGGTCCCGGGCGATGTCCCGGGTGGGAAAGGGACAGCGTCGCCATGGCAGACCATCAGGAAGCATCCGTCACGCTGCCGAGCGATCCGGCCTCGGTGCGCACGGCACGGCAGTACGTCGCGGAGGTGCTCGGCGACTGGGGGCTCGACGACGGCGCGGAGAGCGCGGACTCGATCCGGCTGATCGTCTCGGAGCTGGCCACCAACGCGGTCCAGCACACCTTCGGGCAGTCGCCGACGTTCACCGTCGACCTCAGGCTGGAACGGGGGGAGCGGCTGCACATCGGCGTGACCGACAGCCACCCGCGCTGGCCCCGGCGGCTGCCGGCGGCGGTCCAGCAGGACAACGGCCGCGGCATGGTCATCATCAGGGTCCTGGCGGCGGAGGCCGGGGGCCGCCTCTCGGTGACTCCGACGGAGGAGGGCGGCAAGACGGTGTGGATCACGCTGCCGTGGACGGCGTCCCTGGCGGCGAGCGTGTAGGGGGCGTCTTGCCGATCAGGCCGGATCAGGCCGGATCAGGGTCTCACGGGTACGCGCCGGAGGCGGGGGTGCGGCGGCGCCACCGCACCCCCGGTCCTACGGGCTACCGCTCAGGGATCAGCGGACGCGGCCGTAGTAGACTTTCGACGACCAGATTCTGTCGAGCTTGACCCAGGAGCCCGTCTTGGGCGAGTGCCAGATCTTGCCGCTGCCGGCGTAGATGCCGACGTGGTAGACCCTTCCGCCGGAGTGGAAGAAGACCAGGTCCCCCTTCTGCCTGCTGGCCTTGGAAATGTGCCGGGTCTTGTTGTACTGCTGCTGCGCGGTACGGGGCAGCGACTTGCCCGCCTTCTTGTACGCGTAGAGCGTGAGCCCGGAGCAGTCGAACCGGGTGGGTCCGACGGCTCCCCATCGGTAGGGCGAGCCCTTCTTGGCCGCCGCGACGCTCAGTGCCTTGTTCGCGTGTGCCGTTGCCGCCTGGGCCTCCGGTGCCGCACCTGGTGCGAACAGCGTGCCGCCGACGGCGGCGAGGGTGAGAGCCGAGACGGCTCCGGCCCGGGACAGCAGGGACGGGACGTGCATCTGCGCGGTCATGCGCAACCCTTCGTCAGCCGCCTGTGAAGGATGACCTGTCGGGTTCGGGCAGGCGAAGATGCCCGGCCGCTCGCGCGGCTTCACCCCAAGGGACGACCACGCCGTCGAAACAGCGCGTACGTCCCGTACTGCCTGGGTCCTCCACTCCTGCCGAACCACTCCTGTCGACCAGTCATCCGGGGCAGCGGCAGGACTCGGCGTCCGCCCGGACCGCCCCGCCGCGGCGGCGGGGGCTTGTCGTCGTCGAGGATCTTGACCTACGACATGGGCGAATTCCGAGCTGAAACGACCTTATGTGAGGCTCATCACGACTGCTCCATACGGGTGGACAAGCAGCCTTTGTGATCTCTGTATGTTTGGCCGACGAGCCGCGCACCAGCGATGGAACGTTCGATTCCGCCAAATGCGTACATCGGTTGCGCAACTCACTCCCGTGCGGTGACGCAGCGATGACTACGCCGAATGGGGGAGCGATTCTGCGATGCCCGTCGGCCGTCCGGACCTCGACACGACACGCCCTGACGTCAACTCGCCCGATCCCGGGGGACGGTGACCCGGCCGGCCCGTCGCTCTCCGTCCAACACCCGTAGCGCCCGCGCCAACGTGTCCGCGTGCACCTCGCTCTCGCCCCGCATATGCATGAGCGTCAGCGCCTCGCGCAGGGCCTGCGCCCGCCCGACCAGGGCCTGAGCGGCACGCAGCGCCCCATAGGTATGTGTACCTCTGGATGGATTGATCCTCCCCAGGAGATCGACGACTTCGAGGTACGCGTCGACGAGTTCACCCTCGGCCCGGGTCAGGGCCGGCAACGGCGGGAGCTCCGGAACCACGGCAGCCTCACCGCCCCGCCCCGCCGCCGACGGCGCCGCGGCCCGTCACCACGTGGTCCGCCGGGCCGTACGCGACCGCCGCCGGGGCGTCGAGGACGGTCAGCCGCGCGAGGTCGGCGTCGATCCGCTCCCGGTCCCGGCCCGCGTGCTCGGCGAGCATCCCCGCGACCAGCCCGCGCTGCCGCAGCAGCTCGCCGGCCGCGATGCCGAGGTCGCTCGGCTGCCCCTGGGCGGGCTCGTCCAGCGCCGGTTCCCGGAGGGTGACCCGGGCGCCGGGCAGGATCAGCCGCTTCCCCGGGGTCCCGGCGGCGAGCAGGACGGCGGCGGTGTCGCAGGCCTGGCCGAGGCAGGTGGTCTCCACGTCGCTGTGGAGCGACCACATGGTGTCGTACACGGCGCTCATGGCGGTGACCGAGCCGCCGGGGGAGTTGATGTAGAGCGCGATGTCCCGGCCGGGCTCGGCGTGGTCCAGGTACAGGAGCTGGGCGATGACGTCGTTGGACGAGGTCTCGTCGATCGGCGTGCCGAGGAAGACGATCCGGGCGTCGAGGAGCTTGGAGTACGGGTCGAGGGTCCGTGTTCCGAAGCCGGTCCGCTCCGTGAACTCGGGCAGAACGTGGCGAGCGTCCATGGGTGCACACCTCCATCTGTCGAGCACCTGTCGAAAATGTACAGGACGTACATTCCGTAAGATGGCGAGCATGACCTACGAGATTCCGGTGACGCAAGCGCGGGCTGAGCTCGCCGACCTCATCAACCGCGTCGTGTACGGCGGCGAGCGCGTGGTCGTGACCCGGCACGGGAAGCCGCTCGTCGCCCTCGTCTCCGCCGCTGACCTGGCCGAACTCGAAGCGGCCGAGAAGCCCGCCGACGAGCAGGTGATCTCGTCGGTCTCCTTGCTGCGCCCGGTCGACTCCTCTCACGGCGAACAGGGCCGCTTCGGGATCGCCGCCCACCACCGCCCGCCCGGCGCTTCCTGACCCGGACATGCGGCGCGGGGGCCGGGCCCCCCGGGGGGGGGGCGGGGGGCCGGGCCCGGG